>CAXXHA010000041.1:0-62545 GCA_963662265.2 Spirochaetia bacterium | reverse complement strand
CCCGTCTGCAGTAATACCTGACTTGAGCGCAATAACAGTATCTTTTATCTCTTCAACAGAACTGAACTCGCCGTCTGTCCTGATATAGTAATCAATATTTCCCCTTTCTATTGAACCTCCGCCTACCTGTACATTCTGTCCTGAAATAGCGGAAGAAACAGAAGTCAGAGTCAAACCGTAAGCTTCAAGCCTGTTCTGGGAAACTTCAACCCTTATAACTGCTTCACGTCCGCCCATTACAGATGTAGTTGAAACACCATTAATCCTTTCTATCCTGGACTGTATATCGTTGTCAGCAATTTCCCTGAGTTCTTCAGGTGTTTTTTTACCTGTAACAACAAGGTTCATAATAGCCTGCTGGGAGGGATCAATCTTAAATGTAATCGGGGAATCTGCATCATCAGGAAGCCTGCCGCTTACAATTTCCAGCTGGTCCCTTATATCATCCAGTGCTTCATTGAGATCTTTAGAATAATCAAATTCCATGACAATACTGCTGGACCCTTCACTTGAAGTGGATGTCATCTCCTCAAGATCGCTTACATTGGCAAGCTGCCCTTCAAGCACCATTGTAAGGTTTTTCTCAACCTCTTCAGCACCTGCCCCGTCGTAGGAAGTTTTAACAAGCACTATCGGGGGATTGATAGAAGGGAAAAGATCCAGTGCTATCCTGGGCACCATGAACAGTGCAAGGCTTATCAGAAGCGCAAAAACAATTACAATTGTTACAGGACGCTCAATAACTCTCTGAGTAAAAGTCATTACATTCCCCCTTCAATTACCCTGACAGAAGATCCTCCGCTTACAAGGTTCTGACCCCTGACAATTACTGAATCCTCTCCTGTAAGCCCGCTTCTGACCTCAGCCCTGCTTGATGACTTCAGCCCTGTTACAATATATTTCACAGCTGCTTTCCCGTTTACAGCTGTATAAACAAACTCACCTTTCCCGTCGCTTAGCACAGCCTCAAGAGGGACTGTAAGAACATTTTCCGCTGTCCTTGTATAAATCAGGACAGAGGCAAACATACCTGCTTTCATCCTGTGTTCCCCTTCATCTGCTGCTTCAAGCTTGACCTCGAGAGTCCTGGAATCAGGATCAATAACAGGGCTGACCTCTGTAATCCTGACAGGAATATATTCTCCGCTGTAGGGTGCAAGTGCAGCTTCCCCTTCAAGACCTGTTTTTATCCATGTTATCTCTTTCTCCGGTATAAAGACCTGGATCTGAAGCCTGGAGAGATCTCCTATAACAGCAATCGAACTTGATGTACCAACAGTATCGCCGATACTTCCGGGAAGTCTTGTGACAGTGCCTGTTATTGTTGATTCAACAGGGCTTGCCTCATATACAGTTCCCGGTTTTGAAGGATCAACTTCGGCAATAACATCGCCTTTCCTGATATAATCACCAATTGATACATATCTTTTAACTAGCTTTCCCGATGTATCTGGATATATTTCCACGCTGTTCTCAGATGTGATATCACCGTTTACCTTGATAAATTCCCTGACAACTCCTGTTTCAGGATTCCCGGTAATTACAGAAAACACAGTCTCATTCAGACCTGATGAATCCTGACTGTTCATCCCCTTCTTTCCGGCATCATCCCCTGAAGGCCTGCTTCCGGTTTCAGCAGGCCCGGGTCTTCCACCTGCAGCTATTCCGCTTCCTGCTCTTCCCCCTGTTGAGGACGCACCTATATTTTTCACAGCAACAGAACCTGTTAAGACTGCAATTGAAATAATAAGAACAATCCTTGTGACTGTTCCTGTCTTTTTTATATTTTTTCCCATTATTTTCCGCTCCTTCTGAGGGTTTCGATATCAGTATTTAAAAGGTATGCAAGATCAAGAACCGCAGACCTGTAACTGTAAAGGCTGGAAAGGTAATTCTGCTCCGCTGTTTCCCACTCCTGCCTGGCCTCGTCCACTTCAAGGCTTTCAGCTGTTCCTTTTTTAAATGATTCTTCAGTCATCTCATAAGAACGGACTGCAAGCTCCCTGTTGAGTCTTGAGACATTCAGGTTTTCTTCATATGTATCTATTTCAAGGACCGAAGTTATAATTTCCTTTTCCTTTGATTCCAGCAGATCTGCATGTGACAGAATTGATTTTTCAAGAGAATCTTCTGCAGACTTCTGCTGCTGTTTTTCAGATGAAAAACCCAGCAGGGAATTGGGAGACCAGGAAAGGGCAAGAGTAACAGAAGCTGAATCTGTCCACTCCCCGCTGTTTACAGATGCGGCGGATGAAGTGGGGATATTTTCTGTAAAATCATTAAGCGTATTTTTATAGCTTCCTGAAACAGAGAATACCGGAATATTGTTTGCCTTTCTTACTCCATCTGCAACAGATTCATTATAGGAAAGTATTTTCTCGCTGCTTTTTATTTCAGGAAGCGATTTCAGATATATATCGATCAGTTTTTCAGATTCAAGCTCAAGTGTTTCTGTCTCAAGGTCACCAGAGAGTTTTATACTGCTGTTTCTGTCAATTCCCAGGAGATCCTTGAAACTGATAAGCGTATTTTCATAATCAAGCCTGGCGCTTGCAATATCAGGTTTCCTGTTTTCCGCATTAATTCTTGCCTGAAGCAGCTGAAGCTCTGAAGCCAGCCCGTTTCTGAAATTAATCTCTGTCTGGCTGTACTGTTTTAAAGCAAGTGATAGTGCCTTCTCCTTTATTTCAATGTTTTTCTCCGATGCCAGAAGATAGTAAAACATTTTCTCGGCGCTGTTCTTTACAGCATCTGTCGACATTTCAAGACTTATCTTCTGAATATCCTGTGCAAGTGATTTCTGCTTAATGTTTTCCCTCAGATCTGGACTGAGTGAAAATGAAAGGGAGGCAGAATACTCAGCATTGAAGGGATTCTCCCCTGCAGAAAAAGAATCTGTATCACCTGTTGAATTTACTCCGCCTGAGAAGCTCAGCTTAGGTATAATTTCATTCCAGGAATATCTTGAACTTCTTTCCGCCTGCTCATAATCTATCCTGCTGCTTTTAATCTCCCTGCTGTAACTGAGCGCCATTTCAACAGCTTTTTCCCTTGTTATAACAATATATTCTGCATGATTCTTTTCATCCTCTTTGCTGTTTTTTTCAAGGCTCTCCGGTTCGGCAAATAAGCCGGCTGATAATAAAATAAAAAAAACTGCGGATATTATCCGCCTGATATTAATTCCCATTTATCCCCTTCCGTTATTTTCATATCTGATAAAAACAATACTGATCAGAAACAAGCCAGGCTTGAGGCATTTCTTTCCGCCGCACAGCATTGTACCGATCTTTATGCTGCTATTATGCATCCGTAAAACCGGGAAAGGGAGTGAATAGAGATACTTAATCCTGTGACTTTCGTCACAAGTTTTGAATGCAATTTTATTACTTTTCGCCGTTTTATCTATTTTCAACTATGTTATAATGTGTCTGCGATGAACAGAATGAAAGGACTTACAGTTTCAAATCAGAATCTTATCAGGGTATTTCTGATAACTGCATATATGGGAATACACTCACCTCTCTTTTTAAGATTTTTTCTGCAAAGAAATATAAAGGGAACAGATTTCAACATTTTTCCTTATATAACATTGATATCTGCAATATTTATATTGATTCTGGAGTATGCTGAATACTCTATTTGGAAATATGAAACACCCCAAAAAAAGAAATATATATTATTTGCTTTAAGATCTTTTCCGTTTCTCCTGCTGCTGGTATTGAGAAGCACAGACCTGTATGCATATATATTCGGTCCGCTTGTTATTTTCTATGCTGTTTTTGTTTTTAAAAAAGGGACAAGAGAAATCATTCTTCTTTTATTAATTATTATTTCCATAATAATCCCCTATTTCGCACTTGAACCATCCAACCTGAGGGAAAAGCCTTCAGATATTTTCAAGATTTTCATGGATATACTGAGGTTCTTTAAAGTTGTGTTTTTCTATGTTATGGGCTTTCTTCTCCTGGAAGAGAAAAAAAGTACAATGAAAAATATGCAGCTTATGGAGGAACTTAAAACTTCCAATGCGAAAATAAAAGAATACGCAAGCAGGATAGCTGATACAGTTGCAATAGAGGAGAGGAACAGGCTTGCACGGGATATACATGACAGCATAGGACATTACCTTACAGCAACAAATATTCAGCTTGCAAAAGCAAAAGCATTTTTCACAATCAACCCTGATGAAGCACTCAGGGCAATTGAAAACGCACAGAAAACTGCAAAAGAAGCCATGGATGATGTGAGGGATTCTGTAAGAAGCCTTAAAGATGTGGAAAATTTCCGTTTTACCGATATCATCAGGGATGTGATAAAAAGAATTGAAGGAAACGGAATTGAAATACATTATAATATTACAGGAGATGACTCTGAATGCAGCTACGCTGTAAAGCTGGCATATTTCAGAATTATTCAGGAAGCCCTGACAAATGCTGTAAAATATTCCGGATGCAGCGAGATCAGCATTTCACTTCTTTTTCAGGACAGGAAGGCAACTGCGCTGATCAGCGATAACGGGAAGGGGTTTGATACCGGATCAGTTTCTGAAACATCATCCGGTATTTCAGGAATAAAACAGAGAATTGAACTGTTAAGGGGAGAAGTGGAAATCTCCTCTGTTATCGGAAAGGGAACAGTAATATCTGTCTCAGCCCCGTTTAATCCTGTTGCAACAGAATAATATACCTGGCTGTTTTTTAGTTGTCATACTTTTAATTACAGTTTTATTTTTTGATAAATAATGAAGCGCTAAATAATAATTTAACTTGCAGCGGAAATCAGGTTTAAAAGGAATAATAATTCCGGAGATCTGCAGAATTGGAGAATATAATATGAGCAATATAATCAATCTTATGATAGTTGATGACCAGAGCCTTATACGTGACGGGATAGCATCACTTCTCTCGCTTCAGGAAAATATTACAATAGCAGGAACTGCATCTAACGGAAAAGAGGCAGTAAAAAAAGCCGGAGAGATTAAACCGGATGTAATTCTCATGGATATCAGAATGCCGGTTATGGACGGTATTGCAGCTGCAGAAAAAATAATCAAAGAAGGATACTGCAGCAGAATCATAATGCTTACAACATTTGATGATGATGAATATATAATAAAATCTCTCAAGGCAGGAGCTGTCGGTTATCTTCTGAAAGATATACCTGATTATGAACTTGCACAGGCTGTAAGGCTGGCCTACCAGGGGATATACCAGCTTGCGGATTCAGCAGCAGGAAAACTGGTGGGAAATCTAAACAGCACTGCTTTGAAAGAGGAGAAAAACCTCAGCGAAGGGGATAATGAACTGCTTAAAATAATAAGATCCATGCCTGAAAGGGAAAGAGAAGTGCTGTCGGAAATTTCAAGAGGCCTGACAAACAGGGAAATAGCAGAGACATTATTTTTAAGCGAAGGAACTGTTAAAAACTATGTATCCAACATACTTACAGCGCTTGACCTCAGGGACAGGACACAGGCTGCCCTGCTTGCATATAAACTGGGTTTTGCAGATAAAGAATAATCAGTTATTGAAGACAGGGATTTTTAATTTATTGTTGACAGCTTAATAATTACTCAACCTGCTGCTCAGATGTCGTTATGTGTTATAATTGATAAATATTTCATGTCAAATGCCGAATAAATATCGATGGAATCATGAATATGAAGGATTTCATCAAATTCAATGTTCTGAGTATTTATTTCCACTGAAAGCCTGGAAAGAGAATCTGCAATATAAGAGAGAAGCAGATAATCCCTGTCTATATCCGCAATTTTTGAAACCGATAAAAGGTATTCAATAATATCCTCATGTTTCCTGTTGATAGAGATCATTGAAAGAAATGTATTCTCATAACCTGAAATATTCCGTTGTCTTTTTCTGACAATTACAGGACAGAAACTGCCGCTCCTGTCACGGGGAGTTTTAACATCTACATTACCGAATGAGGTTTTCAGTTTCTTCCGGCCGAACCCGTTTCTGTAATTATACTTTCTTCTCTCATTATGTTTATACCTGGCAGATCCCAGATAAAAGTCAAATTCTGCATTATAGATAGTCTCAACAACTTTTTTCAGAAGGACACAGATATGTTTTTTTTCATTTTCCGATAGCAGAATAGTATCTAACTTATCAGCACATACATTCATCTTATAACCGCCTTATTTGTTCTATTTTCAGAATTGAAGATTTTGAAGAGTCCGAAAACACCATTATTTTTTTCCTCAACCATGTTACACTGAAAGATATAGTATTTTATGTTTATTGTGATTCTTATTAAGAGAGAAGAACAGTGAAGAGAGTTACATATTTTATATGACTTTTGTCATGCAAAAAGTGTATGTAAAAGGAAAACAGGATATATTTTATTCAAAAAAATTAGAAGATAATAATCTTATCCCTGAAAAACAGCAGGAATAAGATACTGAAAAAGTCATCAGATTTTTAAAATTATTTTTTCTCAGAATATCTGTCTTTTTCGTTAAAAAATGTCATATCTGCATAACCGGCATATATTTTACCTGAATGCTTCACTCCGGATGGAATATAATACCTGTCTCCTTTTCCAAAGCTCTTCTTTTCCCCGTCAATCACAAGATCAATCCTTCCTTCAAGAACAATCCCGTACTGGCTTTCATGGAAATGTTCAGGAAGATCTGTATCATTGTCAAACTCCATAAAAAGAATCTGGTGATCATTCCCTTGAGAAAGATATGCTTTTAAGCCTTCAACCGGTATATCAGCAAGCGGCAGATTCTGTACAGCTTCAGGAAATATTTCCATATAAAACTCCTTTTTTAATTCTTTTTTTTGATATTATTACATAGCCATGTAAAACAGATTCATAATAACAGTTTTAAAGAATTTGCAGTTAAAAAAATCCTGTATATCAGCGATACACAGGATTTAATTATTATATTATTTCATTGACCGCTTTATCATGCTGCCAGTAAGCTGTTTAATTTATTTTACTATCAGCCTGAAATGTCTCTTCTTGCCGGCCTTCATCATGATTTCGCCCTCTTCAACATATGAAGAATCGATAACAGCATCGATATCTGTAATCTTCTTTTCAGAGATTGTAGCTCCGCCCTGGGTAACAAGACGTCTTGCCTCACCCTTTGATGAACAGAGTGAAGTCATTGCATAGAGGTCGAGAACATTGATTCCCTTTTCAAGATCAGCTGCCGCAATTTCTGATGAAGGAATTGCAGACTTGTCCTGTGAATCTCCGCCGAAAGCAGCCTTTGCTGCTGCAAGAGCCTTGTCAGCCTCTTCCTTGCCGTGAATAATCTTTGTGATTTCATATGCAAGAACCTCTTTAGCCCTGTTGATTTCCTGGTCCTGGAGTTTTCCGAGTTCCCGGATCTCCTCAATCGGGAGGAATGTATAGAGGCCGAGGAATTTTCCAACATCAGCATCTGCAACATTTCTCCAATACTGGAAGAAATCGAATACTGGGGTCATTTCAGGATTCATGAAGAGGGCGCCCTTTTCAGTCTTACCCATCTTCTTTCCGTCAGATCTTGTTACGAGAGGGAAAGTAAGTCCGATTACCTCATTGCCGGCTTTTCTTCTTGTAAGGTCTGCCCCTGCAACAATATTGCCCCACTGGTCATCTCCGCCGATCTGGAGTTCACAGCCGTATTTCTGATTCAGGGTAAGGAAGTCATATGACTGAAGAAGCTGGTAGTTGAACTCGATAAAAGAAAGGCCTTTTTCAAGTCTCTGCTTGTAAGCTTCAAAACCAAGCATTCTGTTTACAGAAAACTGGCTTCCAATCTCCCTGAGGAAATCAATATAGTTAAGGTCAGCAAGCCATTCAGCATTATCAAGAAGAAGTGCATTGTTGTTTTCAAAATCAATAAATCTTGCAATCTGAACTTTAAGTTTCTCGGCATTTGATTTTATATCTTCAATAGAGAGAATCTTTCTCATCTCTGTCTTGCCTGAAGGGTCGCCGATTCTTGCGGTCCCCCCCCCCTACAAGAGCAATAGCCTTGTGCCCTGCCCTGTTAAGATGTGCCATCGCAAAAAGAGGTACAAGGTGACCTGCATGGAGAGAGGGTCCTGTGGGATCGAATCCGCAGTAAAATGTAACAACCCCCTCATCAAGTTTTCTGCTTAGTAGATCAAGGTCTGTACACTGCTTTACAAATCCCCTTTCCTGTAAAATTTTAAGTGCTTCATTCATTGTTATTCACCTCTTTTGTATTCTCTGTCTGCTTTTCTGATAAACTCAGGTATTTCATCAATCTTAATTCTGACCTGCTCCATTGAGTCTCTGAATCTTAATGTTACTGTATTGTCTTCCTTTGTATCATAGTCAACTGTAATACAGTAAGGAGTTCCTATTTCATCCATTCTTCTGTACCTTCTTCCAATAGCGCCACTCTGGTCGTAGAATGTTGAAAAATCATCTCTCAGGTTCTTCTCAATATCTTTTGCAAGTTCTGCAAGTCCGTCTTTCTTGACAAGAGGGAAGACTGCAACTTTAACAGGTGCGATGTTCGGATGGAAGTGCATAACTACACGTGAATCCTTTTCATCAATCTGCTGCTCTTCATATGCATCAGAGAGAACAGTAAGAACAGTTCTTGTAAGACCTGCTGAAGTTTCAATAACATAAGGAATAAATCTTTCCTTTGTTCCCTCATCAAGATATGACTGTTCCTTGCCGCAGAATTCTGTATGCCGTTTAAGGTCAAAGTCTGTTCTGTTGTGAACACCTTCGAGTTCCTGCCATCCCATCGGGAATTCATACTCAATATCGTAGGCATCTTTTGCATAGTGGGCAAGTTCATCCGGACCGTGCTGGTGGAACCTGAGCTTGTTCATTCTGATGCCGAGTTTTTCATAGTAGTTCCATCTTTCTTTTTTCCAGTATTCAAACCATTTGTCATCCTCAGAAGGGTTGATGAAAAACTGCATCTCCATCTGCTCGAATTCACATGTTCTGAAAATAAAATTCTTTGTTGTAATCTCGTTTCTGAAAGCCTTACCTACCTGCGCAATTCCGAAAGGCACTTTTACACGGCTTGTCTGGACAATGTTTTTGAAGTTGACATAAATACCCTGTGCAGTTTCAGGTCTGAGGAATACAACATTTCCCCCTTCATCTACAGGACCCATATGTGTCTTGAACATCAGGTTGAAGTTTCTGGGATCTGTGAGTTCACCGCCGCATTCCGGGCATTTTTTGGAATTCTTGTTTTCTTCAGGAATTTTATCTTCCCTGAATCTCTGTTTACAGTTTTTACAGTCAACAAGAGGATCTGTAAAATTTTCAACATGCCCTGATGCTTCCCATACCCTGGGGTGCATAAGAATTGCCGCATCAAGCCCCACTATATTGTCATGAAGCCTGGTCATTTCCTTCCACCAGAATTCCTGTATATTTTTCTTGAGCTCAACTCCCAAAGGACCGTAATCCCATGCAGAAGAAAGTCCTCCGTATATTTCACTTGACTGGAAAACAAAACCGCGTCGTTTACAAAGGGAAACCAGAGTATCCATTGTTAGTTCATTAGCCATAATTAACCTCGTTTTTCAATAAATCTATTACCCTCTCTACACGGGCATAAGTTTTTTCAAGACCAAGCAGTTTAACAGAACCGATTAACGGAGGAGACATCCTTGTTCCGGTTACCGCAACCCTGAAAGGCATGAGAAGATCGCCTAGTTTAACATCAAGTTCTTCGGCAAACTCCCTGAATTTATTATCTGCTTCTTCCTCTGGAAGGTTGATAACATCTGCAATCCGCTCTTTCATAAGAGTGAGAACTTCAGCAGTTTTTTCCGCATCAATCTTTTTCGGAATAATATCAGCAGTATTATAGTTTTCAACATCCCTGAAAAGAAACCCTGAAACTTCTGTTATATCTGAAAGGACTTTCAGCCTCTCCTTGACAAGAGGCATCATTGAATCAATAATATCATCCTCTTCAGCTGTGATCTGCGGTGATACAAAACCCGCCTTTTTCAGATAGGGAAGAACAAGTTCTTTAAGCTCTTCATCAGTTTTTTTCCTGATATACTGTCCGTTAAACCAGTCAAGCTTCTTATAGTCAAAGACACCTGGAGCCTTGTTAAGCTTGTCTATAGTAAAAAGCTCTTCAAGATCTTCACGTGTAAAAAACTCCCTTGAGTCATCATATGACCACCCGATCAGTGATACATAGTTCATGACAGCTTCAGGAAGATATCCCTTCGCGATAAAATCCCTTACAGCTGTAGACCCGTGCCTCTTTGACAGCTTCTGGCCATCCTTACCCATAACCATTGGGAGATGGCAGTATACAGGCGGCTCCCATCCGAAAGCCATGTATAAAATCACATGAAGAGGCCCTGACGGAAGCCATTCCTGGGCTCTCATTATATGTGTAATTTCCATGAAATGATCATCAATCACATTTGCAAGATGATAAGTTGGAAAACCGTCCGACTTCAGGAGTACAGGATCAGGACTTACATCCTTGTTTTTCTTTTTAATCTTCCCGAGTATGTGATCATGGAAAACAGTCTCCCCGTCAAGAGGTACTTTAAGCCTTATAACTGGTTTTATACCTTCCCGTTCAAACTCATCAATCTCTGACTGAGTAAGGTTTCTGCATTTTCTGTCATAGCCGGAAGAGTCTTTCTTGTTCTTCTTCTGTTCCTCTCTGAGTTTATCAAGTCTTTCAGATGAGCAGAAACAGTAATACGCATGACCGTCTTCAACCAGTTTCCTTGCATATTCCCTGTAAAGTTCTGTTCGCTGGGACTGTACATAGGGGCCGTAATCCCCTCCCACGTCGGGTCCTTCATCCCATTTTGTCCCCAGCCAGTTGAGCGTATCATAGAGGTCCTGAAGAGCCTCCTCCTGATAACGTTCCCTGTCTGTATCTTCCACTCGCAGTATAAATTTTCCGCCCTCGGCTCTTGCAAAAAAATAGTTGAACAAAGCAGTTCTTATACCGCCAATATGCTGCATCCCTGTCGGGGAGGGAGCATATCGTACTCTGACACTCATATTAACTCTCCGCTTTATTTATTCGCAGTGCGGGTTTATATGCCCTGACAGCAGAACCCCCTTAAAGAGGATTATCCACCTGAACCTGCGGCACAGTATGCCTTCCGGGTATTGCCCTTCATAATACAGGTGATGCTCTCCAGGGTTTTATTATGACCCGCATCGTGCTGCGTATTTTAAAATATTATATATGAATCAGACCGAATAAAACACGCCATACAATCCATACCTTACAGAACAACATTCATGCTTCCCGATAATCGCCTGAAAATGCATATTATACCCGTCAGTTTTTTTAATAAACTCAAGGTACAGACGCATGTGCCTATCAAAAGATGGCAAGTGGCACTTCAGGGTGCAGCTGTGGATGTTGATTTATACCGAATGCCTGTTTATGAAATCATTGATTCCCTGAAGTAAATTGAAAATTATATTCAGTAACGGTTAATAAAACCAGTAATTTCCCGGTATTCTGCATTTTTCTGATTTACCTATTATAGAAATTAAATTATGGCCGGTCAATAATGCTATACATCTATAGAAAATATTATTCACTCATGAAGAGGCATATGTAAAGATTCGGATGAAATCCTTGTAACAAAAAGAAGGAAAAGGTAATATGCTTTCAATATTTTTCCCTTAAAAAAAGTTTAAAAACGGAAAAGACAGTTTAACAAACTGATTACAGTTGTTTATTAATTTTTATATCAGACTTGTTGGAGGAGCTATATATGAAAGATAAAATCAGCAGACAGACACTGGAAAAAATATTTACAGCACAGTGCAACGAAATAACAGAATACCATATATATAAGAAACTTTCTAAAAAAACAAAAGACCCTGATAATTCCGAAATTCTTGGAAGAATTTCAAATGATGAGAAAAAGCATCATGACATATTTACCCAGTACACAGGAAAAAAGGGAATTCCGAAAAAATTCAAAATATTTTTCTTTTACTGGATATCAAGACTTTTCGGCATTACATTCGGCATCAAGCTGATGGAAAAAGGGGAAGAATCAGCTCAGATAAATTATGCCAGCTTCAAAGATGAAATCCCTGAAATTGAAAGCATAATTACAGATGAGGACAGGCATGAGGAAGAACTGATAAACATGATCAGGGAGGAGAGGCTTGAATATGCCGGTTCTGTTGTTCTGGGACTGAACGATGCACTTGTTGAACTTACAGGGACTCTTGCTGGTCTTACATTTGCACTTCAGAACACAAGACTGATTGCGCTTGCAGGGCTTATTACAGGTATTGCAGCTTCTTTTTCAATGGCAGCATCGGAATATCTTTCCACAAAAACTGACGGTGGAGAAAATGCTTTAAAATCATCTGTCTATACCGGCTTTGCATATATTGTTACAGTTTTTATACTGATAGCACCTTACCTGCTTTTAAGCAGTTACATGACAGCTCTTGTACTGACTCTTTCGGCTGCAGTTTTAATTATTTTTGTCTTTAACTACTATATCTCAGTTGCAAAGGATTATAATTTCAGGGCAAGATTCCTGGAAATGACACTGATAAGCCTCGGGGTTGCTGCTCTTTCATTTGTAATCGGTTATGTTATAAGGCTCACCCTGGGTATTGAGGTCTAGGAAATTATCCGGTTTTAAAAACACAGCCAATTACCATAACAGGATTTCAGGCCGGGTTTTGATTCTCCCGTAGATTCATGTCCGGCCTGCATAATTATAAAGAGGAAATACACAATTGCAGGAACATAGCCAGTTATTTGAAAAATTATCCGGATCGAAATTCAGGTCGGGATTCCGCCTGAAAGGAAGGGAACTCGAATATCTGAAGTCTAAAGGCCTTGAAACAATTATTTCGCACGGCAGGGACTTTATTTCAGACCGTCTCAAACCTGCAGTAATTGATAATGACGGGAAGCAGACTCCCATGAGAAATCACCCGTTTTTTATTGCTCAGCATGCAACCGGAATGTGCTGCAGGAAGTGTCTGGAAAAATGGCATGGAATAAAAAAGGGGAAAGAACTTACAGAGGAGGAAATAAGCTATCTGCTTTCAGTTGCTTCATTTTGGCTGAAAAAATACCTGTAAAAACAACAACCCCGCCTCAGGCAGCAGTGTATGCGGATCTGTAAGGAATGGATTGTATGTCGGGGCAAGGACTCAAAAACTATATAAAATCTGAATCTTACTCATTTTCAAAATTACAAAGTAAACTGCGGGATATTAGACCCGACCTGTAAATAAATCTACCAGTTCCATCAGAATCATTGAAACTGGAATATGATCTGATTATTTCTGCTCCATGTTTTCTTCAACCGCATAGGCCCACTCGACAGCCTGATCAATTATCCTGGTAAAAAAGAGGACATGAAGTTCGCCCTTCCCTTTCCTGATTATATTGCCTATTTTTTCCCTGCTTGTTTCAGAAACAAATCCGGTTCTCATGGGATCAGTTATTTCTTTTCCTTTTATGCCTGATGCAAGAAAAAGAAGATATATGGAGCAGAGTTTTACAATCCTGTCCCTGCTTCTTTCAATCAGCGAAGGAAGGAACTCAGCTGCCTTATCAAATTTCTGCTGAAGCACAAGTGTAAAACAGTAATTAAACTCAACCCATATATTTGGCTGGCTGCTTGAGCTGATTTTTTCCTCAAGATATTTTTCAGTTGCGTCTGAATCATTTTTCAGAAGACGGCCTGAAACAAACATGAGTTCAGTTTTGCTGTAAACAGAAGGCTTTTTTTCTGCAACATGTTCTTCAAGCCTGAAAAGAGCATCAATATCTGATGTAAGATAATATGAATTTATCAGAAGCTTAACATTTGTATAATTGGTTTTTCCCCTGTTGTATATCCTGTCTTCAAGAATCGGTTTAAGTGAAGCCCAGTTTTCATCTTCAACATGCTTGAGAACTGACCAGTTTGAAAGAAAAAATATATTAAAAACAGCAATCAGGATAATGAAAACTACCGGGAGATACCAGTTTGAAAACCAGAAATTTTTCGCATAATCATATCCAAGAACTGTAAGCGGAAGAAGAAATACTGCTGCGAAAGAAATTAACATAAAAAAATTGAAAAATATAATAATTAATTTATATTTCAAGCTATTTTCTCCAATAATATATATAGGATATAATATACTATAACACATATCACTTTAAAGGAACATGGATATTAAAATATATGAAAACAATTAATATTACTAATCTCAAACCGGATACATATTATTCACAGCCTGTATTTCTAGATGATAAGTATATATTAATTACTTCCGATATCCCTGTTGCTGAAGATATGATTGAACGACTGAAAAAATGGAATTATAAACAGGTACAATCAGACGGCGAGGAAGGCCAGAAACCCTCAGTTAATTCAATGTCAGACCAGGGCATGATTTCATCAAACCTTAATGATGATCTTGCTCAGGAAGAGACAAAAAAAGAAGCACAATTGTTTTTCAGGGAAATATGCGGATTCCTGGAAAATATATATGAAACATATAAATTAAAGGAACTTATAAGCCACAAGCAGATTCTTGATCAGGTAAAAAAGATTATACAGACTCTAAAGGAAAAGAGAGAATTTATCCTGGATTTTTCCAGCCTGAAATCTACAGAGCATAATTTCCTGATTTCACACTCTGTAAAAACAACTATTGTAAGCATTGCTCTTGCGGAATTTCTTAAGTTCCCCCCTCACAGGACAATAGAGCTTGGGATGGGTGCTATGATGCATAAAATCGGAATGCTGAAAATAAATGAAAACATACTGACCAAGACAGAAGAACTGAAGGAGCATGAATGGAAAGCAATTCAGGCATATCCGATCCTGGGTTTTAAAATACTGAAGGAAATGGAATTCCCCAACACTTCTTCCATGGCTGTTCTTGAACACCAGGAAAGAATAAACGGAACAGGTTATCCCAGGAGAATTTCAGGAGACCAGATATCCCTTTATGGAAAAATCCTCGGAGTTGTTTCATCATATTGCGCAGCAGTTGAAAAGAGGCCGTTCAAGGAAGGTAAAAATCCCCATTCAGGTATAATGGATATACTTCAGGATATGGGCAAACAGTATGATGATAAAATAGTCAAAGCGCTTGTCTTTACTCTGTCGGTCTATCCTATCGGAACAATTGTACAGCTGACAAATAAATCAATCGCTGTTGTAACTAAAACAACACCGAATAATCCGAAACAGCCTGTTGTTAAAGTACTTACATCGGAAAACGGTGAAAAGCTTACAGAAAAAATTGTTGTTGATCTGGCACAGAACAACAAGATGCAGATAGCAAGACCTCTGACAAAGGGAGAAATTGACAGTCTCTAGCAGGATAGTCGTCGGGTATTCAATTCAGCAAAATCAGCATACTGAACAGATTATATTTTCCTGATTTTTGTTGACAGAGCAGAAGTATTGCGATAACTTACCTTTATTCGTCCTATGAACACAGTAAAATCATTATTAAACCAGCTCTGCGGAACAACAGAAGATGTCCGCAGGGATATAGAATCTCAATTAAAGAAACACTTTATCGATCCTTTTTATGTCAGCAGGTCAAAATCACTGCCGGAAAACGACATAATGAAAGTTGATGCCAGGATTGTATCTGATGCATTTGAAGCAGTTACAAACGGTATGTATGATGAAGATATACTCAATGAACTTGAAAATCTTTCAGACAGTTCTTTTTTTTCCAACTGGAAATACCTTACTGAATCGCTTTATTATCTGTATGCTGAAAATTTCACAAAGGCAGATGAAGCTTTCAGAAAAATTGAGGAAGATTCAATACCTCACCTGACTGCCCCGGTTTTCTACAGAATAATCAGCAGGGACAAAATATCATCAATTTCAGGACTTTCTGATTCAGAAAAGATCTTCATAAACAATATAATCAAAGACAGTATCTCTGTAAAATCAAGCCTTGATCAGATAGAAACAAATCTTAAAACAGGTCATGAAGACCGTTTTACAGACAATATTACACTCCTGCTTTCTGACCTTTATGTCAAAGACCAGAATTTATCAAAAAAACTTGCTTCATGGGGACTCAGACAGATCTCCCTGAATGATATGTCGCCGTCTATGCTTCTTGAAAACCTGAAACTTATTTTCGGCGAATCTGAAACATACAGGCTTACAGCAGTATCTTTCAGAGAAGAGGATCCTGAATTAAGCCTGATTTTTTTCTCGAAATCAGCGCTGATTCAGCTCAGAAACAATTCAATTGACAGCAATTATACAGAAGCTTTTATTGATATACTTGCAGATCTTATTATTGAGATTGAAAAAGAAAAAGCTGACGAAGCTGAACTTCAGGCTGATGATGAAATGACAGATCAGATCAGCAATATTCTTACAGTTCTTGAAAGAGAAATACAACTGCATTACCCCGATATTCTTGCAGGCAGAACAATAAGGGAAAAAGCTTCAGACAGGAGTGATGATAAAGAAATTGACTGCATAAAAACAGAAGTTGAAAAAACAATCAGTATTCAGCCGTCAGCAAAAAATACCGATAATAAAAATCCGGCTTCATCACATATAAAAAAGAGTGAGAAATCAGGCTCTCCTGTTCAGCTGGAACTATTCTTTTAACAGGTATTAATTATGCAGAAAAATGATTATAAAGAAAAAATATTATCCCCTTCTGAATTTCATGATATAGAAAAAATAAAAAATGAAATCAAACTCAATCCCAGGTATGTCGGTCCGGGCGGCTGGCTCAAGCTGATGAAAGAACTTTATCATCAGAAAAACAGTCATCAACCACCGGCGAAACAGGTGGTTTAAAGTCTGCCCCTATAAGGGATCTACATGCTGCAAAAGCTGTCAGACAGCTTTTGCTTAAGCTGGAACAGGGAAACTGTCTGATTTACTGCAATTCAGAATGCTGATACAGGGAATATTTTTCCGGAGAAGATGTGAACGAAATATACTCATTTTTTTTATTTATCAGTTTCATGATGGGATTCTTCCTGTCAGGAGGACTTTTCTTCAAGAAAGAAAACTACCTGCCAAATCATATTCTGGGAACAGGAATTTTCCTTTTATCAGCAGCACTTGCAGACTTTTATTTCGATGTATTCAAGCAGTATTCAGTTTCTGAAAAATGGATTGTGTTTCTGCAGTCTATTTCATTTCTTTACAGCCCGATCTTCTATATTTATACAATATTGCTTACAGGGTATATCAAGAAACTGGAAAAAAAACTTTTTTTACACCTGATCCCGGCAGTTCTTTTTATTATATATGGGATCTGGCATTATGCTGTCTATAAAAAAAGCATACCTTATGATAATAAAACAATCTCTGTCATACTCTATATTCAGGCATACCTTTATCTCTTCAGCATGCAGTACAGGCTTAACAGGTATTCAATAAAGATAAGAAATTATTTTTCTGAAATAAGAAACCTGAAACTTACATGGCTTAAAATAATGGTTATTCTGCTTTTTTCGACATGGTCACTTTCCGTCATCAGATTTTTACTGATAATTAACATTATTTCTGTGCCCCCGATAATATTATGGCTGGATCCAACACTGGCAATCCTCTATATATATTATGTTGCCTACTGCACACTGAGGCAGCCTGAAATTTTCATGAAAGTTAAAGATCTTGATAATGAAAAAAGCCAATCTGAGAACATAATATCAGAGCAGATGCTAAAAACAGGAACAAGAGACCAGGAATTACTGGGAAAGTTATTAATATTCATGGAAAAGGAGAAGCTTTATAAAAACAACTCGCTGACACTTTCGCAGTTATCAGATGCTATCAACATACCTCCCCATCAGCTAACAAGGGCAATAGCAAGCAGTGAACATAATTTTTATTCTTTCATAAACAGCTATCGTATTTCAGAGGCAAAACAGCTTCTGTCAGATAATTCAAACAAAGATAAAACTGTGCTGGAGCTCGCGTTCGAAGCCGGGTTCAATTCAAAAACAACTTTCAATGAAATATTCAGAAAAAATGTAAACATGACACCATCAGAATACAGAAAAAAGCAGTTCCCGTAAGGTCAGAATTCATCAGGCGCTTTTCCTCTTCTTTGCCGAAGTAAAAATGCGCATTTCTAAAACGTTTCAATAAATAATATTTTTAACCGGACGTTCAGCTGAAAAAAATACACACTTTTTTCTCAGCCGGACGATTGTTTTTTCTCAAAAAATTATATTTCTTCCAGATATTCATTTTGGAGAAATATATAATGATTACAGCATCGAAACGACTTATTCTTATTTTACTCATATTTACCTCGTTCACACTGTTTGGAGAAGAATATACAGATAATTCAGAAAAAGACAGGGGAATTGTTTACCTGCCTTTAATCGGCTACTCACCGGAAACCAGCCTTGCGATGGCTCTGGCAATATCGGCATACAACAATCCCGATCCTGAAAACCCGGAGCAGAAACATGACACTGCAATAGCAGCAATCTCCTATACATTAAAAAACCAGGCATCAATAGCACTGGGAGGTGAAAAATACTTTAACGGGAATCTTAACAATATTTCTGCCGGTATTGCCTTCACAAACTCACAAAACAGCTTCTATGGCACAGGAATCAATGTGACAGATGAGATGGAAGAGGAATACAGCGAGACTTCACTTGAAACAAATTTATCCCTGATGTCAGAGATAACTGACAGCATTTACTTTGGCCCTGTATTTATATTTTATACAGATGAACTCTCTGAAAAGGAAAAAACACTTGCTTCAGATGAAATTCCCGGCAGCGAAGGAATAACACAGACAGGAGGTGGAGCTGTTATAAAAATCGATACAAGAGACAGCTTTTCATATCCTCTTTCGGGATTTCTATACACATTGAAATGGGAAATATTCAATGAAAATGCGGCAAGCGACTACAGCTATAACAGATTGGAACTGGATTTAAGAAACTACTTTCAGATTTCGGGAAATCATGTCATAGGGATAAATACACTCTATGAAATGACAGCAGGTGATGTCCCTTTCCAGAAACTTCCACTGCTCGGAATAATGAGAGGATTTCTACTCAGTAAATACAGGGATAAACACCTTGCAGTATTACAGGCTGAATACCGCTTCCCTATTTCCGGACGTTTTGGAGGAGTTTTATTTACAGGAGCTGGAACTATTGCACCTGACATTAATGAGTTTGATTTCAGCGAAATAAAAACAGCAGCAGGCGCCGGACTCAGGTTCAACCTTGATAAAAAACAGCACCTGAACCTGAGGTTTGATCTGGCTTATAACAATGATAATCAGACCCAGTTCTACATGAGCCTGATGGAGGCATTCTGATCAGAACAGATAATTACCCGGAATCACCATAAAAATCTATTAAACATATTGACATGTATGTATGTATATTATATCTTTAAATTGTCAATTAAACATACATACATGTATGTTTAATAAAATAACTCAGTAAGCCACAGGCAGATGAGTTATTTTATTCATTTATTAAAGGGGAGAAATCATGCAGTTTTTTTTATTTCTGGCGACAGTTGCGCTTGTTGTAGCTTCTCTTTAGAGAAAGGAATAATAAAACAGTAAGGTATTCAAATCAGATATTATGCTGCAGTATCTGCAGTTTGAATCAGTATTAAAGTTTATAAAAAAAATAATTCAACTGTTTGAATACATAATAAAAATTAACAGAAAAGTTAAAGAAACATATTGACGTGCATGTATGTTATCAGTATCTTTTATCAGCAAACATACATACATGTATGTTTAGGAGGATAAGCTTTTTGAGAAAAACCAAAGAAGAAGCAGAAAAAACAAAACAGGCCCTTATTGAAGCCGGAATAGATATATTCAGCAGTAAACTTTACTCGGATGTGAATATAAGTGAAATTGCAAAAAAAGCCGGCGTCACAAGGGGAGCTGTTTACTGGCACTTCCAGAATAAAGCTGAACTATTCAAGGAAATCCATAAATATGTGGAAATAGAAACCATGACAATAGCCAGGGAAGCTTTTGTAAAAGGGAAAACAATATATGAAAGATCTTATTCAATATTCAACGATATGCTTTTACGGTTTAAAAATGACCCGAATCTGAGAAAGATCAGTAAATTAATGAACCTTAATCAGGGTGTTTTTGCACTTGATGAGTTCAAGGACTGGCACAAGAATTATCACAAGGATGAGCAGGATTTCTATATAGACTTGATAAATAAAATTACCGAAGGAACAGATATAGAAATTAACAAAGGACAGGATTTAAACCTGCGACATGAATTCATAGCCGCTGCAGCATTTCTTCACGGAATGATGAATTTCATTACATATGCAGAGGAACTGGACATGCTTGATCTTACAGAAACAGATATAGCAAAGATCATTAATATCTTTCTTACAGGTCTCTGCCCTGCTCATATTGACTTAAACAATTCAGAAACAAAAGAAGCTGTAAAAAAAACTGAAGAGATAAAAAGCTGAGCAGTTTCAGTCAGGAATTTGTAATAAATATGGGGTAAAACCATGAATATAATAAAATTTTGGAGAGAAAAAATGAAATACAAGAAAACTATTCTATTACTACTGCTGGTGATTGTTGCAGTATTTACAGTAGCATATACAACACAATCAAAAGAAGCTTCTGTCAAAGCTGGCGGAACTTCAGCTGATGGACAGGATAACAGGAGCATGACACAGATCCACGCGGACGAAGGTATTCCTGTTAATGTAAAACCGGTAAAACTGGATGAATTTCATACAGTACTTAATTACACATCTACTGTTACCGGAATAACAGAATCAAGTAAATTCTCATCTGTTTCAGATACAGTTGACCAGGTGCTTTACAGTGTCGGTGATTTTGTAACCAAGGATACTGTTGTTATCACATTTCCCAAAAACAACCCTGCTGCAAACTACTACCAGGCAAAGGCAAGCTATATAAATGCTTCTGATACATTCAGGAGAATGGAAAGCCTCTACAAGACAAAGGGTGTTTCAAAACAGGATTATGATAATGCAAAGACACAGCTTGATGTGGCCAGGGCAAACTGGGACATTGTAAACGATATGCTTGAAGTCAAGGCTCCTATAGACGGATATATCACACGAATTGATGTAAGACCATCAGAAAATGTTAATCCTGATGACCACCTTTTAACTGTTTCAAACTATGACCTTTTAAAGGCAAAAGTTCAGATTCCGGAAAGGGAAATAAACAGAATAAAAACAGGTATGAGCGCAACTGCATCCTGGGAAGGATATACAGTAGAGGGGATTGTAGTACAGACAGACCTTTCTCTCAATCCGAAAACAAACTCTTTCGGGGCTGTTCTTGAATTTGACAACAATGACCATAATATCAGAAGCGGTGTAACAGCAGAAATAAGTATTGTTACCTATAAAAACAAAGATGCTGTTGTTGTTGAAAAGAAAAATATACTTTCAAAAGACAATAAGGAATGTGTATTTATCGCTGAAGGCAACAAAGCTGTAAGAAGAGAAATTAAAACAGGTTTCAGACAGGGACTTGATGTTGAAGTCAGTGAAGGACTTAAAGTCGGCGATGTACTGATAACAGAAGGGAACAGGCTTGTTTCTGACGGCAGTAAAATTAAAATTGTAAACCAGGAGAACTAATAAAAAATGTTTCTATCCAATATATCAATAAAAAGACCTGTAATGATCTCAATGTTCCTTGCAGCTCTGCTATTATTCGGGATAATGGCATTCTTTGCCCTCCCCCTCAACCTTACACCAAACGTGGAATTCCCGTTTGTTGTAATACAGACAGTATATCCGGGAGCAAGCCCGGACCAGATAGAAAGCCAGATTACAGATAAAATCGAGGATGAAATATCGACGATAAGTAATATTGACTATATTCACTCGTATTCACTGGACAGTGCTTCAATAATTATAATGAGGTTTGATCTTGATAAAGACCAGGATGTTGCACATCAGGAAGTAAAATCAAAGATTGACAATATTATGAATGAATTCCCGGAAGATGCGGAAGATCCTCTCATAGAAAAATTTGATATCATGGCTATATCAGTAATTGATGTAATGATTTCCGGAAATATCCCTATGCAGGAACTCTATGACCTTGCAGACGGTAAAGTCAAGGTTCTTCTTTCCCAGGTGGAAAATGTGGGAAGCGTTGACCTTACAGGGGGCCAGGAAAGGGAAATAAAAGTTGAATTTGACAACAGGACAGTTTTCCAGAACAATATATCTCTTGCCCAGGTAAACCAGATATTGAAATCATCAAACATGAATATGCCTGGCGGGTACTTTCAGGAGAAAGGGCAGGAATATTCTGTTAAACTTGACGGGGAATTCGGTACACTTCATGAACTAGCCAATATTGAGATACCGACAGCTTCAGGAAACAAGAAACTCAGACAGATTGCGGATATTATAGACTCGGGTGAGGAAGTAAGAGAAAAAGCAATCTACTTTAACAATAAAACAAAAACAAGAAACTCAAATGCCATTCTTCTCAGCGTTATCAAGAATTCAGAAGGTAATGCTGTAAAAATTGTAAAAGATGTAAAAGATGTAATGGATAAAATACAGGAAGATCTCCCGGCTGGAGTTACTCTTGAAATAATTGATGAATCTGCGGAATATGTAAAATCATCAGTAAGCGATACAATATCCAATATTGTTCTGGGTATAATCTTCACATCTTTTGTTCTTCTCTTTTTCCTTCACGACTTCAGGTCAACAATGATTATTGTAATTACAATGCCTGCATCGCTTATCCCCACATTCATGATTTTCAATGCAATGGGATTTTCTCTCAACATAATGACACTGATGGGGCTTTCAACATCTGTAGGGCTTCTTGTAATGAACTCGGTTGTTGTACTTGAAAACATCTTCCGGCACAAGGAAATGGGTCACGGAAGAAAGGAGGCTGCTGCTTCAGGGACTGCAGAAGTAACAGTAGCTGTTCTTGCATCAACCCTTACAAACCTTGCGGTATTCCTGCCGCTTGCAACCATGGATGGTATTGTAGGTATGTATCTGAGAGAATTTGCACTTGCAGTAACATTTGCAACTATATTCTCACTCATTATTGCTTTTACTCTTACACCAATGATGGCTTCATTCATACTGCCTGAAAATGTGGGTAAGAAAAACAAAATAGGTGAAAAACTTGAAGCAATGTTTAAAAGGTGGGAAGTCAGCTACAAGAAAGCACTTTCCTGGATTCTGAGCTCAAAGCCCAAAAGTGCTTTGGTTGTTGTTTCCGCAGTTGCACTGTTTATTTTTGCAATGGGACTTTTCGGAAAAATACAGTTTGAATTCATGCCTTTCTCAGATGAAGGTGATATTGAGATTACTGTTGAACTTCCCCAGGGCTACGATATTGAGGAAACAGAAAACATTACAAAGAAAATTGAAACAAGACTCGCTCATTACGGGGAAATCAAGCATATTGTAACAAAGCTGGGCCAGACATCAGCAACAAATACAGGAACAAACCTTTCAACAATGACTGTTTCAATGTACCCGAAAGAGGAAAGGGAAATAAGCAACACTATTCTTGCTGCAGAACTTACAGGAGAACTTGCAGATATCCCGGGTGCAGATATTAAAGTTGCAGCTATTTCCGGAATGGGAGGCGGCGGCGGAAAACCGATAAACTTCTACCTGACCGGACAGGATACTGAAAAACTTGAAGCATATAAGAGTGAACTTTTCGAAGCACTGAACAGGAGAGAAGGGTTTATGAACCTTGATACATCTTCACGTGAAGGGAAACCGGAAATAACCATAACTCCGGACAGAAAGAAACTCAACGATGCAGGGCTTACAATTTATGACCTGGCAATAACAATGAGAAGTGCTGTCGAGGGGATGGTAATGACCCAGTACAAGGAATATGGCAATGAATATGACATAAGGGTTGTTATTAAGGATGAAGCTGTAAACAGCTATGAGGATGTTAAAAACATCTCAATCGCGACAAGAAACGGTATTTACCCTATTTCACACTTTGCAAAGGTTGAATATACAACAGGATACAACAAAATCCTCCACTATGACAAAGTCAAGGCAATTGAATTCAGCGCAGATATTGCTCCGGGATATGCCCAGGGACAGCTTCTGAATATTGTTGACGAGGAAGTTGAAAAACTGGACCTTCCTTTCGGATATAAGAAAATCATATCCGGTGAAGCTGAAGAGATGGAATCTGCAAACAAGGCTATGGGAAAGGCATTTATTATTGCTATTATCCTTACATACATGCTTCTTGCTGCAATACTCGAAAAAACTACACAGCCGCTTCTTATTCTGGCAACAGTACCTCTTTCCCTGATCGGTGTAGTAGCAGCATTCCTTCTTACAGGGAAGAACATGAACTTCATCTCGATGATGGCGATAGTCATGCTTATAGGGCTTGTAGTTAATAACGCGATCCTTATCCTTGACTATGCAAACCAGCTTAAAGCTTCCGGGATGACTATGAGGGAAGCTCTCATAGAAGCATGTCCTGTAAAACTCAAGCCAATTCTTATGTCAAATATTGCGGCAATCCTCGGTATGCTTCCCATGGCTATGGGAATTGGATCTGCAGGAGCCGAAATGAGACAGCCTATGGGTATTGTAAGTATCGGGGGTCTTGCGACTGCTACAGTACTTACATTGTTTGTAATTCCGTCAGTGGAAAACCTAATGACAAGAAACAAAAAGAAAAATAAAAACAAGGAAACCGTTTATGAAGCTTAGGATATTTACTACAGCAGCTGCTGTTTTGCTTCTGACAACAGCAGTAACAGCTCCTTTATTCAGTGAAAGCTATACGCTTGAAAACTATATTACAGGTGTCGAGAAAAACAGCCGGCAGCTCAAGCAGGCTGCAAAAGATGTGATTATTGCGGAAACCAATGAGAAAGCGGCAAAGTCACAGGCGCTCCCGACAATAGGGGCACAGGCAGGTTACACAAGAAACCTCAAAGATATTGAACAGTCATATCCTGTTGCTTCCGTAGCAGGAGGAGGTCCATTAATCATGCAGGATATAGACATGAACAGCGACAACGACTTTTCATTCGGTCTCTCTCTCGATCAGCAGGTTTTCAACATGAAAGTGTTCCAGGCAATAAGGGCAAGCAAGGAATACAAGCTTATGACAGGCGCAATATATGATGTCCAGCTTCAGGAGATACTTACAATTGCAAAGAAGGTGTATTATCAGAATTACCTCATGGAAAAACTCTATGAGGTAAAGAAATCAACCGAAGAAAACACTTATGAAAACTACAATATAATCAAGGACAAGTTTGACAACGGACTTGTATCGGAAGTTGACCTTCTTAGAGCTGAAGTTGACTGGAAAATGACAATACCAGAAACAACTCAGGCTAAGAAAAATCTTGACCTTGCAAGAATCAATTTCAAAAACCTTGCAGGTATTCCTCTTGACAGCGAAGTGGATCTGGACTGTGATATTTCAGTTTATCCAGATATACCGGAGCTTCTTCCTCTCAATAAAATTCTCCCTGAAAGGGCAGATTACAAGACTCTCCAGAGAGAAAGAAACCTCAGGGACCTTAATATCAAGGCAGCCATGGCAGACCACTACCCCACCCTTGCTGCAAATATTACATATGGTGTTCAGTCAAGTTCCGATGATTTTAAAATCGAAGATGAAGTGACTGCTGCAACAATAGGCTTTACACTGACGCTCCCTGTATATACCGGGGGTGCATTAAGTTCACAGGACAAAAAGGCAGAGACTGAATACCAGCAGACAGTTCTCAAGATAGAGCAGCTTGAAGAGGATGTTATGAGTGAAATAAGGAGTATTTATCTTTCACTTAAAGAAGCGGAAGAAAGAATACAGAGTGCTCTGACAACCATGGTTACAGCAGATAAAGCATATGAAATAACACAGGCATCCTATAACAGCGGTATGGGAACACAGCTTGAACTTAAAGATGCAAGGCTCAGCCGTGAAAATGCGGAAATAGCGCATGTTTCAGCGGTTTATGAATATCTTGCTGCATACTTTGACTGGGAAAAAGCAGTTGGAAAAGTTAACAGGAACCTTCCTGTTAACTGATATTTCAACAGTTTACATGTAAACAGAGGGGTTATTCTGCAAGTCAGAATAACCCCTCTTTGTAAACCATCCATGAACTGACAGAGTTCTGTTTATGGTTTTATTTCATCCGTTTTAATGATATATCGCAAGCATCAATTTAACCGCATAATATACTTGATTTATTGATATATTCTTTCAGGGCCTGTCCTTCAAATATGAAGACAGGTCTTTTTTTTACAAAAGATGTATAAGCTGTGATACTATTAATATCCGCTTTTAAATAAAGCTGTTTATACAGTAAAATTGCTATGAACCGTTTTTACAGATATTTGCATTAAACTGTTTATACATATATTTTTTATCAACAGGAGATTAAAATGAGAGAAGTAAAAGTTAAACTGCCGGACAGCTCTTCCGTAACTGTCCCGTACGGAACAAGAGTTGAATATTTTTTTGAAAACAACCTTCTTGAGAAAAGAAAAGCTCCTGCGGCAGGAGCCTTTGTAAACAACGAAATAACAAGCCTTACATATAAAATAAGGGTAAATTCAACAGTTGTCCCTGTTTATCTTGATTCATTTGAAGGGATCAGAATATACAGGGATTCACTGTCCTTCCTGGTCACAAAAGCTGCAAAAAAACTTTTCCCGAAAAGAAGGCTTGTAATCAGCAATTCACTCGGAAGCAGTTATTATTTTTACTTTGACAACATTATCAATCCTGAAAAAGGCGATATTGATCTGATAAGGGAAGAGGTCAAATCCTATGTGGAAAAAAACCTGAAAATAACCAGAATGATAATATCATACCAGGATGCTGTCGAACTCTTTGACAGGAAAAACACCCACGGTGCATTTCTTCTTCTGAAATACAGGAATGACAGCAAGATAGCAATATTTGAATGTGAAGACTATTTCGACCTTGCCCATTCCCCGCTTGTCCCTGAGACAGGAATGCTTAATCTGTTTGAAATAATGCCTTATTCAAGCGGTTTTCTTCTCCGTTTTCCGACACACGATAATCCTGATGTTATTCCCCCTTTCAAAGACATGCCTGAACTTTCAGCTATCTACAAGGAATATAACTCATGGGGTAAAATACAGAATTTCAGCTCTGTAGGGGAGCTTAATGAACATATAGCGGCAGGAAACGGGGAAAAGCTGATAAATGTCGCAGAAGCACTTCACAACAAGAAAATAGCGCAGATAGCTGACCAGATAGCTGAAAAAAAGAGAAATGTTAAAGTTGTTCTTATTGCAGGCCCATCATCATCAGGAAAGACAACATTTGCGAAAAAACTTACCACCCAGCTCCAGGTAGTCGGGTTCAACCCTCTTTCCATATCGCTTGATGATTATTATGTTGGAAGGGAGCTTACACCAAGAGATGAAAACGGGGAATATGATTTTGAATGTATCGAGGCAATAGATATAGAACTTCTCAACAACGACCTTCTCTCTCTTTTTAACGGCGAAGAAATTGAACTCCCTGTATTTGATTTCAAAACAGGGAAAAGGGTCTACAAAGGGCACAGAATAAAAATGGATGAGAGAAGTATTCTTGTCCTTGAGGGGATTCACGGGCTGAATGACAGGCTTACATGGAGAATAGAAAGGAGTATGAAGCACAGGATCTATATTTCAGCCCTTACACAGCTGAACCTTGATGACCACAGCAGGATTCCGACAACTGACAACCGGCTTATAAGGAGAATGATAAGGGATTTCCAGTACCGAGGATATTCAGCCCTTGATACGCTTTCAAGGTGGCCGTCTGTAAGAAGGGGTGAGGATAAAAACATATTCCCGTACCAGGATAATTCCGACAGCGTGTTTAATTCCGCACTTGACTACGAACTGTCTGTGCTGAAGACATTTGCAGAGCCTATACTGAAATCAGTAAAACCAAGCGACAAGCTTTATTCAGAGGCAAAGAGGCTTCAGCGGTTTTTAAGCAATTTCAACAACCTCCCGGCACGTTATGTACCCGGGACATCCATACTGAGGGAATTTATCGGAGACAGCGGATTCAAGTACTGATATAAAAATCCAATAAAAAAGCACTTCCGGAAGTTTTTCCTGAAGTGCTTTTTTTTCGCAAACAAATTAATTCTTATACATTATGTTTTCATATTTCAGAAAATATCGCAGTAATAAATCATCTCAAAATGATCAGATTTCCGGTATTTCAGCTTATAAATATACTCATCTTTCAGATAATAAAGCAAATTACCGGAATACTCCGTATTTTCAAATTCTGTTCCATGATATCAAGTTTTCACAGCTTTTATACAGCAAAGCTTAAAACTGCAATATCTTTTATAAAACCACAACTGTTAGATGCAGACTAGTCACTTAGTTTTTCACTATAGCTTTCAGGATACAGCGTAACATCGATGAAACTGTCGGTATTGAAATATTTTCTTGCAGCAGCCTCAAGTTCATCAGTTGTTATTTTCCCGATCATTTCCCTGAAATTCTTAATCCAGTCAAGGGAGGCGCCTGACAGTTCAGCTTCAGAAACAGCGCTGTCCCAGAAACTGTTTTCAAGGACATTTTTATCATGCTGCTGATAATTAGCCTCTTTTATCTTGATTAGTATATCTTCTGAAATATTCTCCTTCAGTTTTTCAATTACATCGAAAACAGTAGTTTTAAGCTCTTCAGCCCTTTCCGGGTCACATCCGAAAAATACAATCAGCTGGTATTCAGGTGACGGAAAATGCTTCATCGAAGGATAGACACTTATATTGTAGCTTCCCCCTTCACCTTCCCTGATAACTTCACGCAGCCTCATATCAGCAGCCTCTGCAAGAGATGAAAGAACAAGATTTTCAGACCTGCTCCATTCATAGCTTCCTTTAAAAATCACAGCAACTTCACTCTTCTCATCCACACCCTTGAAGACTTTTTCCCGTATTACACCTGCAGGCATCTTCATTCCTGTATCAGTCCAGTTTTCCCTTTTTCCGATTTTATAGTCGGAACTGTTTTCAAGCGGCGCAATATATTTAAGAGCAAGATTGACTATTTCCTCTCTGTTTGCAGATCCTGTGAAGATAAAAGTAAAATCCCCCGGATCGCTGAACCTGTCCATGTAGACACTGTATCCCCTGTCAAGTTCAACCCTGTTTACAAAGTCCAGATCAAAAGGTTTTCCCCTTTCATGATTATCTGTAAGTATTTTTCTAAGAGCTTTTGCAAAAACAACATCCGGCTTCGCATCCTGGTTTGAAAGATATATTTTAAGCCTGGAAATATATGAATCATAGGATTCAGAATCTTTTCTCGGCTCTTTGAAGTAGAGGTAAAGAAGGGTAAACATTGTCTCAAGGTCTTCCAGAGATGAGCTTCCTGAAAAACCCTCAGAAAGTTCCTCAATAAACGGAGTCACAGATACAATTTTGCCTTCAAGCTTCTTGTCCAGTTGTATGCTGCTGAAATTCCCAACCCCTGCCCTTGTTATGATAGGGGCTGCAAGGTTTGCAGAGTACCAGTCTTCATCAGAGACTTTTGAATTTCCTCCCCTGCTCACAGCAGTCATCAGGACCTCATTCTCCTTGAAATCTGTCTCCTTTACAATAATTACAGCGCCGTTTGACAGTGTATAACGGTATAATCCGAACTCGTCATCATATTCCTCTGAGACTACACTTCCTGCTGCAGAAAGTGAGTTTTCATCTACAAGAGGACTGCTGTTTTCATCATCCTTATACGGCTCAAAATCACTGTTTAAAACCTCATCCAGATGCCGCTGCAGCTCATCCTGGTCTGGGACATATACCCCCTCCTTCTCGGGAGCGCTCAATATCACAATCCTGTTGTCTTCAGTTATATATTTATCTGCAAGAGCATTTATATCTTCCACAGTTATCTCTTTGACTGCTTTTTCAAAAAGCATGTACTCATAATCAATACCCGGGATATATTCATCTTCAATAAAATTTCTCGTATACTCTTCTGTAAAAGATAATGAATATGCATTATCTTTTTCCTGAACACTGTGCTGCATTATACGGGAATACCGGGATTTAGCCCTTTCAAGTTCACTTTTTGTAAACCCGTGCTGGTATACCCTTGCAATTTCACCGTAAAGGACATCGACTCCCCTCAGGATATTTTTTTCATCAGGTGTACATGATACAGAAAATGCGGATCTTGTGAGTGATACATTGCCGAACCCAGCCCCTGCCTTGAGATAGGGGGGATTTTTCTGCTGGCGTATTTCATCATACCTGCTGTTCAGCATCATACTGAAGAGCCCCCTCTTTATATTCTCTGTATAATCTTCTTCGCTTTTTTCACTGAATTTTTCATGTAGAAAAATAACCCTGATATTGGCGCTGGCAGCCTCCTTATCCTTAATAACAAGATAATCAGTCCCCTTCCTCTCCGGAATATCATAGACTATCCTCTTCTTCCTGAAGGTCCTAAGAGGGAATTTGCCGAAATACCTGTCAATCAGCTTCTTCATTTCCCCTGATTCAAAATCACCTACAGCAATGACTGCCATCAGATCAGGCCTGTACCAGTCTTTATAATACCGGTCTATGGTTTTCTTATCAAAATTTTCAAGTACTTCGATCTTGCCGATAGGAAGCCTTTCAGCATACCTTGAATTTTTAAAAATTGTCTGTATGGATGCATCGCTGATCCTTTCTTCAGCCCCTTTTTCCTTCCGCCATTCCTCTATAACAACACCCCGTTCCTTTTCAATTTCTTCAGGTGTGTTGCTGATATTTGAAGCCCAGTCGGAAAGGACCTGGAAACCAAGATCAACAGTCTCAGGTTTATCGGCAGGCAGCTCCAGCATGTAGACAGTTTTATCAAAACCTGTATATGCATTGAGGTCTGGCCCGAACCTTACTCCCGCCTTTTCGAGAAAATCAATCAATGAATTGCCCTTAAAGTGTTCAGTCCCGTTGAAAGCCATGTGCTCCTGAAAATGGGCAAGCCCCTGCTGATCTTCATCTTCCTGAAGAGAACCGGTTTTCACAACAAGCCTGAGGTAAATTCTGTTTTCAGGTTTCCTGTTTTCACGTATATAGTAGGTAAGACCGTTGCTGTATACCCCTTTCTCAACAGAGGGATCTGTCGGCAGCCCCTGATCTGTTTTAAAATCAAGCGCCTGGGATGAAAATACAAACAGAAACGCGTAAAGAGAAAGTAATAAATATTTTCTTATGGTAATTTTCATTGTTGCTCTTCCTTTTTAAATTTGATTATCTGTAATTATCCGGAAAAAAGTGATTTTTCAATCAACAACCACCAGCAAAGCAGGTGGTTTGAAAGCCGCGCCCCCATAGGGGCTTACGATGCGGCAAAAGCCGCACAAAAAGAAAACAAACAGTGTGCCCGATTCGGAAACCACCACTAGAGGAGGTGGCTTTTGCTTTAGTATAAATTATTCACATATAATAATATACCAAAAAAAACAGAGCTCAATAAGCATGAAATCCCCAAATAACAAAATATTTACATAACACCGCTATGTATTATTTCTCACAATCTCAAGAAATTTGTCTCTTTCAATCATTTCAGCGCCCAGTGATTCAAGGTGGGAAGTATACACCTGGCAATCAATAAGTATTACACCTTCGCTTCGGAGTTTTTCAGAAGCTTTTATAAACCCGTATTTGGAACCGTTCGGAATATTTGAAAACATTGATTCACCGAAAAAACAGTTCCCAATCCGTACACCGTAGAGCCCTGCAGAAACTGAATTACTGCCGGCTTCCCTCACCTCAACAGAGAGAATATAACCGAGACTGAAGAGCCTTTTGTAGGCATCCTCCATTTCATCGGTTATCCAGGTACCATCCTGTCCCTCCCTGTAGGTATGCCTGCATCCCTTTATGACAGAATCAAAATCTGTGTTGAATGTCACATCAAAACTGTTTTTCCTGATAAGCTTTTTCATCGACCTTGAGACATGAACCTTTTCAGGAAACATTACAAAACGGGGATCGGGAGACCACCACAGAAGCGGCTCATCTTCGCTGAACCAGGGGAAAAGCCCCTGCCTGTAAGCGGAAACAAGCATTCCGGGAGAGAGGTTTCCCCCGGCCGCAACTATACCTTCATCAGTAGCATTATCAGGGGATGGAAACTCAAAATAATCTTCAGGTTCAAGATATGGGAAAATACTGTCCATTTTACCAGTGTATAATATTCCTTATTGCTGATCTATGAAATTCCGGAACTCTTGATAACAAGTTCCCCGCCTTCAGTTTCAACAGAAGCAGTACCCCCGTTCTGAAGATCACCGAACAGTACTGTATCAATAAGCCTGTCCTTTATCTCTTCCCTGAAGACACGTGCAATATTTCTTGCTCCGAACTCATCTGAATATCCCTTTTCTGCAATCAGTACAGCAGCATCCTCAGATATATCAAGAGTAATATCTCTTTCTGAAAGCTGCTTCCTGAAAAGGTCTGCCTCTTTCATGACAATGTTTTCAGCAATTTTTCTGTCAAGCTTGTTGAAGATTACAATCTTATCAAGCCTGTTCCTGAATTCAGGGGCAAAAGTTTTTTCGACAGCAATATCAAGAGCTGCATCTCCCATGCTGCCGGATCCGAACCCTATTATTGACTTACTGATATCCCTTGCTCCCGCATTCGATGTCATTATCAGAACAATATTCCTGAAGTCAGCCTTTCTTCCCGTAGTATCTGTAAGTGTCGCATAATCCATTACCTGAAGCAGCATGTTGTAGATATCCTGATGAGCTTTCTCAATTTCATCAAGGAGAAGAACAGCATGGGGATTCTTGATAACAGCATCTGTCAGCAGGCCCCCCTCTTCATAACCCACATATCCGGGAGGAGCTCCTACAAGACGGGCAACAGTATGCTTTTCCTGATACTCGCTCATATCGAAACGGATAAGGGGAACAGACATAAGATCTGCAAGCTGCCTGGAAACTTCGGTTTTCCCAACCCCTGTAGGGCCTAGAAACAAAAAGGATGCAACCGGCCGGGACGGATCTGCAAATCCCGCTCTCGACCGTTTCACAGCATGGACTATATTTCCTATTGCAGAATCCTGCCCGAAGATAACTTTCTTAAGCTCAGCTTCAAGTACCTGAAGCTTTCCTTTTTCTGAAGAGGAAACACTCTTTTCAGGGATCTTTGCAATTCCAGCAACTATTTTTTCTATGATTGCCTCGTCAACTGTGCTTACGGATTTCACTTCATCCTTTTTCTTGAAATTCAGAAGCTTTACATATGCACCTGCCTCATCAATAACATCTATCGCCTTGTCCGGAAGGAATCTTTCGTTTATAAACTGGTTTGAAAGCTTAACAGCTGCTTTTAAGGCATCATCTGTATATGAAACATCATGATATGATTCATACTTGTCTTTAAGCCCGAAAAGGATTTCCTCTGTTTCAGTTGGCGAGGGCTCCGGAATATCAATTTTCTGAAATCTTCTTGCAAGTGCCCTGTCTTTTTCAAATATTTTCTTATGTTCATCATAAGTAGTGGAACCCATACACCTGATTTTACCTGATGATAACGCAGGTTTAAGGAGGTTTGAAGCATCAAGACTTCCGCCTGATACAGAACCAGCCCCGACAATTGTATGAATTTCATCGATAAAGAGAATAACCTTCTTTTTCTTTTCAAGTTCCCTGATAATCTTCTTTATCCTGTCTTCAAAATCGCCCCTGTATTTTGTCCCTGCCACAAGACTGCCCACTTCAAGTTTATGAATAGAGTAATCTTTCAGAAAATCAGGAACATCTCCGTCCGCAATCCTCATCGCAAGCCCTTCAGCCATAGCAGTCTTGCCTACTCCCGGATCCCCGACAAGAACAGGATTGTTTTTTAATCTCCTGCAGAGGACCTGTATAATTCTTTCGCTGATTTCAGTCCTTCCGATAAGAGGATCAAGCTCCCCCTCCCCTGCAAGGGCAGTAAGCTCGGAAGTATATTTTTCAAGAAAACCTTTTTTCTCTTTGCTGCTGTCAGAGTCAGTTGTCGATTCCGCATCAGATAAATCTTCAGATTCAATATCTGCTGTATCTGATGAGGATTTATACTGGGAAACAACTTTAAGAAGTTCAAGCCTTGTAAGGCCGAGCTTTTTCATAAAATAAGAACCGTAGCTGTTTTTCTGGTCATATATTGATACGATGAGGTCGGAAAAGGTTAGTTCCTTTTTGGATGAATGCTCGATATGGGAAACAGCCCTTTCAATCACATTCTGCAGCCCCACAGTCTGGACAGGTTCTCCCTCTTCAACAAGAGGGATTTCCCGGTCAAGGTATGAGTTTATTTTATCCCTCAAATCATCAGGATTAACTTCGCATTTTTCAAGGATTTCCCTGACATTGTTGAAAAAAAGTGATGTATACAGTATGTGTTCAGGTGTGAGAAATTCATGTTTTCTTTCAATAGCTTCATCATAGGCAGCATTGAGTATTATCTGCACTTCTTCATTTATCTGCATTATTCTTTCTCCATTGTGCACCTGAGAGGATAGCCTGACCGCGATGCTTTGTTCTCAACCTGGATTATCTTTGTAGCTGCAATATCATAAGTATATCTTCCAACCACTCCATATCCCTTGTTATGGACTTCAAGCATTATCTTGTTTGCCTCAGGTATTGATTTCCTGAATATTGATTTCAGAATATCAACAACAAAATCCATAGTAGTATAATCATCGTTATGGAGAAGGACCCTGTAGTGTCCCGGTTCATCTAATTTGTCTTCAACTTCATTTTCACTTCGATAAACTGTTTTTTCACTCATGCATCTTTCTCCCTTGTTCAGCCTGTTCACACGAATTTACAAATCAAAACCATGATAATCAATGGGAATTCTTTCTAATATTAATATAATGCGAAAAATAATGAACTACAATAGATTCAGGAAAAAGGAGGTTGTTATTATTTTTGCAATTACAAATTTTAGGACTATAATATATTGATAAAGAAGGTATTGTATGGATTCTTTAAAAAAGTTGGATATTGAAAACCGCAGAAAATATGTGATGCTGATTACACGCAGGTTAATAGTTTCCACTGGTATCGCTCTCCTGATTATAGGTGGTATTTTTGCTGTTCCGTTTTTTCTTGAAAACACACGGATAATGGTCTCATGGTTATGCCTGATGTGTGGAATTGTAGGAGGATTTGTAAGTATTCAGCAGAGATTAAAAAATATATCTGATAATGAACTGCTTTTATTATCCGGTTCATGGTTCCAGATACTATTAATACCGATTTATGGTGGGGTATTTGCATTTGTTCTCTATTTGATATTTCTTTCAAATCTTCTGAGCGGCAGTTTATTCCCTGTCTTTTATATTCCGCCTAAATTAGAGAACCAGTTGCCGTGGCAATATCTGCCAACATTCTTAAAAGAGACTGTTCCAAACAGCGGCCAGGATTTTGCGAAGTTGTTATTCTGGTGTTTTGTGTCCGGTTTTTCAGAAAGATTTGTTCCTCAAATTATAACAGAGATAAATAATAAGGCTATTTCTACCGGCAGCAATAATGATTAAAAATTACTTCGATGGTTACCCCTGTCTGCCGCTTCAAGCTTCTGCCTGACATGGCATTTTTCAGCGAACATGGCCATTTCCGCCTCAAGATTTGAGAGCTCCGAATCTCCGAAAACGCCTGTCAAATACGGTATAACCCTTTTTGAAGGCTTTTTTTCATTCTGTTTTTTAATATCAATGAGCGACTGTATTTTTGAAGCTGCAACACATTCCTGCATACAGCCGAATGGCTCAAGCTGGTAAACACCGCTTATTCCTTCAGAATTATTATTTATAAAGTCATTGGTAATACCAATTGAAATTCCAGCTTCCCCTTTTATCCTGACATCAAATATATTTTGCGCCCTTAATTCATTATATAGGTCAATCGGACGGCGAAAGCGGCGGTGGGAAAGGATATCACTGAAATATATGGAAATCCCTTTTTCAACCTTCATCATGTAAAATCCCTTGACAAGTGCTCCTGCCCAGAGCATGTATCTTTTCTCTTTCCAGTACGCAGCTCGCTGCATCTTGTTTACATATTCAAACATATCAGCAAGAAGTCGCGGCACTACTTCAAGATTAAACGATTCAAGCTTGGCAATAGAGTCTTCATTCGCCCCTTTATGGCTTCTCACATAAATTTCACCGAAAATACTTACCAGAGGAAACCGCCTGCTGATATTCACATCAATTTCCCTGCACCTTTTGGAAGATTTTTTCATAAATGCTTTCAGTTTTTTAAAATCACAGCCTTCTTCTACTATTTTCAGAAATTCTTTCCTGATATCAGAAAAAAACGCATCTGTTGAACCCTTAACGATTTCATATGGCCTGAGGCTGAGCTGTGCATTCATCAGAACATCGGAAGCTATTGATGCCTTGGCAAGATTCCGCCTTATTATGCTTCTTTCACGTACAGAAACCGGCAGATTTTCCCAGTCAAGGTAAGCTGCAGGATTTACTATCATCACATTATTGAAATAACATTCATCAAGAAACTGTTTTACAATAATATGATACTGTCCAAGCCGGCAGGGTCCCCCCGCCATCGGAATAAATACTGCAAGATCTTTATTTGGATCCAGCCCTTCTCCCTGCTTAGAGTAGATCCAGGCAAAAAACATCACCGAAAAGAATATGCATAGGCAGACAGTTGTTTGTTATCAGATATTTTCTGGCATACGCTTCTGATTCAGGGGTTTTTGTCGGCATGACTTCAGCCCTGTATCCGGCTGAACTGAAAACTGCGACAAGCATTTCAGCCGATTCTGTACCCATATCAGGTATTCCAAGAAGCCTTTCTTTCAAATCATCAGTGTTTTCAAAAACAGTCTCAAGCTCTTTAAGCTTTACATGCCTGGCTTTATGGTTTTTCACAACCTCAAAATTAGCCATTGCTCGTGTGCCGAACTGGGCATTGCTGTTGTGACCGTCTGTCTGGAGCGTTAGATAGGGCTTGTCTGCAATATCAAAAATTCTTGTTTCATGATAGGAAAGCATTGCATCAGGGCCGCAGTTGAAATTAGTTTCCCTGACTCCGTACATATACTCATCAACAGCTGCCATTATATTGTAACGGGTCATTTCCCGCCCCTGGAACCAGTACATATGCCTTACAATTTTTGAAAAATTATAATCAGGCTGCTTTAAAAAGAAGCAGGGGATAAAGTGAAGACCGTTTACAATAAAAAGCTCATGGATTTTTGAACTTGCCATATTATCAAAAATTGTATAGCCTCGTCCTATTCCGAGAAAAATCTTTTCACCTTTTTTCTTGAGTTTATCAACAATCTCAGATCCCATGCTGTGGATTTTATTATTAAAATCACTTTGAGCTTTCAAAGCTTTATTGACAGCCCCCGCTATATTTTTTTTGGTCAGATACTTCATTATATCAGTTTTGCCGAATACCCTCTCAAGGTCAGTGAGAATATCATCCTCCAGCTTATAGATCCTGTCATTAAAGAAAAGCACAGGAAGAAGGGAATCGGATGAATCAATTTTAAGCGCGTCTTTTGCTGCAAATCCAGCACCTGACACATAAGGGCAGGTTTTGGACTGGTTCTGTGGAGCACCTTCCTCGCCGCAGCCGAGATAATTGACAAGCAGAATTTTGTCTTTTCCATGCCTTATGAATTGTTTGAGATAAGCTGTATGTCCATAATGAAGCTTGGATGGATAACACGATTCTGAATGTGAATGCTTGATACCAAGGGAGGCGATGTTATCATCAGACTCAGGAGAAAGAAAAACCCTGAAGCCCAGATAATTATAAAGCGATACAAGGAACACCCCTCTTCCATTCATAAAATGAAGCGATCGAGGTATATAAACAGCAGGCAACTCATCGGGAAGGAGTTTCTCTGGTGGGGATGAATATTTGGAAAGTTCTTTATCCAGCTCTTTTTTATACAGGCCTATATAATCAGGAGCTTTTTTGGCAGACCCTTGAGTATTTCCTTTCGGGCAGAGCCCACCAGAAAAAACCATTTCATCACCAATCTTATAAACCTGAAGTCGGCAGTCCCTGATCCCGCAGGAGTCAGGTATTATGTTGCTGCAGTCTTCATTTATTTTTTCAAACTCAATATCTGCAACTTTAAATCCCCTGAATCTGCATAAGCTCTTTTTCCCTTCTGCTTCAATTTTTTTAATATTATTATAGGCAATAAGGGCCGCCCCCATCGCTCCGAACAGCTGCCTGTGAGGAAAAGCATGAACCTCTGTTCCTGTATGAAGAGCAAGAGCTGCAAGGCATTCTTTTCCCCTGAACGGCCCGCCCTGGGCAGATGCCAGTTTACCGAATTTTTCATTTCCAACAAACTTGTTTGCATAGCCGCCCATGAAGCCGTATGCAGTCGCGGCTGCAACTTCTTCCAGAGGAAAGCCCAGTGCAACAAGCTTTAAAATATCAGCTTCAGTAAAAATAGCGCACATCTCATCTGTAACAGGTGTTCTTTCCGCTGCAAGAGCATAATTCTTAAATGTCCTGAAATCAAGCCCCAGCATATCAATCATGTTTTTCATTGACTGGCCGGTACCTGCCATGCAAGAAAGATTCATCTTTGCTTTCTTGACTGTACCGTCCGGATTAAAAACTGTAAATTTCGCATCCTGCCCGCCGCATTCAAAAATAGTATCAACATCATTATTAAAAAAACGCACTCCCTCTGCGTGACAGGTAATTTCATCTTTAACGATATCTGTAGATCTGGTGCCGGCTGGTTTTGAAAAATCTGTAAAAAGCCGGTGGTAGAACTGGCCTGAAGAACCGGTATAGCAGACCCCCCTGATATCAAATTTGTCATTATAGGTATTTTGTATTTCCCTGAATATTTTCTGTGCTGTTTCAAGCGGTTTCCCGTCTGTATCAATACATATTTCAGCAAATATCTCCATGGTCGAGGAATCCGCGATAAGAGCCTTTGTTGTAGTTGAACCGCCGTCAATCCCTATTACTACACTGCAGAGTCCATCCGGTTTTTTAAAAACAGTAAGGCCTCCGTCTGTAGAATATAAGGCTTTTTCATCCTCATAAACATGTACAAGGGGAAGTGCACTTGAAAGCGGAGGTGCAAACTTGATTTTTTCAATCTCAGCCTCTTTTACAAGTTCCAGCTTTTCAACATCAAGAGATGATTCTTTCTTTTCTTTGAGCGCTAGAAGGGCTGCTCCCGCAGCTCCGATTTTTTCGCAGTTTGGAGGAAGAGTAATATCAAGACCAAGTTCCCTTGAAAAAATATCTGCAAGATATCTGTTAAGAAAAACACCTCCGGTAGCTGCGGTTTTTTTCATTCCGTCAAGTGTCCGCATCCTAATAACATCGCTTCTGTAATTTGCCGCAATTCTCTCATACATCCCTTTAAGAATGTTTCTAATCTGCTCGCCGCTGTTCTGCATATGTATCATATCAGACTGAATAATGACACCGCACCGCCCCCCCCACATTAAGAACTTTATCTGACAGCAATATTGTTTCTGCAGCTTTAAGGTGCATCTCTTCAACCTGGTGCTGCATTATATTTCTGTTTATTCTTAATTGTTTTCTCTGATCTGATGATGAAATATCAGAAGGGAGGAGTTTTTCTTTTATTTCATCTGAAAAAAACCTTCGGACCTGTTTATTGATAAGAATTCCGCTTCCGCCGCCGCATTTTGTTCCTGTTCCGTGGTCAGAAATAAAAAAACTGCCCCTATTACTGCCGGTTTTTTCTCTTTCGAAAAAGTATGGATCTTTTGCCCCCACATGTATAAGGTATTCACACTCAGGCGCTATTATCTCTGCTCCTGCAGAAACAGAGAGTGTATCAAAGTAAAAAGGACATGATGTTTTTTCTGCGGCTATCCTGGCGAGCGATCCTGTATAAGAAACAGCTTTTATTGCATCAGAAGAGACGATACTCAGAACATCATCATAAACCTCGATAACTGCTTCCAGGGGATTTCCGAAGTGCATAAGGGAATCAGGAGAATAAACAACCTTTTTGTTTTCATCAATCAGAACGCAGTGGACAGTTTCTGAACCAATATCAAGACCAAGATAAAAGCTATCTGTTGTCTGTATCATTTTAAATCCTTTTTATAGTGGGAAAAGAAGTATAAATTTCTGAAAAGCCATAAAACTCTATTTTTTAATAAATTATAAGGCAGGTCTAAACGTTATGCAAACAAGCAATGTAAAACATATGTAAAAACGGTATAGTATAAATACTATCCCCTCTTATTATAAAAACACATTATCCTGGTCAATATTTATTATTTTTCGTAGTAGACGAAATAATTTAAATAATGATTTCTACTGTGAAAAGTACTGGTAACAATATTTTCAGCAGACATAAGCAAAAATAAAACATATAATATTATAGATAGATGAAGAAAACAGGAATTTTTCTCTTTTCAACTCATCTAACACAAGAGGTATTAATATTGAATTGGAAAGGCTTTTTTTTGATACTGATTACAGTCTCCTTTACAATCTGTGGCCAGATATTGATGAAAAAAGGGATGCTTCATAATGAGGCAATGACTTTTAAAAGTATTATCAGTAATTATTTTTTATTAATCGGTGGTTTATGCTATGTGGCAGGTTTTATTTTCTGGTTAGGTGTGCTTAGTATTCTGCCCCTAAGCATAGCTTATCCCTCTTCAAGTATAGCTTATGTCGGAGTTATAATTGCCTCAGCATTTTTTTTATCTGAACCGGTTACATTTTTTAAAATCATTGGCATATCACTAATTTGCTTAGGAGTGTTTTTTATAAGCAGGAGTTAATTTTAACAAATAATATTAAAAATCAACTTTAAAGACTTTTTTTTACTATTTTATTATTTATTTCACGTTAGTGATACTTTAAGAAATCTGTATTGGAAACCAGCTGGTGATTGATAAGAACATGGGATTATTTACTGTTTTAATAAATAATCTCCATAGTCTTTTATTACGGGATATAAAAGGCTTGGGAACAAAGATCGTATAAAAGCTGTTCACATGATATGAACAGCTTTTAAATGTTCTTTTTTAATATCTGTAGCTATTATTACGAGAATTGTCATTTCGTTCTTTTGCTTCATTGACTCTCAATTCACGGTTCATTAATTCTGATCCGTTTAGAGCTGATATTGCAGCTGTTGCAGCATCTTCTTCCGTCATCTCAACGAATCCAAACCCTTTTGACTGATTTGTGTATTTATCTTCGATAATTTTTACACTAACAACTTCCCCATACTGCGCAAAGATCTTTTCAAGATCATGCTCCTGAGCATTGAAACTGATATTTCCCACATAAATATTTTTTGACATAATTACTCCTTGTCCCGGATTTTTTCCGATTTAATATTCTGTAACAAGTAAGTAAGATTATTCTTGATTATTAAGGCTGATAAATTGAAGATGAAAAAAGGACAAAACCGAATGGATTAGATCATTATTACAAATAGCAACTAATTCAACATATAATTAAAAAAAAACTGTACTTAAGCGTTCAAAAGACCATATATCATTTAACAGACTTATTCAATAGGTGGAGATCCCCTTTATCAATATTTAATATATATTGATTATTTTTCAACATTTTCTTCAGGTAGAAGATCTGCATCATTCTTCTTCTGTAATCTTTTTTCCTGTTTTTTCAGCATCTTTTCCTGTCTCTTTTTTATTTTCTTAAGTTCCTGTTGTCGTTTCGCATAAGAATAATTGTCTTTACCCATTTTTGATTGTCTCCTGATTAGTAAAAAAGCCGACTACGTCGGCTGTGAATATCCATACAATAAATTAATAACTGTAATAAAATCTCTCAATTCTTGCCCGGGCTACATTAACAACAATTTCCCGATCCTTCCATAATGCTTCATTAAGGGCTCGAATAGCTTGTTTTGCTTCTTCATTGTCTTCCATTTCAACAAATCCAAAACCTTTGGATTTTGTATTTTTTCGGTTTGATATTATTCGCACACTATTAACTGTGCCATATTGTTCAAAGAGTTCCCCTAAATCAACCTCTTCTACTGTGTAATTCATATTACCAACATATATTTGCGTAGTCACAACTACTCCTTTCCGGTTCTATCCCGGTGATAAATTTGCAAAAAAACCCAAGTAGCTCATGATCATATATGATGATAATTATTAATTTGAAAAATTAGAAATGATTAAAATACATGAAAGATTATACTAAATAAATTTATTTATTTAGTATAATATCTAAATAAATACAAATAAACAAGGTTTATAGATCAACATTGTAATATTAATTAAAAACCACTTTTTTGAGTTCAATATTAATTCAGTTACAGTATTTTAAATATTTATTGATATCACGCCCTGTGACTCTTCTCAACCATGATATCAAGCATGGTATTGTCTACTCCCGACATACCGAGCTTGCTGATTTCGCTGAGGTGAAGAATTGTCTCCTCCGCTGTCTTACCGACAAAACCGTCTGAAAAAGTAATTCCGTGATTGTTCATAGCCATGTATGCGCTTCTGACAGCAGAATCGGCTGAACTAGCAACTTTAAGGGCACATCCACCCTTTGCACCGTCACAAAGCATCCCCCCAAGATCGCTTATGAGGTTGTTTACCGCAAGTGTTATCTTGTCCATATCTGCACCGCATGTCTGATATACCATAGCTACAGCTGCCCCTACTCCTGCTGCAATAGCGCATCCGCAGAGGGGTGAAAGCTGTCCTGTATAGCACTTGATATAACTGTTGACCAGGTGGGAAAGTGTTATGCTCTTTACAATTGTCTCTTCTGCTATTTTATATTCTGATCCGAAAATATAGGGTACAAGGATAGCAACAATCCCCTGGTTCCCGCTTCCTCCGCTTGCCATAACAGGATAGTTAAGCCCAGCCATTCTCGCATCTGATGCAGCAGCAGATGTTATCTTGCTTATTGTAAATACATCTTCCGCAACAAGCCCTTTTTCCTTGAGTGTAGAAATATAATATCCGACTTTCTTAATTTCAAGGCCTGCCTCTGCAATCCTCAGGTTCATATCTATGCCTGACTTGATATATTCATACTGTTCTGAGTCAATATTCTCGGCTATTCCGATAAAATCTGCAATTTTCATTTTCCTGAGTTCATCTTTATATGATGTTTCGCACTTTTCTTCACTTTTCTCAGCTTCAAAAACAGTCTTTCCGTCTTTTTCAATCAGGACTATATTTGTATGGGATTTTTCAATAACTGCCCTGGCAGTTCCGCTTTCAGCCTTGACTGTCACATCAATATAGAGATCTGATTTTGACTTGTCATAATTGATCCTTGCCTGCCTGTTTCTGATCATATCTTTTGCTTTTTTGATATAATCTTCAGTTGTCTCTTCAAGAATTTCCATCTTGAGCTGCGGTTTTCCTATCATTGCACCGATTATCCCTGCAATGAGATTACCCTTTTCACCACCTGTATTGGGAACAGTTACAGCAAATCCGTTTTTATAGACACCTGCGTCTGTAATTATTTCAACATCGGTTATTTCACCAGTGAGTTCTTTACCGGCTGTTGAAGATGCAAACGCGACAGCAATTGGCTCTGTACAGCCCAGGGCTGGAAATACTTCATATTTAAGTATCTGTTTCAAAACATCCATAAAAACCCGCCTTTAAAGTTTATTTTCTTGTTAGACATCCATTTCTCAAAGTCATTTACAATGCAGTATAATAATCACTGCGCAGTACTGTACTGCTCTGTGCAAAAAAAAACCCGGCCTCATCGGCACCCCGTTTGAAACGGGACAATAGTCAATGCCGGGCAGGGATAACTACATCCATGTAGAATCCCGGCTTTTCCGACGTCCTGTCGGGCCGGGATAACTACGTCCATGTAGAAAATCCCTGACACAAGGTGTCAGGGAAATTATAAACTGTCAAATAAATTTTAACAAGATTTTTGTCTATCCGTATAAATGGTGGTATTCATGCAGGAGTTCTTTGGCTGTATCGACACATCCGCCGCAGACTGTTCCAAGTTTTGTTTTTTCCTGGAGCTCTTCAAAAGTCTTGCCCCCCTCCATGACAAATTTCTCAATATCCTTGTCTGTAACATTCTGACAGTGACAGATTACCTTTGCCTCTATCTCTTCAATTTCAGACTCAAGATTATTTCGTCTGTAATAATCCTCGATTGCGGCTCTTAAAGCCCTGTCGCCGAGGACAGAACAGTGAATCTTGTGATCCGGAAGTCCGCCAAGGCTGCCGACTATCTCTTCAGGCTTTATATGATATGCGTCCTTTATTGTCATACCCTTAACCATTTCAGACATCATGGAAGTACTTGCAATCGCGCTTGCGCAGCCGTAAGTTTTCCATTTACAGTCACTGATTTTTCCGTCAGAAACCTTGATAACAACAAGCATCTGGTCACCGCAGGAAATATTTCCCACTTCACCCCTGCCGTCGCTTTCATATTTATCTTCGTCATCAAGAACATTTTTAGGATTCTGAAAATGTTCCTTTACTTCATCGCTGTATAACCAGGAATTTCCTGTCATTTCTTTCCTCCGCTGTATATTGTTGACATTTTTCTTATACGTTCGATAACCTGAGGAAGTTTTTCAAGAACATAATCAATCTCCTCCTCAGTATTTTCCCTTCCGAGACTGAATCGTATTGAACCGTGAGCAAGTTCAGGGCCGAGACCTGTAGCAAGAAGAACTGTACTCGGTTCAAGTGAATCTGATGAACATGCAGATCCTGTTGAAACTGCAATTCCGTCAAGGTCAAGATAAAGAAGTATGGATTCCCCTTCAGCACCTTGAAAAGATACATTAAGTGTATTCGGAAGGCAGTCATCAGGATGTCCATTGATTTTTACATCAGGAATGTTTTCAATAATTCCGTTTTTAAGTTTATCCCTCAAAAATTTAAGCTTCTTATACTCACTGTCAATGTCACGGAGAGCTACTTCTGCTGCTTTTCCGAATCCGATAATACCCATATTATTGAGTGTACCGGCTCTTCTTCCATCCTCCTGATGTCCGCCGTGAATAAAAGGACAGTATGGAGCTCCTTTTCTTACATAAAGAACGCCTATCCCTTTCGGAGCATAAATTTTATGACCGGAAAGACTCATGTAATCAACACCGAGACTCTTAACATCTATATGCAGTTTCCCGAGTGCCTGAACAGCATCAGTATGCATCAGAACACCGTTTGCTTTAGCTATCTCGGCAATTTCCCTGATATTCTGAATAGTTCCTATCTCGTTGTTTGCCATCATTATTGAGACAAGTGCAGTTTTTCCGCTTATTTTTTCCTTAAGCTGTTCTATATCAACTTTACCATATTTATCAACATCAAGGAGTTCCATTGTCCCCCCCTGCGACTTGATAAAATCACGTACTGAAGTAATACTAGGATGCTCGATTACAGATGTAATAATCTGATTTCTGCCCCCAAGAGAGCAACAGCTCTTCTCACATCCTGTTGCAGGATTGCAGACAATATATTTAAGCACAGTATTGTTGGATTCAGAACCTCCGGCTGTAAAAATAATTTCCTCCGGATCCGCATTGATAAGTTTTGCAATGTTTTCCCTTGCCTCTGTTATCCTGCTGTTGGCAGACCTGCCTGGAGTATGAAGGCTTGAAGGATTTCCGAAAAGATCAAAACTCTCAACAAGCGCCTTCTTAACTTCAGGGTGAATAGGCGTAGTAGCATTATAATCAAGGTAAATATTTTTCATTTCATATCATCCTTATATTTATTTATTCTGTTTATTTCAGTTGTTTTCTGTCTCACTGATCAGGTATTTATCAATAAAATCCTGAAGTGTCATATCAGCCAGATAACTGGCAATATAATCCTGGTAATCTTTCCAGAAAAGCCTTACGCCGCATTCATTATTCTTCCTGCAGACTGAAGAATTTTCAACACAATCAACAAGAGTGACATGCCCCTCTATTGCAGTCATTATCTCATAGAGTGTAACTTCATCAGCGCTTTTCACAAGGGCATACCCCCCTTCACGGCCTCTTACACTCCGGACAATCTTCCCTTTTTTAAGAAGTTTGAAAATATTCTCGAGATACTTTCTGGAGATATTTTCTTTTTCCGCGATAAAGTGTAAATTGACAGTATCAGAGCGGTCATAGCCGGCAAGAAATGCCAGTGCCCTCAATCCATATCTGAACCTGGTTGAAATCTGGAACATAATATTTTTCCCACTTTTCCTACATTGTTAATATGAAATTATTATAAAATAACCGCTTTGTCAACATTCTGATCATCTGTATGAAATATAACTATTTTCGGGCCAACCGGAAACTGATTATTTGTAATAATTCATTATTCAGCAATTGAATATTCATGATTTTTCAGTGTGAAAATATTCTTGAAACCATCTGTCATGTACAGTCTGTTGTCATCTGAAACAAAAAGCACTTCAATATTGTCATCGGAAGAAGCATATTCAAGACCTTGTTCAATCCCCATCGCAAAAAAGGTTGTTGACAGTGCATCGCCGTCTACCGATTTATCTGTCAGCACAGAAATACCGGTTACATGATTATCCACAGGATAGCCTGTATCAGGATCCAGTATATGATGATACCTCACCCCATCCTGTTCAAAATATCTTTCATATATTCCTGAAGTAACAAGCGATTTCCCATCCAGTTCAGCTATTCCTATATATTCCCCCCTGGTATCTGACGGATCCTGAACACCTATTCTAAAAAGAATGCCTCCGGGTTTTGATCCGAGAGTAAGAATATTGCCGCCGAGATTGATAATTGCGCTTTCCACCCCTTCACTCTCAAGAAGCTCAAGCACGCGGTCCGCGATAAAACCTTTTGCAATTGCGCCGCAGTCAATAGCCATACCTTCTTCAGTAAGCATGACTGTGCGGTGCTCCCTGTTAAGCAAAATTTTAGTATAATCAGTTTTACCGCGGCTCTTTATGATTTCATCTTCGCCCGGGACCCTGGCGTTTTCTGTGCCTATACCCCAGAGAGAGACAAGGGGGCCGATTGAAATATCAAACCTGCCGCCGGAAAGCCCGGAATATTTTATACCTTTTTCTATAAGATCAAATGTATCTTCAGAAACCTGGACCTTTCCAGTCCCCGCATTTGAATTTATTTCAGATATTTCGCTTTCAGCTATATTACGGCTCAGTTTGTTTTCATACCTGTTAATCAGGCTGAATGCTTTTTCAAATATACCTTCAGGAGCTTTGCTGTAAATTGAGATTTTTACAATTGTTCCAAGGTAGAAGGCAGTTTCTGATACAGGCTCTGTATTTTTTCCTGTACACCCTGAACTGATTAAAACCAGCAGAAAAAGAGGTATTATTTTCCGTAAAAACAACTTCATAACCTACAGCAGTTTTGCAGCAAGATCTGAAAGAGCACTTCTTTCTGTCTTTTCAAGCAGTATATGGCCGAACAGTTTCTGTCCCTTGAATGCCTCGACAAGATATGTCAGGCCGTTTGAACTTGCATCAAGATAGGGATTATCTATCTGGTCGGGATCACCTGTAAGAATAAGCTTCGTATTTTCACCAGCCCGGCTTACAACAGTTTTTATTTCATGAGGGGTCAGGTTCTGAGCCTCATCAATAATTATGTACTGGTTCGGAAGAGATCTTCCCCTTATATATGTGAGTGCTTCAATTTCAATCTGCTTGTTCTTAACAAGGTTCTCCATATTCTTCTGTTCCTGCTTATCAGGAACAGCCTCTATTATCTGGCTCAGGTTATCAAAAATAGGCTGCATCCAGTGGGACATCTTTTCCTCTTTATCCCCGGGCAGGAATCCGATATCCTTCCCCATAGGGATAACCGGCCTGCTCACAAGTACTCTTGTATAAATCTTATCAACAAGAACTTTTCTGATTCCCGATGCAATTGCAAGAAGGGTCTTTCCGGTTCCTGCCTTACCTACAAGGGAAATAATCTTGAGAGAATCATCAAGAAGCATATCAAATGCTATTTTCTGTCTTTCGTTAAGCGGATTTATTCCAGACACTGTTTCACCGTTATAGGATATTTTACCAATTTTAGCTGTTTCAGCACTGTAGCGGCCGAGGAAAACTCTTTCATCCTTTTTTATAATCGCATACTGATTTTCAAAAAGCTTTTCTTCCCAGCCGGCCTCTCCACTGCTGATAAACTGGTCGACAGATGAAGGATTTGAATTTTCACCTGTGTATTCTTTTGAACCGGGATAGAAATCCTTTATATTTACAGTCTGCTTTTTGTAATCAACAGCTTTAATACCCAGTGCACTGGCTTTGACTCTTGCATTGATATCTTTTGATACAAAAAAGACTGTTTCACCTTTTTCCTGAAGATTAAGTGCGGAAAATATAATTTTATTATCAGGCTTGTCCATCATAAGAGAATGATCAGGGTGCCTGTGTTCCTTGACATCAACCCGGACTTTTATCCCGTTCTCAATCTTAACACCTTTGCTGATATCCCCATGACTGCAGATTTCATCAAGAAACCTGACTGCATGTCTGGCACTTCGCCCACGCTCATCGCTGAATGATTTCAGCTTGTCAAGTTCCTCCAGTACCCAGACAGGGATGACAACATCTGACTGTTTAAAAGACAGAATTGCATCACTTTTATGTATCAGAACATTTGTATCAATAACAAAAACTTTTCTGCTTTTTTCTCTGCTCATTCTAAAGCCCCCTCCAGCCGGTAATTTTGTAATACTGCCAGTATCAGATTATCTGCCGCATCACATTGAAACAAAGCTAATAAAAATTAAGCTCTTCACTTATAGTCTAGCGGATTTAGTGCCTGTATTCCAGATATTTTTATAAATCAGTTTAGCTAACGTAATTTCAGAGTAGATAAAGAATCTTCAATAACATCCCGGTATTTTTCAAAAAGCTTTTTTTCACCTGCTGCTTCTGCAGTGACAATATACCGGCTGCTTGTAAATACCGATGTCATGTAAATATAATAATCCCTGCCGTAGGACAGCAGCCAGTAATCAGTATTTACGTTATTCTCATTTCCAGATGAGGAGTCCTCCAGATAAACATACCCTTTTTTCGAAAGATGATTTTTAAGAGCATTATTCCAGAATTCCCTGTCTCTCTGAGGTTTATTGGAAAATACACTTACCTTTATCTTTATACCGTCCGGGCTGTAATAATATGTATTACTGTTTTTTTTCATGGCAGCAAAGCCGGCAGGAGGTTCTATCGAATATTTACTGCAGCCCTGCAGTAAAAATGAGAACAGAAGCAATAATATAATTTTTCTACTCATCATATACCTCCTCTTCCATCAGGTAATGAAAATCGATATTGTTGATCCAGTCGAAAGAGGAAATATCAGATGATGAATATAATTCTTCCGAGTAAAATTTTATTTCGACAAGGGCATAATTCCTGTCATGCTTCAGTTTTTTTATACGCCCTTTCAGCTGTTCAATCTCCCTGAGAACTGCAGATATTTCCTTCTCAAGGCTTAAAGTGCTTCTGAAATCTGAACTGCTCATCAGGGAATAGTAATCCGAGAGTAGTTTTTCCCTTGAGGCAAGCTGACCTTCTGCAATCTTTATTTCCCTGTCAAGGTTTTCCGACCTGTAGGAGTAACCTGCAATCTCTCCATGATTTGTCAGTAAGTCATTAAAATCTTCATTATTAAATTCAGGAATCCTCAGCACAACACCTGTATCGGAAGACCTCAGATAATATCCCCCATTATCCTCTCCCCATGCTGTAAAAAACAGCCCGGCTGCAGTTCTGTCACTGACAATAAGATCAGCATTCAGATGCCTGAAATCCCTGTCTGAATCTGCGTGCAGAAATACAGGGGAAAATATTAATATTGCTGATAAAATTATATAAAAAGGTCTCATCTGATCCTCATCTTTTCAAGAGCTTCATCAACACCATCTTTATGCTTCGTAAAACTCTCTTCATCAGGATAAAAAACTTCAATAATGTAAAGGAGAGGGCCTCTTATATATGTACCGGTAAAATACCTGTAGCTGTCTCCGGCTTTGGGAGAAAAGACAACACCCCTGACATTTCCGGAATCTGATATTTCACTCCGGCTGTAATATCTTTCCATATAAAAGACAAGCGCTTTCTGCCAGAATTCCGTATCTCCCTCAGGCTGGTTCCTTACAGACCCGATTCTCGCCCGGGTTCCGTCTGAAGTTTCAGCATGAAAATACCTTTTCTTCTTTAAAACAGCAAAATCATCAGGAAGAGGAAGCTTTACCCGCCGGTAGATCTCCTTAACGGAACAGCTGTACGGGTCCAGGTTCTCAATCCACCTGAAAGGGATTTTCCTGTCAGGTTCATAATCATTAAAAGGAATATAAGTGACAGTTATTTCAGAATACCTGATACGTTCTTCAAGTGAGGATAGAGATGATTTAAGCCTTTCAAGTTCATCATCAATTCTCTTGATTTCTCTGAGGATTTTTACTTTTTCCTTAACATCTTTTTCATAATTAAGCAAAGCAGTCAGTCTTGAACGGGACTTTTCAAGAAGTTTAATCCTCCCGTCAAGATCGAAATAATATTCAGTTACATCTTCTGCTTCTTTGTATTCAGATAATACTTCGCCTGTTTTCTTTATCTCATCCAGAGCTGAATCCAGATTTTTTACAGGAACTTTAAGAACAGCAGTTCTTCCGTTAACCGAATCAATATTACCATCATGTTTTTCAGCTATTTTACCAAGATTTAATATAGAGGTATCGGGATCCGGAACTCTTACAGAACACCCCGCACGGAAACTTTTTTTTCTCATCTGCTCAGGTTCTGCCGAAGAATTCCTGTTTTCAGGAGCAGGGGCACTCTTATGCAGCATTGCAGGCTCTGCAAATGATACATCCATCTCAAGGGCTTCATTCGCAGCTTTACCTGCCGGATAACTGTATCCGGCATAGCTGTCCCCGCTTTTCCCGCAGGAGAGCAGTATTAAGAATAAAGGCAGGAGTATTAAAATCCTGCCCGCTGTTTTTCTAAAGATCGTTTCCAGAAATTGCAACAAGTGAATTACTCTCTATTATTCTCAGTCCAAGATTTACATCTTCCACTTTAAAAATCACAACCGCTTTCTTATTCTTGTTCTCAAGCGATGCATAGAGATATTCAATATTAAGGCCGTTTTCCTTGAAAAGCTCCATAATCTTGTGAAGCCCGCCCGGTTTATCATCAATTTCAATTCCCAATACTTTTGTAATTCTTATTGTAAAGCCGTTCTCTTCAAGAATCCGGGCAGCTTTATCCGGATTATTAACAACAACTCTTAAAATTCCGAAATCAGCAGTATCTGCTATTGTCATTGCCCTTAAATTTATATCGCCTTCAGCAAGAACTCTTGTTACATCTGCAAGTCTTCCTGATTTATTTTCAAGAAATACTGATATCTGGTTGATAGTCATATTATCCTCCTGTATCGCTATCGAGTACTTTCTTTTCAAGAAAGTCTCTGTCGTTGCGAGCACTTCCTTTCCGGAAGTCTCTGATCTTTGTCAAAAACTTTATTTTTAACAATTTTCCTTTATATAATTCTATTATCAATAACCCTTTTTGCTTTTCCTTCACTTCTTGCAATTGTTCTGGGTTCAACCAACTTGATTATACCATTAATTCCAAGCTTTGACTTTATAGTTTCTGAAATTTTCCTTCTGAGATTCTCCATAACTTTTGTTTCATCAGAAAAGAAACTTTCCTCAACCTCTACCTGGATTTCTATTTCATCGAGATGTTTTTCACCCCTGTTGAGAATAATCTGGTAATGGGGTTCAGTTCCCTCAATCTGTACAAGAATATCTTCAATCTGTGAAGGGAATACATTTACACCCCTTATTATCATCATATCATCATTTCTGCCGAAAAGCCTGTGCATTTTTATTGTAGTTCTTCCGCAGGAACATTTGTCCCTGAACAAATATGTGATATCACGTGTCCTGTAACGGATAATGGGAGTACCGGTTCTTGTAAGAGTTGTGAAAACAAGTTCCCCCTTCTCTCCTTCCGGAAGAACTTCTCCTGTTTCAGGATCAATAATTTCAGGATAAAAATAATCTTCATTAATATGGAGACCGTTTTTCTCGCTGCATTCAGAAGCAACACCCGGACCTATAATTTCTGTAAGTCCGTAAATATCATGAGCGCTTAAATTAAGTTTGTTTTCAATCTCATCCCTCATGTTGTTACTCCAGGGTTCTGCACCGAAACATCCCGCCTTGAGAGGAAGGTCCCTGAAGTCAACTCCCATGTCCCTGGCAGCTTCTGCAAGATAGAGAGAATAGGAAGGTGTACATGTAAGAATTGTTGCACCGAAATCTTTCATAACTGCAAGCTGTTTTGCTGTATTCCCTGCTGATATAGGCACAATCTGCGCCCCCAGCCTTCGTGTACCGTAATGCACACCCAGCCCGCCTGTAAAAAGTCCATAGCCGTATGCATTCTGAATTATATCTTTGGGTGTAGCTCCTGCCATTGCAAGAGTTCTTGCCATGGCGTCTGACCAGATATCAATATCTTTTTCTGTATATGCATCAACAACAGGAGTACCGGTTGTTCCTGATGAAGCATGCACTTCCACAATATCTTTCTGGGGAGATGCTACAAGTCCATACGGATAGGTCTCTCTGAGTTCATATTTTGTTGTAAACGGAAGTTTCTGAATGTCATCAAGTGTTACAATATCCTCAGGTTTTACCCCGGCCTCATCAAATTTTCTCTTATAAAAAGGAACATTATTGTAAACCATTTCAACCAGATTTCTAAGGCTTTCCACCTGGTGCTGCCTCATATCTTTTTTATCAGCTGTTTCTGCATCCGGATTCCAGATCATTATAAATCCTCCTGTAGTATTAGAAACACTTTTTTAAACTGCCGCAGTAACTAACCTGCTGTAAAAAACCACTGCAGTATTCCGACCGCGTAGTCGGAATCAATTAAAATGTTTTAATAAATTAAAACTTAATTTAAGTACATGGTCAAGTAAAATTTACTTTGTCTGAAAATCTCTCTATAAAACATTGGCATCCTTTTTTTTTATTCAATTACTTTTTCTCATAAAAAAACAGTTTTACTATTGATCCTGACTGAATTTGGGTATAAAATCTGTATTTATTTTATGGCATTTAAAATATTTTTTTAAAAGGGTGGGTTTTATGAAAATCGAATTTGCATTGTATGCAACTGTAATCGGCAGTATACTTGCATTGGCCTATGCATTTATAAGGACCAAATGGATCTACAAGAAGCCGATTGAAAAAGGTGATCTGAAAAAAATCAATGGTTATGTGGCTGACGGAGCTATGGCTTTTCTTTCCAGAGAATATAAAATGCTTATTCCGTTTGTACTGATTGTTGCTGTTTTTCTGATGATTGCAAACCAGGGCTTTATCAAACTTCAGGCTGCTTCATTTGTGCTTGGCGCTGTATGTTCAGCTCTTGCAGGGTACATCGGAATGAAAGTAGCTACTGCTTCAAATGCAAGAACAACTACTGCAGCTGCAGATAAAGGACTTACAGAAGCACTTAACATCTCATTTGCTGGGGGATCGGTAATGGGTATGAGTGTTGTAGGCCTTGCTCTTCTTGGAGTATTCCTTGTTCTCTTTTTCGCAACAAAAATAATCGGTAATTCTGTTGAAATGCTGGGGAATAATATTCTTCCTATTCTTTCAGGTTTTTCACTCGGCGCATCATCTATAGCTCTTTTTGCAAGAGTAGGCGGCGGTATATTTACAAAAGCTGCAGATGTAGGGGCTGACCTTGTAGGTAAAGTTGAAGCTGGTATTCCGGAAGATGACCCGAGAAACCCTGCTGTAATTGCTGACAATGTTGGTGACAATGTTGGTGATGTTGCAGGAATGGGAGCAGACCTTTTTGAATCATATGTGGGATCAATTGTAGGATGTATGATTCTCGGAGTTGCAGTTGAAGCAACTTCTTCCATGAAATTCAAACTCGTATCACTTCCGCTTCTTCTCTGCGTTGTTGGTATTTTTGCTTCAGTAATCGGTATATTCATGGTAAAAGCAAAACCAGGATCAAATCCACAGAAAGCGCTTAACACAGGATCTTTCGGAGCTGCTATTATTGCTGCAGCACTCACATATCCTCTCTGTATATGGCTTTTTGAAGGGGAAACATTCAATGCAGGTACAGGACCTGTTGATGTATTTCTTGCTTCTGTATTCGGCCTCGCTGCAGGTGTTGTTATCGGAATGCTCACAGAATACTACACAGGTACTGACAAGAAACCTGTTCAGTCTATCGTAGATGCATGTGAAACAGGACCGGCAACTACACTTATCACAGGAATGGGCGTAGGAATGCTTTCTTGCTTTCCTTCAATTATAGTAATTGCAGCTGCAATTCTCTGCAGTTTTTTCGTTGCTGGTCTTTACGGTGTTGCTATTGCTGCTCTTGGAATGCTTGCAACACTTGGTATCCAGCTTGCAGTTGATGCTTACGGTCCTATTGCAGATAATGCCGGCGGTATGGCGGAAATGGCCGGGTTCGATGAAAGTGTAAGAGATATCACAGACAGCCTCGACTCAGTTGGAAATACAACTGCCGCTATCGGTAAGGGTTTTGCAATTGGTTCTGCTGCTCTCACAGCAATTATCCTTTTTACAGCATTCCAGGCAACAGCAGGTGTTGAAAATATAAATCTTACTGATACAAAAGTTATTGCAGGTGTTCTTTTAGGCGCTGTAATACCTTACCTTTTCTCATCCATGTCAATGAGCGCTGTAGGACAGGCTGCATTTGCAATGATTGAAGAAGTAAGAAGACAGTTCAGAGAAAAACCGGGAATTCTTGAAGATAAAGATACACCGGATTACAAAAGATGTGTTGATATCAGTACTGCATCTGCTCTCAAGAAAATGCTTCTTCCAGGGATCATTGCAGCTGTTACTCCGGTTGCTGTAGGTTTTATCGGCGGTATTGAAATGCTTGCAGGTGTTCTTACAGGTGTTACTGCATCAGGTGTTGTTCTTGCAATCTTCATGTCAAACACTGGCGGTGCATGGGACAATGCGAAAAAAATGATTGAAGCTGGTGCCGGCGGAGGAAAAGGTTCTGATGCGCACAAAGCAGCTGTTGTAGGTGATACAGTAGGTGACCCGTTCAAAGATACTTCAGGACCGTCACTCAATATTCTTATCAAGCTGATGGCTGTTGTTTCACTTGTTATAGCACCAATGCTCAAGACATTCTGGAGCTAGAGCTTATTTTAGAATAGATATTTATTCATATTAGACCGGACCATTGGTCCGGTTTTTTTATCTGCATACAGTCTCAATGAAAAAACAAATCTCCTCTTCAAGATCATCTATTCTTCTGTAATAAAACATAAGATAGCGTAAAATCAGTCCACTGAGAAAATGAAATATCATATGGGACATTTTTTCAGGATCAATACTGCTTTCTATATAATTATTTTCTATAAGTCTACAAAGCCTTTTTTTGAGCAGATCTTCTCCATCTTTATGGACAGTTTCCACTATTTTACCATACCAGGCCTCAGTAATAGTTTCCCTTATAATAAGTCTGTAAAAACGTTCATTATTATAAAGCATATCCATTGATTCACGGAAGAAATACTTTAGTTCCTCAGAAAGGGACTCAGTTTCCCGGGAGTCAATCCTCTGCCGGCTGAAAGTCTTAAACTCCTCTTCAATGATTGTCTTGAAAAGGTTTTTTTTGCTTCCGAAATAACGGGATATCAGTGTTACATTGCATCCGGATTTTTCAGAAATCATTCTGATTGTTGTTGATTTAAAACCTTTTTCTGCAAACAGCTGATAGGCAGCTGTTTTTATTTTCCTCTCGGTTAATGACCTGTCCCTTTTATTCTTTACAGAACTATCCACTAGAACCTCTTGGTGTATCATTTTGATGATATCAGTATTGAAACTGTTACCAGAAAATATGTTTCTGATATTATATAAATGAATTTTAGTACTGTAAAGAAAACAATTTTTGGAATTATTTTTCCATTTTTAAACTTCCAAAAAATCTTTTTTCAGGTTAAAATTATTTTGTAAACACCTGTTTACTTTTTTTATTTTCAATACAGGAGTTTTCTGTGGATTCTAAAAAGTCCCCGAATAAAAAAAAATCTCATGTTTCAAAAACATATAATAAATATTCCTTACGGAATGTTAAATATCCTGACAAAAAAACAATCAACAGTGTTTTAAATTCTGTTATACCGAATAAATATACACTGCCTGTTGAAAATTTCCATTTACTAACTGAAAACGGATATCATCAGTATGAATCAGGATACAGCCTGCTGCCTGACGGGACAGGCTATATCGCATTTCACCTCAGTCTGCCGGATATTACTCCTGAAATGTTTGACTGGTTTTTTTCATGGCATCCTGTTGATTCAGACCGGTATAAAATATGGAACCCTGAAGAACATATTTCCGTGTATGTTGATAATGATGACAGAAAACAGCTTCTTAACAGCAATCTACCGTACAACAGGCGATTATGGGGAGTTAATGTCATATACAGGGAAAAAACTTCCGAAGAAATAATTCATGACTCGCTAATGTCCTATCACTCACCAGCTGAATGTGGTATAGACTGCTGTTCAAAAACAGGAAACAACTGGACAGCGGTATGTGCTAATGAAGGATCAATCTGTCATTTTGTAAGGGAAACAAAAGGGGGAAGCGAACTCAGAAGCAGGATATGGACAGGGGTCGATACAACTGAAGCGGAAAAAGAACATTTACTGCCTGAAAGTTTTCATCATCCTGATGAAATGGAAAATTATTTAAAAGAAACCGCGCTTCATTATATTACTGATTTTACAAACCTTTCCGTGATACTACCTTCGCTATTCAGAGAACTCGAAACATTTTAAAATACTGAAATTTAAAAAAGGACTGATTCCTGTATATTACAGAATTCAGTCCTTATAAAATTTATTATGCTGTCAGAATTTAATAATTCACATCACTAATGACAGCCCTTATTTATCTTTGTTTTTAATTGCAATTCTCAGGCAAACTGCAAGACCGCCCCACAGGACAGCAATTGCAAAAACCATAAATACTACTGCACCAGTACTCATCTTATTCCCCCTCCGGTGAAAGAGCTGTGAATTCCTCAGAACCTTTCATTTTAGCTACAACAACTCCGGCTATAATTCCTATTGTTGCAACTGCAACACCCATAACCATGAGAGCAGCAATCGGATAACCTTCGTAAGGATTAACAATATCCTGATAGAGGTTATTGATTAACATAATACCAAGAAGTATAGGAGTAATATACTTAAGACAGATATCCCACCATGCGCCTATAGCAAAATCTGATATAGGATTAACATGATCTTTAATAAACTGTACTTTCTTGAGAATCCACGCAATAACAATTGCTTCGACAAGACCGCCGAGAGCAACACCGTAGTTCATGATAAAGTGATCTGCTATATCAAGAATATAAAGACCTGCTCCTGTTGCAAAGACAGCAGAAACAACAAAACCTACACCGCATGACCATGAAAGAGCTTTCTTTCTTGACATGTTGAATTTATCCATGATTCCTGCATTAAATACTTCAATTATAGACATACTTGAAGAAAGACCTGCAAATACGAGTGAACCGAAGAAAAGAACACCGAATATACTGTTAAGTCCCGGAAGTGTGTTAATTGCCTGAGGGAATACTATAAACGCAAGACCAACACCAGCTCCTGCAACTTCCTCTACAGCAACGCCCTGAGCCTGTGCCATGTATCCGAGAATACTGAATACGCCGATACCTGCAAGAAGGCTGAAACCGCAGTTTGCAAAAGATGTTATAAAAGCATTGTTTACAATATCTGTTTTTTCAGGAAGGTAACTTGAGTAAGTTATCATGATTGCAAAAGCAACTGATAGGCTGAAAAATATCTGCCCGTAAGCTGCAACCCATACTCTTCCGTCTAGAATCTTGCTGAAATCAGGTTTAAACATGTAATCAAGACCAGCAGCTGCTCCAGGAAGTGTTATACCTCTGATAGCAATAACAATAATCAGCACAATAAGAACAGGCATTATTATTTTACTTGCCTTTTCTATTCCCTTTTTAACTCCGCCCATAAGAATTGTATAGTTAAGCCCCCATACAATAATGAGAGGAATAAAAACCTTGAGCTGTATTCCACCAAGATTAAACGGTCCATCAGAAAGACCAAGGTATTTTCCGAAGAAGAAGCCCTTTGTATCTTCTCCCCAGTTAAGTCCGAATGAATGTACTATATAGCTGATTGCCCATCCGATAATTGCCACATAATATACAGCAATACTGAATGAAACAGCAGCCTGCCACCATCCTATCCATTCCCATTTTGCTCCGAGTTTTCTGAAAGCTCCGGGCGCTGATCTTTTCATTTTATGACCAAGACCGAATTCCAGAATCATGATAGGTATACCTGCAGTTATAAGAGCAACAATATAAGCAATTAAGAATGCTCCTCCTCCGTTACTTGCTGTCATATACGGAAATCGCCATATATTTCCCAGTCCGATAGCTGAACCTACAGCAGCAAGAATAAAGCCTGCACGGGTACCCCACTCACCACGTTCTCCCATGGTTAACTCCTTTTTTATTAATTTCAGATTTTTATCATAAGCTTTAATATTATCTCAAAGCAAAATTAGATAAAGAATCTGATTAAAACCATTTTTATTCTACACAATTATTATTTCATTTATTTGCTGTGCAATTTATTTTGCAACGTCTACTGCATCATGTAATTTTATCAGGTATTCCATCCATCTTAAATGCAGGAATTAATAATAATTTCACATTGTGTATTCCGCAATACAATATTTCACAAGAAACCATTTTAACTATAATTCATTAAAAAATCAAATTCAAAAAATAATTTTATGGTATTGAAAAACAATAATTAAAGACTGATTCATATTATCCATAACGAAACAATTAGACATTAAATGAAGCACTGATGAATTATCCCACTCCCTTTGTCAGCAGTTCCGGCGTGTACTGGTTTATTGCAGGCAGCGGGATATTAGACCCGTCCTGCGAATAAATCAGGTAAAAGTAAACAACTAATCCCGGCTATATTGAATAACCGGGATTTATACAGTTATTTCATGTTAAGAAGTTCAGCAATCATCGGGCCAAATCTTACTATAACACCGCTGAAAACAACAGAAACCATAGCCATAAGTTTGATAAGAATATTAAGTGACGGTCCTGATGTGTCTTTAAAAGGATCTCCTACAGTATCCCCCACTACACCGGCCTTATGCGCATCAGAGCCTTTTCCGCCGTAATGCCCTTTTTCAATATACTTCTTGGCATTATCCCATGCTCCGCCTGCATTATTAAGCGTAATAGCAAGCACAAAACCTGCTGTAAGGACTCCAGCAAGCAGCCCCATCACACCTGCGACACCAAGTAAAAGGCCTGTAAAAACAGGGACACATATTGCAAGAAAAGAAGGCAGAACCATTGCTTTCTGCGCTCCTTTTGTGGAAATAGAAACACAGCTTGCATAATCAGGTTTTGATTTTCCTTCAAGGATTCCGGGAATCTCCCTGAACTGCCGTCTCACTTCATTAACCATATCTCCTGCCGCCCGTCCAACAGCTTTCATAGTAAAGGCACAGAAAACAAATGCCATCATTGAACCTATGAATAATCCACTCAACAGTTTCGGGTTCATTATAGTAAGATTATAAGCCTGAATAAAATCAGATATAGCAGCACTTTTTACCGCAACAGTACCGGGAACAGAACCATCTGCACTGAAAAGGACATCACCGACCCTGTAAATACCATCTGATGCAGATGAAGCAAGCCTTCCAATCCAGATCCTCACCTCTTCTATATAAGCTGCAAGAAGAGCCATTGCAGTCAATGCGGCAGATCCTATGGCAAATCCCTTACCGGTAGCAGCAGTAGTATTACCCAGCGAATCAAGAGCATCAGTACGTTCCCGGACTTCTTCCCCGAGACCGCTCATTTCCGCATTACCCCCAGCGTTGTCTGCTATCGGTCCGTAAGCATCAGTAGCAAGTGTTATTCCGAGAGTTGCAAGCATACCCACAGCAGCAAAACCGATTCCGTAAAGCCCAAGCGCCATATTTGTATACCCGCCTGCAAATGTAAATGCACAAATAATACATATAACAATTATAATTACAGACCAGCCTGTCGAAAACATTCCTGTTGCAAAGCCGTCAATTATTGTTGTAGCAGGCCCCATTTGGGTCTGTTCTGCAATCCCTTTAGTCGGTGCAAATTCATCAGAAGTGTAATATTCAGTTATCTGGCCTATAATAACACCAGCGACAAGCCCTGACACTACAGCTCCGAACACTCCCCATGTAATCATGCCGCCGGCTGCCATAACAGCAACAGCAGCAAGAATTAGAATAGAACTGCCGAGTGTGCCGACAAGAAGGCTCTTTAAAAGGGTTTTCTGGGATGCGTTCTCCTTGCACCTGACCATAAATATTCCTGCGATTGAAAGGACAATTCCTGCTGCTGCAACAAGCATAGGTGCAGTTACAGCCTGAAGAGGAGACATTCCGCTGACAGAGGGAAGAGCAGCGCCAAGAGCAGCTGTTGCAAGTATTGAACCGCAGTAGCTTTCGTAAAGGTCAGCTCCCATACCTGCTACATCACCTACATTATCCCCTACACTGTCTGCAATTGTTGCAGGATTTCTCGGATCATCTTCAGGTATACCAGCCTCAACCTTACCGACAAGGTCAGCCCCGACATCAGCTGCTTTCGTATAAATTCCGCCCCCTACACGTGCAAAAAGAGCCTGTGTAGAAGCACCCATACCAAAGGTAATCATTGTGGTTGTTATTTCGACAAGCCTGTCACCAGGATCCATTCCTTCATGGACAAGGATCAAGCCTGCAAATTTCAGACCTTCCGCCATATGGGCAGCAGTATAAACAAGTTTATCAAGAATAATATACCAGATGGAAATATAGAGAAGACCGAATCCGACAACAACAAGCCCCATTACAGCACCGCTTCTGAAAGCCACCTGTAGACCGCTGTTTAGACTTATACTTGCTCCCTGGGCAGTTCTTGAAGATGCATTTGTAGCAGTTTTCATTCCCAGGAAACCGCAAAGACCGCTGAAAAAACCTCCGGTCAGAAAAGCTACTGGAACAAAAGGATTCTGCACACCCATTACTGCAAGTATGTAAAATATTACTACAAGGATTATAAAAACAATTGTTACAACTTTGTACTGCCTTGCAAGATAGGCATAAGCTCCTTCCCTGACACTCTGGGCAATTTCCTTCATTGTGTCAGTTCCTTCAGGAGCCCCCATCATTTTCCTGTAAAAGAATACTGCAAACAGCAGCGCTATAACCGATGCAATAACACAATACATCGGTATATTTGATCCTGCTGCAGCTTTATCCATACTGTTTTCGCTGAATGCCTGTACTAAAGGAAGAAATAATAAAGCGGCAGTTAATGAGATGTGTTTAATTTTTCTCACAATAAATACCCCTTAAAAATAATTGTAATTAACGCAGTTTGCTCTGTTATGAACCTAAGTAAAATTTTCATCTCTTTTTACCCGGATGTCAATGTTTTTTTTAATCCTTCATCAGCTTGTCTGAATTTATTAAAAAACTTTTTCCTTGATTTTTAGATATATATTGAATATTCTGAGATCTATGGAAATCAAAAATTTTATGAACGACATCATTCCTGATGTAACTGACCAGCTGGAAAAAAGCATAAAAACCGACTACCATGTCACTACAGGTGAAGAACTTGGAAAATCAGGCCGTGAAGGTGTATATGAAGTTCTTGACGGTTTTCTGACTATTCTTTTTCCGGGCTGTTTCAGCAGAGACAAGATATCACCTGATGAAATCAGCTTTTATATAAATGAAAGACTCAGGTATATAAGCTACAGATTTATAAAATACCTGAAAGACAGCTTCAGGTATATGTGCAGAGAGAATGAATGCAGCAACTGCGACTGTAACGAGAAAGCTTACCAGGCACTTTACGATATTATTAAAGAACTTCCGGAAATACGGAGAATACTGATAACTGATATAAAAGCTGCAAAAGAAGGCGATCCTGCTGCATCTTCTCTTGATGAGATTGTTTTCAGCTACCCCTTTCTTGAAGCTATTGCAACTCACAGAATTGCTCACAGCCTCTACAATCACGGAGTTCCAATAATTCCCAGAATCATGTCTGAAAGAGCCCATTCGCGAACAGGTATTGATATCCACCCTGGAGCCTCAATTGGAGAAAGCTTTTTCATTGACCATGGAACAGGTGTAGTAATAGGTGAAACAACAACTATAGGAAATAATGTTAAACTGTACCAGGGAGTAACTCTTGGTGCGCTTTCCCCCTTTGACAAGGAAGGAGCAACCCCAGAATAGGAGAAAAGAGACATCCGGATATTGAGGATGAAGTTATAATATATGCCAATTCAACAATTCTGGGCGGAAGAACAGTTATTGGCAAAGGCGCGATTATAGGCGGTAACACATGGATTACAAGATCTGTAAAACCGGGAAGTGTGATC
>CAXXHA010000040.1:0-36759 GCA_963662265.2 Spirochaetia bacterium | reverse complement strand
ATCATTCATTGTAGAGTCTGTAACATCTTTATAGTAAACAACTGCCCCTTTGAAAGGGTTTGCAATATTCAGTATCTGCAAAAAGCACCTCTGATTAATTTTACAGGGTGTTTTAAATAATTATTATTTAAAACACCCTGTAAAATTAATTATAACAAAAATATTCATTTTTTACATATGATATCTTTCAGGATTATCATTGAAATAATCTTCAAGCATTCGGCTCAGCATGAATACCCATTCCTTTCAATCACATACCCCCCCGGCAAGCTGTTGGTATTGTAAAATGAACGAGAGGAGTGGCCGCGTCTTACGCGGACATTCCCAGGAGAGTGAAGACAAGAAGGAAAGCCTCATTAGATCCGACCTGCGAATAAAACTGAAAACAAATAAAAGGGTATACTTTACAGCTAATACCTGCTGATAATTCCGCCGCCCAGCACTATATCGCCGCTGTAGAATACTGCAGACTGGCCTGGAGTAATAACAGCTTTCTCATCAAGTATTACAAGAACCCTGCCGTTTTCCCCTTTCCTTACCCTGCATTTCCTTATAGCGGAACTGTACCTTACCTGGACATAACACCTGAGTTCATTCTCTATAAAATACCCGCATCCAAGATCTGCTGTGCCTGACAGTGAAGGGGAAGAATCTCTGTCTATCGATGCTGTTTTTAAACCGTCCTCATGCTCATTACCAGATTTTTCTATTTCAGAATCTGTAAGAAGGGGAAAACGGTTTTCAGCCTTTTCAAAATCAATAAACCAGTTAATATCTTCAACTTCAAAAGCATTCAGCCCCTGGTCTTCCGCTCTGCCGACAACTACTGTATTTGTTTCAGGCTCTATTTTAACAACAAACCATGGGCCGTTACCAAGCCCGAGTCCTTTCCTCTGGCCGATTGTATAATTGATATATCCCCTGTGTTTGCCAAGGTATTCACCGTTTGTATCGATGATTTTTCCCGGTCTGCTTACAATAGAACTGTTTTCTCTGATAAAATCGGAATATTCCCCTTCTATGAAGCATATATCCTGACTTTCCTTGATACTCTTGAAAGGAAGCCCTGCTTCGGCAGCTTCTGAAACTACATTTTTCTTTAGAGATCTTCCGAGTGGAAAAACACACCGCCTCAGAATATCCATCCCGAGCCTGTAAAGCATATAACTCTGGTCCTTGGTCCTGTCAAGTGAACGCTTCAGAAATACAGATTCACCATCAGTGACAGTCTGCACATAGTGGCCGGTTGAATAAACAAGTTCATCCTTATCTGTTATTTCCCCTTTTTCAAGGAGCAGTTCCCGTACAGCATCAAAAAATGCTGTAAATTTGATTGTCTGGTTACAGATTACACAGGGATTGGGAGTAGTACCTTCTATATAGGAATTAATAAAATTATCAATAACACAGTTTTTAAATTTTTCAGTAATATCAATCAAATAAAAAGGGACACCCTCATCTCTGCAAATTTTTTCGGCCCTCTCAAGTACTTCGCTGCTGCTTGATTTCACCCCTTTGAAAACCACATGATTTACCCCGATTACACGGTCATATTCCGTTTTCAGCTTTCTGAGAGCCATTGATGAATCAACACCTCCGCTCATTCCCAATATTACAACCTTACCCATATTGTCCCCATGAAATATTAAGTCTGTCCTGAATACATTTCATTCAGAATATTCTGTTGTCATCCTGCTAAAAATAACTTTATTTAAAGCTTTCTATTGCACAGAAAATATATTTAATGTATATTTATACATATTTAAAGAATAAATATACGGATATTAATATGAATGAAAGAAAAGACAGACTGAAAATTATTAAAAAACTTATAAAAGAAAATAAAATTGACAGTCAGGAGAAGCTTCTGGAGCTTCTCAGTAGTAAAAACTTTAATGTTACACAGGCTACATTGTCAAGAGACCTTAAACTGCTGAAGGTCAGTAAAGTTCCTGATACTGACAGGGGTTATTACTATTCACTTGTTGAAGAGGAACTTCAGAAAGTATCGGAAGAAAGAAATATAATGGATATAAACAGGGGATTTCTTTCCATCAACTTCTCTGGCAACATGGGAGTTGTAAGGACTTTTTCAGGACATGCAATGACAGTGGCACTGGCATTCGACAACCTGGAACTTGAGGAAATCATCGGAACAATAGCAGGCGATGACACTGTTTTTATGGTTATAAAAGAAGGGATGAATGGTGAAAATTTTCTTGAGAATATCAGAACCAGGTTTCCCGGACTGGAAATATAGAAATGCCAAAAACTTTGTTTTAGGCATTAACGACAGAGACTTTCCAAAGGAAAGTGCTCGAAAAATTGCAAAACCTATTTTGCAATACGCTAAGAGACTTTCTCGGAGAGAAAGTACTCGATAGTGATATTTAAAAAGCGAAAACCAGGAGGAAATTAATGAAAGCTGTAATTTTAGGCACAACAGGGTATACAGGAATGGTTCTCTTAAGACTCCTTTCAGAGCATCCTGATATTAAAGAGATAATACCTGTTTCATCATCAAAACAGGGGACAGAGCTTGAAGCTGTTGATCCGGGAATCGGAAAGGCTGTATTTGAAAAAACAGCAAAATGGAACGGTAAAATGGTTGATATAAAGGATGCTGTAAAAGCAAATCCCGATGTTGTATTTGCCGGCCTTCCCCATCTTGCTTCCGCAAAAATCTGCGAGCCTTTTTTCGGAAAATCTGTAGTTGTAGACCTTTCAGCAGATTTCAGAATAAAGGAAAGCGAGCTTTTTCTTCAGGCATACGGGGAAGAAGCTCCGAGAAAAGACCTTCTTTCAGAGTCTGTATACGGGTTATGTGAAATCTATCATGATGATATAAAAAAATATGATATTATAGCAAACCCGGGCTGCTACCCGACATGTACCCTGCTCCCTATCCTTCCTCTTGCATCAAAAGGTTTTATAAAGGGTAAAATCATAACAAATGCAATGTCAGGTATTTCAGGAGCCGGGAAAAAAGCGAAAATAGGCAATATTTTCTGTGAAAGAACAGAAAACACATGCGCATACCTCCCGGGACAGACACACAGGCACTTCACAGAGATAAAGAAAGAGATTAATTATTTCGATGATTCGCTGGACCTTATGTTTACTCCCCATCTCGTTCCTCTTAAACGTGGAATGCATGTAACATCGGCTTTTGAAATGGCGAAAGATATAACAGAAGATGATATCAAGGCTGTATATGATGATTTTTATGCTGGTTCGCCATTTGTAAACCTTAAAGGAAGCACTCTTCCGGAAACACGGGATGTATGGGGATCAAACAGATGCGATATAGCATGGCAGGTACAGGGAAGCACTGTAATTCTCTTTTCAGCAATAGACAACCTTGTAAAGGGAGCATCTGGACAGGCTGTTCAGAATATGAATATAAGGTTCGGACTCAGGGAAACCAGCGGTTTAAGAGTTTACGGCGAATTATAAAACAGCAGACAGGAAAAAAGGAAGCTGATGTTATAAAAGCTTCCGCAAAGAATTAACGGAGATTTCTGCAGGATTATGGATAAAAAAATAATTGTAATAAAAACAGGAGGCAGGGCTGCATCTGACAAAGAGGCAATGAAAGCTCTGTTTATTGAAATGAAAAAGCTCATCGGCAAATACTCTTTTGTATTTGTTCACGGCGGGGGAGCTGAAGTATCAAGAATCAGCAAGATATTCGGACATGAACCTCAGTTTGTAGACGGAATCAGGCTTACAACAGAAGAGGAAATGGAAGTTGTTGATATGGTGCTTTCAGGGAGGATGAACAAGGAGATTGTACGGCTTGCAAATACTGCCGGGCTTAATGCCATGGGCCTGAGCGGAAGTGACTGTTTTCTCTTTACAGGAAAAAGACGGAGCAGCGATTCCCATACAGGTATTGTCACTGATGTTAAGAGTGAAATCCTGAAAATTCTGCTTGAAAAATCAGTTGTCCCGGTTGTTTCATCAACATCAATGGATAATGAAGGAACAGCGCTCAATATCAACGCAGATGAAGCAGCCCTTGCAGTATCATCTGATTTAAAAGCAGACAGGCTTTTCTTCATCTCTGATATCCCGGGTGTCATGAAGGAAGGAAAAGTCATAAACATCATGACAGAAAAGGAAATTGAAAAGGAAATTGAAGATAATGTTATTTCTGGAGGAATGATCCCCAAGGTAAGGTCATCTGTATCTGCCCTCAAAGAGGGAGTCGGTGCTATAAGCATAGGGGAATACAGGGAAAGCGGGGATCTTGAAAACATTCTCAGCGAAAAGAAAGGAACAAGTATTATACTTTAATTTTATAGATATAAAACGGGAAGGAGAAATCGATTAAAAAAGGCTGAAAAAGTCATGTTTATTTCAGATTATTCCCCGTTGGCATGAAAAGCAGTTCTTCTGAAAGCTGCTGAAAGCAAAACTGAAAAAAATAATCACACCCCCCGCCGCAAGCATCGGGGTATGTGATTCTGTAAGGAATGGATTGTATGTCGGGTCCAGGACTCAAAAACTATATACAATTTAAATCTTACTTATTTTAAAAATTACGCAGCAAGCTGCGGGGTATTAGACCCGACCTGCGAATAAAAGAGAGGAAATATACAATGGTAAAAAGATCGAGAGTTCACAGCGTTCCTTTTCCAAATAACTACGCTTCCGATTTTCTAGTTTTTGAGAAAGGTGAAGGTGTTTATCTTTATGATCCGACAGGAAAAAAATACCTGGATTTCGGATCAGGTATATCTGTAAATGCACTGGGGCACGGAAGAGAGGATCTTGCAGAAATTGCATGTGAGCAGATGAAAAAGGTTATACACACTTCAAACCTTTACACATCCGAACCTTCTGTATTTCTTGCGGAAAAACTCACCGGACTCGGAAGATTTGATGCTGTTCATTTCGGAAACTCCGGATCAGAGGCGAATGAAGCAGCTATAAAATACGCACGTCTCTATTCAAATAAGACAAAGGGGGAAGGAAACTATAAAATCCTTGCCTTTGAAAACGGATTCCACGGGAGAACAATGGGATCTCTTTCATGCACATATAACGATGGATACAAGAAACCTTTTGAACCGCTTGTTCCCGGAGTTGAATTCGCACCATACAACGATGTTAAGGCGCTAGAGGAAAAACTTGATTCCTCCTTTGCCGCAGTAATTGTTGAAGTAATACAGGGAGAAGGCGGACTCATGATGATGACTGAAGAGTTTGCAAAGAAACTGAATGAACTGTGCAGAAAATTCGACATCATGCTTATCGCTGATGAAGTTCAGACAGGTCTTGCAAGAACAGGCTGGCCTTTTGCATCATCAATGATTGGTCTTGAGCCTGATATAATATCACTTGCAAAACCTCTTGCTGCAGGACTCCCTTTGTCCGCAACCCTTATCCCCAAGAAAATCAATGAAATTGTAAGTGTGGGAGACCACGGTACAACATTCGGTGGAGGACCTGTTACTACAGCAGTTGCCGGAAAAGTCCTCGATATAGTGCTTAATCCCCCCTTCCTTTTCGAAGTACAGGCAAAAGGGGAATACCTTAAAAAGAAACTCAATGAAGTATCTGAAATGTTCTCTTTCACAGGGGAAACAAGGGGATGCGGAATGCTTCAGGGACTCGAAATAAAGCAGCCTGAAGGTTTTGACGGGGACCTCATAAAAAAAGTTATTTCAAGATGTGAGAAAAACGGACTCATAGTTCTCAAGTCCGGGAAAACATTTTTAAGAATAGCACCGCCGCTTATCATTTCTGAGAAGGAAATAGATGAGGGAATCGAAATACTGAAAACTGTTCTTAAAGATTTTAATTTATAATTCGGAGGTATGATAAAATGGCAAACAAAGAAACACCGGTAAAAAAAATATGTCTCGCCTATTCAGGCGGTCTTGATACATCAATAATTATTCCATGGCTTAAAGAAAACTATCCGGGCTCTGAAGTAATCTGCGTGTGTGTGGCATCAGGGCAGACGGAAGACTGGGACGGCATGGAGGAGAAAGCACTCAAGTCAGGGGCTTCAAAACTCTATATCGAGGATATCAAGGAAGAACTTGTAAAAGACTATGTATATCCGATGATCAGGGCAGGAGCTATCTATGAAGGTAAATACCTCCTGGGGACATCAATCGCAAGACCTGCACAGGCAAAAAGACAGGTAGAAATTGCTCTCAAGGAAGGCTGCGATGCAGTATGCCACGGATGTACAGGAAAGGGTAACGACCAGGTAAGGTTCGAGCTTACATACAAGGCTCTTGCGCCTCACCTTAAAGTTATTGCTCCCTGGAGAGTCTGGGATATCAACTCAAGGGAAGCTGCAATTGAATATGCCAAAAAGCACAATATTCCGCTTGGAAACATTACAAAGAAGAATATCTACTCAAGGGATGAAAATATCTGGCACACAAGCCATGAGGGAGGCGAACTCGAAGATCCATGGGTAACACCACCTGAAACAATTTTCCAGAGAACTGTTTCTCCCCAGAATGCTCCTGATAAAGTGGAAACAGTTACAATAGATATTGAAAAAGGTTTTCCAGTTGCTCTTAACGGGGAAAAACTCTCTCCATACAATCTTGTTGACAAACTCAATGAAATTGCCGGAAGAAACGGTGTCGGAAGATCTGATATTGTAGAAACAAGAACAGTTGGGATGAAGAGCCACGGTGTATACGAGACTCCCGCAGGTACAGTGATCAACAAGGCGCTCCAGGAACTTGAGATGATTACACTTGATAACGATACGCTGCACTATAAACAGCTTATGGCTATCAAATACTCAGAGCTCATCTATACAGGAAAATGGTTTACAACACTCAGGGAATCCATGGAAGCATTCATGGAGGAAAGCAGCAAATTCCTGACAGGTTCTGTAAGACTTGACCTCTACAAGGGAAATGTACTTGTAGGCGGAAGAAAATCACCCTACTCTCTCTATATTGAGGACCTCGCATCATTCGGAGAAAGCGACTACAACCAGAGCGATGCCACAGGCTTCATAAACCTCTTCGGACTCTCAACTGGTGTTACAGCAATTGTACACAAACAGATTGAAGCTGAAACTGGACAGGTGGGAGCTATAAAGACAATGGCGACTATCCACGAAAAGTAGGAAACTATGGATGATATAATAATAAGGGAATCAACTGTCGAGGATATTGATGCAATCTTTACTCTCACAAACAGCATGGCATCCAAAGGTCTCATGCTGATGAGAAGCAAGTACAAGATTATATCAATGCTTCAGAATTTCCTTGTTGCGGAAAACGGGTCAGGAAGGGTTGTTGGCTGCGGTGCCTTCACCCTTCTGTGGGATGATCTTGGCGAGATAATGGCGCTTGCAGTTGATGAGGATTATCACGGAAAAGGTATCGGCAGGGCACTGGTCAAAGACCTTATTGAAAGGGGACGGAGGCTTAAAGTTCCGGAGATTATTGTCCTTACATACCAGGTTGACTTCTTTAAAAAGATGGGATTCAGCCTCACAGACAAGGACAAGTTTCCCAGAAAACTGTGGAGAGAATGCCTTGAGTGTCCGAAGCTTGAGCAGTGCGACGAGACTGCGATGAATATGGTGCTCAGAGACTGATATAAACAGAATAAACTGGCTGTTTTTCCATTGGCAGGATTATTCAAAACAAGATATATTTTTATTTCTTATAAATTATGACCTCCTGAAATTTCAGGAGGTTTTTTATTATCAGCAATTGTTTTCAATAAAAGCAGATAACTTTAAAACACAACTTTTCCCCAACTGTCTTGCACCGCATGACACATTGAATTAAGCTTTAAATATGTACCAGATTGAACAAATTACATTTCTGCTGTTTACTTCATTCATTCTTCTATTCTTCAGCATTCTTCTTAACCTGATACGTCTGATGACACCGGAAACCTACAGGGGAACAGGTTTCTGGACAGGAGCTTTCCTCCTTCCCATGCTTATCTTTTTTCATATAATGTATAATATTAATAATCTCAGTAACATTTCAATCTACTTCATATCTTTTATATACCTGATCAGCAACATGATGCTTTACAGGGGATGGAGATATTTTTACAATGATAAAATAAACACAAGCTTCTACCTGACAGTAATTCTGATTTTTTCAGCTATATCAATCATCAATTTTTTCACAACATTCAGTTCCGGAATGGTAATTGATTCTGCAAATATATTTATCCTCATAAGCCTTATTGCATATCTTTACAGAAAATACAGGAATAAACATAATTATTCTTCAAAAACTATCCTGGCCCTGAATATAACAGCACTTGTAATGAGGATTCTCCCCCTTGCAACTGATATAATACAGAAAAGAACACTCACAGCCTACAGAGAACTTCAGATTATAGAAGGGCTTTCAATCCCTGTTCAGATAAGCCTTCTTATGCTTGCAATCTACCTTGCAATAATGCATAAGCTCAGGATGGATTTCAAAGTCATTATAAATGAAAAGGAAGAACTTCTCGAACAGCTGGAACTCCAGAGTGTTACAGATTCCATGACACAGATATACAACAGGAGGGGATTCGGAAAAGTAATCAGATATGAATTCCTTCAGAATAAAAGGAGAAATACAGGGTTTACAATAACATTATGCGATATAGATTTTTTCAAGAAAGTCAATGACACACATGGCCATGAATGCGGTGATATTGTAATAAAAAAAGTGGCTGAAACCATATCAAGCTGCATACGTAAACAGGATACACTTGCAAGGTGGGGAGGAGAAGAGTTTATAATACTGATGCTCAACTGCAGTACAGAACAGGCAGCTGATTCAGTGGAAAGAATAAGGTCAGAAATAGAAGCTCTCAGAATAAAATACAATGAGGAGACTGTATCATTTACTATGAGTTTCGGTATTTCAGAAAGCAGCAAGCATGATGAGGATTATGACAGGATAATTGCAAGGGCGGATCAGAAACTATACAGTGCAAAAGAATCGGGCAGAAACTGCATAGTCTGTTAAAACTAACCGAAAAATCAGCAGATAGACTTTAAATATACTGAACACAAAATCATGCCTTGAAGCAAAAATCACATCTTTTATACAGAAAAAAACATCAACTGAAAATAAATATCATATATAATTGTTAAACGGAGGAAAAAGTATGGCAATTAATTATATAAATCTTGATAAGACTGAAGCATTCAAAAAACTTATCCAGGCTGATAAACCCGATATAAAAGAGCTTCTTGAACCGGAAAGAATAAAATCAGATAAAGTACACTGCGGAAGCAGTCTTGATATGTATTACGGGGCAAAGGAACTTGACAGCAAAGTCCTGACAGTCATGCAGGAACTTTCCGATGAGGTTCAGGCAGTTGAGAAATACAGATCTATTCTTGCCGGGGAAATAATGAACCGGGGAGAAAACAGGCTTGTCATGCACCATTATACGAGAGGGGATTTCGGCGTAGTAAAATCAAAACAGGCAGAAGATATAAAAAAGAATTATGAAAAACAGAAGGAAAGATTTTACAGCTTTGCCGACAAGGTGCATTCAGGAGAGATAAAAGGATCAACAGGAAAGAAATTCGACACAGTTGTACAGATCGGAATCGGGGGCTCGGACCTCGGGCCAAGGGCGCTGTACCTTGCACTTAAAGGCTATATGTCTTCTGAAGGAAGAAAACCACTTTTAAAGGGTGAGTTTATATCAAATGTAGACCCGGATGATGCAGCTGAAGTATGTGAAAGGATTGATCCTGAAACAACCCTCTTTGTCCTTGTTTCTAAGAGCGGAACAACCCAGGAAACTCTTACAAACAGGGAAATTGTACTGAAAACAGCTTCAGAAAAATCACCTGAAGCAGATCTTTCCAGACACATGATAGCTGTTACATCAGAAACCAGCCCACTGGCCGGTTCAGATGACTTTCTTGATTCATTTTTCATAGATGACTTTATCGGGGGAAGATATTCATCAACAAGCGCGGTTGGAGGAGTTATTCTTTCTCTCTCCTTCGGAAAGGATATTTTCCAGCGGCTTCTTGACGGAGCGCATGAGGCAGACCTGAATGCCCTTGAAGTTGATATCATAAGAAACGCATCACTACTCTCAGCGCTGATAAGCATCTATGAAAGAAATATATCCGGCTACCCTGTAACAGCCATACTCCCCTACTCCCAGGGATTATCCCGTTTTCCGGCACACCTTCAGCAGCTGATAATGGAAAGCAACGGGAAATCGGTAAATGTGGAAAACTCGCCTCTTACCTACAGCACAAGCGCAGTCTATTTCGGCGAGCCGGGAACAAACGGGCAGCATTCATTCTACCAGCAGCTTCACCAGGGAACAGATGTTGTACCTGTTGAATTCATAGGGTTCAGGAAATCACAGTATCTCACAGATATAGAGACAAAAGGCTCAAGCAGCCAGAAAAAGCTGAATGCAAATCTTGCGGCTCAGATTACAGCTTTTGCACTCGGACAGGAGAATGAAAACAGGAACAAAAACTTTTCAGGATCAAGACCTTCCCTTCTGCTTGCAGCAGACAGGCTAACCCCCGAAGTACTGGGTTCTCTTCTCGCATTTTACGAAAACAGGACAATGTTTCAGGGATTTCTGTGGAATATCAATTCATTTGACCAGGAAGGGGTACAGCTGGGTAAAGTTCTGGCAAACAAGGCTCTTTCCGATTCATCAGACACCCCTGTTCTGAACAGTTATTCTGAGATTTTGAAGCAGATTGAAAAAGCCGAATAAAAATATGATTTAGACTTGCTGAAAGGGCAAAAAGAATCCCCCGGGCAAAAGGAGGAAAACCGGGGGATCATAATTAAAGGAGGTATTATGAAAAAGACTTTTGCATCTTTCATAATGATAAACATCTCATATTGGATTAAGTTACAAATAAATAATTAATGAATTGATTTTTTTTTAACAACCACGTAAATTCGTAATAGATATGGACAATCTTCAGAAAGAAATTACCGGATACTGGTTTGACCTCAAATCTGTCATGGAACATCCGGTTGAAATGTTTGATTTTTTTGATTTCTCTGCACAGGAACTTGAATCTGCAGTCAGTGAACTCTATTCTGCGGTTGAAGAAGGAATAATAGAATACAAGAATAATATAATAAATTCCGTATTCAACATAACAGAATCTCTCAAATATGATACAGCTTCGCTTAACAGGCTGGAAGAAGCTGTCAGAGCTCTTAAATCACTTACATATATAATACTTCTTCAGAGGCTGATATCAAAAAACACAGTAAAACTGAAACACAGAACTGAAAAACCGGAGAGGAAGAGGATCCGGAATCTCCAAAGGTGAGCATCTCCGATATCGGCAACATTATAAAAGAGGTCCAGGAACTTCTTTTAAAAAATCCCGGTATAAGATCAGACAAGAATATTCAGAACATACTTATACAGATAAACAAATACAGAACAGAAAATGATTCCATGAAAAAGCTTATCAACAATATACCGAAAGATAAGCTTGAGAATTTCAAGGCAAACTATTCAAAAAACATCAATACGATCCTGGGCTCCCTGATAAACAGTTACAACCAGTTTCTGAAGGAAAAAGAAGGAGTTCCTTCTCACAAGCCGACAAATCCACTGGAACTTCATGACCTTACAATAGTTTCTGAAATCCTGAAAAAACAGGGAGAGGAAATTGCCGAGTTAAAATCAACACTGGAATACGCAAAAAAGGAAAGGTTTCAGATAAGGGATATTATAATTGCAGCTGATTCAAAAAAATCAGAGCTTTCAGGCATGGTGGTAGAGGAAAAGAAAAAATACTTCAACATGGCGCTTTCAGAACATGGGGCAAGAGAACTGAGCAGGAATTTTGCACTCGAGATAATTGAAAATTTAAAAAAGGAAATTGAAAACCTTTAGCTTTTCAGAATAAAGAAACCTTTTTAAGAAATACTTATTTAACAAAATAAAGCCTCTGAACACAGCTTCAGAGGCTTTTGCATAACTTTAATCAATTCAATACGCTATGATCAGAGAAGGTCTTTCCTGTCATTGGATTCGATAACTGTCCTGATTTCCTTAACTTTCTGTGATGATCCTTTTCTGCAGATAAGAGCCTTGCCGTTTTTTATCACAACAATAAGATCCTTCACATCGCATAGAGCAACAGGAATATCTGAAAATACAATATTATCCTCTGCATCTACTTCGAATTTTTCAGCTTTTCCCAGATTCTTCATTATAGTTTCAAACTGGTCCCAGCTTCCTATATCATTCCACTGAAAATCAGCCTTTACCATGGCGCATTTTGTGCTTTTTTCCATGACAGCATAGTCGATTGAATCTTTCGGAGAGCTTTTGTAAATCTCTGAAATTTCACCTCCGCTCATGACAATATCGACACCTCTTTCATGAAGCGGTGATGGTATATCAGTAAGCTTTTCAAATAAAGAAGATATGGAAGGGGAATATGCAGCAAGCTCATTCAGAAATGTTTCAGTTGAAAAAGCAAACATGCCGGAATTCCAGTAATAGTTTCCCTCATCAAGAAATTTAACAGCTGTATCATAATCAGGCTTTTCCCTGAAAGAGGCAACCCGAAATCCCGGATCTTCACTTTCACCCCGTTCAATATATCCGTAACCAGTTTCGGGATACTGCGGAGGTATACCGAACGTTACAAGATATCCTTTCCGCGCGAGAACATCGGCACTTGCTACATTCTCGCTGAATTTATCGAAATTTTCTATCATATGATCCGCGGGAAGCACAAGAGAAGTACTGCCGCTTTCACCGTTAAGTCTGAGATAGGTTAATGCAGCTGCAATTGCAGGCGCGGTATTTCTGGCAGCAGGTTCAGGAAGAACTGCTACTTTTCCCGTATCATAGAAGGGGGAACACTCTTTAATTACCTCTTCAAGCTGGCTTTCCAGAGTGATGATAATTATTTTCCCCTTTATTCCAAGTTTAAGTCCCCTCTCAACAGTCAGTTCGAGAAGAGATTTTCCGTTTTTCACCTTTATAAACTGCTTGGGAGAATCATTCAGTGATGCAGGCCACAGCCTGGTTCCCGATCCCCCTGCAAGAATAAGAATATTATCAATCATAATCTAATATATACAGTATATTTTTATACCGTTCAATAACAAATTCACCGCTCCTATTGACCTGAATTTTTTTCTAATTTAAAATCATGAAAAGAACAGGAAATAAGTTTTTTATGCATAATATTTGAATATTTATGTAAATACTGCTTTTTTCCGCAATTCTTTTATTTTTATCAGCAACATAAAAAAACTGATTTTTTTCAGATCTTAATATGTTAATACATTTATATAAAAAGAAGGAGAACAACTATGGCAAAAGGATTTTCACTTACAATGTATCCCTGGGTCTATCTTGCAAAATATGAAGACTCAAAGTGGTCAGAAGAGTATGTTGAACAGCCTCACAAAACACCTGAAGAAGAAGCTTCAATGCCGGAAGCAGAACTCAACAAACTCATGGCGGAAAGAAATACTTTCAAGGGCCTGCCTATTATCAACTACACAAGCCAGTATGCAATGGGATGCTTTGAAGGACTTAAAGCTTATCCGCAGCCTGACGGTTCTCTTAAAATATTCAGACCGGATGAAAACGGAAAAAGATTCAACAGCTCAATGACAGGGCTCTATATGCCTGGATTTCCTGTTGAAAATTTCGTTGAATCATCAAAGACAGTTATTGCAAAAAACAGGGAACTCGGTTTTGCGCCTGTTTATAATCCGGAATGGGAAAAAGACAACTTCCTCAGCGCAGAAGCAATCTATATAAGGCCATTTACTTATACAGAACCTGGAATCGGCGTAAATATCTCAAAGAATCCATGGGTTGTTACAGTTGCAACACCTGTAGGCTCATACTTTGCAGCAGGAAGTTCAAAAGCATCAACTACAAAAAGGGTAAGAGCCAACCAGTACGGAACAGGATGTTTGAAAACAGCATCCAACTATGTAATATCTGCTCTTGCTAAACATGAAGTAATGGAAGAAGGATACATGGAAGCAGTGTTCCTCGATGCAATTGAAAAGAAATATCTTGAAGAAGGCTCTTCATCAAATATTTTCTGTTACCTCAAGGATGGTACTCTTGTTACTCCAAACCTCGGAGACACAATACTTCCAGGTATTACAAGAAAATCAGTTCTCAAGCTTGCACAGGACATGGGTGTAAAAACTGAGGAAAGAAGAATTTCCATCGAAGAAGCAATGGCTGAATCACAGGAAATGTTTGTTTCAGGTACTGCGGCAGGAATCACATATCTTGGTTCAATTGACCATGAAGGTAAAAGCGCTGTATTCAACGGCGGAAAAATGGGAGATCTCGCAACAGAGCTTCTTCACCAGCTTAAAGGAATACAGTACGGAAAAGTTGAAGACAAGTACGGCTGGATGGTTGAATGCTAGACCAGCTTTAAAAGCTTTAATATATGGAGAGTGTCCTGTTCAGGGCACTCTTTTTTTATACCTGCTTACCTGAGATTTGAAAATTTCTCTAAGAAGTTATTAATAATTTTGTAATTACTGAATAATACAAAGCCTGATACAGAAGCTAAAGACAGCTTACTGTATCAGATCTTCTGACATATTTATCAGGAGCAGTATTTTTCAGCTCATATACCTTGCTGAAATCAACCAGTTTCAGCTGCCTGACATTTTTATTATTCCTGTAGTTATACCTGTTCATCAGAATTGTAAAAAGCTCTGCTGTTGCAGTTGCATCTGCAAGGGCTGAGTGGGCAAGGCCAGAATCAATGCCGAAATGTTCACACAGGCTTCCCAGTTTTTTGGAAGGAAGCGATGATAGAAGTTTTCTAGACATTATAAGGGTGCAGAGCCTGGGTATATCTGCAACATCATAGCCTGAATTACTGAATTCCCATTTGAGAAAACTCATATCAAAACCTGCATTATGAGCTACAATAACTGTATTGTTGATAAACATCAGAAGCTCATCAGCAATATCACAGAAACAGGGCGCATGGCGGACCATGCTGTCTGTTATCCCGTGTATCCTGCTTGCTGAAACTTTCCGGTCAGGATTAATCAGAGTCTCAAATGTATCTACCTTATTTCCGTTGATATCAATCTTTGCAACCCCAATTTCTATTACCCTGTCACCCTGCCTGGGAGATAGGCCTGTTGACTCAATATCAAGTACGGAAAAGATTGTTTCTTCAGGATTTATACGGCTCATCCTTTCACCTGTCCAAGTGTGAATAATCCGATGGTTGTTATTGCTGCAATAACAGAAAACATATGGTAGATATTGAAATTTTCTCTGAATAAAAATATTCCGACAAAAATAGAAGTTGTAAGAATTGAAACCACTGCATAGAGAATATAATGTGCAGCTCCATAGCGGGAGTAAAGCAGGTTGAAACCTATATATGTGATGAAGAGTCCCAGTCCGCTTATCAGGACAGGCAGATAATTAGCTTTAAATATTCCCCTGAAGTCTGCCTTTCCCCAGAAAGGTACAGCTGTAAGTGTTATTACAAGACAGACAGAAACTGTCAGAACAATAAACACAAACGGGTTTTCAACCCCGCTGCTTTTTTTCTGCCCGTAAACAAACACAGCATTCCCTGTTGCTGCTATAAATGCAAAAAGAAGCGCACCAAACATTTTCATAAAGATATTTTCCCCTTTTTATTTAGCGGTACTATATCATATTATGGATTTCTGCACCACATCCGGAAACAGATGATAAAAAGGGGAATTGTTAAATCAAACCTGTACTGTTCTGTATAAATCAGACAGCGACAGGAATTTCAGCTGATGAATACTCTTTTTCAAGTGTTTGAAAAAGCTCAGCAACAGGTACAATTCTGTCAACTTTCCACGCATTCGCTCCTGCAAACGCAAATCCTTCTTCCAGTATCCCTTTCTGTGCCTGAAGCAGGGCTTTTGCTATGCAGTAGGGAGTGTTCTTGAAATCACATGTCTTGAGGCACAGCCATTTGCAGGAAAAAGGTTTCTTAAGGCCTTCTGCAACATCCTTAAGGAAACTGTTTCTCAGGGCCCGTCCGGGTAATCCCACAGGGCTTTTAATTATTTCAAGATCTTCCTTCCTGCAGTTTACATAGGCATTTTTGAATTCATCGGCAGCATCGCACTCATCAGTTGCGACAAAACGGGTTGCCATCTGAACGCCTGATGCCCCGAGATCAAGAATATTTCTGATATCAGCACCTGAATAAATACCGCCTGCAGCAATTACAGGAATACTGCAACCGTGAAAATCTTCATATTTTCTGACTTCTTCAATCACCGGGGGAAGTATTTTTTCAAGTGAATAATCAGGATCGTCAATCTGTTCCGCCTTGAACCCCAGATGACCTCCAGCCATCGGTCCCTCAACAACAACAAGGTCAGGAACACGGTTGAATGATTTTTTCCAGCAGTTGAATATTATTCTGGCAGCTCTGAAAGAAGATACAATTACAGCAAATTTTGTAGAGCATTTTTTAACATTTTTAAGGACATCAGTTACAGACTCTGAAAATTTCACAGGAAGACCGGCACCCATGAAAATAATATCAATCTTTTCCTCTATTGCTGTTTCAATCATTTCATCAAACTGGGTCAGAGCAGCCATGATATTTATTCCAAGAACACCCTTTGTAAGTTTTCTGGCTTTCCTTATCTCACTCCTGACTGCTTCTATATTTTCCTTTTTCGAGCTTTGCTCTCTTTTCTGCCCTATGCTTCCCATCTCGACAGATGCAAGAACACCGATACCCCCGGCATTAGCAACAGCAGATGCAAGTCCTGAAAGAGAGACACCGACACCCATGCCTCCCTGTATTACAGCCTTTTCAGCCCTGAGATCACCAATAACCAACTCCGGAATATTATAAAAATTCATAATTACTGCTCCTATAACTCTATTAAGTTTTACCTTCCAGAAAATCCCTGCCTGAAAAGATAAAACAAGTTGTTTTCATTCCTAATATTTTTCCTGTTTAATAATGAACCAATATTATTTTTTGGTAATGACTTGATAAGCTCTGTAGTGTAAAAGAACTGTAAAAGGATTGCGACATATGAGACAGCCAGCAGCAGTATAAAGTATTATTCAGAGTGGGGAATCAGGAGTGAGTACCCACAAACCAGCCGAACTAAAAAGGCACACTAAAGGCGAGGGATATGCAGGACTTTATGAAATAAATCACAGAGAGATTCCAACTCCCTTCGGGTATAGGTGCCTTACAGGCATATCCAGAGCCCCAGCACTCCTCCTGCCTGAAAAAAATCCTCAAAAAGTTGATTTTTAAAGGTGCCCATAATTAAAAGGTCTGTAGTAGAATAGCAGCAAGAGGATGCAATGAATAAAAAAAAGAACGGTTCACTATTCTATCATATAATGCTCTTTGTAATGGCCCAGCTTGCATGGGTGCTGCTTCTGGGGCTGTGGATTTACTGGTTCATAGCAAACTATGTTGGATTTGAAAACATAGCCTACACCGAGAGCCAGATACTGTCAAAATATGAGAGCATAACAGTCCTTGTCAGCGGAATTATGCTGCTTATTACCATAACAATAATTCTTTCAATGATATTCACATTTCTCAACAGGCAGCTGAATCTGACAAATCTCTATGACAGCTTTATTGCAAATGTGACTCACGAGCTGAAATCTCCCCTTTCATCAATACAGCTTTTTCTTGAAACAATGAAAATGAGAGAAGTTGACCGGGAAACTGAAAAGAAATTTGTAGGCAACATGCTTACAGATGTGGAAAGGCTTGATAAGCTTATCAGCTCCATACTGTATATCTCATCGATTCAACATAACAGGTTTGCAAACAGGCTTTCCCATGACTATCATATATACAGCGCAGACAGCGTAATAAAAGAGGTGATAAAAACACTTTTCAGGCAGCACAGAATTGAAGATTGCGCAGAACTCACAGGCGATCTCAAGGGGAACTGCGTAATAGATAAAAACTGGCTCACAATTGTGTTCAGCAATCTTATAGACAATGCTATTAAATATTCCCATAAGGACAGGAAAATAAATGTTATCCTTGCCCAGAAAAACGGGTACTTCAGAATATCAGTTAAAGACAACGGGATTGGTATAAACCCGCGAGACCAGAAAAGAGTATTCAGGAGATTTCAGAGACTGGATAATCCAAACAGCCCAAGTGTCAAAGGGACAGGTCTGGGACTTTACTGGGTTAAGGAAATTGCAAGGTATCATGGAGGGAATGTATCTGTTGAGAGCAGCTTAAAGGAAAAAGGAACAGTATTTACCGTGTCTCTTCCTGTTTATAAGAGTTCCAAAAAAAGATATATAAACAAGCTGCTGAAATTAAGTATAAAGAAAAGAAAGGAATCAGAAGCAAATGGCGAATAACAGAATATTACTGGTTGAAGATGAGAGTTCTCTTGCAATAGGTCTTGAGTTCAACCTCAAAGAGGAAGGTTATGACGTAAAATGGGTCGATGACGGACAGAAAGCTGTTGATGCATTCGAGGCCGGTGAATTTGACCTTATCATACTGGATATAATGCTCCCCTATCTTGACGGATTCCAGGTTGCGGAAAAGATAAGGGTAAAAAATGAACAACTCCCCATACTGATGCTTACGGCAAAAGACAAGATCAAAGACAGGCTCCAGGGCCTTGAAACAGGAGCTGATGATTATCTTACAAAACCGTTCCATCTTGAAGAACTCCTTCTCAGGGTAAAGAGAATGCTTGAGAGAAAAAGCTGGTATTCGGAAAAAACAGAAGATATCCCGCTTTACAGTTTCGGAAACAACACTATAAATTTCAATGACTTCAAATGCACATCAGGAAGCAGAGAATATCCTCTTACCCACCAGGAGGTAATGCTCCTCAAATTCATGATTGAGAACGAGGGAAAGCTTCTTTCGAGAAAAGAGATACTCGAAAAAGTATGGCATATCAGCTCCAAGACAGAGACAAGGACTATAGACAACTTCATAGTCAGGTTCAGAAAATATTTTAATTCAGACGGGAAGAAACATGAGTATTTCAAGACAATACGGGGTGTCGGATATATCTTCAACTCTGAAGGCTAAAAAGGGAGAAGCCCTTCTGTAAGTTCAGGATAGACCACTCTCTCATGAACTGTCCTGCTGTCTTCACAGCCGCTTTTATAAATATCCTTAGTTACTGTATAAGCTTCAAAACTGCTTTCCTGAGATGAGAGGAAATTTTTTATAGAACTGTCTTCAAACATATTCCGGATATTATCCTGAGGCAGGTCAGAATCAAGCCACCTTTCAATAAACTCATTTTCAAACGGAATTACAAGAGGCATTCTTTTCTTTTTATTATGTATCTCTGCCATGGAAGGAGATGCTGGGACAGTTAAGATGGAAAAACTCACAAGATCATTACCGTTAACAGATGAGAGGGCATAAAGTCCCCCCAGAAGTATAATACCTGAGTCTTTTCTTTTAATAAAATAGGGATAACTCTTTCCCTCACGGTGGTGAGGCTCATAGAATCCGTCTGTGACAACAATACATCGCCCGGTTCTGAAAGATCCCCTGAATGAGGGAAGCCTGTCTGCTGTTTCAGATCGTACATTCAGAGTCTTTGACCTGATCTTTTCAGCATCTTCTTCTGTTTTTACCCATGAGGGAACCAGTCCCCACTTCATGAGACTGATTTTTCTTTTTCCATCTGAATTGTAAAGGACAGGAATATCAGGATGGGTAAAACCTGATACATGGTAGTATTCAGGAAGAGGAGGTATGTCGCCTGAAAACACACCGAAAGCTTCTGCTATCTCTTCCGCAGTTCTTGCTGCTGAAATACTGAAGCACATAAAACCTCCCCCTGTTCCTGTATAAAATCAGTTCTTTAATATTTTTCAATTATCCGGAATCCCTGATATAAAATATTATAATCCGGGTATGAACATATCAGAGGAAATCCTGCTGAAGACAGTCAGTCCCCCGGTCCCGCAACATCAAATCCCGACATTATCAGTATCTCGGGTCTGTATTCAAAATGCATATTATCGAAGAAAAGCCACTTGCCACCCCAGACAAAACCCTGCCTTTCGAAAGCGGAAACAAATTTTTCATGTACCATCCACCTTCTGCTGTAAGGGATCTTATACCATTCGCTGTAGAATTTTCTGCTCCAGTCCCAGAAAACCTGCTTTCTACCGAATGACTGAGGATTAAAATCGACAGCAATTCCATAACTGTGATAACTCCTCGATACGCTCCCGTTGGCCCTCCTCCAGTTGAAAGACCCGGCTTCTGCAAGTGAATCAATAAAAAGCCTGAGATCGGGATTCTTTTCCGCTTCTTCTTTAAGTGCCCTCTCAACTGCCCTGAACCTTGGGATCAGGCTTTTGTGAACTTCAAATCTGAATTTGAGAAAATTTATATACCTGATCTCCTTGAGAATTGTATCAAAGCTGTGGCCGTTATATAGCTCTTCAAGAAAACTGTTGTCTCTCGGAACACTTTTTCTCGCAGAGACAAAATTGTCAATCATTTCAATCCGTTCGGGAGACAGCTCCTGAATAGGGGGAAGTTTTTCAGGATAAAGATAAAAACCGTAACCCCTGTAATTTTCAGAAGCATCCTTCTTTTCTTCAGGAAGTAGCTTCCCATCTGAAAAATAAAATTTCCTCCCCCTTACGAGAAATGTTATTTCATTACCCTCGGCCTTTACATCTGTAATAATACCTGGATATCCGGAAGAAATAGCGGAAACCTCTTTATAACCTTTCAATGATCTTAATTTATTCTCATTTGTCTCTTCTTCCGGTATTCTGCTGTAAGCAGATTCTGTTGTTATTCCGGAAGAGATATCAGCTGCATCTGTTTTCTGAACTGATGCGCATGAATAAAAAAGCTGTGCTGCCACAAGCAGACAGATGCCTAATATTGTTTTTCCCATATACCGATGCCTGTTTATCTTATGGGCACATCTAATAATCCGCAAAAGCGATTTTTTTCTCTGGATGTTTGCCCACAAGGGAAACTAAGAGATTCCCTTATTATTAATTTAACTTCTGCTGATTATTCTACTACAGTTCCGGATGCAGTTACAGCCTCTCTTGTCAGCTTGATTATCTTTTCAAAATTGCCTGAACTTATAAGATCTGATTTAACCATCCATGTACCGCCGACTGCAAGGACCCTGTCATATTCAAGGTATTCCGCCAGGTTTGAGATGTTGACTCCCCCTGTTGGAATAAAGCTGATGTTGTAAACAGAACCGAGAGCCTTGAGCATTTTAACACCTCCTGAAAGTTCTGCAGGAAAAAACTTTAGAACTTCAAGCCCCCTCTCCATTGCCCATTCAGCCTGGGACGGATTATTTATCCCGGGAACAACAGGGATATTTTCAGAAACACAGTAATCAACAACAGTGGGATTAAACCCGGGAGCAACAATAAACCGGGCACCCGCTCCAACAGCTTTTTTCACATTTTCCACTGTAAGAACAGTTCCCGCCCCGAGAAGAATTTCAGGCCGGTTTTCTGAAACTGCCCTTATAGCATCCTCTGCAGCATCTGTTCTGAAAGTAACTTCAGCAAGCGGCAGCCCCCCCTCGTCAAGGGCATCGGCAAGAGGAACAGCATCTTCTGCGTTTTCTATCCTGATTACCGGAATAATCCGGTGTTTCCTTATCTTCGTAAAAATATTATCCATATCAAACCACCTTTTAAGGAAAAGAATTACTCTTTCCCAGAATATAAAACTAAAAGTCATATGCATCCGCTTAGCCAGCAGCTTATCCACTGACCGGAAAAGCTGTTGATAAATAATCAAAGGATTGAATTAACCATTATATATTAACATCGGTAATATGAACTAAAAAAAAATATCTGTATTTTTAAATTATTCAACTTTATTGTATAATCATAGGGGAGAGCTGATTTTCCAGGCATCGAGTCCTGTTCCTGAAAACGGAGGAAATAATGTATCGTTTAACCAGGCCCTTTCACTTAAAAATATTCATTATAACAGTTTTACTTCTCTTTGCCGGTCTTCTTTCTGCAGAGGAAAAAGAGGGAAATAAAAACATAAGAAATATTACACCATATGTGGGTGTACTGAGGTGTGATTACGAGGGGGGTGATATTGAAAAAGATGACAACTCTGTCATGTCAGGCCTTTACCTCCAGTGGATAAACCCGGATCTGTTTCAGATAAACTCCTTCATATACGGATCGGGAGACATGTTCAATGAAACCTTCATCGGATTTCATATAATGGGCGACTGGTATATAAAGCACCCGGAAAACGGGAAATGGGCTCTTGGAGCAGGATTCGAATATCTGAAACCTGATGTTGATATCAGCACAGAAGAGGCAGGAACAGTCACCAGGGTCGATATAAAAAACAATATCTATATTCCCTTTGTCAGGGGGGGAAGGTATTTCAATTTCGACATAGGAGAGACATCATCCTTTATGATCTTCCACTGGGCAGGATACCAGATGGCAATTTCCAGAGGGGACGGAGATGTTACAATTACCCATACAATACCACCTCCACCCCCAACAACAGCAGATGCCGGCTATGAGGATGAGACTTCCTACGCAATTACAGGGCTGAAGCTGGGATTAAACCTGATGAGGATTATTGACCTGAGTATAAAATACAAGGCAGCAATGAACAGCGAGGACTTTTTCAATACAGTTGATACTATGGCGAATTTCTATTTTACAAGGAACCTGGGGGTTTCGTTCAGACACAAATTTTCAGAAAACAATTTCTGTAAAATAGACTATTCCATATTCGGCATCAATTATTCATTCTAATACATGAAGCATCGGGAAATAAACGGAAGATTATCTGAAAAATTTCACAAGTATATTATGGGCAGGAGGATTAAATGGAAAATTTCAGGAAAATGAGAAGAAAAGAAAAACAGCTTACAGAAAGAGAAGCATATGAAGTGCTTGAAAAATGCAGCCACATGGTTCTTTCAACCCGGCTTGAAAACGGCTATCCCTATTCCATCCCGCTCAACCATGTTTTAAAAGAGGGAAGGATTTATTTCCACTGCGCAATGGAGGGACAGAAGATTGACGCATTCAATCTCGATAACAGGGTATGCATTTCTGCAGTTGAAAAAGGGGAAATACTTCCGGAAAAGTTCTCAACACTCTTTACAAGTGTGACAGTATTCGGAAAAATATCGCTTGTTGAAGATGAGGATGAAAAAATTACAGGGCTTACAGCTCTTATAGAGAAATTTTCTCCATCCTTTCATGAAAGCGGGCTTAAATACATAGAAAAACTTAAACATAAAACAGCACTGTATGCTGTTGATATCAAGCATATTACAGGCAAATCAAGTGCAAAAATGCACTCGTAGATCTTTATTCATGAACCGAAATATTTTTCCAGAATCCTGCTGTATTCTTCGGTTTTCTTGAAAAGCTTTAACTTTTCAGAAAACAGATCTGCCAGTTTCCTGTCACTTTTAACCCGGCTCCAGACCATGTAAAGATCATATTCTGCAAGAACATGATCTTCGAGGGGGATCAACCTTTCGCTGTAGCTGTTTTCTCTTATTATAGACAATCCGTTTTTAATATCTGCAACAACTACATCAAGCCTGCCTGAATATAGTTTTTTAAAATTCTGCTCATCATTAACAACATACTCATATTTAATCTTTTTCTGTTCAAGAAATTTCAGAAAATCAGCAGGATACTGATAATCCTTGGTAAGACCTACCCTGTAGCCGATGAGATCGTTATAACTGTTTTTTAATATTTTTATTTTTTCATTTTTCCTGACAAAAAAAACATGCCGCAGTCTGTAAACAGGTTCTTCCGAATACCACAGGTAGCTCTTCCTCTCATCAGTTTTAGTAACAAGAAATCCTCCGTCAGAAAGACCTGCCCGTAATTTATGATGAAGCCTTGTATAGGGGACCAGATTGACCGAATATTCAAGATCCATCATATCAAAGATATTCCTGACAACATCTATGCTGAATCCTGATAAACTGCCATCCGGTTCAGCATACTGAAAAGGGGGCCACTTATCTGCAACAAGTTCAATTGTCTGAGAATAAAGTAAGTTTGAGACAAAAATAAACAGGGTAAGAAAAAATATTCTCATTAGTTGAATTTATTACTTATAATCAGGTATGTCAATTTAATTCATACTGAAGTGGTATAAAATATTCCAGTAACCAGATTACAGGGGATTTCTGTATAAACCTGCATCCCCAGGCCGATCCTGTTATCAGCCATACTATCAGGCTGCCTTTTTCCAGGGCAGCAGAAGACTTTAAAGCTGGTTCTTACACCTGAGTATATTAAAGATAATAATACCAGCTGAAAAATATTGCGGAACTACAGAATATCCCCTTCCGCAGACTTCTCGAGTTCCCTTGCCTGTTTCAGAAAATCATCAGCTGTCATTTCCTTGAGAAAAACCAGCCCGTGCGCCGACCTGAGCAGGGGATCATCCGACTGGTAGAAAAAATCTTTCCCAAGTATCAGCTGGACATCGGAAAGCTGCTCAGCCCATATTTTCTGTGCAAGCTCTGAAAAAGGCCCGTCATATTCATAGCTTGGAAACGAAGCATTCACCTGGCTTTTATAACATGAGGAAAAAGCATCCCTGAGTACAGAAAGGGAATTAAGCGATACAGGAAGAATAATGTCTGCTTCAGAAGGTCTGAACCGGTGCCAGATATTTCTGTATCCTATTACCTTGAGAGCTGACAGGTCCCTCTTCTTTCCGATAATCCTGAGAGCCTCTGCAATAACCTGAAGAACCTTGTAATGTGTATCAGGACCGCTTCCCTCTGGGTCCATGACAAGCGTCAGAATATCAGGGTTTGTCTTTTCAAAAAGCTCTATAAACGGTTTTACATCCCGCCCTATCTCAGGTGTTTCCGTGAAAATATCGCCTTTATAAAACCCGAGCCTGAGGTGATGAATATTTTCAAGCTCCACACCTGAATGGGCCCAGACAAGTTCCTCTTCAAACTCCCGGATCATCCCCTTGATCTTCTGTATTTCAGGATTATCCTTTTCCCCTGCATAGGAAACTGATATTGTGAGAAGAATATGCTCAATTACATCTGAAAGCTGATACCTGTTTTCAATTCCGTATATCTCTGTAACAGACCTCACAAGCCTGTGGCATAAAGACCTTTCCATTCCATCTTCAGATCGGGATGCAAGACTGTTCAGATAACTGTATATATCCTTGTACCTTTTATGCTTGTATCCTTCGGAGAAAAAGTCATCATAATAGATCATTTCAATTCTTCCGGATGAGATAAGGCGAAGAGTCTTCTCCAGCAGGTTCTTGAGATAAATATTTGTAACAGATGTAAAGCCGGATGTAAGAACTGCGAATACAGACCTGTTTTCAGCTGAATAAAGCTGTTTGTTTACATAGGGAAGAAGACCGAGCATTATATCATCATGATGAGGTCCTGTATGAAGAAAGACTTTGCTGTCATCCTTTTCCATCCCCTTCTTAAGCTTGCTGATTACAGACTGCCTGACACTTTTAATAACTTCTTTAACAGACTGATCCGGTTCAGCTTTCTGAACACTGCCTTCACCCTTATCAGGATTATTTTCAACTTTTTCAGAAGTTTCAGCTGGCAGGAGATTGGAAATTACCGGTATCCGGGCACAGTAAACATCTTTTTTAAGATCATCAAAAAGGATTCTGTTTGCAAATACATTATTTTTCCTGCAGTGTGCATATATGGCTCTCTCTGTATTATCAATCCCCCACTCACTTCCTGCAAAATAAGAATCAACAGATCCTTCAAGTTCTGATGCAGCACTTTTTGTCAGGTAAAACCTTGCTCCGGGAAGTTTTGCAAGAGAAGTTGCGGGATAAAGATTTGTCGGATCACTTTCAATTGATTTTCTGACAATTCCCGCTTTTGAAGAACCGGCAGCAATTATAACGGCAGAAACGTCGCTGTTAAACGTAATTGTCTCAAGACCGATAGTTATTACAGTCCTGTTTCTTGCGCTTTCAATACCGCCCAGATCTGCTGCCGATACTGCCTGGGTTTCAAAGTTAGTATATGTGAGTCTTGTAGCTGAATAATGAGAAGATCCCCTTGTATTGAATGCAATATGGCCGTCAGGACCAATACCGCCCAGAAAAAACCCTATCCCGCCGGAACTCCGGATCTTCTCCTCATATTCCATGCACCACCTGTCAATCAGAAAAACAGCTGCCTGCTGGAGCTCCTCTTCCCTGCTGACAGCCTGCCTTTCCCTCAGGGAAAGGTCTACAAGACTGTCGGGAAATATTTCTGAAAAGTGTTTTCCTCCGGGAAGAGGAATATTATCGGAATTTATAAGAAGCGAACCTGATCTGTCAAAACCGAAACCGTCAATATAGAATTCATTGACATAATGATAGAAGCTGTTGTGCTGTTTCGATGAGATAGGATAGAATTCATCAATCTGGAAAAATCTGATTCTGCTGAAATCAGGCTTTTTCTTAAAGGGATACCCATAACGGGACCTTATTTCACATGCTTTTTTTGTATCCCAGTTTTCGAGAAAAAAAGATGTCCATTTTATAAAATATTCCGGAGTCTTGCCTGTCGGCAGACTTATATTCCCTTCAGGATTGGAAGAGCACCATTCAAGAAAACGCAGTGATGTTAAAAGACCCAGCAGGGGGAAGTTTTCTGTAACAAGATATTTAATTCTGTTGTTTTTTTCAGGAAAAGGATTTTCTGCAATAAAAGCTTTTTCAACTTCCGATACTTCTGAAATCAAACCTGCCATAATTACTCCTGTTTTTTAATTATTTAAAGTCTTAATACATATTATAAGGGAATCTCCAAAACTATGTTTTTTAATTGTACATCATTTTATTTTAATTCAGACTATAGCCTCTCGTGTGATAATAATTTGTCGGATGCTAAAAACATAGTTTTTTCCGATAGATTCCCCCCTTCGGGGACAGGTGCCTTGTGATCAAACATCTAAGGAAAAAACTCACTAAAGCGAGTTTTCACGAGGGGCCCATAAAACAAAAGGCAGCGATAACATAATTTCACATATAAAAAGCTTCAACAGATCTTGCCTTTATATTAAATCACTTCAACAGCAATTCCCCTGCTTTTCATTTCTTTTAACGCTTCTTCCCCGTCATCCGGATTCACATTTACAGCTTTCACAGCATTCTCAAAAACAGCAACAATGAACCCTGCATCAAGCGCATCAATTGCTGTTGCCTTTACACAGTAATCAGTTGCAAGGCCGCATACAGCAACCTCTGTCACCCCGTTTAACTTGAGAATATGTTCAAGATCTGTACCCTGAAACCCTGAATATGCATCAGGAAAAGGACGGTGTGCCTTGGATATAATAATAGCAGCATCAGGAATGAAAAGCTCCCTGTGAAACGCAGCGCCTTCAGTCTCGGCAACACAGTGAACAGGCCACATCCCTCCGTTTTCCGAAAAGGAACAGTGATTCCTCGGATGCCAGTCACGTGTAAAAATTACAGGACATCCCTCTTTCACAAAATCAATGACAAGTTTATTGATATCTGAAATAATCTTGTCTCCTTCAGGAACAGCAAGAGCACCTCCCGGACAGAAATCATTCTGCATGTCTACAACTATCAATGCTTTACTGCAGTCTGAACTCATTTTGAACTCCTATATATTCTTAATCACAATATTCAACATTATTACCTGAACAGTTAATAATTATCTTAACAGTTTAAACAGTTTTTCGCCTTAAAAAAACCAGGAAAATAATTACATTTTCTCCTGAAAAGAGTGAAGACGCGGATTAGCCTTGAACATGCGGCCCTTTTTTGCACAGGGTTTACCGTTAACCGTTACAATATCAGCAGTATAATCGTAATTACCCTGAAGCAGATAACTTCCAATCCCGTAGGCATCCACAGGAGCTTTTCTGCTTACAAAATCTCTGATCTTATCAGGTGTAAACCCTCCTGACACAACTATCTTCACATTGCTGAATCCTTTTTTATCAAGAGCCTCCCTTGTCATAAATACAAGCTCAGGGATTACACCGGAGGGTTTAAAATTACCCATTTTACTGAAAATTGATTTATCAACCATTTTTTCAGATGTATCAAGCCTCACACCCCATAGTTTATCCCCAAGTGATTCCGCACACTGAAGAGCTGTAGAGACACAGTCATTATCAAAGTCAACAAGAGCAACAAGATTTGTCTCTGGATAGCTTTCGCCAAAAACCTTTACAGCCTCAACAGTATTTCCGCCGAGCGAAGCAATCATTGAATGGGGAACTGTGCCTGAAGCTTTTGCCCCCCACCATTCACCCTGCGCAAGGGTCGAAACACCGGCAGCACCCCCTATGTAGGCGGCATAACCGTCTCCGCCCTGAACTTCCCAGTGATCAAAACGTGCAGGAAAATATAAAACAGGGACTCCTTCTGCCGCCTCAACTACACGTCTGACATTCGTCGCAACCCTTGTTCTTCTTGCAAGTATTCCCAGGTATATTGTCTCAAGATGGGCAAATGATGTCACCTTGCCCCTGATATGCATAACGCTTTCCCAGGGATCGATATTATCTCCATCATAGAGTGTTTTTATATCAAGATTTCCGAATTCATCTTCCCAGAGAGAATCAAGCTCCTCCCCTATATCCATCTTCCGGCTAAGTATCTCTATGTATTTTTTCCTGTCTTCTGAAAAATACTGCCTTGCGTCCTTCTTCAGTTCGATAAAACGGTCAAAAAGCTTATATGCTCTTTCATAATCGGAGTATCTTCCGGATGCAACCTTCAACACAGCCAGGCATTCATCAATACCGCATATAACAGCATTATTTTTCTGAAAAACCTGCATCATAACTTCAGGTTCAATCCCGTGTCTCTCAAGAGCCCGCTTTTCACGCCAGAAATATATATCACTCCTGTAACCCCGTCTGAGTTCATTTACAGGAAGATCAAAAACATGACTTTCAAGTCTATTTTTCATAATAATCCACCAAAATCTTTTTCTATATACAGTTTAACAGTTATTGTAAATCAAAATAATCCCTGATACCTGCTGACAGAAAAAATATGTTTAATTAGCATTAAAAACTGAACATTCAGCTATCATGTTTTCCCGCTCTTGCTCTGCAGAGATTTTTTTACTATCATTTAACTGTTATACCGGAATTAAAAAATAAGAAATCCGGAACCAGATAAAATATAAAGTACCAGGAGGTAGAAATGGCTGCAGTAAATATTGAAAACCTTTCTTCATATATCGACCATACAATACTCAAGGCAGATGCGACTGAAAAAGATATAATAAAGCTATGCAGAGAGGCAATTGAACACAATTTCTGTTCAGTATGTGTAAATTCCTCAAGAGTTATGCTTGCTTCTGAACAGCTGAAAGGAAGCAGTGTGAAAATATGCTCTGTTGTAGGATTTCCGCTTGGCGCGATGAACAGCGAAGCAAAGGGATTCGAAGCTTCCATTGCTGTATCGGAAGGTGCAACAGAAATTGACATGGTGATAAATATCGGTTTTCTCAAAGAAGGTAAACTCGATGAATTCGAAGAAGATATCAGAAGTGTCAGAAAAAGCTGCGGGGAAGGCATTATCCTCAAAGTTATTATAGAAACAGCTCTTCTTACTGATGAAGAAAAGAAGACAGCATGCAGGATTGCGGAAAAAGCAGGTGCGGATTTCGTCAAGACATCTACAGGATTTTCAACAGCAGGGGCTACTGCAGAAGATGTAGCGCTGATGAGAGCTTCAGTATCAGAAAGAGTCAAAGTCAAGGCTTCAGGAGGAGTCAGAAGCTACGAAGATGCAGTGAAAATGATAAATGCAGGGGCTGAAAGGCTTGGAACAAGCTCCGGTATTGCAATTGTTGCAGGCGGAGAAGGTAAATCAGCATACTGATTAAAAAATCAGCTGCTGTAATATTTATTTCAGGTGCCGGATATATTACCGGTTTAAGGACGTTACATCCTGGTACATCTTACCCATGCATACGTGCCCCGGGGAAAAGCTGTTGAAGTCTAACGCCGGGGCATTTTTATTCTTATCTGCATCACAGTGTGTTCTTTTTAAGACAGTCATGATTCCCCAGTCCCCGGGGTATGGGGGGGCTTCTTCTCTGCACAATGCCCCGGGATGATGCTATTTTTCTGTCTCTGAAGTATGAGAAGTGCGACTCTGCACCCAGAGTACACGCTGGAGCCAAAAGGCATGCTTTACCTGGGGGCATTTTATCTATTTACTTATCAGGTCATAAAATATAGTATCTACATTCTAAAGAGGCATCACAGCCCTCATTAAAAATTATTTACAGGAGAGAATATTGAAAGTCCTTGCTATTTCAGGAAGCCCGAGGAAAGAGGGGAACAGCGAAACAGTTATAAAAGCAATACTGGAAAAACTTGAAGCAAAAAACTATGAAACAGAATTTGTCAGATTAAATAATCTTATGCTCAAAGGGTGCCAGGCATGTAAATACTGCAGAACTAAAGGGGAAAAATGCATTATCGATGATGATATTTCCGGACTGCTTGAAAAAATGAAATCAGCTGACAGAATCATAGTGGGAGCTCCGAATTACATGGGATGCGTATCAGGCCAGCTTAAAATATTCATGGACAGGATGTATTCACTCAAGGATTCAGGAAGAAATTCAAGGCTTGCAGCCGGTAAAAAGGGAATACTTGTTTTCTCTCAGGGACATACAGATGAAAATGCGTATGCTGAATGCTATGCAAATGTGAAAAAAAGAATTGAATCACTCAATATCGAGATTACTGATTCAATTGTCGCTCACAGTGTTGAAATTCCGGGAGAAGTAAAGAATAAAGAAGATATAATGAATATTGCAGCATCTGCAGCTGATAAAATGTAGCATTTGCTATTTAACTCTCAAATAATAAATATTTCAACAGAAAAGGACCCGGGCTGTTTTTACTGACCGGGTCTTTCTTTTTAAAGCAGACCTGCTTTTCTGGAGGTTGACTAATTAAATATCAGATATTATTAATTAAAGGATCGTGTCCCTGTTTAAAGTTCCTTCCGAAACCTTAAACTGATTAAACAATCATATATACAGAAAAACTGTATTTATTGTCTGAGAGAAAAAGAGTTATATATACCACTCTCTGTATTGCAAATATTTTAAATGGAGATAATATGAGAATAACAAAACAGCGAAAGGTTATTCTTGAACAGCTTAAAAAACATAAAGACCATCCCGGTGCCGATGTTATTTATTCTGAAGTCAGGGAATTAATGCCTAAAATCAGTCTGGGTACAGTTTACAGAAACCTGGAAAAGCTGGCTGATTCGGGAACAATTCTGAAAATTGAATCAGGAACCGGTCATAACAGATTTGATCCTACAGCAGAACCTCATCCCCATTTCAGGTGCCTGTCCTGCGGTAAAGTCGAAGATATTCCCCTTGATATTGCAGTGCCGGACCTGCCGGAATCAGAAGATTGGGTGTCAGAGAGAATTATTACAGGTGCTACTCTTGAATATTCAGGCTACTGTTCAGAATGCAGACAGAAAAAAGAATAGCTGACTATCTGAAATGAACCGGGAAAAAGAAAAAAATCTCTCCTTTCTTCTAGAATCAATTTATAACAAATACCATAAACCTGAATTTATCCATCCGGATCCTCTGGAATTCCTACTGAATTACCCGGATCCGGCAGACAGGGAAATTGCAGGCATTATAGCAGCATCTCTTGCAACAGGACGGGTAAACATGATACTGAGAGCTGTTAAAGAGCTTCTTGATAAACTGCCCTCCCCTTCTGAAAATCTCAAAGAAATGACAGACAGCGAGATTGTAAAGTTATTCAGCTGTTTCAAATACAGGTTTTACGACTCCTTATCTGTGACAGAATTTCTTACAGCAATAAAAAAAGCAATCACAGAATACGGTTCTCTGAATCATCTTTTTATTTATTCACTCAGAAAAGCAGATAATGATATTGTAAATGCATTATCATTGTTTGCCGGGATAATAAACAGCAGTTCAACTTCACGCTACAGACTGCTGCCGGATCCTTCAAAAGGAAGTGCATGTAAAAGACTCAACCTGTTTCTGAGGTGGATGATCAGAAACGACAGTATCGATCCAGGAGGCTGGGAAGGGATTGATCCGTCAGTACTTATTGTACCGCTTGATACACACATGATGCAGATAAGCTCTATTCTGGGATTTGTTACAAGAAAAAACGCAGACATGAAAAGCGCCCTGGAAATCACGGAGAATCTTAAAACATTTGATAATAAAGATCCTGTCAGATTTGACTTCAGCCTCACACGGCTGGGAATACATCCCGACCTGACTTATGATGAGCTGTATAACCAGTTTGACTGGTGATGTCCTGAAGCTGTATTATCTAAGTTGAAAGAACATTCATCCATGTTTTTTAATACAATGGGTTACATGAAAGTTTCTATACATTCCTTACAGGAATAATAGAATATTCTGTTATAATATAATTTCATGAAAATAAAAGTTGTAATCAGATCTATCAGTTATTATACTGTTAAAAGATAATGTACTTATTCATTATTGACATAAAAATCATTAAAACCTATTCTTATCAAGAATCATTACTATTATTAAAGGAGTTTTTATGAAAAGCATAAAAGGGACTGAAACTGAAAAAAACCTTATGGGTGCTTTTGCAGGTGAATCCCAGGCAAGAAACAGATATAACATGTTTGCATCTATAGCTAAAAAAGAAGGCTATGTACAGATTGCAGATATCTTTGAAGAAACAGCAAACCAGGAAAAAGAACATGCAAAAAGGTTTTTCAGGTTTCTCGAAGGCGGTGAATGTGAAATTACCGCATCATTCCCTGCAGGAAAAGAGGAAGATACACTTACAAACCTTAAAAATGCAGCAGCTGGCGAAAATCACGAGTGGACAGATCTCTACCCTGCATTTGCAGCAAAAGCAAGGGAAGAAGGTTTTGATGTTGTTGCAAAAGCATTTGAAGCAATCTCAATTGCTGAGAAACAGCATGAAAAAAGATATAAAGACCTTATGAAAAACCTTGAAAACGGAACTGTTTTCAAGAGAGGAAACACTGTTGTCTGGAGATGCAGAAACTGCGGATATCTTCATGAAGGAACAGAAGCCCCAGATGTATGTCCTGCATGTCTTCACCCGAAAGCTCATTTCGAACTTCTCGGTGAAAACTGGTAGCAGCAGGAGTTTGCTTTCATATGGCTGAACAGAAACAGGTTTACAAATGTGCCAAATGCGGAAACATAGTAGAAGTCCTCAGGGGAAGAGAAGGCATTCTTTTCTGCTGCGGACAGGCAATGCTTCTTCTGCCTGAAAAAACAGCAGATTCTGCCACAGAAAAACATGTACCTGTTGTTAAAAAAACAGCAGAGGGCTACAGAGTTACTGTTGGCAGCACTCTTCATCCGATGGAAGAAGACCATTATATTGAATGGATTGAACTTCTAACAGAAGACAAATCCTATATAAAATTTTTAAAACCGGGTGATCAGCCGGTCGCAGAATTCTGCGTAAAAGCTGATAAAATAAAAGCCAGAGAACACTGCAACAAGCATGGTTTCTGGAAAGGAGAAAATTAATGAAATATGTGTGTGATTTATGCGGATATGTTTACGATCCAGCTGCAGGGGACCCTGACAACGGAATAGAACCGGGTACAGCATTCGAAGACCTTCCCGATGACTGGGTTTGTCCTCTCTGCGGAGCATCAAAAGAGGATTTTTCTCCGGAGGGTTAATTTATAATGAATGCAGTTGAACTGTCAGAAGGTATATACAGATTAGGCGCGAATATTGAGAACGGCGACCGGTTCGAAGGGCTTTGGCCGATTCCGGACGGAGTTTCTCTAAACTGCTATGCTGTAATAGGGGAAAAGAAAGCTCTGATTGATCTGGTAAGAGACTGGGATGATGCCCCGTCAAATATCAGTAAACAGCTTGCTTCAATTCCGCTTTCATTTGATGAGATTGATTATCTTATTCTCAACCATATGGAGCCTGACCACACAGGATGGATCCTGGAATTCATAAAGGGATCACCTGAAACAGAAATAGTTGTGAATGCAAAAGGAGCAGCTTTTCTTAACGGCTTTTTCGGTATAACAGAGAACATAAAAGTTATTGAACCGGGAGAAACTCTTGATCTTGGAAAAGGCAAAGAGCTTCTGTTTGACAATATTCCGAATGTTCACTGGCCGGAAACAATGGTTACCTATGAAAAAAACTCAGGAATTCTCTTTTCCTGTGATGCTTTCGGTTCCTACGGATCAATTGGGAATGCGGTTTTCGATGATCAGCTTTCAGATGAACAGCATGATTTCTTCGACAGGGAATCACTGAGATACTATGCAAACATTGTGGGAAGTTTTTCAACTTTTGTTCAGCGAGCAATTGAAAAGCTAAAAGACCTGAAAATAACAATGATTGCACCATCACACGGTATTATCTGGAGAGAGAATCCTGAGGTAATAGTTGAAAGATACAGGAAATTTGCGTCATACATGAATGGTCCTGCAGAACCTGAAATTACAGTGATATGGGGAAGTATGTATGGTAATACAGAAAAAATTCTCCACTCTGTTGTAAAAGGAATAAGATCTGAGTCAGTACCAGTTCATATCCATAAAGTACCGGATGAAGATGTATCATGGGCCCTTGCTTCTGCATGGAAATCCAGGGGACTGGTTTTCGGTATGCCGACTTATGAATATAAAATGTACCCTGCAATTGCAAGCGTACTCAACATGTTCAAGGTAAAGCATATTATAAACAAAAAAGTATTCAGGTTCGGTTCCTACGGATGGGTTGGAGGAGCAAAGAAAGATTTCGATGCAACTACAGAATCAATGAAGTGGGATTTTATCGAACCCCTTGAGTGGCAGGGAATGGCAGACGAAGAAGTTCACAAGGTGGCTTTTGAAAGAGGTGCTGAACTTGCAAGACTCATAAAAACAGAATAACAGGAATTATATCATCCGGTAATAAGCGGATGTATGATTTATTCAAGGGCAGACAGTATTATAACTGTCTGCCTTTTTTTGTGTGATTAAGATCAGGTTATCAGCCCTTTGACTGATCTATCCGGCAGAAAACAGAAGTGCCGGCATCTGGCACGGGGGACGGAGGAAGTACCAAGTGAATAATTTAAGGAAAAATTTCATTGCTCCGGCTTTTCAGGTGATTGGTCAGGAGATGGCAAACAGCTTCAAATACAGGTGTATCTGACAAACAATGTAAAACAGGATGTTTTTATACAATATATTTTTTTTTGTTGCCATATAAAAAAAGCTGTCATATCATTTTGTAAATGATAACAGTCAATGCCTTGAAAGCAGAGTATATCAATCCCTTTCTCGAATCCACAGGCAGATTATTCGGATCAACTTTTGATATGAATCCAAAAGCAGGGAATCTCTTTATTGTAGATGACCAGATAAAGCACAGATGGGAAGTATCAGGAGTAATGATACTTACAGGATCTGCAATAGGTATAGTCGCAATAAGACTGTCCAGGTATCTGTCTGTAAAACTGCTTGAGAAATCAGGTATTCTATATGAAAGTGATGAGGAAAGAGATGAACTGACAAACGGAATGGTTGGAGAACTGGTAAATATAATTGCAGGCAATGCATCATCACAGCTTTCCGGTTACAATATCAAGGTGTCTGTGCCATTTGTCGTTCAGGGGGAAAATCACTCAATAGCATGGCCTGAAAATGCCCCGATAATAGGAATTCCCTATTCAACATCATACGGACCTTTTCTGATCAATGTAACAATGTTCAACAGGATAAGCTGAACCTGTTCAAAATATCAGCCCTTCAGCCAGATAATTTCCCAATTTTCCAGGTTAACAATTTTAATTCAGCTATAATTTTTAATTATAAACTACAGATGGCCACCCGTTCTGTCTGATAAAAACTGCCTGGAAAACATTTCCAGACAGTCTAAATGATACTTCAGTCTATCTTCAGCCGAGCGGCATAAGAAAATCTGTTTTTATTTTCCAGCCATCATGTTTTCTATATCTTCTTTGACATCACCAGTTGCCTTGATATCAAAGTTTTCAACAAGCACTTTAGCAACGTTTGGAGAGAGGAATGCGGGAAGAGTCGGCCCAAGCCTTATTCCCTTCACCCCCAGATGAAGAAGTGCAAGAAGTACAGCAACAGCTTTCTGTTCATACCATGCTATATCAAAAGAGAGTGGCAGATCATTGAGTGATTCAAGACCGAAGACCTCCTGAAGCTTCAGAGCAATAACAGCAAGTGAATACGAATCATTGCACTGCCCCGCATCAAGGACTCTCGGAATACCGCCGATATCACCAAGCTTAAGTTTGTTATATCTGTATTTGGCACACCCTGCAGTAAGAATGACTGTACCATCAGGAAGGTTTTCAGCAACATCAGTAAAATAGCTCCTGCCCTTCTGTCTACCGTCACACCCTGCCATTACAACAAAGCGTTTTATAGCGCCTGATTTAACAGCATCAACCACTTTATCTGCAAGAGCAAGCACCTGGTTATGTGCAAAACCTCCTGTAATTGATCCTGTTTCAATTTCAACCGGAGCATCGCATGTTTTTGCAAGTTCAATGATTCCTGAAAAATCCTTGTTTCCGTTTTTATCTGCCTTGATATGAGAAACACCGGGGTATCCTGCCATGCCTGTTGTAAAAATCCTGTCTTTGTATGCATCCTTTACCGGAACAATGCAGTTTGTTGTCATAAGGACAGGACCGTTGAATGAAGCAAATTCCCTGTCCTGTTTCCACCATGCATTA
>CAXXHA010000039.1:0-88597 GCA_963662265.2 Spirochaetia bacterium | reverse complement strand
CCCTGCCCCCTTTTTTTAAAATTCTAAGGAAAAGGGATAAGAAAAGAAGTTCTGTCTTTTTTGTTTTGCATACTTTAAGAAGATCAGCAGATACTGCCTCATAGTCAAGCGACCCCTTGAAAGGAGGATTTGCAAGAACAAGAGTAAATTTCTCTTCATCTGTGTTTACCTGAGATAATGAATCACGGTATTCAATTTTTGGGTGTTCAACTCCGTGAAGCATCATGTTCATTGCCCCTATACGGAGCATGGTGCTGTCCATGTCATAACCGTGGAACATGTTGTTGCCGTAGTGTTCCTTTACTTCCTGAATAGTAAAGAGGTCATCGTTATTATCGACCAGATACTCACCTGCTGCTACCAGAAATCCGGCAGATCCTGCAGCCGGATCAACAATAATATCATCTGAAGCCGGTCTCATTAGCTCGACCATCATTTTGATTATATGCCTTGGAGTTCTAAACTGCCCGTTAGTGCCGGAAGTTGATACTTTTGATAAAAGATATTCGTATAAATCGCCTTTGGTATCCCGTTCTTTAAGCGGAAGGCTTTCAAGGTTTGTTATTATTTTTTCAAGAAGCTGAGGGGTTGGAATCAGAAAGATTGCATCCTTCATGTAGCGGGAATAGGCAGAATCCGAATTGCTGTCCATATTTTTAATAAACGGAAAAACTTTATTTGTCATTGTTTCAAACATGGACTTGGCGTCCATCTGCTTGAAATTCTTCCACCTTAATTCAGGCTGATTATCAGGAAAGATTTTATCCAGCTCTGTTCCCAGAAGCTGGGCATTTGCTTCCATGTCAGTCTGTTTGTCATCAAGACCTTTTATGTAAAGAAGGTAAGTTATCTGCTCTATTACAGAGAGGGGGTTTGCAATACCGCCTGTCCAGAAGATTTCCCATATTTTGTCGACTTTGTTTTTGATTTCACCGGTTATCATTTTCTCTCCAGAAGGTCTTTTTCATTTTTCTATAATTTACCTGTTGATTATATAAAAAAAACAGCAGTTTAACCATTACTTTTTAAAAGTGCTGATAAAACTGAATCTACTGATGTTTTGCTTAATGAAACATATTGTTAATGAGTAAAATAGTATCTGTAAATTTTATTATTTAGTAATCAGGAATGCAGAGTATTTGACTCAGCGCTTTTCACATAGTTTTTATAGGCTATGCTTGCAGCATTCTGCTCTGCAGACTTTTTATTCTTCCCCTCTCCAGGGCCGAATACCTTGTCCTTGACACGCACTTCAACAAGAAATGTCCTGTCATGGTCAGGGCCTATTTTCTTTATGAGTTTATACTTGGGATATGTTTTGTAACGCTTCTGCACAAATTCCTGAAGCAGTGTCTTATAATCCTTCTCATGTTTGTTTTCAAGGACTTTTATTATCTCAGGTATAAGATGCTTCAGTATGAACGATCTTACTGCCTTAAGACCTGAATCAAGATAATATGCCCCGATTATAGCTTCCATACAGTCTGCAAGTATTGCTTTTTTATTCCGGCCGCCTGAGTATTCCTCGCCTTTTCCGATCAGAATAAAATTATCAACTTTAATTGATTTGGCAATGGAACTAAGACTGTTTTCACTTACAACAAAGCTTTTAATCCTGGCAAGATCGCCTTCCGCGCCTTCAGGAAGAAGATAAAAGAGATATTCGCTGGTAATCAGCCCAAGAACTGAATCCCCGAGGAATTCAAGCTTCTCATTATTATCAATATCATCATGGCTTTCATTTGCATATGACCTATGACAAAAAGCAAGGTTCAGAAAATCAAGTTTCCTGAACCTTAAGCCTGCATGATTTTCAAATAGTAAAAGCTCTTTTTTTCTTGCACTGCTTACCTGCGGTGACTTGAGTTTTAAACTTTTTTGAAAATTCAACACACCAATCTTAGTTAGCAGCTGATCTGATAAATTCGACAGCATCGCCTACAGTTTCAAATTCATTAGCTTTTTCATCAGGAATCTGGATTCCCATTTCTTCTTCAAGAGCATAAACAAGCTCATAAGTATCAAGACTGTCTGCACCAAGATCCTGTCTGAAAGATGCTTCAGCTGTAATCTTTGCTTCTTCAACATCAAGTTTTTCAGCTATAATTTTTTTTACCTTTTCAAAAAGTTCGTCCATTATTTTTCTCCTGTTATTTTGGATCTATTTCAGCTTTTTTTAATAAGCTGCTGAAAAAAGAAAAAACTTATATATTATTTAGGCGATTTCTTCAAGCTCTAAATACTGTTTTCCTTTATAAAATCCACATTTTGGGCAAACTCTGTGCGGAACAACCTTATTTCCGCAAGTGCTGCACTCTGTAAGCCCCGGTGCAGTCATCTTCATGTTGATAGCTTTTCTTCCTCTGGTTTTTGCTTTTGAAGTTTTTCGTTTAGGTACCGCCATTTTTAACCTCTCATGTTATTCTATAATAAAACAGTCCTGTTCCTGTCTTAACAGTCGGATTTCTGCCTTCCAGTTTATTGCAACTGCTTTAACAATTTGCTCTACCGTTTTAAAAAATTAATACATCACCCATTCACAGCGAGATGAATAATCTATTAATTTCAGAAAAAGATACCGTATAGGAAAATAATTGTCAAGAACTCATCTCCAGCCGTTCTTTTATTGCCTTTTCCACATTTTCGGGAACCATCTGGGAAATATCCCCTCCGAACGAGGCAAGTTCCTTGATTGCTGATGACCTTAAAAGTGAATACCTTGGGTCTGTTGGAATAAAGAGTGTATCAATATGCGACTTAAGTCCTTTATTAATCATTGAAAGTTCAAGTTCATATGGAAAATCAGTTAGAGATCTAACACCCCTGACAATGACTTTTGCCCCTTTTTTTTCAGCAAAATCAACAATCAGCTTGTCCCACATGTGAAGATGTACATTGTCATAACTTTTTATAATCTCTTTAAGCATATAATATCTTTCCTCAGCATCAAAAAAGTATTTTTTCTGAGGATTTACTGAAATAACAACTATCAGCTCTTCAAATATTTTTGCAGCCCGTTCAATTACATTAATGTGTCCGTTTGTAGGAGGATCAAAAGATCCCGGAAATATTGCTTTAACCATTAAATAATCCTGTAAATATACTATGTATAAAAAAATAATTTTGTTTTGACAAATAGCTGTAAAATAATATAATGTTATATTATGAAAGGTACAAGGGATATGGACAAACTTAAATGTTTATTTGCTAATTTAATAATTGTATTATTAATATTATCGTTATTTACAGCATGCGGAACAACAGAAAAAACAGTTCCTGAAAAACCTGCTGTTGAAGAAAATGTTCTTCCGGCTGAAGAAAAACCGGCTGAACCTGAAAGTTTTCAGGTCTCGGAAGAGACTTATACAAAAACATTTACTGATATAGAAAAACTCATAGAGACGCTTAACAAAATAATCAGAGATCAGAATTTCACACAATGGAAAAATCATCTCACAAAAGAATATATAGCATATTACAGCGACCCGAACAATTTAAAAGCTATTTCCAACACACCGACACTGAAAAAATACAATATAACTATCAGGTCTATGAATGATTACTTCAAGTATGTTGTTGTCCCGAGCAGATCTGATGTAAGCCTTGATGATATATCATTTATAGATGATAATAATGTTAAAGCTTATATGAATATTGATGGTGAACCGGTTGTGCTTTATAACCTGAAATACATTGATGATCACTGGAAAATTGGACTATAAACATATTTTTGGAGTAATACGATGAAAAAGATTATATTTGTAACAATGCTGTCTGCACTTCTGATATCAGCTGTTGCATCACAGGATGATGAACAGACAGTTGAAGAAAAATACCTCAGTACAAGCGTTGAAGTAAGCATCATCAAAGAGCTTGCAACATCAGACACAAGAGACCAGAAGCTTGCAGCAATCGAAAGCATTGAGGATATGTTTGCTGACGGCAAAATCAAGAAAGGGGATCCTGCTATCCACAACATTCTTGACAGTCTTTCAGGCGAAGGTATTAAATCGGTAGTAACGGAAAACAGAAGAAAAGTAAACTACTATCCCGAAGTGAGAAGAAGAGCATGCAAGCTCCTTGGTGAACTTGGCGGAGAAATTTCAAGAGACACTCTCATTGACATAACACGCAAAGATGATGAGACAATGGTTCTTTCACAGGCTGTGTATGCACTGGGAATTATCGGGCTGAACGAAAACAACCAGTCGCTTGAAGCCATTGCACAGGTTATTGACGCTGATGCAAACAAACTCAGAGTTGATGACAATCTTGCAATAGCATCCCTTCTTGCCATTGAAAAAATAGCAAAAAAGAACGGCGGGTTCGAAGAAGAACCTGATCCTTTTTTCATATTCAGATCAATTATCAAGATAAAAGAGGGTAATTACAGCCCCAATGTAAAAAAATGGGCAGACATGCTACTTGAACGTTTAAAAAATTATTAATTTTTCATCGATAAAAATAAAAGGGGCTTTATGCAGATGCACAAAGCCCCTTTTTTATATGTTAAAAAATTACTATTTCACTTTCAGCTGATCAATACGCCATTCAGGTTTTTCATCCCTGTTTTCAACTTCAATCTTTCTTACAATCTTGAATTCTTTCACGGGACGGTTCTTTTCCTGTTTTATTATTCCGAAATTACCTGAACCCAGGTATACTATTTTTTCAGAATTCTCCAGCCTGTTTTCCTTCTTAAGCTTTTCAAGCATACAGTCGAAATGAACAGGGTTCTGATTACCTGAGGCAATTGCAGATGATATATCCTTTATCTCGCTTCCGCATATTTCACATATATATGTAATTTTATTACGCCTGGGGGGCTGCTTTGCGCTTTCAGCAGATGATTCTTCATTCTTATTTCTGTCTCTGTACCTGTTCTTCCGCCATCTCCTGTTTCCCCGGAAATCCCGTTTCCCGTCTTTCTTTCCGGAAAAATTACTGTTCCCGCCGGATTTAGCCTGTCCTGTCGTCTGGCTGTTCCTGTTATCATTTCCGCTTTTTTCACTGTTATTATTTCTACTGCTGTTATCTTTTGCAGGTTTCATTTATTCTCCTCATTCATTCCCAGTAATTCACTTGATAATAACATTGCTATACGCTGTATTGCCAGAGTCAAATACTCTTCATCGTTAATTTTTTCCTTCAATTCCTTAAGTTTTACCGGATCTGACTTTTTCGCGATTCTGACCATTAATCAATCTCCCAAACAAAGAATCTGCAATTACAATCAAAATAAACAAAATTTAAATATTTAACAGAATTCATATCAATTACATCTTTCCTTCAAGTTCATTATTATCTATTACCTTAACAATAAAGAGTGTTTTATTTTCCATCAAATCCACCATGTTTCCGGCAGCTGAACAGTTATTTCCTTCTGAATCAATCATAAGCTGAATAACCGGTCTCAAAGGGGCTTTCTTTTTAATTCTCACAACTTTTCCGATTGATTTATCATTCAGTATAACCACACTGCCAGGAGGATATATGCCCAGTACTTTTATAAACTGCTTAACAACCTGCGCATCATATTTTTTTGAATTCTCATTTAAAATCTGCTTCATTGCAGCATAACCTATCATAGAGCTTCTGTAGGCCTTGACCCTGTTCATGGCTTCAAAAGAGTCTGTGACAGCGATTATACGGGCAAGGAGGGGAATATCCTCACCGGTCAGCTTCTTGGGATAACCGTTGCCGTCCCATCTTTCGTGATGAAAAAGAACAGCCTGCCCTATAGCCTCCGGGAATCCATAGCTTTTTGTAATAAGCTGATATGAAAATACAGGATGAGTTCTCACAATCTTAAGCTCATCAGGATTAAGTTTTCCGTTCTTTTCGATAATCGGTGCAGGTATCTTCAGCATTCCGATATCGTGCAGAAGAGATGCTATTACAAGATGCTGAAGCCTCGTACCTGTCATATTATATTCCATGCCCAGGAGAATTGAAAGTATGGCGCAGTTTACACCGCTGGAAGCTCTTTTTTCACCTATATTATCACTCTTGCTGATATAACTGATTATTTCATGAATATCACGGTTGCTTTCCGAAGATGTGAAAATATTGATAATAGTATCAGATACTGTTTTTACAATTTTAAGATCAGGTTTTCCGCCGTTGAGCGCATCCCTGATAAATATGGAGAAATGATCTACAAGGTTGACATATTCGCTAAAAATTCTGGAATCCCTTGAAATTCCGCTTTCCGACCTGTCAACTTTTTCTGCAGGAAGAAGCATTTCACCTTCGGTAAAAACCTCATCTATTCCCCATTTTGAGAGACGTTCAATTTCCTTTTTCTTCAGTGAAACATTTGCAGGGACAAGCATATTACTCTTATCGAGATATACATCCTCTGTAAACTTTACACCCTCTACTAAATCTGCTACCTGTATATTCCTCATATTACTCTCAGTTAAACACCTATATTTTAATTACAAAACTCAATATTTCCGCAACTATCTCATACTGCTCTTCAGGAATCAGCGAATATATATCAGCAGTAAAAAGAACATCAGCCAACTCACTGTTTTCAACAACAGCCACACCCTCTTTCTCAGCTGCCGCAAGTATCTTTTCTGCTGTTATCCCTTCCCCTTTTGCTACAATCTGAGGAGCAGGATACCCTTTTTTATAACTGAGAGCTACAGCTTTCTGTTTAATTTTCTTCATACTGTAACATCCAGATCAAATGAGTTATCATCAAAACCGTTATAAAAAGCGATATCCCTTACATTATCGTCAATTTTCACTCTCAGGTTTTGAAGTTTTTTACTAAATTTCATAAAAGATTCACTGCTGTTCAATTTCCGGGAGCTGCTTGAGTATATTTTCATTTTATATCCGTCATTTTCAGGTGTTATATAGAAAGCCCACTCCTCAGACTCCCCTTTCAAGACATCAACAGCAATATTCATTACCCTGCTTCCTGATATTCTTATCCTGACAGCTCCGGTCACAGACTGATCTGCTGAAATATTAAAAGGAAACACTGCCCAGTGTTCGGTATTTTTTCTGATATGATTATACAAAAACAGGGGCGATTCCCCCTTTTCAGCTTCTGAGACGGTTTTTTTTATATGTTTTTTTAAATCCTCACCTTTTTTTTTGCCGTCCTTCTGCCTGCCGGATCCGCCGCCTCTATCCCCGCATAGCGCAAGAAGCTGCTCTTCAGACTTTATCCCCTTGTCAAGCGCGCTGAGAAGCAGAGGAGCAAGACTTTTAACCCCTTTTTTTCGGTTTAATATCTTTTTCAGAAGAGCGATTTCACTTTCAGATATGTTAATCTTCAGACGTGAGGCAATTTTAAGCAGCATATCTGCCATTTTCAGATTATCAGAATAAAAAAAATCAGGAGAAACTTTAGAGTTCTCCTGATTCATTATTTCGAGTTTTAAAAGGGTTCCTTCAAGCCTTATCAAAGCCCTTACAGGCGTCCCGGGGATAAGATCATTTTCAGAAAATACCCTGGCAACACCATACGGTGTTCTGACTTTCCAGAAACTGTTATCCAGTTTCTCAAGAACCTTTACATAGCTGAACAACCCCTTTCTGCTGCTTTCTGCAATTTTCGAAAGGTTGATTTCAAGCATAAATATTAGTGTTTTTTCTTGATTAACTCTTTAACTTTTGCAGCTTTACCTACTCTGCCTCTGATATAATAGAGTTTTGCTCTTCTGATTTTACCCCGTCTTACGAGTTCAACCTTCTGGATTCTTGGTGAATGGAAAGGAAAAACTCTTTCAACACCTACACCGTAAGAAAGCTTTCTGATTGTAAAAGTCTTGCTTACGCCAGTATTGTTTTTTGCAATACAGAGTCCTTCAAAAATCTGAACTCTTTCAGTTGCTCCCTCTATAATTCTAAAGTGAACTTTTACAGTATCACCAATAGCAAATGTCTCTACATCATCTTTCATCTGCTCTGCTTCAATAGCTTTGATCAAATCCATCTATCTATCCTCCTTCACGTTTTTCACTACCGTCACTTTATTCGCTATCGAGCACTTCCCTCCGGGAAGTCTCTGTCGCTCCGGACACTTTCCTTTGGAAAGTTCCGTCACTATCATGTCAAAAGATCGGGTCTGTAATTTTCAGTCTTCTCAAGACTCTTTTCCCGGCGCCATTTTCTGATATTTTCATGGTGCCCTGAAAGAAGAACATCAGGAACTTTCATTCCTCTGAATTCTTCCGGTCTTGTATACTGGGGATACTCTAGAAGTCCGTTAGCAAAGCTTTCCTCTTCAAGAGAATCGCTGCTGATCACTCCATCCAGCAGTCTGTAAACACAGTCAATTACAGTCAAAGCAGCAACTTCGCCGGAAGAGAGGATATAGTCCCCAATACATATTTCATCATCTACATAGCTGTCAATTACCCGCTGATCAATACCTTCATACCGACCGCAGATAAATACCAGCTCTTTCTCTTTCGAGAGATCTGATGCATATTCCTGCTTCAGAAGTTTACCGGACGGAGAAGGATAAACAGTCCTTTTTCCTGCCGCACCTACACTGTCGAGCGCCAGAGCAAGCGGTTCAGGCTTTAAAACCATTCCCGCGCCGCCTCCATACGGATAATCATCGCAGTTTTTATGTTTATCAAGGGCAAAATCCCTGATATTTACAACATTATATTCAATCAGGCCTTTTTCTATTGCCCTGGCCATAATTGAATTCTTAAAATAACTTTCAATAATTTCCGGGAAAAGGGTAAGGATTGTGATTTTCATTCCGCAACCCATTCCTCAAGGAGTTCAATCTCCCCTGAAGCAATATCAACTTTCCCCACAAATTCTTTCCTGAAAGGTACAAGAAAAACTTTCTTCTTTCCTTTTTCAGTCAATTCAGGAGATTCAACCTCAAGCAGGTCTGAAGAGCTGTTTGTAATAACAGAAATTACAGTTCCGTAATTTTTTCCATCCTTAACAACACTGCAGCCGTTAAGATCTGCTATAAAAAAACTCCCCTTCTCTGCATTTCGATGCATTTTCCCTGGGAATAAGAATTTCACAGTTTCTATACTTCTGCGCCTCTTCAGGAGTATCTATTCCCTCAAATTTAATCAGAATATCCTTGTTTGCACTGCGGACATTCTCGATTTTTTTCCTGTACTCTCTTTCATTACACCTGAGAGTTACAGTATCCAGTCCGGAAAAATGATCTTTATCTCCAGAATAACTTAATACCTTCATATAGCCTTTGACGCCGTATGAAGTTCTGATTTTTCCCGTTACAAGAAAATCTTTACCTGTCCCGTCCATCAATCAAGAATTTCCAGAACTACCCTTTTACCGCTCTTTGTAGCAGCAGCGCTTAAAACAGTCCTGATAGCCTTGGCAATTCTGCCGTGCTTTCCGATAACCTTTCCGATATCGTCAGCTGCAACTTTTAATTCAAGTATAGTTGATTTTTCCCCTTCGATGAGATTTACATTAACATCCTGAGGCTCATCAACAAGAGATCTGGCAATATATTCAACAAGATCTTTTTCCAATGTCATAGCTTTACTCCTGGATTACTTCACAAAAATATTATTCTTGTTCAAGAGTTTTTTTACAGTATCTGTAGGCTGTGCACCTTTTGAAAGCCATTCCTTAATCTTGTCTTCTTTAAGTCTTACCTGTACTTCTTCCGCTTCAATAGGATGATAGAGTCCTACCTCGTCAATTGTTCTTCCGTCTCTTGGAGAACGTGAATCCATTACAACTACTCTGTAATATGGTCTTTTTTTTGTACCTAACCGTTTCAGTCTGATTTTAACACTCACTCGAACTTCCTCCTTATGGTGATTCTATAGTAATACACTAATTCCCGAACTGAGACAACAAATTAGCTTGATATTTTTTATTTTTTGCTACTTTTTTCATCATCAGTCTCGTCTTTTCAAATTTCTTTAAAAATCTGTTTATATCTGCAACAGAGGTTCCGCTGCCCCTGGCAATTCGCTTTCTTCTGGAAGGTCCGAGTACCCTGTGATTTCTCCTTTCCATTACTGTCATGGAGAGAATAATCGCCTCTTCCCTTTTCATCTCCTTCTCATCAATATCATCTTCACTTATATTTCCCTTCATACCGGGAATCATGTCGATGACAGACTGGAGAGACCCCATTTTCCTGATTCTTGAAAACTGATCAAGATAATCCTCAAGAGTAAATGTGGCTTTTGTTATTTTTTCCTGAAGCTTTTCAGCCTCTTCAACTTCAATAGTGGCTTGAGCTTTTTCAACAAGCGAAACTATGTCACCCATGCCGAGAATACGGGATGCAATCCTGTCTGGATAGAAAATATCAAGATCTTCTATTTTCTCGCCTGTACCTATAAATTTAACAGGCTGGCCTGTGACAGTCTTCAGCGAAAGAGCAGCCCCGCCCCTTGTATCCGAGTCAAACTTACTCAGGATAACGCCGGTTACACCGATTTTCTCGTTAAATTCCTTTGCTATTTCAACAGCATGCTGACCTGTCATGGAATCCGCAACAAGAAGCGACTCATCAGGAGATGAGATCTTCTTGATATCAGCAAGCTCAGCCATCATCCCTTCATCAATATGGAGCCGGCCTGAAGTATCGACAATTACTGTTGTAAACTGGTTCTTCTTAGCATAGGCAAGCGCGTGCTTTACAACCTTGACAGGTTTCTTTGTATCTTCCTTGTAAACTTCAACACCAATCTGATCCCCAAGAACAGAAAGCTGCTCAACCGCTGCCGGTCTTACCAGGTCTGCCGCAACAAGAAGAACTTTACGCCCCTCTTTCTTAAGCTTATATGCCAGCTTTGCACTTGTTGTTGTCTTACCTGACCCCTGGAGTCCCAGCATGAGAATGACAGATACAGTATCAGGTCCTTTAAGATCAAGATCCTGCTTCTCGTCGCCAAGGAATTTAACCATCTTGTCATAGACAGTCTTGATAAACTGCTGACCCGGATCTACAGACTTGAGAACCTTATCACCGACAGCCTCTTCAAGCGTGGAATTTATAAAACGCCTTACTACCCTGAGGTTGACATCAGCATCAAGAAGAGCAACCTTGATCTCTTCAACTGCTTCCTGTACATTTTTTTCGGTAATATTTCCCTTACCCGAGATTCTTTTAACTATATCTGAAAATTTATTCGATATTCCGTCCAGCATACTGTATTATCACGCACCTTTAAATTTTATAGATTTTATACCTTTTAATAGAGGGAATGTCAACTGTTATCATCCCTGATCCGCTGCGCAGTAAAGCTTGCAGCAACAACAATTACCATTCCTGCTACCTGATTGGGAACAAGAGTCTCCCCGAAGTAGATTATACCGAAAATTACAGCAAAAATTATTTTCAGAATATGTCAGAATACTGTAATGGAAAACTGATACCCTCTTGAGTGCATAGAAAAACAGCATAAATGTTACAATTCCAACCAGAAACCCATAAAGGGAGCCGTATAAAATATCGCTGACCTGGTACGCACAGATATCCTTTATGAGAAAAGGGAGAAAAACCAGCGCTCCGAGACTGTTCTGAAAATATATAACCTCCCCTTCCGAGTAGCCGGAAAGAGCCTTCTTGTAGATAAATACAGCTATTGAAAAAATAAATGCTGACAGAATCATTGAAAGGCTTCCGAACAGGTCTGAATTGCTCATCGAAAATTCCCTGTGAATATTCATGACAACAACTCCGGCAAATGCAGCCGAAATAATGAGAATATTTTTAATTCCGGGCATTTTCCTGCTTCTGAAAGCTGTGACAAAAAGAGCAAACACAGGCCACAGGTAAAGAAGAACAACAGCATTACCCATTGCAGTAAGCTTGAAAGCAATTATATAAAAAAATCATTCTCAACAGATTGAGAAGACCGCCGCTCCAGAGAAGCAGCCTGTCCTTCCTGTTTCCGAAAACATTTTTTTTCTTCAGAACATAGGGCAGCATAATCAGAAACGGAAATCCAAGCCTGAAACCAAGAAGAGGCGCAGTAGAAAACGGGAGCTTTTTGATAAAGAGTCCGCTTAAAGCCCCGACAGCTGCGCCGGTTAAAAGCATCAGAGAAGGTATTATTTTTGAATCTCTTTTCATATATATTCCTGGTTCCATTGTAATTGATACTGATCAAAACCGAATAATGTGCTGAATATCCTTGAATAAACAGCATATTTAATAACTTGTATTAGAGGACATATTTTCAAGCTTCTGTCAAAAAAAAACTGCTGACTACTGTATATTGATGAAATACTTCAGAAGGTAGCGCCTTCTCCTGTCAGAAACATCATAGTATGTGCTGAAAGGGAACTGCTCTGTAACCATACTGTAATACATTTCAGCCTTTACAGGATCGCGGCTCTCCCTGTTTTTCTCATAACACTGGCCCAGAAGATAGTAAAGCCGGTCAAGTTCTGCCGATTTCTCAGAAGCATTCCTTATTTTCTCAAGCTTCTCAGAAGCTTCACCATACTCGCCGTTTTCCATCAGCTCAAGAGCCTCGTCAAAGAGACTTCTTATATCCTCTTCCGCAAGCATGACAGCCTCACCTGTCAAACTGCCTGATTCATCTTCGTTTTTACCGGAAACAGAAGAATTATCTTTCTTATCTGCAGGCTTTTCAGAAACACCTGCTGAACCGGGCAATTCTCCTGAAACCTCTGATCCAGCAGCTTTTCCTGAAGCATTATTCATGTTTCCGGGAAAACCCTGAGCATCTTTCTCCTTCAGAAGAACTTCTCTGCTGATAAATATGCCATCACTGCTCTGGAGCTGGAAATTAAGGATAAATATTTTACCGCTTCCCGCACGGAAACTGAAAACAGTCTTTCCATCATTCATATTTCTTGACAGGAGCTCAACCTCTCCGGCTTCTCCGCTCCCCAGGTATATCCACCCTGCCCCTGCAAGAACTACTGTGACATGGGAAGGGTCCTCATAAAAAACTGTCTCTCTCTTATCATCATCTTTTTCTGAAGCCTTCCCCTGTTTTGCATCAGAATTATTACTAATCCCCATGCCTGATGAGGAAAAAACAGTTTTTCCTGCAGATTCACTGCTGTTTCCGGCAAATCCCGGGTCTTTTGAATGAGAAGGAGCAGCTTTATAGGAAAGCTTCCTGCTGTCTGCAGGCAAATCCGGTTTATCTTCACTTTTCAGAGCTTCGATAAAACCAGAAGCTTTTGTCTCGTAGTCTTTTTTTGCTTCTTCAGAATCAAAACCGGTACCGACACCTTTATTTACATTTGGATCAGCAACTGGTCCAGCGTTGATCTCAAGATCCTTTTCCTCAGAAGAGATGCTGTCACTGCTTCCATCGGCAGAAGAATCATCAGGGAAAGATCCTGCAGCAGGAATTGCGGTTTCAGGCACTGAAACATCTTCTGCTGCAGACAAGTACTCCCCGCTATCACCTTCTTCTGAAGACACCGGAGAAGACAATACCGGATCGGAATCTGCCGATCCCTTATCATGAACAATACCCTGCCCTGTATTTTCAGGTCCGGAAGGTTTCTTACCTGAAGTATCAGAAACTATTCTGTCACCAGGCAGAACTTCTGCATCCTTACTGTTCAGCTCCCCTCCTGAAAGAACTTCATTATCTTCAGCCTGATCATTCAGTTTTCCAGGCCCAACAACCTCTTCATCTGAAGCATAATCATCTGAAAAAGGAGCCGGGGATGATATTTTCCTTGCCCATCCGGAGCCTGAAGACCTCTGGACCCCTTCCCTGACAGGAAGGCTGCCATCTTCAGCTTCAGCTATACCTGCATCAGTTCCTGGAGTAGTATCTGATTCAACAGAATTTTCTTCACCGGCAACATCAGATAATGCTGCAGAAACATCATTATAAGATTCCTCTTCCGCATTATTAACAGAACCGGGGGCTGCAACCTGGTCAACAGGATCTGCTTCATTATCCGGAAAGCTTTCTGACTGTATCTTGCCGGAATTGCTTTTCACCGATAAAACAGAATCAACTTCATTTTCACCGGCAGCAGAACCTTTTTCAGCATATTCAGTGCTGATCCCTTTTCCAGACAAACTGCTGCCGGATTCATCCGGAAAACCATCATCTCTCTTACCTGATGATTCACCGGTATCTGCTGCATGATCTGCATCAGCAATATCAGTCGATTCATCGGCCTGTTTATCGTCAGGATTATATTCAGAAGATACTTCATCACTGCCTTTTACAGCTGTTTCAGGAGAGCCTGATTCAGAGACAGGGCGCTGCGTACTGCATGAAAACAGTGAGATTATTATTAAAAATGCTGCTGTTTTATAAAAATATTTCACGGGATACTCTCAAAAAGCTCTTCAATATGCTTTCTGTTCTTTTCTTCTGCTGCTTGCCTGACAGTTTCTTCAGGGCTGATCCAGAATTCATCCACATCCTCCTGATCCCATTTATCTTTCACCCCCCTGTAGGGAACCCATTTAAACTCATCGAGAGACCGGATCTCCTCAGGGATAATGAAATCAGACATATCTATATCTATTTCAATAAGATCATTTTCAGATGATTTTACAATGCTTTTCACATCAGATCCGGCAAGGCGGGGAATAATCCTGATTCCGGCAGCAACAAAAGCTATCAAAAGCAGAACAGCAAGCACACCTAAAGCTGTTTTCAGTGAAAAGACCCCTTTAAAAAAAGGGAATCTTTCAAGAGTCTCTTTAAAAAATCTGTTTATCGCTTCCCAGATCCTTTTCATCAGCACTAGGCTTCCACTTTTTCACCGTTTTTATCGACCCGGAATGATATGATTCTTGATACTCCGGATTCCTCCATTGTTACACCGAGAAATGTCTTTGCGCCTGTAACAGTCTTCTTGTTGTGTGTAATAACAATGAACTGGGAATTTGTTCCGAATTCCATGAGGAGGTTTACAAATTTCCCGACATTGTTTTCATCAAGCGCTGCATCAATCTCATCAAGAACACAGAACGGGGACGGCTTAACCATGAAAGTAGAGAAAAGAAGGGCCACCCCTGTGAGCGATCTCTCCCCTCCTGAAAGCAGGGCAATATTTTCCAGTTTTTTTCCCGGAGGCTGTACATATATATCAATACCTGATGCAAGAATGTTTTCAGTATCGGAAAGCTTGATTTCCGCCCTTCCCCCTCCGAACATTCGCCTGAATATCTGGTAGAAATTCTTTTTAATCTGGTCGAAAGTCTTGAGAAAAAGTTCTTCTGATTCTGTCTTTATTTCTTTTGTGATTTTCTTAAGGTCTTCCCTTGCAGTAGTGAGGTCCTCTATCTGGTTGTTAAGAAAATCATATCTTTCCTTGACTTCTGAATACTCTTCAGGTGCCATGAGGTTTATCTGCCCCATATTCTTGATATTTTCCTTAAGCTTCCTGAGCTCCTCTTTCAGATCCTTCAGAGGAACAGTTATTTCAAAAAGCCTTGATTCAAACTCTGAAAGTTCACGGGAAAAGTTGTCCCTGAAATTATCATAGATATTTTTTATCTCTGTATCATAAGTCGCTGTTTCAAGATGGTACTTCTCAATTCTGAGGATTATCTTATCATGGTCGCTTTTTTTATTCCTGACAGATTTCTGTTTCACAACCAGGTCGCTGTTTTTTTTGCTTATCCCTGTTTCAAGCTTTGAAAGCTCCTTTTTAAGTTGCTTTTCAGCATCAAAAAGCTCTTTCTCCTCTTTCTCAAGATGCTTTATCCTTATATCAATCTCTTTTTTTCTATCATTACAGCTTTCTATTTCAGCCTTGTTGTCAGCAAGCTGGTTTTCAAGATCTTCAATATTTTTTGCAAGTGATTTTACAGAATCATTCAGGGCCTGCTGCTGGGTCTTCATCTTGACCTGTTCAACCTTGAGTTCTTCCAGGGTAGACCTGTATTCCTCTATTTTATGGGAAAGTGTCTTGTTCTCACCCTGCAGTTTTTTAATCTTATCCCTGAGAGATGCAGTCTTTTCAATGGATTTCACTATTTCCGAATCAATTTCCCTTTTCCGGGTAATAATCCCTTCCGGAGCAAGAAATTCATCAATAAAGACAGGAACACTGCTTTTGTATTTTTCAAAATGATCCCTTATTGATTTCAGCTTCTCAATACTGTCTGAAAAAGCACTTTTAGCAGAATCTGCAAACCTGAAATACTCCTCTTTATCGGTAATATCGAGTTCCAGGCTGTCTTCAATTATATTCAATCGTCCTTCGAGAAGAATTTTCAGCTCTTCAAAGCTCTGAATAACAGATTCCTCGCTCTTCTTTCTTTCAGAAAAGGAATAACCTGTCTCCTTCAGGTCCCGGTCAAGCTGCTGGACAATATCTTCGGTAATATCACGAAGGTCCTTCTGAAGCTCATGCTGCTTCTTTTCAAGAGTCTTTATCTCCTCTTCACTGGAGATAATTATATTTTCATTTTCATTTATATCTTCCGCAGCGCTGTGTATCTTGCCTTCAAAAGTTTTAATGCTGTTTCCGACCTCTTCAAGCCTTGTATCAATACTGGAGAGAAGCTCTTCCTTATCCTTTATCTGCTCCCTGACAGATGATATTTTATCATTGAGCGATTTTTCCCTGAGAATACAGGAGTCAATCTGCCTGTCAATCTCCTTTTTCCGCTCTTCAATCATCCTCATCTGGTTTTTCTTGTTTTCTTTCTCAAGGTCTATACCGTAAAGCTTCTTCTGCTTCTCTATCTGCTCATTCTCCATTGAACTTATGAGGCCGGCATTCTCCTCCAGGAAATTATTGAGTGATTCAATCTCCTTATCAAGCACATCTTTCTTATCAATAAGAGCAGCAAGCTCTTTTTCAGCACTGTCCTTGAGATCAATAAAATTCTTCAATTTGAGAAGCTGAATATCTATCTCAACATTGAAAATATCATCCTTGTATGCCCTGTACTGAACTGTTTTTTTCCGACTGGATTTTGAGCGTATCATGTGACTTCTTCACTTCACTCAGGATGCTTTCGACCTGACGCATGTTTTCTTCAGTTTTATCAAGTTTCCGTTCAGCTTCGGCGCTTCTTATCTTGTACTTTGTGATACCGGCAGCTTCTTCGAAAATAAACCGCCTCTCTTCCGGTTTGGTTGAAAGGACCTGGTCAATCTTCCCCTGCTCCATTATTGAGTAGGCAGACTTCCCCACCCCTGTATCGAAAAACAGCTCCCTGAGTTCTTTAAGCTTTACAGGTGTATTGTTTACATAGTATTCGCTGTCTCCCGAACGGTACAGCCTTCTTTTAATGGAAACTTCTGGAACATCAAGGTTAAGCATACCTGAATCATTGGAGAGAGTGAGAGTAACCTCTGCAACATTCAGCGCTTTTCTCCCTTCTGTACCGTTGAAGATAACATCTTCCATTTTTTCAGCCCGAAGGCTCTTGCTGGACTGCTCTCCGAGTACCCATTTTATTGAATCAACAACATTACTCTTACCGCATCCGTTAGGGCCTAAAAGCGCGGTTATCCCGTCAACAAACTCGATCTTACTTCTGTCTGCAAATGATTTAAATCCGAATAGCTCTATACTTTTTAGAAACACTCATTTCACCTGAATATTATAGATTTGAAGACCACTTTTTATTCCACATAATATACAACCCTGTACAAAGGGAGCTGATATACCATTACATCTGAAAAAATGAACTGCTCTGATTAAATGATCTTCCTGAATTTTAAAACGCAGCAGCAGCAACTGCAGTAATTATTCTGCATTATACTTCATTGAAAAACTGAAGCCGGAAAACAGAAACTGAATCAAAAGGACTGAAATCCGATTAAAATATGCTGATGCGTCAAAATACATCTAACACCATGAAATGATTATGGTCAAGCTCTTTAATTGACTTAGGATCTCAAGTCCATATATATTGTAAATATGCAGCTTATTTGCGGAATAGATGAGGCAGGAAGAGGACCTCTTGCCGGCCCGGTGACAGCGGCAGCAGTTATTCTTCCTGATGATTTTCCGGTTGAAATTCTGAACGACTCAAAAAAACTCAGTGAAAAGAAAAGGCTTTCCGCCTGCAGTATCATCATAGAAAAATCACAGTATTATGGAATCGGCTGGGGATGGCCGGAAGAAATTGACAGGCTGAACATACATAACGCAACACTTCTTGCAATGAAAAGAGCATATGAATCTCTTCAGACTGACACTAAACCAGATATAACATATGTGGACGGGCTTTACACACCTGATATTGACTGTATCAAGGAGGCTGTGGTTAAAGGAGATTCAAAAATAAAAGAAATCATGGCAGCATCAATTCTTGCAAAAACTGCAAGAGACTTGTGGATGATCAGGTATTCATGGATTGAAAGAGATTATTATTTTGAAAAGCATAAAGGTTATCCCACAAAGCTTCACAGAAGCCTTGTGGAAAAACTGGGGCATTCACCGATACACAGGAAGAGTTTCAGGAGTTCTTCCGTATATAATCTACAGCTTTTTGAAACTGTTCTGTAAAGTTTTCAAGATCCTCTTCATAAACCATTATTGAATGCCTTTCAAAACCGGATTCCCCGTGCTTTGTGCTTTCTACAATATTCATGAATAGATCGCCTCTTCTGTTCTCTTTTACATTAAAAAAATAGGTTCTTTTCTCAGTCTGAACTCTTGATGAAAAAACCTCACCTCTAATTCCCATACTAAACTCCCATCCCTCGTAGAGGTACTTTAGATGCCTGAAATCTACATTATTGCATATTTATTTTCAAGTAAATCTATTGACATTTATTCCGATTTTTTTTATATATTAAACATCAGCAAGAAACAAGCTGGTATTGATAAGCGCCTGTGGTATAATGGCTATTACCTCAGCCTTCCAAGCTGATGATGTCAGTTCGATTCTGATCGGGCGCTCTAAACTTAAATAATTAAGCTGTAAGGATTTGTTAATCTTTACAGCTTTTTTTATTTCTAACCTGTTTTACAAATGTTACCCGAACTGGCACCATTTTTTTCCACCTGTTTTAATTTTCAGTAGAAATAAAAGGATTTCTGCTTGTCCCCTACTATGGAATATATATATGCTCCATATCTCTTGTCATACTCAATAATGTGGTGTTTCAGCCATTTTTTCAACATATCGGAAAAATCAATCACAGATTTCAGTTTACCGCTGTCATAATTGCTTTTGTAATAATCAATTTCCTTTCTGAGTTTGTCATGTTCAAGTTTTTCTTCATCATATCCGGGATACTCATACTGAAGCATTAAATCTTCTTCCGCATCGAAATGAGCATCAGCATATACAGACACTTCATAAATCAGCCTTCCAAGATGCTCCTTAAGCCTGTCAGGTTCATTCTGAATACAGGTATAATAATCATTCAGCAGCTGTATCCACTGTTTATGCTGAATATCCATTTCATCGATTGATACTGAGTATTTTTTTCTCCAATCAAAATAAGCCATTAAAATTTCCTTTTTTAAATTGATATTGGCTGGGTGTTCCGGTTATCAGGATAATATCATGCAAAAAACCGGGCAGGATTCTCCGCATAATTATTCAGGAATTATTACTATTAAGTAAATATATATTTAAATACAAACAGAAGTATTTATAAATATAACTGAGTGATTATGATTTTTCAAATTTAAGATTACATTTTTCACTGATTTTTAATGAACAAATAATTCAAAATTAATATTTTAATTACAAATTTGATTTTGATTTTATTTGTCATATAATAGCTATTATACCCCTAATAAAATCAATATTTTTTAAAGGAGTTTTAAATTATGAAAGAGATAAAATTCCGCGGAAAACAGATCAACACAGGCGAATGGATCTACGGATACTACAGTAGACTGAACTGTAATCAAGAGTCTTTCATTTCTTTCTGGGGAATGGATAAAAGTTCTGATATACCTCAGGGGTATCATATATATCAGATTGATGAAAAAACACTGGGTCAGTTTATCTGCAGAAAAGATTCACTGGACAGGGATATTTATGAAGATGATATACTTGAAGTCACATACGACAACCAGACAGCATATGTAGTTGTCAACAGAAATGATGTTGAATATAAATATCTTTCAAACAATGAAAATATTTTCAAAAGTGAAATAAAATCAATGAAAATACTGGGAAATATCCATGATAATCCCGAGTTGATCTTTAAAAAGATTCACACTGTATTATCTGCCTCATAACCACCACAGGAATCTTAACCATAAAAAAAGGCGGCCAAACGGGCCGTCTTTTTTTTATTCATACAAGTTGTTTTTTTTTCAGAACCTGCCCCCGACATTGTCAGCAGTTTCTACGCATCCCCACCCTTATGTTCCGTATTCAAACACCGGATACCGAAGATCCTTTGCATATTCATCATTGCGATGAATCCTTCATTCATTGATGCAGAACCAGAGGCAGCCGCTTGACCATGAGTAGAAAAGACCTGCAGCTGATAATAATTTTTTACATTTTTTTTACAACCTTTTACACCGCTTTGACAACTGAAATCCAAAGCAGATTTACACTTAAATCATCTTAAGTGTTATAAGGAATCCCCAAAGAGCGATTCCTGTATGCATGGTGCCGGTAAGGAAAACCGGACAGGTTTTCAAGGCATCTGCCAGGGAATCCCCAAAGAGCGATTTCTGTGTGCATGATGCCGATCAGGAAAACCGCACAGGTTTTCAAGGCATCTGCCAGGGAATCCCCAGAGAGCGATTTCTGTGTGCATGATGCCGATCAGGAAAACCGGACAAGTTTTCAGGGCACCTGCAAAGGAGAAAAAAATGAAAAAAATAATAACTATTCTATTGGCTGCAGCATTCATGGTTACAATACAGGCACTGCCTTTATCTGCACAGACCCTTGATGACAGGCCTGTTATTCAGATAGCGCTTCTGCTTGATACATCAAACAGCATGGACGGACTGATAAACCAGGCAAAGAGCCAGCTCTGGAAAATAGTATCTGAAACAGGAAGGGCAAGAAGAAACGGAAGAGCCCCTGTTCTTGAAGTGGCGCTTTATGAATACGGAAATGACAACCTTTCAATGATGAGGGGATATATCAGGCAGATTGTCCCGTTTACAACAGATCTTGATTTCATATCCCACAACCTTTTCCAGCTTACAACAAACGGCGGAAGCGAATACTGCGGAGAAGTCATAGAAAAAGCAGTAGGAAGGCTTGACTGGGACAGAAATCCCGAAACACTTAAAATGATTTTCATTGCAGGGAATGAGCCGTTTAACCAGGGATCGGTGGATTATACAGCTTCATGCAGAAAATCTGTAAACAGGGATATAACAGTAAACACTATATTCTGCGGCGATCACAGGGAAGGGATCTCGACAAACTGGCAGCATGGCGCCTACCTGGGTCACGGAAGGTATATGAATATAAACAGCGATTATGCACAAAGATATATCTATGCACCGCAGGATGACAGGATTGAGGAACTGAACAGGAAGCTGAATGAAACATACCTGGGATACGGCAAGGCAGGCAGGGAAAAGAAAGAGATGCAGGCAATGCAGGACAGCAACGCATCACAGCTGAGTATGGGAAGTTTTCTTGAACGGGCAAAGGTAAAATCATCCCCAAGCTATTCAAACTCGTCATGGGATATTGTCGATGCTTATTCAGAGGGTGAAATAAATCTCGAAGAAATGGATACAGATGAACTTCCGCCTGAAATTGCAGGTCTCAGCGACAGTGAAAAGAAGGAATATGTTGAAAAGCTCAAGGCGGAAAGAAAAAACATACAGGATGAAATAGCAAAGCTGAGCGCTGAAAGAGATGAATACGTGAAAAAGGAACGTGAAAAAGAACTCACTGAAAACACTCTTGATACAGCTATAATTGATACTGTCAGGGAAGCTGTAAAGGAAAAAGGTTTTATTCTTGAATAATCGGTAATATTGGATACAATTAGAATGATGGTCAGACTTAAACAGCAGCTTATAATTATACTCTTCCTTTTGATTGTTTTTGTTCCGGCTGTCATTCTTTCCTACTTTGCTGTAAGGGCTGTCAACCAGGAGGAAATGGTACAGAAAAGACAGCTTGAAGATACACTGCTTCTAGAACTTGACAGAACTAATACTATCCTGAGGCTCACAATAGACAGCATTGTACAGGAACTTCATGAATCATCACCTGATATAACCGGTTCGGATTATGAAAAAAAGCTTCTCAGCTGGAAAGAGACTGAAGCTCTTGCAGGTATCCCTTTCATACTTTCAGAAGACAGATCAATAATTTATCCCGACATAAGAAGCAGCAGCAGTGCAGAAAAAAAGACTGCAGACCTTTTTCACTGGCGCTATCTGAACCTATTCTCAAACAGCGAATCCATCCCTGTCTACAAGAATATTGCAGAGGCATATGAGACAGATATACTTGAAACAGAAGACAGTGAATTAAGAAAAGAGAAAGTACTTTCCTACGATATTGCTGAAAACAGTTTACAGGTGGAAAAAGCTCTGCCAGAGGAAAAACAGAAGCCCGATACAGGTCCCTATACAGGTAAAGAAGAAGCTTCTGAAGAAGGGATTGATAATACTCTGGATATCAGGAAAGAAACAGAATTTGCAGGGGCTTTACAGGCTGCTTCAGCTGATAAGCGCAGCATGGAATATTCAAAAGAGAAAAATTCCCTGTATCCTGCTGCTGATGACATTTATATGGATATCAGGGAAACGGAAAATACTTCTTCAGAATCAGGTATTGAACCTGACCTGCCGGCTGAAAAAAACATGATCTCTGAAGAAGAGCTCCCCACAGCCTCCCGGGACACAGAAAAGAAGGAGGAAGCAGGGCTAGCTGAATCTTCAGCCGCAAGATCAAAAAAAGCATTTAAAATATTTGAATCAGATACAGCTGTACAGGAACAGATTTATACGAAAGCTGAAGAAGAGGGGCAGCAGTACCTTACCAGGAACCTGATACCCCAGATAGCACTTACAGAGAGAACGGAAATTCCCCAGACTGTTATAAGGTCTGTTTACATCGAATCATCAAAATACTTTAATGAAATCACTTCCGGCTCAGATTACGGAATTATTCCGAGAACATTTGACAGCACATTCATACTTCTGTTCTGGGAGAAAAAGGGAGACAGAATTACCGGGTGTGAAATCAACATGGAGGAATTCAGCAGGAGGCTTACAGAAGCTGCCGGGAGCACTGAGAATTCATTCAGATATATTAACATAATAGACAGGAGCGGGACTCCCCTTATTGATTTCAGCGGTATTGAAAGCGGAAAATGGAGAAAACCGTTTGTTGCAAAAGAAATAAGCGAACTCCTCCCCTACTGGGAAACAGCAATACTGCTGAAAAATCCTGAGGAGGTTGAAAAACAGATCCAGAGCTCCAGGTACTTCATGTTACTGCTTGTACTTTTTCTCTGCATGCTTATTTTTACAGGGATCACTGCAGTTTACAGATATTCCTCTTCCAGGCTTAAAAATGTCCAGCAAAGGGTCGGTTTTGTTACAAATGTATCACATGAACTTAAAACACCGCTGACCTCAATCAGAATGTATTCAGAGATGATGTCTGAGGGATTCCAGAAAGACCCTGAAAAGATAAAGAAATATTCAGGTTATATAGCATCCGAGAGCCAGCGGCTTACCAGGCTGATAAACAATGTTCTTGATTTTGCAAAACTTGAAAAAGGGACTAAGAGATTTAATCCTGAAATCTGCGATATCAATGAAATCATAAGAAGCATTATTCCCGCCTTTGAAGAAGACTGCGGGAGAAACGGATTTAAACTGGATATCAGCCTCAGCAGAAGCCCCCTCTATGTAAACTGTGACAGAGAAGGGATTATCCAGGTTTTCATAAACCTGTTTTCCAATGCATTCAAGTATTCAGTCAGTGAAAAATATATAAAAATATCATCTGAAGCTGAAAACAGCAGGGTTTCTGTCAGCATAGAAGACAGGGGCAAGGGGATTCACAGGAAGCACAGGAAAAAAATATTCAGGGATTTCTACAGAATTGATACAAGCATAACCTCAGACTCGAAAGGAACAGGTCTGGGGCTTGCAATTGCAAAAAAAATAATGAAACAGCACGGCGGCGACCTGGTCTTTTCCCAGGCAAGCAGGGATGATTACAGAAAAGGGAGTATCTTCACACTGTTGCTGCCTGAAGCGGAAAACAGGGGTTGAGATATTTAAAATTACTTCCCGGTAATCTGCCGAGGATATTTTTCTGTGCTGAAGAAGAAGGTTGAGGAAAGAATATTCAGAGGATGAAGCTATGATAAAAATACTGGTTGCAGAGGATGAACTTCCGATCAGGGAGGGACTTGTTGATCTTTTGGAAACTGAGGGATATAAGGCAGTTCCGGCTGAAAACGGAAGCAGGGCCCTTGAAATATACAGGGAAGGAGACATCGACCTTGCACTTTTGGATATTATGATGCCTGAAATGAGCGGATATGATGTATGCAGGGAAATAAGGAAAGAAAATGAATATATACCTGTAATTTTTCTGACAGCAAAGGAGGAAGAGATAGACAAGGTTGTGGGTCTCGAACTGGGTGCTGATGACTATATTGTGAAGCCGTTCGGAGTCAGGGAGCTTCTTGCAAGGATAAAAACAGTACTCAGGCGCAGCATGAACAGCCAACCGCATACTTCCCCGCAGGCAAGGAGGGGAATTATTCTGTTCGGGAACTGCAGGTTCGATACTGTTAAATACAGTCTTGAAAGGGATGGAGAAAAATATGATCTTTCTGAAAAAGAGGTAAACCTTCTTGTTTATTTCCATGATCATGAAAATGAAGTACTGTCACGTGATCATCTTCTTGATAAATTCTGGGGAATAGAATACTCGGGAACAACCAGAACACTTGATCAGCATATTGCAAAACTCAGACAGAAAGTTGAAAAAAACCCTGCAGAACCTGATCATATTCTTACTGTACACGGAACAGGGTACAAATTTATAAAATAATTTTGACTTTGCTCCCATTACAGCTATAATTATTATCAAAATCAATATCCGAGGTATAAAATGAAAAAGTATGCTATCCATATCATACTGATTCTCCTGTTTCTGATCCCGTGCTCAGTTTATGCAAAGCCGACAGAGGAAGAAGCAATACAGGCATTCAGTGTCTCATTTCAGATCTATTTTGTATCTGCAATGATGCAGGCTTTCGGACAGCTTCCTCCCGGCATAACAGTGACAGAAGAAGTAATGACATTCAGCAATGTGGATATCACAAACCTGCAGGTGGATGCCGGTGATTACAAGAAAATCTCCGGAAAAATTCACCTGAAAGACAGCAACAATATCAAAGCAGAATTAAAGCTGTCAGGGGGAGCTGTAAAAAATCTTGAATGGAAAATAGATTCTTTTGACTCCCAGCAAAACAATGAATTTGTCATCATAGCAGACGGAAGAAAAATAAAATACAATGCACCGAAAATGCAGTCATAAAAGAAATATGCATTTTCTTTTTTTTCAAGAACCATGATTCATAAGGGAACATAAAAATGTATTTTACAAGATTTGATACGGAATTCTGCGAAATAATACTTGCAGGTAATGAAAAAGGGCTTAAGCACCTTCATCTCAATACAGGAAAAGGCAAACGAATATTTGAAATCGGGAGCAGCTGGATAAGAAATGATGACTTTTTTGAAGATACAGTTAAGCAGATAAAAGAATTCTTCAGAGGAAAAAGAACGGTTTTTGAAATAAAGCTGAATCCTGACGGTACTGATTATCAGAAAAAAATCTGGAACGCTGTATCTGAAATAAGGTTCGGGGAGACTTCAAGTTACTCCGAAATCGCAGAGAAGACAGGCAACAGAAACAGCTGCAGAGCTGTCGGGATGGCAAACTCAAAAAATCCCCTGCCTCTCATTGTCCCGTGCCACAGAGTTGTAGGATCAGACGGAAAACTGACAGGTTTTGCCCATGGCCTTGAAATAAAGAAAAAACTTCTGGATTTTGAAGCAGCAAATTCAGGCAGATGAAAAATCACAGCAATATTGTCATACCTGATATTTATATCAGAATAATAACAGAGGGGTTTTTAATCAGTTCATTCCGCTGAATTGTAATCAGGTTCATTATATATGAAATTATATTTCCTGAAAATTCCCTTAAGTGTACCATCCCCCCTGATATCCCTGATAATTCTGTCAACCTCAGGAATCAGTTTGCGGGCTTCAGTTTTTTTTGAAAATGCAAGGTGAAAATTATATGTAATATAGGGCTTTTCCGCTATCCTGAAAGTATCAACATATTCAGGATAAATATGTTTGTATTCAGATAAGGAAAAGTCTGTTATCAGCATGATATCAATCCTGCCTGCTTTCAGCTTATCAAGATTATGTTTCTGAGAGAGAGCAGTGTCAAATGTGAAAGAGGGATCTTTGATTGCCTGATTGATTTTTTCCCCGTAATTATATCCGATTACAATGCCGATTCTGTACTTTTTCAAATCCTCATAACTATCCCAGACAACTGGTTCAGGCCGTTCTGAGGAGTAAAGAATAAGTCCTTTGAGACTGAAAACCGGATCTGTATAATCATATACAAGGTCCCGCTCATGATTCCTGCTTATTACAGTTATTACATCAGCACTACCCTCTTCCAGGTATTTCAGCATTCTTTTCTGAGGCAGAAGTTTCATATCATACTCAGCATCAAGCCTGGAAAAAACAGCTTCCGCAAGCTCCACCGCAATCCCCCTTGTCGGGGACCCCTCTTTTTCAAAGGTAAACGGGGGCCATCCCCCTTCCTCAACAATCCTGAGTTTTCTGTTCAGCGGTTCTGAAAATAAATGAAAAAGGTTTATAAGGGAAAAAAGAATTACTGCAAATACAATTTTATTTCTCAGCATTTAATCTCCAATTATTAATAATTATAATAAACAATTATATTTAATTCCTGTTATAAATTGAAAATTATATAAAACTGATTGGTATACAGCAGAATCATGAAAAAGGGAGAATACATCTGCTTTCCATGACTTATGAAGCCATTGAAAACAGATATTGAAACTGCAGCCAGTATGGAAAACAGATGCTGCACCTCCCCGGCCAATGCCGTAAATAACAATTTACCCGCATCATCATTTTACAAAACTGGTTAATTGTTATTTCCGCTTCTCAGATGATGTGTGTTTTTTTATTCTGAAATAGCTGCCATCAGCACTTTCAGAGAGGGAAAGCTGTCCATAGGAAGCACTGTTTTTCCATATACTTCGTTCAGCACCTGCGCAATACATCCGTAAAAAGCGGATAACCCGCATAAGATCCCTTCAAAACCTGCAATTGTTTTAATAAGGTGAATACCTGTAAAATCGCCTGTAGCGAGAAGAAAGAAAAGAAGAGCAAGAGATCCGAAAATTATCTGATGTACCCTTGTCATCCTGAGTGTTCCGAAAAACATTCCAAGTGTAAAAAGCCCCCACAGAAGGAGATAGAATCCCATGGAAAATGCAGATGCTTTTTCTGCAACACCAAGAGAAGGCATTACCCAGACAGCAACCAGGCTCAGCCAGAAGAAGCCGTACGCTGTAAACGCAGTTGTACCGAAAGTGTTGTTTTTCTTTGCCTCTAGAATACCTGCAATGATCTGTGCAAACCCTCCGACAAAGATCCCCATACCCATAATCATTGAGTTCAGAGGATAGAATCCCGCGTTGTGAATATTAAGAAGAATTGTTGTGAGTCCGAATCCGATAAGCCCCAGGGGAGCAGGATTTGCAGTGTTGTCCTTGACTGCTACCAGTGTTTCATTCATTAAAGTAGTTTCCTCATCAGTTGTTGATTTTTCCCTGCAGGGGAATTCATCCCGGAAGAGAGACTGTATCTCAGGTAAAAGATATTATCCTGTTTTTGGGATTTTCCTTAAGGCAGGAAATGTGATACTATTATATAAACATTATTTAATCAATTATCTGTAAACCTTTATATAGCAACAATTTACACTAATTACCCTGTGTTATTAAAAACCTGTAAAAACTGAGATAAACTTATACCTGGCAGCTTTTTTTATTATTTATTCTGCAAATAAAGACAAAATTATTACCATGAATAAACATTTCTTTGTATATTATAAAGATCGAAGGAATATATTATGAAAGTTGGAATTATCGTAGCAATGGAAGAGGAATTAAGTGGCCTCAACAATGAGCTTGAAAATATAAAAACAGTAAAAACGGGAGGGTTCACTTTCTTTAAAGGGGAGATCGGCAGCATCGATATAATCCTGCTCCAGTCCGGAATAGGAAAAGTAAATGTTGCAATTGCGGCAGCAATTCTTCTTGACAGGTTCAAACCTGATTACCTTGTAAACACAGGATCTGCGGGAGGGTTTTCAAGAGACCTTTCCATAGGGGATATTGTCCTTTCAACAAGAGTTTCACAGCATGATGTCGATGTTACAGCATTCGGATATGAAGTGGGACAGGTGCCGGGGTGTCCCCTGTATTTTGAAAGTGACAAAATGCTTCTTGACCTTGCCAATGACTGCAAACTCTTCGACTGCAGCTACAGAATACATAAGGGACTCATTGTATCCGGAGATCTTTTTCTCAAAGAAAAAGAACATATTGACAGTGTCAATGAAAACTTCCCGGATGTAATTGCCGGAGAAATGGAGGGGGGAGCAGTCGCACAGGTCTGCTACAGGTTCAATACCCCTTTCCTTATTATCAGATCCATATCAGACCTGATTTTCGCAGAGGAAAATGAAGTATCGTTTGACAAATATCTTCCTGTCGCTGCTGCAAATTCAATAAACCTGCTGAAAGGACTTATAGGGAAACTTGAGAAAAATTCAAAAAGAGGAGAAAAATCAGAAATGAAGAAAATTGACAGCTTTACAGTTGATCACACGAAAATGAAAAGAGGTATTTTTGTATCGAGAAAGGACAGGCTCGGGCAGGAAACTGTAACAACTTTCGACCTGAGAATGAAGCTTCCCAACAGGGAAAAAGTTCTGGAAATTCCGGCTCTTCATACAATAGAACATCTTGGAGCAACATTTCTGAGAAACAGCACTGAATGGAAAGACAGGACAATATATTTCGGACCTATGGGATGCAGGACTGGATTTTACGTGATATTTCACGGAGATCTGAAGTCTGAAGATATACTATATGTCATCAGGGATATGTATTATTTTATTGCAGACTATAACGGTGAAATTCCGGGTGCAACTGAGAAAGACTGCGGAAACTACTCAGACCAGGACCTTGAAGGAGCGAAAAAAGAAGCACGAAAATATGTGCAGGATACTCTGGAAAACATGACAGAGGAAAATTTATACTATCCGGAGAGGAGCGAATAATAATGGACGGAAGAAACAGAAGCGATATAAAACCGGGTGCTGAAGTTGCCATAGTACTCAAGAAGGACCAGAGAAGCGGAAAACTGACTGAAGGAACAGTGAAGGATATTCTTACAAATTCATCTTTTCATCCGCATGGAATAAAAGTAAGGCTTGAGTCGGGCGATGTCGGACGTGTAAAAGAAATAAAAAACTACTGACAGACAGGCGTTTTAAAAAAACAATCAACTACCACCACCAGAGGTGGTGGTTTGAGTTCGCCCTATAAGGGCTTTTTTTACTTAAACAATCTTCCTTGATTTTCCATTCTATCAAGTTTGTCTTGATTCTTTATGTACTCTTTTATCATTTCTTCATTCCTGCCTACTGTATTGACATAATAGCCTCTACACCAGAAATGACTCCCCCAATATCTTCTTTTCAGCTCAGGGAACTTATTGAACAACCTTATTGCTGTTTTTCCCTTCAAAGTTCCTATAGCATCCGATATTGCTATCTTTGGTGGTATGGCTACGCACATATGTACATGGTCTGTACAGACATGGCCTTCAATTATTTCAATCTTCATCTATAAACAGAGTTTTTTCAGTTCTTCTTTTACGAATATCTGAACTTCCCTATTAAAGACCTTATACCGATACTTCGGCACCAGCACAATATGGTATTTACAATCCCATACCACATGCGATAATTTAAACCTACTCAATTGTTATCCTCCTGTAACATTTATTTGTTCAGGGGGATTTTATAACGAATGAGCGGTAAAACCCTTCCAAACTTACCAGCATAGCTGGTAGTTAAATTTTAAATTTAAAAAAGTATTGCTGCCAACATAAATACCAATCCGGATAATATTACCAATCCACGAATGGAAATACATTTCCTTTATCAAAATCAAATAAAAACATGTCAGGAAACATAATGAAACTACTGGCACTGCCTGTTATTGAAAATACTGAAAAATATGTGTTTTAAGGTATATACCTTTAAATTATAATCAAGGAGAATAAAGTATGAATAATGAAAACAACAACAGTATAATACTGGATAAAATCAGAAAACTGATTGCGCTCTCTGAATCGCCCAATGAATCCGAGGCTGCTTCTGCCCTTTCAAAAGTACATCTGCTTCTTGCGAAACACGGGCTGTCAATGACAGACATAAGCTGCGATGATACTGAAAATACTGTTATTGAGAAGAGCATACTGAATAAAAAAAGGCTCAGGAACTGGGAATCAGCCCTTCTTTCCACAATCATGAATGCAACCTATACCGAAGCTGTTCACAAGCCGGGAGAGGGAAAGGTATGCATTATAGGCAGGGAGATAAATGTTACTGCTGCTGAGAATCTGTTTTCATATCTGCATGAGACTATCAAAAGAATAAGCCGGAAATACAACCCTGTTGTGAGGCATGCTGACAGCTTCAGGTATGGCATGGTTGTAAATATCAATGAAAGGCTCAAGGCGCTGGATGAAAAAGGGGATGAGGGAGAAAACCAGGGGAAAAATGACAGGCAGCTGGTTGTTTCAATGGCAGGTAAAACAGGGGATGAAAACAGGAATTACCTTGATGAAACCTACGGAACAGTTAAAAAAAAGAGGATCAACAACAGGGTTGACCCTGAATCCTACGGCCTTGGCCAGAAAGTGGGAAATAAAATATCGTTGAGCAGGCAGATAAAAAAATAACATAGTCCTACCCTCCCCTTTCATACCATATACAACACACTTTATTATATTAAAAGCCATGTTACATCCATATAAACATTTTCCGATCAGGAATAATTACTGTTATCAGGAAACAAGCTGTTTTGGGCAATATTATCCTTGATTTCAGCTTTCACAGAATGTAGAATCAACTGATGGAAAACAGAGAAGCCTACTGGGAAAACATGTACTCAAGCAATACTGAAGTTTCTGAAAAGGATTTCTGGCTTGACTGCTACATGCATCTTTTTAAAACTGATGACAGGATTATTGAACTGGGATGCGGCAGCGGTAACCTGAGTGAAGGATTGATAAATAAAGGATATAATATTCTTTCGACAGATATATCGCAGTCTGCACTTGATATTTTCAAGGCAAGAATACCGGAAGCATCTGTAATGCAGCTGGACCTGATTCAAAAACTCCCGTTCAATGACAGTTATTTTGATATTGTTATTGCAGACCTGTGCCTCCATTACTTCAGTTCGGAAGATACTGAAAAGATACTCAATGAAATCAGAAGGGTTCTCACAGACAGGGGATATCTCTTTGCAAGGGTAAATTCCGACAGGGATGTTAACCACGGCGCAGGGAAAGGGATTGAACTTGAAAAAGGGTTCTACAACCAGGGGGGACACTACAAGAGGTTCTTTACTCCTGGAATGGTAAAATATTTCTTCAGAAACTGGAGTGAACTATCTGTTTCAGAGAAAACAACTTCAAAATATACTGACAATAAACATGTAATTGAAATAATTGCCAGGGACTGATCCGGATAGCTTTTATAATGACTATTGATTTTGCTGAAAAAACAATAATCCGGAGATTAGAATCAGTTAACTGCTGATTATTATTCAATTCAAGAAGCATCATTTCAGGTTTTAATTTACCTTTGTTATTACAGGAGAACGGAACAATATGGATATTTCACCGGAAACTGCATGGGATTACAAATCAGATATAATTGTGATAGGTTCCGGATTTGCAGGTCTCTCAGCTGCCATCGAAGCAAATAAATCAGGTTCAGACGTTCTTATAATTGAAAAAATGAAAGCTGCCGGAGGAAACTCAGTTATAAGCGACGGGGGAATTGCAGCCTGCTGTACAGATGAACAGAAAAAATCAGGGATCAAGGACAGCACAGAACTCTTTTACAGGGACATGATGAAAGCAGGTCTCGGGATCAACAACCCGGATCTCGTAAAAATCCTGACAGAAAATTCGAGAGAAGCATATGAATGGTCAAGAGACTTTCTTGGCGTTAAATATCTTGACAGGATTGATATATTCGGCGGGCATTCTGTTCCAAGATGCTTCACTGCAGACAGGGTAACAGGCCACACAATAATAAAAAAAATGCTAGAAAAAACCTCAGAGCTTGGAATAGAAATCAAGTACAGCTGCTGTTTCAGGAATTTCATAAAATCAGGATCGGGGAGAATAGAGGGAATAGCTGTTGAAGAAGAATATGATTACAGGGGAAGAAAAAAAGGGATAATAAGGAATATCAGGGCGGAAAAAGCTGTAGTTCTTGCCGCCGGAGGTTTTGCAAGTGATGTGAATTTCCGATCATCCCAGGATCCCCGTCTTGATGAAAAAATATCATCAACAACCCAGCCTTTCTCAACTGCCCAGCCTCTGAAACAGGCATTAAAAGCGGGGGCTGCCCCGGTTCAGCTTTCCCATATTCAGACAGGCCCCTGGGCATCCCCAGATGAAAAGGGATACGGTGACGGGCCTTCCTTTTCAGAATATATAGTTTTCCAGTACGGACTGATAATTGATCCCTTTACCGGGAAGCGTTTTGTAAATGAGCTTGCAGACAGGAAAACATTATCCGATGCAATACTTGAAAGAGGACACCCATGCATAGGGATTGCTGATTCGAGAGCAGTTTCTGTATCAGGCTGGAATATAAAAAGATGCCTTGATAAAGGTGTTGTCAGGGAATTCACAACACTTGACGAACTTTCATCGGAATATTCTATTGAAAGATCAGAATTTGAAAAATCAATTAAAAGATTCAACAGCTCTGTAAAATCAGGAAGAGACAGCGAATATAATAAACCTGTATTAGATAATGCATCAGAATTATCAAATCCACCCTACTATGCTATCAGGCTGTGGCCGAAAGTGCACCATACAATGGGGGGAATAAGGATAGACAGGGATGCCCATGTCCTGGACCTTGACGGGAGAAAGATACCGGGGCTTTATGCTGCCGGTGAAATTACAGGGGGAATCCACGGAGCATGCAGGCTGGGCAGCTGTGCAATAACAGAGTGTATTGTCTTCGGAAGAATAGCGGGAAGAAACAGCTCAGATGAAACATATTAGACAAAAAAGGACAGGGCTTGCCGCAAAAATCACAATACTGACAACAGTTGTTATTTTCATATCTCTGGTAATTTCCGGTGTATTCAGCATATGGATGGAGATGAAGACAATCCAGAATTATTCAGAAATCACAGTAATGAATATTGCCCAGGGTCTTGCAAGGGATAATGAAATAATAGATTCACTCAAAACAGGTGACAAAACAAGGTGCAACAGTTATGTCAACAACAAGAGGCAGGCCCTAACAAACATACAATTCATAACAGTCTGTGATATGAACAGCATCAGATATGCACACCCTGATCCGGAGAAGGTCGGTAAAATATTTGTGGGGGGAGACAACAAGAGAATAATTGAAACAGGAGAAAGCTACATCTCTGTTGCAACAGGGACACTGGGAAAATCGCTCCGAGCTTTTGCCCCGGTGATTGATCATTCGGGAAAACAGATAGGCTTCATTACCTCAGGAACACTGATTTCAAATATTGCTAAAATAAAGAGTCAGTCGCTTTATTTCTTTTATATTTCCTTTGCAATTTCACTGTTCTTCGGCTTTTCAGGATCCGCGCTTCTTGCAGGCAACATAAAAAAGACACTGCTGGGGCTTGAGCCGTATGAAATAATACAGCTCTACAACGAGAAGAAAGGAATGCTTAATGCTATTCATGAGGGAATACTTGCAATAGACAACAGCTGCAGAATAACAATGATAAATGAATCAGCTCTGAAAATCCTCAATGTAGACACCGATCCTGCTGAAATAATCGGCAAAGATATAGTTGATATTTTTCCATCTACCAAACTTCTTGATGTTATGAAACAGGGCGAAAACCAGTACAACCAGGAAGATGTAATAAATCAGACACTTGTTGTTGCCAACAGAATTGTAATAAGGGACAGAAACAGAATTACAGGAGCTATTGCCACTTTTCAGGACAAGACAATGCTTACCCTGCTTGCGGAAGAAATAACAGGTGTTAACCAGATTATAGGGGCGCTCCGGGCAAGCAATCATGAATTTAAAAACAAACTTCATGTAATACTGGGTTTCATTCATTCAGGAAAATACAAAAATGCTGAAAACTTCATCATGGATATTACGGAAGACCATGAGCAGAGAGCCTATTCAATAACCAAAAAAATTAAAAATGCTACAATAGCAGCCCTTGTCCTGGGAAAACTGAGCCGAGCCAGGGAGCTCAGCATAGATTTCGATATTGATGACCTCTCATTTCTGGGGGAAGACAGCTATATCTACAATAACGACCTCATAACAATTATAGGCAACCTGCTTGAAAACAGCTTTGAAGCAGTTGAGAACAAAGCCGGAGAAGAGAGGAATGTTTACCTCTTGATAAAAGATAATCCCGGAATTATTGAAATTACAGTAAGGGACACCGGAAACGGAATAGAAGAACCTGATACCTATTCTGTCTTCGAGCGGGGATATACAACAAAATCAAAAAGCAACGGGGTTGGTCTTGATCTTGTGCAGAAAAGTATAAAAAATCTGAACGGGGAATTTGATATAACTTCGGAACCTGGGAAAGGCACTGAAATCAATATAACCCTGAAAACAGGGGGAAGTCTGTGATTAAAGTGCTGATTGTTGAAGATGATCCGATGGTAGCTGACATAAACAAGGGATATATAGAAAGTGTTGAAGGTTACAGGGTTATTGAATCTGTAAAGAACGGGAATGAAGCACTTAACTTTCTTTCCGAAAACACTATTGACCTTGCTGTTGTAGATATTTACATGCCTGAAATGGACGGAATAACATTTATAAAGAAAATGAGACAGCTCCAGATTGAATCTGATGTTATCTTTGTAACAGCTTCCAACGATGTCAATGATATCAGGACTTCGCTTAAATACGGGGCAGTTGACTACCTTATCAAGCCATTTAAATTTGACAGGCTGATTTCAACCCTTGAACAGTATAAAGAACGGTTTTACATGATGGACAGCAGGAAATCGATAGGCCAGGAGGAGTTTGACAGGCTTACAAAAGGGAAAAGCAGTAAAACAAGGCTGCCGAAGGGTCTCCAGGGAAAAACCCTTGAAATGATTATTGATATAATAGAATCATTCACAGCATCAAAAAAATTTGATACTGAAGAGATATCTGATAAATCAGGCATAAGCACAGTTACAGTAAGGCGATACCTTGACTACCTGGAGGAGAGCGGGAAAATCAGGTCGGAAATATATTACGGAACAGGCGGAAGGCCTAAATCACTCTACAGGATTATAAAGTAAATAAACAGGATTTAACTGTAAATCTCATAGCCCAGTAAATCAACGAATTACCACTTCAGACCAGCTTTCAGCTCACTTCATTTATTTTACTTTAAAAAGTTATTTTACTTAGTTTTCTTAGATTATTTATATAACATTTTTAATATTTCACAAAACCTATCTATATAAGTTATTTACTCTTAACCTGATGATTAAGAATAAAATCGGAGGAATTTATGAGTACAAACACAGAACAGAAAACCTATAAGATTATGGGTATTTCATGGCCTGTATTTCTCATACTGACAGCAGTTGTAACTGTTGCAATGTATATGGGGAAACTGCCCGGCGGGCTCATCATTCTTGGTGCAATGATGATTTACGGAGCACTGCTTGATGAAATCGGAAACAGGACACCGATAGTTAAAGACTACCTCGGCGGAGGGGCTATTGTATGTATATTCGGATCAGCCCTGCTTGCATATTACGGCGTTTTTCCTGAAGCACCTGTAAAAAGCATTACAACTTTCATGAAGGGGGGACAGTTCCTCAACTTCTATATCGCAGCTCTTATATGCGGATCAATCCTTGGAATGAGCAGGGAATTCCTTATTAAGGCATTTGTAAGATACCTTCCCATAATACTGGGCGGTGTTATTGTTGCGCTCGGCCTTACAGGTATTGTCGGAGCTTTAATCGGTTTCGGATTTCAGCGTGCAGTTCTTTATGTCGCTCTCCCTATCATGGGCGGAGGAATGGGAGCAGGTGCTATACCACTTTCTGAAATATTTGGTTCAGCAATGAATGAAGATCCAGGCAATATATTATCAATAATGGTTCCTGCACTTGCACTCGGAAATGCTGCAGCAATTGTTTTTGGAGGTCTTATAGATAAATTCGGCAAAAACATGCCTTCACTTTCAGGTAACGGAAAACTCATGAAAAAACAGGAAGATTTTATCAAGGAAACAAGAGAACCTCTTCCTCTTGACTACAAACTGATGGGAATCGGTATAGCAGTTGCATGTACTTTCTACATTTTCGGCAACATCCTTTCTAAATTCATCCCGCTTCACAGGTATGCACTCATGATTATCTCTGTAGGCGTATTCAAGGCCTTAAACCTTGTACCTGAAAAATATGAACAGGGATGCGCACAGTGGTACAAGTTTGTTACAACCAATTTTACAAGCGCACTTCTTGTGGGAATAGGTATTGTATATATCAACCTTCCGCAGCTTGCTTCAGCTTTTACAATTCAGTACATAGTACTTGTTGTTGTAACAGTGGCAGGTTCAATCATAGGTTCAGGATTTATTGGAAAACTACTCGGTTTCTACCCTGCAGAAGCAGCAATCACAGGCGGTCTCTGTATGGCAAATATGGGAGGAACTGGCGATGTTGCAGTACTCTCTGCTTCTAAACGTATGGAACTCATGCCTTTCGCACAGATATCATCACGTCTGGGGGGAGCATTCATGATACTCCTTGCCACAGCAATTCTTAAAGTAATTCTTTAATTTTAACAAAAAAGCGGAACTGTTTTCCCTTATGTCTGAAAGCAGGCAGAAGCAGTTCCGCTTCTTTTCCAAACGGAGAAAATCAATATGGAACTAGAAAAAAACTCACTTCAATACCATTCTTATCCCTCTGCAGGGAAGCTTGAAGTGATACCTTCAAAACCATGCCTTACACAGGCAGACCTGAGCTATGCCTATACACCTGGTGTTGCATACCCCTGCCTCGAAATAAAAAAAGACAGGTCTGTACTTTCAAAATATACAAACAGGAACAACCTTGTTGCTGTTATAAGCAACGGTACAGCAGTCCTGGGACTGGGTAATATCGGGGCAGCTGCAGGAAAACCTGTCATGGAGGGAAAGGGGGTCCTTTTCAAGAGGTTTGCAGATGTTGATGTATTTGATCTTGAACTTGAAACAGAAGATACAGAAAGATTAATTGATGCTGTAAAACTGATGGAACCTACATTCGGTGGAATCAACCTTGAAGATATAAAGGCTCCTGAATGCTTTGAAATTGAATCCCGCCTCAAGAAGGAGATGAATATACCTGTTTTCCATGATGATCAGCACGGGACAGCAATAATAACAGGTGCAGCCCTCCTGAATGCTCTTGAAATTGCGGACAAGAAAATTGATGAGGTTAAGGTTGTAATAAACGGGGCAGGAGCTGCGGGAATTGCATGCGGAAGATTTTATATCTCTCTTGGAATAAAAAAAGAAAACATCATAATGTGCGACTCAAAAGGGGTTATATACAGGGGAAGAACAGAGGGAATGAACCCATTCAAGGAGGAATTTGCAGCTTCTACAGAAACAAGGACTCTGTCGGAAGCACTGAATGAAGCTGATATTTTCCTCGGCCTTTCTGTAAAGGGGGCAGTTTCTAAAGCGATGCTTAAAAAAATGAACAGTGACCCCATTGTATTTGCACTTGCAAATCCTGATCCTGAAATCACCTACCCTGATGCAGTTGAGGCAAGGGAAGATGTCATAATGTCCACAGGAAGGTCTGATTACCCGAACCAGGTCAACAATGTCATGGGATTTCCCTTTATTTTCAGGGGAGCTCTTGATGTTGCAGCAACTGCAATAAACGAGGAAATGAAAGTTGCAGCTGCAAAAGCACTGGCATCTGTTGCAAAACTAAGTGTCCCTGATACTGTTTTAAAGGCATATAACCTTGAAAACCTCTCATATGGCCGGAATTACATAATACCGAAACCGTTCGATTCAAGGGTGTTTATTGAAGTATCTGCAGCAGTTGCCCAGGCAGCTGTTGAAAGCGGTGTCGCATCAAAACCCTATAAATCAATCTCGGAATACAGGGAAATCCTTGATAAGAGACTGAAGAACTCAATAAGCAGATTTGCAGGAAACAAATAATACAGAAATGCTTATAAAAGAGAAAAAGATAACATCAGAAAAAGCAAAATCTCTTTTATTATCCTCCGGGCTGTCAGTACCGGGGGATATTGATTATACAGCAGGTTTTTTTCACGGCAGCCTTCTCATAGGAACAGGATCTGTAAGCGGGAATATACTGAAAGGGATTGCTGTACATGAGGACTACAGGGGAGAAAACATAACAGCAAAAATTATCACCCACCTTGCATCAGTATGTCTTGAAAAGGGATTTGATAATTTCTTCATTTTCACAAAGTTTTCCGAAAAAGACAAATTCGAGGATCTGGGATTTAATACTGTGGGAAGTGTCAGGGGACAGGCAGCTCTTCTTGAATATGACAGAAACGGGATAAAGAGATTCACAGAAGGTCTTGAAAAGCTTTCATCAGGTCTAAAAGGCAATAACAGCTGCATAGTAATGAACTGTAACCCGTTTACAAAAGGACACCTGTATCTCATTGAAAAAGCAGCATCTGAATCAGAACATCTTTTTATCATCATTGTCCAGGAAGACAGGTCCCTGTTCCCCTTTGAAAAAAGAATTGAGCTTGTCAGAAAAGGGACAGAACACCTTAACAATATAACTGTGCTGCCGGGAGGAAGCTACACAATATCATCTGCAACCTTCCCCTCATACTTTGTAAAGGAAGACCGGCATACTGATATTTTCGCATCCCTTGACCTTGATATTTTCATAAACCATACAGCCAAAGCTCTTAATATAAAAAAAAGATTTATCGGTGAGGAACCCTACTGTCCTGTAACTTCAATTTACAACAGGTATATAAAATCCCTCCTTCCCGAAGCAGGAATTGAAGCTGTTGAAATAGAAAGGATTAAGACAGGAAATGAGATAATAAGCGCATCAAAAGTCAGGTCACTGATAAGGGAAGGTAAGATTGAGGAAACAGAAAAATATCTCCCCCCGTCCACATACAGCTTTCTTATTTCATGTGAAGCAGGGGAAATAATTGACAAAATAAAAAACAGCAGTTCTCGCCATTAGGAGGAAAGAAGTGGTACTTCAGAAAAGAGAAACAGCAGGAACACTTGAATCGAGTGACACAATGGTAACAGCGGAACCGGGAAGCGGTGAACTGGAAATATTCATTGAAAGCATTGTGATGCAGCAGTTCGGGGACGATATAAGGAAATCAGTAATGGAAGTATGTACTGACCTTGGTGTTGCATCGGGAAGAATATCTGTAAAAGACAGGGGAGCTTTAGAATGTACAATAAAAGCCAGGGTTGAAACAGCACTCCTGAGGTCGGGAGGAAACGAAGATGATTAGACGGAGCATGCTTTTTATTCCGGGCAACAGCCCTTCCATGCTTATGAATGCAGCTGTATTCGGAAGCGACAGCATAATCTTCGACCTTGAGGATGCTGTTTCGGAAAAACAGAAAGATGCCGCAAGAATACTTGTGAGAAACACACTTTCTGCTTTTGATTTCTCAGGCTATGAAATCTGCGTTAGGATAAACAGCATATCATCCCCTTTCTGGAGGGATGATCTTAACGAGATACTCAAATACCGCCTGGACAGTATAGTGCTTCCTAAGGCTGAATCTGCTGAAGATATTAAAACGCTCTCATCAGCACTCGATGAAATGGAAAAGAATTACAGCATAGAAAACAGGATAAATATTATCCCGATACTTGAATCAGCCCTTGGAATTGAAAACAGCTTTCAGATTGCATCATCTGACAAGAGAGTTGATGCACTCTTCCTCGGGGCGGAGGACCTTACAGCAGACATAAACGCAAGAAGAACTAAAAAAGGTGATGAAATTTTCTACTCAAGGTCAAGGGTTGTTATAGCTGCAAAAGCATCCTCGGTTGACGCAATTGATACACCGTTTACAGATACAAACGATATTGAGGCGCTTGAAAAAGACACCCTCTATGCAAAAGACCTGGGGTTTTCAGGCAAGGCTGTGATATCCCCCAGGCACATAGAGACAGTAAACAGCACATTCCTCCCCTCTGAAGAGGAAATTGAATATGCTAAAGAGGTGCTTGAGGCAATTGCAGAAGGGGAAAGGCTTGGAAAAGGGGCAGTGTCTCTTAACGGGGAAATGATTGATGCTCCTGTTGTAAACAGGGCAAAAAGAATAATTCAGCTTGCAGGGGGGAAAAACTGAAATGAGCAAGGTTGTAAAATCACTTAAAGAAGTATTCAAACTGTGCGGCATGAAAGACGGGATGACTATTTCATTTCACCACCACCTGAGAAACGGGGACTATGTCCTTAATATTGTAACTGACAAGGCAGCTGAAGAGGGATTTAAGAATCTTAACATAGCAATGAGCTCACTCTTTCCTGTACATGACAACCTGATAAAACATATAAAAAACAGGACTGTGACAGGAATAGATACAAACTACATGACAGGACCGCTCGGGGAATTCATCAGCCACGGGGGAATGGAAAAACCTGTCATATTCAGAAGCCACGGGGGAAGGCCGAATGCGATAGAAAAGGGAGAACTTGAAATAGATATTGCCTTTATTGCTGCCCCCTCCTCCGACTGCATGGGAAATATAAACGGTGTAATAGGACCTTCCCGGTGCGGGTCACTCGGTTATGCTTTTCCCGATGCTGAGAATGCACATAAAACAGTTGTCATTACAGACAACCTTGTAGATTACCCCAACACACCTGTCTCAATAAATGAGAAAGATATTGACTATGTGGTTGTGGTTGATTCAATCGGGGATTCATCAAAAATAGTCTCGGGAACCACACAGATTACAAGAGACCCTGTGGGGCTTAAAATAGCAGATAATGCTGCAAAAGCTATTGCGGCATCAGGTATTATGAGAGAGGGATTTTCATTCCAGACAGGGGCGGGAGGCGCATCGCTTGCAGCTGCCGACTGCCTTCGCAACCTGATGATAAAAAACAGCATACAGGGAAGCTTCTGCCTGGGTGGTATAACAAAATACTTTGTCGATTTTGTCAGAGAGGGACTATTCAGGTCAATTCTCGATGTGCAGTGCTTTGACCTTGAGGCTGTTGAATCAATAGGATCAAACCCTTTTCACCAGGAAATTTCAGCATCACGCTATGCAAACCCGTCATCGAAAAGCTGCGTTGTAGATTCGCTCGACGCAGTAATACTGGGCGCGACAGAAGTTGACAGGGACTTCAATGTCAATGTGCACACAGATTCAAACGGGTTGATTATCGGAGGCTCAGGAGGCCACTGCGATGCTGCTGCAGGTTCGTCTTTAAGCATTATTGTCGCGCCTCTGCAGCGGGGAAGGCTTCCTATTGTTGTTGATAAAGTAACAACTGTCACGACGCCTGGAAAAACTGTCGATGTTATTGTCACAGAAAGGGGAATTGCAGTTAACCCGTTAAAGCCGGAACTTGAAAAAAATCTGAATAATTACGGTCTTGATATTGTTTCTATAAATGAGCTTATGAAGAAAGCTGTTGAAATAACAGGTAATCCCCGCGTAAGAGAAAAAACAGGGGGAAAAGTTGTGGCGGAAGTAATCTACAGGGACGGAAATAAGATTGATGAGATTCTCTCCATCTGTTAGATGGAGAAAATACCTGAACTACTGTGCTTTTAAAGATTTTTTTCCGGAAGATACACGTTCGGTAAAAAATATCGGGGGCTGAAATACAGTCCCCGGTATATAAGCGTAACAGATATTGAGTACAAGTTATATTGAACATCGAGAACTGTTCATGGATAAATATAAATTACATAAAATTATTTCCCCTCACCTGTAAGCTTATAATAAATAGTAGGTATATTCACTTTTAAATTATAATAATCAATATTTTTTCCTGAACTCTTATCTTTTACATTATATTCAAAATCAACTGTATAGCTTTCTGTATCAAAATATTTTTCCACTTCAGTTAACGGTATTGCAATTTCAATTATCTCATCGACTGCCTTTTCAAGAGAAATATAAATCTCTTTTGAATTTTTCCATTTACGTTCAGGAACAAATATTGCTTCTGCATTACCACCTCCCGGAAAATACAGGATCTGAATAACATCTTTGAGCCCCATAATAATTTCATAACTGCAGTCTCTTCTGTATTTCTTCCCTGCAGTTTCAATCATGCAGTAGAGATATCGGCTGTCAATTGCAATTCCTGCTCTTGCAATATCAAATCCACTCAAATTAGATTTGTTTTTTACTTTTGAATCATTATCCAGATCATTAAAGACAGACTTTATCTTCTCCCAGTCATCAGCTTTTCCATCAACAGTAATATCTGCATCATAATCACATACAAATGAAGAATATGTCCTCGCTTTTGTATTTATTAATGACAGTTTGGTTGCAACATCTGTACCGTAAACAATATCCGAACGCCTATGTATATCCTTTACAAATATTTTATCTATTATACGGACATTACTGTTTTCAATAGATTTCTTGTATTTTTTATACAGATTTAAAGGGGTGAAATATTCTTTCTTCAGTTCAGAATAAAAACTCCTTATCCCTTTTCTATATTTCAATAAATATGAATTTTCTGAAAAATCAAAAGCTTCTGTAAACAATGAATTGACGTTTTCGGTGTTTTCCTTTTTAAAATAATTCCTGATAAGACCTGATCTGATTCTTGAATTTTCTAAAGCCTCCCTCTCGGTAAGCCACGGGATTGAAGGTTTTATCACAGCCTGCTTTCTCATCATGACTTCAATTTCTATGCTATCAATAAGTTCATCCCCCATTCCCCTATTCTGGTAAAAATCAAATTCATGTTTTCCGGTGATAATTTTTTCGGAACCTGTAAATCCTAAACCGACATCAACACCGTTAACTTCAGTCCTGTAAGGTTCATCCCTGTCTGGTTTTACAGAAAGTGATCCGAAATATACTTTTTCCCCACTCAGGTTTTCCATAAGAACATTTACAAGATTATCTGCAGCATCAAAAGAATCAAGAAGTGAATAAAATTCCTCCTCAGCTGTATCAGTTATCACGTTTCTGCTTAAATCAAATATGGAAATCCCCACCCTGTAAATACCGTCATTTGCAGAACAGCTTCCGAAAACAATATTATCAAAACCGTTTTTCTCTGCAATATCAGCAAGTTTTTTCTCTTCAAAATCTGAAGGCAGGATTCCAGGTGTTTCAATATTAAAATTCCCCATCATTGCAAGGGAGAGTGTTACAGTATCAGTAACAGATTTGCCAAGATTATTAATCCAGCTTTCCCCAGTTGGATTTAAAAGCGGATAGACAGCAACTTTTCTTTTCCCATCTGCAAAACTGCTGCAGAATAAGACAAATAAAAAAAGTATTGTCATGAAAGCTTTCTTCATGTTTTTTTTCATAATGCTTCCTCCGCATTGACCGGAAGAGTTACACAGAATTTCAGAAGTTTCTGCAGCTGATCACTATTAAATATTTCAACTGGATCAATCTGATAACCATCAATTACTTCGTGATATATTATGATAGAAATCCTGTCATGAAGATGATCTTCTTCTACCGGTATAATAAGCCTTGTATAATGTTTCCTACCGAAATTATCAGTTACATCATTGACTAAAACATTACTGATAATATTCTCGCCATTAAGAGAAAATTCCACTGGAAATGTTTTTTCAGGAGATGCTGAAATTTCTGTAAACCATGAAGTATTCTCATTAAACTTGTTGTTGCTCAGGAAAACTGCAAGCAGGCCGGGTGATTTTTCAGGGACTAGGCACTCGAGAAGAAAGCCGTCAGCAATATCTCCTCTCCACCTCCAGGGACTGCTGTGGGAAATAAATGAAAAACCATTACTTCTTAGACGGCCGGAAACATTGTCATCTATAAGATCAGCTTCCCTGATAATCCTTTCAGTTATCAGGCTTTCAGCACTTCTGCTGTTTACAGCATTTTTAAGACGCCATTCAAAATAACTCTGACCGGTTTTTTCGATAATTACCGATCTACCTTCATAAGACCAGTAATTCCCTTTTTTCCTGATTTCGGAATTCCCGGACAGATCAAAAAGGCCCTTATCTGCAACTTCATTATTACTGCTGAGTTCAGTATCTATATAATTCACAAGAAGATTATGATCAGGGACAAAATCAATATCATATTTGTAAAGGCTTAAGAGTGTATCATCCCCGGAGTTTACATGTAAAAGCTCATTTTCTCTGTTCACAGAAAGAGGTGACATGAATGTACATTCGGGAGGTGCCGAAACTTTCCAGCCGCTATGGAAAAGAATATTTACTTCAGAATCATAATTAACATTTAATAGAGGTTTTTCTATTACTGCATCAATATTTGCTGCATCGTTATCAACTGATTGATTGTCTGATACTGTATCGGGTTTGGTTACGCATGAAATATAAATAATTGGCAGGATAGCAAGTAAGATGATAAAAGAATTAATTTTACTTTTCATATCTTAATCCTTTTTAATTATTTTACCTGTAAGTACATTTTTAAAGTAATACAATTATATTAAAATAAATTTCACCTGTCGAGATTTTTTTATGCCGCAGCTGCACTATAATTAATATGTATGATCAGATTATTCCTGAAATTTAAATATAAAGGAGATTGCCATGTCATTAGAACTTCTCCAGGATTTTTTTCTCTGGTGCACAATAATCAATTTTGCGATGTTTTTAATAAGTTTTCTCATTATATCTACCATGAAAAATTTCATAATAAGGCTTCACGGAAAATGGTATGATATTCCCGAGGAAAAGTTCAACCTTATATTCTACAACTGCATGCTTTTCTACAAGGTTGCTATTTTATTTTTCAACCTTATCCCTTATATTGCACTGAAAATTATTGCCTGAACCTGTTAAAGATATAAAGACAGGTAAAAAAAGATATTTTTTCTCACACAGCAGGATAATGGGTATAAAAAGCACCCTGCCGGCATGACAGGGTGCTTTTTTATTTTTGTTTGAAATATTTTATCGGTGATCTTAAACAATCAGATCCATAATAAAAAGTACAACAATACCTGTTGTAGAAATAGTCAGAACAGCGCCGAACCAGTGCCACATCATTTCCTTCACATCTGTCACCCCTGTTGTTCTGTTGACAACCCAGAAATAACTGTCATGGAAGTTTGTTATACCGAGAGATCCGATACAGCAGGCAAGACCAGCCATGTAAGGATTAATTTCAGGCATTGTAAGAAGAATTGGAGCTGCAATTGATCCCGCTGTAAGCATACCAACAGTTGCAGAACCTGTGATAATTCTTAACAGGTATGCCATGATGAGAGGCAGTACAATTCCCGGTATATTTGTTGTTGTAAGCCAGTCTGCAATCACTTTTCCGGCTCCGCTGCTTTTGAGAACCATTCCAAGGGCCCCGCCTGCACCAGTTACAAATATTATTATACCTGCATGCTTTATTGAATCATCAAGTATATTTACAACTTCCTTTCTCTCAATTTTTCCTGCAAGACCGTAAATTGCAATTAAAAGACCGATTCCCACTGCAACAATAGGATGTCCAAGTGTTTTAATTACTGTTTTTGTCGCACCGTTAACATCCAGTAATGATGTAGCTGTGCTCAGGAGAATAAGAGCTATCGGGATAAAAATAGGAGCAAAAGACATGAATGTGCCCGGAAGTTTTTCATCATGAATATTTACAGTTGAAGCAAGTTCCTCTTCTGTATATGGTCTGTCAATCAGTTCATCATGGTTTTCAGGAGCAGGCAGCTTGAATACTTTTTTACTGAGCCATTTCGAATAAAGAAGACCTGCAATAGTTATTGGAACAGCAGCTATGAGACTGTAAATCATGAATATACCGAGATCCAGTTTGAAATAATTTGTTATCGCTACAGGACCTGGTGTGGGAGGAACAAGGGAATGAGTTACAAGAAGTGCAGTACCAAGAGCACAGCTTAATGTCAAAAGGTTTTTACCTGTATTACGGGAAAGAGACTTTGCAAGAGGTGAAAGTACTACAAAAGCAGAGTCACAAAATACAGGAATTGATACAATAAATCCTGTGATCAGCATTGCAATTTCTTCCTTACCCTTACCCATCAGTTTAATAAAGGTAAGAGCCATCCTTTTGGCCGCTCCGCTGACTTCAAATATTGCGCCCATCATTACACCGAAACCGATTATAATTCCGATACCGCCTACAGTGCCTCCAAATCCCTGCTTAACAGCATTTATTACTGAAGCAGCCGGCAATCCTCCAATTAAACCTGCTATTATACTGCTGATAATCATAGCAGGGAAAACATGTATTTTTGTACGGGTAACCATTATCAGTATGGCAACAATAGCAATCGCCAGACCGATAATAATCCGTACAACATTCACGTCAGTCATAAAATTTCCTCCATGTTTTGTATATTATATATCTTTACAGATATTTAAATAACAGGGCCCAATGTGTAAAAATCCATTGATCTTGTATATTTTATTGCTTCTCCCTTTGTCATCTGTCCTGAAGCAACCTTTACAAGCAGTTCGAAAGTTTCCTCTCCTACCTGTTCAATTGATTTCTCACCGTTAACAATTCTTCCCGCATTAACATCCATATCCTTGCACATACGGTCATATGTAACAGGATTACCGCAGATCTTCATAACAGGAACAACAGGAAATCCCTGGGGAGCTCCCCGGCCAGTTGAAAAAAGAATTACCTGGGAACCACCGACAGCCATACCTGAAAGAAGCTCAATTTCCCTTCCCGGAGAATCCTTGATCCAGAGGCCCTTTCCTCCCGGTACTTCTGTATAACCGATTACACCGTCAATAGTTTTTGTTCCTGACTTCACGATAGCGCCAAGTGATTTTTCCTCGATAGTGCTCAAGCCGCCCTCGATATTTCCCGGTGTAGGCTGACCTTTTCTCATGTCTACCCCAATTGCCTTTGCACGGTTTTCCATTTCATCAACTATTCTTTTGATTTCAGAAGCAACATGTTCATTCTTTGCCCTTCTCTGGAGAATGTGTTCTGCACCGATAAATTCAGTTGTTTCCCCGAAGATTACTGTTCCTCCCAGATCAACAATTTTATCTGCCACATAGCCGATAACAGGGTTTGAAGCAATTCCTGATGTTGTATCAGACGCACCGCATTTGATACCCATTACAAACTCTGAAAAATCTATTTCCTCTCTCTGCTGTCCCGTAATACTGAGAGCAAGCTTCTGTGCCTTATCAATCCCTGCCTGAATTGAAGCGCTTGTTCCCCCAAGTTCCTGAATATTTATCCTTTCTACCGGTTTTCCTGTAGCTCTTATTGTTTCTTCAAGTTTGTCAGTATCAACACCCTCACATCCCAGGCTCACGATAAGCGCTGCCCCTACATTAGGGTTCTCTCCAACCTTGATCAGACAGTCTGTAACTCTTTCAAGATCCGGCGGTGTCTGGCAGCATCCCTGATGATGAAGGATCGGCTGTGTATTCTGTGTTGAGTAAACAATGTTTTCAACAACTTCATTTGCACATACTACAGCCGGAATAACTGCAACATGGTTTCTTGTACCGACTTTTCCGTTTTCTCTTCTGTATCCCATATATTTCATAATTATTTGTCCCCCTCTTTAGCCCAGTCGCCCCGGCCTCTGATGCTGTCAATATTGTGAATATGAACATGCTCGCCTACAGTGATTTCTACTGTTGCAATACCGATTTCCTCACCATATTTGGTAACCTGTTCTTTTACCTGGATAGGAGAAATCGCAGCTTTATGTCCGTAGGGAATATCATTTTTCACAACAAGGGTTGTTCTGTTTCCTTTCTTGTCAAAGATTTCGACTGTATCTCCTTTTCCGGCATTTCCGAAAATTGTGACAACATTATCGTTGTCATGGTTTTTAATAGCTTTAATCTTGCTATCCATTTTCTACCTCCTGGTTATTACAGCAACACCGTCAGGTATTACTGTTATCTTTGAGTCATGACCTTTAATTTTGTATGCTTTTTCAAGAGCTTCAGTTAAATTTGAAGCATGTATAAACTTCATCCTTTCAACCAGTTCCTTATCAAGGTACTCGGTTACAAGGATGATTTTTGTTTTCATAAGCTGTTCGGCAAATCTCTGAACACACCACTGTTCTGAAATTGTTTTTTCAGGCTCAATGGAAAGAACCATTTCCATCAGTTCTTCCGGTGTCCCCTTCAGCATCATAGATCCGAAGTTCTCACCTCCCAGACCATCCTTGCAGCCAGCCGCGAGAATTATTATTCCGTCATCATTTACACAGTCAGCTGCAGCAGCAAGCCCCTTGGGACACTGGTAAAGGTTCTGGTCAAGCGGATATCCCCCGTTGGTTGTTATGACAATATCTGATTTAACCGCTTTCACGGAACACATACCCATAAGATGTTCACATCCCTTCTTATGAGCCTTTTTAAAGTTGCCTGAATAGGCAGCAATTATTTTCTTGTTTTCATCGAGAAGCACATTCAGGATAAAGGAGAGATTTGCAAGCTCTGCAGCCCTGACCATATCTTCATGTATGGGATTTCCATCAAGAACACCGTTTCTTGCCTTGCTGCTTGCAATTGCAACAGAAGAATGGTTGATATTAACACACTCTTTTGACGCAATTCCCGGAAGTATGCTTTTTCTTCCGCCTGAAAAACCTGCAAAAAAATGGGGCTCAATAAATCCCTCCGCAATGACAAGATCTGCCTCATAGGCAATCCTGTTTATCTCGCACTTGCTTCCAGACGGCAGATCTCCGAGATAAACAAGGTTTTCCCTGTCATCAGCATCATGGTTTATGATTTTTTCATTCTTATATATTTCAATTCCGAATTTATCTTTCTTCTCATCATCAGTCATACCCCGGTGCAGACCGGTAGCAACAAGTACAGTTATATCAGCATCAGAATTACCTTTTCTGATTTCTTCAAGAATAAGAGGCATGGTTATTGCACTGGGAACTGCCCTTGTATGATCGCTTGTAATTAAGACAATTTTATTCTTTCCGGCTGACAGTTCGGATAAGCGGGGTGAAGAGACAGGGTTTGCAAGTGCGTCTTTTACAATATCAGTTTCTGATTTGTCTGCCCCGCCATGAGCATGATTTGCTGTTAAAACTCCAGCCAGTTGAGACTCTTCAAGTTCCAGCTGAAGGAATCTGTTGTCATAGGGTAATTTAAAGCTTTTTTTCACAGCTGACTCCGTAATTATCTTATTTGCATACTTTATTATGTATAATGTATACATTATACATAATAAAGTTGTCAAGACAATTCCAGCTAATGCGTATTTTTTTATTTATTTATTTTTTATTATTCAGATAGGAAATGATTTCATCCTTGGCAAGATCGAGATGGCGGATACATACAGAGCATGCATTTTTTTTATCTTTCTTAAGGATACTGTCAATTATTGTCACATGTTCGTCAATTGATTCTTCAAAACGCTGATTACTGCTGAGAGAAATAACACGGAACTGCTCAATAAGAGCCATAACATTGCTTACAACCTGGTGAAGCAGAGCATTACCCGATGATTTGATAAGGTAATTATGAAATTCGGAATCTACCTTGCAGTATCTGTGAAGATCATCATCCTCATACAGTTTCTTGAAATCAGATTTAATTGATTCAAGTCTTTTTATTATTCTGTCGTCCAGGTTATCTATAGTTTTTTCTATTGCATATTTTTCTGTAATATTCCTGAAATCAAAAATATCTTTAATTTCTTTAACACTCAGCTTTTTTACAGTTATGCTTTTATTAGGGACACTTACAAGCAGCCCTTCACCGATAAGTTCCTTTATAGCCTCACGAACCGGAGATCTGCTGACATTCAGTTTTTTAGCAATCTTCAGTTCCTGTATACGTTCGCCAGGCTTGTAAGTCCCGTTAAGAATATCACTTTTTAACTTTTCATAGACCTGTTCCTTGATTGTCTTCATTCTTTCCATTATTACTTCCAAAGTTTTTATAAATGATACTTTAAATATATACTTATTGTCCACTATCATATTTTAAATATAAAAAACCATTGTCTACCGTTTTCAAACCTATTATTCTTAGACAGAAAGCTGTTATTGAAATAATGATTTCACAGCAGATTACTTTATCAACCTTTTAAAAAAGCACAAAATATCAAAAAGTGATATTTAAATACTGATAGGATATCTCCATGAAGGAAAACAACAACATCTCCCGGATACAGCTTGCTGTGGACTATATTGAAACAAGGCTGTTTGATAATTTCAGGGTTGAAGATGCCGCGGAAATTGCAAACTGCTCGCTTTATCATTTCCACCGTCTTTTCATGATGATTTCAGGCTACAGTGTAATGCAGTATGCAAGAAAAAGAAGACTTACCAGTGCTGCATATCAGCTGCTTTATACAGGAAAGAGAATCATAGATATTGCAATGGATCTTCAGTATGAATCACAGGAATCATTTACCCGGGCATTTAAAAATGAATACAGCGTTACTCCGGGAAAATACCGGAAAAACAATGTCTACACAATGGCGCTTGAACGGCTTGATGTTGAAAAAATCCTTAAAACAGATACAAGGGAGATACAGTCAATGGAACCTGTCATTAAAAAAATGGGAGAAATTAAAATTATAGGAGCCCAGCTTAATACATGTACGGTAGACGGAAGCAATTTCAAGCAGATACCGCAGTTCTGGGACCAGTTTATGAGTGAAAAAACTGCCGATAAAATACCTGCCAAAAAAGACATGAAAGTATGTTACGGGATTTGTGATGATTACAATTTTGCAGAAGGAACTTTTGCATATATTATCGCTTATGAAGTTACTTCTCATGAAAATATTCCTCCCGGACTTATTGCAAAAACAATTCCTGAAGCAGAATATGCTGTTTTCACTGCAAAAGGAAAAATCCCCTCCTCTGTTCAGAATATGGTCGGATATATATACGGGGAATGGCTTCAGAACTCGGATTATGTCAGGTCAGATACACCTGAGTTTGAATATTATGATGAGCGGGTTACAGGCGATGAAAACTGCGAGGTGGATATCTATATTCCTGTAATCAGGAAAAAGTAGTTATTTTATACCAGACAGAAATATTTTTACCGGATTTCAGGAATATTTTAAAAAAGCACGTAAAATATGAATCTAAGGGAATTCGATAGTTCTGTCAGATGGAAGAAGAAATTATATGAACCGGATTTCAGAACAGTTCAAGCTGGGAAGCTGAGGGGCTCCTGAAAAACTTCATTTCTGTATCAAGTCCCAGCTTCCCGGCTGTACTGTAAAAAAAACTGCTCAAAGATCTGTGATCAGGAGCCATGCAGTTATAATTATTTCCGAAATATCTCTCATATTTTTCCCTTAGTCCCGGGAAACTTGTATCAAGCCTGTTTAAATAATACTCCCTCTGGACATCACGCAGTGTCACTGACGGATAGAAAAGGACATATGAAGCTCCTGACTCACTGGCATAAAGCAGAATTTTTTCAATGTTTTCAGCTGAATCAGTAATAAAAGGAAGTACCGGGGTTAAAACTATTCCAGTATAAATACCTGATTCCGATAACTTTTTAACTGCATCAAAACGTCTTGAAGGGGGCGGAGCATTCGGTTCAAGAACAGAAGCAAGAGAATCATCAGCTGCTGTAACAGTAACAGAGACGGCAGAATATACTTTTCCGATTGATCTCAGCTTTTCTATATCCCTCACAACAAGATCGCTTTTAGTGATTACATGAACCGGGAACCTGTAGTGGCCTATAATATCAAGCGCACCGGAAGTAAGCCTGGTTTGTTTTTCCACAGACATATAGGGATCATTCATGCTGCCTGTACCGATTGTTCCTTTTTCCCTTATTTTTGAAAGTTCCCCTGCAAGCAGATCAAGAGCATTTTCTTTTATCCGTATCCTGGAAAGATCTCCCAGCCTGTAGCATTCACTCCTTGAATCACAGTATATACAGCCGTGCTGACACCCCCTGTAGAGATTAATATTGTATTTGAGCCCGAAATAAGGATCGTTTTTAAACCTTGATACCAGTGATTTTGCCTGTATATATTCAGCCATCTTATGTCAACTATATAATTTACCCTTTTTTTCATCAATTGCATGAACCAGCTCTTGACAATCGAATATATACTCGACGATAATTACTTAAACGAATATATATTCGACATATTAATAAGCAACCTTCCTGAATAATCGGAATAACAGGGAGGCGTCCAATAAAGGAGACTGATATGAAAAGAAATATTTTATCTTTTGCCATGCTTGCGGCAGCGCTGGTTTATGCAAATTCTATATCCGGGCTGGAAAACCGGGCAGTAATCCCAGAAAACCTGAAAAAGCTGCTTCAGCTTTCACTGCGGGCTCCAAGCTCCCACAATGCCCAGATGTGGAAAATCTGTTACCGGGGCGATATGAGAATCGGCATCATGCTTGATGAGTCAAGACTGCTTAGAGAAACAGATCCTAAAAACAGAGAAGCTTATATGAGTATTGGAGCCCTGATAGAAAATATAATTTCCGTTTCCGGAGAATTCTCACTGTCAGCCGAAATTCTGAAAACAGAAGAGAGCGGTATGATTACAGAAATAAAGTTTACTCCATGCAGTAAACAAGATACCGGAATATCTGAACTCCTAAAAAAAAGAGGCACAATAAGAAGCAAATTCAGGAAAAATGAAATCAGGGAAAATGACTTGAAACAGATACTCTCATACAGCAGCGGATCACTTTATTTCTATCCCCGTAAAAGCACTGAGGGGAATTATATCAGGAATAAGACTATTGAGGCTGCTGTTCTTCAGACAGATAATGACAGGAAGCAGAAAGAATTGTCTGAGTGGATGAGGTTTTCAAAAAAGAGAGAAACAGTTCTCCGGACGGGATAACACCTGAGATGATGGGGTTCAGAGGGCTGATGAAAAATATAATCTATCTTTTCTTCAATGAAAAAACTGCCATGAAAAAATCATTCAGAAACAAGACAGAAGGTGTTTTCAAAAAGCAGCTTGACAACTGTGCAGGATTCACAGTTATCACTTCAAGAGATGATTCAGAAGAAAGCCTAATAAAAGCAGGCAGGCTGATGCAGCGTTTCTGGCTGAAATGCACAGGCATGAATATTGCAGTGCACCCGATGAACCAGGCTGTTCAGGAGAGAATGATTGATATAAGCAGCTTGAGAAGGACAGCAGATGATGAGAAGGTCCAGCTTATACTGAGAACAGGATATGTAAAAAAATACCCAGAGCCTTCAAGCAGAAGAATATCTATTGATGATATAATTGTTTACAGGTAATATTTCAACATATGAAAAAGAACATGAAAAAAAGGATAACAGACACGGCAGTTTCACTTTTCAATGAAAAGGGGTCTCACAGTATCACTACAAACCATATAATTGATAAGCTGAAAATCAGCCCCGGAACATTCTATTACCACTACAGGAACAAGGAGCAGATAATCAGGGACGTATTCAACCTGATTACTGAAGAATTCTCATCAGTAATTAGCGGTTTTTATGAAATTGAAAGTTTCAGCGATATTGAAGAAAACCTCAGAAACCTGTTCCGGCTCTACTATAAATACAGGTTTTTCTATACAGAAATTTCAATACTGCTTGACCGTGACCGGGAGCTTAAGAAAATATATTTTGAGAATTTCATATCAAAAAAAGAAATATTAATGCTTCTTTTTAAAAACATGGAGGGAAAAGGGTTTCTGAAAAAAGGATTCACCTCTTCGGATGAATACAGATATATCTCTGAAGTCCTCTGGATAATAAGCGATTTCAGGACAAGTTTTCTGAAATCAGACAACAGGGAAATAACTGATGAGAGTGTCTCTGAAGGATATCTGAATTACCTGATGATACTTAAACCCTATATGACAGAAACAGCTGAAAATGAGTTTGGTAATCTGATTTCAAGAGACAGGTAATTTTTTAAAACCTGTAAACATTTTTCTGTAAAGTCTCTGATAAAGGGGAAAAAAGGCTGACGCAGTATTCGATAAAATCCAGGTTCTCACTTACAATGCTTTCATCCACCCCTTCAGGAGCATATGATACATACAACGCATTTACAGTCTCCCGGCTGAGTACAGTGCTGTTGTCCTGACCGTAGATGACTGAACAGACATTTCTACCGCCACTTTTCATTATCATATCATCAGCTTTGAGAACAATGCTCCTGCCGTTTATCTGTGGAAATTCATCACGGGAAGTGCTTATATCAAAAACAACAGTTCCTGAAAGAAGATCTGCATCATGCCCTGCCGTTAAAACAAGTGTCTTCATTTCCGCGACAAAACATGAATCAACAAGCGGATTTACAGAAGGAAACCCCCTTCCTTTCCTGGCCACAGATTCAAGCTGGAGAAGCAGGTGGTATGTTTTTTTGAACTTCCTGTAATATTCACGGTATGCCGAAAGAACCGGATTTTTACTTATTTCATCCCTTTCCATATCTGAATACCGGCTGATCAGGGAGGCTTCAACTTCTGACTTCACTTTTCCAAGCCTGTCTCCGGGGTCGTTATTAGTAATATTATTTAAAAGCAAAATACCTATAGAGGCATTACTGTATTGTTTTTTCAGTTCTTCAGAAAATTCTATATCAATCACTGCTTTACCTGTATCCATGATATAACCCTCCTTTCCAGCGGCTGTATTTTTTCAGCTTCTGCATAGTTGCTTAGTCTTATATAATAATGAATTGATTTGCCTTTACCCCCGGCTACCTTGCCAGCCATCATGTAGAGACAGGAATTATTATCACACAGAAGTCTATAATCCGAACCGGAATATAATAATGCAAAAAAACATAGTTTAAACGATTCCCTTATAATATATCACAGATCAGGTGATTTATCATTTGTCATGAATAAAGAAACAATCTCCGGCAAGTTGTATTATTTACAGACATGAAGACACTAAAGGCTACCCCTGCAAACATCGTCTATTGACAGATATTTATTTCCCATCTCAAAAGCAATGACTGGGATGATTTTCAGTTCCGTAAATATTATTGCTTATCAATGGAAAAATGCTTTCCAGGGAATTAGAATTATACTCATGAAAAAAATATTTCTGTTTCTGTTCCTTACTGCGGTAATTCAGAATATATATACCCTGGAATTTATACAGTTTCTTGAATCATGGGAATTTGATGAAGATGAATATGAGTTGTCTTTTAATCCACAGCCCGGTTATACAGAAAAAGGGGGATGGACAGTTTTTGAAGAAGCAGATTCCAGTGATTTTGCAGAGAATGACAGCTTCTTTATAAGACTGAAAATTCCGGATTTTACTTTAATCGGGGAGGATAACAGTTATAAAATAGAAAATCCGATGCTTGTTCTGCAGCTTCACGGACACTGGTTTGAAACAGATCTGAACGGTGTAAAACACTATTCAGATAAAAATGATATTAATAAATTCAAATACAGCTTTATTCCCCTTACAGGATATGAGTCAGGAGATACTGTACTGATAAGATCAAATACTTCAATATACGGTTCATTTACTATTTATATTACAGATACAGAAATCCACAGAAAAAACCCGGGAAAATTTGCCTTATATCCGTTTATAAATGAAGGATTGGATTTTGTTGTATCTTTAAGCATAATGGTAATCGGGCTGCTTGGAATAATTTTTTATTTCATCAGCAGGAACAGAAACTACATTTACATATTACTGTTTTCCCTGTTCTCAATCCTGTTGTCTGTTTTCCATTTATTGTCTACAGATATTATACCCACTTTTATTCCTGTAATTCCCCTGCTCAAGGAAACAATAGAAATGATTGCGTTTGACAGTCTTTCTCTGCTGATTCTTCTTCTTTACATAGCGGTTTTTGAAAAATCATGGCTTACTATTTTTAAAATACTCATTTCCGGCAACATAATAATTATCATACTGAATTTCATCTGTAACATTGCAGGAATACTGCTGCCTCTCAGAGAAGTAATTTCCTTTGTTTATCCGGGAATTGAATACCTGATTATATGGCTTCACATGTCTATTGAAATCAAAAATATATATCCTTCAAAATATTTCAGACTTGCATTCATTACACTTGCTGTTACATATTTATCCCAGCTGGAATTTGTCTTTGGAGCTTTTGTGACAGATATAGTATTCAACACAGGACTTCTTCTGTTTTATTCATTCATAGCGCTTGTCCCGGTAACATCCTACCTCAGGCAGGATAAAAGAATTAAGGATCAGAATATTATTTTCAGAAAATTTGTTCCTGAAGAATTTTTAAAATTTTTATCCAAGGAAGATATTACACAGATAAAACTTGGTGACCAGATAGAAAAAAAAATAACTGTACTCTTCAGCGATATAAGATCATTTACAGCAATAAGTGAAAAAATGGAACCCCAGGAAATATTCAACTATCTTAACAGTTATCTGAACCAGATCGGACCTGTAATAAGAAAACACAACGGATTTATTGACAAATATATAGGAGACGCAATAATGGCGCTGTTTCCCGACAATCCCGGGAATGCAGTTGAAGCAGCAATTGAGATACAGGAAACAATTATCATTCATAATGAAAAGCATAAAAACTTCCCTGAAATCAAGGCAGGAATAGGGATTCACACAGGTAAAACAATGCTCGGGATAATCGGTGAAAACGAAAGAATCGAAAGCACGGTAATTTCAGATACAGTAAACACAGCATCAAGACTTGAGCACCTTACAAAAGAATACAATAAGCCTGTATTATTCAGCGAAGATGTGGCAGAAGCTTTATCAGATAATTACCCAACAGAAAATCTCGGAAGTGTTCAGATCAGGGGTAAAAAGAATCAGCTGAATATTTTTTCTTTAAAAACTGAATAATCATGAAAGCAGTAAAATTATTGAGTATCTTTAAACATGGATATCAGTAACTTTTTTTAATGCTTTGTATTTCTGCATTTCCGGATATTTTCAAATTTCCTCATACACTTTATCTTATAAATCCTATATTATATATCTTAAATGAGAGGAGTTAAAAATATGAAAAAAATCGCCTATTTCGGATTTACCGGAGAAATGATGTGTTTCGCCCATATACTTTTCAATGCAGAGGATATGATTAATAAAGGATATGATGTGAAAATCATTATTGAAGGAAGCTCTACGAAACTGATACCTGTTCTTGGGACTGATAAAAATCCGTTTCAGAAATTATACATAAACCTCAAGGAAAAAGGGGTAATTGATGCAGTATGCCAGGCATGCGCCCACAAGATGGGAACTCTTGAGGATGCAAAAAAAGAGGGGCTTCCGATCGGAAATGATCTTTACGGGCATCCGTCAATTTCATCCTATATTGAAAAGGGATATGAAATAATTACGGTCTGAGATAACAGGCCTTTTATTCTATTTTAAATTTACACACTTCATTTTCCAGATTGCCGCATGTCACTTCAAGATTACTGTTCATTTCAGTAACATTGACCATTGCCTTGTTTATTTCCGAGGTACCGGTCGATATTTCATTCATTGCCTGAAGTACAGTATCTGAAATTTCTTCAACCTGCCTGATCTGGTTTATCAGTTCTGAAGAGGAACTCTCCATGACTTCTGTGCTTTTAAGCACTTCATCGGAAACAGAGGAAAGTTCTCCCAGTGTATTTAAAATATGATGAGTCTCTGATGCCATCTTATTCATGGTATTTGATATCTCTTCAAAAGAAGATGAAACCATCCTGACTTCAGAGTCGATCTGCCTGAAAGCATTATTTGTCTTGCCGCTTAACGATGATGCATCATTGATATCCTGAATTATACCGGAAAGAATTGTACTTATTTCTTTTGAATTCTTATCGGAAGTGGATGCCAGTTTTCTTATCTCGCCTGCCACGACAGCAAAACCCCTTCCAGCATCCCCGGCATGGGCTGCTTCTATTGCAGCATTCATTGAGAGAAGATTTGTCTGATCCGAAATATTATCAATAATATTCAGTATTTCACGTATCTGGTCTATATTTTTTTCTATCTGAAATATTATTTCGGTAGACGCATTAAGTTTTTCGCCGCCGTCTGATGCGGTACCGACAAGAAGATCTGTGGAATTCTTTTTTGTCGCAGTTAATTCCGAAATATTACGTACAGATGCAATAAAATCATTTATACCTGCAGAAGTTTCTGACAGAATTTCCGCCTGCTTTTTTATGTTAAGTGTCATTTTTCCGATGTTTTCTTCTATGGTTGTAACAGATGAAGAAGATTTTTCGACCGATTTAGACAGCCCCTTAACCTGCTGGGCAGCTGAATTGATATTTGCAGACATCTGTGTAACTGCCGCGACAGTTTCCTCTGTGTTTGTGCCCAGTTCATTTTTAACAAGAAGTGTTTTATCAAACGAATCACGGATGCTTGAGACAGTTTTCCGCAAAGATTCGGTAAAAATATTGAAATAATTTACAAGCTCGCCTATTTCATCTCTTGAATCGGAAGAAAGCCTTTTTGTAAGATCCCCCTCTCCTTCAACAATATTCTTAAGCATGGAAATAGTCTTTTTTATCGGGCGCACAACAATCCTGCTTATGACAAGATCGTTAAGAACAACAACAATCAGGGCTACCAGATAATTAAACAGAAGAGAACTGACAAATTCTCTGAACAGTTCTTTCCTGATATGGAATGTTGAAAATGTAAGCTGTATATTACCGAGATCTACAGGGTCGTTGATATTATCATCAAATGATATTTTACGATCCTTGATAACCAGGTCTTTTTCAGGAAACTTATCAAAATTTTTATTTTTAAAATCATATACATTCTTTTCATCTATATCCAGAACAACCCTTTCAACATAAGGTATATTTCTTAAACTGCTGACAACAAATTCGATCTGTTCCCTGTGTGATTCATGCATGGGAAAAACAAGCGAAACAGGAAGTCTGTCTATAATTATTTCAGTATTAACATCGAAATTCCTGTAAAGGTTTTTCCTGTTCTCACTGTACTGATAAACAGAAAGGCCTGTAAAAAGAAAAAATGATGTAACAACAGTTGTAATCATAATTTTTAAATTCAGTTTTAACGACATAATTATCCCCAAAAACTTTTCAGATGTAATTTATTTTTTATTAAATTCAAATATCATCTCCCGCAAACAGGAATGGGAAACGCCTGGATTATATTCTGAGAATCATGATATTATTTTCACGGCATGATTCTACCTGAACAGTTTTTTAAGAAAATCTGAATGGAATATTCTGTTTTTGAAAAACTGCTGTTCTTTGAGAATCATCAATACGATAAGCATGGCTGTTGTAAGTGATAGAGTAAGAATTACTGCATCATATCCAATATTAACCGTACCGCTTTGAAAGAGATCAATCAGGAGAGCAAGAATAAAAGCGGTATAAATAACATCAAAAAGGATTATTTTTTGCTTACCTTTTATCATATTCTTCCTCCACTTATATTGTAGTACAAAAAATTTTCAGAAACAAAAATAAAATAAATATTTTTATGCTATTATTACCTTCAGGGAGAAAATTATGGCAACAGAAACATCATGCGGCGCACTTGTAGTTAACAAAAATGGATCATCAAACAAAATTCTTCTTATCCGGAACAGGGGGGGAAACTACTGGGGATTTCCCAAAGGACACAGGGAAGAGGGGGAAACACTCGAGGAAACTGCACTCAGGGAAATCAGGGAAGAGACAGGTCTAGAAATTGAACTCATAAAAGGGTTTTCTGCCGAAACAGCCTATAAAAAAGATAACGGGAATACAAAATATGTGACCTATTTTCTTGCAGAACCGGTCAGCCCGGAAGTAATAATACAGGAAGAGGAAATAAGCGGCTATACATGGCTTGAATACAGTGACTGCATGGAAAAACTCACATATAGAAGAGACAAAAATGTACTGAAGCAGGCGGAAAATTACATTCAGAATATAAGCATAAAATAATTATTACTAAGCTTTCCTGTTCCCCCTGGAATCACTTTACACAGAAATTATACCAGCGGGGAACAATAATTTCCACCTATAAGAAACTCCTGTTATCAGTCAAGAAACACTGTTTTTTCGGTTGGCTTCGGTGTCTTTATAACCAGGAACCGGAGAAGCTTCTCAGAAGTATTATACCAGCAGTGAAGTATTTTTCCCGGACTTTCAATAAGAGTATCTTTTTCAACCTCTTTTTTTTCATCCCCTATTTCAACAGTTCCGGTTCCCTCAATAACATAAAAACAGACATCAACCGGCGTAATATGCCTCCTGAGCCTTTCTCCAGGTTTGAGTGTTATGACATTGATAAGAGCCTCATCTGAATCATACAGATTTCGTACATCAATATTCTGCCCCCCTTCCATCGGCCGAACATCAGCATATTTTTTTATATTCATAATTTTATCTCCTTATAAATACTGTTTATGTGAAATATATATCCTCAATACCTGTTTTTCCGTAACAAATGTTACGAAATTCAAATAAATGTCTTGAATTATTAAGCCCGCATAATAAAATGATATAATCCCTGCAAATTTGGAGAGGTAAAAATGAATATCATAAAATCAAGTGTAAACAACTGGATCAAGATCATAAGCATAGTACTTGCTGTATTTGTATTTTCTTTCGGAGAAATAGCTTTAAATGATATTTCAGACATGTTTGAATATCCTGATTTCGAGGATATTCTTGAAGAGCAGAAGACAGACAGTGAAAAAGAAAGGCTTGAAATTCTCAAAGATAAATCATATGAAATCAGCAGCAGAATCTCCGATGCTGAAGATAATTTGTACAATATCGAAGAAAGCATAAAAGATATAGAACAGACGCTTAAACAGCTTCTCGAGGGACAGAAAATAAGCCCTGACAGCGAAACAGGAAAACTGAAAAGCAGTTTCCAGAAAAACTTTGTCGAGCTTCAGAAACAGAGGGAGCAGGTAAAAAAACAGATTTCAGATTTCAGAAAGGAAGAAGCAGAAACAGATGATGAAATAGACAGATATCATGAAGAAATATATGAAAAGTATGAAGAAAGTGTAATAGATATACAGGAAAGAAGGGAAAAAGCAGTTGATCTTAAAATACTTGCATCCCAGCTTATTCTTCTTGTTATTCTGGCAGGCATTGCAGTATTTCTTTACCTGAAATTCAAAAAAACGAAATATATATATCCAGTAACAGGATATTCTGGTGCAATAGCCCTGATGATTGCACAGGCAATTTATATCCATTCCCCTTTCAAACTTCATTATTACGTATTTATATTCATAGGGATTGCGGCATGTATAGCTCTCATTATTTGGCTTGTAAGAAACCTTACAAAAATCAATAAAAAAGAAACATTATCAATAGTTAAAAAGAACCTGGGAGCAGGAAGATGTCCCGGATGCTCCTCTTTTATCTCAATACAGGAAAGGGAAAATGCCCTCAAGGGGAAAAGCAGATTCAGATCATTTATTATTTTCATAATTATATGTGCAGCTCTCCTGGGCAACGGTTCAGGAATAGTAATATTTTTCGACAATATCAACGATATAACAACATCAGAGCTGATGTATTCAATTTTTCTGATAATTTTCCCATGGATTATTCTTTTCCTGTTCATGAATATTTACACAGCTTCAACAGACAAAAAAATTCCTGACCCCGACCAGTTCAGAAGCAACAACTGTCCTGTATGCGGTCTTGAACTTGTAAGAATATGCAATAAATGCGGAAATAAAAGGCACGCGCTTCTTCCATACTGCAGTTCCTGCGGAAGCAGCGATGAGGAAATACTTTCTCAGCCGGAATCATAATATTATCATCTCCCCGGTATTGGGGAGACAAATATTCCTACAGTGTTATAATATTGAATTATATGAAAATAATTAAAGTTGCAGCAGCAGTGATATCAGAAAACGGGAAAATCCTCATAACAAGAAGAAACAGGGATGAGGATATGGGCGGTTTCTGGGAATTCCCGGGAGGTAAAATAGAGGGGGGAGAAACTGTTCCTGAATGCATTGAAAGGGAAATTAAGGAAGAACTTAGTCTCAGCATAAATACAGGCAGGATTATTTCAGAATCAGTCTTTTCCTGCCCCGGTTTCGATATCCACCTGACAGCAGTATCTGCGTTTATAAGGTCCGGAAAAATTAAATTAACTGTCCATGACATGTATGAATGGATATACCCTGAAAATTTCACCTCTTACAATTTCGCTCCTGCAGATATCCCTGTATGCAGGAAAATTGCAGAAACCCCGGAAATATTGAATAACACTGTATAAAACTTCAGATAAAAATCTTACAGCTTTCTGGACCTCTTCATTTGGATTCCAAAACAAAAGACTTGCGGTAAAAATATGTTTTTTAGTAACTTTTCATCTATTTTATTATTATATTTATATTAGAGTCTACTATTTATCAAAGTCCAGCCTAATACCTGGTTCTGAGATTTTGATAAAAGAGGACAGGAGGAAAATATGATAAATAAAATACTGATATTATTTATAGTCCTGGCAGCTTCTGCAGGCAGTTTAAGCGCCAGGGGAATGAAAACAGCAACCTTTGCCGGGGGCTGCTTCTGGTGTATGGAGCCTCCGTTTGAAAAACTGGAAGGGGTTGTAAGTGTTATTTCCGGCTACACAGGGGGGACAACAGAAAACCCGACATATAAAGAGGTATCAAAAGGCACTACAGGGCATGCGGAAGCGGTTCAGATAACCTATGATCCCGACATTATCAGCTATGAAAAGCTTCTCGAAGTATTCTGGATGAATATAGACCCTGTCGACAGCGGGGGACAGTTTTACGACAGAGGAAGCCAGTACAGGACAGCGATTTTCTACCATGACAACAGGCAGAAGAAAGCTGCAGAGAAATCGAAAGAGGAAATAAGGGCTTCTGGCAAATTTATCGATGCGATAGCGACAGAAATTGTCAAATTCAGAAAATTCTACCCAGCCGAGGAAAGACACCAGGATTACTACAGGAAAAACTCATTATCATACAACAACTACAAAAAAGCATCAGGAAGGGAAAGTTACCTCAAAAAAAAGTGGGGAGACAATTCAGGTGAATACAAGATAAAACCTGATAATGAGCTTGAGGCATGTCTTACCCCCCTCCAGTACAGCGTAACAAGAAAAAACGACACAGAACCCCCATTTCAGAACAAATACTGGGACAACAAGAAAGAGGGGATATATGTGGATATAATCAGCGGAGAACCGCTCTTTTCATCAGCTCAGAAATATGATTCAGGCACAGGCTGGCCCAGTTTCTGGGAACCGCTTGAGAGCGATAATATTATCTACAAAGAGGAAAAATCATTGTTCGGCAAGTATGCGGAGGTAAGAAGCAAACATGCAGACTCCCACCTCGGACACATGTTTTCCGACGGGCCTGAACCAACAGGGATGAGATACTGTATCAATTCTGCGGCTCTCAGGTTTATACCGAAAGAGGATCTTGAAAAAGAAGGTTACGGAAAATATAAATATCTTTTTGAATAAATTATTGAAAGATTGAATACGTTGAGAACTGTATTTTTCAAGCATTTAAAAAAGTATTATTTAAAGAACTCTGCTGTAGAAAATTACTTATTACCAGGATACTGAATCACTTGAGTTTCAACGGTTCCCAGAGTATCCCGTCATCCACATGCCTTATAGCCCATGAAAACCACATCTCATAATACCCCGGGATTTTCCTGTTTTCATCATCAAGTACAACAAGTTCTCCGCCTATATATGATGCGGTCAGATTAATACCGCCCTGTCTGAATGCTGCATGCCCTGATTTTTTGATAGAGGAAATTCTCAGAGCAACAGACTGGTCGTTAACCGGGATAATATAGAATAGCTCCTTGGGATGATATTTTTCATCATAATCATCAACAGGGAAATAAAGAAAATCGGAATTATCATATCCTATATAGGGGTAAAAAGTGTAATCCCTGGTATACCCGGTAGAGGTTTCCATTATATAGGCATCAGGATATTTGCTCTTTACTTCTGCAACTGTCATCTGGGTAAAATGAACACGCTCAAGTCTTTTCCTGTTATACTTACCTGCAAGGCTGCTGCCTGTACTCTGAAGCCAGAACGATTCTGTTTCAGTATCATACATAACCATATTGGAATCATACAAAAGGCCGCTGACCTTGAAATCAAGGATACGCCCTTTAAAATTCCTGTTATATACTACCGCACTGCCGCATAAGGGGCAGAATGTTACTGCGATATCAAGATCTGCAATTCTGTCATTTACAATTTCATGCCATACAAGAATATTGTATGGATAGAATTTTTTTACACCCCTTACAGAGACAAGCACCCCATCAACATTTTCCGATATAAAAGTGTTCTCAATTATCTGGAAAGAGGGATTAAAAAGTGCGGGAATTCCGTCCTTGCCGGGACCTCCGTTGACAAGTTCTGAAAGATCAATTGAGTTTTTCCTGAAATCTGTCCTGAAAATCATTGAGAAACGGTCAACCTGAGGATTTAAATCAGCGACTGCATAGGCACTGATTCCTGATAAAAACCAGGAAATAACAAGAATAGCAATTAACAGGTTTTTTTTTCATTCCAATCACCTGCCTTGAATTATATTCCCCTTTTCAATACCTCCGATGCTGAATAAAAAAGAACCTCTACAATAAATATAGTAAAAATATTAGGTTGACACAAATTTAATTAAAATCATTTCAAGTGGTGATTGTAAAATAAAGCTGTTTCAGAATACAAACAATACCACGCCGCAAGCTGCGGGGTATTGTCAAACAAGGGAAAATAGCTGCCGCGTTGTACGAGGATATTCCCGGGAGAGAAAAGACAAAAAGGCAAAACTAATCAGACCTGACCTGCGAATAAATACTCTTACCTGAGTCCATTTATGTAATTACCGGGATAAGTCCCCGATAAAAGCTTTTTTATTTCAGGGTTTCTTTTACTTCCTCTATTACTTATAAAATGTTTAAGCGTTTCATAAAGTTCAATTTTTTTATCAATCTCCCTTTTTCTGTCCCTGCTGTAGAAATTCAGTAGGTCAGGAAATATTCTTAAATCAATAATAAAACTGGCACCTGTATCTGCAAAATCAGAAACTGCATCAGGTATGAAGTGATATCTGCTGTCATAAAGCTCTGTGTAGCTGTTCACTCTTTTTTCAACAAGGATCTTTTTCCCCTTAACATCGGTTAATTCTTCTGTTCCGCAGTTTCCGGTAAAAACACTTATCATCACATCTGCTTTTCCCGCATCTCATCCCCAGAAGACACTGCCTGGTAGTCATAAGCCTTGCCCTGGTATAAAGGGGGATATAAATTTCATAAGATATTTTTTCAGATAGAGATTTAATATCTCTCATGCCGGCTTCGGGAGATATGATAAAACCTGTGAATTTCCTGAATCTGCCGAAAAAATCGACAGCTGAATGGTTCAGAATATTAAGAGAATCCCCGGCTATCCATTCAATCCCTTTTTCTTCTGCAGTTTTTATCATAGCTGTATTGTTTATTACTGTTTTTCTGAATTTATTTTTTCCAAAGGTTTCAATACATTTTTCAGCATATTCTTCTGTCATTATCCCGGGAAATACCGGAATAATACATGATTCATTCAGCAGCCTGCCCTCTTCCATGCCGGACTTTCTCTCATTATACAGGCTGCTGAATTCATAAAAAACCTCATCTGCACTGCTCTGTTTCAGATATTCAGCAAGTTCCGGCACATCTGTAATTACTGCTGTCTTATTTTTCACACCTGGTATTATGCTATTTCCGCTGCCTGATGATTTTACTTTTTCATTATCATCAAAGTATTTGAGTACAGTATCCTTCCTTTTTTCATCTATAGTATCCAGAAACATGGAAACAGCCTTTCTTCTCACCCTGTTCACAGTACTCGAAGGAATAAAAATCCCGTCATCAAATTCTGAAAAACTCACCGATGAGAGGCTTAAAGCTGTATTTCCGAATCTTGAGAGCTGTTTTTCAACTTCCTCTTCTGTCGAGATCCTTTTTTTCCCCTTTTTCCAGGATAATGTCTGAATATGCAGTGATTTTTTCTGTTATCAGACTCAAGCAGGAGCTCAAGCCTTTCCCCGACCCGGCATTTAAGTGATGCAGAGACAGGGATTTTCCTGAAAACAGGGTTTTCAAGTTTTTTTTAAAACAGAATCAGGAACAGTATTTATCTCCCTGGCGTAAACAAGGTTTCCCTTTCCAATTTTCCCGTTCAGTTTGCCTTCTATTTTAAAAATATACCTGCATGGAGATATTTCACCTGTCAAATAACCGCTGCATATATATCTCTCATCACTACCCTTAATGTTCTGTTTTAATATTATTCGTAAAGGAAAAGAGATTTTTCCGGATTGATCTTTTAATCCACATACCCCCGGCATATCAGCTTTTCCCGAATCAAAGGGATATGCTGAATCCCCCTCCTGCAAGCAGGAAATTTCAACAGGATTCCGTATCTCAAGAATATTACGGTCTGCGCTGTACGATATAACTTCTGCTACATTTTTGTAGGATGCATCTGACGGAGTATCGGAAAACATACCAGAAATTCTGCCGCCTTTAATAACCTGATGTAAATCCCCGGTTGAATACAGAGGAAAGCGCCCGGCTTTGTCTTTCATATACTGCATCATCAATGTATTCTGCCGCACTGCTGCCGGAGGGCCGACTTTTCATTGAAGAAACAATATCATTCCAGGCCTTAACCGCAGTATATACATAGTCAGATCCCTTAATCCGCCCCTCAATTTTAAGTGAATCAGCTCCGCTTTCAATAATTTTTGCCGCATATGGCAGGGCGCAGTTATCCTTGAGATTGAGAAAATATCCCTTTTTACCGTTTTTCGTGTATAACCGCCTGCAGAGCTGTGCACACAATCCCCTGTTGCCCGAAAGCCCTTCAAGAAACGAGCTTAGATAGCACTGCCCTGAATAGGAAAGGCAGAAAAGACCCGTGGACAAATACTTCAGTCTCAATCCCCTTTTCATGGGCATAACAGGTAAAATCCCTTATTTCTGAAGCAGAAAGCTCCCTTGCAAGATTTACCCTTGCGGCTTCTGTATCCGAGAGAAAATCAAGCTGTCCCTTAAGGTGGGTTGTCGCCTGTGTTGAAACATGGATTTCTGCCTCGGGGTAGAATTTTTCAAGAATATTCAGTATTCCGTAATCCTGAACAATGAAACACCTTATCCCTGCTCCCATTACAGAATCAATAAGATCAAGAACAGAGGGGATTTCCCCTGATGTCAGCAGAGTATTGAGGGTAAGATACAGTTTTATGTTACGGAGATAAGCCTCGGAAACAATTTCAGCCAGATCACTGATATTAATATTCTCCGCTCTCTTCCTTGCATTGAATTCCGAAACACCGAAATATACAGCATCTGTACCAGCTTCAAAAGCAGCATATAAAGATTTTATGTCCCCTGCAGGAGCAAGTATTTCTATATTATCCACAGTAGAAATCTATAACAGAATCATGTCCAATATCAACAATACAGGCAAATATATCATGAATTCTTCTGCAAACATTTTTTTCATGTTTTTCACCCAATTTGAACATTTTTTACAAATTCTACTTAAAATTTATAAAGGTATTTACAGTTATTTATTATCCGAAATTCACATCTGAAATTAAAAACAATCTTTGATATTCCGTTAACAGATGCTAACATAATATTATCAATTTTAGATATCCTGTGGGGGGAATCTAATATTCAAAAGTTGAGGGGCCCTCCGGTTTGATTTAAGATTCCCGGCCGGCCCCCATACTTTTAATGCATATCAAGCCACAACAAAGGCAAAGCCTTTCAGGCACCTGTCACTGCATCTTCAAAGATTAAACAGTAATAATTATCAATCCTTTTATGAAAGGAACAGCTGCCGCAATATTTTTCGGAAGTCAGAGAAGCTCAACAGGCAGAAGTATCCAGGCGGTAACCCCATTATCTGAATCATCATCTTTATCCGGGTATATTTCCATATTGAAGGGGATATTAAGCCTGAAATCACTGCATGGCATCCATTCAGAAAATATTCTTGAATAAGTCTCTGAGATTCTGTTTTCATCGCCGTAATGGGGAAATTTCAGGCAGCTGGCAGCAGGTATCTTTTTATATACAAATGAATCACACAGACTTATATCAGATACAGATACAGCCGCCATGACATAAAGAATATCAGCATTGTTATCATCCCAGAATGAAAACTGCATGTAATTAAGCGGATCAGCTGCAGCTGAAGGGGGTTCTGCCACTGAGAATTCCCTCCACATTGCCCCGATTGCAGAGTAATCATCAGAAATTTCCGCCACCCGGCCGGCAACAAGCATCTCACCGGTATCAACTCTTTCAGGTTCATAATAATTCCAGGCTCCATCTGAATATTTCCTGTAGCTGTGAAGAATTATATTAAGATCAGACCTGATTTTTCCGGCTTCTGCAGAACCAAGTTTTCTGAAAGAAGCAGGCGAACAGCCGGTTATCCTCCTGAAAGCCCTGCTGAATGCCTCAGGTGTTGAAAACTGATAGTCATATGCAATTTCAATAATTTTTTTACCTGTAGATAAAAGTTCTGCTGCAGCACCTGATATCCTGCTCAAAGTGATATATTCGCCGGGAGTTGTTCCGGTAAGACTCTTAAACATCCTGATGAAATAGTAAAGCGAATACCCTGCCCTGGAGGCAAGCTGAGGAACAGAAAAAGGATTTTTAAGATTTTTTCCAATAATTGCCACTGCTTCATTTATCAGCTCAAAATTTCCCATGACAGAATTATACAACGAAAAACCGGAATACTACAAATTCAGACGCAAACATGATCAGTATTGCTATTTTCGGAAAAATCATGCCTTATTTCAGGCAATATCAGACAGGACTTCAATTATCAGCCGGTATATCCTGCCATTATCAGATAAATAAGGAGAATAAAATGAATTTAAGTCATTCAGCACTATTTCTTGCAGGATCTATCATGTTTGCAGGTTGTGCAAATACAGGGAAAAACAATATCGAAGTAAAAAATATTCCTGATTATAATGTTGCCTATGTAGAATACAAAGGCGATTTTGAAGGCAACGGGGAAATATATGATGTTGTACTTGAACCGCTTCTTGACTGGGCTGTTAAAGAAGATCTGTGGGATTTCCCTGAAAATACAAGGCTCTTTGTGATGTACCCTGAAACTGAAGACAGTCCGGAAGGGGAAAAAACAATGATGATGGCAATATCTGTCCCGGAAAACACAGAAACACCTGGCTATATCAAAACAATGATTCTGGAGGGGGGAGAATATGCAGTAGGAAGTTTTGAACTGGCAGATGATGAATTCGGTAGTGCATGGCAGTATATGTATGAAACATGGATGCCGGGGAGCGGGTATTATCCGGCAGAAAACATGCCTTATGAATTGAAGAAAAATGATTCTGATGACCACCCCGAAAAAAAGCACCTGGTGGATATCTGCGTTCCGGTTGAAAAAATCAGGAGGGACTGATTGACTTCTTAGTGCAATATCAACAGGCTGGACTGGGCTTCCTGAATCAACAACCCCGCTGCAAGCAGCGGAGTATGTGGTTCTTTAAGAAATGGATTGAATGTCGGGTCTTGAACTCAAAAACTATATACAATCTAAATCTTACTTATTTTCAAAATTACACAGCAAGTTGCCGAATATCAGACCCGACCTGCGAATAAAGAAGGTGTCTGCACAAAATCTCCAAGGTTATTCAAGTGCAGACACCTTTTATTTTTTACTTTTTTTATTTTGTAAGCACACGCCTCGTATACTTAATTACTAACCAATGGCATTCCTGCCAGTCTCACCGCTTCTTATACGGTAACATTCTTCAATAGGGAAAACAAAAATCTTCCCATCCCCTATCTTGCCTGATCTTGCCCCATTCATAATTGCATCAACCGTAGGCTTTACAAAATTCTCATTTACTGCTATTTCAAGCCTGACTTTTTTAAGAAGGTTGACCTCCATTTTTACACCACGGTAAAGCTCGGTGTAACCCTCCTGCTGACCGCAGCCTATGGCATTTGTTACAGACATCTTATAAATCTCTGCCTTATAAAGTTCTTTTTTTACTTCATTAAGCCTGTGCGGCTGTATATATGCTACTACAAGTTTCATTCTGTCACCTCCCCTGTTCTACTGATTCTGAAAAATCTGAAAACCGTAATATGATTCGCTTCCATGCTCGGTAATATCAAGCCCTTTAAGCTCTTCATCTTCAGACACCCGAAGGCCGACAGTTTTCTTAAGAATCATAAAAAGAACAAAAGAAACAGTTATACCCCATGCAAATACTGCAGCAGCGCCTAGAATCTGAACAATCAGCTGCTCAGGATTTCCGCTGTAAAATAACCCTTTGATATCCTCAGTATTACCGAAAAGCCCGACTGCAATTGTCCCCCATACACCGCATACACCGTGTACAGAAACAGCACCTACAGGATCATCAACATGAAGAACCTTATCAATAAATTCAACAGAAAGCACAACAAGCATACCTGAAACAATACCTATAAAAACTGATCCGATCGGAGAGCTTACAGCGCATCCGGCTGTAATTCCGACAAGCCTGCAAGAGCACCGTTCAATGACATACTCGGCTCCGGTTTGCCTGAAAGAATCCAGATCATAGCCATGGAAGAAACTGCCCCTGCCGCGGCTGATAGTGTTGTATTTACAGCTTACAATCGCAATTCCTGAATCAGTTCCGGAAAGTGTACTTCCGCAGTTGAATCCGTACCATCCGAACCAGAGAATAAAAACGCCCAGACTTGCAAGCGGCAGGTTGTGAGCCGGAATAGCCTGAACAGCAACATCTTTGCCGTTTCTCACATATTTGCCGGTTCTTCCGCCAAGTACATAAGCGCCTGATAAAGCAGCCCATCCGCCCAGGGAATGTACAACAGTTGAACCTGCAAAATCATGGAACCCCATACCTGCAAGCCATCCATCAGAACTCCATATCCAGTGACCTGATACAGGATATATTATTCCTGAAATAACAAGACTGAAAATTATATAGGATGAAAACTTTGTCCTTTCAGCCATTGCACCTGAAACTATTGTCGCAGCAGTAGCCGCAAAAACGACCTGGAACATCCAGTCCCTGTAGACTGTAGAATCAGCTCCTGAAAGAAAAAACTGTGATGATCCGAAAAGACCTGAAACAGAATCACCATACATAATTGCCCAGCCGAAAAACAGATATATTATTGCTCCTCCTGAAAAATCCATCAGGTTTTTCATGATAATATTTGCAGCATTTTTCGCCCTGGTAAGCCCTGTTTCAACCATTGCAAAACCGGCCTGCATGAAAAATACAAGGCTTGCCGCAATAATAAGCCAGATCATATCGAATGAGTCAAATATCTGCTGGATTATCTCTCCGTTTACAACATCATCGCAGAATGCATCTGCCGTTAAAAGCAGTCCGAATAATAAAAGCAGTAATTTTTTCTTCAGCATATATTTACCTCCATTGCTGTTTGGCAAAATATATGCATCCTTTGTGCCAGTTTTTTAAAAATGATATTTATATGCTAGTTTTTTTATGTATTTCAAGCATTTACTACATTTATGTATTGCTTTTAAACATCATCACAGTTTTTACAAGTGTTTTTTTCACTTCCCTAAGGTCTTAAAATCACATTATTCCTACAAATATGTAGTATTTTATTATTAATCCTACATATTTTACATTTATGTAATATATACAGGATCATCAATAAGTAGTTTTATTTGATATTATTATTTTTTCAGAGAAACAGGTGTCAGTTCTTTTTTTATACGAATTATACCGTAACCAGTAAGAATTAATCCGACCGCAATATTCAGTATCTGAAATACAATTTCAGGAATCACAGAATTGAAATAAGAAAAAACAGATACTGTTATACCGAGAAATATAAATGTAGCAGTGCCTGCAGCAAGTCCGAAAAAAAACAAGTTCTTTTTTACAAAGAGAATATTCTATAGTTTTATTTGTAAAAATACTTGCCCAGAATACAATTGTAAGAGGACTTGAAACTGTAAGGATAAATGTACTTAAAAAACTGCTGATTACAGTAGCTTCCTTTACAGAGAAGCTTCCGTTCATGCTGAATTGTATCCCGTTTTCAAGCAGCAAAACACCGAAAACAACAAGCACCGCGGAACTCAAAACAGTAAAAATACGTTTTATTTTTTTAATTTCAAGGATTTTGCCGACACCTGCTATTGCGAGAATAATATACAGATAATCAACAACAGTTACTCCCAGGACAGCAGATAACCCGTTTAACAAACCGTATTGAAGTGAAATATTCAGGATAAATACAAAAACCGGACCTATTGCTGCCTGAAGTATTAATCCGGTTATAAAACCTTTAAGAAGAACATTCCTTGCCATAATATGAACATACCTCCGTTTTATCCTGTAACTTTTTTAATAATTTTTTTAACATTTTTTCCAATAACAGCCTTGCGGTAAGGCTTAAGGTTTTAAAGCAGCGTCCCGAGAGGGACGCTGTAATGAAGCTGCAGCAACAGGCTGCATATGAAGACAAATCATACCCTGGTCATAACCGGACGAGACAGCTTCCGCCTCTCCAATAATCTTATATATATTTCTTTATCTTTTAACTTCACTGATTATTGACTTATATGCGTTTATATAAACTGTATTATCAGTTCCTATACCGACACCCTTAAAACCTCTGCTTATATATTTTTTTGCAGTTTCTGCATCACCGCAGTATATAAATGCCGGCTTACCTGCATTCTTACACGCCGACAGAATTCTGTCTATCGCAGAGATAAAATCAGGATCATCAAACTGAGCAGGCTTCCCCATTCCAATGGAAAGATCATATGGGCCGACAAATATACCGTCAATTCCTTCAAGAGCAGCAATATCTTCTATATTTTCCAGACAGCCGACAGTTTCACACTGAGGAATCAGCATAGTTTCCCGGTTACAGACCTTAAAATAATTATCAAGATCTTTTACAGTATCTTCATATCCATATGCGACCGGCCGGCCGAAAAAGAAACCGCGCTGTCCTACTGGATAATACTTGCCGTACTCAACTATCTCTTCTGCATCAGTAAGTGATTTGATAAAAGGGATAATCAGCCCCTCAGCTCCGATATCAAGCATTTTAAGTATAGAGGTCCGCGATTTATCCCTGGTCCTGACAAATGGGGCAATCTGCCTTAATTCAGCAGCTCTGATATACTCCATAGTGCTTTCAACATCAAAAGGACCATGTTCAGTATCTATAATAAGAAAATCAAGTCCGGCAATTCCAAGACTCTCAACAGCTATGCTGCTGCCGATTTCAAAAAATGTTCCTATTACCGATTCATTATTATTTAATTTTGCCTTTACTTTATTTAACATAATTCCCCCTGTACATCAGCATTACCGAAAGAGCTAAAGGCTTTCTACAAATTCTTCAATTCGTTTAAGACCTTCCCTGATATTATCTTCAGAGGTTGCATAAGAAAGCCTTACAAAACCTTCACCGCCTTCGCCGAATCCTGTTCCTGATACAAGAACAACCTTTTTCTCTTCAAGTATTCTATGGGCAAAGTCCTCAGACTTCAATCCGGTTTTTGAGATATTTGCAAAAGCGTAAAAAGCCCCCTTAGGCATTGAACAGGATATATTTTTAATATTGTTCAATCCGGAAATCAGAAGATCCCGCCTTTTCTTATACTGAGCCCTCATCTCTGCAACCGGGGCCTGAGAACCTTTAAGAGCCTCTACTGCACCATTCTGGGCAACAGCACTTACACATGAAACAACATTCTCCAGAAGCTTCGTCATAACAATTATTATTTCTTCAGAAGCAGCAGCATACCCCACTCTCCATCCAGTCATTGCATATGATTTTGAAAATCCGTCAATAATAATTGTTCTTTCCTTCATCCCTTCAAAAGAGGATATACTTGTATATTCTTCATCAGTATAGATAAGGTCTCTGTATATTTCATCTGTAATAATAAACAGATCTTTCTCTACAGAAAGCTTTGCTATAGCTTCAAGATTTTCCCTGCTTGCAACACCGCCTGTCGGATTTGAAGGGGAATTAAGAAGAATTGCCTTTGTTTTATCAGTAATTGCATTCTTCAGATTATCAAGATCATACATAAAGCCGTCTTTTTCATGGACTTTAACAGGAACAGGATTTCCCCCGACCTGCATAATCATTCCCATGTAATTGGACCAGCTTGGATCGGGATATATAATTTCATCGCCGTGATCAACAATAGCCATCATTGAAAGCAACAGCGCATTAACTGCTCCGCTTGTAATAATTATATCTTTATATGAATAATCAAGATTTCTTGATTTATAACTTTCAGCAACTGCCTTACGAAGAACATCCATTCCCGCATTGGGTGTGTAAAAAGTTTCCCCGTTTTCAAGAGTTTTTATACCGACATTAATTATATTTTGAGGTGTTACAAAGTCAGGCTCCCCGTATACAAAACTTACAAGGTCTGACATACCTGCAGATAAAGATGCCATTTTTCTTATTTCAGAACGGGGCATCGCATCGCTGGTTTTTGAAATAGCTGCCATTTTTCTCTCCTATAACAATAATAAAAACATGTGCTTATCATTACCCAGTACAGTTTACAGCGCTCTTATTCACAAAGATTATGCTGCTAATGACAAAAACAGGTATTTATCATGTTCTGCTAATATACATAAGTATTATCCGGAAAACCCTTTAACAGATTCTCCGGATACCAGGTGACTTTTTATTAAAAGTTTTTTTACAGAAAACTTTACCGGGTCGAGAATATAAATTGTTATACAGAACAATTCATATTCTCTAAAAGCCCCTGTTATTTCAAAACAACAAGTTTTGAAATCAGCTTAATTGTTAACTTTTTTCGGTTTTATATATTTTTCTATATAATCTTTGGTAAGGGCAAAGATCTCTTTTCTGAGTGCAAACATAACAATAAGGTTAAGGACTATACATACAGCATAGAAGAAGTCAAACAGTCCCCAGAGAAATGCGACAGCACCTACAGATCCGGCAATTCCAAATGCACATCCCACGGCTCTGTATGGAAGAACAATTCTCTTACCGAACAGGAATGTGAAACATACTTCGCCGTAATAAATATTTACAAGAGCTGTTGTAAAAGCGAAGAACAGAATAATTACACTGATAAAAATACCAGCAGCAGTCTCACTTCCGAAACCCACTGCAAATGCTGATGTTGTAAGAGCTGAACTTGATAAACCTGAATCCCAGACACCTGTAAGAAGTATAACAAGAGCTGTCATTGTACAGACAATAATTGTATCAATAAATACTTCCATGATACCCCATATACCCTGTTTTACAGGGTGATCAACAGATGCTGATGCATGAGCAAGAGCTGCAACACCTGTTCCTGCCTCGTTAGAATATACACCTCGCGCAAGACCCCAACGAATAGCAAGCATAACAGTTGAACCGACAAAACCTCCTGTTGCAGAAGTACCTGTAAACGCATCTTTAAAGATAAGAGAAAAAGCAGCAGGAATACCTGTAAAGTATTTTGCAATAATAAATAAACTTACGATGGTATATGCAAGAGCCATGAACGGTACAACAGTTTCTGCAAATTTACCGATTCTCTTGATTCCTCCGAAAAGTACAAGAGCCATAAAAACTGCACAGATAACACCTATAAGTAAAGGAGATACAGGGAAATATGTAGTCATTGCAACAGCTACAGAGTTAATCTGTACAGCAGGAGCAAATACCATTCCGCATCCAAGAATAAAAGCAAAGAATGCTGCAAGGGGCTTCCATTTATTCCCGAGACCGGTTTTAACATACCACATGAAACCGCCTCTGTACTGTCCTGTTTCAGGATCCTGCTCTCTGTATTTCTGAGCAAGAGTAATTTCTGAATATTTCATAATAAGACCCAGAAGAGCAACAAACCACATCCAGAAAATTGCACCAGGGCCCCCGATTGCAATAGCAACAGCAACACCGGCAATATTACCTACACCTAAAGTTGAAGCAAGAGCTGTACATGTTGCCTGAAAAGGACTGATATCACCTTTTGCTTCATCCTTAACAAATATCTTACCAAGAGTATTTTTAAAAATATGATTCAGCTGAACAAACTGAAAACCTTTAAGTCTTAAAGTAAAATAAATAGCAAGACCGAAAGTCATAAAAAGAATCGGGTAACCCCAGAGAAAATTAGATATTGCCATCATGGCATCAATAATAAACATAGAATTCCTCCATAAAAATAACTAAAAGACTAATGAACTCTATAAACTGATTTTCATAATTCAAAAACAAGACAAATATAATAGTTCATCAATTATAAAATAACTTCATCTAGCTGGAAAGAAATGATTTGAATAACAAGCTCATTTCACTTCAAATAGACGGAATATTCCTCCTTTACATCCCTCCTTTAAAAAAACACATGCAGCTATATATATTTCTTCCGGATTACTGCTTTATGTTTATATAATTTTACGCATCCTATCTCTGATAGCTTTTCAGAGAATCAAGAGCTAATATTCCATTCCCTATAATGGGACAGTTATCCCTGACAATAAATTCAAATCCGGGAAACAGTTTTTTCTTCAAATCAATAAAACTCCCGGTTGTCATACCGCCTGTAAGTTTAATACTCCTGTTATGAGTCATAAATTTCTTTGTTAATTCGATTGTATCTATAACAGGTTCATGAATTCCGAGAAATATAGAACCAAGAAGATCTTTACGTGTGGTTTCCAGTGTCATACCGTTAAAAGATGCTTTTTTGGGAGTAAGACACTGACGGTCCCCTGCAAGATAAGGTAAAAATTCAATACTCCTGCCAAGCACGTAATTATCTATAACATCAGGAACTTCTGATTTAAAAAAAGCTTCCTTATCCATGTCTTTGTAAAATTCTTCCCGAAACCAGTCGACTGCAAATCCGCCTACAGTTATTGCAAATATCTGCCATTTGCCGGGAATCACAGAGTTCCTGAGATAATAACTGTCACTTATTACAGGTTTTTCAGAAATGACTGAAATCATTTCACTGCTTCCAGAAATATTAAGAATATCTCCTTCTTCTCTATTCCCTGCGCCGATCTGCGCTACAGCCGCATCATTTGATCCGAGAGCAACAGGAATCCCTTCAGGAAGCCCTGTTAAATCAGATATCTCCTTGTTTAAAACACCTAAAATTTCACCTGCATTAAATATTTCAGGAAGCTTTTCCCTGGATATATCAAATGTATTAAGAATTTCTTCAGACCAGTTTCCCCACTCAGTTGTTTCATACAATCCCATCATTGATGCATTGACAGGATCAATTGCCCAGCAACCAGTCAGTTTTTTATAGATATACGTAGGAAGGTGTCCAATTTTACAGGCTGAATTATAGATTTCAGGATTATTCTCCTTCATCCAGAGTATGGTAGTAATAGAAACTCCTCCGGTAAAAGGCTGAACACCTGTAATACTCTGAAATTTCTCCTTGCCCATTGTTTCAAGAATATCCCGGGTCTGCTTCTTGCTTCTTCTATCCAGATGAGTAATTATTGGATGAACAGCAGCGCCATCCATATCCATAAATACAACAGACGGTGAAAAAGTATCAAACCCGACAAGTCCGATATCATTATGATAAACAGACAGTTTCCTTATACCTTTAACAATAGCGTTGAAAACTTCATCCGGATCAAGTTCTACCCAGTCATTATTTGATACTGCATATTGATATCCCACAGTTACACTTTCTAATATTTTTGTGTTTTCATCCAACACTGCAAGCTTTACTGAAGATGTCCCGACATCAAAAGAAAGTATATTCATATATCCCCCTGTAAAAATGATAAAATAATTATCATTTCACCTTTCATATTCTTCTGTATGTTTTTTGTATTATTTGTTTTTATTACTGCAGATTAAATTCAAAACAGCTGCTGAATCCAACCCTCTTTACTCTTTGTATTGGAGCAATGATAACACAGGAATTTTCACCTGTAAACCTTTTTTCGAACAATGTTCGTGTTTTTTTCGTACATTGTTCGTATTTTTGTCGAATATTATACGCTTTTTACATCTTTCAGGATTGACTGCAGGATTTCCAACTGCTAAGCTTTTTTACAATAACAGCCGGCAGTAATAACTACCCGGAATTATCGTATAGCAAAGCTCTTTCTGTGAAAAAAGCTGCTGAAGAAATTATTTTTCTTAAACAAGGGGATAAAAATGAATAAGACTAAAAAAATGCTTTCAGGTGTTTTTTCACCGAACTGTACTCCATTTACAAATGATAAAGTTGATTATACAGGGCTGGAGAAAAACATAGAAAAACTGAACCGGTCAGGGCTTAAAGGATATTTTGTCCTTGGAACAAACGGCGAGTATAAAACACTAACAGAATCTGAAAAATTCAAGGTTCTTGAAACATATATCAAGTATTCAAGTGATGATAAAGTTATTATGGCAGGGACAGGCTGTGAAAGTACTTATGAATCAATTATCATGACAAAAAAAGCATCTGATATGGGTGTAAAACTTGTAAGTCTCCTTATGCCTAATTTCTTTGCTGCAAAGATTGATGAAGATGTTATGGTTTCACATATTATTGAAGTTGCAGATAATTCGCCGGTACCGGTTCTTCTATATAACAATCCTTCTGTTGCTGCCGGTATTACTATCCCGGCAGCTGTAATAAGCAGAGTAAAAGACCATCCAATGGTAGCAGGAATCAAAGACAGTTCAAAAGATTCATGGCCTGAACTGGTGAAATTTGATTCTGATGATTTCTCTGTCCTTGCAGGATCTGCCGGCTATTTTTTCGATCTTCTTGAAGCAGGCGGTACAGGCGGAGTTCTTTCTCTTGCAAATGTATTTCCTGATAAATGTGCAGAACTATACAGCCTTTATACAGGAGGGAAAACAGAGGAAGCTTTAAAACTCAAAGAAGAAATTGTATCGCTAAATAAAAAAGTATCAGGAAGCTACGGAGTTGCAGGAGTAAAACATGCTATGGAACTTGCAGGATTTTCAGGAGGCAATCCCAGAAGACCGCTTAAATATCTCACAGAGGATCAGAAACTTTTTATAGAAAAAGACCTGAGAGAAAGCGGCTTCCTTAAATAACCAGTACTGCTCTTAAGAACAGGATATTTACAGGCGAAATCATTTATTAAAATTTTCGTTACTGATACTGAAAGAAGCTTCAACAAGGGGTGACTCATAAAGATAAAAAAAGTATAATTATTCAAATTATACTTTTTTTACTATTATACATTAAGGAAGAATAATCATAATGAATAAATCAATCAGCAGAGCTTTCAGAATTATAGATCTGATTGTGAAAGAAGAAAGACCCCTACCTCTTGCAGAAATCAATGAAGTTATAGATGCGCCAAAAACAACAATATTTGAAATACTTCAGAGTTTAGTCGAATTGAATATTCTTACCGTAACAGATGACAGTATAAAATCATACTCACTTGGAATTAAATTACTGACAATCGGAACAAAATGCCTGGACAGCATAAATCTGAGAAAAATTGCACATACCCATCTTGATGAAGCTTCTCAATGCACAAACAGTATAGGATTTCTGGCTGTTGAAAATAACGGTAAAATTGTATATCTCGATAAAAGCGTTCATACAGGTGCAACTCTGCAGCCTGCGTTCGAAGTTGGGATGCAGGCTCCCATGCATTGTACAGGGCTTGGAAAAGCATTACTGTCAGCTTATAAAGTAAAGAAAAGCGATGAAATAATAAAACAGTATGGTCTTCCAAAGGTAACAGAAAAAACAATTATAAAAAAATCAGATTTAAAGGATGAATTGAAAAAAACAAGAGAAAGAGGTTTTTCAATTGACAACGAAGAGAATGAAGAAGGTATATACTGCGTTGCTGCCCCTATTTACAACCACCTTTCTGAACCGATTGCCGCAATAAGTATTGTAACTATTAAATATACCCTGACAGATGAAAAGTTCAGGGAAATGTCTGAGTGCATAGTTAATACAGCATTGAAGATCTCCAGGGAAATGGGTTATCCGGAATCAAAGCTGTATGTTTAAAGCTGTATTATAAATTCCTTATTTCTCTTTCAGCCTTTCAAAGGCAGGCCTGAGGCTTTTGTAAAGATCTTTATATGTAAAGTACAAATCATCATAAATATCTTTATTCAACAGATTGGGCTCAGTCCTTGTAACAACCCTGATATTTGAAACAGCTTCATCTATATTATTCCAAATTTCTGCAGACACACCGGCAACAAGGGCTGCTCCGTAGGCACCCCCCTCAGATGCACCGCTGACAGTTGTAACCGGAAGCTGAAATACATCGGCATGAATCTGTCTCCACAGAGGACTCTTTGCCCCTCCTCCAGATGTACGGATCTCATCAACAGCCCTGTTCCCGTTAACCTTGCTTACAAGCTCATAAACATCTCTGAGGCTGAAAATAACCCCTTCAAGAACAGACCTCACCATGTCTCCAAGGCTGTGGCGCAAGGTAAGGCCTATGAAGCATGCCCGTGCCGCCGGATCTGTATGGGGACATCTTTCCCCGTTCAGGTATGGAAGATAAAGGAGATTTCCGCTTCCTGGAACTGATTCTGATGCGAATGAATTGAGATACTCATAGACACTGTCTTTCCCTTTTTCAGATGCAATTCTTTTAAAATCATTTTTAAGAAGCTCTGCAAACCATTTGTAGCTTGCCCCGGCCGAAAGCGTTACCCCCATAACATGATAAGTATCTGCCATGTTGTTTGCAAAAAACTGTACAAGCCCCCCTTCGTTTTTCCGGAATTCACCTGTACCGGAGGCAACAACACCTGAAGTTCCGATAGTTGTCATTATCTTGCTGCTGTCAATAATTCCGGAACCTGTTGTCTGGATAACGGCATCACCCCCGCCTCCCGATACAGGGATACCGGGACTTATACCAAGTTCCGAAGCGGCAGAATCAGAAACAGTTCCGGTTATTTCAGATGACTCATAAACAGCAGGAAGTTTTTCTCCGGGTATCTGAAGCATTTTCAAAAGCTCTTCATTCCAGCGCCTTTTCTTCACATCAAAGAGGCCTGTACCTGAAGCATCGGAAACATCTGTGGCAATATCTCCAGTCAGGCGCAGCCTGATATAATCCTTGGGGTTAATAAAATACTTACACCTGCTGTAGTTCGCAGCTTCAAACTCTCTCAGCCAGAGTATTTTTCCGGCTGTATATCCCGGCAGCATCCTGTTGTTTGTATATTCAAGAAGGTTATCCTCTCCTCCTGCTATGCTGTATATTTCCCTGCACTGTTTTACCGTTCTCTGGTCGTTCCACAGAATTGCCCTTCTCACAACAGCATGATTCCTGTCAAGAGCAACAAGTCCGTGCATCTGGGCGGAAAGTCCAATCGCGGCTATTCTGGTGAACTGATCAGAGTATTTTCCCTTCAGTTTTGAAATGCTTATCTTTACAGCTTCCCACCAGCTGTCCGGGTCCTGCTCCGAATATCCCTGTCTTTCCGATATAATATCAAGAGAAGATATGGCAGAACCTGTAACCTCCCCCTTCTCATCAACAAGTATGACTTTACATCCCGAAGTCCCGACATCTATTCCCATTAAATATTTACTTTTCATAACATACCGCCTGTATCTATCCGGATTACTGTATAAGCGATTTCACCATGCTTTCAACATGTTCATAAAACCATATTCAAAGACGCCTTTTATACCTCACGCAAGGCACCTGTCTCAGAAAGTGGGAATCCTAAAAACTGAATTTTCAGAGATTCCCTTATTACATAATTTTTCAACTACTGTCTGTTTATTGTTTACTGTTTTTTCTTTCCTGAAAAAGGGGAAGAACATCCCTTATTATACTGTTGAAATTTTCAGCATCCCATGCGTTCCTGCCTATGAAAAGCCCGTCAATACTCTCCTTCCTTATAAGTTCTAATGAGTTTTTATTATTGACACTTCCTCCGTACAGTACAGGGATTTCATTTCCTGCTTCATCACCGTAAAGCTCCTTCAGACAGGATTTAATAACACAGTGCTTTTCATCCGCATATTCAGAAGTGGCAGGTTTTCCATTGACCCCTATTGCCCAGACAGGTTCATAGGCTATCCACACTTTTGAAACCATATCACCTGAAACATTCATCAGTCCGCATTTCACCTGGGACCGCAGAACTTCATCAGATATCCCGCTTTCCTTCTGCTCTTCGGTTTCTCCGATGCACAGAAGTGCTGTAAACCCATGCTTCAGGGCAGTCAGAACTTTAAGATTCTCTTCAGCATCTTTTTCACCGAAAATATGCCTTCTTTCCGAATGACCTATCATAACCATATCAATCCCGGTTTCCTTCAGCATCAGGGGAGATATCTCTCCGGTAAACTGACCTCTGTCCTCCCAGGAAATATTCTGAGCGCCAAGTTTTATCTGGGAACTGCTTACAGTTTCTCTTGCCTTATACAGCGATGTATATGACGGAATTACAAACAGCTCAATTACACTCCTGCTTATATCTGATGTCAAACTGTAAAGAGTTTTCAGAAAATCAGCAGTTTCAGATGCAGTCTTAAACATCTTGGTGTTTGTTCCAATATATAATTTATCGAGCATTTTTACCCTCTAACGATTTTCAAAAAGATGAGTGCATCGCAAACAGGAAGTAATACAATGCACTCGATATAGGTTTAGAGATATTCAAACATTGATTTGAATATTATAGAAATTGATGTGGCACCGGCATCCTGAAAACCTACTGCCCTTTCCCCCAGGTACTGTGCCTTGCCGAATTTGGCAATATATTTTTTCGAGTCTTCAACACCTTTTTCAGCAGCTGAAGAGGCAGCTTCCAGAACTTTCCTGAGATCGCTTTTATCTTCAAGAGCTTCCATTGCAAGGACTGCAGGTTCGAGAGCATCCACCATTGTCTTGTCACCCACTTCAGCCTTTCCCCTCATCTTTACCGTATCAAGGGCTTTCCTCATCATCAATGAAAAAGTCTCTCCGTCAAGTTCTGTAATTTTCTCCAGCTTTTTTATTCCTCCGAGAAAAAGAGAGCCGAATATAACTCCGGATGCCCCGCCCATTGAATTGAGCATTGCCATTCCGGCAGTCTTGAATACTGTGTTTATATCTTCAAAAGGTGCTTTTGCAAGGAGTTCATCTTTTGCTTTCGCCATTCCCCCTGACATCCCGATACCATGATCTCCGTCACCGATTTTACTGTCAACTTCTGTAAGCAGGTCTTTGCTTGCAACTATTGAATCACATGATGCGATAATCATTTCAGCAGTTTTTTCTATACTGATTGTTTTCATTACTTTATTTCCCCTCTTGAATAGTATGGTGAAAAACATGGCTTGTCGTAGTACTTCTTCAGTTCATCATCAAGCTTAAGAATTGTGATTGAAAAACCTCCCATCTCCTGGCATGTACAGTAGCTTTTAATTTCAGCATCGTGAACTGAAAGACTGTCTTTGTCCAAAAGTTTGCCAAGCTCGTTATAGACAATGTTCAGTTCAAGCATTGTTGTGGATCCAAGCCCGTTTACAAGGACTGCAATTTCATCCCCTTTTTCAAGATCCATCTCTTTTCTTATTTCAGAATACATTCTTTCAACAAGCTTATCCGCGCTCTGCATCTTTGTCCTTTCAATTCCCGGTTCCCCATGCAGGCCCATACCGAATTCAATCTCATCTTCTCCCAGTTCAAATGTCGGCTTATCAAGTCCCGGTATGGAACCCGGAGCAGTAGCAAGCCCGATTGTATTAATATTGTCTCTCGCCTTTTCAGTTATCCTTACAACTTCTTCAAGATCATGCCCTTCATCTGCCGCGGCACCTGCAATCTTTATGACAAAGACATCGCCTGCCACACCTCTTCTTGAATCAAACCTTTCCTTTGGAGCAGATGCGCAGTCATCCCAGACCCTTACATGAGCTGTTTCAATATCTTCAAGATCACACATTTCTTCGGCAACATCAAAATTCATATTGTCGCCTGCATAATTTCCATATATAAAAAGAACCCCTTTTCCGTCATTTACCGCCTGAGCTGTTTCGAAAATAATCTGAGGGTTTGGCGCAGCAAATACATTTCCTGAAACAACTGCATCAGCCAGTCCCATACCTGAAAATCCGCTGAAAAGGGGTTCATGTCCACTACCACCGCCAATAACAATAGATACCTTGTCTTTCCTTCTCTCCCTGTAGGAAAACGCTGTATTGTTATTGATCCTTTCATAATATCTGCTGTATGCAGATAAAAAACCTGAAAACATTTCTTCAACTATATTTGAATCTTTATTTATAATTTTTTTCATCTTTTTCTCCTGCTAGATTTATTCAACATTCCTGTGCCTGGATGACATTTTTTCAAAGCTGATATCTTCAGAACTGTCGACAACCATCATCACAATGATGTCGAAAATTATGAAAAGGCACTGTTCAAAAAGATTGCCCATCGGCTGAGATGAGGGAACTACATCATATGTTCCCCTGTAGACAGCTGCCGGAATAAAAAACACATCATCAGAAATATTAAGGGCGGTTTTACCATTAGGAGATCCTGTTACAACATAAATAAAGGCTCCTGCCTCTTTTGCTTTTCTGCAGACATAATCTATATGACCAATCTGCCCGTCACCCAGAGTTGCAATTAAAAGATCCCCTTTCTGAATACTGGGTGTTGTGTCATCCCATATCCAGTGGATCTCCTTGTTCATATGCATGAGCCTCATTGCAAAAGCCCTTGTTGCCAGACCTTCGCGGCCAACTCCTATCAGAAAAATTCTGTTATATTTTTTAACCGCATCAATAAACCTGTTCAGATTATCAACATCAAGTTTCCTGAAAACTTTTTCATGCTCTTTCTGCACAGTCTGATACAATTCTGCATATTCCATGACAAATACTCCTTAATGATTACCAGTTGAGTTCCTTATGAAGAAAATCCATTGTCTTTTTCATTCCCTCATAAACATTTTCATCTGTATCTTCAAAAATTGTCACAACTTCGAGATACTGAATCACATCTTCCGTTTTTGTTGCCTCTGCTGTTTTCCTGATCAGTCCAGGAGTAACAATTCCCTTTTTTGTAAAATCCCAGTGACGGTCAAGCATTCCGTCAGTCTGCTGAAGATGTATTGAACCGAGATAGGGTCTGCATTTTTCAAGCCACAGCTGCATATCTGCCTCATTTTCAAGAAGAGGCTTGTAAAGAGCATGCCCCCAGTCAATAAGAAGTTTTACAGGTATTTCAGTCCCTTCGAGATCCTGCATCATTTTCAGGCTGACATCAGGGCTGTGGGGAAACTCCGTATTAAGCGGAGTTGCCTCGATATGTATTTCTGAAAGCCCTTTCTCTTTTCCGTACGATGCAAGATTTCTGATATATTCAAGCATTATGCTGTAAAGCTCAGACCTTCTTGATGGGTTTCTGGAATCGTTATAAGACATCCCTCCGACCGGCGTACCCATAACACCTGCCCCCATTTCCAGTGTCAGATCTATTGCTCTTTTAAAAAATTCAAATGAGATTTTTCTCTGAGTTTCAGACGGGGAGAGAAGCTGTGAATAAATATATCCGGCAATACCCCCGAATGTTGCATCAATTACAAGCCCTTCAGATTCAAATGCATCTTTATACTCCCTCACAAGATGGTTTCTCTCATTATCAGGCCACCAGGGATCTATAAGGTCCCATGTAAACTGGATATGCTTGACTCCAAAGTCGTTTCTGCACATCTTTGCAAGCTGCAGAGGTTCAGTCCATCTTTTAACTGCGAAAGAGAGGTTTAATCCAATTTCCACAATCAACTCCTTAATACGTTTTCGAGCACTTTCCCTCCGGGAAAGTCTCTGCCGCTATTGATAAAACAAGTTTTATCAATTATTTATTTTTCGAGGCTGTCCAGTTTAATCTTCTTCTGCTTTTTTTCACTTATTATTGCTGAAAGAGAACTGAATGATATTGCAATTACAACCACAAAGCCGCTCACTGCTGACTGCCAGTACACATTAACTCCAAGAAGGACAATCAGGTTGGAAATAACACTTATTATTGCCGCTCCGACAAGAGCGCCTGCAGGATTACCAATCCCCCCTGTAAGTGCAACACCTCCGATAACAGCAGATGCAATCGAATTCATCGGCCAGCTGCCCCGATAGAAGACTGTGAAGACCCCAGCCTTGCCACATACAGGATTCCCGCAAGAGCTGAAATTGCACCGACAATTGCATAGATAATGACTCTTATCCTGTCAACTTTGATGCCCAGTATTTTTGCAGCCTCGCGGTTGTTGCCGATCGCGTATATATATCTTCCGATTTTTGTTTTCTTGGTAAGAAACAGGACAAGAATAAGCACACATAACGTGAAAATAAACGGTATAGGAATAGGTCCGATATGGCCCTTTCCAAGCATGTAAATATTCTCAGGAATTCCTGTTATAGCTTTTCCCTTTGTAAGCACAAGGTTTATACCATGATAAACACCCTGCATACCTATTGTTGCAACAAGAGGATTCAGCCTCAGCTTTGTTATCAGAAGGCCGTTGATGCATCCGAAAACAACACCAAGCATCAGGGCGAGAAACAGAGCAATATATGAATTAACTCCGTAATAAACCATCATCATACCTGCAAGAATTCCGCACAGTGATGCTATCTTGCCTACTGAAAGATCAAGTTCACCTACAAGAAGCAGCAGAGACTGCCCGATACCTATCATCCCGATAAATGCAAGGTCCCTTATAAGCGACTGCATATTATACTTATCCAGAAAATACGGAGAAGCTATGCTGGCAACAATTACCATTAAGAAAAGAACCATGCTTATGGCTGTAAGCGAACTCCTTCTTAAAACATTTACTGCCGAGTTATTTACCAATATATTCCTGTTCATTCTATTGCTCCTTTATTCTGATTTACACCGATAATTGCGTTTAATATTTCCTCTTTTGTTGCTGAATAGGGGAATTCTCCATATTTTTTTCCGTTGTAAAGTGCAATAATCCGGTTGGAGCACTTTTTCACTTCATCCATTTCAGAAGAAATAAGAATTATACCAATACCCTCTTTTTCCGCCAGCTCTTTCATCAGCCTGTATATTTCAGCCTTTGTCCCGACATCTATCCCTTTTGTAGGCTCGTCAAAAACCATGACTTTCGGCTTCCCTATCATTGAACGCCCGATTATAACTTTCTGCTGATTTCCCCCGCTCAGGAATTTTATAGCTTTTTCAGAATCAGGAGTTTTCACGTCATATGTTTTTATGACCTGTTCTGCTGATTCTTTTTCCTTGCGGCCGGAAATAAATAACCCGTCTTTTAAACTGTCCAGATTCGAAACAGAAATATTCTCCCTGATACTCAGCACCGGAAGAATCCCCTGCTCTTTCCTGTCTTCCGGCAGATAGAAAAACCCGTTATTTACAGAATAATTGGTATTGCCGGTTTTCCACTTTTTCCCTTCCATTTTTATGCTTCCCGCATAAACCGGCCTGTAACCGAATATAGCCTGAAGCAGTTCGCTCCGCCCCGAACCGACAAGTCCGGAAAAACCGAGGATTTCACCTTTCCTGAGTTTAAAACTTATATTTGTAAAATCAGCCCCTGTAAGATTCTCAACTTCAAGAAGAACTTCATCACTGACTTTATCTGAATAGAAAACCCTGTCTTGCTCTACATTCCGACCTGTCATCTTTGTTATTACCCAGGGGATTGTAGCGCTTTCAATATCAGAAAAAGCAACTTTCTGTCCGTTTTTAAATATTGTAATTACATCACCAAGTTCAAAGATTTCCTCAAGTTTATGAGAAATAAAAACAACTGATTTATCCTGTTTTTTTATTTCCTTGATAAAATCAAATAATATTTTTGCATCTTCTGTTGTCAGACTGGTTGTCGGCTCATCAAGAATAAGGACATCATAATCTTCATGAGCAATAGCCCTTATACTCTGAATAAGCTGCTGGGCAGAAACAGATATATCTTTTACAAGATCATCAGGCCTTACATTGATTTTAAATTTTTCAAGAAGAGGTACTGCCCTTTTGTAAAGTTCCTTCTGGTCAACAACGCCTTTAAACCCTGACTTTTCAAAAGGCATGAAAATATTTTCAGCTACCGACATGTGTCCGAACAAATCGATTTCCTGCGGAACATAGGCAATTTTCTCAAACAATGCTTTATGTTTTCTTGTATCTGTACCATTAA
>CAXXHA010000038.1:0-32715 GCA_963662265.2 Spirochaetia bacterium | reverse complement strand
CCCTATAGTCGGAGGACTTTTCTCTGTAATTCCCAATCCTGTACTTGGAGGGGCAACAATTATTATGTTCGGAACAGTTGCTGCATCCGGAATAAGGATTATTTCAAATTCAATTATTGACAGAAGAGGTGTGATGATTATGGCAATATCGTTCGGCCTCGGTCTCGGTGTGCTTCTGAATCCCATGGTGCTTCAGAATATGCCCCCTTTTGTTAAACAGGTATTCGGTTCCGCCATAACTACAGGAGGACTTACTGCAATACTTCTTAATATTATTCTTCCGAGAAGTTTCAGAAAACACCCTGTTGAAGAGCCGATGAAAGACATGATGTAGGATGGTTTCGCCAGTGCCTAGTGCATGTGTCATTGCCCCCTGCAGCGGGATGCCTCAGGCATGGAAAGCTGTAACTTCGGCACTGGAGCAGTTGTGTCGATCAGACAGGCGGGAAAAATGACGTTTCCCCCACACGGAGGCAAGTGTATGCAGTCTGACATTGATAACAGTACCTGCGGCACTGGTGCATGTGTACAGGTCAGACCGGTTAAAAACAGGGTATTATCCCGTAAGGGGCAAGGTGTGTGCCGGTCAGGCATTGAAAGCTGCACCTGCGGCAGTGCGCATATGTATCGGCCTGACCGGCAGTAGAAATAATATTTCCACCATTGTATGAAGCCGTGTAATGGTGATGCCGGCTTGCTGTCAATATCCCGTGAGTGATGAGGCCGGCGAGGAAGGGAGTGATTTATTCATGTTCTGATTAAGGTTTATTCTCCCCGGGACTTTGCGGCATTTAAATCCCTTAAAAAATCTCAAGCTGCTGAATATCAGGTTATAATTATAAATGATGAAAATCACTTTTATTGCAGAGGTTTAAAATGGTAATTAAAAACGGAAAGGTTGTAACATCAGATTCAATCACTGAAAGCGATATAAGGATACTGGAAGGGAAGATTGTATTACTTGAAAAAAGCATAACTACTGAAAATGAAGAGGTGATAGATGCATCAGGCAGATATATAATTCCCGGCGGAGTTGATATCCACACTCACATGAATCTTGATACAGGTGATGCAGTGGCAGTGGATGATTTTTACACAGGGACTGCTGCCGCTCTTAAGGGGGGGACAACAACTATTGTGGATCATATGGGATTCGGACCCCCGGGATGCCCTCTTGATCATCAGCTTGACTACTACCATACAATTTCAGACGGAATTGCTGCTGTTGACTATTCCTTTCACGGGGTTATTCAGCATGTTGATGATGATGTGCTTGAAAAGATGGGAACTTTGAAGGAAAGAGGGCTTACAAGTTATAAAATCTATACAACATATAACTACAGTCTTTCTGATAATGATATATACAGAGTGCTTGAAAGGGCTTCCGAGCTCGGTCTTGTAGTATGTGCGCATCCTGAAGATGATGAAATGATCAGCAGCTTTACCGAAGATCTCCGGAAAAAGGGCTGTATGTCCCCAGTGTATTACCCTGAAAGCCGGCCTGCCGTGTGCGAGGCATCTGCTGTTAAAAGGCTTGCTGGTATTGCAAAAAAGTTCCCCGGCGTCAGGCTCTATATTGTGCATATATCATCAGAAGAGGCTCTTAACGAGGTTATAAAATCCAGGGAGGATGGGCTTACTTCAATTCTGGCAGAGACATGTCCCCAGTATCTTTATCTTGATGAATCTCTTTATAAGGGGGAGGATGCTCTTAAATATATACTCAGCCCCCCATTAAGAGACAGGGCAAACAATGATATCCTTTTTACCGCAGTAAAAAACAGGGATATTCAGAATGTTGCCACTGACCACTGCCCCTTCAACTATAATGCTGAAAAACAGCGGGGCAGGGATGATTTTACTAAATGTCCTAAAGGTCTTCCCTCTGTACAGCTGAGGATGTCTCTTATGATTTCCCGTGCGCTCAGTAATATTGATATTACACTAAATGATGTTGTCAGGAGCTGCTGCGAGAACCCTTCCAGGATATTCGGGTTATATCCTGAAAAAGGGGTAATAAGGCCGGGAAGCGATGCAGACCTTGTAATATTTGATCCTGAGGAAGAATGGACTGTTCACCACAGGGATCTGATTGAAAATGTTGATTACACACCGTATGAGAATATACATCTCAGGGGGAAAATAGACAAAGTTGTTTTCAGGGGAAGGGTTTTCGACAGCAGATCTGTAGCTGAAAAAGGATTCGGGAGATACCTGGCGAGAAAATAAAAAATATTTATCTGGAAATGTAAGCAGCTTCAGAACCCTGGTGAAAAGGTTTTTTGCTGTGAATAGATGAATAACCGGGGTATAATAATTAAAAAGCCTATTAATCGGTTATTAAAAATGTTCAATTGTTACAGGAGAATTAAGATGAATGACAAGTTATCAAAAAAAGAAATCCTGTGGTTCGGCCTTCTTTACGGAGGTATCTGGGGATTTCTTGAAGCAACTCTCGGATATATACTCAATATGATTCCGATGGGGATAAGCGGCGGCATCATGTTTCCGATAGCCTACATACTCATGACCAGGGCTTATGAGAGAACCAGAAGTGTTGAAGTATTGTCTCTTCTCACTGTTGTCACAGCTGCAATCAAGCTTACCAACCTTTCTCTTCCCTATCTTCCTGTTGTAAAAGTTGTAAATCCCGCGTTTGCGATTCTCATGGAAGGATTTTCTGTCGCAATGCTTTTCAAGCTGACAGTAGATAAAAATAAGAAAATAACTCTGTTTCCTGTTGTCCTGACATGCATGTCCTGGCGACTCATATATCTGGCTGAAGTGACAGTTCTCTATTACCTGAATATACCTTCTCGTATGATACAGAGCGGCCTTTTTTCAATTCTTGAATACCTTATGCTCGGACTCATAAACATGCTTATTATCTATGTATATGTGAGGGTTAAATCCGGCTCAACTGCCGAAAGAGAGCTTAGGCTGCCATCCCGGTTTAATCCCTTTTTCCCTGCCGCCGCAGTGACCCTGGGAATAGCATTCCAGATTATTGTAAAACTCTGATTATGTTCAGGTTTTGAATAATGCTGCAAAGATGGTTGAAATGTTGCTGTAATCTGCTTATATGAAATTTCTGTTTTATTATGTGAATTTTATCCCGATGTTTTCCTTATTTTGCGGGGAAAGCACCGGGCAGGTTAACGGCAGGTCCTGATGATATATATAATTGCCGGAGGCCGTTCTTCCGGGAAAACAGAGACTGCTCTGGACTACTACAGCAAGGTCTCTGATCCTTTCGGCTTCGTCACATTCAAGAAAACTGAAAAAAATCTTATAACAGGGTATGATCTTCTTGATCCTGGGACATCTGAAAGAATTCCTTTTATAGCTGATAAAGAAAAATGCGGTATTATATTTTCAGATTATGAGGAAAATCCCCGGTTCATATTCCGAAGGAAAACATATAAATATGTCTTTGAAAGTTTTAAAAGGGAATCGGGTAAGGGACATAGTTTTTTTCTCGATGAGATAGGTAATATGGAACTTGTTTTAAGAAGGGGATTCTATGATTCACTGCTCCTTCTTCTCGACAAAGCTGAAAACAATGATGTTTACCTGACAGTCTCAGACAGAAATCTTGGTTCTCTCATTAATTTAATCAGAGGAAGAAAAACTGAATACAGAATAATCAGGAAGATTCATATTGCAGCAGTTATACTTGCATCCGGCAGCTCAGCCCGGTTCGGCAATAAAAACAAGCTTCTTGAAAAAATAAACGGTAAATCTCTTTACCGGATTACTGTTGAAAATATGATAAAGGCAGATGTTTTTTCCTCAATAATTGTGGTTTCAGGTGACCGGGAAATTCTTTCAGGGAGCAGCCAATACTGGAATATTGAGACTGTTTGCAACGACCGGGGAGATTCAGGAATTTCTGAATCAGTTAAGAAAGGGGTAGAAGCTGCGGATAAGTATTCTGCAGACGGGTATATGTTTATCCCCTGTGACCAGGTAATGCTGTCTGTGGAAACTGTACGGAAGCTTGCAGCTGTTTTTATAAAAAACAGCTGCAGCATAGTTGTTCCTGTATATAACAGCGAATGGGTTAGCCCTGCAGTCTTTTCATCTGCATACGGCAGGGAACTTCTTATGCTTGAAGGCGATACGGGGGGGAGAAAAGTTGCAGAGGATAATATTTCCTCTGTTGTTGAGGTTGAGATGGAAGAGGAATGTGATTTTATTGATATTGATACGATCGATGACTATTACATTGTAAAGGAAAAGTATGAAGGAGATGGTTCAAAAAGTTGATTGTATTTTGAAGCTTATGTACGGGATACCTGTTAAATAACCAGGTAAATTCTTTTTAAGTAAAAACCATTGTCATGAAAAGATTATTTTCTTGTAAATATTTCCCTGCCGTCTAAAAAGGTACTCTGAACAAGATCAATATACCTGTCCCTCTTATCTGCCTTCTCTTCAATTACTGTTCTCAGAATATCTTCGGCAGTTTCATTTTCCCTGTATGCAGGTGAGTCTATCAGTATGAAATCGGCAGACTTCCCCTTTTTTATATTTCCCTTTGATTTTCCTACTCCAAGAATTTCCGCCCCTGCCGCTGTTGCCCGGTAAAGTGCTTTTGTATAGCTTGCTTCCCTGATATTTTTTTCCCTGTTCTGATGAACAAATGATCTCATTACATCAAACATTGAAAGATAGGGCCCCCCTCCTATGTCGGAACCCAGCGCCCATTTTACACCCGCTTTTTCAGCTTTCCTGAAGTCGAAAAGACCCGACCCAAGCCCTTTCTCTGAAACAGGCGCGTTTGATGACGGGCAGTGTGCGATAGCAGTTCCTGTTTCTCTTAAAATTTCAAGTTCTGCATCTGAGACATGTATACAGTGCCCCATTATAGTTCTCGGCCCCAGTACTCCGCACCGGCTGTATATTTCCGTGTATATTCCCGCATCCTTGAATCCTTCAAGATCCCTGTATATTGAAAGAACAAAATTTATTTCGTTGACAGTTTCCGACAGATGGCTCTGTATGAATGAATTATTATCCGCTGCAGTTCCTGCACATTTTTTCATGACACCGGGAGATGTTGTAGGTGCGAAACGTGGAGTTACTGCGTATTTTTCCTTATAGCGGGCTGATTTTTCATATACAATATCAAGAGCATCCGCCTCATCCTGTGTCAGGTAGGAAGGCGAATTCATTGTCATGAGAACATTCCCCACCTTGAATGTTCCCCGGAAGTATTTAAGAGCATGATCCACTGTATGACCATGTATGGAACAGTAGCAGGCTCCTCCCAGAGTTCCCGCCGAAAGAAGTTTTTCAGAAAATGCAGCGCATTTTGTTTCGGAATATTCCGGATCGCTGAATTTAGATTCATAAGGCCATACATAATCTCTCAGCCAGTTGAGGAGATTTTCCTTCGGCATTTCCCTTACATCATCCTGAACCCAGTGAAAATGTATGTCGAAAAAAGGGGGCATCAGAAGCTTTCCTGACCTGTCGATTATTTCTGTGTTGCTTCCTGAACTGTATTTTTTTATTATATCTTCTGAACTGCCTGTTTCTTTGAAAACATATCCCGGCTTAGTTGAACCTGTTTCTGTTAACTCAATTACAGCAGCCCCGTCCCTTATCAGTTCTGCAGATTTGTCAGATACGGGATTAAGAATATCACACCTTATAATCTGTATTGGATTATTCAATGTTAACCGCCTTTCTCCTATTACAGTGACGGGTCCGGTATTGAAACAAATCAAGTAAGGTGATGTTATGCTGCAGGCTGTTTAAAACTAACCGGTGGAAAATTACTGTATTTTTAATTATACGATTGATGATGAATAATTTAAAGTAGTTATTTTTGTTATACATCCGGCAAAATCATGCATATGCGGAGGAAATATATAATCCCCGCACTGTGATTTGTAAATATACAACAATCAAGATAATAAATTATTATCAATAGAAACACTTTTAAGCCTTTTTGAGGTCGAAAATAGCGAATAATACAGGTATATGAGAAAAAACGCTATTTGTGTGATAAAATTTTATTAAAAACTTGACAGATAATTATTACGGTGATAAAGTATTATTGTAAAGAGAGGAAAAACAATGAAAAAAATAATATCAACAGATAAGGCACCTGCTGCAATAGGGCCTTATTCACAGGGAACAGAAGCAGCCGGGCTTGTTTTTGTTTCAGGTCAGCTTCCTATAGATCCATCAAAAGGTGAATTTGCGGAAGGCGGTGTAAAAGGACAGACACGCCAGTCTCTTGAAAACCTCAAGGCAATTCTGGCATCAAATGGATTGTCTCTTGATGATGTTTTAAAGACAACAGTGTTTTTAAGCGATATGAATAATTTTGCTGATATGAATGAGATCTACAAAGAAATGTTCGGAGACAGCAATTATCCTGCGAGAAGTGCTGTAGAAGTTGCAAGACTTCCCAAAGATGCACTTGTTGAAATTGAGGCTATAGCTTTTAAAAAGTAACAGATTGTTAATCTGTTTTTTTAATAAATTATTTCATTTTAAATATAATCGATTTGCTTACACCTTTTGATGGTCTTTTTTAATGATCCTGTGCGAGGTGTGTTCTGAGCAGATCACAAAGAAGACCAGGAGGTTATTTTATGGGAATCAAGTATGTACCGGAGCCTTTCAGAATCAAGATGGTTGAAACCATTAAGATGCTTACAAGAGAGGAAAGAGAACAGAAAATAGCTGAGGCTAAGTATAACATGTTCAACCTTAAGGGTGAGGATGTTTATATTGACCTTCTTACTGACAGCGGAACAAATGCCATGAGCCAGGAACAGTGGGCTGGTGTTATGAGAGGTGATGAGGCATATGCAGGTGCTTCAAGTTATTTCAAACTTCTCGAAGCTGCACAGGATATTACTGGATATAAATATATTCAGCCGGTTCACCAGGGAAGAGCTGCTGAAAAAGTTCTTTTCGGCGCAGTTATGGGTGAAGGCAAGTATTCTATTTCCAACATGCACTTTGACACAACAAGAGCTCATGTTGAACTTTCAGGCGCAAGAGCAATTGACTGTGTAGTTCCTGAAGCAGGAGATCCTGCAAAAAGAGCTCCATTTAAAGGTAATATGGATAATGTTAAACTTGAAGAACTTATCAAAAAACATGGTCCTGAAAATGTTGCACTTGTAATTGTTACTGTTACAAACAACTCTGCAGGAGGACAGCCTGTTTCAATGCAGAATGTAAGGGAAACAGCTGCAATTTGTAAAAAATACGGCATTAAAATGAATATTGATGCTGCAAGATATGCAGAAAATGCTTTCTTCATCAAACAGAGAGAAGAAGGATATGCTGATAAATCAATCAAAGAGATTATCACAGAGCTTTTCAGCTATGCTGATATGTTTACCATGAGTGCAAAAAAAGACACTATCGTAAATATGGGAGGTCTTCTCGGTATTAAAGATGATGAAGAACTTTTCAGGGCTCTTAAGGGAAGAACAATTTCCTTTGAAGGTTTTACAACATACGGAGGACTTGCCGGAAGAGATCTTGAAGCGCTTTCAATAGGTCTTTACGAAGGTCTTGATGAAAACTACCTGAGATACAGAATCGGCCAGATGGAATATCTTGCTGCCAGGCTTGATGATGCAGGTATTGCATACCAGTCACCAGTAGGTGGGCACGGGGTATTTGTTGATGCGAAAGCTATGTTCCCTCATATTCCTTACAACGAATTTCCAGGCCAGGCACTTGCAATAGAGCTTTACAAGGAAGCTGGCATCAGAACATGTGATATCGGATCTTACATGCTTGGTAATGATCCTGATACAGGTGAGCAGCTTCATGCAAAGTTTGAGTTTACAAGACTTGCAATTCCAAGACGAGTTTATACTCAGGCTCATATAGATGTTATGGCTGATGCTCTTATTGAAATCAAGAAAAGAGCAGCAGATGTGAAAGGTTACAGAATTACATGGGAACCACCGGTTCTCAGACATTTTCAGGCTTTTCTTGAACCGTTGAAATAATATTGATACCTGCATTCTTCTACAGGGTGCAGGTATTTTAAAAACTGGATGTTTTATGCCGGCCGGAAGGGATATCTGCCCCGGGGCTTGGCGGATGGGGATCAGGATACATGTGAAAGCAGAATGTTTTTCAGCAGTATCTGATACAGTTGATGCTGTCCTCCCGTTATTGTCTATTTATGGAGGATTGTATTGAGGCCGGCAGCTGACAGCAGTACGGAAAATACCGGTAAATCGGTGCCGGTCTAAATAAATAAATAAATTACAGGTTTCTTCATGAATTTCTCCTTATTTTTTTCATATTTTGAATTGTGGAGATACCTGTGTCCGGAGCATGATGCTGTTATACCTGCAGTGCTTTAAAATGCAGCAAAACAGTCTGTATCAATTTCGGAATTACAAATAAGGAGTCAGGTTGTGTCTGATAAAAATACTAACTTCACAGAAACTACTCTAGAAAACAGAGATAATTTTAATTCAAAAATCGGATTTATTCTTGCATGTATAGGTTCAGCAGTAGGGATGGCTAATATCTGGCTTTTTCCATACAGGCTGGGACAGTTCGGCGGAGCTGCTTTTCTAATTCCCTATTTCTTTTTTATTATACTTATCGGAATATCAGGTGTTATCGGGGAAATGTCTTTCGGACGTGCAATGCAGACAGGTCCTCTTGGTGCTTTTAAAAAAGCCTTTGAAAGACGGGGTAAAAAGAACGGCGAGCTGCTGGGTCTTGTTCCTGTAATAGGATCACTTGGTATTGCAATAGGATATGCTGTAGTTGTCGGATGGATACTCAGGTTTACTGTCGGTTCAATTACAGGTGCTGTTATCAGGGCAGAGAACAGCGGCGCTTATTTCGGGCAGATCGCAGGTCCTCTCGGAAGTGTGAGCTGGCATATGCTTGGTCTTGCAATAACTTTTATAATTATGATGATGGGTATTGCAAAAGGTATTGAAAAAGTAAACAAAGTTATGATGCCTGCTTTTTTTATACTTTTCCTTATCCTTGCTGTAAGAGTGCTTACACTTCCCGGTTCAATGGAAGGGTACAAGTATCTTTTTGTTCCCAAGTGGAACCTTCTTGCAAGTCCCAAAACATGGGTGTATGCACTGGGGCAGGCTTTCTTTTCACTCTCACTTGCCGGTTCCGGGACTGTTGTATATGGATCATATCTTAAGAAATCGGAAGATGTAATCAGCTGTGCAAAAAATGTAGCAATATATGATACAATAGCAGCTCTTCTTGCTGCAGTTGTAATTATACCTGCAGTATTTGTTTTCGGTCTTGATCTTACAGCAGGTCCTCCTCTCATGTTTATAACAATGCCAAATGTTTTTAAAATGATGCCTGCAGGGTACCTGTTTTCAATTGTATTCTTTGTTGCAGTTCTTTTTGCCGGGGTTAGTTCTCTTATGAACCTTCTTGAAACTCCTGTAGAAGCGATTCAGCAGAGATTCAAGCTTTCAAGAGGTGTTTCTATTGCAATTGTTGCTGCAGTAAGTGCTTCTGTGGGACTTGTTCTTGAAAACGGAGCAGCCCTCGGCACATGGATGGATATTGTATCAATCTATATAATCCCTCTTGGAGCTCTTCTTGCCGGAATCATGTTTTTCTGGGTATGCGGTAAAGGTTTTGCACGAGAACAGGCACAGACAGGTCGTGAAAAGAAAATCGGAAAATGGTTTGAGCCTATGACAAAATATGTTTTCTGCGGAGCAACAATTATTGTTTATATCCTCGGAATAATTTACGGCGGTATCGGCTGATTCTGCTGAAATGAATAATTCTGCCCGGAGTATGAATCCTGGCAGATATAATATAATAGACAGCCTGTATTCAGCAGGCTGCAATATAAGAAAAATATATATTGTCAGTTGTGAATCCTGTAATTTTCTGAATTATGGGATTTTATTATCTGCAGAAAAAATATTACAATAAAGTGTTTCCTGAATCAGTCAGGTAAATTATAAGAAGAAATAAATTAAACTTGAATATCATGCTGATAATATTTTATTATCACTGAAAGGGTTTAACACCTGTAGGGATTATTATGATTCAGGTGTTAAACGCAGCTTGCTTTGCAGGTTGAAACAGTATTAACTTGTAATCCTGTATATAAGTTTAAACAGGCGGAATAAATAAATGAATGAAGATTTAAAGAAAAAATACAGTATTGTTGTTGAATTTCTAGGAAAAACTCTCGGGCCTGATTATGAAGTTGTTCTGCATGATACTGAGGATCATATAAACTCAATCGTAGCTATAGCAAACGGTCATGTCAGCCAGCGTCAGGTCGGGGGACCTCTTACAAATTTCGCTCTTGAAGTAATATCAGATGAAAGTTATAAGGATCAGGATTTTAAAGTTAACTACAATGGTATCTCCAAGGATCACAGAATACTCCGTTCATCAACAATGTATATCAAGGATGATGACAAAAATATAGTTGGCATGCTCTGTATTAATTTTGATGACAGGCGTTATAAGGAACTAAGTAAGAATATTCTGAAACTCTGCCATCCTGATCAGCTTGTCGAGATTAACAGTTCATATGATTCTGTTGATACTCTTATGAATAATGCAGGAGAAATATTTTATGATTCCGTAACTGAAGAAGCAGATGGTGTTATAAAGAATTATCTTTCTGATAATAATATTACAAAAGAACGTCTTACCCAGGATGACAGGCTGAATATAGTGGAACTATTAAATCAGAAGAATATTTTCATGATGAAAGGGGCTGTCCGGGAAGCTGCAAAGCAGCTGGGATGTTCCGAGCCTACGATTTACAGGTATCTGAATAAAATAAATAATGATTAATTTCCTCTTCTGTATATAATTTATATAAGAGGGGGGATAAAGTCTCCTGTGTTTTAATTAAAAAAGGATATTACATATAGTTATGAAAAAAAGAAGTATTACTCTTTGTCTTGTCATTTTATGTATGATATCTCTTTTTCGGATGCCTGTTTTTGCCGATGTTGCTGATAATGTGACAGTTGCGGTGTTTGATGGTGTTAATCCTATGGCTTTTCTCAGTTCAAACGGCAAAGCATCAGGTTTTTTCCCGGAACTTCTCCAGTATATTTTCAGTAAAAATAATGTGGAAATACAGTTTGTCAGCGGAAATACATTTCAGGAATCCTATCTTAAAACAATGTCCGGAGAAATAGATATATTTCCCGGTATTAAATATACCCTCGACCGGACAGATTATTTTGATTTCAACAAAGAATCCTTTATTATCTCATGGAGCCAGGTTTTTGTTGTTCCTGATTCAGAAATTGAATCTGTTTTTGATCTGAAAAATAAAAAAGTTGCATTGCTGAACAGTGACCAGAACGGGAAAAATTTCATAAAGCTTATGAAAGACTTTGATATACAGTTTATTCCTGTTTTCTACAACAGTTTTGAAGAGATAAACATGGAACTTGATAAGGGGCAGGTTGATGCCCTTGTCGCATATAATTTCTATATAAAAAACAACAGCAGGTTAAAGGCAACCGAGATTATTTTTTCACCTGCAAGATCTCTTGTCGCAGTAAAAAAGGGTACCCATTCTGAACTCCTTGATATTATAGACAGGGAGCTGGCTATTCTTAAACAGGATAATAATTCCATATATTACAAGCTTCTTGACAAATGGCTTCTTGCAGAACCTTACAGTGTTGTTCCCTCATGGGTATATATAACATTTTCAGTTTTTTCAGCATTTGTTTTTATCACAGTGCTTTTTATTTTTTTCCTCCGTATCAGGGTTAAAAATATCAGGCAAAAGCTGGTTGCCAGTGAAGAGGTTTATAAAGCGCTTTTCAATGATGTGAATGATTCTATTTTTATGATGAAGATCTCCAGGGGTGAAAACGGGGCATATTATGATGTAAACAGGACTGCATGTGACAGGTTCGGGTATACGAAAGAGGAGCTTCTGAAATTGTCCCCGGTTGATATGACTGCTGATGAGGATCAGAATAAAATACAATGGGTAAAGAATAAGCTTTTAACTGAAGGTCATCTTCTTTTTACATCTGTTTATCTCACATATGACGGGGAAAAAGTTCCTGTCGAGGTGAATGCTATAACAATAAAGCTTAACAATGAAGGTTTTGTACTGGCAGTAGTCAGGGATCTCAGCTACAGGGAAGAATTTGATAACCTGATATCTGCTATGGAGGCTAAATACAGGACAATTGCAGATTATAACTATGACTGGGAATTCTGGCAGACATCTGAAAGGAAATTCATATATTCATCTCCTTCCTGTCTGAGGATATCGGGGTACAGCGCGGATGAGTTTCTGAATGACAGCACACTTCTCGGGAAACTTATTTACACTGAAGATGGGCAGATATGGGATGATTACTGCACAGGCTGTTCTGATATAAATAAAACAGAAAGCAGTTTTGAGTACAGAATTACCAGAAAGGACGGTGCTGTTGTGTGGGTGGAACAGCAGTGCAGGAAAATATTCGATTCCGACAACCGCTTCATAGGCTTCAGGGGAAGCATCCGGGATATAGATAAGAGGAAAAGTATGGAGCAGCAGCTTAACCGCAGGCAGAAACTAGAATCTATAGGAGTCCTGGCAGGGGGGATTGCTCATGATTTTAATAACATACTGGCAATAATCAGGGGATATGCCGAGCTTGGGCAGATTGCACCTGATCTTGATCCCGAAATAAGGGGTAAATTCAGTACAATTCTGCAGGCGGCCAACAGGGGTGTTGATCTGACAGGGCAGATTCTTGATTTTGCCAGGGACAGGAGAAGTGAGATCAAGCCGGTAAATATTACAGCAATTGCAGAAGAAGTATATAAGCTTATAAAACCCTCCTTCCCCGGATCGATAAAAATTAATCTTAATTATGAAGATGAATTTATTGTCCTGGCAGATGAAGGTCAGCTACATCAGATATTTATTAATATATGTAAAAATGCGAAACTTGCTATGCCTGACGGCGGCAGTCTTGATATAAGTCTTTCAAAACTTGATAAGTATATTGCCGAGAAGATATTTCCGGATATAACTTATTCAGAAGTTGTGGAAATTTCTCTCAGAGATACAGGCTGCGGCATGAGTGAAGAGGTCCGGGAAAGGATTTTTGATCCCTTTTTTACAACAAGGGAAGTCGGAAAGGGATCGGGAATGGGAATGTCGGTTGTTCATGGGCTGATTAAACAGTGGGGCGGCAGGATAAGAGTTGAAAGTCATCGCGGGGAAGGTACAAATGTGCTTCTCTATTTCGAAATATATAAGGGATATCTGGAAAATGATGATGTCGAAGTTTTTGATGAAAAGGTGGATAAAGTGTCCAGTATAATTTTATTTGATGATGAAAGCATGATTCTGGATCTGATGGAGAAATTTCTGACAAGAGAGGGGCATTCAGTCTATTCATTCAGTGATGCTCTTGAAGGGCTTGAATATTTTAAAAATAACCATTCATCTCTTGATCTTGTAATCACTGATATGACAATGCCTGATCTCTCAGGAGATGAACTGGCTGCAGAGGTGAAAAAAATCAACAGCAGTATACCTGTGCTTCTGAGTTCCGGATACAGTGAAGGGCTGATGGAAAAGACACTTCCATACGGGGTGGATCAGCTGATTAAAAAACCATTTACTGGAAAAGAGCTTATCTCTGTTGTGAACAGGATGCTGAATTAATCTGCAGACAATTGATATGGATATTTTTATATTGACTTTTATCCTATACTTACATTAATTTTCAGTGCAACTGTATAATAAAACTGAAATAAAGATTTTTATATTATGCATTTCCCTTAATAGCGAAGAGAGAATAATACTTACAGGAGTAGTAAATGAAAATTTCTGAAAATACAACAGTGGAAATCGATTTTTCAATCAAAGATCCGGAAGGAAATATTGTGGAAAGCACAGCAGAGTCAGGACCTGCTGTTTATATTCATGGCAAGGAAATGATGCTTCAGGCAGTTGAAGATGCACTGCTTGGAAAAGAAGAAGGAGAATCAATCAGTGTTTCTGTTACACCTGAAAACGGGTTCGGAGAGCGTGATGATTCCCTTTTCAGAGAGATCCCGAAGTCTGAATTTGTTGATTTCGGCGAAATTAAGATAGGAGATGAATTCCAGAGTCATGATGATGAAGGAAACCATGTTTTTGTCACAGTAACTGAAATTGGAGATGAAACTGTAACAGTTGATGCAAACCACCCTTTTGCAGGAAAGACTCTTGTTTTCAGTGTTGATGTAAGAAGCGTCAAGGAAACAACTGATGAAGATATTGAACAACTGTTCGGCCACAATCATGGGGGCGGCTGCTGCGGAGGCGATGATATGAAGGACGGCCCTTCATGCGATAATCACGGAGGCTGCGGCTGCTGCGGACATTAATTAATATTATGTTCATATATAAAAACCGGTATCTGTCAGTTCTGTGATACCGGTTTTTTCATGCCTTTGTACGCATTGGATCAGTAAATTGTGTGGAGATAACGTTTGAGTGATTTTCCGTTGATAAGGTGCCTTGCCAGTGCAATTTCCCCGAATTTATGCCTGTCACCGTGTCTCTGGAATTCAAGTACCTGGTTAACCATTCTCTGATTCATCAACCCTTCGACAATAAACCATTGACCAGCTTTTTCCCTCATGATCTGAACCTCCCCGTTATTTTGTCCAGGAAATTTTGGGATATCCTTATATTAATATTATAATATAACCGCGGATTCAATTCTCATGCTACGCAGAAGAAAAGTGAATTATTTGTTAAATAATTCACCCCCTCATAATTACAGTCTTACTAATAGCCTGTCTATAATTACTAAAGAGAATTAAGTCATAAACGATTTATTATTATCATGTTTTAAATTTATTTACTTCCGCAGCAAGATTATCGGCAGCTGTTCCAAGGGCTGCTGATCTCTCAGAAACATGTTTCATTTCATTAATAATATCTTCAATGCCTGTGAATATAATTTCAATTGCTGATGTTACATCTCCTGATATCTCTTTGGTTGTCATGACAGAATTGGCGACATGATTAGAACCGCCGCTCATCTCATCAGAGCCTTTTTTTACATTTTCAGAAACAGACTGGAGTTTATTCATGGCTATGAGAATTTCATTACCCCCCACCTGGAGTTCGGCAGTGCTGCTGCTTATCTCTGATAAGGCAAGGGCGACATCGTTTATCTCATATTTTATATCATCAAATGCTGTCCTTGTTACCTGGCTTGATGAGGAAGCAGATTTTATTTTATCGACAATTGTTTTCAGGGCTTTTGAGATTTCTCCTGAATTTTCACTTGATGTTTCTGCCAGTTTTCTTATTTCATCAGCAACAACCGCAAACCCCCTGCCTGCATCCCCCGCATGCGCAGCTTCAATTGCCGCATTCATTGAAAGAAGATTTGTCTGGGCTGCAATACCGGAAATTATCCCTGTCATCTCAAATATTGTATCTATTGTGTGATTTATTTCTTCGACAACCTGGATAAAAACATCAAGTTTTTCTTCCCCGTCTTTACTTGTTTCAACAAGTCTGTCGGTAGAAACCTTTTTTTTCTCTGTTATTGATGCAACATTGTTCAGAGATGCTATCATCTGTGTCACTGAAGCGGTAGATTCTTCAACCATTGCAACTTGTTCCTCTATAAGGTTGTCCAGGCTTGCGATATTTCCGGAAATATTATCCACATGAGATGATGAGTTCAGCACATTGTTGTCAAGTTTTTTTATCTGTCCCTGAATATCCTTTACATTTTCTGTAATCTGAATCAGTGAAGAAGATACTATCTCTGTGCTTGAATTTAAATCATTTTTTATAGAAAGATTTTTACCTGAGATTGATTTTATCGAGCTGATCATAATGTTCAGCTTGCTGATGAAGCTGTTGAAATATTCAGCCATTTTCCCGATTTCATCATGAGATTTTATTGTCAGCCTTCCTGTAAGATCGCCTTCTCCTTCTGAAATATCTTTCAGCATGATAGTGCTTTTTTCCAGAGGTTTGAGCAGCTTGAACATGACAATATACATCAGCCCGATTCCCACAGAACCGAGCAATATTCCCAGAAATATTATTGTTGTTCTGAAATCTGCCACATCTTCATATTTATCTGATATTTTGCAGCTGTATATTATCAGCCAGTTCCACTTTTCAAATAACTGATAAACCATCCAGTATTTTTCACCGTTACTTTCATATTCAAGATACCCGTTTTTCATATTAAATGCTTCCTGAATAAAATCAGTACCAGCAAATATTTCTGAACCTGTTTCCTGTTCCGGGTGTATTAACACATTTCCGTTTTCATCAAGGATGTACGGGAAAAATTTAATGGAATTATTCTCTTTTATATAATACCTTTTTCTGAGTATCTCAAGAACATCATTCTGGAAGTCTTTTTCAAAGAATTCAGTCAGCCCGGTCTCTTCAAGTTCTTCCGCAGTTACATTGAGTTCATCGATTATAATCCTTATTCTTTCAGAAAAATCATTCATCCTCTCTTCAGAGATAACTTTTTTCATGGTTGTTACTGAAGAAAGGGATAGAGATAACCCTAAAATTATTATAATTGCTCCTGTCAGAACAGATATTTTATTTCTTATTGATAACTTCATAATTTTTAATCCCCGTATAATTACTGCATGTACTGAAGCAGTTTTTTTGATAGCTTGATAGAATCAAGAATTTTCATGTTTATTCTGTCGCATTTTTCTGTTTTTTCCCAATTCCCGAGAACTTTTTTCCCTTCAGGTGTTGAATCCATTGTTGTAAGAATATTTACTAATTGTTTTACTGTGCTGTTATCAAGGACAGGGCTTACCGAAATCAGCTGCCTTGGCACATCAAAGGACCTGCCAACTATTTTGAGTTTTGTCCTGACATCGCTATCCAGATCTTCATAATCATTTGTTGACATTACTGTAAGATCTGTCTTTCCGTTGAATAATAATTCCACCGCTTTTTCCAGATCATCATCATAATACATGAACCCTACATTGTTATTTCCGGGTGCAGAAGTTTCCCTGAAAGTATAGCCCATTTTCATGAGCAAGGCCTGAGGAAGCCATCTTGCAGATGTGGAGCTATTATCGCTGAATCCTATTACAGTGCCGTTAAGGTTTGAAAAATCGTTGATATTTTCATTATTTTCCAATGCGATGAAAAGTGTCTGATATTCTGCAACCCCTTTTTTCCATCTTCTTAGTATAATCTTTGAACCGGATTTCTCCTGTACAGACAGGGATGAGAAAATTGTGTCGATAAATATGTCGACATTTCCTGCTTTTAACAGGTCTGCCATTTCGGTGCTGTTTCCAGCTACAACGACTTGACCTCCCGACATACCCAGCTTATTGCCTATGAAATCAGCAGCTTCCTGATGTGTTTTTACAGTGTCTTCAATATCACTCTCAATAAATCCAATTTTGATAGGTTCTGAAAAAATATTTACAGCTGAAAAAGTTAAAACAGTAATAAAAAATATTTTCTTCATATTTAATTCCTTTTCTGTTTCTCATTGATAAGTTTTAATAGTCATTAATTTGTGCCAGAAAATATTTCTGCAAAATCATTCGATTTATTGAATGAATAAAGATGTATCGATAAAAATATACAGACACAATAATAACAGCTCAATTATTATTCAGCAATAAAAAAACAATAATTTTAATAAGAATATTCTTCCCCGGCTTTTCCCATCATGATCTTGACCTCCCCATTATTTTGTCCAGGAAATTTTGGGATATCCTTATATTATTATAATATAAACGCGGATTCATTTCTCAGGATGCACAGAATAAAAGCATATTATTTATTTAATAACTCAAGCCTGTAAATAATACCCCCCTCTTTTTCTGTCTCTTTTATAAAGCCCAGGCGTTCGAGGTATTCTGAGTGTTTTTTTGTTTCTGAAAATGCTGTGATTTCCTGAATATTTCTGCTTCGGTCTGTGTTTACAGCTTCTCTGAAAAAATATTCTCCGTTCTTGTAGTCTCTGTATGCCGGTACCGCATAATCAAGAACCATTTCAATTTTTCCCTGCTGCTGTTCCCTGAAAAGCAGTACAGAGGCAGGCTGCATATCTCTCAATATATAAATCCCGTAGCATCCGGATATTTTTTCAGGGTCAAACGAAGGCTGGAAAAGTTTAATATCGTTAATATGAAAATAAAGGAATTTCCTGAGATAAGGGGAAGTTTCCGGTTTTCCAATTTCAAGCTGGTCGAAATATGATTTATACCTGATCATTGACCAGTAGTAATAAAGATCAATAACCGCAATAAAGCCGTTAAGGCCGAGCACCGGCAGTGAATTTATCAGGTATCCGTAAAAAGCAAATCCTGATGCTCCTATCAGGTTGAGAATTCTGAGAAGTTTGATGTTTTTCTGTGTAAGGGAAACTGCCACTATTACTGATGATAGTGTCCCGAGAATTTCTACAGGCAGATGCATAATCATATTCCTTTTAATCAAATTTTTATTTTATAAATAATTGTATGTAGTATGAAATAGATATGCAATATTGATTATATAATTTTGAAAAATATGAAATATTTCCTGATTTATCTGAAAACAATGATGAGGTCTTTTCAAAGAGTTCAAGCAGGTTACTATCTAAACTGCAACTCCGGTATTATCCTCCAGGAACTGCGGTAAGGGAAAATATAAACTGACTTAGTTTAACTTGTGGTTTGCATGCTGGCTGTTATATATTATCCCGGTAACTGTCTGCCTGAAATCATAGAAGTCCCTGCCCGGGAATTGTTTAATTCCGGGCAGGGACAAAATAGAAAGACGGATAATTCTGAAAATGCAGTATTTCTGCATAATCTTTATGAGGTTTTCAATTTCATGAAGTAAAAACATTGCATAAAGATAAATTTACATTAAACTGCTTTTATCTTTACACTCCAAGAACCCTCGCAGGTTCCCAGTTTTCTCCTGTGAAATGAACAACTTTTTCGCATAATGCTCCGGTAGGGCAGGCATCTGTACAGGCCATGCAGGAAACACAGGCGCTCTGTTTTATTTCTTTGTTAAGACCTGCAACAACTGTTGTTTTTTCTCCCCGCTTTACAAAACCGAGGTTGCAAAGCCCGGCAATCTCTTCACATGCCCTAACGCATCTTCCGCAAAGTATACATTTACCGGGATCATGATATATTACAGGACTTGAATTATCTTCAGTTTTTATTTCATTGTCCTTCTTATACCGGCTCTCTGTAATACCGTATTGTCTGACCAGGGCCTGCAGTTCACATGAGGCAAAAGGGGTGGGGACACCCTTTGAACAGGTCAGGCAGTCGTGATCGCCCGATGATATTGCAAGTTCAAGCAATATCTTTCTGTAACTTTCAAGCTTTTCATCGCTGGTCACAATATTCATACCATCAGTTACTTTCACACAGCAGGCTGCAGATAGCCCCTTGAATCCTTCAATCCTGACAACGCACATGCGGCAGGCTCCGTAACTGTCCAGATCATCATGGTGGCAGAGGAGGGGAATATCAATGCTGTTTTCCCTGCACACTTCCATCAGGTTCTGATTCTTACATGCCTTAATACTCTCCCCGTTTATTGTTATGTTGATATATTCAGGTTGAATATCCTTATCATCTTCCTCGTCAAAGAAACCATTGGGAAGATCAAGCTTTTCTATTACTTCTGAAAGTGTATAACCTTCAGCCTTTGCTTCCAGTCCTGTGCTTTCAAAAGGAGTTGTGAGAACAGTTCCCCTGTCCGCGGTGAAGGCTCCGACACCAAGAGTTCTGGCTGTAGATATCACTTTTTTATCGCTGAATGTCTCTGTGATTCCCTCATATCCATCTTCACAGATAAGCGGAATAATAACATCAGCCTCTTCATACATAGCTTTTTTCTCAATTTCAAGTTTTCTCTTTTCAATCAGGTTGGTGGAGCATCCCATGCTTATCAGATCTTTTCCGATTACGTTGTAACCGTCTGATTTCAAAGCCTTTTCAAGGCGCTTCATCATTTCAAGCCCCCCGATACCGCATGCTTTTACACAGGCATTGCAGCTGTAAAGAACAATTCTGTTTTCCCTGGTCAATTCCTTTTTAAGATCTGAATAAGTTAAATTTCTGAGAGATATAATCATTATTGATCCTCCCTGTTTTTCTTTACAGAAGCCTCGTTCAATGCTTCACCGGAATACATCTTGAATTTTTCACCTTTTGTTTCTTTGTGTTTTTCAAACGGTACAGCTACATGAATAGTTTCATTTTTTATATCAGCGGCCATAAGCCCGATATCATCACTTGATGTGATAATTTTCTTGTCTGCAAAAATACTGGATACATTTGCAAAGCCGGCAGAGCAGGCCATCGTAATTATTGTGTTTACTTTTCTGTTTAATCTGGCCTGAAAGACTTTTGGCGTGCAGACAGTATTGATGGAAAATCCCTCCTGAACGTTATAGCCGTCTTTACGAAGATTCTTGGCAAGATCTTCCATCTGTTCTTCGCCGCCTGTTCCTGCCACTCTTGCACAGGAGGAGCAGCCTATTATCGATATGACATCATCCTTGTCAAGTTTTTGTTTAATTTCATCATAAGTAAGAGCTTTCGTAAAAATCATTCTTATACCCCCATTTCGACTTTACTTTTCACAGCCTCTTCATATTCATCACGGAAATATCTCAGGGTGCTTAATACAGGGTTTACCGCTGTCTTGCATAATGCGCAGAGCGCGGTATTCTGGATCACTTCGCTTAAATCCTCAAGCTTACTGATGTCGTCAAGAGAACCATTTCCTGATGATATTTTATTGAGTATCAGGAGCATCTGTTTTGTCCCTTCTCTTCCCGGGAGGCATTTTCCGCATGCTTCATCCTTGCAGAATTCCATGAAAAATTTTGCAATATCAACGCCGGTTTTATCTTCGCTCATGACGATTAAGCCGCCTGATCCCATAATAGCGCCGTATTCCTGCAATGTTTCATAGTCAGCTTTAACATCCATGTACTCCCTGGGAATACAGCCTCCTGAAGGTCCTCCAAGCTGAACAGCTTTCAGCTTTTTATCCCCAAGCACCACACCTATTTGATTTACTATCTCTTTGATTGTTGTACCGATGGGGACTTCCACACAGCCCACATTTTCAATATCTCCGGTTATGGAGAAAATTTTTGTGCCAGGACTCCTGTATGTCCCGACTTCCCGAAACCATTCTGATCCTCTGACAATAATCTGGGGGATATTGGCCAGAGTCTCCACGTTATTGAGAACTGTCGGTTTTTCCCATAGTCCTGCTTTTGCCGGAAACGGCGGTTTAGGTCTCGGGTTTCCCCTTTTCCCTTCAATAGATCTCATCAAGGCAGTTTCTTCTCCGCAGACAAAAGCTCCTGCCCCTTCATATACTTCTATATCGAAAGAGAAGTCTGTTCCGAGAATATTCTCTCCAAGAAGGTTTAATGACTTTGCCTGTTTTATTGCTTTGTTGAGAGTTTCGATTGCCAGGGGGTATTCGGCTCTGCAGTAAATATAACCCTGACTTGCTCCAATCGCTTTTGCGCCGATTATCATCCCTTCGATAAGGCTGTGGGGATCGCTTTCCATGACATTACGGTCCATATAGGCTCCGGGATCCCCTTCATCAGCATTACAGAGCATATATTTGATATCGCTTTTTTCTGAGTGGGTTAATTTCCATTTTAATCCGATAGGAAAACCAGCTCCGCCCCTTCCTCTGAGACCCGAGTTTACTACTTCGTCGATGATCTGTTCTGAAGACAATTTGGTAAGAGCCCTTATAACTCCCTGGTATCCGTCTCTGCCTATATAGTTTCTGATCTTTCCCGGGTCTATGAGTCCGCGGTTCCGCATGACACGGGACTCCTGAAGAGAAAAGAAGGGAAGTTCTTCAATGCCTGGAATCGATGTTGAGATAACGCTTTCATCAGGAAGCTTCCCTTTTGCCCTGATTCTCTCTTTAATCTGGAATTCCATTCCCCTCGCAAGGGCATATTCTTCCACAGCTGTATTGCCTTTCACATGTTTATCGTAAACAGTGAGGGCTTTTTCTTCATTCATCTGTTTATATATAACAGGTTCTGTACCGGGTGTTTTTACTGTAAGCAGTGGTTCCTGGGAGCATATCCCTGCACATCCTGTAGTAATAATCTGGATATTTTTTGATGCATTTTCTTCTTTAATCCTGTTTTTTAATGCGGCAAGTACACCCATTGCACCGGATGCAATACCGCATGTCCCCATATGTACATAAAGGTATGTTTTATCTGCCTCATTGCTATTCATTTCCTGACGGATGAGGTTAATATCTTCAGTTGTTTTCATTTTTCTCCCCTTCCTATTCATACTGTGCAAGGATTTCATCAACTGCATCAGCAGTCACTTTGCCGAAGACTTTCCCGTCTACAATCATTACAGGAGCCAGGCCGCAGGCACCAACGCATCTTGCCTTTTCAAATGTAAATCTTCCGTCTTCTGTGCTTTCCCCGAGTGTAATCTGGTAGTCTTTTTCAATTTTTGCCTGTATAACATCAGCCCCTTTTACATAGCAGGCTGTTCCCAGGCATAGCTGGACCCTGTGCCTGGCTCTTGGTTCCATGGAAAAGAAAGAGTAAAAAGTTACAACACCGTAAATCCTGTTGGGAGAAAATCCTGTTTTTTCAGAAATGTAATCCTGGATACTTAGCGGTAAATATCCCAGGACTTCCTGGACTTTTTCCAGTAACGGAATCAGTCCGCTGGGGTGCATACCGAATTTGTCGATTAATTCATCAACCTGAAGAATTTGTTCTTTTGTAAATTCCAGCATTGTCTGCATATTTAAGCCACCTCATTTAAGTTTTCAGACAGTCTGATTGACTTGTAGTATTCTACTATTCAATTGAATTATTTAATACTGTATACAACTATTCAATTGAATAATCAAGTAATTTAGATAAAAATATATCAATTATTTATTAATGAAATGTAAATATCTTGTGATCAGGTTGAACAGAGGGTTTTAAACGTTATTTGCAGTTTTGAAAACAGACTATATGAAATTTTTCTTTTGACTGTTTAATATATGGGGGAAGTGGAAGATGTGCAGGTTGTAAATATAACAACCCGGTTTTAGATAATCATGGAATTTATGCGGTTATTCAGGGAGGCACCGGTCATCAAGGCGAACTGCATGATAACCATTTGCCTTGAGAACTGATACAGCCTCGACCGATAACAGACAATATCTTCCTCTGCAGTAGGCTATTATCTCCTGGTCAGGAGAAAGAGAAGATAAATGTTCTTCCAGCTCTTCAAGAGGAATAGAACTGGCGCCTGGAAGATGATCTTTGTCATATTCCTGTTTCGGCCTGACATCAATCAGTGTAACTTTACCGCTTTGCATTCGCTTTACAAGCTCTTTGCAGCCTACATGTTCTATTTTGCTGTCTTTGCCGTAAATATCTTCAACAAGTTCTTTTATATCTTTTATCAGTTTTTCTCCAAGTTCCTGCATTGTCTGGAACATGTATTCAACCAGGGGATCTGTAATCTGGTAATAGGAATATAGCCCTTTTTTCTCAAAACCGACCAGCCTTGCTTCAAGTAAGGTTTGAAGATGACGTGAAGTATTAGCATAATTCATTCCTGTTTCTTCTGCCAGGTGTTCAACTGTTTTTGATCCTTCGCACAAAAGGTCAATCAGGTGAAGACGCCCCGGACTTGATAATGCCTTACCAATCCTTGCCAGGTGCATATAGATATCTTGCTTTAATTTTCGGGAATCAGGAATCAAACTGATACTCCTTTTGAAAAAATATTTAAATTTTATTATATATAATCCTGGATACGATGTATAGTCTCATATAACTGCTTATTATAAAAGCAACTTGGTGTTCATACAGAAATAAGGGGCAGGTCAGGGGGAAGATAAAGGTCTGCTGCCTTCTGAATATTCAGGTTTTCATCGCTCGTTTTCTATTACTGATAATAGAAAATATTAAATCTCTTTTATTATATTTTTATTGTATTCAAAAAAGTAAGATAGTTCAAGTGATTCAATGTTACCTGTAATTAAAACAGCGGGATTTCTTTAATTGTGAGAGTAGGGGGCATGGTTGCAATAAGTCCAATTATAATACCTGTGAAATATAATTTGATAGAAAAATAAAGACACTGTCACATTTTTGTCACAATCCGCACCAATATGAGCAAAAAAAAGCTTCTCCGGTAAACGGGAAGCTTTATAATTTGTTGTGCCACAGCACTTTAAGTATTATCCCGAACGCGATTCGAACGCATGACCTACTGCTTAGGAGGCAGTCGCTCTATCCTGCTGAGCTACCGGGACACATATAAATGTATGATACATATAAAACTTTTCAGTGTCAATTAAGAACAATGATAAAAAACTTGTGTCATATGGTTTTCTATAATACTATTTAATAAGTATGAAAAAAAAGCTAATCAGAAAAACAATATTATTTGTATCTGCTTTTTTTCTCCTCTTGCTGACAACATCTGTTTTTCTTACATCTGTTTATATTAAAAACACCAGAGAGAAAATCACATCAGAGAGTTCGGAATATATAAGGAATTTGATAATCCATCTTGAGACTTCAGATTATTCATATTCAGCAGATATTATCAGGAAACTCATGGATTTATCAGAAAATATTGACAGCAGCTTTACTGAAACAGCTGCCAGTGAAATATCTTCCTACCATCAGGAAAATGGCGAAAACTTTTATACATGGCTGTACAGCAGCAATATACGATCTTTTATTGAAGCTTTAGTCAGTAAAAGCAGCTACCTGGTTTCTGCAGATCTTTATTCCTTTTCTGGTGAAGAAAAAAAATCTCTTCTGTATAAGAATAAGAATATGGATACTGATTTGAGTGAGAATTCTCTGTTAAAGGAGCTCCGGGATGTGACTCTCTACAGCGGAAATTTCTGCAGGCAGCTTGTTTTCATAAGAAATCACAGGTTTTCAGGAAGCGGAATATCTTGGGAAAATAATTCAGGTGATGTCAGGGTCCTTGAGCTGATATATGATTTTTCAGAAATCACTTCGCATATTCTCAGAAGCACATTTGTTTTCATTCTTATTGCTGCAGTTGGGTTTGTAATGTTTTTTGTTTTTATTCTTCCTGACTACAGGTTTTATTTTTACGAACGAGCTGAAAATATTAATAATTCTCTTAAAGAGATACTGAAGGGAAGCAGGGGGCTCAGGATTTATACTGCTGGAGGAGATACTCTTTCGGATATCGGGAATTCCATAAACAGTATTCTTGATGAGTCTGTAAAAACTGAGAATGAAATACGTAATGAAATAGAAAATTATAATGTGATTTTTCAGAATATACCTCTGGGAATTATTGTTCTTGATGGTGAAGGGAAATTTATTTATGAAAACAGTTTCATAAAGTCTTTATTTAACGGTGATTATGAACCTTTTCCCGGAGTATTTTATTCAATACTCAATAGAAGTGATTCAGATCTCCTGTTTGAGAATCTTTCCTATGTTATAAGCGGGGAAAAAAAGGAGTATATTCGCAGGTGCCGGCTGTTCAGGGGCTCTTACAGGCATCAGTTTTTTGAAATCAGGATTAAGTCTGTGAACAGATCTGAAGCTGAAAAAAATGTTATTATCAGTTTTCTTGATCTTTCAGCGAGCGGCAGCCGGGACAATCCCAATGTTGATTATTTCAGGATTGAAGGGATGTCCAAGCTGGCGGGAAGCATAGCAAACGGTCTTAATAATATACTGCAGATCTTAAACGGGTATATTGAATATCTCATGCTTGGCGGGCTTGATGAGGAAGAGGTCAGAGATGTTCTGGGTAATATGGTTGATTCATCAAAGAGGGCAGGCATACTGACTCGCCACCTCAAGATTTTCAGTAAGGACAACAGGATGACAGAGCCTGTCCTTGTGAATGTAAAATCACTTGTTAGTGATCTTGAGAATATACTGAATGAAATATTTAATCATAACATAAAGCTTCATATATCGGATGATGGTACAGATCCCGAGTGTATAGGTGATGAAAGCCAGCTTGAACAGGTTATTATTAATCTTGCAGTGAATGCCAGGGAAGCTATTAACGGAACAGGAAATGTCGAGATATCAACAGGTTCTGTTGAATACAGTGAGGATGATGTCAGGGCATATCCGGAAGCCGGCCCGGGAAAGTATGTTTATATCAGAATTAAAGACAGCGGTTCCGGCATTCCGGATGATCAGCTTAGGAAAATTTTTGAACCTTTTTATTCGACAAGAAAAAAAGGTGAGGCTTCCGGCATGGGGCTTTCCATCAGTTACAGCATTGTAATGAATCACAAGGGATTTATCCATGTTGAATCAGAAGAGGGGAAAGGAAGCATCTTTACTGTTAATATTCCTGAGGCTGCAATGATTCAGCCTGAAATAAGAAGTCCAAATGGTGAGAAGCAATTGAAGTCAGGATCAATTCTCTTTGTCGATGACGAGGAGCTGATTGTATCTCTCGGTAAAATAATGCTTGAAAAGGCAGGTTATACTGTTTTTACAGCTTCAAACGGTCTTGAGGCTGTTAAGTTTGTCAGGGATTATGATAAGAAGCTTGATCTCATGGTTATTGATCTTTTTATGCCGGGAATATCGGGTAAGGAAGCTGTTGAGCAGATAAGAAAATCCGGGAAAAACATTCCGGTCCTCTTTATAAGCGGTTATGCCGAGAGGGAGCTTGATTCTGCAGATAATCACGAAATACTTGGAAAGCCTTTCAAGAGCAGGGAACTGATCTCAAGAATTTCTGAATTAATTGAAAAAGAGAATTGATTATCAGCCTGAATAAATAAAAATACAGGATCAGCCTGTGTAAAAAAACTGACAGATATTTAATGCCTTGAAAACCGCATACAAAAAAAAACCGCCCGATTAAGGGCGGTAATGTATATATCCTGAGGAATTGCTGTTTATATTTTAAATAAAAGATCCTGATAACTTGCAAAAGGCCATATATCAAGGTCTGTTTTTTCTTCAAGAGCATCACTGTAGGATCTGAGTTTTTCCATTGCCGGGAAAACATCATCATGATAGCATCTTGCCTGTTTTTCAGTGTTTATAATATCCTGAGCTTTTTTCAGCTTTATTTCAAGTTCATCAACAGATTCAGAAAGTCCGTTGAAATTTTCAAGCAGGTATTCAAGCAGTTTGCTCTGTGCTGTGACAGGCGCCTTGACTCCCGCATCTTTCAATGAAGAAATAGATGTTGCAATTGTATCCATATACTCAATTATGGCAGGTATTATGCTTTTTCTTGTCATATCTATCATGATTCCCGCTTCAATATTGATCTGCTTGCTGTATTTTTCAAGATATATTGTACATCTTGATTCCAGCTCCTCTTTTGAAAAAACACTGTGTTTTGTAAAAAGTTTTACAGCTTCAGGTTTTTCTATTTCAGGGATTGAATCAACTGTTGATTTCAGGTTTGGAAGACCTCTTTTTTCAGCCTCCTTAATCCATTCTTCAGAATATCCGTTGCCGTTGAAAATAATCCTCTTGTGATTTGTATAGAATTCAGTGATTACTTCCCTGGCAGTTTTGTTTATATCATCTGATTTTTCAAGCCTCTCTGAAATTTCGCTGAAAATCTCTGCCACCACAGTGTTGAGTACAGTGTTCGGCATTGCTATTGATGCAGATGAAGGTACCATTCTGAACTCGAATTTATTTCCTGTAAATGCAAACGGCGATGTCCTGTTTCTGTCTGTTGAATCTTTAGGCAGTTTTGGAAGAGAACTGATTCCCAGTTCCATTAATCCGCCGCCTGATGATTCTGAAAGTTTGCCCTCTGCCATTTTTTCAAAAATATCTGTGAGTTCCTCTCCGAGGAATATTGAAATAATAGCCGGAGGCGCTTCGTTTGCTCCAAGTCTGTGGTCATTTCCTGCATTTGCTGCGGAAAATCTCAGTAATGTGGCATACTTGTCCACAGCTCTTATAATAGCAGATACAACCAGGAGAAACTGCATATTTGATTTTGGATCATCACCCGGCTCAAGCAGGTTGATTCCGTCGTCTGTTGAGAGAGACCAGTTGTTGTGTTTTCCTGAACCGTTTACTCCTGCAAATGGTTTTTCGTGAAGCAGCGCTACAAGACCGTGTCTGCTTGCTACTTTCTGAAGCACTTCCATTGTAAGCTGGTTTGTATCTGTTGCAACATTCACTGTTGTAAAAATCGGTGCAAGTTCAAACTGATTCGGGGCGACCTCATTATGCTGTGTTTTTGCGCTTATACCGAGTTTCCATAATTCGCAGTTCAGTTCTCTCATGAAATCTGCAACTCTGAGTTTTATGGAACCGAAATAGTGATCTTCCATTTCCTGTCCCTTTGCAGGTTTTGCACCGAAAAGTGTTCTTCCCGCAAGAAGAAGGTCCGGCCTTGATTCCATAAAGCTGCTGTCAATGAGGAAATATTCCTGTTCAGCTCCTGCTGTGGAGTCAACTCTTGCTGATGTTGTATTTCCTATAGCTCTCAGGAGTCTCAGTGACTCTTTGTTTATTGTTTCCATTGATCTGAGGAGCGGTACTTTTTTATCAAGCGCTTCACCGGTATAGGAGAAAAATGCTGTTGGAATTTTAAGAGTAACACCTGTATTGTCTTTCATCAGGAAAGCAGGTGAAGTTGTGTCCCATGCAGTATATCCCCTTGCCTCGAATGTAACTCTTAATCCCCCGCTCGGAAATGAAGATGCATCAGGTTCCCCTTTAATAAGCTCTTTTCCTGAGAATTCAAGTATAACTTTTCCGTCAGGTGTCGGGTTTATAAATGAGTCATGTTTTTCAGCAGTCAGGCCGGTCATTGGCTGGAACCAGTGAGTGAAATGCGTTGCTCCGTTTTCTATTGCCCAGTCTTTCATTGTACTGGCAACAACTTCCGCGATTTCGAGTGATAGTTCCTTTTTACCTTTCTGTACTTCCTTGAGTTCTTTGTAAATACTCTTTGGAAGACGCTCTCTCATTAATGCATCGTTAAAGCAGTTTACGCCGTAAATTTCAGGGAGCGGTGTTTTTTTAAAATCAATAATATTTTCATCCATTGTTACTATGACCTCCTGATGGATATATATAATTTACTAAATGCAATTGTTGTGCCAAAAATAAATTGATAGCGAGAAATATTTTTAAATACTTAGTTTATAAGGAAATAGAATAATTCATTTGAAGCAGTGTTATTTCAGTAGTCCCTGATGATAAAGCTTGATACTACAATTATGTAGTATATGGTCTAAATCCTACATAATTGTAACACTATGATGATTTGAATTTTTCAGGTTTAATTTTATACTTTTTCTTCCGCAGTCCTATAATTCTTTCACTTATTCCAAGAATTTTGGAAGCCTTGGTAAGATTGCCTTTTGCAGATTTAAGCGCGTCCATGATCAGTTCTTTCTCCAGGTTATCAAGAGCCTGCTGAAGCGTGTTGTCTATTTCTGTTCCTGTGGATTCTGCACTCTGAAGACTGGGGGGGAGCAGATTCCCATGAATAACTTCATCATAGCTAAGAAGTACAGCTCTTTCTATGCAGTTTTCAAGTTCCCTTACATTACCGGGCCAGTGGTAGCTTGTAAGCAGCTGAATTGCCGGTGTTGATATCCTTTTTATATCTTTACCGTTTCTTTTGCTGTATTTTTCTGTGAAGTAGTCTGCAAGAAGCATTATATCGCTTTTCCTGTCTCTCAGGGGGGGGACATGTACCGGGAATACATTGAGCCTGTAATATAGGTCTTCCCTGAATTTGTTTTCAATCATCAATGCTTCAAGGTCCCTGTTTGTTGCAGCGACAATCCTGACATTTGTCTTGATTGTTTCAGTTCCCCCGACCCTTTCAAATTCCTTTTCCTGGAGAACCCTGAGTAGTTTTACCTGGGTTGTCGGGGAAAGGTCGCCTATTTCATCGAGAAAAATTGTCCCTCCGTTTGCAAGCTCAAATCTTCCTTTTCTTGCAGCAATCGCACTTGTAAATGCGCCTTTTTCATGTCCGAAAAGTTCGCTTTCAATTATTGTTTCCGGAAGGGCTGCACAGTTTACCTTGATAAACGGTTTATCGCTTCTCATGCTGTTGTAGTGTATTGAATGGGCAATGAGTTCCTTACCTGTTCCTGATTCCCCTCTGATAAGGACTGTTGCCTCGCTCTTTGATACCTGGGCAATAAGATCAAATACCTCCTGCATTGCAGTAGAACTTCCAATAATGTTTTTCGGGGTGAATTTACTCTTGAGTTCATTCTGAAGCCTTAAGTTTTCACTCTTCAGTTCCTCCTGTTTCTCCTGGGAGGATCTTCTCAGCTGTACAGATAACGCTATCAGTGATCCAATTATAGAAAGAAGTTTCGCATCTTCCTCAAGAACAAGATCAGATGTTCTTTTTCTCTGCGCGCTTATGGTACCTATTGTTTCTGTACCTATTTTTATAGGAACACAGATAAATGAGTGGTTGCTCCATCTTTTTTTTGACCGTGTTTTATCCAGAAATCTGGGATCCTTAGTTACATCTTCTATGGTGATTTTTTCACCGGTTTTGATTACAGTTCCTGTTATTCCTTCTCCTACCTGGAATTTGACTTTTTCCGCATGGTCTTCTGCAATTCCGTAGGAAGCGTCAATTGAAATTTCTCCTGTCTGCCTGTTGAGAAGTGTTATTACACCCTGATACATTTCCATTGATTTTATTGTGTGTCTGATTATCGGGGAAAGAGCAGTCTGTATGTCTTCAGATTCCTGAAGAAACTGGCTTATGTCGAACAGCAGAGACAGTTCCTGAAGTTTACGTCTATAATGTTTGGAAGGAATTGAGTCACTCATGATAATATGCTACATTTTTGTAGGGAAAATATCAATAAGAGTTTTTAAAATTGGTGGTGTATTATGGGACAACTATATATATTTGATTATGACGGTGTTATTGCAGATTCTCTTGATATCTGGATTGATGTTCTTGATAAGCTTGGTGATGAATATGGTTTTCTCTATAAAATGACAAAGGAAAATGTGAATCAGCTGGAACATGTGACAATGGATGGTATTCTTGAAAAATCCGGAAGCTCCAGGGATGAATCAGCAAAGTACCTGGAATGTGTCTATTCAGATATGGCTGCAAACTCAATGAATATTCCATTTTTTAAAAACATTGATAAAGTCCTGAAACTGCTTTACAGCAGGGGAAATACTGTCTGTATAAATACTGCAAATGGAAGCAGCCTTGTCGGCAGGAAATTCAAGGCAGAGGGGCTTGATAATTATGTTACAGAAATTATCGGGGGTGATATACCGGGAAGCAAGTCTGAGAAAATAAAGTATCTCATGGAAAAGTACAGTTTTTCACCGGAAGAAACATGGATGATTGGTGATACCAGAGGAGATATTATTGAAGGGAAGAAAGCCGGCGTAAATACTGCAGCTGTCACTTATGGCTGGCATAGTTATGATAATATGCTTGATACAGATCCTGATTTTATATTCAGATCCATAGAGGAGCTTGAGGATTTCTTCCTGAGTTAGACCTGTTCATAGCCTGATGGGTATGCTGACAGTGAATATAATACTTTTTCCCCTGTTTTCAGCCGCAATTCCGCCGCCATGCCTCCGGATAATAGCAGATGCAATAGTAAGGCCCAGTCCCGAGCCTTCTGAACTCCTTCCTGTCTCTCCCCTGTAAAGCCGGTCAAAGATTTTTTCAATCTCTGTTTCTTCAATGTTACCCGGGTTTTCAAAAATGAAAACAGCAGAATCTTCCTTTTTAAGCATGTTGACTTTTACAGATGAATCAGCAGCTGAATAATTTATGCTGTTCTGGGCAAGGTTACTGAGCGCCCTTATCAGGAGGTGCAGGTCGCATTCAACTGAAAAATTTTCTGCCTCTAAAATGAAATCTATTTTCTTCTCCTCAGCAAGCAGGTCAAACCTTTCTTTCAGAATTCCCTTTATATCCAATGTGCTGACCGGGGAAATATTGAGACTGTTCTGCTCTGATTCTATTTTGCTGAGGCTGTTCATAGTCTTCCACAAGTGTTTCAAGATGCCCGAGTTCCTTCAGTACCTTGCTGAATCTTTCAGAATCCGGTTTGAATACTCCGTCTTTCAGAGCTTCAACCTGGGCTTTTACAGCTGTTATCGGGGTCCGAAGGTCATGCGCAATATCCTGGGCCCACTGTTTTCTCCTTTCCTCGTCATGTATTAGTTCCTTCTGGAGGACAGCTGCGCTTTCTGAGATTGATAGTATTTCCTCCGAGCCTTTATCCGGAAATATTACATCTCTTCTCCCGCCGGCAAGGCGGTTAAGCCCTGTTGAGAGGGCTGCAGCATCGCGGGTCAGCTTGTTTGATATAAACCATGATGAGAAGACTGCAATTACAAGCGCCGCGAGAGTTCCCGCAAGTACTGTTATGATTATGGAATTAATAAAACGCCTGTTTGCATTGCTGTAGAATTTCAGTTTCAGCGATTTAACCTTGACAAAAGCCTTAACCTGCCTGTCTGCTATCACAGGCCTGATAATAAACTGTTCAGGCAGCATTGTGTTGAGCCGGTTCTGCATATACTGCCTTACAGCCCTGTTGTTTCTCATCATTCCTGTTCCGCTGCTGTCAGGGATAAACTGCCTTCCGGTCCTGAAATCCTGCCCCGGCATGAATCCCGGCGTAATCTCCCTGAATTCCCCGCTTTCATGAGTTGCCCCCGGAATTATCTGATTTCCAGACCTGTCATT
>CAXXHA010000037.1:0-60141 GCA_963662265.2 Spirochaetia bacterium | reverse complement strand
GGTGTCTGGATGTTTTTAAAAAAGAGGGAATTGATGTAGTTGCACTTCCTTCAAAAGAAACAACTTCAATAGAAAATATTTTTGAAACCGAAGATCAGGATAACAGGAAACTGAATCTTCTTACTCTTGCAGATTCTTTTACAGCAGAAGATATTTCATCAGATATTGAATCAGATGTATTTCATATTGCTTCTCTTTTTAACGGCGAGATCCCTGAGGAAATGATTTCAGAACTCTCTAAAAAAGGTAAAGTTGCAATGGATCTGCAGGCTGCTCTGCGTTATATAGGCAAAGATGATGTATATTTTGAAGACTGGAAATATAAGAAAGAATATCTCCCCTATGTTTATTATGTAAAAGCAGATTCTCTTGAAATTGAAGTTATAACAGGAAGCGCAGACAGAGAAGAAGGTGCAAAACAGCTCTATGAATGGGGCGGTAAGGAAATACTGATAACAAGAAAAGACGAAGCTCTCGTATATGACGGAAATAAATTTTACAGAGCACCGTTTAATGCTGAAAATCTTGACGGCCGGGCTGGAAGAGGCGATACATGTTTTCTTTCTTACATTGCCAGACGTAAAACACATGGTATTGATGATTCAATCCATTACGCTGCGGCGCTTACAAGTCTTAAAATGGAAAAACCTGTACCATTTTCAGGAACTGTTGATGATGTTCTTGAGAGAATGAAAAAGCAGGAATACTGATAAAATATCTGGCCAATATTTTACAAACATATAAAAAATAATTTTCTTTAAAAAAAGGGTGGGTTATATGAAAATTGATTATGCGTTATATGCTACGATAACGGGAAGTCTGGTTGCTTTGATCTATGCATATATAAGAACTAAATGGATCTTTAACAAGCCGATTGAAAATGAGAAACTTAAAAAAATCAACGGCTTTGTTGCAGATGGTGCTATGGCATTTCTTTCCAGGGAATATAAAATGCTTGTTCCCTTTGTTATTATAGTTGCGGCTTTTCTGGCGGTAGCAAATAATGGCTATATAAAACTTCAGGCAGCATCATTTGTTCTTGGAGCAATCTGTTCTGCACTTGCAGGGTATATCGGTATGAAAGTTGCAACAGCTTCAAATGCAAGAACTACTACTGCAGCTGCGGATAACGGACTTACAGACGCACTTAAAATCTCTTTTGCCGGGGGATCAGTAATGGGGATGAGTGTTGTAGGTCTTGCTCTTTTTGGAATATTTGCTGTTTTATTTTTTTCAGCAAAAGCGCTTGGTTCATCCATTGAAATGTTTTCTGACAATATACTTCCTATTCTGTCGGGATTTTCTCTAGGTGCTTCCTCTATAGCGCTTTTTGCAAGAGTAGGCGGAGGTATTTTTACTAAGGCTGCAGATGTCGGGGCTGACCTTGTGGGAAAAGTTGAAGCTGGTATTCCTGAAGATGATCCCAGAAACCCTGCTGTAATAGCTGACAATGTAGGTGATAATGTAGGTGATGTTGCGGGAATGGGCGCCGACCTTTTTGAATCATATGTGGGGTCAATTGTCGGATGCATGATTCTGGGAGTTGCAGTGGACGCTTCATCAAGCATGAAGTTTAAACTGGCATCGCTTCCTCTTCTTCTCTGTGTTGTAGGTATTCTTGCTTCTGTTATAGGAATATTCCTTGTAAAAGCAAAGCCCGGGTCAAATCCCCAGAAAGCGCTTAACACGGGATCTTTTTCTGCCGCTATCATAGCAGCAGTGTTAACATACCCTCTCTGTATATGGCTGTTCGCCGGAGAAACATTTAACTCTGGCACAGGCCCTGTCGATGTATTTCTTGCATCTGTATTCGGACTTGCAGCCGGAGTTGTTATAGGAATGCTTACAGAATACTACACTGGTACTGAAAAAAAGCCTGTAATTGCTATTGTTGAGGCCTGCAAAACAGGTCCTGCTACTACTCTTATTACAGGAATGGGTGTAGGCATGATGTCCTGTTTCCCTTCTGTAATTGTAATTGCCGCCGCAATTCTATGCAGCTTTTTTATTGCTGGTCTCTATGGTGTTGCAATTGCTGCTCTCGGTATGCTTGCAACACTCGGTATTCAGCTTGCTGTAGATGCTTACGGCCCAATTGCTGATAATGCGGGGGGAATGGCAGAAATGGCCGGATTTCCGGAAGAGGTGCGGGATATAACAGATAACCTTGATGCTGTTGGAAATACTACTGCGGCAATCGGAAAAGGTTTTGCAATTGGTTCTGCTGCTCTTACAGCAATTATTCTATTCACAGCTTTTCAGGCAACAACAGGAGTAACAAATATTAACCTCACAGATACAACCGTAATTGCGGGTATTCTGATTGGAGCTGTTATTCCCTATCTTTTCTCATCTATGTCAATGTCAGCTGTTGGAAAAGCAGCTTTCGCAATGATTGAGGAAGTAAGACGTCAGTTCAGGGAAAAGCCTGGAATACTCGAAGATAAAGATACACCTGATTACAAAAGATGTGTTGATATCAGTACTGCATCTGCTCTGAAGAAAATGCTTCTTCCCGGTATTATTGCTGCAGTCACACCTGTACTTGTAGGATTTCTGGGTGGTATTGAAATGCTTGCAGGTGTATTAACAGGTGTTACTGCTTCAGGTGTAGTTCTTGCGATATTCATGTCAAACACAGGCGGGGCATGGGACAATGCCAAGAAAATGATTGAATCAGGTTCTGCAGGGGGAAAAGGGTCGGATGCTCACAAAGCAGCAGTTGTCGGAGATACTGTCGGTGATCCTTTTAAAGACACTTCAGGACCGTCACTCAATATCCTTATAAAACTTATGGCGGTTGTTTCACTTGTTATAGCACCAATGCTTAAAGCATTCTGGAGCTGATGGCTTAAATATTTAATTCTATTACGGGTATCATTAACTGTTTACAGTAAAGATACCTGTTTTTAATTTAAAATAGATCTGCAGCAGTAATTCTGAAATATGTAATATAAATATCTTGGGGGAAATAATGAAGGTAAGTCAAAAATTACTGATAATAGGAATCAGCATCCTTCTTATAACTGGACTATCTGTTCATTTTTTCAGTGAATATCAGACAGGTGTTATAAAAAAGGCATATGAGCAGATAAATATAGTCTCATCTATAACAAAAAAAAATTGTTGAAGCACGCAACGCAATCAGCAGGTTTCAGATAGATGATATTATCAGTGAAGAATATTATGCAGAAGGAATTTCTGAAAATCTTCAGGAATATAATGAAATAATGACAGGTCTTAAAGATTATGAATATGCCTTTTTTGAAATTTATAAAGGAAGGGATAAAGAAAACCTTCAGAGTTGTTTCCGTTCCATAGTTGGAAATCTTGATGAAAGTTTTCAGTCACTGGTAACTGCGTATGAAACCCTGGGACACAATGATTACGGTATAGAAGGTTTGTTTTCAGAAGAACGGCACGTATTTATGGATGTCCTTGAAGAACTGGAAAATGATATAATTAATACTGAACTTGAGATTTTAAAAGTTCAGGAAATGAAGCTGGTTCACAGGAAGACAGAGAAGTACAAAGATAAGATAAATAAATCCCTTGCCCGGATTCTTGAACTTGCGGATGAGAATGATATTGATGTTGCTTCATCGATTGGTAAGTATGCGGAATATATAGATCTGTATTATAAGCAGTTTAATGAAATAGGTTTAAGCGATGAAGAGGGGCTTAGGCTGGATCTTAAAAATAAACTGGTAGAAGCTGATATTTTTTTTCTTAAAATAGCGGATGACTCCAATTCTTCAATGATAAAAGCATCAAAAGATAAAACTGTTTTTCGGTCTGATCTTTATTATTTTCGGTGTTCTCGCATCATCAACTGCCTTCTTTTTGTTTTCAAAGACAATTACAGATCCGTTATACATGCTTGCAGTTGTAGCAAAAAAAACAGCGGATGGTGATTTAACTTCGCAAATAGACAGCACACTCTCCGGAAGGAAAGATGAAATAGGAATTCTTGCCGGGGCACTTGATAAAACAGTTTTGAATTTGAAGAAAGCAGTTGAAGAGATAAAATCCGCATCTGACAAGAACAAGGATGTAGGAGAAAATCTGAGAAAAACTGCTGATTTGACTTCAGGCTCTGTTGAGACTGTAACTGACAATATGAATATTTTTACCGGATTATTTCGGAAGCTTGATCTGAATATAAATAAATCAAATGAAGCCTCGGACAGGATTATTAATTATATAAATTCCCTCACTTCCCGGATACATGGCCAGGTTGCAGCGGTCGAGGAGACAGGAGCAGTAATTGAAGAGATGACAGCCAGTCTTAACAGTATTTCAAGTATAACTTCGGATAAAAAAGAGATATCTGATAATCTTTCTTTAATAACAAAAGAAGGAGATGAGAGGGTAAGGGAAACAAATTTAATTATTAAGGAAATTGCAGACAGCACAGGAAAAATGAAGGAACTTACTGAGCTGATCAACGGGATTGCTTCCCAGACAAATCTTCTATCAATGAATGCTGCTATTGAGGCAGCACATGCCGGGGACGCAGGAAAGGGATTCAGCGTTGTTGCCGAGGAAATAAGGAAATTATCTGAACGTACTGCAGAAGGTGTAAAAGGAATATCTGTTTACCTGAATTCTGTTGTAGAAAAAATAGAAAAAGCACTTGTTTCAAGTGAAAACAGCGGCAAGGCATTTCTGAAAGTAAATGACGGGGTTTCCGGAAGTATTGAAGCTTTCTCAATAATTGCAGATATGGTATCTGAAGTATCTACCGGAAGCAGTGAAATGCTTAATGCCATGTCTGAAATAAATCAGGTCACACATGATGTAAAAAACAGCGCAGGTGAGATTAAAGAAGTCCTTACCGATATGGGTCGTGAAATGAATGAACTGGCAGGTCTATCATCAGACAGTACTCTTGAAATAGAAAAAGCTCTCAAGGCTATTAAAAGAATTGATCAGAATACAAAAAATGTAGCAGTACTTAGTGTTTCAAACGAAAAAATCCTTGAAGAGCTTACTCTTCTTGTAAAACAGTTCAGGCTTTCTGAAACATTAATCATGCCTCTTGAAGATCCAGATGAATTGCCTGACAGAAGCAATGGTTCAGAAAATGATGTTGCATAACTTAAAAGAACCAGCATAGAAAAATTAAAAAATATTATTTAATAAAGTTTTATTTTAATATTTTATTTTTACCTGAAAATAACCGGTTATTCATCCCGTTTAAAATCATTGTGTTTCCGGTCACGCCGTATTAAAATATATATGACCATTATGAACAATTATATGTGCCTGTCAGGTCCCCAGGATATTGAATAGAACATAAAATCAGCATGCAGCATTCCGGGAATATTTATATTTCAGGAGATGTCATGAGTTCTGAAATCTGTAATAGAATAATAGAGAATATTTCTGAAGTTGTTGTCGGTAAAAAAAAAGTCTCTGGAGCTTATTGTTGCTTCCCTGCTGTCAGGCGGGCATGTCCTTCTTGAAGATGTTCCCGGAGTCGGAAAGACAGTCACTGCAAAGAGTCTTGCAAAAAGCATAAACTGCACATACAAAAGAATACAGTTTACACCTGATATACTTCCCGGAGATATCACCGGTTTTAATATTTATGATCAGAAAAGCGGGGAATTCCGTTTTCAGTCCGGTCCTGTGATGAGCAATATTCTTCTTGCTGATGAGATAAACCGGGCAATCCCCAGGACGCAGTCGAGTCTTCTTGAAAGCATGGAGGAAAAACAGGTTACAGTTGATTCTGTGACATATCAGCTTCCTGAGCCCTTCATGGTGATAGCAACCCAGAATCCCATTGAACTCGAAGGGACATTTCCTCTTCCCGAAGCCCAGCTTGACCGCTTCCTCATGAAGATATCGCTTGGTTATCCTGATTATGATGAAGAGGATGAAATTCTCAGCCGATTTCAGAATAATGATCCGTATCTGAAACTGCAGCCGGCAGCAGATGCAGGGGAAATTGTCGAACTTCAGTCGCTCCGTAAAGATATACTTGTTTCTGATGCTGTGAGGAAATATATCCTTGATATAACAACAGCAACAAGGACACATTCAGATATAAAATACGGTTCAAGTCCCCGGGGCTCTCTTGCGCTGATGGCGGCGTCACAGAGCCTGGCTCTGATGAGAAATAGAAGATATGCGCTACCTGATGATGTGAAACAGCTCGTAATACCTGTAATGTCCCACCGGATTATTGTAAAGGAGAGAGAGCTCCTTTCGGGAGTAACTCCCGAAAGCATACTTTCTGAAATAATAGATTCCGTGTCTGTTCCTCTCTCCCTTAAAGAGAAATTATAATGTCCAGTCTTCATGACGACACAGTTTCATCAATTTTCATGACTCCCTTCTCTTCTGTAATTCTTTTTCTCCTGCTTTTTATCTCATTTATATATAACATTTATGAGCTTACTGTTTTCTGTTTCATATTGATAACGGCAGGGTTTTTCTCATATATATGGTCCCTTTTAAGTATAAGGAAGATCGGGCTTTCTCTGAAATGCAGTAAGAGTGATTTTTTTTCAGGAGATAAAAAAATAATTACTCTTGATGTTGTAAACAGCAAGCCTCTTCCTGTCCTGTTCAGGGTTGAAGTCCTTATGGAAAACCTTGTTCTCAAACCGGTAAACCAGAGGCAGGCCAGTGCAGAACAGATACTGTTTCCCTTCAGACGCTATTCAATACCGCTTGAATTCTCCCCTTCTTCAAGAGGGGTGTACCGGATTCAGCCTCCTGAAATCAGGGGGGGAGATATTTTCGGATTCAGCTTCAGAAATAAAAAAATCAGCAGAGATCCAATTGAGATAACAGTTTATCCGGCTGTCAGGGAAACAGGGATTCCTCCGTTTTTATTCAGTGATTATTCCGGGACACATAAAGGCCGGGGCGCTGTCCCTGACAGGCTGCTGATTCAGGGGGTGAGGGATTATCAGAATGGAAGCAGTATCAGAAATATACACTGGAAATCAAGTGCGAAATACAGCCGTCTTCAGGAAAAAGTCTTTGATCCTTCTGAAAAAGAAAAAATACTGATTATCTTTGATGTAAATAATTACGGAAAGAATTCCCTCCTCTTTGAGGCGGCTCTGGAAACTGCCGCATCACTTGTCCTGATGCCTGAGATGAGAAAAAAATCTCTGGGAATGCTGACCAACGGAGAAGTGTTTAACAACCGAAGCGGTTTTGTTCCTGCTTCAGGGAACAGCCGGCAGGAAATGTGTATTCTTGAAATTCTGTCAGGAATAATACCGGCAGAAGGAGAAGATATTTCCCGTCTTCTGGAAAGAGGGGCTTTTCTTTCATCCGGTTTAAGCTGCATATATTTTGCATTTTCAATATCTGATGATATATATAAAACAAACCGTGTTTTACGAAAAAGAAAAATCCCTGTCACATATATTGTTTCTGAAAAAGGAGATTCAGCACTCGGTAATATGAAGTATTCTCTTGTAAGGGATCTTACCCCGGGGAAGGATACAGCATGAGAAGCAATAAGGGAAATATTCTGTATGCTGCAGTGTCCCTTTTTATGTTTATTTCAGCTTTTTATCCCTGGAACAGTTTTCTTGCGCATCTCCTTTCAGTTCCTCCCCTGTCTCTAAGTGCAGTTGTCTTTACCTGTATTTTCTCCTGTTTTCTTTTTTCTCTGTTCCGGAGAAGATTCCGGGGAATCATATTTGCTGTTCCAGGATATATGATTTCTGTTTTTGCAGTAACAACAAATTATTGTAAACTGGCTGCTACCGGAATATCCTTCCCACAGCTGTTTTCTGATAATCGTTTGAAAGGAATTTTACTCTGTTTTCTTCTTTTATTTTTTACTTCAGTTATATGGATTTCCTCCTACCGGATAATGAATGGGGAAAACAGCAGAAAAACATCAAGGATCCGGTTTGATTGCGGAACAGCGTTTTTTCTCCTGCTTTTTCTGATTAAGTTCATAATAAAACTGAAAGGGGGGGGAGATTTTAACTTAAGAAAACAAGTTGACTGGTTTGTCATATATTTATTTTCAGGTCTTGTCATGCTTTCCTTTTTTCATTTAAATGGAAATTCCGGAGGGAAAATATTTTCTGATTCAATGAAAAAAGGATTTATACTTTTTCTTTTCATGCTTTCTGTTCTTTTGTTTTCTTTCGGAATTCTTTTCCATTTTACTCCTGAACTTGAAAAGATTGCCCTGTCGGGAACCGATGCTGCCGGTTCAGTGGCAGTTCCGCTGGAAAACGGACTAATTACTGTTATCAGGTTTCTCATGGATCTGAGGTACAGGGAGCAGGTAATTTCAGAACTGTCATCAGGTTCTGCCCCCGGAATATCCATGGGAACGCCGGGCGGGGGTGTCTCTGATAAAATTATTATTGCTGGTTTTCTTTTTTTTATAATGCTGTCGGCTTTTTACGCGTTGATACTCTTTATCAGAAAATTGCTGAGAATAATTCATTCAGGTAAAAAGGAGAGGGGAAAATATTTTATAAATATTTCCGGTTTTATAAAATATATCCTGAAGATTGTCTCTTTCTTTATTTTAACCGGTAAAAAGAATTCACCTGCTGTCATCTGTTTTACACTGCTGAAGATCAGGGGAAGGACAGCTGGAATTGTATACAGAAATTGTGAAACACCTCTTGAATATGGAAAAAGATTATCCTCCCGCTGTGTATATGCAGGGAATGAGATAATGTATATCTCCCATGTATTCAGTGAATATATCTACGGAGGAATTACTCCCTCCGGCGAAACTGCAGTCAGGGCACGGAGATATATTCTGAAAATAATGAACCCTTTCAAAAAATCGAGAAATAAAGCTGTTGTTTTATGAATCAGTTTTTGATTTTTCCGGATATATAACTGGCCAGATATCCTGTTATGCCGCAAAGAATGCTTATTCCCCCTTCCTGAGAAAATGAAAAACCGGGAAAAACAACAGCTACTGATCCTGCAATTAAACCAGCTACCGCAAAGTAGGTTAATGCGTGATACTTACACAGCATGTGATTGATAATTTTTGATGTAAGAGCAAGACCTGTAATGATTCCTGCAAAAAATATCAGAATATAGGGAATATAGAATTTATTTATGGAATCCAGAATTGTCCCGTATGAACCCAGTAAAAGAAGGATAAACGACCCGCTTATCCCCGGTATTATCATGGCAGCGGCTGCAATAATTCCTGACAGAAAAATCATCAGGGCTGAAGTCCTTGTCAGCATAATTTCTGTTTTTACAGTTTCAGGCATGGGGATCAGACTCAATGCTATTATAAAAACAAAAGCAGCGGTAAACAGGATAAGCGGTTTTATGCTTATCTTTTTTATGCCGCTCTTTCTTAAAATAAAGGGGAAACTCCCGGCAATTAAGCCTGTAAACATGAAATTGGACTGCTCAGGATAATTCCTGAGCATGAAGGTTATTATTCCTGAAAATAAAAAAATTCCTGATAAAGTACCTGTTATAACAGGTACAAGGATTGACAGGTTTTGCCTGAAATCTGAGGAAAAACTGCTTATAGCTTTAATCAGGTTGTCATATATTCCTGTAACAACTGCAATTGTTCCCCCGCTGATTCCGGGAATCAGGTTGGCTATCCCTATAAGTATGCCGGAGACAAACATTCTTAATATATATATTGATTGTTTAATAATCATGCCTGTATTTTTTGCATTTTTTATGAAAAAAATCAACAATTGCATTGAAAATGAAAATATTACATGTAAAAGTGAAAAAAGGCTTTCAAAAAAGTTGACAGCTGCAATTTCCTGCTTTAGGATTACGTTTTGGTGAAACGTTATGGAAACAAAACTTGTCAGATTTTTCAAGGATGATATTATTTTTACGGAAGGGGATAATACACGTGAAATGTATATCCTCAGATCCGGTTCAGTGGAAGTTTTTATTAACAAAAACGGCAGGATGGTTAAGATCACAGAGCTTGGAAAAGCCCATTACATAGGGGAGATGTCATTCCTTTCCGGGATACCAAGAAGCGCTACTGTGATTGCAAAAACTGATGTTATTGCAAACATGATAACTCCTGATATCCTTTCAGACGAAAACCTCGGGATTTCAAACTGGGCTGTAAGCATTGCCAAAGTTCTTGTAAAGAGAATTCTGAAAACCACAAAAAGGGTCAGTTCCCAGCTGGATCAGAATGGTTCTGCTCCCGGGAAGGAATCTGAAAATAAAAATGGTATTGAAAAATTTGATGCGGAATACAGCGGAAGTTCAAGGGAAGGACGGATCTATCTTAAGGGAAGTCTGAGCGCCAAAGGGGTGGAAATAATAAAAAACAGGCTCAGGTTGCTTGTTGTTAAAAATATTTATCCCCTGGTTCTTGATTTTTCCAATGTAATAGATATAGATGATTCCGGTCTTCATTATCTACTGTCGCTTACAAAACAATCCAATATTAAAATTGAAAATGTCCAGCTTATCAAAGACAAGGTCCTTTCCATCAAGGGTATAAGCGATATACTGATAAGCAGCAAAGCCCCGTCAAGAAAAATAGAAAAAGATGAAAATCTGATAAAACAGGGTGATTTCGGGGATCGTCTCTATGTTGTAAAGAACGGGAGTTTTTCCATTTTCATGGAAACCGAAGAGGGCGAAGTTTTTCTTGATAATGCAAATGACGGGGATGTTCTTGGTGAAATGGCTCTTATCAAACAGGGGCCGAGATCTGCCACGGTAAGGGCGGATAAACCGAGCACAGTTTATACTGTTGATATAAGGGAATTCTACAACAATATCTATAATATTCCTGTCTGGTTTATGGATCTTATCCAGGGGCTGGTACAGAGGCTCCGTGATACAAATGAACTTCTCGAACATATTGAAAACGAAAAGAATAAGAAAGAGGAAGACCATGACTGGTTTAATCCGTTCAGTATCATTATCGATGATAAACATCCCGGCGAGTATGCTCTCCGGGGGAACCTTATATTTTCCTATATCCCTTTTATCAAGCAGCTTATCAGAAATGAGATGCAGAAGGGAACAAAAAACATAGTGTTTCATTTCTACGATATCAAGCAGATAGACAGGGACAGTATCGAGTCTCTTCTGAATATATATTCGCAATTGAAAAGAAAAGGAATAACTCTTGATTTAACAGGGCCACAGGATTCAATTCTTGAACTGTTCAGGCAGTATCATGTTGACTGATAATTTTTTAATGGTCGTCTCGAAATAAATTGAAGAAAATTCCTGCTTTATACGGCAAATATTCCGGTTATTGAATAAACAGAATAAAGTCTGTTTATTCAATAGTCAAAAATTACATTCTTGACATATCAGAATTATTATAAAAGCTTCTCAGCGTTTCAAGCCTGTCCAGTGTTTTGAATGCATCATCTCCGAGTTTTTCCGCAGTTCCAATTATAAGTGCATTTGTTATAGCCATTGGTACAATCTGGGACTGGAATGTTCCGAAAGGTCCCCTTTTTGCTGACAGGACAAGATCAGCTGACCTTAATATCGGATTTGACTGGAGATCGGTTATGAGAAGGTTTGGTATCTGTTCTCTTCTGAGGAAGTCCATAAGATATTCATTGTCATAGGAAGATTTATAAAATGATTTGAAAAAGCAGTATACTATTACAAAATCCCTGTCTGTAATATGTACAAGTTTTTCGAGAAGATTTCTTCCTGTTTCAGAAATTCTTGTTGTTTTGAGGTTGAACCTGTTAAGGCGAAAGTTAAGAAAACATGCAAGTGATTCAGAAGTTCCATGACCGAAAATATAAATATTTTCCCCGTTGCATATCCTGTCTACAGCTTTATCGAAGACATTTCTGTCTATTGAACTTGCAGATTTGCTCAGGTAGTCAATTTCCTTCTTGATCATGCTTGTATAAAGAAAATCGTCATGAGGCAGTTCATCAAGGTAACTCTGAATCTTCTGGGCAGGATGGCTGTGATATTTATAATAATTGACAAGTTCCTTTTTCAGTTCAGGAAACCCTGAGTATCCGATATTTTTTGAAAATCTTACAATTGCAGATTCGCTCATTTCCAGTTTCGCTGCTAGTTCAGATATGGAGTAGAATATTGCGTCCTGCAGGTTGAATGTAAGATAATCTGCAATTTTTTTCAGCTGTTTAGGAAGGTCTGTATACTTGGAGTGAATAATCTCCATAATATCTTCAGGCTTTTCCTTCTCTGGTTTTTTCATAATGTTGTTCCCTTGTAATAGTAAATAATTTCCAGAAAATAATAATATATTTCCAAAAATTAGATTGACAGCAGAATATTTCCAGAATATTCTGGTGATATGGAAAAATAATATCATTAGGAGAGAAAAATGAAAAGATATTTCTATCTAGTTTTTGTTTTTTTATTGATCGCACCTATGCTTATGGCTGGTGGAAAAAAAGAAGCAGCTGATGCTGAGGTCAAGGATCAATGGGCAATGGATGCAAAGGTTGGTGAATATGCCGAAAAAACCTTTGACGAAGCAGCGCTTTACGAAGCAGCAAAGGCTGAGGGAGCTGTCAGTATATATTCCTATTCTTCAAGGGTTTTCAAATTCGGACCTACATTTGAGGAAAAATATCCTGGAATCAAGGTAAATGGGTATGATATTGACTCTGCAGAAATTATTACAAAGGTTCTGGCTGAACAGAGCGCAGGAAACTGTGAAGCAGATATTATCTTTCTCAAAGACGGTCCAACAGTGGAAAATGTTCTTCAGAAAAGAGGCCTTGTATACAGCTATGTACCTTCAACAATGATGGATAAAGTGCCGGAAAAATACAGAGTTCCTTTCCTTGTACATCATACCAGTACACAGGCAATTATGTATAATAATGAAAAATACGACAAACCACCTGTTTCCTCTTACTGGGACCTTACAACAGAAAAATGGAGAGGAAGAGTCCTCATGCCGGACCCACAGAAGATGTCAGAGTATGTTGAAATCCTTTCAACTGTTGTAATGAATGCTGACAAGATGGCTGAAGAATATAAAAGAGTTTTCGGCAAGGAAATTGAACTCAGTCCCGGAATTGAAAATGCAGGTTATGAATGGATATACAGAATGATTAAAAACGATCTTGTTGTAATGGGATCAACAAATGCTGTTGCAAAGGCTGTAGGGCTTTCTGACCAGGATAATCCTCCTGTAGGTCTTACATCTATTTCAAGACTCAGAGACAAGAAGAAAGACCCCAACATGAAGTTTACATATATAGAAGATATGTCACCAATGATGGGATTTTCTACAAATGTAATCATGGCAATTGTAAAGGATGCTAAACATCCGAATGCAGCAAAACTGATGATTAACTACATGATGGGTGATGAAAACGGAGAAGGCGGATATAAGCCATATCAGACAGTTGGTAATTTTTCTGTACGAGACGACCATCCGCCTGTAAAAGGTATGAAAAAACTTTCAGAACTTAACATGTGGGAAGCTAATTCCGATTTTGTCTGGAGTGAAGGACAGAAAATACTCGAGTTCTGGGTTTCAAATTTATAAGGGAATCTCTAAAAACTATGTTTTTTAATTTTGCATCAATTTATGCCAATTTAGACTACAGCTTCTTGTGTGATAATAATTTGTTGTATAACAAAAACATAGTTTTTTCTTATAGATTCCCCCCTTCGGGGACAGGTGCCTTGTGTGTAAACATCTAAGGAAAAAACTCGCAAAAGCAAGTTTTAAAGGCGCCCATAACTAATACAGATCAGGCTGCATATCGCAGCCTGATTTTACAGGAGATTTAACAATATAATGGCTATAAATATGTATCTTGGTAAAATCAGATCATTAAAAGATAATAAACATATTTATCTAAGCAGGTTTAAAAACTATATCAGACAGCCCCATGTTGTCCTTTCCATGGTTCTGCTTGTTTTATTGGTGGTGCTTGTTGTAATACCAATATTAAAGATGTTTATTGATACTTTTATCTGGCAGCTTGAAGATATCCGGCTGTCACCCGATGCGGAGCCCGGAAAATTAACACTTTTCCACTGGAAAAGAATGCTGGCATCAGGTCTTTCTAAAACGGTCCTGTGGAAACCGCTTTTAAATTCAATTTCAATAGGGGTCGGGATTTCCTTCTTTGCTATGACAATTGGCGGCGGTCTTGCCTGGCTTGTTGCAAGAACAGATATCCCTTTCAGGAAAATGATAATGGCAACTGCGGTTGTTCCCTATATGATCCCTTCATATATCCATGCACTCAGCTGGCTCACACTCTTCAAGAATGACAGGGTAGGTGGAGCTGCCGGGCTGTTTCAGTATATTACAGGGATTGTTCCTCCGGACTGGGTTTCGTACGGATTCCTTCCGATTGTGATTACACTTTCAATACATTATTTCCCGTATACTTTTCTCCTTGTATCAGCAGCTTTGAAGAGTATTGATTCAAGGCTTGAAGAATCAGGGGAAATACTTGGAGCGACAAGAGGCTACATATTAAAGAGGATTACATTTCCTCTTGTAATACCTGCACTGCTTTCAAGTTTTATACTTACATTTTCAAGAACAATCGGTATTTTCGGTACCCCGTATTTTCTTGGTTCTCCTGTCAGGTTTTTCACACTTACTACACAGATATATTCAAATATAAATAACAGAAACACAGCAACGGGTTATATTCTTGCATTTATTCTGCTTGCTCTTTCTACTGTTATTATCTTTATAAATCAGAGAATAGTAGGAAAGAGAAAAAGCTATGTAACAATTGGCGGAAAAGGGTTCAGGATAAGCCGGACACCTCTCGGCAAAGCAAGAAAGCCGCTTACTGCTATTGTTCTTGTTCTGATTTTTATTGCAGTTGTACTTCCTGTAGTGCTTCTTATGCTTCAGACAGTATCTCTTTATCCGGGAAGCTACTCATTCAAGGACATGACTCATCTCTTCTGGTTAGGTGAAGGCGGAACTGCCTTTGCAGAAGGTGAGGCAGGGGTATTAAGAAACTCTGCAATTCTCAAATCAGCATGGAACAGTATAAAGCTTGCAATTGTTTCTTCATGTATAGCGGGATTTGTTGGTATATTTGTCGGGTATGCCGTAGTAAAAGGACGAAATACAAAACTTTCGCAGACACTGGAGCAGGTAGCTTTTCTTCCATACCTTGTCCCAAGTATCGCATTCGGAGCTCTTTATCTGGCCCTTTTCACCCAGAAAATAGGCCCGCTCCCTGCACTTTACGGGACTTTCTCACTTCTTGTTCTGGTCAGTGTGGCGAAGAATCTCCCCTTTACTTCCCGGACCGGTATTTCAGCCATGCTTCAGATAGGAAGCGAGCTTGAAGAAGCGTCAGAGATTTCCGGCGCAAAATGGGGAAGAAGTTTCAGGAAAATTATTCTTCCATTGAGCATCAGAAGCGCTGTTTCCGGATTTATCCTTGTTTTCATAACAGTAATGAGGGAACTGGCAGTTATTGTTCTCCTTGTAAGTCCAAATACCAGGACTCTTACAACAATGACATTCCGGTATCAGGAACAGGGATATGTCCAGTTCTCAAGCGCTATAAGTATGATGATTATTGTGATTGTACTGGTAGGTAATTTCACTGCCAGGAAAATTACCAAAGTTGAAGAAGATTAGAATATAAAGAGGATAAAATGAGTTTTGTAGAAATCAGAAATTTGACCAAAAGATGGGGGGATGTGACAGCTGTTGATAATGTTTCATTCTCTATAGATGAAGGAGCTTTTCTAACACTTCTCGGCCCTTCAGGATGCGGAAAGACAACAATTCTTAGAATGATTGCCGGACTTGAGATTCCTACATCCGGTGAAATACAGATAGGCGATAAAATTGTATTTTCTTCAGAGAAGGGGATCTGTGTGCCTGCAAGGGAAAGGCAGCTTGGGCTTGTTTTCCAGAGTTATGCGCTCTGGCCCCACATGACTGTTTTTGAAAATATTGCATTCGGCCTCCGTGTGAAAAAAATGGAAGAAAGCAAGATAAAGGAAAAGGTAAAAGAAGCTCTATCCTACATGAAGCTTTATGATATGGCAGAAAGATATCCCCAGGAGATGAGCGGCGGTCAGCAGCAGAGGGTTGCTCTTGCAAGAATGCTTGCAACTGAACCGTCAATATTTCTCATGGATGAACCTCTTTCCAATCTTGATGCCAAGCTGAGAATGGAAATGAGAGCCGAGATTAAGAATATTCATAAGCAGGTTGAAGCAACCACTCTTTATGTTACCCATGACCAGGTGGAAGGGCTTACAATGGCTACTGAAATAGCAATTCTTAATAATGGTAAAATTGAGCATAAAGATCATCCTAAAAAAGTTTATCACTATCCTGAAACAATGTTTGTCGCGGATTTTATCGGAAGTCCTCCAATAAATATTATCAAGAGCAGTCTTGTAAAAGATGAAGCCGGTGATAATGCAGTGATTGGATTTGACAGCGGCGATAAACTTGTCACAGGTTACAGCAAGGAAAAGTTGTCTGCTGATGATTTCTTCGTGGCTGTACGTCCGGAAAAGATACTGGTAAATTCTGATCAGAATGAAAACCAGGTCCCCGGTAAAGTGAAAACTGTACTTCCTTCAGGTTCTGAAACTGTTATGCAGGTTGAAGTCGGCAAAAATGTTTTCAATGTCCTGATGCAGCAGGAAGTGGATTTTTCTGTAGGAGAAGACATTAATCTCCATATTCCCTCCGGAAGTATTCTTCTTTATGACAGCAACGAAAAGCTGATCGAGGGATAAGTTATCTGCCGGAACATGGCTGTTCCGGCATTTAAAAAGACTCAAATATAAATATTATCTCAAAACAAGGATTACAGATATGACAGGAAAGGTGTATTCAGGTGCCTGGATGACAGATATTGATGATACTTTAATAGAATCAGGTGTAATGCCTGATAATGAATGGGTTAACTGGCTTGCAGAAAAGATAAGAATTTTCAAAAAAAATAATATTGCCTGGATTCCCATGAGCGGTGTAGCAGTTGTAAAGCTTGGACCGAGAATTCTATTCAGGCTGCCTGAAGAACTACTTTCACATGTACTCTACTATGGAGGAGACGGCAGCCATAAGTATTATTACTCTGAAGGCAAATGGAATGAAGATGAAGAATTCAGAACAGTATTTTCTGATGCGCAGGGGATTGCTGTTCTTGGCAGGGACGAGTATCAGAATATTCTGAACGAACTGTCAGGCGGAAAAGCAGGTTCAGAATCAGAAATTGAAAAGAGAATTGGTTCAGGATGCAGACTTCTTGAGAATAAAGGTATTTCTCCGGAGACTTCTATTCTTGAGGAGATGAAGGGGATACTTGAAAAAAGAGGGTATGATTCAGATGCTTCGGAAACCTATTTCAGGGGAGGCTCGGTCAGCTGGATGATGCTTGGTGACATCTCAGCAGATCCTTATAAGACTGAAAAAGCAATCAGTGTCAGGAAGGAACTTATTTCCTATGCGGGAAAACGGCTGAAGGAACTTGACTGGCTGGCCGGGATAGGTGACAGGCCTGTTATTATCCCTTTCCCCGGGGCCAGAGGCATTAAATTTGTACTGGAAGGAAACAATAAGGAAAAAGCAACAAGAAATCTTGTTATTTCTGAAAAGATAGACCCTGAAGAAATTATCTTTGCCGGTAATGAAATATTTGAGGGCGGAAATGACAATATGATAAGAAATATTGACGGAATAACGCTTTTATCTTTTGGTGAAAAAACAGATCCGGGAGATAATGTTGTTTTCGGAGGCTTTGGAGTTGATGCAAACAGAAAGTGGATGGACCATATCTGTGAAAAACTTGATAGTGGATTTTCATGGGATGAAATTGTCCATATGATTAAAAATAAGGAAATAAAGTCCGGTTGTCCGGAAGAATAATTCAAAGTTAAAAATAATCCTCCTTTTCCCCCCTTTGCAGCTGGCTGCCGGTTTAAAACACGGTGCAAAGGGGGATTTTTTATTAATAGAAAATTGTATATAATAAGGAAAAATTTGACTGAACAAAATGTCTGCAGGATCAGATTCTTCCTGGATTCATTTTTAATAATTATTACCGGGGAAATGCAATTGGCTGAAAAAGAAAAAAATATCTGGATTGTAAGGCACGGCCTGCGGGTTGATTTTACAGATCCTGACTGGGTAAAAACCGCAGAAAATCCATATAATCCTCCGCTTGACGAGAAAGGCATCAAGCAGGCGGAAGAAACTGCTGTTCGATTAATGAGTGAACAAATTGATTATATTTTTACTTCTCCGTTTCTCAGGACACTTCAGACAGCAAATGCTATAGCTGAAAAAAAAGGAATGAAATTCAATGTGGAAACCGGATTTTCCGAGTGGCTCAAGAGTGATGAATTCAGTTATAAACCTGAACTTCCCTCTCCTGATGAAATGGCGGAAAAATTTCCTTTTCTAAACACATCATATGAGTCTGTGACTCCTTCTGCTTACCCGGAAAGCCGGAATGAGCTTGATAAAAGAACAGAAAAGGTGTTATCAGAAATTATTAATAAATATAATGGAAATATACTGATTATAAGCCACGGTTCTCCTATCAAGTCAATTTATAAATCACTGATAAATGTGGTTCCTGATGATTATCAGCCAATGTGTTCTGTTTCTCTGTTCAGCCTTGTTTCTGGTGAATGGAAACTTGAAATTAATTCAGATTCTTCACACTTGACACTTCCGGATATTACTCAGAGGGCTTTTTATCTCGAGAAAGGTTCTAATTACTGATACCGGAAAAAAGCAGCTCAATATTATTATTCTACATGATTAGTAAAAACAGTAAATCTGTAATATATTAATTTATAGGCAGTTCTAAAAAACCCGCTTCTGCGGGTTTTTCACTTTGATGTTTACTTATAAGGGAACTGACAGAAAAAATAGGTTGTTTTGTAGAATAAATTGTCATAAACACGAACCTGTAGATAAATAGCAGCAAGATAATACAGAAATAAATATTTAGAACTGCCTCATAAAAATCCCGGGAGGAAAATATGAAAAAGAATATTCTGTTATTAATTCTGATAACTGTTCTTCTGTCCGGCTGCATTACAATAGAAACAGGGGCAGTAAAGGAAGAGGATAAAGTCCCGATGGATGATCTGAAACTTGAAAAGGGATATGATGTATACTATTTCAGAGTCGATCTTATAAGAAGTGAAGTTGGTAAGGGGCAATCCGGAAGTAGTGAAACAGAGAAGAAAGAGGATGTTGAATATGTTCCCTACCATTATCTGGGTGTAAGGTTTGGCAACGGGCTGTTTTATGATTATAACAGGAATCTCTGTGTTGACCTGGTTGAGTTTTTTAAAATCAATGAGAAAGAATTTAGTATAACACAGAAAAGCAGGGCGCTGATTGGTCCGTCAACAGTCTATAAAAAATCCGGCAATTCCTTTATGAGAGAAGATAAATCTGTGATTGGAAGCAAAACAACAGTGGAATTTTCTGAAAATGAGATTAAAATAGAGGAAGGTCTGTTTAAGACTGATGTTCAGATTCTTGTATCGGAAAATGAATTACAGTGTAATCCGGGAGGAGTTTTCGGCTTTCTGGGCAAGGCTAAAGTCAGGGATTCCTCTTCCAATGCTGTTGAGTTTCCGGGATTCTGGAAAGATTCTGTTTTTACCCAGGAGTCTGTAAATCAGATTTCCCTGGATAAGCAATTTACTGTTACTAATAACGGAAATGAAATATTGATTGAATACAAGGGACTTTTCGGCAACTCCGGAACATACCGGTTTGTCAGGATAAAGAACGGGTTTGTTTTTTATGAAGGCATGAACAACAAGCTTAAAGTGTTTAAAGAGGGAAATAAGATTACTATTCAGCCTGTAAATGAGATGAGCTACAGTGCTGTTGTAGAATAAGGGAATTTTATAAAAATACTTTCTAAAAATGAGGTGCGTTATGGGAAAAATATTCTGGTTTTCTGCTACTGGTAATTCATTTAAGGCTGCCGAAAAAATCAATGAGCTTTCAGGCGGGAAATATGAGCTTGTTAAAATTACAGATTCCCTTATATCGTCATCTCCTGTTATTGATGAGAAAGAAGTCGGAATTGTATTTCCTGTCTACAGCTGGACCCTGCCGGAACCTGTTAAAGAATTCATAAAAGCTGCTGATTTCCGGAATACTGAGTATTTTTTCAGTATCTGTACAATGGGCGGGGAAGAGGGAAGATGCGGTGCAGTGCTCCGTAAAATGCTTTCAGCAAAAGGGGTCTCCCTGTCATTTTTCGATACTGCTGTAATGCCTGATAACTGTATTTACCTTTTTGATACAACAACTGCAAAAGGCCGGGGTGAAGTTGAAAAGCGGCTTGCAAAATCAAGTTCAGATCTTGAAGCAATTTATAAAAAAATTGAAGCTCGAGACACTTCTCTTAATTTCAGCAGGAAGCTGGTGGGCTGGGTGCTGACATATGTTGTCGGGTCACTCTTTCCGAAGCAGTATAAGGGGTTTGACAGAAAATTCAATATCTCGGATGCCTGTACAGGCTGCGGTATATGCCGTGATGTGTGTTCTGTTTCCAATATAACAATTGAAAACGGAAGGCCTGTATATCATGATAAGTGCATAATCTGTATGGGATGTATAAACTGGTGCCCTGTAAATGCGATTAACTACAAGAATAAAACTCATACGAGGAGCAGGTATCACCATCCGGATGTTTCGGCTGCTGATCTGAGGACCTGATAAGGTCCGGCATATTAAGTCAAGTGCAGGTATTAAAGTGAAATTTCCACCACAGGTTATAAGTTAGCGCCCTATTATAAAATAATTTCATGTATCCTGATAAATAAATTAAAATTCATAGACATCTCTTTTAATAAGTAATAAAATATAATGTTGAAAATTTTATTAATCAAAAATGGAGAGGATTATGAAAAAGATTTCTAAGCTTCTTGTAGTTCTTCTGCTTATCGCTATTATGCTTCCATTTTCAGCATTTGCAGGCGGTAAAAAAGAATCAAAAGATGTTTCTGCTGACAGCGGAAAGAAAGGCGGAGTTCTTGTTTTCGGCCGGTCCGGTGATTCTACAGGTCTTGATCCTGCAAGGGAAACAGACGGCGAATCATACATGGTATGCGATAATATCTATGAAACACTTGTGCAGTTCAAGGCTGGTACAACAGAAATTGAACCGGGACTCGCAGAAAGCTGGGCTATTTCTGATGACGGACTCGAATATGTTTTTAATCTGAGAAAAGGTGTGAAATTCCATGACGGAACAGATTTTACTGCAGATGATGTAGTTTTCTCACTCGAAAGACAGCTCAAGGAAGATCATCCTTACTACAAAATGGGCCCGTGGAAATACTGGGGCGCAATGGATATGAACAATATTGTCAAGGAAATTGTTGCTGTTGATGACAATACTGTTAAATTCATCCTTCAGAGACCTGAAGCTCCTTTTATTGCAAACCTTGCAATGAACTTTGCAGCAATTGTTTCTCCTGAAGCTGTTGAAAAATACGGAGAAGCATTTCCTCAGAACCCTGTAGGAACAGGTCCTTTCAAATTTGTTCAGTGGCTCAAAGATGATTCAATCACTATTGACAGATTCGAAGAATACTGGGGAGAAAAAGCATATCTTGACAGAGTTATTTTCAGAGCTATTCCGGATGCAACTGCAAGATACCTTGCTCTCAAGGCAGGGGAAGTTGATCTTATAGATTATCCGAGTCCAGATGATATTGATGAAATGAAAGCTGACAGCAACCTCAAACTGATTACTCAGGAAGGTCTCAATGTCGGATATCTTTCATTCAACAATGACAGAAAACCTTTTGACAACAAACTTGTAAGACAGGCATTAAACTATGCAATCAACAGGGAAGATGTAATCAAGGGTGTATACGGCGAATTCGGTGCTCCTGCAAAGAATCCTATTCCTCCCACAATGTGGTCATACAATGATGATATAAAGGCATATCCATATGATCCTGCAAAGGCAAAAAAACTTCTTGCTGAAGCCGGATATCCCGATGGATTCAAAACAACTTTCTGGTACATGCCTGTGTCAAGACCTTACATGGTTAACGCTGCAAAAGCTGCTGAAATCATGCAGGCTCAGTTCAAGGAAATCGGTGTTGAAACAGAACTTGTAACATATGAATGGGGTACATACCTCGACAAGACTGACAACGGCGAGCATGATATGTGTTTTCTCGGATGGACAGGTGACAATGGCGACCCTGACAACTTCCTCCACATGCTTCTTTCAATTGCAGCAGCTGAAAAACCTGCTATGAACAATGCATTCTGGAGAAATGAAGAATACAACAATCTTGTTGAAGAAGCTAAAAAAGCTACTGACTTTGACAAGAGAGTTAAACTTTACAGAAAAGCACAGGAAATTTTTCATGAAGAATGCCCATGGGCTCCTATTGCACACTCTATCGTAGTTGCTCCTATGAAAAACGAAGTAATGGATTTTGTTCTCTATCCTACAAGTAAGAGAGTTTTCCATAAAGTTTGGCTTAAAAAATAGGACAATTATGCAATATAATTGAAAAAAACAGGGGGGGCTCTTTGTAGAACTCCCCCTTTTTCTGTATAATTATGAGCCGGTTTTCAGTTCGCTGTTCTTTAAACCTGTCTTCCGGCATTCCTAATAATGATTTTTTGAAAACTTTGTCAGGATGATTCTTAAAACTGCAGATAAGGCTTTCATGAAGTTATAATTATTTCATTCAAGTTTACAGGATAATAGATATCAACTTTAGTGTTATTTTTTGTTGAACTGTATCAGAGGATATAGATCGTGGTATGTATTTATTTCATGCTGTTTTACCACGGTATAATCATATGCTGTTTATAAAGCTGAATTGCGGATAAACAGCAATAAAAAACTAATTAAAAGCAGGAAAATGTTTAATGCTTAAATACATCTCAAAACGGCTGGTAATGCTGATACCGACAATATTCGGTGTAGTAACAATCGTCTTTTTTATGATGATTTTCGCCCCCGGAGATCCTGCCAGGATGATGCTTGGCGAAAGGGTTTCTCAGGAGGCTGTTGAAAAGGTGAGGGCTGAACTGGGGCTTGATAAGCCTGTACATGTTCAGTACTGGATTTATCTGAAACGGATTGTAAGACTGGATTTTGGAAAGTCTATCAAGACCGGGCAGAAGGTAATTGATGAGATCAAGGCCAGGTATCCCTGTACACTTGAATTATCTTTTGTCGCAATTATTCTGTCGACAGTATTCGGGATACTGGCAGGAGTAATATCTGCCACGAAGCAGTATTCCGCAATAGACTATGCCACAATGGCAGGGGCTCTTGTAGGGGTTTCCATGCCTGTGTTCTGGCTGGGGCTTGTTCTTATAATGGTATTCTCCATCGGGCTTGGAATGTTCCCGACCGGGGGACGAATAAATATAAGATACTTTTTTGAACCGATTACAAATTTTTTTATTATTGACGGATTTATCTATCTCTTTAAAACAGGGGATCCAAAGTATCTCTTTTCCGCGGTGAAGCACCTGATTCTGCCCGCTATAGCGCTTGGTACAATTCCGCTTGCAATTATTGCCCGTGTAACAAGAAGTTCAATGCTGGAAGTCTTACGGCAGGATTACATCAGGACAGCAAGGGCAAAAGGCATCAATGAAAACAAGGTTATATTCAAGCATGCTCTCAAGAATGCACTTCTCCCTGTAATTACAGTTGTCGGGCTTCAGTTCGGTACACTGCTTGCCGGTGCTCTTCTTACAGAAACAATTTTTGCTCTTCCGGGAATCGGACGTTGGATTTACCAGGCACTCAATGCAAGGGATTATCCTGCTGTACAGGGCGGTGTAATTATTATCTCTTCAACATTTGTCCTTATAAATCTTGTTGTTGATATTCTGTATGCGGTTGTTAATCCGAAAATAAAACTCTGATAAAGGTTAAACATATATGCTAAATAAAAATTCAATCTGGTATGATAACTGGCTTCAGCTCAGGAAAAACAAGTCTGCAATGATAGGACTTGGAATTATTCTTTTCTTTATTCTGGTTGCAATAGCAGCTCCTTTTGCAGCCCCTTATGATCCGCTTGCCCAGAACATTGATAACAGGCTTTCCCCTCCGGGTACCAACAGTTATATTTTCGGTTCTGATGATTTCGGGCGTGATATTCTTTCCAGGATTATGTACGGTGCAAGAATATCTCTTCTTATAGGTACAATTTCTGTAGGTATATCTCTTCTCTTCGGCCTTCTCTTCGGCCTGTTTTCAGGATATTTCGGGGGATGGCTTGATCACCTTGTAATGAGATCTATGGATATTCTTCTCGCCTTTCCCTATATCCTGCTTGCAATTGTAATTGTTGCGGCACTTGGCCCGAGTCTTCCGAATGCGATGATAGCAATCGGTATAATCGGGATTCCCCAGTATGCAAGAATTATCAGATCTTCTGTTCTTGCTGAGAAAGAAGCTGATTATGTTACAGCGGAAAGAGCCCTCGGCGCATCAGATATGGAGCTGATTTTTAAATCAATTCTTCCAAACTGCCTGGGGCCGTTAATTGTACAGACTACACTCGGATATGCGAATGCGATTATCTTTTCTGCAGCGCTTTCCTTCCTGGGACTTGGGGCACTTCCTCCGACACCTGAGTGGGGACTCATGGTTTCCTCTGCGAGGGAATATGTTGCAACAGCCTGGTGGGTTGTTACATTTCCGGGAATTGCAATTCTTCTTTCTGTGCTCGGGTTCAACCTTCTCGGCGACGGACTCAGGGATGCTCTTGATCCAAGGTTAAAGTCATAAAAACAATCTCATTGTCTGCAATGAGATTGTTGTCATCAGGGTATGGATTGTATGGCGGGTTAAATACTATCCTGTGAAAAATAAAAAAACACAGCAAGCTGTGAAAAAAGAAAGACCCGCTCTGAGAATAAGGTGTTGAATAGTGGATAAATTACTTGAAATAAAAAATTTAAATACATATTTCTTTACAGACAAGGGTACTGCAAAAGCTGTAAGAGACCTGTCTGTAACTGTTGAGAAGGGAAAGACTCTTGCTTTAGTCGGGGAATCCGGCTGCGGAAAATCTGTAACATCGCTTTCTGTCATGCGTCTTATCCCGTCCCCTCCCGGAAAGATTGTATCAGGAGAAATCCTTTTCAAGGGAAAAGACCTTCTTAAGCTTTCCGAAAAGGAAATGCAGGGAATGAGGGGCAACAGCATATCAATGATTTTTCAGGAGCCGATGACTTCTCTCAATCCTGTTTTTAAAATAGGGGATCAGATTTCCGAGGTCTATTTAAATCATCATAAGCTGAATAAAAAAGAGGCGCTTGAAAAATCTGTTGAAATCCTGAAGCTTGTAGGTATTCCTGCTCCTGAGAAACGGGTCAATGATTACCCCCACCAGCTTTCAGGGGGTATGAGGCAGCGTGTGATGATTGCAATGGCGCTTGCCTCTCCAAACCCTGAACTACTCATTGCGGATGAGCCTACAACAGCTCTGGATGTAACAATACAGGCCCAGATTCTCGACCTTATGAACAGTCTTCAGGAAAAGCTGGGAATGTCCCTGCTTCTGATTACCCATGATATGGGAGTTGTTGCGGAAATGGCAGACAGGGTTGCTGTAATGTATGCCGGCATAATGGTTGAAGAGGCTTCTGTCAATGAAATATTTGACAACCCTCATCATCCCTATACTGTCGGGCTTCTTAACTCAATTCCTGCCAATAAAAAATACAAGGATGCGGAAACTCTGGAAGCTATTCCGGGATCTGTACCAGGCCTTTTTGACCTGGGAGAGGGTTGCCCGTTCTGCAACAGGTGTGAGAGAAAAAAGGATATTTGTGAAACAGAACTTCCTGAAATGAAGGAATTCGGTGATGGGCATATTGCAAGGTGCCATTTTCCTTTTTAAAGGTTTGATGTAACAGATTCATGAACAGCCGCAGTCAGTGTTATGCTGCTTCATGAGATTAATGAACCGGGAATGTTTTCCCGGAATATAATTACAAGAAGAAGCTGACGAGCTGTCAGCAGTTACGGAGTTGGAAATAAGTGGTTGGGACAATTATAAATGCTGCAGCTGTTGCAGCCGGCGGAATGGTGGGATTGATGATACATTCAAAACTGCCGGAAAGATTCATGAAAATCATTTTTCAGGCAGCCGGCCTTTTTACGCTTGCAGTCGGTATGGCATCTGCTTTGAAGACAGGTAATTTTCTGATAGCGGGCTTGAGTCTTCTTCTGGGCGCTGTTACAGGAGAATTGATTCATATTGAGGCAAAACTTGAAAAGTCAGGCGAAGCTCTTAAAAAGCTTATCAAGTCTGATAATGCAAGATTTTCTGAAGGTATTGTTACCCCTTTTCTCCTCTTCTGTGTAGGTCCGATGACTATACTGGGCTGTTTTGAAGAGGGACTCGGCAATCCTCCGAACCTTCTTCTTATCAAGTCCCTGCTTGACGGTTTTGTGTCTATTTCCTTTGCCGCAGCTCTGGGAGTCGGGGTGATTTTCTCAATTATTCCCCTTCTTGTTGTTCAGGGCGCCCTTACTCTCGCTGCATCTTCTCTGCAGGCAGTTTTTACTGAAACAGTTATTACAGAGGTGACAGCAGTCGGCGGGCTGCTCCTCCTGGGGCTTGGGATTAATCTTCTGGATATCAAGAAGATCAAGGTTGCAAACCTTCTTCCGGCAATGGTTTTTGTCGTTGCTGTTAAATATTTTTTCCCGTAATTGATTTTACGGGATAATGGCGGGTTTTCTTTTATTAGAAAAACTCCATTGCAGGCTGATAACGCCTGAATAAATATCTGTTACTGTACAGATATCCAGGTTTCATTATATGGAACTGTAAATATATTTTTCCGGAGATACTTATGTTATTGGAAGTTGAAAATTTAAAAAAATATTTTGAAATAAAATCTGGATCAATCAAAGAGGAAAAACAGATCCTCAAGGCTGTTGATGGTGTTTCTTTTTCCGTAAAAAAATCAGAAACCCTGGGAATAGTCGGAGAGTCCGGGTGCGGGAAATCGACTCTGGGAAGAACAATTCTCCGGCTTAATGATATAACAGAGGGATCTGTCAAATTCAACGGGAGAGATCTTTTTGCGCTTGATCATTCAGAGCTTAAAAATGAAAGACAGAAGATGCAGATGATTTTCCAGGATCCTTTTTCCTCTCTCAATCCCAGAAAAAGGGTTGATTCCCTGATTTCCCAGCCCCTTGCAATTCATAAAAGGGGAACTGCCGCGGAAATCAGAGACAGGGTGGAGGAACTGATGAACGAGGTGGGACTTAATGTTGATTATAAGAACCGTTATCCCCACCAGTTTTCCGGAGGTCAGAGACAGAGAATAGGCATTGCAAGAGCCCTTGCACTAAAACCGGAGCTTATTGTCTGTGATGAGGCGGTTTCCGCTCTTGATGTGTCTATTCAGGCGCAGACCCTTAATCTTCTCAAAGATCTGCAGAAGAAATATTCACTTACATATCTTTTCATTGCGCATGACCTTTCTGTTGTTGAGTTTATTTCTGACAGAATCATTGTCATGTATCTCGGCAAGATAGTTGAGATGGCGGACAATAAAGATCTTGTAGAGGGGCACAGGCATCCCTATACAGAAGCGCTTTTCAATGCTTCTCCCGGAATTGATCCTGAGAATAAGAGAAAGGAGAGAATCCTTCTTGGAGATGTGCCTTCTCCTATCAATCCACCAAAGGGCTGTTATTTCCATCCCAGGTGTCCCTATAAAAAAGATATCTGTGAGAAGGAATATCCTGAAATAAAGGAGATAAAACCCGGACATTTTACATCATGTCATGTGAGAGGATAATATTAAAAAATGAATTGTTTATCGAAACTGATTGTAATAATCAAAGAAAAACTTTTTTAGAAATTTACAATGCAGCCTGATTCTGTCAGTGCTGCATTTTTTTTATGATTTTTTATTTAACCTGGGTTCTCAGTTTTACACCGGCAACATCACATGCAAGTTTCACAGAATCAGTCACATCAGATTTTGACTGTACTTCAATAAGCCCCTTAACAGGAGATATAAGAACTTTTTTAACACCCGGTACTGTTTCAAGAGCTGTCCTGAGCATCGGTGCATTTGCGTCGCTGAGAGAATCAATCAGGTATATATAGCTTTTACTTCCAAACATAGATTAAATATTACACATACATGACACAATGTCAAATAGGGAATGATTTATATTTATGCTGGCGGAACCTGGTCATTACGATGAAAAAAATATGAAAGTCTTGAATATTGCATTATGCTGGGAATAAAAATTAAACAGTTTTCTTTCAGGTGAATACAGTAATAAGTTTTCAGATTCAGCCTGATAGTTTTTTAAGTTCAGTAAATTCCGGCTTTATAATCTCATATATAATATCGAGTCTTTCATCATGATTGATAAATGCTGATTTCATTGCATTTATTGTAAGCTTTTCAAGGTCATGAATATCCAGTTCAAACGTTTCAGATGCAATAATGAATTCCCTGGTCAGGTTTGTATTGCTCATCAGAATATTGTCTGAGCACAGGAAAACCCTGAACCCGTTTTTATAGTATATCCAGAACGGATGTGTTTCAATTGACTCGGCTGCGCCTGTCTGTACATTTGATGAAAGGCATATTTCAAGAGGAATTCTCCTGTTTCTGATGAAATGAGACAGGGTCCCCATCCTGATTATGTTTGAATCAGATATTGTCATATCTTCGACAAGTCTTGTAGCGTGTCCAATCCTGTGTGCTCCGCAGATTTGAACAGCCTGCCAGATTGATTCAACGCCGAATGCTTCACCTGCATGAATTGTTATATTGAAGTTTTTATTCCTTATATACTGGAATGCTTCTATGTGTCTTTTTGGCGGATGTCCGAATTCGTCACCAGCTATGTCAAAACCTACAACACCTCTTGTTCTGTATGCTACAGCAAGTTCAGCTATCTCAAGCGAATCCTGCTGGTCTCTCATTGCGCAGAGGATTAAACCATATACTGTCCCTGTTTCCGCGCTTCCCTCTTCAAGACCTTCGAGAGCTGATTCAACAATTTCCTCAAGATTAAGTCCGTTCTGAGTGCATAGTGAAGGTGCAAATCTGATTTCTGTATAGACAATATTCTGATCAGCCCTGTCTATAATTGCCTCTTTTGCAATTCTCCTGATTGCCTGCTTATTCTGCATCAGGGAAACTGTGATAGCAAAGCCTTCCAGGTAGAGAGCCAGGCTTTTCCTGTCAGCTCCCCGGTGGAACCATGAAGCAAGCTCAGAAGGATCCTGGGACGGAATTTCCAGTTTCTGTTTTGCAGCCAGTTCAATGATTGTTTCAGGTCTTAACCCGCCGTCAAGGTGATCATGAAGTTCAACTTTTGGCATTTTTTCTATTATTTCTTTTTCTATCATAGTATTAAGAATAATATCACAGTGAAAGTGTAACAAGCAAAATCTTTTTCGCAAGCGAAAAAAATTATACCGGAATGCATATTTCTGATTTTATTCTCAGGTCGGGTCTAATCCCCCGCAGCTTGCTGCGGGGGATGTGATTTCCAGATATTGTGTGAAAGTGATGCGATATTTTCTTAAAGATAATTGATGCTGCCGGTTCTAAGGTATTATTATTACTTTAAGGAACAACTATATGTATTTTAATATTAATGAAAAAGAAAGGCTCTTCTACAGGGTTAAAGAACCTGATGGAGAAAAAAAAGGATGTGTGCTGATTGTACACGGTTATGCAGAACACGGCGGCAGATATATGAAATGTGCTGATTATCTGGCCGGATCTGGATTCAGGGTCTATATTCCCGATCTTCCCGGTCACGGTCAGTCGACAGGAATCAAAGGGCTTGCAGAGAACCCTGTTCTTGTTTCGGAGTATCTGAAAAATTTTACAGATTTTATAAGAAAAGAAAACAGCAGCCCGGAGCAGGCAGGCTGTTCTAAACTTTTTCTGCTGGGGCACAGTATGGGGGGAGGTATTTCACTTATTTATGCCTCTTCGTTCGGAAGCAGTATATCAGGAGTTGTAACTTCCGGGGCTGCAGTCCATCCCATGCCTTATCCTCCTCTTCCGGTAAGAGCTGTTATGGGCTTTTTTTCCAGGTATCTGCCAGGGCTTAAGACAATGGAGCTGGGGGATGAGAAAATATCAACACTGCAGGATGTGGTCGAAGACTACAGGAATGATCCGCTTAATTACAACGGCAAGGTTATGCTTGGAACAGCAGTTGAACTTTTCCGGATCAGAAAAGTTGTTGAGGCAAATGCTGACAAAATAACAGAACCTGTTTTCCTTCTTCACGGAAGTGATGACAGGCTTGCTTCCCCGGAGGGGAGTGAATTTGTTTATAATTCTGTATCGTCAGAAGACAGGAAAATCCGGATCTATGACGGGTGCAGGCATGAAATCCTCAATGATTTCAGACAGGAAGAAGTTCTTGAAGATATAAAAAACTGGCTTCTTGAAAGGGTGTAGCATTTTGTAGTTTTCAACAGGCTGCTGACAGCTGTTCTGGAAGCTGTAATTAACCGCAGTAATGCGGTTTTTTCAAGTTCCTGAAAATCAGCATTACAGCCTGTTGACTATCTGTCAAATTCCGTTGAAAGCCAGAGCCTTTCAACTTTTGCTCTTGCCCATGGAGTTCTTCTGAGGAATTTGAGGCTGGATTTCACAGAAGGATTAATATTGAAACAGTTTATATCAATTATTTCACCCAGCTCTCTCCATCCGTAGTAATCGACAAGGTCTGTCACAATTTTTTCAAGCTTGATCCCGTGAAGCGGATCATTGGATTTCTGCTTATCCATTAAGCACCTCTCTGTTTCAGGTTTATGACAGATAATACAATGAATGCATAAAAAATCCCATACTTTCAATTTACAGGTGAGACTTACTCAAAGGATAGTTATCTTCAAATATGTGGAAAAACTGTTGATAAACAATCCCATGAAAATGAGAATGCTTTATATTGTCCTCCTGATAAAAAAACCGGCCCATGGAGGTAGGCCGGTTTAAGGGTGCTGCAGGCAGATCGGGCCTGCAGCATGTTATTATCTTTAGAAGGAGTTGAAGGTCTAAAACCAGATGGAGGATCTGATTTTAATAAAAGTCTGATATGAATCAGAACTTTATTCGCAGGGCGGATCAAATTCCTGTATTTTCCTGCGAATGTATGTAATATTCTGTAAGGGTAAAGTAATAGATCCGCTATAAAATCAATTCCTTACAGAATCATAAATACCACTGGTTACAGTGGTATTTATGATATAAAATTCCAGGCATTTTTCCTGCCTCCGCAGCAAAAAACTGCCTGGAGTTTAAAACCATCGGCTCAGGGATAAATCCCCGGGATTTAACCGGTAAAAATAATTACCGGTTTATCAAAGGTCAGCTTTCTAGCTGACCTTGATTTCTATATTTTTAGGCTTGAGTGCAGCCTTCTTTTCAATTTCAAGTCTGAGAACACCGTTTTTAAACTCTGCATTTATGTTTTCCCTGTCAGCATTATCAGGAATTACAAATGACCTTGAAAAAGATTTTTCTCTTCTTTCTCGTATAAGCCATCCTTCTTTCTTTTCCTCTGATTTTTCTTTTTCTACAGATGAAATTGTAAGAAGCTTATCATCTAACTTTACATCAAGGTCTTTTTCTGTAAGGCCTGGAAGGTCTGCTTCGAGTACATACCTGTCTTCCTCTTCTCTTACATCTACTGCAGGATGCTGGAAATTATATTCTTTTGAATTATCAAAGTATGAATCAAGCATTCTGTCAAAATCATTAAAAAGGTTTACTGAAGTTGCTGGTTTTACTAAATATCTCATTGTTTTCCTCCGGAAAATATTTTATTTTTCACTAGTTATATTGCAAAGAGCGTGCCAATTTTATAAAAAATTATAAGTTCTTATGATGTAAGGAATTACTTTGGTTTTTCGCGTGGCTTATTTTTTACCCGGATAAGGTGATTTCTGTCATTATGACACGGGGAAGAATTATATGCCGAAAACTGTATCTTTATGACACATATGGCGCAAAAAGGGTCTGTTTTTGTATCATTTTCTGACTTGATAGGAAAATATCAGCTTTTTTATCATTTTTTCTGCGTTAAACAGGTTTTTCTATGGTAGAAAGGCGGCATGATATGGGAAATACAGGGGCAATTTGAAGGATTGATTATAACGATGTTTTTCAGAATAGTACAATCCTTATGAACATGGATTTTTTACCAGTAGATAACTGAGAAAAATTATTTATGATCCGGATAGTTTAAAAAAGATATTTAACTATCCGGAAAATATCAGCAAACTGATACAGTTTTAAGTTTCAAATTGATTTACATCTGTTTCTATCAAATCGGCTGTTTCCCCGAGATCTCCGGTTATTTCGTTCAGTTCTGTTATATAGGTAACAATTTCTCTGATTCTTTCATGAATACCGGACATATCGCCTGAAACATCTGAAGAAATGGAATTAATCCTGTCGATTTCAATATTGAGATGATTCTGAATGTTTCTGATATCACTGCTGTTCTCCTTCACATCGGAAGAGACATTGCTGAGTGTCGATACTGACTGCAGTACCTGTTCGCTTCCTGCTGAAAGCTCGAGAGTGCTTGATGATATTTCAGATAATACCTGGGAAAATCCGTTTATTTCCCTTTCTATATCTGTAAAGGCATGGGCAGTTGCTTTACTGTATTCATGTGTCAGTTCAATGGATTTTATAATTTCTTTTATTATTGAATTTATTGACTTTGAATTATCAGCAGAAGTAGTGGCCATTTTCCTGATTTCATCTGCAACAACTGCAAAACCTTTACCAGCTTCCCCGGCATGTGCTGCTTCGATAGCCGCATTCATGGACAGGAGGTTTGTCATTTCCGCCATATCATCGATAATCTCCAGCATTGAAGTGATATCTGATATCCTGTCTGCAATACCTGTTTTGAATACTTTGTTTGTTTCTGAAAGTTTTTCATTTCCTTTGAGTGTAACATCTTCAAGGATCTTAATTGTCTTCTGCTTTTTATCTACAATATCTGCCACATTTTTAAGAGATGCAACCATCTCCTCAACTGCTGCAGATGATTCTGCAACAGCTTCGGCCTGTATATTAACCTGCCTGTCGAGACTTTCAATATTGAGACTCAGCTTGTCGCTTGTCTTTCTTGTCCCGTCAACTCCTCCGCGTAATTCCCCGATCCTTCTGTGTCCCTTATTAATATGGGATTCAATTATTTTTCCGGCATTTAATGAGGATTCAGATTTTTTAACAAGAATATTCTTGGCTGAAACATTGTTCTGGGATATTTTCTTCATATTGATGATTATGTTCCGGAGGGTTCCCGTGAAAGTATCAATTCTTGATGAGAGTTCTCCTATTTCAGTATGGGAATTTATTCCTATCTGATGAGTAAGATCTCCGCCAGTCATTATACCCACAGCATTGTTCATCCTTGAAAGGGGGGAAACTATTTTTCTGTTCAAAAGTATGAAAAACAATATAGATACAATTATATTGAAGGTCATTATTACTAATATCCATCTGACAGTTCTGGAGATTACAGGTGCATATATTTCATCCCGTGAAACAACAGTAAAAAGAATCCACCCTGTTGATTTTATCTTTGTAAAATACGCCAGCATTTTATGCTCTTTTGAATCATATTCTGTTATTCCTGAATCCCCGGAGATGCTTTTAAAAAGTGGGGTGCTGCTGATGTTGCTGCCTGTTTCATCAGAATCCGGGTGAAGCAGGGTAACTCCTTCCTGATTAATTATGAAGGAATATGATGATTCAAATTCATTTGTGTTTTTAATCATGCGGTTTAATGAAGCAATAGTACAGTCGGCAGAGACTACTCCGTATATCCCATTCTTTGCAGCCGGCAGGGAAAGACTTCCCGAGACCATGATCTCATTATCTTTTACTCCCGTATAAGGGTTCCCCCAGCATACTCTTCCCTTCTGTTTTTGGGCATCGATATACCAGTCCCGGTTTCTCGGATCAAATCCTTCCGGTCTCACAAAGTTGTTCAGAACAATTATTCCATCCGAGTATCCTGCGTAATAGTCTTTTACAGACTGCTTTGTCTCTGTAAAAATTCTGAACATGTTTAATGCATTCTGATGTTCACTGCTACCAGGTTCCGGTCTTGATGATATGAATTCGCTTTTTGCCAATACTCTTAAATCATCACTGATATCATCGAAAAAAGCATTTATTTCACTTACCCTCTTCTCGCCTGATATCTGGAGAAAATTCATGGCTTTGTCTATGGAAAGGTTTACAGAATTCCTGTAATAGATAACGCAGAAAAAAGTCAGGCTTACAAGCATATTAATTGCTATAAGCGAGGTTAGTTGGGTTCTCAGCTTGATGCTCATCTGTTTACCTCGTTGTTGTGCTGTATGTCACATAACCTTAATATTTTTATCAACAAAAATCGAGATTGCCGGGGCTTAAACAGATAAATATCTATCACATTTTTTTTATTTTCTCATCAACAGCTGAATTCCTGAAATTATTGCTCCTGGTTGTTACTGGAAATTTTTCGAAAAATTGAAATCAGAAAACTTTCCGTTGAGTTCCGGTATATTTACCGATAAATCATAGAATGAAGGAATAGAGAGATTATTGCTGATCCTGATATATGAGTCAGGGTAAAGATAGGTAATACCGCTGCTCCCCCCTGAAAAGAAAGCATTTCCCCTGTTGTCTGTAATTTTAGTTTGTATTTTCAGCATTGCTCTTGTTGCAAATACAAAGGGAAGCCCGAATTTGTATATTTCTGTTGCGACTGATGAATTCTCTGAAAAAGCTCTGAAAGCTTCTCTGTCTAGTTCAATCCATCCCTGTACTTTATTTACTCCCCTTGACTTCAGATAAAAAGAGGTCGCGCTGTTTGTGACAGGAAACGGATAGGAGATGTTTTTTTCTATATCAAGATATTTTTCCAGAAGATAAAGCTGATAAACAGATGTCAGCCTGAATTTCCTTATTCCCTTTTCATAACAGTATTCAATATCTTTTTCCAGTTCAGTGATTTTTGATTCACTGCAGAAGTGGGGCAGGATTATTTCAGATATTTCAGGACTGCTCTCTTTTCTGTTTTTATAGAAATTGATTGATGAGCAGAATATGCTTTCTGTTTTACCGTCAGTTATCTGCTTCAGTTCATCTTCAGGAGTCTTCTCGGATATCAGTATTGTTCTTGCCTGTGTTTTTCCGGCATCTTCTGTTTTTGTTCTGTATTTTCCGGTAAACCCTGAAGATATACTCTTTCCATCAAGATTCTTCAGTTCATTATTCAGGAATTCTGAAGCATTTTCCCAGAATTCATTTTTAATTTTTTTCTGAACACTTGCAGGAATAAATAAACTTCCTTTTATATCTGTATTGATTTTTCCGGCGATGAGTCTCTCAGATCCTGTTTTCATGAAGAGCCTTTCAATAATATCCCCGGTAACCGGATTATTGTCAGCCTTCTCAAAATCTCCGGAATATCTCCAGCTGCCTTTTTTCCCTTCTGCGGAATAATTTACTTCAAACCCTTTCTCATCAACAGCAATATCAATATCAGCTTCAAGTGTCTTCATAAACGGGGGAAGAGTATTCCTGTTTACCTTAAGCGCTACAGTCTCCCCTGTCTTGTAGACTTTTCCGCCCAGGGGAATTCTCTTCCCTGTTGAAAGAGTCACAATACTGCCTTTTCCCGCGGATTTCACTTTCCTGCTGTTTTCATGCAGGGAAGTTACCGTTATTATGTTTTTCTCCTCCCTGAACTGGTTATGTATCCTTATCTTGTCGCCGACATGTAGCCTGTCTGTCAGCTTTATCCTGAATGATCCTTTTTCAGCTGCGCATACTTTTCCGATGTATTTTCCGGAGAGTCCTGTTTTTTCAGGTTTTATAAGGGCCGGTATTTCCACAGGATTGTAAAACCCGTGGGTGAATTCCCTTGTATAGGATGATCTTGAGAGGTTTTTCATGCAATCATCAAGTATCCTGCTGTTTTTTTCTCCATCCCGGTAGTAATCCAGTATTTTCCTGTAGGAGGAAACAGTATTTTTTATATAATCTCCCCGTTTGAGCCGACCCTCGATTTTAAGGGAGCTTATACCCGCCTTTATAAACTGGCCTATCATATCTGCTGTAGACAGGTCGCCGGGAGAAAGGAAAAAACCCTCTTTTCCGTTTTCTTTATACAGTCTTCTGCAGGGCTGTTTGCATTTTCCCCTGTTGCCGCTGAATCCGCCGAGCCATGATGACAGGAGGCACTGACCTGAAAGGGAGCAGCAGAGAGCTCCGTGAATAAATACTTCAAGTTCGACAGGTGTTTTCTTCATTATCTGTTCAATTTCTTCAAGGTATACCTGCCTTTCCAGTATTACCCTTTTTATTCCCATTTTTGCAGCTTCTTTTATGCCGGCGCTGTTGTGTAAGGCCATCTGGGTAGAAGCATGTATGTCGATTGACGGATAAAGATCCTTGATAATCTGTACAGCGCCCAGATCCTGCACAATGACTGCATCCGGTTCAAGAGATGCTGCGCGGTATAACATGCTGCAGAATTCTTCGAGTTCATTTTCCTTTATAAGTGTGTTGAATGTAAGATAAAGTTTTTTGTCCTGTTTTACCGCATAGCCTTTGAGCCGGGCCATGTCATCAAATGTGAAATTTTCCCCCATTTCCCTTGCATTGAATTTGCCGAGGCCGGCATAAACAGCATCTGCGCCGCTTTCAAAAGCAGCTATCGCTGATTCGAGGTTTCCTGCCGGAGCAAGAAGCTCTGGCATTTTTACAGGATAAAGTTTATCATTCATGAAGACATTATACAGGGAGTGCAGGAAAAGCTCAATTTCACCATGTTCAGATAAAAATATTTTATCCGGCCGGATCTGATTAATATCCCGGTTCTTGCAATACATTATGATATTGAAAAGCATTCAGTATTTATCCGGCATGTATAATAAAACTGCATTGATGTCAAACTACAGGGGGAATAAATGGCAAACTGTCATAATATCAGTGAAAATATGAAAAACTGCAACTGCAGCTATCCCGGCTGTGATAAAAAAGGCAAATGCTGTGAATGTGTTGCCTATCACAGGGCTATGAAGCAGCTTCCTGCATGTTTTTTTCCGGATAATGTTGAAAAAACATATGACAGGTCCTACAGGAAATTTGCTTCTCTTTATTCCTGAAGATAATCTGATAAATACTGAATAAGTAAAAAATGGAAGACAGGGAACTTTACAATATAGTAGATTATATTCTCAACAAGGCTGGCGACAGGGAACTTGAAGTTATAAAAGAGGCTCTCAGGAGAAGGATTGAAAACAAAAGCCACAGCCCCATGGGGATAGATATAAACAGAATAGCCCATGACGCAGGCCGCGACCTCGGCAAACAGGTTGCCTCCTCGAAAAAAATGATAAGTGATACTGTAAAGGATTTTGTTGTAAAGACAATCAGGCAGGAAGCTCCCGGGATATCGGATCATGACCTGGGTGTCCTTCTTGACCAGTGGGTCCCAGATCCTGAACGTGCAAAAAAGAGGGGCGGTGCAGAAAAGCTTCCCAACGATGTTGTAATAAAGATGATTGATCAGATTCTCCGTTTCAGTTCCGGCGAAATGTCTGTAACAGAGCAGGCCGAGCTTAACAGGTCAATGCCTGACTGGCAGGAGAATTACTGGAGACACTTTCCTGACAGGATCAGGGGGCTTATAACGCTTTACCTGAAGGGGAAAATAGACAGCGGCACATGCTGGGATGAGATAAAAAAGGAGCTCTACAGTGAATAACAGCAGTATTACTTCGGAATTGCTTGAAAAGAAAGTTGATTCTATTATTGCAGAAGTAACAGGCATAAGGCATCACCTTCACAGAATGCCGGAGATCATGTTTAAAGAATATAAAACAGCTGAATTTATCAGAGATTACCTCGGGAAACTTGATGTTGAAATTCAGAAACCCTATATAGAAACTGATACAGTTGCTGTAATCAGGGGGGGGAAGCCCGGTAAAACAATACTGCTCAGGGCGGATATAGATGCTCTTCCTGTAGAAGAGGAGACCGGGGTTTCCTACTGCTCTGAAACCGGCGGCATGTCACACTCATGCGGGCATGACGGACATATTGCTGTTCTGCTCGGTGCGGCTAAAATACTTTCCTCTGTAAGAAAAGAGATTAGGGGCAATGTGAAACTTGTTTTTCAGCCTGCAGAAGAGGAAGGGGGCGGCGGAAAAATACTTGCTGCCGAAGGTCTTTTAAGGGATGAGCCAGCTGTTGATGAGGTCTATGCTCTTCACGGATGGCCGGGCGTGGAAGAAGGTTATATAGAAAGCTGCCCGGGAGCTATCATGGCTGCTGTTGATAACTTTGATATAGAAATAAAGGGGAAGGGGGGGCATGCTGCAATGCCTAATCTTTCTGTCGACCCTGTAGTCATGGCATCCCAGGCTGTACTTGCTTTTCAGAATATAGCATCCAGGTATATTGATCCTGTAGACAGGATTGTCCTTTCTGTCTGTGCTCTACACGGCGGACAGCAGTACAATGTTATTCCCGATTCAGTGAAGCTTCAGGGTACTGTGAGGTATTTCAGGAAAGAGCTTAAAGATGAAATCCAGAGACTTATGGAGAATATCCTTGAGGGGGTAACATCTGCCGCAGGGGGAAGTTTCAGTTTCGATTATCACCCGAATTATATTCCCCTTATCAATGACAGCCGCTGCGTGAATCACCTGGGAGAAACAGTTAGTAAGTATCTGGGAAGTGATAAATGGAGCAGCGATGCAGCTATTACATTCGGGGCAGAGGATTTTTCCTTTTATACAGATAAGAAACCGGGTGCTTTTTACCGGCTTGGACTTGGCAGTGATTATCCTTCTCTTCATAACTGCAGGTTTGATTTTAATGACAGGGCCATAAAAAACGGGATAATTGTCATGTGTGCTCTTGCCCTTGAGAACTGATATTTTTCAATGATTTAAAAATATATCCGGATATAAGCGGCTCCTGATATAGATGGAGCTGCAGTACTTTTCTTCACGGGACTGATAGATAAAAATCAGAGTTGTGCCAGTTTTTCTGAGTCATTAATTATTCTTATTATAATGCTTAATTTTTCTTCATTTATCTCAGGGTTGTCCAGTTCTGCTGAAAAAGACCTGAGAGTGCTTATTGTGTTTGAGATCCTTTCAAGCGAAATTATCTTATTCCTGCTTTCCCTGAGTTCACCGCTTATTATTCTGTTTTCAACAGACAGCAGGTTTTCTATAAGCGTGTTTATTTTGCTGTTAAGCTGCTGCTTCCTGGTTTCCAGGATACGGGAGGCTGCAGATTTAGAATGAAACATGGTAAGGAAATTCTTTTCTGAAAAATCCTGAAACTCTTCAAGTGTAACAGCCGGATTTTTTACCAGGTATTCTCCCCCCAGCATAAAGGCTGTGCTCAGATAATCTTCAATAGAGTCGGTTTCTGATTTATAATCACCTGCCTGTAAAAGCCCGTTTTCAAGGTTTTTAATCCATAATGAGACATCTTCAGTTTTTCCGGTATGTTCTGCCAGTTCTGCAGAATATACCCCTTCTTCCCAGTCTATTATTTTGATTACAAGGGATAATTTGCTGCGGTCTCCCTTTCCGGCCGGGAGGCTGAAAAGCGGTTCAATATTGTAAACTGTTATTTTGAATTTTTTTGGGTCACTTGAAGGCTTCATTATGATTCTGCTGTTTTCTTCGATATCCCTGATAAGTATAAACATGAAATTATCAAGTCCGAAAAGTGAATAATACTGTTTTATCCTTTCAGAACTTACTGAAATTATCTTTGATTTCAGGATATTCCCTTTCCGGTCATATAACGTGATGCTATTGAGGTTTTTGTCAGGATTCAGAAAAGGGATAAACCTGTGTCCCGGAATAAGTATTTTGTTTTCAGTTTCATCATTTGTCAGATTAATTCTGAATATCCCGTCTTTGAAATATTTGTTTATTTTCTGGTGCAGTTTTTTATTCATTGAAGCCCCTGTTTTTCATTGATCGACTTTTAATTATTAATAAGGCGGGGGTTGCTGATTAAAGTCAAACACATCTGTGTTTTATAATTGAATATCAAAAATATATTATAATACAGTTCTTTTTTTTTATATATTCTTTTCTGTTCCAATTTTCAGAGGTTTTAGTTGCAGCTTTTCTATTATATGGTCCTTGTTTTATCCTGAAAAGTTTTTGTTGCCTTTTATTGTCTATGAGTTTAAATACCGCAGTGCTGTTCTTACATGAGGTTCTGCGCCAACGGTAAGCACTCCAGCGCTGCCGATTGCTGTTGCAACTCTAACTCCCGCGATATTTCCTGTTCCCGGAGTTCCAGCCTGTGCAGTAGTTTAATACCTGGTATCAGTTGACTGGATTTGTTTTGAATAATATATTTTACAAAATGGAAAGAAACAAAACTGACGGTACAAAACTTTCAACAGTTGTAACTGCATCAAAAATTATTGAGCTGATGGGAATTGAAGGGGGGCTTACTCCTGTTCAGATTGCAAAAGAACTTAATCTTACCCGTTCAAATGTTCATCGTCTTCTGGCAACTTTGCAGGACCTTGGCTATGTGGAGGAAGTTAAGGAAAAAGTTTATAATTTGACTTTTAAGCTGTTTGAGCTGGGAAACACTGTTCCTGCACTGAGAACTTTAGTTGACGTTTCGCGTCCATCCATGCTCCGTTTATCACAGAAAACCGGATATACAGTGAATTCTGCTGTTCTGTACCAGAATGAAGTTCTCTATATTGACAAGGTTGAAACAATCAGCCCGTTGAGGTTTGATTCTGCAATTGGCCACAGTGAGCCTCTTTATGCAACTTCTTTAGGTAAGGTGCTGCTTGCTTTTATGGACAATGATGCCTCCGAGTCTATTATCTCAAGTCTTGTTTTTACTCCATCTACTCCCAATACAATTACAGACCTTAACGAGCTGAGGGCAGAGATTGATAAAGTCAGAAAAAACAGGTTATGCAATAAATAAGCAGGAGCTTAGTCTGGATCTTATATGTCTTGGCGTGCCTGTTTTTGACAGTAAAGGGAATGTTTGTTCTGCAATAAGTCTTTCCGGTACTTCTGATAAATTCTCTGAGGCTGAAGCTTTGAAATATCTTCCGGATATGAAGGCTGCAAGTGAGGAGATAAGCAGCCGTTTACATGAAAAGTTAACAAAATAATATTTAACATCAGCTGCTTGAAGAGAAATCGCCTGCAGCTTTTGCTGTTCTTTTTCAATCCCCCGATATTTGAATTTCCATTCTCTAAGCTTTAAATTCTTCCTTTTTAATTTACGTTTTCTTCTTAAATACAGGTTTATAAGGTGTTGAGTGCTGATTTCTTTGAAAATCTACATTTAAACAGGCATAAATAATCTTTAGGTTTCTTTAATAAAATTCTTTAAATAAGCTCTTTTTTGATCTGAAAATAATGATTATTTGCTCTTTTCATAAAAAGAAAATGTTGACAAATCAAAAAAACTGATACAACATAATAATATGTTGCGAAATATAAACATGCGTTCAAATAATGAGACACATAAGTATGCTCTCTCAACAACTGTAATAAAAGCATTTCATTTGCTTGAATACATTGGAAACAATCAGCCTGTTCAGCCTGCTGATATTGTTAAGGCTTTCGGCTTCAGCAGGGCAAATGTCCACCGAATGATTTCTACATTCATGGAAATTGGTTATGTGGAAAAAAATGAAGAGGGGTACGGGTTAACATTCAAGCTGTTTAAATTAGGAAGCACTGTTCCTCTCAGTTGTAATTTACGGGATGTCTCCAAGCCAGTAATGATGGAGTTGATGAAAGTTGCTGGAGAAAATATTTATCTGAATGTGCTTGTTGAAGATCTTGTGATTGCAATTGATGAGATTAAAAGTTCTCATTACCTGACTGTTAATCCTGATGCAACTTATACCTATCCTGTCCATTCATGTGCCTCCGGAAAAATACTTCTTTCAGGGCTCAATCCTGAACAGCTGGAGAATTTTACCGAATCTCTTTCTCTAACCGAACGTACAAAATCAACAATTGTCGACAGGACACTCCTGCTTGAAGAGGTGAAAACTGCCGGAAAAAATGGATATGCACTTGAATTAAGGGAATGGAGTGATGACCTGAGTGCAATTGCTGCACCTATATATGATTATCGTCAGAAGATTGTTGCTGCTATTTCCATTTCCGGGCCATCAATACGACTGACTGATGAACGTTTGCAGGATTTAAGAATCCCGCTTATGAATGCGGCCGGACGGATTTCCGAGCGATTGGGTAAAGGGCTGTCGATATAGGATTATTTCTTTTTTAAATTACTTTGAAAAACCTCTCGAAGGGTTCTACCGCTGAGAGAATTGGTTATAAAAACTTTGAGGAGGTATGAAATGATTAGTGAAAAGGAATTAGCAAAACTTTCCTTTGAAGGAGCTCCCTGTATAAAGGTAGTTCCTCCTGGACCGGAATCCGGTAAAATCCTTTCTTTTCAGAATGAGCATGAAAGTTCAGCAGTTAGTTATTCAAAAGGTATGCCTATGGCTCTAAAGAAGGGTCGTGGTGCAACTATCGAGGATATGGATGGAAATATCTATATCGATATGTTCAGCGGCGCAGGAGTTATGGCAGTAGGCCACAGCCATCCTGAAGTATTGAAGGCTTCACATGAGCAGATAGATGATGTAACTCATGCACTTGATATTCCGACACCTATCAGACAAAAAATGGTAGAAACACTTGGAAAACTTCTTCCAAAAGAATTAAGCCGTGTCTTTTTTGGAGGACCGACAGGCTCTGATGCAGTTGAGCAGGCAATTAAGCTTGCCCGATGGAATACAGGACGTGACGGAATTATTGCTTTTGAAGGTGCTTATCACGGTATGACAGGAATTTCTCTTGCCATGACATGTGATGCTCACCATCGTACAGGACTCGGACAGCTGGTCCCGGGAGTTCAGTTTCTTCCTTACCCGTATAAATACCGTAATCCGTTCGGATGTGAAGATGATGATGTTGATTTGCAGGCAGCAGAAAACCTTGACCGTGTCTTATCAGACAGCCATTCAGGTTATTTAAAACCTGCGGCAGTAATTATGGAGTCGGTACAGGGTGAAGGCGGAACAATAATTCCTACAACACGGTTTATGAAACGTGTCAGGGAAATTTGCGACAAGCATGATGTATTGATGATTTGTGATGAGATTCAGGCTGGCCTTGGCAGAACCGGAAAGATGTTTGCTTTTGAACATTTTGATATTGTTCCTGACATCATTACTATGAGCAAGGCGCTTGGCGGTATAGGATTTCCTATTTCTGCAATTGCATACAGGGAAAAACTTAACAGCTGGCCTGCCGGTAAAACTATTGGAACATTCAGGGGCAATATGGTTGCTTATGCTGCAGGAGCAGCAGCTCTGAACTGGATGTCTGAGAATAAAATTCCGGAAAGAGCCCTTGAGCTTGGAGCTAAGGCAATGGTTCCTCTCAAAGAACTGGAAGAAAAAAGTTCTATTGTTGGTGAAGTTCGCGGAATAGGACTTATGATAGCTATCGAAATGGTCAAGGATTCAGAAAGCAGGGAACCGGCGGCTGATTATGCGAAGATGGTGAGAAAGTACGGCCATCAGAGGGGAGTCATGATCGAAGTTGGTGGCCACCACGGAAATGTAGCAAGGCTTCTTCCGCCTCTGGTAATTACAGAAGAGTACCTTATGAAGGGAATTGAAATACTGAGTGATGTAATCAGAGAAATTGAAGCGGGTAAACTCGCATAAATAAAGTAAACAGCGTGAGATACAGGTTCTGATATGTATGTAAAATTAATCGACAAATCCAATCTGATATTTTTGTATGTAAAGGGCATCCCTGTATTTCACGCTTATATATATGGAGAAGAAAGTGGGCAAGAAAAATAAATACAATGTAGCTGTTGTCGGAGCAATGGGGCCTGAAATTGAATATTAGAAAACGGATTGCAGAGCTGAATAATGAGCTTATCGGGTTAAGACGGGATTTTCACATGCATCCTGAGCTTGGATTTGAAGAATATCGAACTGCTGAGAAAATTGAAAATTACCTGACAGATATTGGATTAAAACCGGAAAGGGTGGCTAAAACAGGTGTTGTCGCCACCCTGAATGGAAAGGGTGAAGGACCGGTTCTTCTGTTAAGGGCGGATATGGATGCTCTTCCTATTCAAGAAGAAAACACAGTCTTTTATAAATCGAAAAATCCCGGGTGCATGCATGCCTGTGGTCATGATGCACATACTGCAATGCTGCTGGTTGCTGCAAAAGTTTTAACTGAAAATAAAGATGAATTTTCCGGAACAGTCAAATTTGTTTTTCAGCCTAATGAAGAAGTAACAGGTGCTGAAGAAATGATTTCACAGGGAGTAATGGAAAATCCAGCAATAGATGCAGCAATGGCTCTGCACATCTGGACTCAGCTTCCCAGCGGAATAATGGGTATAAAGCAGGGAGCTGTAATGGCTTCGATGGATGTCTTTAAAATAACTGTAAAGGGAAAAGGCGGGCATACCGGCTATCCGGAAAAAGCAGTCGATCCCATTATTGCTGCTTCGGATATTGTTCAGAGTTTACAGGTAATTCAAACCAGGCAGATCAGCCTGATGCAGCCGACAGTTATTATGTTCGGGAGGATTTACGGAGGAGTCAAGAACAACATAATCCCTGATGAAGTTGTGCTTGAAGGTTCTGTAAGGTATCTGTATGAGGGAGGGAATGACAGCGAAGAGAATCCCTCGGAACGTTTGAAGCGTGTTGCAGAAAGTGTTTGCGTAACACATGAGTGTTTGTGTGAAGTTGATATTGAACGGGAAAACTATGCTGTAGTAAATCACCCGGAGATGGTTGCGCTTGCACGGGAAACCGCTGTCAAGATTTTAGGAGATGATCGTAATGTAGTAGAACATGCATCAATGGCAGGAGAGGATTTTTCAGCATTTTCTTCACGAGTGCCCGGAGTGTTTGTCTTTTTGGGAGCTGCAGATCCTGATAAAGGAACAGACTATCCGCATCATAATCCTCGATTCAATATTGATGAAGATGTTTTAGATAAAGGTGTGGAATTTTTTGTAGAAGGAGCTCTCGCTTATTTAAATAAGCAGGGTTTTAAGGAGGCTTAATAGTTACTAAAACAAAAAAAATATTAGAAACAGGAGGATCTATTATTATGAGTAAAAAAATTTTTATTCTTGCAATGCTTATTCTTATACTGGTTTCTGGCGGTGTTTTTGCCAACGGTCAGAAAGAATCAAAAAAAAATGGAAAAGTAATTACTGCAAAACTAGCTTCTGAAGAGATTGAAGGGGATTTCATGACAGTCTGGGCAGAGAATTTTGCAGACCACATGAGGACAGAAACTGATGGCCAATTTGATCTGGCTGTATATCCTTATGGAACTCTGGGTGATACACGGGATATCAATGAACTGGCACAGATAGGGGTGGTGGAATTTGTTTTTACTGATTATGCATGGATAAGCGCATTTGTTCCTGAAGTACAGGTTCTTGCCCTTCATTATATCTGGCCCGAGGAAAGAATGCCGGAAGTCCTTGAATGGGTTGTTAACAATGGAGAATTTATGCCTTTTCTGGATAAAGCTTTCAGAAAGAATGGACTGGTTCCCCTCGGTATTATGTATGAAGGCTGGCAGTGGCTTACATCAAAAAAAGAAACTGTTAAATATGAAGATCTTGATGGTGTTAAAGTACGTGTAATGGGATCAAAGCTTCTTGTTGAAGATCATCGGGCATATGGAATGAGTCCCACACCTATGGCTTATGGAGAAGTATACAGCGGACTGCAGACAGGGCTTATTGATGCGCAGATAAATCCTCTTTTTGCTGATTACAGTATGAAATTTTATGAAGTTACAGATTATTTCACACAGATGTGGGCAGAGCCTTTTCTTGGAATTCCTGCTGTAAATATGCAGTTTTATGACAAGCTTCCGTCAGATATGCAGAAAGAAATGAAAAACTACTTTTACAGCAATATTCTCGAGGCTGCAAAATGGATTAATGCTCGTAATGCAGATGACCGGAAAAAAATTGAAAAAGAAAGACCTGATATTGTATGGACAGAATGGGGCAAGGAAGATATTGCAAAGGCTAAAAAATCAGCACAGATAGTCTGGGAAGAAAAGTACCCGGATGTAGCAGGAGAAGGCGCTGTTGAAGCACTGAAAATCCTGTTAGCTGACATTGAAAACGCAAAAAAAGCTCTTAATATTAAGTAGACAGGAATGAGTAGTGATACCTGCATCTAAGGTATTACTACTCTATTTAACGAAGGATAGATTTATGTGTGAGAAATCAGTTGTATCTGATTTGAAAAAAAAATCTGAAGAAATCGGCAAGCGATTTGGACAGATAATTGATTGTTTTGAAGTTTTTATTCTTTCTGCAGGCACAGCTTCTTTAGCTGTTATTTTAATTGCAAATGTAATAGCCAGAACATTTTTTCAATCTATATATTTTGCAGATGAAGTATCGAAGTTTCTTATAATTCTTATTTCGATGGTGGGGGTAAGTTATGCGGCTCGAAAAGCACGACATATCAGAATGGGAGCTTTCCTGGATCTTATGCCTGCCAGAATAGAAAAGATTTTTATCTTCATAATATCAGCAGTAAGTGCTCTTGTTCTCTTTATTATGGCTTACCACAGTTTTGTCTATATGAATCAAATGAGGATTCTCGGCCAGAGAACATCTGCTTTGCAAGTCCCTTTCTGGACATTCATTCTGATTGTTCCTATAGGATTTGCTTCATCTGCTGTTCATTATGTCAGGACCATAGTTAAGAATATAGTGGAAAAAGAAGTCTGGTTGTCTCCTGAGCAGCAGAGCGAATATGAAGATGAAGGAAATATAGGCTATTAGCCATAATAAGGAAAATATAAAATGACATTACTATGGATCTCTATGATCAGCAAGCTTCTACTGGGGTTCCCTTTCATGGTGGTTATCCTTGGTTCTTTGCTTCTTTATATAAATATTGCTTTCCCGGGATTTAATTTTAGTGTACTGGTGCAGCAGATTGTGACAGGAATGTCTCCGGCAGCTCTTGTCTGTGTACCAATGTTTATTCTGGGTGCAAATATTATTACGTCAGGAAAGGCTGCTTCCAGGCTGATTAATATGATTAAGACATTTGTCGGTCACATCCCCGGAGGATTGGCTATTACAACTAATGCAAGCTGTACCTTGTTCGGTGCTGTTTCCGGCTCAACTCAGGCCACTGTAGCTGCAATTGGAGGTACAATGAGGCCGATGCTGCTGAAAGCAGGTTATAAAAGCCCGTTTACTTTAGGGCTGATTATTAATTCAAGTGATATAGCTTTGCTTATTCCTCCCAGCATTGGTTTTATTGTTTACGGAGTAGTTACAAGTACATCAATTGGAAAACTCTTTCTCGCAGGGATTGTTCCCGGATTAATGATATTCATGTTTTTTTCAATCTATGTATATTTTTATTCAAAAATAAAGAAAGTGGGAGTCATTCCAAAGTCAACATGGTCTGAAAGAAAACAGGCTATTAAGGATGGAGTACATGTTCTCGGTTTTCCTCTTATTATTGTCGGGGGAATTTATGCCGGATTATTCAGCCCTACTGAGGCTGCGGCTGTAGCAGTTGCATATGCTCTTTTACTGGAAGGATTTATTTACAAAACAATGACATGGAATAAACTTGTCAGTGCCTTACTGGATACCGGAATTATTACAGGGGTCGTTTTTATTCTTGTCGGTGCAGGACAGGCTTTCAGCTGGTTTATCAGTTTTCTGAGACTTCCTCAGCAGTTTATGCCGGCCCTGATTGGACCAGATCCAACTCAGCTGTGGGTTATTATCCTGGTTGTTGTTTCTTATTTCGTAGCCTGTATGTTTGTTGACCCTATTGTTGCTATTTATGTTCTAACTCCAATTTTTGCTCCATATGTTACAAAAACCGGTATTGATCCTGTTTTTCTTGGAACATTAGTTACATTGCAGGCCGCTATCGGATCTGCGACTCCTCCCTTTGGATGTGATATTTTTACAGCGCAGTTGATATTCAGACGTCCTTACTGGGAAGTTATCAGGAGTACTCCTCCGTTTATTTTAATGCTGATATTAACAACTATACTTATAATTCTGTTCCCTCAATTAGCATTATGGCTGCCGAATTCATCACTAATCGGCGGATAGAGGCAGATGATTTATCGCTCCAAACCCGGGCAGGTGAGTTACGGTGAACCAATTGGAATAATCCTGCTGGAGAATTTTGTTCCTTTTATACCGGGCGATGTGGCAAATGCAAGCTCATATAACTATCCTGTCCGTTTTCAGAGGGTCCCCGGATTTTCTGTTGAACGGATTATGGATCACGATATGACTCTGGCAGCCGACCTTGTTGACGCTGCACTTGCCCTGCAGGCTGAAGGTGTACAGGCAATTACCGGAGATTGCGGTTTCATGGCTTTGTATCAGGAACAGATAAAACAGGCTGTAAATGTTCCGGTATTTATGTCGAGTCTGATGCAGATACCGTTCATTCGCCTGATCATAGGAAATAATTCCAAAATAGGGATTATTACCGCAAACTCCAGGGCCCTCAACGACTTTGTATTATCCAAAGCAGGTGTCCTGGATTCCAGGAATCTTATAATAGAAGGTTTGGAAAACAGCAGATATTTCTTCAATGCAGTCTTTGAAGAATCCGGGATACTTGATTCTTCAGGAGTGAAACAGGAAATTGTTGATGCTGCAAGGAAAATTAAAGACCGGGATCACGGTGTGGAAGCAATTCTTCTGGAATGCAGCTTGATGCCGCCCTATGGCGCAGCAGTCAGGAAGGCTGCAGGAGTACCGGTTTTTGATTACATGACAATGATAGATTTTGTTTATTCTTCAGTGATAAAACGGGAATTTCAGGGTTATATGTAACAGCTGAACTGGTAGCCGGAAAACTCTTTATGGACTGAGAATAGAAAACATTTTTTAGAATTCCTGAAAATACTTACAAAGGAGGCTTTATGCCTGTTTTTACAAAAGAAGAATATATGGGAAGAGTAAAAAAAACCCAGGAAGCAATGCAGAAGAAAGGGATGGATCTCATGATTGTGAGCCATCCGGCAAATATAAATTACCTTACAGGATATGATGGATGGAGTTTTTATGTTCATCAATGTCTGGTTGTTTCCGTTGCACAGGAAGAGCCGATATGGATAGGCCGCGGAATGGATGCTAATGGGGCAAGGATAACTACTTATTTGAATGAAGAAAATATCCGTGAATATGCAGACCACTATGTTCAGTCTACAGTCTGTCATCCAATGAACTATGTTGCAGATGTTATCAGGGAAAAAGGCTGGGATAAAGGAACTATCGGTGTGGAAATGGATCAGTTTTATTTCACTCACCGGTCTTATGCCGAGCTGGAACGTTCCCTTGGGGATGCTGTTTTTACAGATGCAAATGTTCTGGTTAACTGGATAAGGGTAATTAAATCCAATGAAGAAATAGAAATGATGAAAAGGGCCGGCAGTATTGCAGTTAATGTGATGGATGCGGCTATTAAAAGTATCAATGTTGGTGTCCGTGAATGTGATGCTGCTGCTGAAATTGTTCATGCGCAGTATAAAGGAACTTCTGAATATTCCGGTGACTATCCGGCTATTGTCCCCTTGATGATGGCAGGAGAAGCTACAAAAACTCCTCATATGACTATGTCTGAAAAGGTATATGAAAATGACGGTGCTGTATTACTTGAGTTAACAGGAGTACACAAGCATTATCATGCTCCTATTGCCCGGACACTGTATCTCGGGGATAATCCTCCGCAGCTGATGAAGGATACAGCTGAAGTTGTTATTGACGGTCTTCAAAAGACTCTTGAATTTATCAAGCCGGGAGTTACTGCCGAAGAGGTTGAGGCAAAATGGCGACAGGCAATTTCACATTCTGCAGTTGTCAAGGAATCCCGTCTTGGATATTCAATTGGTCTCAACTATCCGCCTGACTGGGGAGAACAGACAATCAGTTTCAGACCCGGGGACAAAACAGTTCTCAGGGAAAATATGGCAGTACATCTTATTCCGGGTATCTGGTATGAGGAAGTCGGATTTGAAGTTGATGCATCTGTATATATAACTGAAAACGGTAACAGGAGCTTTTATGACTATCCGTTAAAGCTTTTCAGAAAATAGCAGGACAGGGGGATTCGCTGTGGATACAAAATTTCCTGATATAGATGATGTTGTTGCGGCGTCAGAAAGAATTAAAGGATTGGTATGGGAGACACCGCTTATAGATGCAGCACTGTTGTCCAGGATAAGCGGCGCTGAATCCCTGTTAATGAAAATGGAATCATTCCAAAACACCGGGGCATTCAAGGTCAGGGGAGCAGCCAACAGGATACTGAGTCTTTCCAGGAAGGAAAGAGAAAAAGGGGTTATAACTTTTTCTACCGGAAATCATGGTAAAGCGGTTTCCTATGTTTCAGGAAAAACTGGAATAAAGGCGTTTATATGCCTGTCTGAAAATGTTCCCCGTTACCGTGTTGAAAAGATTCGTGAGTTAGGTGCTGAAGTGATAGTAAAAGGTAATTCTCAGGATGAAGCTGAGAATTACTATCTGGAACTTATGGAAGAAAAGGGTTTGATTCCTGTTGTTCCTTTTGATGATCCCTATATTATTGCCGGGCAGGGAACTGTTGCGCTTGAAATCCTGAAAACATGTCCGGATATTGATGTGCTTCTTGTTCCCCTTTCCGGCGGGGGATTGCTTGCCGGCACTGCTATGGCGGCAAAAACAATTTGCCCCTCTATTCATGTTGTCGGAGTTTCTATTGAACAGTCTCCTGCAATGCTGAAAAGTCTTGAAGCAGGCAGGCCTGTAGCAATTGAAGAAAAGAAAACTCTTGCAGATTCTCTGCTTGGAGGTATTGGAAGAGAAAATAAGTATTCAATGGAACTTATAAGGGAATATGTGGATGAGCATGTGCTTATTTCTGAAGAGGAAATTGCAGAATCGATGGCATATGCTTTCCTTGAACATAACCTTGTGATTGAAGGTGCTTCAGCTGTCGGTCTGGCTGCTGTAAAATCCGGGAAAATTGATGTATCCGGAAAAAAAGTATCTCTCATAATAAGCGGATCAAGTGTTGATCCATCTGTGTTTCTAAATACAGTACAGAAATATTTATAGGAAGAGGAAATATGGAACCGGTATATGTAATTTCAGAAAATGAGTTAAAAAGTGTTGTTGTTTTGGACAATTGTCTTATTGAAGCTATAGAACAGGGATTCAGTGCACTTCAGAAAGGTTATGCTACTGTACCTCCTGTAATGATGATTCCTGTTCCTGAAAAAACAGGAGAGATAGATGTAAAGAGTGCTTATATCAGGGGTGTGGACAGTGTAGCTGTTAAAGTAGCATCCGGGTTTTTTGAAAATAATAAAATCGGACTGCCTTCTGCCAGCGGACAGATGCTGGTCCTCAGTTCTGAAACAGGATTTTTGCAGGGGGTATTGCTGGATAATGGATATCTGACACAGGTTCGAACAGCAGCCGCAGGAGCAGCAGCAGCCAGATATCTTGCTCCCAAAGACTGCAGCAGTGCAGGTGTAATAGGTTCCGGTACACAGGCCCGTTTTCAGATGAGAGCACTGGCCCTGGTTAGAAATATAAAAACTATAAGGATGTTCAGCCTGGATTCCATTGAAGTCAGGGAAAAATATGTCAGGGAAATGAGTGAAGAACTAGGAATAGATGTTCTGATGGCTGACAGTGCTGAAGAGGTTGTTAAAAAAAGCAGTATTCTGGTTACTACAACGCCGTCAAAAAAAGGCTTTATAAAGGCAGAATGGCTTCATCCTGGTCTGCATATAACTTCCATGGGATCAGACACTGAAGAAAAGCAGGAGCTTGAACCGGAAGTCCTGGGAAAGGCAGATCTTCTTGCATGTGATTTGAGAGATCAGGTATTCAGCCTTGGAGAAATGAGATCCGGTCTTGATGCCGGAGTTATCAGCCGTGATTCACAGATTGCTGAACTTGGAGAATTGATAAACGGCATATATCCGGGACGCCAAAGTGAGGATCAGATAACAGTATGTGATCTTACCGGAGTCGGTGTTCAGGATACAATCATTGCTGTAAAAGCTTATGAAACTGCTGTCTCAAAAAATATCGGAATCAGGATTGAAGGGCAGGCTTGTTAATGTCAGGGAAGCTTTTTTTCAATAAGGAAGAATATTCCCGACGAATCAGAAAAACACAGGAGAGTATGGATCGCAAAGGGATTGAACTCCTTCTGGTAATGGATCCTGCAAATATGAACTATCTCACAGGATATGATGGATGGTCTTTTTATGTCCATCAGGGAGTCATTGTTTCTCTGGATGATGAAATGCCATTCTGGTTTGGACGGGAACAGGATTCCAACGGTGCAAGACTGACAAGCTGGCTCGATGATAATCATATCCTGGGATATCCCGATACATATGTGCAGTCGAGGTATATGCATACGATGCAATATGTAGGCAGTTTTCTGAAAGATCAAGGCTGGAATAGAAAAAACATTGGTCTTGAAATGGATGGATACTGGTTTAATGCCCGTATGTTTATTGAACTGGAAAAGCAGCTCGGCAGAGAAAATCTGCTGGATGCAACAAATCTGGTTAACTGGATAAAAACTGTAAAGAGTGCCCCGGAAATTGAATATATGAGGCAGGCATCTGTTATCTGTACAAATGTTATGAAGCTGGCTGTAGACAGGATCAAAACCGGTGTGTGGGAGAAGGATGCGGCTGCAGCAGTGGCTGAAGCACAGATAGCAGGATCAGAACAATATGGAGGTGATTTCCCGGCAATAATTCCAATTATGCCGTCTGCAGAAAGAACATCTTCAGCCCATCTGACTTATGATCCGGACAGGATATATCGGGATGGTGATGTTGTTCTATTGGAACTGGCTGGCGCAAGACATCATTATCACGCGCCTCTTTCGAGAACCGTATTTCTCGGAACTCCCCCGGATGAACTTAAAAAAATATCAGATGTTGTTATCAATGGTCTGAATAATACACTTGGGTTTATAAAACCGGGAGTAACTGCAGAAGAGGTTGAAGCAAAATGGCGTTCGAATCTCAGGGGAACAGGTGTGGAAAAACCATCAAGAGTGGGATATTCCTATGGTCTGAATTATGTTCCCGACTGGGGAGAACATACTGTCAGCCTGCGTCCCGGAGATAAGACTGTTCTTGTCCCGGGAATGACTATTCATTTTATGCCGGGAATATGGCTTGATAAGTTCGGTTTTGAGTGCAGTGAACCTTTTCTTGTAACTGAAAAGGGATGTGAGAAATTTATAGATTTCCCCCAGAAATTATTTATAAAATAGCTTTTTTTCAGCTGCCATTGCAGAAAAACTGAAAGGTGAAGGGGGGATGACTGCCCCCCCTGTAACCACCAGGGTCTTGATGGCTTTAAAATCAGCTGATATTAAGATTGATGCTGTCAATTATGGAGGATCTCCTGTCATTATGATGATAGCTATCCCTCTTGAAGAATATAAACAGGTTATCCAGCTTCTAGTTGATATTATTGATCATCTTTAAATATGTTTATTTAAAAAAGATAGAATCTTTATCATCGGTATCTTTAAGTAATTCACTCTAAAGCAGATTATTAATAGATACCGGGTTGATAAAGAAATATTATTTAATATCTTGAATCCGCGTATTCCACCCATCCGCCGGCTTTAACCAGGTCTTTGTTGAAGTCTGAAATCCTGAATTTATACTCCTTTTCTGTGCTGCCGGAGTAGAATCTGATTGACTGGTTTTCGAGGTCTGTTTTTACAGAGCATCCTGATTCTGCAAAAGTGCTGAAAATGTCTTCAATGTTTTCATCGGGCAGTTCCACCGCAAGCATTCCGCAGTTATACATGTTCTGTCTGAATATTCTTGCAAAACTCGAAGCAATAACTATGTTTATATCATTCACTTCGAGCGCCCATGGTGCATGTTCTCTTGATGATCCGCATCCGAAATTTTCTTTTGTTATAACAGCCTTTTTATCTGCCAGCTGTTCTGTCGAGAACCCTTCCAGTTTGAGGTCTTCAAGAAGGTAGGGTTTCAGCGCAATTTTAGTTACCTCTGTGAGGTATTTTGCCGGTATGATTTCATCTGTATTGATATCTTTCCTGTTCAGGAAAACCGCTTTCCCGTCGAAATTTTTCATTTATTTCTCCTTCCCTGTGTATAGAGGTGAATTTGTAATCACACCTGTCAGAGATGAGGCAGCAGCTGACGCGGGGCTCATCAGGTGTACCATGCCGCCTTTACCCATTCTTCCGTTGAAGTTCCTGTTTGTTGTTGATGCGCAGACTTCGCCTTCTGCAAGTACTCCGTTGCTCATTCCCAGGCAGGCGCCGCATGTCGGGTTTGTTACACAGAAACCCGCATCCATGAAGATATCTATGATCCCCTCTTTGAGGGCCGCTTTAAAAATATCAGGTGTTGCAGGGGATACTATGCCCCTTACACTGTCTGCAATTTTTTTCCCTTTGAGTACTTTTGCAGCTTCCCTGAGATCTTCGATTCTTCCGTTTGTACATGAGCCTATATAGACCTGGTTTACCTCGGTTCCTTCGAGTTCTTTTATTGTCTTGACCTGGTCCGGTTTATAACCGAATGTTGCGACAGGCTCAAGATCGGATACATCGAAGGATATCTCTTTCACATATTCGGCATCGCTGTCAGAAATCCATTTTTTAAAATCTGCTTCTGCTTCATCAACAGATGAATAGTCATCTTTTATGAAATCCCACAGGTATTCAGCGGTTGTCCTGTCCGGATAGCAGATACCCGAAGTTCCCCCTGCTTCTATCGCCATGTTGCAGAGAGTCATTCTTTCCTCCATTGTCATGTTGTCTACTACTTCGCCTGTAAATTCTATGACCCTGTCTGTCGCGCCGTTTACGCCGAGCATTTTAATTATTGAAAGGATAATATCTTTTGAATATACCCCCGCCGCCGGTTTTCCTGTTATGTTTACCCTGATAGTTCCCGGGAGCTGGAATGAACATACCCCTTTCAGGATTCCAACCTCAAGGTCTGTAGTTCCGACTCCTGCGGCAAATGCACCGAATGCCCCGTGCGTGCAGGTGTGTGAGTCGCCCATGATAATTGTGTAGCCCGGTCTTGCAAAACCTTTTTCCGGGAAAATTGCATGGCAGACACCGTTTCTTCCGATATCGAAAAAATCCCTGATTCCCTCTTCTTTTGCCCATTCTCTCAGGATTAAACCCTGAGTTGCTGTTTTCGAGTCCTTTGCCGGTGTAACATGGTCAATCACCGCCTTGATTTTTGAAGGATCAAAAACCCCTTTCTTCCCTCTTGCCTTGAGATCAAGTATTGCTGCCGGTGTTGTAATTTCATGGCAGAAAACAGCATCCAGTTTTATTACTGCTGTTTCCGGCACCGGACGGTCAACAATGTGGGCTTCAAAAATTTTTTCAGCAATTGTTTTACCCATAATATTTACTCCTGTAAAAGTCTGTTTCGGGCTGATATTCAAATTAATCAGTCCGCATATCTGCCGGGTTTCCGGCTTGCTGCGCTGCAATATCTTAAATGGATAATATCTGCAGCAGCAGGTAAATTTCTGTTTTATATCTGTTAAAAGTATTTTTCAGTTTAATTGTCGGGATTGACTTTAAATACTTTTATTTAACTGCTCTATTCTCTTAATATCCTGGTCTCCCGGGATTATGTGATTTCTCAGGAAAAAATTCTCGGGGGAGAAAGTATCCATACAGCTTTCATTATCCCTTTCCCTGAATTCTTTATTATGTGGGGAATATCTGACGAGTATGAAATGCTGTCCCCCTGTTTCAGTACATAGTTTTCAGTTCCGTAGGTCAGAGTCGCCTCTCCCTCAATAATGATGCCGATTTCAGAACCCTTGTGTCCGAATTCTATATCCCCTTTTTCCTTCCCCTGTTCAATTTCCAGCCACACTGTTTCTACCGGAGCAAGCGGTTCTGTTTCCGGTATTGAGCACAGCTGGCTGTACCTGTAATCAGGTGAAGAAAGGGAATTTCCTGTCTTATTCCTTGTAATATTGACTTTCTTGTTCTGTTTGAATTCCCTGAAAAGGTAATCAATATCAATTTCCAGAAATTCAGCGATATTGAGTAATGTATCTATGGAAGGGGAAACCTTGTTTCTTTCGATCTGGCTGATCATGCTTTCGCTTATATTTACAGCATCCGCAATTGTCTTGAGGGTTATCTGTTTTCTTTCCCGGATAAGCCTGATTTTTTCCCCGAATTTATAAGTATTTTTAAGCATTATTAAACTCTCTTAAGTATTTATAAAGTAGAGAGCGACGTAAGTCAATAGTCATTATTATAAAATTTCAGCGCTTTAAATATGTTTTAGATAAAAAATCTGATATCCTGATTATATTATACTAAGGGCGGATTATCTAACGATTTCTTTTTATAGTTGAAAAATAACACTGTATAAGAAATAATGCAGAAAGGGCGGTAAGCAGCAGGATTAAATGAATAAAAAATATATTTTTATATTAATTTTAACTTTAATATGTTTTTCTCTTAATGCTGAAACAAATGACAGCTGGAGATCTGAATATCCTGTGCTTGGCAGTTCTTCAGTTATCAGCATGGTAACGGTCTATCCCGGCAGGGAGATCTATTCCCTTTTCGGACACAGTTCCTTCCGTGTATATGACCCTGAAAAAGGGATAGACTGGATGTTTAATTACGGTACATTTGATTTTGATGATCCTCTTTTTGTCCCTAAATTTGTCAGGGGAAAGCTTGATTACTACCTTTCTGTTGACAGTTTCAGGAGCGCCTACAGGTATTATTCCGCTTTTGAAAACAGGAAGGTTGTTGAGCAGGTTCTGAATCTTGAGCCTGAAGAAAAAGATCTCCTGTTTGATTTTCTTCTTGAAAACAGCCTGGAGGAAAACCGTTACTATAAATACGATTTTATCAATGACAACTGTTCAACACGGATAGCTGATGTAATTATGAAGTGTTTCGGGAATGATGCAGTATTCCCGGAAGGGAAGGGGGAAAACTCTTTCCGCAGCATGATTGACTATTATTTAAAAAGCTATCCCTTTCTCAACGCCGGGATAGATATTGTTCTGGGATCCCCTTCCGACAGGCTGCCTGAAGGACTTGCCAGGTATTTTCTGCCTGTGCCTTTGATTGAAGGTTTTGACCTGGCATCCCTCAAATATGAGGGGGGGATGAAAAAACTTGTAAAAGAGAAGAAAATATTATACAGTTTTGAAGATGATAGTGATGCTGAAAAAGATACCAGCTGTCTGTTTTATATTTCTCTGCTTCTGATAATTTCTGAAGTCTTTTACCTTTTATTGAATATGAGAAGAAAGGTCAGCCGGTTTGCTGTTGTGATTTTTTCTGCTTCTGAAATCCTTTTTCTTGTCATATCAGGAACAGCCGGAATACTTCTTTTTTATCTCTGGTTTTTTTCAGATCACATGGTTCCCAACTGGAATTTCAATATCCTGTGGCTGTCCCCCCTTTCTGCAGTATATGTTTTAATTCTCCCATTCAGGAAAATTAAAACATATACTGCTGTTCTCTCAAGGATTCTTTTTGTTTCTTCCCTTTTATATATCCCGGTAATGGCGGCAGGTATACAGCCTCTGCCTTCAACTCTTTTTCTGTTTTATCTTTATGCAATTCTGATTTTTTTCAGAAGAGGGGAAATCGGAAGTACTCCTTTGTTTGGAAAAATTCTGCAGTTCTGTAAAATTTAAAAACAGCAGAAATCAGTCTAGGTGAATACTTGAACTGCAGATAATTGTCTCCTATTATAAAATCATGTATAAGACAAGGTTTCTTTCCCCTTCCGAGAAGAAGACCGGTTTCAGGCATCTCAGACTGCATCAGATGTATAACGGATCCGGGTTTAATTTCATCGGCGATACTCCGGTAACACTTCTTGCCATACATTTCGGGGCAAGCAATATCCAGCTTGGGTATATAGCATCTGTAATGTATGTTGCAGGTATTCTTCTTCTGTTTGTCCCACGTATATTTGCAGGGGTCAATTTCATAACGCTTCAGTACTGGGCATGGATTATCAGGGGGCTTGTCTGTTTTCTCTATTCGCTTCTGTGGTTTATATCCGGAAACAGGGCTGTATTTATAATACTTGTTACTTATACTCTTTTCTGCATTACAAGGATTCTCGGTGTTGCTCTCTACCAGCCCCTCCTGAGAATGGTTTCATCATCTGGAAACAGGGGCGAGGTTGTTGCTAAATCATCAAACAGTTTCCAGCTGTCGCTTACTGCTGCCCGTGTTGTCAGTTTTATTTTCACATCAATAAGCCGTTTTGCAGGAATTGCAGGGCTGCTTATTCTTCAGTATGCCGGAATTATTCTCAATACGCTTGCCGCTGTTGAGGCAAGGAAAATCCCATGCAGGGAAACTGTGTACTATAAGAAAGGTTACAGCCTGACTTCGATTTTCCGGGAATCCATGAGAACTCCGGAACTGAGGACAGCAATTCTCCTGAACTGGACAAATATCGCAATGATGATTCTCTTCGGCTTCCTTGTTCCCTTTCTCAGGATTGATGCGGGAGCAGGTACAAACTGGATTTTTGTGTTCACAATGATTACAGCAGTATCAAATATTCTTGCAGGGCTCTATACAAACAGTTTTGCCGACAGGATAGGGAGCAAGCCGCTGCTTTGGGGGGGATCTCTAGGGCTCGCGATTTCATTCCTTCTGTGGTTTTTTATTCCTGCAGATTTTCCCCTGTATATTTATTTTATTCTGGGAATTGTTACCGGTTTTTTCCTTTATACAAACAATATGCTGACAAACCGGCTTATTGTAAGGGTTCTTCCCGAGGGGGATACTGTAGGGTACAATTCGATGATAAATTTTGTTGTTGCGTTTGTATCACTCTTTGTCGGTTTTGCAGGGGGATATCTGGCAGACAGTCACAGCCTGTTTTTTACCTCACTTCCCAACAGCTACAGCCTCACATTCCTGTTTGCATCAGTGACTGCATCTGCTGCGCTGGTCCTGAGTTTCATGGTAAGTGAGCCTGACAGCCGTTCAAACCGGGATGCTATTTCAATTCTTTTCTCACCCTCGAACCTCCAGGCTTTCTGGCAGATCGGAAGGCTTGATAAGATTAAAGACCCGGTACGGAGAAGAACAGTACTTCTCAATATAAGCAAGCAGGAAAACACACTTGCCACGGAGGAGATCCGGGCAGTTCTTGCAAGTCCTCTCTCTACAGGGAAGGGGGAAATAATAAAGTCTCTTTTTTCCCATCCCAGGCATGAACTTCTTGATGATCTTATCAGGGAAGCAGAAAGCAGTTCATCGTATCACAGGCTGAAGGCTATATTTGCCCTCGGGGCCTATCCTGACAGTAAAACAGAGGAGCTTCTTGAAAAACTTCTTTTTGATGATAATCCAGATGTATGTTCAAATGCTGCCAAATCCCTGGGAAGAATAGGAAGCCGTAAATACCTTGATGTTGTAAGGGAAAAAGCCTCGGAAGACGAGGACCTTTGGAACAGCATGAATTATGCTATAGCGCTTAACAACATGGATAGGGAAAAGAAGTTCCTGAAAAATCTTTTTTCAGAAAAAATATACAGGCAGGATAAAAGGTTCAGGCAGACTTACTACAGTCTTGTCGCCAGAATGCTAGGTTTTTCCCCCTCTCTTTCCGATATATACAAGAGCAGAAACCTTGTTAAGGGGGAGGGTCTCAGGGATTTTCTCGATGAAGCAAGGGAGCATAAGAAGTTTTACGAAGAGCATGAAAATTTTATAAAAATGTTTTCAGAAGGGAGTTACAGCTTAATCTGGAAAAGATGCAGCCTGATGATAGCATCTGTAGATGCAAAAAAACATTTCCGCTATCTTGCAGAATCAATTACTGGTTATCCTGCAGAGCAATCAGATTATGACGATGCACTTGCCTGTGTATATTTTACATACCAGATACTCAACAGGTGAGTCTTGTCTGCTTCTGACAGTGAGCTGAGTAATTTTTCTTCTGTTTTTGATGGTTCCGAGGTACTTCTTTTTTCCTGGTTATCCTGTTTTCTCAGCCTTCATCAGCATCTTC
>CAXXHA010000036.1:0-217131 GCA_963662265.2 Spirochaetia bacterium | reverse complement strand
CTTTCCGAAATTCATCATCAATTGGAATTCCGGGAACATTTGAAACAGTAATTATAAGAGAATCATCTTTAAACGGGGATGCAATTTTTTCCACTTCCCTTTTCTTAAGATCAACAAAAAGGTATGAACCTTCTTCCCCGTACAGAGACCCGTAAGCTCCTGAAGGGATCTTGCTCAGCCCTATGAAGTTATTCTCACAGTTATAAACCATTTTTATTATTTCTTCAGGTTTTATCTCTTTCTCTATAAGACTGGATACTGCAATAGCAGTTGCAACTCCCATTGCGGGGGAAGAGGAAAGACCTATTCCGGGAGGGATATTACCTGTTACAGTAATATCAAGTCCTTTGAAATTATAGCCGTAATGATCAAGGGAATAGAGAACACCCTTAATAAAATTAGCCCATCTGTCTTCTCTCTTGTATTTGATATTTATGACTGTTGTACGTTTACGTTCTGAAAGGTCGGGTGCGAAAAATCTTAAGGAATTATCCTTCCTCCTGGAAACAGCAATTCTTACGCTGCTGTCCACAGCAGCCTGTATCATGTATCCGTCATTTGAATCAACATGATTTCCCATGACTGTAATTGAGCCAGGTGCCTCTACAATCACTTCCGGGTCTGATACATGCTCTTTCTGGTGGAGGGAAATCAGATTTTCCATTTATTCAATAATATAAGATAATTATTGAATGTGCAACTAAAAAAATATTTTAGAGATTTTGAGCCGTGTAGAGAATTTGGAGATATTGGGGATTAAAAAACACGCCGAAAAAAGTTCCCGGCGTGCTGATTTTTTGTGTAAAAAAATTCTACTGTTTTTTGTTAAGGCCGTATTTTCTGTTGAATCTTTCAACTCGACCTGCAGTATCTACAAGTTTTTCCTTACCAGTAAAAAAAGGATGGCAGCTAGAGCAGATTTCAATCTGCTGATCTTTAACTGTTGATCTTGTTTTAATAACATTGCCGCATGCGCATGTGATACTTGTTTCTGTATACTCAGGATGTATATCTTTCTTCATTTCTATATCCTCCAATCAGCCCTGGAAATCACCGGAGCCTGTTGTATTCATTGATTTCAGGAATGCCTCATTATTCTTGGTTTTTCTCATTTTGTCAATTAATAATTCGATAATTTCAATATCATCAAGCGGATTAATTACTTTTCTGAGAATCCACATCTTGTTAAGTTCCTCTTCTGTAAGAAGAAGGTCCTCTTTTCGTGTCGCAGACCTTTTTATATTGATAGCAGGGTAGAGTCTTCTTTCCGAGATCTTTCTGTCCAGGTTCATTTCCATGTTACCTGTACCCTTGAACTCTTCGAAGATTACCTCATCCATTCTGCTTCCTGTTTCTATAAGAGCTGTTGCTACAATTGTAAGACTTCCGCCGTGTTCTATGTTTCTGGCAGAACCAAAAAACCTCTTTGGTTTATGCAGAGCGTTTGAATCAACACCACCTGAAAGGATTTTTCCGGATGTCGGGACTGTCTGGTTATAAGCTCTTGCAAGTCTTGTAATGGAATCAAGCAGAATTACTACATCTTTCTTGTGCTCAACAAGTCTCTTGGCTTTTTCAATAACCATTTCAGCAACCTGAACATGGCGTGTTGCCTGCTCATCAAATGTTGATGAAATAACCTCTCCCTTAACATTCCTCTTCATATCTGTTACTTCTTCAGGACGTTCATCTATGAGAAGAACAATAAGATACACTTCAGGATGATTTGCTGTTATTGAGTTTGCAATTTTCTGAAGTATTATTGTCTTACCTGTTCTCGGAGGCGCAACAATAAGCCCTCTCTGACCTTTTCCGATAGGACAGAAAAGATTTATCATTCTGGTTGTAGGGTCACCGAATGATGTCTCCATATTTATCCTTTCATCAGGATAAAGCGGAGTAAGGTTGTCAAAAGGAACTCTTGTCTGAGCAACCTTGGGGTCATCATAGTTGACAGCCTCTACCCGGAGCATTGCAAAGAATCTTTCACCTTCTCTCGGAGGCCTTATCTGCCCCCCTACTGTATCACCGGTTCTGAGGTTGAAAAGCCTTATCTGTGAAGGTGATATATAAATATCATCTGAACCCGGGAGATAGGAATTCTGAGGGGATCTCAGGAAACCGTAACCATCGGGAAGTATTTCAAGCGATCCGTATGCATGGATTATTCCGCCTGAAGCAGTATGTGCCTTGAGAATATTGAAAATAAGCTCCTGTTTTCTCAGGGAACCGATATTTTCATGAACTACTCCAAGGTTGAGAGCATAATCTCTTAAATCAGGAAGACTCATTCTTGTAAGATCATTTATGCTGAGTTTTTCCTTATCGCTGGTGTCAGCTTCAGCAACAGGCGGGTATTTTCTTCTTCTGCCGTTTTTTTCTGTTTTCACAGTCACGGGAACTTTCTGTGCTTCTTCCTCCTGCTGAACAGGTTCACTATCTGAAGGGCTTTCGTTTTCTGCTTTATTGGTTTCAGCTTTATTCTCTGCGGTATCATCTTCAGAGATCACAGAATCTTTAATTAATTCGACTCTTATCTTCTTTTTTCGTGTTCTCTTCTTGACAACTACATTTGCATCTGAAGAACTTTCGCCGTTATTTTCTTTATTTTCTTTGTTTTCTACTTCATCCAAAGGCAGGCCTTCCTTTTTTTCTTTAAAATCAAGCATAAAAAAGGGTATATCTCCTCTTTAATTGTATTTATCTATTTAATTCCGGTTGAAAAGAATAACTGATCAACAAAAATATTTTATGAATTATTTATAAAACAGGATATGATTAAAAGTACTATATTTAAGTTAAATATAATCACAGCAAATAATACTGTCAACCCCTGCCCTGTTTAATATATTTTTAATAATAAGGAGCAGAGCAGTCTCAGAAGCCTTTTCTCTTATTGCTTTTCTGGAGCCTTTAAAGCGGAATTTTATTTCAGAGGCTTTTTCAGCATCCCTGATCCCGAACCACACAGTCCCTACCGGTTTTGCTTCACTTCCGCCTCCCGGCCCTGCAATTCCCGATACAGACACAGCAATATCAGCTCCTGACTTTCCCATCGCCGAATATGCCATTTCATGTACAGTTTCTGAAGAAACAGCTCCGTTTTCTTCAATAGTCCCGCTGCTGACTCCAAGCATTATCTTCGCACTGTTGTCATATGTTACAAAGCTTCCCCAGAAATAGGCAGAGCTGCCTGATCTGTCTGTCAGCTTCTTGGCAATCAGCCCGCCAGTGCAGGATTCTGCAGTAACAGCAGTAAGCCCCCTGTCTGCAAGGAAAAATCCTGCCATATCTTCAGCCGGAAGTGAATAATCAGGAACAATGTAATCCTTAAGAAAAAAAAGACCGGAATTCCGCTCAAGATAAATGAAAAATTCATCAAGAACATCGGCATCATCCGACGATGCCCTTACCAGGGCACCGTAATCATAAAAATTTATTTCCAGAAAAAGATTTTCTTTTGAGTATTTTTTTACAATATCTTCTATGTAATCTTTTTCAAGAACAAATATTCTGCAGCATTCAGTATACATCAAACAGTATGAATTGTATCTTTAAGCTTTTCCACTGTATCTGAAAAAACATTGATTTCAGAATCACCCTTAATCATTTCACATCTGCCGTCAAAAACAACGCCGTCTGCTATTCTCAGCTTGGCTGTTCTGATATTTCCGTAAACCTGTCCGGTTGAAAGCATTTCAAGTTTTTCAGAAGCTGTGATATTTCCATGGACAACACCGCCGACAACAACTGCACGGACTTTTATATCTGCCCTGACCTGTGCGCCCTCTTCTATATAGAGAAAACCGGGTGATTCTATATCGCCTTCAAAATTTCCGTCAATTTTCAGTGATTCTGAAAACTTTCATTGTTCCCTTGAAAACTGTTTCTTTCCCCAGAGTTGTACTAATTCTTTCAATCCCTTTGATATCATTATTCTTTGCCATAATTTTCCTGCTTTTTACTTTGTTGTCATCACATATACGCCGTCCCAGTCTTCGGGAGGCGGATTTTCTATATAATATTCACATCTTTCAAGGTAAACCTGCGAAGGCCCGTCATCACCACACACATCAAGAGCTTTCTGAAAACAGTTTTTAGCATCTTCAAACTGCATCAGTTTATAATATTTTCGCCCCTCTGAAAAAAGCTCAACAGCTTTTAGTTTTTCTGCGGAAACCATAACCTTCTCCTGTTATTTAGCCTCTGCAAGATGGCTTTTATATTTTTCCTCTAAATCGGAAATATCGAATTCCAGATCCTGCATCTTGTCTTTTGTTTTTTCAAGTTCACTTATTTCTTCTGATATACTTTCTATAGCCGCAGTCATCTGCTTTGTATTATCCCTGATAACAGATAGAAAATCTTCCTTATTGTCGCAACCGTTATTTTCTATTTCTGTTATAACAGAGTTCAAATTTACAACAGGAACTTCAATATGCTGCCTGAGAAAATCCAGGGTATTGTTAAGGGAATCAAGGACTTTTAATACCTCATCCTTATGAAACTTCCTGCTTGCAAGATCCCTGTTTCTCAATGCTGACTTGAGTCTTGCGTATACTACAGCAAAACTGAAAGGCTTCCTGATAAAATCTTCAACACCAATATTAAAACCTTCAATAACATCTTCAGGATTATCCATATCAGACAGCATTATTACTGGTATATCGCTGAATTCCGCATACTCTGTATCTTTTTTTATCAGTTTTGTCACTTCAAAACCTGACATATAAGGCATATCACTATCCAGAATCATGATATCAGGTCTGTCTGCCTGTATAATATCAAGGACAGCTTCTCCGTTTGATGCAAGTTCAACATCAAATCCGAGTTTATCAAACATTATTTCAAAAAATTCCCGGTTTACCTCATCTGAAGATGCAACCAGTATTCTACGTCTTTTCTCCATAATAAATCTATCCTTGTCATACATATGTAATAAAATCCGACTTATAGTATTTTCCTATACTTCCACCCGGTTGTCAATTGCTTCTTTAAACCAGCCCCCTGCCCCTTTTTTCAGAAGCAGCAATCAGGCTGTTTTTTTATTTACCAGGGCTTTTATACCACCTGAAACAAGCAGAAGCAGAGAAATCACTACAGCTGCAATTCCGAACCAGTCTCCGTGCTTTGTATACAATGTTCCAGTATCAGTATATACAGGAACATCGGCGACCAGGTAACCTTCAATAAACGGATCAATCCTTTCTGTTATAACTCCGTTCGGATCTATTACACATGTGATACCTCCGTTAGTGCTTCTGATTACACTGCGCCTGTTTTCCGCGGCACGGAAGACTGCATGCATCATATGCTGAACTTCAGAGGCTACTGACCCGGACCATGAATCATTTGTCATGTTTACAATAACCTCAGCACCGCTGTTTATGAATTTCCTGGATAGATATCCGAAAGTATCTTCAAAACAGATCGGAGTCGAAAATTTCACACCATTATTTTCAAAAACTGTATATTCATCACCCTTTTCCCAGAAATGGGTGTCAAGATTTTCAAGAAGAGTATACATCCAGGGGAACTGCTTTTTATAGGGAAAATGTTCTGTAAATGGAACCAGATGAGTTTTTCTGTACCTGTTTTTCATCTCTCCCTTTTCAAAAAGAAGCGAAGCATTATAATCAATTCTCACGGAATTTCCATTTTCGTCTGCAGCAAGCTGACCGTCATCATTTCCCACAACAAAAGGAACATCCTGTTCTGACAGGTAATCTTTCAGCTTTTTTACAATTCTGTATGTATCCTGGTCAGTTCTGTACCTTGTATGCCACTCTATGGCAGGAACAAAAGATGTTTCCGACCATACAACAATGTCCGGATCTTCCCTCAATGCAATATCACTTTGCCTTATAAGCCTTTTAAGTGATTCGGAGTATGTTTTCATACCCCCCTGCCAGGGATCTATGTTCTGCTGAATCATTGCAACTTTCCACTGCCGTGAACCGCTGTAATCAACCCTGGTAACAAAACCTGCAACAATAACTGTAACAATAACTGTAAAATAAACTGCTGAATGAATTCTGTATCTCTTGAAAAATTCCCTGAAACTGATCCTTCCCATGCTGAAAACATAACCGAGAAAAGCTGAAGGAAGCACAACAAGAAAAGACACTCCCCATACACCTGTCAGGGAGGAAAGCCTTACAAGGGGGGTAACAAGATACTGTGAATAACCGATAACACCGTAAGAATAGCCCAGAAACCCCCTGGTCCTCAGATACTCGTAAGCTGTCCAGAGAACAGCAAGCACCAACCAGTTTGAACGGGGAAAAAGCCTTACAGCAAGCTTCATTATAGGGAACAGTATGAAATAATAAAAAGCATAAAGCAGGGGGATTATAAATATTGTAATGGGATGAAAACTTGCAAGCCAGTAATTAAACAATCCATATGAAAGGACCCCGAAAAAAAGTCCGTAAAGAGGTGCTGTTAACCAGCTCATCCGCTGAATAACAATAAAAAGAGGAATGAGTGAAAAAAAAGCCAAAAAAGGGATTCCCGACTGAATAATAAATGAGGGAAAAGAAAGCGCAAATAATACTGAGGATATTGATAGTAATAATATATCGGATATTAAAAGAGGAATCCTATTCCTGACGGTTAGACCAGACACTATTCTTCAGCTCCTTCCCCGGACGAAACACAGCAACTCCATGAGCGCCTACAGATACTATTTCCCCCGTTTTAGGATTATGAGCCTTTTCCCGTCCCTTTCTTGTTCTTATTTCAAAAGTACCGAAACCACGCAGTTCAACTACCCGGTCCTCAATTAAAGCCTGTTTAACTTCTTCAAATATCATATCCATAGTTACATGGATATCTTTTTTGTTGAATCCGGTTTTTTCATAGATATTTTCAATAATTTCAGCTTTTGTCAGCTTACTGTCACCCACTTGTTTCTACCTACTGCCTTTGAAATCCTAAAAATTATCATTGATAAGAAAAACTGATCAGCTTTCTGTATCCAGCTCAAGCCTGAACAACCTGCATAACAGGTCAGGCTTATTAACAAAAGAAAAACAGACCCCGAAGAATCAGTTTCAACGGGGTATATTATAAATTATTCAGCGCTGAGTCTGTTGAGCATTTTTGCAAGTCTGGATTTCTTTCTTGCAACAGTATTTTTATGATAAATACCTTTACCAGCAGCTGTATCCATTTTTTTTACAACAAGTTTGTATGCTTTTGCAGCTTCATCTTTATCATTTGAACTAACTGCTGAAGTAAAATTCTTGATAGTTGTTCTTACTTCACTCTTAGCAGTTCTGTTTCGGAATCTTCTTTTGAGACTCTGTCTGTGTCTTTTTGCTGCAGAACCTTTTTCAGCCAATGGACTTCTCCTTAATGTTTGATTTTTCGAAATTAACAGATAAAAACTCTATAGTCAATATGATAAGATACAGGCAGCCATAAACATCATGTTTTTAGCAGATTACTGCTTAAAAAACAGAAAATCCTGTCATATCAGCAGTAAAATATGGCTGCATAATATCATAGAGACTGAATTCCGCATTAAAGCTGCAGAATCCTTTTATCAGCCTATTTAAAATCGCTTGGTCTTCTTTCCTGTCTCTTGCATTTATCACATTCAGCATAATTCTTTTTTCTGCCGCCTGCAAAAAGTGCTTTCATCTTAACTTCTCCGCCGCATGGACAAAGAAATTTCTGAGTTGCTGACCCGGCACGGGCATTCTTACTCACCTGTCCCATATAAATCCTCCAATATATTAAGAGTAACTCAATAGAATATATTTTTTCTGATGAAAAAAAATAAATCTTTCCGCCGCAGATTTCCGGAGAACGCCTTGTTCCTGAATATTCGGAACAACAGAATCTGATAGAAAGTTATTGGGCTCTCTCTGACTTTTAAATAAAAACTATTCAGATTGAATATAATGACTACTTTAAAAGGTGTCAAGATAATTACCGGATCAAAATCCGGTCACTTTCCATGTATTATTCCTTTCATCGTGTTTGATATATTTAAGTGAAATATGCAGATAAGATCCGTCCCTGTTTTCTATCTTTACAGTTCTTGACAGAATATTTATTTCACTTACTTTATAGGGTTTATCCTCGTAAAAAATTCTTGTTCCTTCAGAGGGGAATTTCCTTCTTTCTTCAAGATAGTAATCATGTTCATATGAAAGACAGCACAAAAGCCTTCCGCACGGACCTGATATCTTCATTGAATTGAGAGAAAGATTCTGATCCTTTGCCATTTTAATTGATACCGGCTTCAGCTTATCGGTAAGACCATGACAGCAGTAATCCCTTCCGCATACACCGAGTCCCCCGACAACACGCGACTCATCACGCACACCAATCTGACGGAGCTCTATTCTCATCTTGAAAACAGATACAAGATCTTTTACAAGTTCACGAAAATCCACCCTTGCATCCGCGGTAAAAAAGAAAAGCACCTTGGGCTCTTCAAGCAGATAATGCGCCGAAACAAGCTTCATATCCAGCCTGTGTTTTGCAATTTTCTCACGGCAGACACTGAAAGCCTCCCTGGCCCTCTCCTTGTTATTTTCATATTTATTCAGATCATCTTCAGTAGCAATCCTGACAATAAACTGGACCTCTTTGAGACCAGAGAGCTTATCTTTTTCTGTTCTCAGAATATAACTTCCCAGAACTTTGGCAAGATCTTTCCCGTATTTACCCGAGGCAATCACAAGATCATCATGATTAACCGCAAAACCTGAAGGGTATTCGCAGTATTCAGTTTCACTTGAATTTAAAAATTTTATTTTTATAAGCTTCTCAGGGAGATCAGATACATCGGCAATAGAACTGGCCGCTTCTGATACATCATCATCCTGTAGCATTTCATCATCAAGTATATCATCCATATATTTATCCCATTAAATCAACAAGGATTCCTTCTATTTCCTCAATTTTTTTCAGTATTGTCAATTGATTCTTCTGACTCTGCACAATATATGATGCAAGTTTTTCAAGTTTCTCATCAACAACTTTGACTTTTACCCATTTCTTTTCATCCAGAACAGGAATTCCGTTTTTAAGAAATCTTCTTGACTGAATATCGGTTTCTGCATCATATGCCTGCTTAACAATATAACCAATAAATTTTCTAACCGCTTTTTTATAATCTTTGATAGAGGAGATGAAAGGTTTTTCTATCAGCCGTTCCCCTGCTTCATGAATATCATCAAGCAGCTGCTCAACTGATAAATTCTCAACTTCCCTGCTTGTAAGAAACAGGGAAAAGTCATTATTAACAGAAGAACTCCCATCTTTAAAGGAAGAAGAAGAGAGCGCACCTTTTCTAGAAGTTTTTTTCTCCTTTTTGTTTTTCAGAGGAGATTTCCAGCCTGTTAACTCTATTCTATCCATTTAAGCTGCAGGATTTCCAGTCAGTTGTTGTAGTATCCGACCGATTGCTTATCACTTGTACTATCTGAAGGAGGCGATGTATCAAATGAATTATTATTCTGATTAACAGAAATTTCAGATGATGCCTCTTCAGATTCAGCGCTGGCAGTATTCTCTGCCTCTGCTGCCGAACTGCTGCCTGCATCCTCCTCTTTCACCGCTTCATCAGCTGTATCTTTTCTGTCTTCCGATTTTATACCTTTTACATCCCTGGTATAATCTTCATCAATGACACATTCACCATCAAGTATTACACCTTCCTCAACAATGAGGCGAGGAGTATAAATATTTCCAAGTATCATTCCTGAAGAGAGAACTATAACCCGTTCGCTTGAATAGATATTCCCCTTTACAGCACCGCCGACAACAACTGTACTTGCATTAATAGTACACTCAGCCCGCCCGTTTTTCCCTACAAGCACTTTGCCTGTAGTCTTTATTGTTCCTGTAAAGTCACCATCTATTCTCAATAGGCCGTTTAAATCAAGTTCACCGTTAAACCTGGTCCCTTCACCTACAATCGAATTAACAAACGCTCTATCTTCAATAAGATTATTGCTCATCAATTACCCTACCAAATAATCAGCCAGATTTTTTTATTTACCAAGCCTGTTTTTTATATTAAGATACCGCTCCGGATCCACAACCTGTGATCCGATACGCACTTCATAATGAAGATGGGGTCCTGTCGAAAGCCCGGTATTACCCATTCTTCCGATAATCTGCCCCTGTGTTACAGTCTGCCCCTCTTTCACATATACCTTATGATCCAGATGAGCATATTTTGTAAAAAAGCCGTACCTGTGTCTGATAACTACATAATTACCAAATCCAAGAGGCTCATAACCTTTTTCCACAACCTTTCCGTTTGCAGTTGCAACAATAGGAGTTCCTCTCTTGTATGCAAGGTCCAGCCCCTTATGAAGATACCATTTTCTGGTAAAAGGGTGAACAGAAGGACCGAAATAATTTGTAATCCTTCCCCTTACATTCTTCAGAGGCCACATTGTCGGAAGTTCAACAAGAAGCTCTCCCTGAGATTCAAGAAGACCTGTTATCTCTTCAAAGGATTCAACTGATTCATTCAGAAACGAACTCAAAGTCTTGAGATCTTCCAGCTCCCTGAGCATTTCAGAAGTATCGGAAATTCCCCCCTGTGAACCAAAATCCGAACCTGTAAATCCTTTTTTATTATCCCCGCTTAAATTACTGTTTTCAATCCCAAGTGTTCCCAGAGTCTTTGAAAGAGATGCTTCAAAAACCTTTGAAACACTTTTCAGTTCTGCTATCTGGTCCCTTATAATTTCAAGATCAGACTCCTGCTTTTCAAGTGTCTCTGTCCTGTTGGCAAGCATCCCTGACATTCCCTTGAACTGTGTTGTAAAAATAACAAAGGCAGTAAGCATACATCCGAGAAGAAACACCATTACAATAAGTGAAAACACCGAAATTCTGAAGTTGAATATTTTCTTTTCAGAATGAGGTATCAGCATTACTGTAAACCGCTGTTTGCCGGAATTAATAAGGTTATTGAAAGTTGAAGATATTTTACCGAAAAACGCTGTCAGCTGTTTGCTGACAATTTCGACTACTTTATTTTCGACTTTTTTATATTTATTTACGGGGGACACAAATCTACTCCTATTTTAAACTGAGAGTATCATGCACGACAATATTTGTCAAATAATTGTTGACGACTTACACCTATCGTGATATTCTGATTTTAAAAAAACAGATTCCATAAACAAATTCAATAAATAACGGTGTAAACATGAAATACTTTGATACTCACGCTCATATCGGGCTAATAAATGAAGACCCGATAGAACAGCTTATTATAACACAGGAAGCAAGGCATGAAAAAGTGGAACATATAGTAAGCATATGCAACAGTCTCCATGATTTTTTCATTGTCTATGACAACCTGAGAACTGCAACCAATATCTACCATAGTATAGGTGTATCTCCATCTGAAGTTGCCCATCCCGGAAAAGACTGGGAGGCAAAAATCGAAGAAGGAGTAACCTATGACCGCGTAGTTGCAATTGGTGAAATCGGTCTTGATTATTATCGGAAATTCGGCGATAAAAATTCACAGGTAGAATTATTTATTAAGCAGCTTGAAATGGCAGAACAGCTTGATCTTCCTGTAATTATCCATAACAGGGATGCCGGAGAAGATGTTCTTCAGATACTCTCTCAGAAACTCCCCCCAAAGGGAGGGGTTCTTCACTGTTATTCCGAAAACTGGGAATATGCAAAAAGAGCACTTGAACATAATCTCTATATCTCTTTTGCGGGAAATGTAACTTACAGAAATGCAAGAAACCTTCATGAAACAGCAAAAAACATGCCTATTGAAAGGATGCTGATAGAATCAGAAAGCCCCTTCATGGTTCCCTCATACTACAAGGGAAAAAGAAACAAACCTGCGTACCTGCATTCTACTGCAGAATTCATAGCGGAAATCAGGGGACTTTCACTGGAAGAAACAGCTGATATTCTCTACCAGAACAGTCTTAATTTCTTCAATATCACTGAATAAGGATATACTTAAACAGATACTTCAATGAACAGACATTTATTACATGAGATAATTCTTGATTCCCGGGTAATTCTGCCCGGGAATATTTTTTTAGCCCCCATGGCAGGATTCACCGACAGATCTTTCAGGCAGATATGCATTGAAAACGGCGCAGATCTCTGTTTTACAGAAATGGTATCCTGCGAAGCGCTTGTCAGAGACAACGGAAGAACACTTAACCTTGCAAAGCCTGCAGATAATGAAAAAGAATATGCTGTACAGATATTTTCTTCAAATCCGGAAAGCGCTGCAAAAGCATCAAAACAGATTATCCCGCTTAAACCGGCGTTTATCGACCTGAACTGCGGGTGCCCTGTGCCTAAAATCATCAAATCAGGCGCCGGATCTGCGCTGATGAAGACACCGGAACTTATAGGTGAAATTGTCAAAGCGGTAAGAGAGGAGTCAGGACTCCCTGTTACTGTAAAAATCAGATCCGGCTGGGATGCAAACAGCATAAACTATCTTGAAGCGGCGGAAATTGCCCAGAATGCAGGCGCTGCAATGATTTCACTCCACCCCCGGACAAGAAGCCAGGGGTACTCGGGTAAAGCTGACTGGGAAAAAATCAGCACACTGAAGAAAAATGCATCTGTACCTGTTGCAGGCTCTGGTGATCTTTTCAAACCTGAAGACGGGATCAGAATGCTCACCGAAACAGGCTGCGATGCTGTAATGATAGCAAGAGGCGCTGTGGGACAGCCTGATATTTTCAGGAATATAAAGGCGCTTGCAGAAAAAGGCGATAAAAACCCCCTTACACCTGAGGAAAAACTTGAAACAGCACTGAGGCATTTTGACCTCTCAGTAAAATACAACGGGGAAAAAATCGCATGCTCTGAAATGAAAAAGCACCTTTGCGCATACACGAAAGGGATGGAAGGCTCTGCAAACATAAGAAACAGAATTGTCCACTGCCAGAACCCGGATGAATACAGGCAGGTGCTTAAAAGTTTTCTCCTCTCGGTACACCAATAATACCGGATAATTCACTTCCTTTTTCTGAATATTTATTCTTCAGGCCTGAATAATTCAGCATACATTACCCGCTATTTGCCTCCCTCACCACTCATATGTATCAATACTGTCAAACGTTTGATATCATACAAAAAATATATCCTGAATATTTTCCGTGCACTATATAGCCCTAATATCTTGACTATAACACCGTTTGAATGCTAACTATCTATGTGGAAGATATACAATCAAAACCAGGTCATTTTTGCGGAGTGACAGGTATCTACTCAAAAACACCTGTAAATATTCCGGAAAAACTATTTTATACTCTGTTTACACTGCAGCACAGAGGTCAGGAAAGTGCCGGTGTAGCATATCGTAAAAACGGGAGCGTAACAGTTTACAAGGATCTCGGGATGGTCCCGACTGTTCTTTCCCGTTATCTTCAGCTTGACAGGCAGTCAAATACCGGTATAGGTCATGTAAGGTATTCGACAAAAGGGGGCAACAGAATTGAAAATGCCCAGCCGATACAAGTCGTATGCAACAAAGGTGAAATTACACTAGCCCATAACGGAACCCTTTCAAATGCTTCAGAACTGAAAGATATCGTCTTTTCAGACGGAGCAATAATTCAGAGCACTACAGATACGGAAATTATCCTTCACCTGATATCAATGTCAAAGGAAAAGACATTCAAAGATGCTCTCCTCAAAACACTTTCAGTACTTGAAGGGGCATACAGTCTTGTGATGATGAAAGATGATTCACTTATTGCTGTCCGGGATCCTATGGGTTTCAGACCGCTCTACATGGGACATAAAGATGATATGACAATCTTCGCCTCTGAAACATGCGCACTCGACATTCTCCAGGTTGATCAGTACAGGGAAGTGCTTCCGGGGGAAATGATTACTGTCGATGAATCAGGTATAAAATCGGAGTTCTTTGCAGAATCAAAGAAAAAAAGCCAGTGTGTTTTCGAGCTGATATATTTTGCCCGGCCTGACTCCTCCATATTCAGTAAATCTGTTCATGTAAAGAGGAAGAGAATGGGTGCAGCCCTTGCCGAAGTTGAGACTGTAAAGGGTGATGTTGTTATGTCTGTTCCTGATTCAGGTAACTGCGCCGCACTCGGCTATGCTGAAAAATCGGGACTTCCGCTTGAATACGGTCTTTCAAGAAACCATTATGCGGGGCGTTCATTTATCATGCCTACAAAGGAGCAGAGAGAGCTGATGGTTAGAATGAAGCTCAATCCTGTCAAAGAAGTTGTAAAAGATAAAAAAATTATCCTTGTGGACGACTCACTCGTAAGAGGGACAACAGCCCGGCTGATTGTAAAAATGCTCAGGGAAGCGGGGGCAAAAGAAGTACACATAAGACTCACAGCACCGGAAATTAAAAATCCATGCTATTTCGGAATAGATATTCCCACAAGGGAGGAGCTTATTTCAAACCACATGACCCCGGACCAGATAGCAGAGCATATAGGGGCAGATTCATGCTTCTTCCTCCCTGTACAAAAACTCAAAGAATGTATTTCAAATCCGGAAGACTTCTGCTACGCATGTTTTAACGGCGAATATCCGGTAAAAATCAAGGAGAATTAAACAATGGATATAAAATCATATGCAGATGCAGGTGTTGATATTGAAAAAGGGGACAGATTTGCCCAGTTCATAGGTTCCCTGAAATCCAAAGCTGTTTCAGGCGAAATCGGAGGTTTTGCCGGCGGTATAGAAATAGATACTGAAAAATACAAAAAACCTGTACTCCTCTCAACAACTGACGGAGTAGGAACAAAACTTCTTATTTCAAGACAGCTGGAGAAATACGATACAATAGGTATCGATCTTGTTGCAATGTGTGTTAACGACCTTATTGTCTGCGGAGCTGATCCTGTCAATTTTCTTGACTATATCGCATGCGGTAAACTGAATGAAAAACAGATGCAGGAAATAATCAAAGGTGTTGTAGAAGGCTGTGAACAGTCTGAATGCATACTTGCGGGGGGAGAAACAGCGGAAATGCCTGATGTATATTCAGAGGATGACTTTGACCTTGCAGGATTCTGTGTAGGCCTTGTAAGCAAGGAAAACATACTTCCCAAAAAAGATCAGATATCATCAGGAGATGCAGTCCTCGCACTCAAATCAGAAGGTATCCACTCAAACGGACTCTCACTTGCCCGTAAGGTAATAAAAAAAGATGATATTGAAGGGAGAAAAGAACTCCTTAAACCTACAAAAATATATGTAAAAGATCTTAAAGAGCTTCTTAAGACAGGTAAAATACTTTCTGCTGCCCATATCACTGGGGGCGGTCTTGTAGGAAACCTCAAGAGAACAATTCCCGACAACCTTGTTCCGGATATTGATTTCTCTTCCTGGAAAGTCCCGGAAATATTCAGAAAGATTCAGGACCAGGGAAATCTCGCAACAGAAGAAATGAGAAAAGTATTCAATATGGGTATAGGGATTGCTTTTATAGTCAAGGCAGCTGATGCGGATTCTGTTATTGAGCACGGGAAAAAATCAGGAATTGAAGTTCTGAAAATCGGCAAACTGAAATAATGGCGAGACTGGCAGTTTTTACATCCGGCAACGGCTCAAATTTCCAGGCAATTGCTGAATATATTCTGAAAACAGAGCATACAATCGCCTGTATGATATGCGACAGGAAAGATGCCTACTCATTTGCCAGGGCAGAAGCTCTGGGGATTAAAAGCTACCATGTTTCCTATTACAAAAGGGGCAGAGAGGAAGCGGAAAAGGATATTATTGATATCCTTGAAAAGGAAAAAGTGGATCTTGTATCACTTGCCGGTTTTATGCGAATCCTCACTCCCCTTCTGATTGAATCCTACAAAAACAGGATAATAAATATTCATCCTGCACTTCTTCCGAAGTACCCGGGTGCTCACGGAATTGAAGAAAGTTACAATTCAGGCGACAGCAGGCTAGGCATAACAATCCATTATGTTGATGAGGGAATGGATACCGGACCTGTCATTATGCAGCAGTCTTTTACAAGATGCGGCAGTGAGCCTATTGAAGAAATTGAAAAAAAGATACATAACATAGAACATACTTACTATCCGGAAGTGATTGAAACACTTCTGGATAATTTCAGCACCTGAGCAGTTAGCTTGTTTTTCATCAAAAGGAGGTATTACTTTGAAGGTTTTGGTTCTGGGATCAGGAGCAAGAGAACATGCAATTACCTGGAGTTTTGCAAAGAGCAATATTATTACAGGTCTATACGCGGCACCCGGAAATGCGGGTACAGCAGAACTTGCCGATAATCTGCCGGACATTGATCCGTGCAACAGTGAAATGGTAATTGAAACATGCAGAAAGTACAAAATTGATGTCGTGTTTGTGGGTCCGGAGGCCCCGCTTGCAGCAGGAATTGTAGATGCCCTTCAGGAGGCCGGAATAAATGCAATAGGTCCGCACAGGGAAGCTGCAATGCTTGAATCAAGCAAGGCTTTTTCCAAAGACTTCATGCTTAAATACAATATACCGACTGCCGATGCCAGAGAATTTGATGATAAAGCAGAATTTGAAGAATATATAAAAAACAGCAGCGGTAAAATTGTTATCAAGAAGAGCGGCCTTGCAGCAGGGAAGGGTGTACTGGAATCTGACGACAAGGATGAACTTCTTGCTTTCGGCCTTGATATTCTTGAAGATGACAAGCTTTTAATTGAGGAATTCCTGGTGGGATGGGAAACAACAATATTCACCCTTTCAGACGGCAGGGATTACGTAATACTTCCTTCATGCGCTGATTTTAAAAAAGCATATGATGATGACAGGGGACCTAATACAGGCGGTATGGGCTCGATCTGCCCTGTGCCCCAGGTGACATCAGAGCTTCTTGAGAAAATAAAGAAAGATATTGTTGAACCTACTTTCGAAGGACTTAAAAAAGAAAACCTTGGCTACAAAGGGGTTCTCTATTTCGGAATCATGGTTACAAAAGATGGTCCCAAGCTGCTTGAATACAATGTAAGATTCGGAGATCCTGAAACCCAGTCACTCCTTCCTCTTATTAAATCAGATTTCGGCGACCTCATAGAAACAATTACAGAGGAGAAACTCAGCAGTTTTCCTCTCAAAATATCAACAAACTCCGCAATAGGAGTTGTTGTTGCGGCAGGCGGATACCCGGGAACATATGAAAAAAATATTCCGGTGGATTACATACCAAAATTCAATGAAAAATATGTAGTTGTTTTCCATGCTGCAACAAAACATAACGAGGAAGGGAATGTTGTAACAGGCGGAGGCCGGTGCTTTACCGTAGTAGGCCTGGGAAGCAACTATGTCACAGCAAACAGCAACGCTTACAAAGCTGTGGATGAAGTATATTTCAAAGACTGTTTCCACAGAAATGATATCGGTAAAAAATTTTTTGAGAGGTAAAATTAAATGAAAGATATACTCTTTATTATCGGATCAGAGTCAGACAAAAAAAACATAGCTCCGGGTATCGACCTTATGGATGAAAAAGGGATGAGCTATGACCTCAAAGTTTATTCAGCTCACAGGAATCTTCCGGAACTGACAGAATTTCTGGAAAAAGAGCAGGATAACTACAAAATACTGATAACAGCAGCAGGCCTGAGTGCTGCTCTTCCAGGTGTTGTCGCATCAATATCACACAAACCTGTTATAGGTATTCCGCTTGTTGCGGGAGAACTGGCCGGAATGGATGCACTTCTTTCCATACTTCAGCTTCCCAAGGGAATCCCCTGCGCAACAATGGGTATAGGCAAACAGGGTGTTCTCAATGCGGTCCACCTTGCCGACAGAATTATCAGAAATTTTGAATAGAACAGAATAAATCATAGATAAGAAGCTGTCCGGAATATATCCGGACAGCCTTTTTTATACAGGGCAAAACAGCAGATCCTGTCCCTGGATCTGCTGTTTTGTTTTCACTGTTTAAATATCATGAGAGTCAGCGTTTGCCTGAACCATATTTCACCTTTAAATAAATAATTCAACCACAGACTAATTCATATACTATCCACTTAAATATTTTTTCGTAATTAAAATAAACTTAAATCTATCTATTTTTTACTAAAATAGCACATCACGGTATTTGAACAAATTAAAAAAATACTGCAATATTACAAAAAAACAAAAAGGGGACATAAATGAACAAAACCAGCAGGATAATTATTGTCATGATTATCAGCGTTTCATTCCTACTTATCGGATGCAGCAAGAAAAATGCAGAATCAGATGGTTCTACATCAAAGGGAGAAACTGTCAAGGAGCAGACAATTAAACTTGCTCATGTAGTTAACGAAAAAGACGGTTTTCACATTGCAGCCATGAAATTTGAAGAAATCGTGGAACAGAAGACTGACGGAAAAATTAACATTGAGCTTTATCCCAACGCTACTCTCGGAGATGAGAGAACACTTCTTGAAGGTATGCAGATGGGTACGGTTGATATGGGAATTATAACAAACGGTCCAATTGTTAACTTTGTTGAAGATATCGGAGTTTTTGAACTCCCATTTCTTTTTGCCAGTCCTGAAGAAGCATATGAAGTTCTTGACGGGGAAATCGGCCAGAAAATTCTTGGTAAGCTGGAAACAGTAAATATCAAGGGTCTTGCATATGCAGAAAGAGGGTTCAGAAACCTTACAAATTCAAGCAGATCTGTAATGACACCGGATGATGTACAGGGATTAAAAGTCCGTGTTATGGAAAATCCGGTTTATATCGATACATTCAAAGCTCTCGGAGCCAACGCAGTTCCAATGGCATGGACAGAAGCTCTTACAGCACTTCAGCAGGGAACTATCGATGGACAGGAAAACCCTGTAAATGTAATCTACTCTTTCAAGCTTTACGAAACACAGAATCATCTTTCGATGACACGTCATACATATGCTCCTGCTGCATTTCTCATGAATATCAGCAAATTCAACAAACTCTCACCCGAAGTTCAGAAAATATTCAAGGAAGCGGCACAGGAAGCTGCTGAATTTGAAAGAAAAGCAAATGCGGAAAGTGAAGAGGAGCAGATGGCTAAACTCAGGGAAAACGGCATGGAAATTGTTCAACCTGATATAAAGAAATTCCAGGAAGCAGTTGCACCTGTATATGAAAAATACGGTAAGAAATACGGAGACTACATCGACCAGATCCGTGAGCAGCTTAATTAATAAGGAATTTTATAAATAACATATTAATAAAAACCAGTCCCGGCAGAAGGTTCCAGCTATGCACCGGGGCTGGTTTTTATCACAGATAACAGGTAATAAAAAGAGTAAAGTGCTGATTTCCAAGCCTGTTGAATGATCCGGTTACACATAAACAGGAGGTGCTATGAGCACAGTTCGGATTATAGAGAAAATAAGTCTGACAATAGACAATGCTATAAAATATATAACTTTTCTGGCAATAATCTGTATGATAATTGCTATTACCATGCAGATTATTTTCAGAGTTTTTTTTGACGCGCTCAGCTGGTCAGAAGAAGCTGCAAGGTATCTTCTGGTATGGTCTACTTTTCTGGGCGCGACAATGGCCTATAAAAGAGGTATGCATATCGCAGTAACTTTTCTCATTGATGTTTTCCCTTCTGCAGCAAGAAAAATATTACAGATTATAAGCCATGTTCTTGCAGCCGTTTTTTTTTGCAGTAATCATTGTTTACGGTATTAAATACATGCAGATGCAGTCAACACAGGTTTCTGCATCACTCCGGCTTCCCATGAAATACATATATTTTATTATTCCTTTTTCCGGTGCCGTCATGGGCATACATGCCTTAACTAAAATCGTTGAGGTCCTTTCTCCCCAAAAAAATGACCAGGAGAAAACAGCATGACATTAATATTATTTACATCTTTTTTCGTGCTACTGCTGCTGGGAATTCCGGTAGCCATAGCTATAGCACTTTCATCAATTGTAGTCCTTGTCAATGAGGGGATTCCCCTTCTCATTGTTACACAGAGAATGTTTTCAGGAACTGACAGCTTTGCACTTATTGCAGTGCCTTTTTTTATCCTTGCCGGAGATTTAATGGCAAAAGGGAAAATTTCAGAAAAGCTGGTTGAATTTGCCGATGCTATCTTCGGATTCATGAAAGGGGGCCTTTCAATCGTGGCAGTTCTTGCAGGCATGTTTTTTGCTGCAATCTCCGGTTCGGGAGCAGCGACAACAGCAGCAGTGGGAACAACACTTGTTCCTGAACTGAAAAGAAAAGGATATGATGAAGCATCATCTGCTTCCCTGATCGCGGCAAGTGGTACAATCGGGGTGGTAATCCCCCCATCTGTACCGATGATTCTCTATGCAGTTATTGCTGACCAGTCTGTTGCCAGACTGTTCCTGAATGGATTTCTTCCGGGAACACTCATGGGATTGACACTGATTATTATTGCCATAAAACAGGCCCACAGCAGAAATTATCCGAAAGGTGCGAAATTCTCTGTAATCAACATACTTAAAACATTCAGAGACGCATTATGGGGTCTTCTTACACCGGTAATAATACTGGGAGGAATATTCAGCGGATATTTCACTCCGTCAGAAGCTGCTGTAATAGCTGTAAACTGGGCATTAATAGTTTCATTCTTCATCTACAGGGATATGAAGCTTAAGGATATTGTTAAAATTATTTCAAGATCTGCAATGACAATGTCAGTTATCATGTTTATCATAGCAACATCTTCAATAATGAGCTGGATACTTGCAAACTGGAATATACCTTCAATTATTGCACAGGGAGTGCTTTCTCTGTCTTCAAATCCGCTTATCATACTGTTTCTTATTACAGTTATAATCCTGGTTACAGGTGTATTCATGGAAACAGCATCTGCATTAATAATACTTACCCCGGTGTTCCTGCCCCTGATTAATGAGATAGGAATCGACCTTGTTCATTTCGGGCTTGTCATGGTTGTCGGTCTATCGATAGGAATGATAACACCTCCGGTTGCAATAAACCTGTATGTTGCATCCACAATTACAGGACTATCCATAGAAAAAATGACAAAAGCAATACTCCCCTTCATGCTGGGACTTCTGACTGTTTTAATGCTGCTTCTTTATCTGCCTATGTGGATTCCGATGATTTTTTAAAACAGTATTATATATTCAAAAATCATTTTTTATAGATATTTTTGAAGGCAGACAGTCTGCAAAAAACACAAAAGGGGCAGTTCATGATGAATTGTCCCTTGTTTATACAGAATTATCAAATTTTTTGAATAGAACAGGATAAATCATAGAGCAGAGGCTGTCCGGAATATATCCGGACAGCCTTTTTTTATATAGTAATCAGACAGAAAACTGCCTGACTGTCTCATACATGAGTATTCCGGCAGCAACCGAAACATTAAATGAATCTACATGACCTGACGCAGGTATCTTAATAATACTGTCGCTCTTTTCTGTCAGTATTCTGGAAACCCCTTCCCCTTCGCTGCCGAGAACAAGGGCAGTCCGCCCCTTTAGATTCAGCTTCCAGGAATCATCACCGCCCATATCAGCAGCATAAATCCAGAATCCGCTTTTCTTGAGCAGATCGGCAGCACGTGAAAGGTTTTCAACAGCCTGCGGCACATATTCGGAAGCGCCTGAAGATATTTTCCTTACTGTCGAGTTATCTCCCGCGCTTCTGCTTGAAGGGAGGATCACAAGATCAACATCAAACTGGTCTGCAGACCGGAGGATTGCACCCAGATTATGGGGATCTGTAATACCGTCAAGAATCAGAACAAGGGAATTTTCCTTTCCGGACTTCTCAAGCTTATCCAGAAAAACCTTAACACTGGTTTCCCTGCTTTTTTCCCTCTTACCTGTAACTTCAAGAACAACACCCCGGGGATCAATACCGGGAGACTTTTTCTGAATCACCTCGTCTGAAACTTTCTGAATCTTTATATTCATACCTGCAGACATGGCAGATATTTTTTCATGCCGTTTACCCTTACCGGAAATATAGAGAGTGCCTTCAATATTTTTCTCTTTAAGCATCTCTTCAATTGCATGGAACCCGACTATTGTCTCAAAACATGGTGTTACTGTATCTGTATCGGAAAAAGACCTGCCGGAATAATCCCTGCTGTAGCTTTTTTTATGATCAAAATCAGTATTACTCCTGTATGTTTTTCCTGAAGCTCCGCGGCTTTGAGGCTTTGACCTGCTATCTGATGAATCAGATCTTCCTGTGCCGGGTCCCCCCCCCCTGGCCTGGCCTGAATAGCTGCCGGGGCCCCGTTTTCCCGCGGAATTCCTGGCCTGGCCTGCTGTCTTTCTGCCTACATCCCGGTTTCTGCCAGGTGCTTTCGATGACCTTTCTTTAATATTATTTTCCCGTCTGCCCATTTTTCCCAACTTTGATATAAATTTTTCTGCGTTTTGCCTGTATATTGATTCACTCTCCGATCTGTCATGATTTCAGCCAATCAACGCAGCAGATATTATTTTACAAAACAACAGAAATCCCTGTAAAAAAATCCAGCTGTTTAAAAGCAATTTACGCATGTTGCACAAAATCCATGCAAATGACTATCCTGATGTTTATACATAAAAAAAGCCGGTTTGTTAAGCTTAACCGGCGTAAAATAAATTTCTGATAATCCAGATAATCCTTGATTTAAGGATTTTTTTTCAGTCAGTATATGATAAGAATCAGGGATTAATACTCCTTTATAATATCGGGAGTTCCATCATAATCCGTATCCCTCTCAATTTTTTTGATATAAACACCCTCATCCAGATATACCCAGAGATCTACCTCTGAATCAAAATTGGAATCAACTTCATGCCTGACAAGAATACCGTTTTCATAATAATAAAAATCATCCATTATACCGTCACTGTTGAAATCCTCGGATTCCAGAATCTTCAATCCGTTTGAATCATATTCAAGTTCATAATCTACTACGCCGTCAAAATTGTTATCAGATTTAACAACTTCGTTTCCGTCAGCGGAAAATTCATACCACTGGTCAGGATTTCCGTCATTGTTACGGTCCTCTGTTGCTCCCGAAGTAGCATATACAAAAAAAGCACACAGTATAAATAATGAAATAACAAATATCTTCTTCATAATACATCTATCGGAACAAATCATTAAAAACATTTATATTTAATCTCTTTTATCATGCAATATTGAAGCAGCATGAATATCCGGTTAAAATATCAATGATGAAAGCAGCAGTTGTTATTCCCCCTGTCGAAGATTTTTATTTTACAGACCACCGCTTTGCATCTCTCGGAGCACTCAAGGCGGCGGAAATTATTGAAAACTGCGGCAGGATACACACGGAGATTATAAATCTGCCAATCTCAGGCAGAAGGAAACAGATACCGCTCCCGGGATACCTTTCCTACCTGAAGGATTATATGATACAGGGGGAAACAGGAAGCTGTTCCTTTTTTTCCACTTTCAGGAGATTCGGCCCATCAGCAGGGAAATGCTGCGAAGCAATTGAGAAAATAATGCCGGATGCAGTTTTTTTCTCTCTTTTTGCCTACTGTTATGCCGAGCCGGTAGTGGAACTTGCAGCAGAGCTGAAAAAAAGAAATCCCGGACTGAGACTGATAGCAGGGGGAGCAGGGGTTTCTGTTAATCCGGATTATTTTACCCCATATTTCGATGCTGTTCTCCCGGGCGAGGGGGAAACAGTAATAAGGGAATTCTTCAATTCGCTGAACAGCAGTTTTAAAAGTCAGGACAGGGATAAAGACTCTGGAAGAGATAAGGGAAACCTTCTGACTGATGCAGTTTATAAAAATATTTATACAGCCCCACACACAGAGGAGGGGGATTTCGGCCTCTCTGTAAATGCGGCAAAATCAGATAGGTCTTCAGTAAACATATCCGCACTTCTCAGCAGGGGATGCAACAAGAGATGCAGATTCTGTTCAAACTTCATAACACACGGAAGGGATTTCAGAAAAGTCCCTCCAGAATCAGTAATACAGGAGCTTAACAACAAAGAGGAAATATTTTCCAGGCACAGGGGGAAAAAATTCTTTATAAATTTCGAGGATGATAACCTGCTTACAGATAAAAGCTATTTTTTCAGCATACTGGATATTTTCACAGATTTTTTCAGCAAATTCACAGAAACTGAAAAAATACTCTACAGCGCCGAAAACGGCCTTGATTACAACCTCCTTTCCACAGACTTGTGCGGACAGCTTATTGACAGGAATTTCAGACAATTCAACTTCACACTCGGCTCTGTCAGCCCGGATGTCATTGGCGGTGAAAAAAGAAAAGGAAGCAGCAGCCATCTTTCAGAACTGCTCAATTACCTGTATAAGAGATCTGTCCCGGCAGTCTCCTATTTTATTGCAGGATTGAAGAATGATACACCTGAGAAAGTAATAGACTCACTCTTATTCATTGCGGAGAACCCGGGCATAGCAGGAATTTCGATGTTTTACTCAGTTCCCGGTCTGCCTGATTTCAGCAGCAGAGAAATTTTCAATGATATACCTCCGGGACTTCTAAGGGGAAGTTCGGCATATCCATGGAACAGTTCACTGACAACAGAGCAGCTTATAACTGCATTCAGGCTTTCAAGAACTGTAAACCTTTATAAAAAAAAGCAGCTGACAGGTTCTGATTCGGAACTTGCAGAGAGAATAATAAAAGAGAGGAAACTGTATACTGCTGCAAGGAAAAACAGGAAAGCAGTTATAACAAGGGCGCCGGGGATTAACAGAAAAATGGAAGAGCTTTTTTTTGAGAAGTTTTCCCCCTGCATATCCTGAAAACAAAACTGAAAAGCCTGTATAAATTTAATCCCACCGGTTGTACCCTGAGTAAACGATGTTCCCAGAAGACACTATATAAACCGGATATTGCAAATTGTCCGGAAAAGTACAAAACAAGCCCGACAGTTAAAAATCGGACTGATAAAGATTATCATCTAGATGTTTCCTTGTTTGAATCAGTCGCTGTCCTGTTCCCATGTAGACCAGGCAAGGGAATCAACATACCATTCAACATTATTATCCTTTGTCTTTACCATTGACGCCGGGTACAGGATATTTGAATGATTTTCATAGCTACACAGAGTCCTGACAATTTTCCTTTTTTTTGCGCCTGTTACAATAAATATGACTTTCCCGGCATTGTTTATCACAGGAAGTGTTATTGTAATCCGCTTTATCCCGTTTTCCGGAGATTCAGCAACACCTGTGAGTTTTTTCCTCACTTTAAGGAGACTGCTTTCAGGAAAAAGACTCGCGATATGGCCGTCAGAACCTACACCAAGAAAAACAATATCAAAAAAAGGAAAGGAGTTTTTACGGGGAAGATTTTCCTCAAGAACCTTTCTGTACCTCTCGGCTTCCTCTTCCGGCGGGTTTTCCCCCATTATCCTGAAGATATTATCCTCCCGGATCCCTTTAGGTTCAAAGAGTATGCTGTTAACCTTCCTGAAATTACTTTCCGGATTATCGGGGGGAACACATCTCTCATCAACCCAGAAAAAATTGACATTATCAAGAAACTGGTTTTTCACCTCTTCTGTTTTTGCCAGATATGAGTAAAAAAAGTCAGGAGTACTTCCACCCGATAAAGCAACATTAAGCTTTCTTCCCTCTCCGATGATTTTTTTCACTTCATCAAAAAATTCTTCCGAAAGCGACATGACAAGATCTGAAGCATTATCAAAAATTTTCACTGAAAAATCACAATTCACAATAAGTACCTGTTTCTGTTAGATTTTTGCATGGATACCTCCATCCGGAACCTGAATCTTTTATCAGCTTTTCAGCTTCTTCAGGTCCCCATGTCCCGGCAGGATAACTGAAAACCGGGGCACTACTGTTATTTTCCCAGTACCTGATTACAGGATCAATAAATTTCCAGCATTCCTCTACTCCGTCAGATCGTGTAAACAGGGTCTGGTCACCCTGGACAATATCAAAGAGAAGCCTCTCATAAGCATCGGGAAGCGCTGAATCGGAAATATCTGAATACCTGAAATCCATCTCCATTTCCTGTATTTCGAAACCGCCTCCCGGCCTTTTCATTCCAAGAGTCATTAAAACACCTTCATCCGGCTGAATTCTGAGAATCAGGACATTTTCACAGCTGCAGCTGCTGTTCTGTCCGGAAAATATCTGGGAAGGTGTCGGTTTAAAATGAATCACAATTTCAGAAACCCTTGCAGGAAGTTTTTTTCCTGTCCTGATGAAAAAAGGGACACCGCCCCATCTCCAGTTGTCTATAAAGACTCTCAGAGCGGCAAATGTTTCAGTCCTTGAACCCGGGGAAACATTATCCTCTTCACGGTAACCTTTAACTCTTTCCCCTCTGATGACAGATTCCGAATACTGTCCCTTTACAACATTCAGAGGTATTTCATCTTCTTCATAAAGTCTCAGCGCCTGAAATACTTTTAAAGTCTCGGACCTGACACTGTCTGCGTTAAACCTGGCAGGCGGTTCCATTGCTGCAACTGCGGTAAGCTGAAGCAGGTGATTCTGCACCATATCGCGGAGAGCTCCGGATTTTTCATAATACCTGCCCCTTTTCTCTATACCGATGCTTTCAGCTGCTGTTATTTCCACAAAGCTTATATAGTTCCTGTTCCAGAGAGGTTCAAATATACCGTTTGAAAAACGAAAGGCAAGGATGTTCTGAACAGTCTCCTTACCCAGGTAATGGTCAATTCTGAAAATCTGCTCCTCGGAAAATCCCGCATGAAGCTTAGCGTTTAATTCAACTGCTGTTTTCAGGGAACTTCCGAAAGGTTTTTCAATGACAATTCTTCTGCAGCCGTTTTTTTCACCGGCAATGTTAAGTGAAACATGAGAGAGGCCATCAATTATTTTGGGATACATCACAGGGGGAACTGCCAGGTAAAAAATATACCGGCCGCACTTTTCTTCTCCGCTGTCCAGGATTGAAAGCCTGTCCTTCAGCTTTATATAGGAAACAGGGTCTTCCGTATCAATCTGCTGGTAGAAAAATGCATCATCCCTGCCGCTGTAGTCTGTAAGCTGCCTGAAATCTTCATCAGAAAGATCTGTACGGCCAACTCCAAGGATTTTTGTCCTTCTGCCTATTGAGCCGTTTTTTAAAAGATTTGTAAAAGCAGGGATAAGCTTTCTCCTGGAAAGATCACCTGAGGCTCCGAAGATTACAAGGATTGAATCATTATCCACAGTATTATCCCCCGGATTTCCCTTTTTCCCTGACAGCATGTCCACCGAACTGATTTCTCAGCGCTGAAAGAATTTTCATTGAAAAGTCGCCGTTCCCCTGGGACTGGAATCTCGAAAATATTGATGATGAAATAACAGGAGCAGGCACGCCCAGTTCAACAGCTGCATCTACAGTCCACCGCCCTTCCCCGCTGTCTGCAACAAACGGTTCAAGTTTTTCAAGTTCCGGATCATCGGAAAAAGCTTTATCTGCAAGTTCAAGAAGCCAGGATCTTATTACTGATCCATGCTGCCACACTTTGCTTACAGCCCTATTATCAATATTAAACTCGGATTTCTCCATTATGGCAAAACCTTCGGCATAGGCCTGCATCATCCCGTATTCTATCCCATTATGGACCATTTTCACAAAATGGCCTGATCCGGTTTTTCCGCAGCGGAGATACCCGTTTTCAGGGGCAAGAGTCCTGAAAATCGGCTCTGCATAACTGCAGGGCTCCTCTTCCCCCCCGTACATGAGGCAGTATCCGTTTTCAAGTCCCCATACGCCGCCGCTTGTTCCGCAGTCAATATAATGAATCCCTTTTTCAGAGAGGGAAGTTCCCCTCCTCATGGAATCCTTCCAGTTGGAATTCCCTCCGTCAATTATTATATCGTTCTTATTCATTTTAACAGAAACCTTTTCTATCATGTCATCAACAAGACTGCCGGATGGGACCATGAGCCATACAACCTTTCTTCCTTCAAGCCTGTCAACAAGTTCTTCAACCGACTGAGAACCTTCAGCACCGTTTTCAACAGCTTTTTCCACTTTTTCCCTGGACCGGTTATAAACAACAACATCATGACCGCCTTTAAGCAGCCGCTCAGTCATAGGAAGGCCCATTTTTCCAAGCCCTACAAAACCTATTTTCATTTACTTTTCTCCCGTCGCGTGTAACTGAATTGCATCATTATGCAGTAAATTTAACTCAATACCATGCAGAAAGCAAGAAAAGTAAAAAAAACTGATAACCCGCAAACAGGACCCGGGAGAGAAAAACACAACATTGACATCTGAAACTTCAGAATCCTATACTTAGTTTAGATACATAAATTGTTGTACAACAGCATAATACAATATAAACAAATTATCTGTTTTACAGGTTTCTGCATCGGGAAAGTGCTGCTGTATTACGGAGGACTTTCAATAATGAAGTTTTTAGACAGCTTCAAGAAATCAGTAACAGCAGCCATGTTTTTCACCTCATTTATTTCTGTTTTCATCGTGGGAAGTATTTTGATTTCGGGAGAAATAAGGAAATTCAGCAGCGAAAGAAAATCACTGAGTGCAAATTATATTACTCAACAGAAAGAGAAAGCCAGAGACGAAGTATCAAGGGCGATTGAATATATTGAGTTCAGGAAGCAGCATACGAGAAATGAACTGGAAACATCGCTGAAAGAAAGGGTGTACGAAGCATATGTTGTTGCAGAAGGTATTTACAACAGGTTTAAAGGGAAGCGAAGCAGGAACGAAATCATAAACCTGATAAAAGAAGCTCTCCGCCCTGTGAGATTCAACAACGGGAGGGGATATTTCTATATATATGATATGAAGGGAAACAATATCCTGCTTCCTACATCTCCCGAACTTGAAGGGACTAACCTGATAGATTTACAGGACAGCAGAGGATTATACACAATACAGAGAGCGATAAAACTGGTTTCATCATCAGGCGAAGGTTTCATGGAATGGCACTGGTTTAAACCGGGTGATTCCGGCGGAATGATGAAGAAAATAGGTTTTCTGAAATCCTTCCCCCCTTATAATTTGTTCATAGGAACAGGCGAATATATTGAGGATTTCACAGAAGATATAAAAAATGAAACACTTGGCTGGATCAATAAAATACGATTCAATAAAGACGGTTATATTTTTGTGATAGATTACCTGGGGAAAGTTTTAGCTCACAGGGATAGAGATATTATAAACAATAATCTTCTTGATTACCGGGACGCTGACAGGAAATTTATCTTCAGAGAAATGATCAGGCTTTCCAGAAAGGAACAGGGGGATTTTCTGGAATACAGGTTAATATCATACATCACTAATGAAAGACCCGGAAATAAAATAGCATTTATAAAAAATGTCAATGACTGGCAGTGGACTGTCGGAACCGGTGTATATGTTGATGAAATTGATAAAATAATAAATTTAAAGCAGAAAGAACTTATAGGAAATATTTCGAGGGACATTGCAATTATTATCTTTGTTCTAATCATCACTCTTATTCTGATATTCAGGTTTTCAAAATTCACAGCAGGTTCAATTACAATGAATATCAACAGGTTCAATGAGTTTTTCAAACAATCAGCAGTCAAATCAGTAAAAATAGATACAGAGAATATCAAATTCAAAGAGTTCAGAAATCTTGCAGAATCTGCAAACATGATGACAGATGAGAGAAACCGGGCAGAAGAAGCACTCAGGCAGATACAGGAGCAGCTTCTGAGGAGCAGGAAAATGGAAGCCCTCGGGCTCCTTGCCGGCGGGGTTGCCCATGATCTTAACAATGTTCTTTCCGCAGTTATAGGATACCCTGAACTTATCCTGGAGACAATGGCAGAAGATGACCCCCACAGGAAATATATACAGACAATACTGACATCAGGGAACAAGGCTGCAGCCATTGTTGAAGACCTTCTTGCACTGGCAAGGAGAGGGGTTCAGCAGTCTGTTCTTCTGGATATAAACAGGATAATAAGCCAGTATCTGATTTCTCCTGAACATGTAAATACAATGTCATCTCATCCTGATGTGTCTATTGAAACTTTTCTGGAACCGGATCTGATGAAAATCAGGGGATCAGAAATACATATTCAGAAATCTGTAATGAACCTGGTAAACAATGCGGCAGAAGCACTGCCGGATGGAGGCAGGATAATCTTAAAAACAGAAAACTACTATGCGGATAAACCGATAACAGGTTACCAGCAGCTAGATGAGGGAGATTATGTACTTCTCAGTATAAAAGACAACGGGCAGGGAATCAGCAATGATGATCTTGAGCATATTTTTGAACCCTTTTTTTCCAAAAAAGTGATGGGGGCGAAGCGGAACAGGGCTGGGAATGGCTGTTGTCTGGGGAACAATACAGGACCATAACGGTGCTATCAATGTTCAAACCAGAGAAAACTGGGGAACAGAATTCCAGCTTTATTTTCCTGCAGCCAGGGAAGCACTGGAAGAAAGCACTGTTCCCCATGAAAGAGAGTCGTATTCCGGCAACGGAGAATATATTCTCATTGTTGACGATATCAGGGAACAGAGAGAGCTTTCATGTGAAATACTGAAGAGTCTCGGATATAATGCTTTTTCTGTAAAAGATGCGGATGAGGCTGTTGAGTTTGTCAGGAACAACAGGACAGACCTTGTTATCCTGGATATGATTCTGGAAGATCCGGACGTTGACGGGCTGGAAACATACAGGAAAATCCTTGAAGTAAAGCATGACCAGAAAGCTGTAATTGCAAGCGGTTATGCGGAAAATGACAGAGTCAGGGAAACAATGAAACTCGGGGCAGGACAGTTTATAAAAAAACCGTATACTATCGAAAAAATAGGAATTGCTGTAAAAAAGGAGCTTTACAGTTAAGTAAAATAAATTGAAATTATCCTAAATAGTAAAATTAAACAGATATGGCTATGTAATAAACTTATTTGCTTCTGGTATAATAGGCCATGATTATCAGCAGTATACCTGTAAAAATTGACAGCCACCCAATACTTGTTCGGCTCGGATACAAGAAGAAAACAGCCGAAGTATCTGATTCATTCCTGGCTGAAGTTAACAGCTATATTGAAGAGGCAGCATTCCTGCTAAGCCTGAAAGCATCTGCGGAAAGGCTTAAAATAACTGATAGGGATGATGATTCTGTAACTGTAGAATTTCCTGCCGATAAAAAAAATACTGATGACAATTCATTTAAAATAACCAGCAAATACCTTTCCAGGTTCCTGAAAGATTCAAATGAAGTATTACTGATGGGAATTACCGGGGGAAAAGCAGTAATGGATGCTGTCGAGGAATGCCAGAAATCTGAAATGACAAAAGCTGTTGTGATTGATGCTGCTGCAGGTGAAATTGTGGATTCAGGTCTTGATTATGTGATGTCTCTCTACAGCAGGAACCTTGTGAGAGAATCAAAAAAACTGCTTTCAAAGCGTTTTTCACCGGGATACGGGGACTTGAGCCTCGAGATCCAGAAAACAATATATGATATCCTTGACCTTGATAAACTGGGAATCACTCTTACAAAAAGCTTCATGATGATACCGCAGAAATCTGTAATTGCAATAACAGGGATTATCTGAAAAACTCAGGCCTCAGATATTATTACCAGGAAAATTTCATCAGATATCTGTGTTGAAAACAATCATAATTTAATGTAAAAAAACAATAAATCAGTATTTCAGGAGATACACTATGAAACATGGAAATGAAATAAGAAAAATGCTTGAGAATAAAATTCTTATTCTTGACGGGGCGACAGGTACCGAGCTTCAGAAGAAGGGGATGCCTGTTGGTGTATGTCCTGAACTGTGGGCAATTCAAAATCCTGAAGTACAGAAATCCATATACAAAAGCTATGCAGATGCAGGCTCAGATATAATATATACATGCACTTTCGGGGCAAACAGCTACAAGCTTGAAGAATACGGCGAAAAAGATGTCGAGGGGGTCAACAGACAACTCGCGGAAATGGCAAGGGAAGCTGTAGGAAAAGACACTCTTGTTGCAGGCGATATAGGGCCGACAGGGCATTTTATAAAGCCTTTCGGAGAAGTTGATTTTGATGAAGCTGTTGAGTCCTGCAAGAGGCAGGTCAGGGGACTCATTGACGGGGGAGCCGACCTCTTTGTAATTGAAACCCAGATGGATATTCAGGAGGCAAGGGCTGCTCTTATTGCAGTGAAGGAAACCGATCCCGATGCTTTTACAATAGTCACAATGACATACGAACCTGACGGAAGAACACTCAACGGGACATCTCCCGAAGCAGCACTTATTACGCTCCAGAGCCTCGGTGCAGATGCTGTGGGCTGCAACTGTTCCACAGGTCCTGCGGAAATGCTGGAAGTAATCAGAAGAATCAAGCATATAACAGATATCCCACTTGTTGCAAAACCGAATGCGGGGATGCCTACAATTGTTGATGGCCAGACTGTATTCCCCATGAATGAAACTGATTTCGCATCCTATGCAGATGCATTCTGCGATGCAGGTGTAAACATAATGGGAGGATGCTGCGGCACTTCTCCACTCCATATAAATGCACTGAGTAAGGCCATGGAGGGTAAAAAACCTGTTCTTCCGCCTGAAGGGGGTGTCGGATGCTTCTCACTTTCAAGTTCCCGTGAGGCAGTTATAACCTGGAAAAACAGTCCGGTCAGGATTATCGGGGAAAGGATAAATCCCACGGGAAAGAAAAAGCTCCAGGCGGAACTCAAAGAGGGGAAATTTACAACAGTAAGAAAATTCGCGCTCGAACAGAGAAATGACGGGGCTGATTTTCTTGATGTAAACGCGGGAATGCCGGGTATTGATGAAAAACAGACTATGCTTGATCTGATAAGCCTTCTTTCTCCCCAGACGGACCTTCCGCTTGTTATTGATTCATCAGATATTTCAGTTGTCGAGGCAGCACTCAGGTATTATCCGGGAAGAGCCTTAATCAATTCAATATCAGGGGAAAAAGAGAAGATTGAAAAGCTTCTCCCGGTTGCCGCGAAATACGGATCAATGTTTATAATGCTGCCGCTGACAGATGATGAACTGCCTGCAAAAGCAGAGAGAAGGGTCGATATAATAAAGGATGTCTTTAAAAAGGCGGAAAAACTCGGGTACAGGAAACAGGATATCCTGGTAGACGGACTTGTAATGACTGTCTCTTCAAAACCGGAAGCTGCCAAAGAAACACTGAAAACAATCTCATGGGCAACAGAAAACGGATTCGGCGCTGCTGCAGGGCTTTCAAATATCTCATTCGGCCTTCCTGAAAGGGGAAGAATCAATGCAACCTTCCTTGCAATGGCAGTTTTCAACGGCCTGAACCATGTAATTGCAAACCCTGCAAACAAGCTGCTGATGGAACTGAAAGCTGCATCAGACCTTCTCACCGAAAGGGACAAGGACGCACTCAGCTATATATCTTTCTGCCAGAACAATGCTGCTGAAACAGCAGAAAAAAAACTTCCCGCAGAGGAAAAGCTGTCCAGTGAAGAGCTGGTAAGAAAAGGGATTATTGAGGGGATAAGGGATGATATCCTTCCTGTAATAAAGAAAGCTGTTGAAGAAAAAACAGAGGCAAGCTACCTCCTTGAAAAAATCATGATACCTGCAATAATTCATGTCGGGGAACTCTATGATAAAAAGGAATATTTCCTGCCGCAGCTTATAGCAAGCGCTGAAACAATGAAAAAAGGGTTCACACTTCTAGAACCGATGCTGAACCAGGAAGAGGGCGCAAGCAAGGGAAAAATTATTTTTGCAACAGTTGAAGGGGATATACACGATATAGGAAAGAATATTGTTGTACTGATGATGAAGAATTTCGGATTTGAAGTTATAGACCTTGGCAAGGATATTCCTGCTGCAGAAATAATAAAAGCTGCAAAAGATTACAAACCCCAGATTATCGCGCTTTCCGCCCTGATGACAACAACTATGATAAAAATGCCTGAAGTCATGGAAATGGCTAAAAAAGAGGGAATTGACTGCCCCTTTATGGTGGGAGGAGCTGTTGTAACAAGAGAATGGGCAGAGTCAATAGGAGCAAACTATTCCAAAGACGGTGTTGAAGCAATCAGAGTAGCAGAAGAGCTGATGAAAGGATAAATACTTGCCAGCTTCAATACTGACAGAAGAAAAATAACAACGCATATTTATATGGTTGAAAACAAAAACCCCGGTACTTCGCAGCACCGGGGTTTATTTCATAAAAGACCTGAATCAGCTTCTGCAACGTCGGCAAAACAGAAAACCGGATCCACAGCCTTTTTTTAATATTCTCCAATCAATTTTCTAGCCGGAAAATTTATCAATATATCCCTGAATAAATACAATAATCATAATTGCAGGAATAACATATTTTACATAGGGCTTGATCCACTGAGGATATTTAATACCTTCGCCAGCATCAGCTTCCTTGATAAAGTTGTCCCATCCCCAACCGATTTTATAGGAACAGAAAACAACAAATATCAGAGAACCGACAGGAAGGAGGTTCATACTTACAATAAAGTCCCACAGGTCAATTACAGCAGATCCTTCTCCGAGAGGCTGGAATGAACTCCAGATATTGAAACCGAAAGCACATGGAAGTGAAAGAAGAAACATTGCAACACCACCGACAGCCGCGCTTTTCTTTCTGGTCCATCCCCACTCATCAATTGCATAAGCCATGATATTTTCAAAAACAGCAATTACTGTTGACATAGCTGCAAAACTCAGGAACAGGAAGAATAATGATCCCCAGAGCCTTCCTGCAGCCATATTGTTGAAAATATTGGGAATAGTTACAAAGATGAGACCCGGGCCTGCACCTGGATCCTGTCCGAAAGCAAAACATGCCGGGAAGATAATCATACCGGCGAGAAGCGCAACTAAAGTATCAAGTACCATGATGTTTATTGATTCGCCTGTAAGTGATCTTTCTCTTCCGATGTATGAGCCGAAAATAGCCATACTACCGATACCAAGACTTAAGGTAAAGAATGCCTGTCCCATTGCAGCATAGATTGTTTCCCACAGACCGTTTTCAACTACTTTGCCGAAATCAGGTTTAAGATAGAAAGAAACACCTTTACCTGCTCCCGGAAGACTCACTGCCCTGAATACAAGAATAATCAGGATTACAAAGAGAGCTGACATCATAATCTTGGTTACTTTTTCAACACCTTTCTGAAGTCCGAGTGAACAGATAAAAAATCCGAGAACTACAGTAAGCAGCATCCAGAAGACAAGTGTTCCCGGACTTCCAAGCATGCCGCCGAAGAAGCCGCCGACCTGGTCAGGTGTCAGTCCTGAAAGATCCCCTTTCACCATATAAAAGAAATATGCCAGCATCCATCCTGCAACTGTAGTGTAGAACATCATAAGAATGACGTTACCCAGAATTGCAAGCTTACCGTACAGGTGCCATTTTGATCCTTCCGGCTCAAGGGCCAAAAGCGCACCTGCAATGTTTTTACGCCCTGCACGGCCGATAGCAAATTCTGTTATCATAACAGGGAGACCGAGAATTACAAGAAATACGAGATAGATAAGAACAAAAGCTGCTCCACCGTATTTTCCTGTTATGAACGGGAACCTCCATACATTACCAAGCCCGATTGCACAACCTGCAGAGATCAGAAGAAAACCAAGCCTGCTCGCAAGCTGTTCTCTTTCATTTGAATTACTCAATTCAATACCTCCTGAAATTTTTTAATTTATTTCGTTAATGAAATGATACAATATTTTATTGTATTCCCTGAAGATTCGGCTGTCAAGAAATACAACCGGATAATATTCGGCAGTATCCAGAAATAACTGAATACAGATGTTTATTCAAGATGCAGTGATGTTTCGGATTTAATAGTTGAAAGAACAAACAGGGTACTGATTTTTCCTACATGGGGAATTACCGCCAGTTTTTCAAGCGCAAATTTCTCATAATTTTTAATACTGTCAGTAACAACCTTAAGCAGAAAATCCTTGTCCCCGGAGATGTGGTGACAATCCAGAACTTCCGGTATTTTAGCTATTTCACTGCTGAAAAGCCTTATAGCCTCTGCTGAATGTTCACTCATTGATATTTCGACAAACGCAACAATATCACGGCCCACTTTTTCAGCATCAAGCAGCGCAACATATTTTCGTATAACACCGGTTTTTTCAAGTTTCTTGACCCTCTCAAGAGTACTCGCAGGAGCCAGCCCTATCTTTTTCGCCAGCTCGGAGTTGGTTATAGATCCATCCTCCTGAAGTATTGAAAGAATCTGTTTATTTACTTCATCAAATTTCATAATATACCGTATATTATATGGGCATATTCAGCAAAAAGCTATTAAAATTTTTTTTACAAATAAGCAAAATGCAGAAATTCCAGCCAGCTGTTTGCCGCAGGCAATATCAGTCTGACTACTCATTTCCAGCCCTTTTACTCATTGCAACTGCTGTTTTATATGCTTCTTCAAAACCTCCCATTGATCCTTTAATTACATCATCTGATACACAGAAGGAAATACGGAAATATCCAGGCATACCGAATCCGCTTCCAGGCACTGCAAGCACCAGATTTTTCTTTAGAATATCTACAAATCCCAGGTCATCACTTGCCGGGGATTTTACAAACAGGTAAAAAGTACCTTTCGGCTCATTGAATTCATAACCGATTTTCCTGAGACCTTTGCAGAGTATATCCTTCTTTCTCTGATATTCATTCATATCAGCAGTATCATTTATCACAACTGCTATTGCCCTCTGCATCAGGGCGGGCGCATTGACAAAACCGAGTATCCTGTTGCACATGACAAGTGCGGATGAAAGTTCTTCATAATTATCTGCAGCAGGGTTAACAGCAATCCACCCTATCCTTTCACCGGGAATTGAAAGATCTTTCGAGCATGATGTTGCAATCAGGGTATTTCTGTAGTGGGGGAAAACAGGCGGCACAGTAATACCGTCATAGGCAATTTTCCTGTAAGGTTCATCGCATAGAAGATATATTTCCCTGCCAGTCTCTTTGCTTTTTGATTCAAGCATTTTCCCGAGTTCCCTTATAGTTGTTTCAGGATAGATCATACCGGAAGGATTATTCGGCGAGTTAATAAGCACAGCAGCAGTAGATTTATCGATTGCTTTTTCTATTTCCCCTATATCCAGGTCAAAATTTTCTTTTGACGGCACAAATTGCATTTCTCCGCCGAAATTGGCTGCATAAAACTTGTATTCAACAAAATAGGGAATTGATGCAATGACATTGTCCCCCCTGTTGAGAATGCTTCGGAGAATTACATTAAGCGCACCACCTGCCCCGCATGTCATGATTATATTATCACCTGTCACATCTGAGGACTGTTCAGAGGCCACCCTACCGGCTACAGCCTTTCTTGCAAAATCATACCCTGCATTCGGCATATAACTGTGAAATCCCCTCTCATTATTTTCAAGAGCTTTGATTATTGCTTTTCTGAAAGATTCAGGCGGCCTGAGGTCAGGATTGCCTATCGTAAAATCATAGACATTTTCCTTTCCATATATTTTTTTCAGTTCATTTCCCTCTTCAAACATTTTGCGGATGAATGAGGAGTTTCCGATAAAACCTTTTATTTCCTTTGAAATACCCATTTCCAGAATCCTTTATATTATTTTTCGCATAACGCATTTCACGAAAGAAATGCAATCATTTGCAATTCTTCATATCTGTTAAAAACTGATTTGTACAGAAATCATGATGACTGACAGTAAAAGATGAAATTCTGATCTCTGGATCTTAAACCCTGACGGCTTCCGCCGTCAGCCTTAAAATATAATATTGAGTGTTTTACTTCATCTCTTTGAGAATAAAAACACAGTCAAGAGCTGTCCAGCCGTCATCAGTAAATACAATCGGATTGATATCTATCTGGCTCAGTTTATCTTCAAACGCATCAAAGAAAAGACTGACCCTGGAGACTACATCAGCAAGGGAATCAAGTTCAAGTTTGCTTCCCCTGTAGCCTTCCAGAACAGGAGATATTTTAAGCTCCTTAAGCATTCTTACAGATTCTGCCTTTGAACATGGACACAAGCGGAAAACAGCATCTTTATAGAGTTCTGTAAGAACCCCGCCTGCACCAGCCATCACAGCAGGGCCGAATACAGGATCAAGAAGCCCTCCAAGAATAAATTCTGTCCCCTTTATTTTGCACATTGCCTCGGCAAGTATCGGGGAAGAGGGGAATTCAGCCTCAAGTTCTTTTTTGGTTTCCAGAAAATTTTCAGCTGTAACATTGAGTTTGACGCCTCCCCTGTCTGTCTTATGAAGAATATCTGGGTCGCACACCTTCAGAACAAGAGGGAAATCAAGTTCCCCCGGATCAACTTTTTCTCCCGGCATTATTCTCTTACCGGAGGGAACATTTATCCCTGCCTGCCTGAGAAGATTCTTGGATTCCCATTCATCAGGCTTTCCTTCGACTCTAAGGCTTTTAAGCCACCCGGCTACTATTTCCTTCATGCTTCACCTCCGGGAATTTCAAGCAGATGTTTTCTTTCCACAAGAAATCTTGCAGCTCTTACAACTCTTGAAATTGAAGGATATCCCGCAATTCCCTCATTGTAGAAACGTTTCAGATAACTGTCTGTAAAAGGACCGTATTCCGTAAAAACAAGAACTGGCTTATCATATTTATGGGACATTTCGGAAATATGAGTCACAAGGTCATCAGACATACCCACAGGGGAAAAGAATGCTATGCAGATAACCATATCAACGCCGTCATCCTCAAGCAGGATTTTAAGGTTTTCCGCGTATGTCGCGCTGTCTGCTGCTGCTGTGATGTCTACCGGATTTTTCGATGATGCAAAACCCAGGTTAACCTGCTTGAGTCTTTCCGATGTTTTTTCTGAAAAACTGGCCATGGCAAGCTGGGCTCTTGAAGATTTTTCCTCGATATAATCGGCGCACATCACACCGTATCCTCCGGCAGCAGTTACCACCGCTATCCTGTTTCCCCCTGGAAGAGATGACATTGAAAGAACCTTGGCAGCATCGCAGAGCTCCTCATCATCCAGCACCCTCAGAATACCGTGCTGTCTGAATGCTCCGTCTATTACCCTGTCAGAACCTGCAAGCTTTCCTGTGTGAGAACTTACAGCAGACTGCCCGGCAGCTGTTCTTCCTGCCTTCAGCACAATAACAGGCTTTTCGCGGCTGATACGGGAAGCTTCTTCGAGAAAATCCTTTCCCTTTTCAATGCTTTCAACATACACTGCTATTGATTTGGTTTTACCGTCATTTCCGAAATACTTAAGAAAATCAAGTTCATCAAGGTCGATCTTGTTTCCAAGCCCGACAAAAACCCTCATTCCGAAGCCGATGTTCGATGCATAACCGAGAGCTTCGGCACCTACAGACCCGCTCTGTGTAAGGAAAGCAACTCCTCCCCCCCCTGCAAGAGAGCGGTCGCCATGCTCTACAAATATTGTATTGACACCTGTTTCAGGCATAAACACACCAAGTGTATTGGGCCCCAGAACTCTTGTGCCGTATTTTTCCCTGATTTCACCGAGCCGTTTTTCGAGAAGGTGCCCCTCCTCCCCTGCTTCGCCGAAACCGCTTGCAACAACAATTATTACCTTTGTACCTTTTGCCGCGCAGATCTCTGCCGATTCAACCGCACCCAGAGCCCCGATAGTAATTACCGCAATATCGAGGTTTTCAGGTAGATCATTGACATCATTTATCACTGCAAGCCCGTCAATTTCCTTTTCCCTGGGATGAACAGGGTAGAGCCTGACACGTGTTGTCATAAGGCGCTTTAGAATAATATTCCCCACCTTGTCAGGTTTTGATGTCGCACCAATCAGCGCGATCTGTTTAGGATAAAAGAGCGGATTAAGCTCTTTTTCAATACTCATTATTTTCCTCCCGCTTCACGTCCAAGAGCAAATGCCTTAAGGTTAGTTTCTACGATTGCTTCCCCTTTTGCAATAAATTTTTCCCTGATTGCCTCTTCTATGGATTCAGGTTTCAAGGGAAGATTGACAGAAAGAGCCCCGACAAGAACCATATTTACAGCTCTCATTGCTCCCGCCTCTTTCGCGAGTTTTTTCGCGTCTATCAGGTTTGCGTTTACCTGGGCCTTCACAGCCTCATGTATTTTCTCTATTTCAGGGTAATCGGGAATATTTTCAAACGGTTCGGCTGCAGTCACAAGAGCCCCGCTAGGTCTGAGATATTCGAGATACCTTAGCGCTTCAAGAGGCTCCATGCTCAGAACAACATCAGCCCCCCCTCTAGGGATAAGATCACACTCAATAACGCCTGATGATATTCTCAAATGGGCCAGTACAGCACCGCCCCGCTGCGCCATACCATGGACTTCAGACTGACGGACTTTAAGCCCCTCCTTCATTGCAGCCATTGAAAACAATAGCTCCTACAGAGAGAACACCCTGTCCTCCCACACCTGACAATATAATATCTATTTTTTCAGCCATTTCCTGTTCTCCTAACCTTTCCTTGATTTTTTCTGTCTGAGTGTCTGTCATGCATTCCCGCAGAGGAATAACGACAGAAAACCCCGGATGTGATATTTCATCCATGAGAATTTTCACATTCTCTTCATGATTCCTTTGAGAGAGGGACAAATTCCCTGACATGTTCAGGATTAACTCCGCATGCCGAGAACCACATTTTTAATCTGGCCTTGAGCTGAGTATGGTATCCTGCCCGCCTGTCATTGCTGTTGTTGAGTTATCGAGAATAACAAGAGTCATTGGAGTATCTGTTGAAACAGCATCAATAAGACCTGTGATTCCGGAATGAAGAAATGTGCTGTCACCGATTGTTGCGACAACATTTTCAAGACCAGCCTCGGATGCGCCTCTTGCCATTCCCACACTTGCACCCATGCACAGAATTGTCTCAACAGTGTTGTATGGAGGATATGCGCCAAGCGCATAGCAGCCTATATCGCTTGTGACAGTCCCGCCGCCCAAGCTTTTCAAGCGCCTCATTGATTGCAAAGAAGCTGTCTGAGTCGGGGACATCCCTGGCAGAGCTGGGGTGGCCGTCCGGGCAGATGAAAGCTTACAGGCTTCTGTGCTTCAAGCGGCGGAAGAGAAAGAGCTTTTCTGACATTGTCAGGATCAAGTTCCCCGTCAGGAACAACAACATTATTCATCTTGCCATCAACAGCTTTACCGCCCGGGAGAATACCCCCTGATGTAGCGCTCGACAAAAGGATAACCCTCTTCTATTACAATAACTTTATTCCGCACTTGCGCAAAGATCAATTATTTTTTCTTCAGGTATGGGATAGACCCCAATGTGAAGATGGGACGGTTTAGGATTCATGTCGGAAACATTTTCCATGTAGTAGTTTCCTGCAAGACCTGTTGTAATTACTGCAATATCTTTGCGTTCACCATTGATATCAAGCGGATTGAAACTGCTTTCTTCAGAATCATTTAAGAAAATCCTTCTGAAGCTCCAGGTGTTCTTTCCAGTTGCCTTTTGAAAGAGCAGGAATTGCCATCCAGTCTTTTTTATCAGGCGCCTTGCCGTAATCAGTTCTGTCTGCAGTATCTCCCCTGTTTATGACTGCCCTTGAATGGGAGAGCCGTGTGACAAGCTTGAGGATTACAGGAACATGGAAGTATTCTGAAACTTTAAAAGCTTCCCTTGCCATATCATATGCTTCCTGATGGTTCCTGGGCTCAAAACAGGGAACTTTCGCGAAATCTGCAAAAAACCTGGAATCCTGTTCATTCTGTGAAGAATGCATACCCGGATCATCTGCAACAGCAAGAACAGAGCCCGCCGTGAATTTTCATTAGCGAGGAATTCATGAAAGCATCGGCTGCCACATTCAGCCCCACATGTTTCATAGTAACAAGAGCTTTCCTTCCTCCGAAAGAAACCCCTATGGCCCCTTCACAGGCAGTTTTTTCATTCGTGCACCACCGTGCAATTAAACCTGTATCTTTTTTCTCACTGTAACCAATGAGATATTCCATAATTTCGGTAGAAGGTGTACCCGGATATCCGTAAGCAACTGATAATCCGGCATCTACAGCTCCCAAAGCAACTGCTTCATCGCCAAGAACCAATACTTCCTGCATGATTAACTCCTGATTAAAGATTTAAAAGTCTTCCGAAAACAGAAATAAGGTATATTTATACCTTCAGGTTCTGCACTGATCTGACCAGACATTGGAATTCAATATCCTGCAGTTGAAATTTGCAGGGAATAAGCAAGATGATTAATACGGAAGTCTCTATCTATACAAACCAGCACCTGTTATATGAGTGCTGAAATTTTTGTTCTGATTCAGTTCTTCCTGTGGCTGCTTGACAGGCTTAGAAAAACTCCAAGAAAAATTGACAGCAGAGCTGCAAAGAGAACTCGGAACTCCTCAGGGAGAAGAAAAGTAACTGTATGCGCAGGTATCCAGAAAAGCGGTATTGTCTTCTTCATCAGGAAGCCCCAGAAAAGGTCCCAATCAAGTTTTTTAAGTATTTCTGCAGTGTTGAATCTGCTGAAAGAAAAATGCCCCTTCTCATCAAGTATATGCTGATCAGTTATCCTGTGTCCAAGCATCATTACAGGGGCAAAAAATATATTCATGAAAAAAGATACAGTAAAGGCTTTCAGAATTATCATCATAAGGTCCTTCCGCACCGCGGAAGAGAAAGAAAAAGAGGACACTCCCCCTAGAAAAAATACGGAATGCCATTAAAATTGCAGCTCCCCAGAATCCCCATATCAGAGCTTTCGGAAAAAGACCGAAGTTTTCAGGAAGATACTTCCCGGTCCTTATCCCTTGCACCTGTCATCTCTCCCGAAAGTCGCAAGAACAGCAAATTTAATAAATGAAACAGCAAGCGGTGAAAAATGGTAGGCAGCTGTGTAAGATGACCTTGTTGAAGGGATCAGGAAAAATAAAATGAGCAATACAATAAACAGTAATGAATAAATATCTTCTTTCTTCATTTGTACTTTTCATTGTAAGCTGAGTTTATTCGGCAGTCAATCTTTTTTTCCTTATAATATTCGCCAATAAACCTTTTTTACTGTATATATTCCATTGTTGCAATAATATTTCTTTTAAAATATATCCCGTATACTGCTGTTTACAGTAAGAGCCTCATTATTATTATAATAGCTGATACAGTTAAATAAAAATTATACAGGGGAAAAACTGATTATTTACTGATAATCAGTTTTTGAATGGGGAAATTCATTGATATGTTTTTCCCAAAATATTGTGGATATATTATTACACTACTAACAGACCGATGATATTTTTACATCAGTAATAAATTTTAAACCGGAAAAGTTATTCCTTTGCAGTCTTTAACTCAACGGTTTTTAATGTAAAGAAATCTCTTGATCTTTTTCGTGGGTGTTTTTTCAAAAGGATCGATCTGTTCATGCATGATAATTTATCCTTGAAAAGCTGTTCAGCTGGGAATTAACCTTTTTTCTGACTTCTGTAAGATGCGATGACAGGAAGTCCTGGAGCTGCTTGGTGCTTTCAGCAGCATCTTTCTTAAACTCTTCGAATTTAGCTGTCAGGTCATCTCTGTTAAGCTGGACAAGGGCAACAATCTTTCCCTTGCTACCATATACAACAGAATCCTCAACATATTCGCAGCTGTTGATAACACCCTCTATTGATTCAGGGTATATGTTTTCACCGCTCGGGCCGAGTATCAGGTTTTTGATTCTTCCTTTAATATAAAGGTAGCCCCTCAGTCATGATACCGAGATCACCGGTTCTGAACCATCCGTCTTCCGTAAAGACCTCTTCTGTAAGTTCAGGATTCTTATAATACCCCTTCATCACATTAGGTCCTTTAACAACAATCTCGCCAACCCCGGTTTCAGGATCTGGGTTGTCTATTCTCACATTCACATTCTGAAGAATTCTCCCTGTTGATCTGAAAATTGTATTTGTTGCATTGTCTCCGGCAATAAGAGGTGAAGTTTCTGTAAGGCCGTATCCTATTGCATAGGGAAAGTGTGCTTCAAGCAGAAACTGCTCCAACATCAGCAGACAGCTTCGCTCCCCCTATACCGAAAAACCTGAGCTTGCCGCCGAAAAGTTTATAAAGTTTTCGGCCTGCCGCTTTATTAAGAATTTTACGGAACAAAGATATGCTATACAGGGATTTTAAAATAATATTTTTCTGGAATGTCTTTAGAATCTTCTGCCATGTATATCTTTTCAATGAGGAGAGGAACTGAAAGCATTGCAACCGGCTTTATCTTCGAGAGCGCAGGAATAAGTACTGTAGGTGTAGGAGGTTTGCCCAGGTAATAGACAACAGCGCCAAGATACACGGGAAGAAGAAATCCTAGAGAACATTCATATGTATGAGACATCGGAAGTATGGAAAGCATGCTGTCTCCCTCAACCATCTCAGGAATATGACTTGCATCGACAGCATTGGATATAACATTCCGGTTTGTCAGCATTACACCCTTGGACTGGCCGGTTGTTCCCGATGTATATATAATTGAGGCAACATCATCCTCTTCAGCTTCATATTCGGTAAAGCTTATATCAGATGATTCAACAGATTTTTTCACATCATCATCTTCAATTGAAAAATCATCAATAACTATTATTTTAATATCAAGATCTGAATTATCAATTTTATACCTGAGTTTTTCAGATACAAAAACAAACAGCACTTTCTGAATGGATCAATATATTCTTGACCTCAGACGGCGCAAAATCGGGAAGAACAGGTACAGCAATACATCCTGCGAGGGAAACAGCAAAATAGGAAATCCCCCAGTTGGGTGTGTTTTCACTCAATATTGCAACATGACTGTCTTTTCCCATCCCCATCTTCTGAAGCATATGGGCTATATAGATTGATTTCTGATAAACATCACTGTATGTAAGAGGCTCTGATTCAACAAGAGACAGGCAGGGAAGACTAGAAAATCTTTCTTTACTTGTTTTTATCAGGTTCTGTACTGTTAATTTATTTAATCCTGCTGGTTCAGTCATTTCATGACCCCTTTTAAGTATAAATTACAAGATGCTTATTAAGGTAGCGACCGTAATTATATACCTCCCTCATCATTAACATCCAATTTCCACAGTTATCTGTATGTAAAAGTTTTGTAAAAGTTCTGTAAAGTGATGCTTTTGAGGAAGTATTAAACATTCACTACATACCTATAAAAAAGCCTGACCAGCTTTACTAGTTCACCCTATCAATAACTTCCTGTTCTGTAAATTTCATAAAAACCCCTCTTCTATTGGATTTTTGACCAACAAAAGGGGTTTTTACCAGATACTGACATACTTTGTAATTATCAGCTGATTATTCCGGAATAGGATCCTGACAGCTATTTATTCTGCAATTCCCGCACAAAATCCCTGACAAGACTTGTTTCCCTTCCGGATTCCTTTATCGGGTGAACATATTCATCATCAGTCAGTTCGAATTTGCTTTTAAGAACTTCTGCAGGAATTCCTGTAGCCTGGGAGACCTCTTCAAAGGTATATTTCCCCCTTATATCATCAGGATCAAAATCTGCAAGAGATCCCTCATAACCGAGTGAAGGCATAAGCCATATGAAGCTTCCTGAAACAGTGCTCACTCCTACTACAGCAAGAATTGCTATAAATGTTACAGTTGTAAAAGAAAGAGAACCGATTCTCCCCTTTTTCTTTCCCGATATTGTAAGTGTATTTTCTACAGGACAGACATTTACACACTCGTTGCAGTTCAGGCATTCAGCGGTCTTTACATCATCTGCTACAGCAACATCAATATTTACAGGACATGCCTTTGAGCACAGTTTGCAGTTTATACAGGTTTCTGAATTCCGCCTTACCCTGAAAAAACCGATCTTTCCGACTATTCCAAGAAAGGCTCCCATTGGACAGAGATATTTGCAGAAAAAAGCGGTCATAGAGAAATGATCCGATAAGTGTAACAGCAAGGACTGCCAATCCGATCGGGAATTCCTCCAGCAGGTCTTCAGAATACAGGTGATGATATGCAGGCCACGGATCATACGGCCTTATAACAAGCACTCCCAGTTTCCAGGTAGCCCCCAGGACAACAACAAGCACTACATATTTGAGATATCTCAGCGCCCTGTCTATCTGTACCGGGATAACAAGCCGTTTTTTTATGAAAAATCCACGAAGTTTCCCGAAAAGCTCCTGAAGAGTTCCCAGTGGACAGATATTTCCGCAGAAAGTTCTCCTGAAAACAAGTGCAAGGACAGTGACTATTATTAAAAGAAGCAGGTCATTAAAATTAGTCCTCTTTAGAAATGTGCCATCCTGAAAATATCCGTAGATAGACTCAAGACCTCCAAAGGGACAGAAGGAATCAATTGATGCAATTCTAAATTTCTTTCCGAAAGTATGCATCAGTCCCATAACAGTTGTAAGAACAAGTACAAAAACAAGTATGCTGAACCTTAAAGACCGGTTTCTTTTACCCGCTTTTTTAAGATCTGCCATCATTACCTCCATCAATATAAATCAAATATAATTTTAGTACAGTACTGCTGTTTTTAGTATTATTTTTTATTTTATTACAAATAAAACAATACTGATTCAGCTGTTTATATTTTATCTGCTTTTTTGTGAATATTGGATGAAGAGAAGGAGATTTTTATATGAAGAAAAAAAAATCCCCGGTTAATATACCGGGGATAAAACAGCAATAGAACTATTGCTGATTCAGTAATTATTTAAAGCCCGTAATCAGCTCCGTATTTTTCAACTACAAAGTCTATATCCTTGTCTCCCCTGCCTGAAAGGTTTAAGAGGATTGTTTCTTCAGGAGAAAGTTTGGCAGCAAGTTTCATTGCATAGGCAACGGCATGTGAACTTTCAAGTGCAGGAATAATACCTTCAACACGTGAAAGCTCGAAGAAAGCATCAATAGCTTCTTTATCATTTATACATTCATAGTTAACCCTGCCGATATCCTTGAGATAGCTGTGCTGAGGCCCTACACCGGGGTAATCAAGACCGCTTGCAACAGAGTATACAGGTTTGGGCTCCCCGTTTTCATCCTGAAGAACATAGCATTTAAAACGTGAATCATTCCGGGAGTACCATATGTAAGTGTACACGCATGTTCACCATCCTTGAATCCAACCCCTGCAGGTTCAACACCGTAAATATTAACTTTTTCATCATCAAGGAAAGCGGTAAAGAGTCCCATCGCGTTTGACCCCGCCGGCCGACACATGCAACAAGGTTATCAGATTTTTTCCAGTTTCTCAAAAAACTGGGCCCTGGCCTCTTCTCCGACAATTTTCTGGAAGTCACGCACCATCATAGGAAATGGATGGGGACCGACAACAGAACCGATAGCATAGAGCTGGTTTACAGGATCCTGAAGGTATCCTATGAAAGCTTCATCAACAGCCTCTTTAAGAGTCTTGAGCCCGGATTTAACAGGAATAACATTGGCTCCGAGTATTTTCATCCTTACTACATTCGGATGTTCCTTTGCTATATCAACTTCACCCATATAAATATCACATTCAAGGTCGAGGAGAGCTGCAGCTGTCGCGAGTGCAACACCATGCTGCCCTGCGCCTGTTTCTGCAATAATTTTTTTCTTGCCCATCTTCTTTGCCAGAAGTGCTTCCCCCAGGCAATGATTTATCTTGTGAGCCCCCTGTATGGTTGAGATCTTCCCTCTTGAGATATATTCTGAGCACCGCCAATCTTTTTTGAAAGCCCTTTTGCATGAAAAACAGGACTGGGTCTTCCCACATAATCCCTGTAAAGCTCTTTTAATTCAGCCTGGAATTCAGGGATCATCCTTGATTTTTTCATATTCATCAGCAATTTCCTGAAGAATAGCTGTAAGCTGTTCAGGAACAAAGCTTCCCCCGTAATTACCGAAATAACCTTTCTGGTCAGGCAGGGCTTTCAAACTTGTTTTAGTTTCCATATATATCTCCTTATCATTTCTACAGATAGTAACGTTTCTACAGACAGCAACATATACTATTTTCAGGACGCTGTCAATATTTTTTTCAGAAAAAAATATCCGGAGCAGAAATTTATTGATTTTTTACACGGAACAGGAAGGCAAATCCGTTATCTGTTAATGAAAAAATGCTTTGCAGATGAAAAATATTAAAAAAAACCAGATATCAAATAAATTTTTTTAATATTTTTCACATTCCTTACTTTTATTGTTTTATTTTTTTTGATAACTTTTTCAACAGGTCTGAATCTACTGATAAATATTATTCAGATTCTCTTACAGGGAAATAATACAATGAACAGCATAAGCTTCTCACTGATAATAAAAACAAGAGGAACTACATCCGACATAAGATATGTAACTGCAGTAATAAAAAGATATTATGCAGATATCGAAAGGATAAATTTTGACAGGGACCTTGATCCGAACATAGTATTCTTCCAGATAAAAACTGACAGAAACAGCTACCGGGAAATATACAACACGCTTGAAAAAAGCGGCTATCTTCTCACTTCAATAAAAGAACCGGAATTCATCAGGCCTGAAAATATTTATTCCCGAGAGAAGCAGGATTATTTCAGAAATACTGACTGAAGCAGATGATCACGGAATAGATATTAAATCAATAGACCATAACAGGCTTGGACAGAACAGAAATGAAGTAAGCCTCACAGTCAGCACAACAGAGAACCAGCCGGTTATTAAATTCATAGACAGCCTGAAAAGCAGATTCAAGGTGGAAATTGAGGAATACTGCAAAAAGGGGAATGAACTGGATAAAACTGTGTTTTATGTCAGATATGCAGAGCGGCTGAGTAAATACCTGAACAGCGGTGGGGATATTTTTCTCCTGTCATTTCTGAATGATATCAACAACATAGCACATGAACTGAATAAGCTGGGTGAAAACCCGGAAACTGTTTTCGAAAAAATTTACAGCAAGGCTGAAACACTTCACAATACAACCGGCAGGAATTTCTATGCAGACTACCAGCAGTTCAAACTCAAAAACAGTTCTGAACTCTACATATACCAGCTCCCCTGCGGCGGTAATATCAATATAATTGAATCTGAAGATGAATACCTGATGATAGATACAGGATATGGGATTTACCACGACGATATAACGAGAATGCTGAACTATATCCAGCCCGGACTGAAAAATAAAAGAAAAAGTCTTTTCATCTCCCATGCAGATGCTGATCACTGCGGCGGAGGCGGATATCATTCATCCCTTCCTGTTATGCACAACACAACAATGGAAATAATCCAGAAGGGAAACAGGGCGATAGGTTCTGTCAATGAAAATTCAATTCTGGAAGAGATCTACACAACACTGATAGCTGAATTTTCGGGGTGGAATCCGCCGCAAGGGGCTGATACATCATGCTTTACAAACCATAAGGGGGCAGCTGAAAAAGCGGGGGAATTCCCGGTGACTGGGGAATTATGCCGGTGCGGCCTTGAGTTCAGGATACTGGAAAGCCACGGGGGGCATCAGAAGGGGCAGCTTTTCCTGCTTGAGGAATCTGAAGGGCTTTTATTCACCTTTGACAGCCTTCTGAACCTGAAAAGCATAACAAAGGAGAGGACTGAATACAACATGTTTGCAGATTACCTGATGACAACTGTAAATGTGGACAGCAGCCTTGCAAAAAAGGAAAGGAAGGATCTTCTTGACCTGGCAGTATCATGCAGCAGGAAATACAGAGAGAGGAGCAATGGTGATTTTCTCATTTGCTGCGGACACGGTGCTGTTTCTGTTATAAATGAAAAAGGGAGACTTGAAGAAGCCTCCCCTGTTAAGCATTATACCCATGCTTCTGTTTAAGCTGCACGCATATAAATATCATGAAACAACTGATATTTCACGTCCCGTTTTATGAAGCAGTGCCGGATTAAAGATTATATACTGTTCCGTCTACTGTGATTGTTCCTGTCATGCTGTCTGATCCTGTACCTGTAATATTCATACCGAAACTGTATGACTCTCCCTGATATACAGCAGTGATACTTCCGGTCATTGAGTAGGTTGTACCGCCTGCAAGACTGAATGTAATGGAGCCATTGAGTGTGACATTTGAATCAGAGTAATTGTTGAATGTTATTGTCATTGTGTAATCACCACTATTGATTGTGGAGAAATCCCCGGTAACACTGATTCCGTCAATAGAAGTATCTGTAGAAACAGCCTTTGTTGGATTAGCAGCTGCTATTCCTGCAGATGATCCTGTAAAAGCTGCACTTAAAATAGCCATTTTCTCCTGATCAGTAAGAGAAGAACTGCTCCCGCTGTCTGAGCAGGAAATAAAAGAAAGACTGATAACAAGAACCATAATTAATGCAAATATCTTTTTCATGAAAGACCTCTTTATTCTATTTATTCATAATCATTTTTAAAATATTGATCTCCAGAATAATACAATACAATATAAAACATGACCACCATTTTACACGGTAAAAAGAACAAACAACATCAATCAGCTTCCTTGCTATCTGCAGAATAATTTACTAAAATTTTTATATAAGCTTAAAGGAGGCTATGTAATGCTAAAACAAATTATGTTTCCTTTTCTGGCTTTTACAATCTTACTTGCTGGATGTTCCGGTGGAGGAGGCAGCGGAAGCAGCTCAGGGACCTATTCCTATACACTGGAAGATACATCACTAAATCTCCCGTCAGGCCAGTATATAGGCTCGGCATTTAAAACATCGTCAAATATTTATGATTCAGTAGTTTCCCTTACAGTTCCGTTCTCCCTTCCTGGTAACAATTCTGTCTATTTTCCCAATATTGACAATGACAACTGCCCCTACACAATATTTGTATGGATAGATGATGACGGGGATAACCAGTACGGGGATGATTACAGGGGAACAGTGATTACTATTTTTTCTCTCATGGCTGATGTGACACTGGGTTCATCCGGAACTCTTTCAACATTCAACCATAAACAGATCCAGGTAACAGCTCCGGGAACAGGAGATACAGATAATAAAACAGCACACTGCTACTGGGTCGTGGGGGGAAAACTTGATGAAACAATGAAAGCCTCACTCAGGTCAAGTCCGGCATCGGTAAACGAACTTGTCGGGATGGTAAATGCTACGCTTGGAGTCGGGGCAGGTCCATTCAATTCATCCGCATCAGTTGATGATTTTCCGCTTATTGTATCAGGTATAGGGTATTTCGGTGTTACCTATGATTTATATGTTTATGTTGAGGGAACATCAAACAACTGGGAAGCATCCCTTACCGGCGAAGATTCTGATGATTCAGCAGTATCAGTCACACTCGCACAGATGTAAATAATTATACTGGAATAATTCTGGAATCCGCCGGCAATCCTTATCTTAATTTATTTCTCCCAATAATCCCGGATTTCCTGTATAAGCAAGATATTCCTCTATTTCCCTGAAACACTCATCAAGCCCTTCTCTGCTCACAGCTTCACAGCGGATAGTAATGTGGGGTTGAGTATTGGAACTTCTCATTATCCAGAAACCGTCGGAACAGGGAACCCGGATACCGTCAATATCGTTAAAATCCCGCCCTTCTGATATCAGGCGGATTGATATCTTTTCAAGCATCCTTGCACTCTCCTCTTTATCAAGAGGAATCCGGATTTCACCGCTGTCCTGATATACAGGGAATTCCTTGCGCATCTCTGTCAAACTCTTTTCACTATTTGAGAGAATATTCAGAAGCTTGACTGATGCAAAAAGAGCATCATCAAATCCCCTGTTTTCCTTAAAATAAATATGCCCGCTTGTCTCTCCTGCAAGACAGATATGATCTGCCTTCATCTTCTCCTTCTGATTTGAATGCCCCACTTTCCACATCACAGGCTGCCCGCCGTTTGAAAGAATATCATCATAAAAAAAACGACTTGCCTTGACTTCAGACATTACCTTTTCCCCGGGATTGTCCTTTAGAAAGTCTCTTGCAAAAACTGTTAAAAGCTGGTCCCCGAACAGAAGATATCCTTCACTGTCAACCACACCAAGCCTGTCACCATCTCCGTCAAAAGCTATTCCGAGATCTGCCCCGGACTCACTAACAGCTTTCTGCAGCATTACTACATTTTCCCTGATGCTGGGATCCGGATGATGGTTTGGGAAGGTCCCATCCACCTCACCGCAAATCAATATGTTCTTACCCGGTATATTTCTGATAAAATGATGAATTACAGCAGCGGATGCACCGTTTCCCGGATCCCAGACAACAGAAAGCTCTTTTTTAAACGGGAGCTTTAGAAAGGAAACTATATATTCTATATAGTCAGATATTATATTGCGATGAGAAACTGAACCTTTTCCCGTGCTATAATCAGCTTCTTTACATACAAGTGCAAGCTTCTGGATATCATCACCATGATACGGCCCTTCATCAGTAATAAACTTGAATCCGTTATACTCTGCAGGATTATGACTTGCTGTTATGACAATCCCGCAATGATATCCATATTGTGAGACTGCAAAATACAGCACCGGACTGGGTATAAGCCCTAAAACAACAGCATCAATACCTGAATCTGTCAGTCCCCTGAGCAGCTGAGTGCTTAGTTCTGGAGATGAAAGTCTCCCGTCATAGCCGACAGCACAGCTTCTTTTACCGCGATGCATCATAATTGTTCCGAAAGACCTTCCTATAAAATATGCATCTTCATAGAAAAGCTCTTCTCCGATGACACCTCTTATATCACCGGATTTCATAATTTCTTGTGAGAAAAAGTGTGTTTCATTCATTTAAATCTCCTAATTTAGCTGTCGTATATCCGGAGAGACAATATAATAGTACCAAAGGTAGCTGCACAAAGTGTATTGTCAAAAACCTTTTTATTAAATACTTAATTTTATATCGATAGTTTTTTTTACAACTAAAAAATGATGAATACTGTTAAATTCCGTATAAACCGGCTAAAAAGCATATTAAACCTGATGTATTTTATTCCAGCTTGTATCTTTTCCTCAAAAAAAAGCAGCCTGCAAAAAGCAGGCTGCTGAATAACAATCCGGGATGCCCCTGCAGGGTGGTTTTATGATTCTTTCACTTCAGAAGTTTTTTTCTGAGTCATGAGTGAAACAGCAACAAGAACAATAAATGAAAGCGGAATTGATATGATTCCGGGATTATCAATCGGAAAAACTGCATCTGCAGGGTTGAGACCGTACCTTGAATACATGCTCGGTGAAAGGAGAATAATTCCAAGTGCTGAAATCATCCCTGTTACTATGGAAGCAGTAACACCCTTTGCAGTTGTCTTTTTCCAGAACAGTATCATAATTATTGCAGGCAGATTTGCAGATGCAGCAACAGCAAAGGCAAGCCCTACAAGGAATGAAACATTCATCCCCTTGAACAGGATCCCCAGCAGTATTGCAATACCGCCGACACAAATTGCCGCGATCTTTCCAGCCTTAACCTTACCCGCATCGCTCATATTTATTCCCATAAAATTAGTCATGAGGTCATGGGCAACAGCGCCTGATGCAGCAACAATAAGACCGCTCACTGTTCCGAGTACTGTTGCAAATGCAATTGCAGAAATTACAGCAAACAGGAATACTCCGAATGTCTTTGCAAGCAGGGGGGCAGCCATGTTGCTGCTTTCCACATCGAGAACACCGTTAACCATTGCTCCGATTCCCATATAGAGTGTAAGCACATAGAAAAGCCCGATAGCGCCGATAGCAACAATTGTTGATTTTCTGGCATCTGCAGGACTTGGAACTGTGTAGTATCTGATAAGGACATGAGGCAGAGCTGCTGTTCCGAAAAAGAGTGAAAGCATCAGAGATACAAAATTGAGTTTTGATGTGGCTGAAGAGCCTTTGTCAATCTTGAACTTGAGACCAGGACGGAGTACTTTGCTTCCGTCAGTAACCTTCTGGTACCAGATATATACCTTGTCTTTACCATTATCAATAACTGCTTTGGGGAATCTTGTAATCTTGCTTTCCCTGATTACTGAGAAAAAGCTTAACGGTCCCAGTTTACCTGTATTGTTAACCTCTTTGCCGTCCATCTTAATGCTGTTGAAATGGCCGACAGGGAAGAAAGCACCATCTTCCTTTGGTCTACCGTTATAAAGAACAGAGCCGTCACCTTTTTTTGTTTTAGATAGACATTCAACAAGAGCAACAGATGATGCACTCTTTTCAACCTGCCACCATCTTTCTATACCTTTATTTGCAAGTTTGACAAATTCGAGATCGCCGGCAGACTGGACTGCTGTAACTTCATATGCTGAATCAACAGGAACTGCTTTACCGCCTTCCATGACAGCTTCAAGCTTCTTGAAATCATGGTAATCATCAGAAGGTTTTCTGCTTAAACCCTTACCAATGATACTGAACACAAGTATGATTGAAAAGATGATTAAAAGTCCCCCTTTAAGGAACTGTACATATGTTGTTGATTTCATCCCTGCAGTAGCTACAATCACAATTACAATACTTCCAACCATTATAACACCGACATAGTGGGGAAGGCCCAGAAGAGGCGTTACAAGTGCACCTGCACCAACCATCTGCGGAATGAGATAAAAAACAGAAACAACAATACTGCTTATACCGGCAGCAAGCTGAATCCCCTTTGATTTGAATTTTGAATCAAGAGCATCTGTAAAAGTATATTTACCAAGCCTCTTCATAGGCTCTGCAACTACAAACAAAGCGACTACCCACCCGGCAAGATAACCTATCGAATAGAGAAAACCGTCATATCCGGCTGTAGCAATCATTCCGCAGATACCGAGGAATGAAGCAGCAGACAGGTAATCTCCTGCAAATGCAATTCCGTTCACAGGCCAGGAAATTGTTCCCCCCGCAGTATAGTAGCCTTTCGATGATCCTGTCTGTCTTGCAAAATAAAACGACAGGCCGAGAACTGTGATAACAAACATAATAAAGATAACGACGGCAAAAGGCGAAGCAGAATAAATCATTTATCACCCCCCTCGACATCTGTATTAAGTTCTTTCTCTTTTTTTGTACAGAAAATGTTGTAGACAATACCAAGAAGTATAGCAAAAATGATTAGTCCGAATCCGTATACTATAGCAAGATTCAGCCCTCCGAAAATTTCTTTTTCCATCAATACCGGATTAACTGTATTTATCAATACAAATATACCGTAAATTGAAGCATAGACAAAAAACAGAATAAGCCCAAGTTTTGTTTTGTAACCTGCGGCATTATCCGGTCCATACTCTATTGCTGGTCCATGATCCATCAACAATACCCCCTTTTTCTCAATCATTACTTGTTTTCATCATTCGCGTCAAGTTAATTACCGACTACGCAGTCGATTTTTTTCTTATATTCATGACGTTTTTCATAGTATAATGTGTTTCAGGTAACTTTATGGAATTTATTACAGTAAATATGCATTGCCACTCAAACCTGAGCGACGGCCAGATGAGTCCCGCGGAACTGGCAAATTTTCTTTCTGAAAAAAATGTACAGGTGGCATCATTAACCGATCATGACACACTCGAGGGTCTCCGCCCTTTCAGAGATATTCTTAAAGAACGGGGCATAGGGTTTATAAGCGGAATTGAAATATCAGCATTTTCACAGTGGGGCGAAATCCATCTCCTGGGCTATAACTTTGATATTGATAACTCTGAACTGAACAGTGAAATAGCAGGAAGCAGCAGAAATATACCCCATTATGAGAAAGTCATTGAACTGATACATAATGCGGGGGGAAAAGTGTTTCTTGCACATCCGCTTACCCTGTCAGAAGATTATAAAATACTTCAGGATGCAATTACTGTTCTAAAAGCGAAAGAACTTGACGGCATAGAAGGAATATATTCGGCATATAACAGGGAAACAGAAAAAAAACTGAGATCAATTGCTGAATCAAACAGTCTTCTGATCTCTGCAGGAACAGATTATCACGGGAAAGCTGTAAAACAGATGAGTAATGCAGTTGTCAACATCAGTATAGAAGACTGGGTAAATTTCAGGAATGGCCTTGGAAATATTGATTCTGAACATGAAATCAAATATATACCTGAAATTGTACAGAAAAAAGGCTTTTTCACCCGGTTTCAGAAAACAGTACCATATATAAAAATCATACTCCCTGCTGCTGCCGGTATAATCCTTTTCACCTATTCCATATTCAATCTTTTTATTCCGAAGACAGAGGAAATTCTAATGTCCAGGAAAAAAGAGATGATAATGGAGCTGACTCATTCAGCAGTCAGTATTCTTGATGAATTTAATAGCGATTATGAAAAAGGCGATATAACAATTGAAGAGGCCCAAAACCGGGCAGCCGCAGTAATAAGCCACATCCGGTACGGGAAGGAAAACAAGGACTATTTCTGGATAACAGACCAAAAACCTGAGATGATTGCTCATCCCTACAGAAAAGATCTTGTCGGCAGCGACCTGAGCAGCTACACAGATACAGAAGGGGATTTTGTATTTCTGAAAATAGTCGATACAGTCAGGAAGAACAGCGAGGGGTTTGTACAGTACCAGTGGCAGTGGAAAGACGAAAAAGACATTGTTGCTCCAAAAATATCATATGTAAAGCTTTATAAAAAATGGGGATGGATTGTAGGGACCGGAATTTATATTGATGATGTTATGAGTGAAATAGCCAGGCTTGAAAAATATCTTGTTGATATTTCGCTTTTCATTACAATGCTGCTTTTCATAATCCTTCTGGTAATTGTACTTCAGAACATAAAAAAGGAAAAAGTATTAAAGGAAAGCAGGATAAGACTTCAGAAATCTGATGAAAAATACAGGGCGCTTGCTGACAGGACAAATGAAGGAACACTGATAATACAGAACGGGAAATGCACCTACTCAAACCCATCAGTAAGAAAAATGCTTTCATACAGTGAGAACGAACTCCTGATGCTGACAGCTTCCGATCTTTTCAGGGAGCTTCATTCTGATTCAGATTCAACAGTCATAGGGGAAATGCTTGAGAAGGGAGAAATTGTCCCTTCCATGACAGAGACAGAAATAACCGGAAAAAACGGGAAAAGGATCTCTGTCCTTATGGAAACAGGCCGTATCGAAATATCGGGAAAAGAGGGATACATAGTCAATGTAAGGGAAATAAGCAGCCGGGTGACTATACACAAAGCTGAACTCAGACGTAACAGGCTTATAAGCGAGCTTCAGAGTTCACTTCTGTTCCTGAGTGAACCGGCATTTGAAATATCCCGCCAGATACCTGTAATGAATTTCAGGACAAGCATCAGAAACGGTGCAAAAATGATGAACAGCAGCAACTCGAGTTCCTTTCTTGTAAAGTCTGATTCCGGAGAAATCCTGGGAATTGTAACAGACAAGGATATCAGGTCGAGAGCCCTTGCCGAGGAAAGAAATGCGGATGATGCTGTTTATACAATAATGACCTCCCCTGTCAGGAAAGCAGACAGCAGAATACTTATTTTCGAAGCTGTTTCCATTATGAAGACATACAATATACGCCATCTTATCCTGGACTACGGGGATCATGAAACCGGATATGTCGTCAGGGCAAAAGACCTTATTGAATTTCATAAATACCCGGCAGCTGTCACAGCAGGGGAACTCGAAAACGCATCTACAATGAGGGAACTCCAGAAATCATTCAGCCATGTCCCCTACATTATCAAGGCACTTATTGAAACAGGAAACAGGTCTCTCAATATAATGAGAATAGTAACCACATTTACAGATATTCTTGTAAAGAAAATAATTGAAACAGCAATTACAGAAATAGGGACTCCCCCTGAAAGGTTCGCATTCATCGCGCCCGGAAGCCTGGGGAGGAGAGAGCAGACACTTTCTTCAGACCAGGATAACGCGATAATTTTTGAACAGCCTGATAAAGATGAAGATATTGAAAAGGCAAGAGACTACTTCCTGAGCCTCGGGGAAATTATTTCAGATGAGCTTAACAAGGCTGGTTTTCCGTTCTGCAGCGGCGGGATAATGGGAAAAAACCGCAAGTGGTGTTGCACTCTCTCTGAATGGAAACAATACTTCACAAAGTGGATAACAAAACCGGAACCGGAGGAGATTCTTCATTTCAATATGTTTTTCGACTACCGGATGATTTACGGAAGTTCCGAACTTACAGATAATCTCGGGAAGCACATATCAGATACAATGAAATCATTCCCCCAGTTTTTTCTGCACCTTGCAAACAGTTCAGCCCTCTACAAAGTACCTGTAAACCTTTTCGGAAACATAATATTCGATTCATCAGAGGGGACAAAAAAAATCATCGATATAAAGGAGCTCATCCTCCCTATAGTCAATTTCGCACGGCTTTATTCGCTTAAACACGGAATAGAAGAAACAAATACATTCTCCCGCTTAGATGCGCTTATGGAAAAAGGGATAATACACCCTGCAACGCATAAAGAGATTACCCATATCTACGACTTTCTGAACCAGGTAAGGCTCAAGAGGCAGGCTGCATCGGTATCTGAAGAAAAACGGCCGGACAACCTTGCAGAGCAGGGAAGCCTGACACATCTTGAAAACGCAATGCTGAAAAATGCGGTTAACAACATAGGGGAACTTCAGAAAAAGATAAGCTTCGACTTCAAGGGGAGCGCTTAAAAGGCAAAACAGTTAAACACAGAAAAATTAGTTCTGTACCGAAAAAAGAGGTCAATACCAGCCTGAATAAAATCAGCAGAAGTATATTGCTAACAGAATTTAAATAGCTTAAAATTCCTTAATAAGCTTTAAATCCGGAGGATAAAAATGAGATATTTATTCATACTTCCGTTACTTGTTTTGATTACACCCTTTTCAACATTCAGCGAAAACAATTTTGAATCTGACACTATTAAAAGTTCTGAAGGAGATATCGTAATCACTTTTATAGGCCACGGGACTCTTCATATCCTGTTCAGGGGAATAAGCATCCACATAGATCCTTACGGCAAACTGGCAGACTACTCACTCCTCCCTGATGCAGATATGATTCTAATAACCCATCAGCACAGGGATCATCTTGATAAAGATGCAATTGATAAAATCAGGAAATCAAATACAGACTTTGTTGTTTCTGAAAAAGTCTTCACTGAACTGGGCACAGGAACAGTGATGAAAAACGGGGATTCAGAAACTGTAAGGGGTATAAATATTGAGGCAGTGCCTGCCTATAATATTGTTCACAAAAGGGACAACGGAATTCCCTACCATCCCAAGGGGGAGGGAAACGGATATATTCTGACACTGGGAGACAAGAGAATATATATTGCAGGGGACACCGAAAATATCCCTGAGATGAAACAGCTCAAAAACATTGATATAGCATTTATTCCAATGAACCTCCCCTATACCATGGACCCGGACATGGCTTCCGATGCGGCAAAAACCATAAAGGCAAAAATCATCTACCCCTACCATTACGGCGAGACAGACCCGATGCTGCTTGTTGATAAGCTGAAAGGACTAAGCGGGACAGAAGTCAGAATCAGGAAGATGCGGTAGGACTTTTGCTGAAGAAGTCTATTAATCAGAACTTGTCTATGGAAAATTTCTCGATACGTTCAAAATATGGGTATTCTTCTACATTTGGATCGATATACATTTCAAGCCATTCTTCATCGCCATCTTTATCCCATTTTAAAGTATATTGATTTCCTCTAATCATGATCTTTAAAATATTGTGATTTAATCTCTTAGCAATACTTTTTTGAGATTTGTCATCATCAGTAAATGCAGTAATCACTAAATAATCATTCCCTATTTTATTTATTATAAGAAAATCATTTATCTTCCCATACCCTGGAAAATCTCCCCAGACTCCTTCAAAAGGATCTTTTAAATCATTATTTTCAGCATTGCAGTAAATTGCGAGAAATATAAATAAAATAAAAAAATAAATATATTTCATAATTTAACCTCTAATTCCAATATTTTTGATTTTTTGGTAATTTCATTCGCCAAACACTATATATATCACCTTTTGTACTATGCATATACCCAAAATCCGGAAGGAACTCGCCGGTCAGAGGATCAGCAAAACTGTAAGAGCCGTCATCCTTTTTCCTGTACATTTCAACATGTATGTGAAGATCAGTGGAATATTTATCCTTAACTTTCGGATAGCTGAATAAAGCTTTCCCTGCTTTATAGGATACACTCTTGCCGCTGCTTTTTTCCAGTAATTTCTGCAAAGCTTCAGATTCTGAGGGGTTTATATGGGTAAAATAAAGATAATCATCAGAACCTGCTATACGGTAGAGAAGGCGGTTGTTATTTTTCCCTGTTTTTAAAAGTTCAAGATTATAAGGGAACCGGACCTTCCCCTTTCCTGTGATATCAACTGCGGGATGCCCTTTTGTGTACCAGTTTTCAAGAAAATGGGTTTCTTCCTCATGCGCAGTCTGGGAGATATAACCTTCTGTAAGAATTTCAGATGGAAGGATTTTACCTTTACTGTAATATGAAGATGCGGACGATTCAGATACAGCTTTCTTTGATATATAATTTCTGTAATTAAAAACATTTTTAACAGCAGTATATTTTTCAGAAACCCAGTTTTTTCCTTTAATGACAGCATTTTCTATTTTCCTGAAAATTCCCTCATCAACATTTTCAGCTTTACTGATGCGTCTCAGCTCTTTGAATCGGATACTCATCTTTTCTATCTGCGCCTGTGAAAACCTTACAGTTTTATCATCAGTTTTGTTTTCCCACCTGCCGTCAATATAACTCCACCCCGCTTCAGGCCCCATCTGGTAATTGACTTCGTCCCTGCTTAAACCAAGAGAACCCGCAATAAAACCTGTCTTGCTTCCTCCGGTATATTCAAAGATTTTTTCTGCACCTGTCTCTTCATCAACCAAAGTAACGTCATCGCTTCCGTCATCAAGCATTGTTATACTCCCATCTTTATGCTTTATAACTTTCCAGTAATCGCTCCCCGATTCATACTCGCTCAGAACAGATTTTTCATAATCTCCAGTATTACCTGCTTTGCTTAATCTCAATAAATCTTTTATCAATGCTTCATCAGATTCAATAAACCCGGTATAGTCGTTTTCCATATCAAGGGCCATTTTTGTATGATTGTAAACAGCATCGACTGTCTCGGATTTCTGTACTTCTCTGCCATTATCTGTCCCGTCCCTGTATGCTTCATGTCCCAAAACCACACCAAGGTGAAGACGGCTGTAATAGTCATTTCCCAATGATGAAACTTTAACAGTTCTTCCTCCGCTGCTGTTTTTAACAGTCTGCGCTCTTCCTTCAAGAGACTTGTCGATTTCAAGATTATCCTTACCTGACAGCAGGTTGCGGTATAATAGCGATGCAGCAGCATCTGAAGTGCTGCGGGAATAAAGAGCCCTCATCGCGACTCTAGCATCCTTTATATTTTCCTGCCCGGATGAATAGATCCGTGCATTCTGATAATATGTATTTATACCCTTATAAGCTGATGTTATCTGAGAAGCACTCATATTCTGGCCATTTATCCCGAACTCGAATAAACTTCCCCCGTCTCCGATTCCCATTTCCAGGATACCTGTTCCTCCGAATCTGTCTTTTAATCCACTGTTCCGGAAAAAGAGGTCAGATGAATTCAGCAGATTGAGCTTTGTACTACCTAGAGTGTTGTATTCATATATACTTGCTGCGCTGCCTGCGATTGTTGAGCTTAACGCTTTACCGCAAGAAAGATCCTTGCCGTAGAAACCTGTAAGTGTTGAATCAAGTCCTGCAGTTCCCATGCTGTTTATATACCCGGGCACTGCTCCTCTACCGTAAAGATCACTTTGCCAGTTTCGTCTAAATGTGTCTGTACTGAAATAGATTCCTCTGGAATTAAAGTCAAATGAGTTTATCGCAGTAGTCGCAAGGTTTGTGGATGCTGTTTTCAGTCCTGTATGTGCAGCTGAGGCAAGAAATGAGTCTGTCTCTATCTTGAACCGGTTTCCAAGCCCCTGGGTCACAGCTCCGGCTGTTGTCTGCTTACCCAGAGACATCATCCCGTCATCCCAGTCTGTTATTCCGCTTCCGATATCCATTGCAGTGAAAGCAGCATCATCAATCATATTAACTGCGAAAGCCCACATACCGGCCCCGCCTGAAACAACTGACATTGCAATGTTTCCCATGCTTCTGACACTGGGTGCCCCGAATAGTCCGTCAGATTCCCCATCATTGTCCCTGTCATCATCCCAGAGCTTCTGGGAATACCAGGGCTGATCAAGGCTTGCAATACCTCGGCCAAGCCTTGCCTCGTTCCGGAAGAACAGCTCATAGATTCTTCCGTATTCGCCGTATCCTTCAGTTTTAACAACTTCGGGAGACTTGCTGTCCATTACCGGGGCATATCCCAGGTGTATGTAAAAAAGTCCTTTTGTGTCTCTGTATTTAGTTGCCTGACGCGATAAAGAGAAGGACTTTTCAGCATTTCCTGCATAGGATTTAAACTCTTCATCAAACCCTTTCCAGTCTGAAGCTTCCTTTGAAGTTTTGCTTCCGAATATAATCTCTCCGTATCTTTTAAGGTTGGCAACAGCTTTTTCAACCTTTAATTCAATTTCCCTTCGGCTCATTGAGGATAATGAGTCCCGTGTAAGGTCTGCACCTGTTTTAAATTCAGGCGCTGTAAAATAATGATAGGCTTCAATCTCATGAAGCTCTTCTTCTATCCCTCCCAGAAGTGTCATATCTATTATAGCTTTCCGGGAGAAGATATTTCCTTTTTTCCTGTACCCTTTCCCTTCAAGCGTATCAGCAAGTGACTTTTCTGTACTTCTGTTGGCTGATTCTATATTCTCAAGAATCCCGTCTTCTACATCTGTTACAGTCTTTGCCATTTTCAGGGCCTCAAGCAGGGCTGCCCTTTTTCTTATTTCACTTGATAAGTTCTCTGCATAGCTTTCAAGCCGGAGATCGTTTCCTCCGAAACTTCCAATCTCAGGAAGGTATGATGAAGGAGTTATATTATCAGACTCCTTCTTCGCCGAATAAAAGGAAGCAGCTGATATGAGAGAGGATAATTTCTCAGCCCCTGTCACCTCTTCAATTATGTTATCAAGTTCTGGAGAATTCTTAATGTCAGGTATTATAATCATCTCGCTCTCTGACAGGAGTTTATCCGCGTTTATCCCGATTTCCCTTGAAAGACGCCCTGCCTCCCCCCTCTGTACTGCGGCTGTACTTTGTTCTATCCAGCTATTCCTGTTTTCTTTTAATATTTTATACTTACTCTTCCAGAGTTCTTCTTTAAGAATTGCTTCCCTTTGAAAATTATCTCTCCACTTCTTCCTCATTCCGATAAGGTTTGTAAAACCAACCTTCCATTCAATTACGCCTGTCTCATAGAGTTCTGCTATTCTAGATTCAAAAAGTCCCTGTTTATCCTTCAGTTCAAGGTACTGAAGTTTTATCTTTTCATCATTCTCACTCTTTTTTATATCTAGAGAAGTTGAGAAGTATTTCATTACATCGTTCGCTGCAAAGGAGAGAGTCCTTTCCCGTCCTTTTAAGTCGTCAGAATCTGAATATGATAATAAAACTTCGGAGAGTGATATTTGCGACGATTCGCAAGTTGAGTATTCTGATTCAAAAAAGAGATTTATGAAGTGATTTTTGACCTCATCTGAACTGACTTCAGGATTGTTCAGGGATATCCTGTAATTATTGAGACGACTTACCCGTTCTTTCTCAAGCTTCTCGGTAATTATGTTGAGTTCAGATATCTTACAGCTTAAGTACTCATTGAGTTTTTCAAATGTCTTTACAGACAGGTTATAGCTTGTATTTTTATCCTCGTCTGTAAGCGAGTCATATATGCTTTCAAGAAGATCCCTGAAACCTGATCCTGCTTCATCCGGGAGTTCCCCAGAAACTGCATCAAGTGAGATAATAAAATCATCAAAAGATACAATTTCCCCATCGCATCCACCAGTGAGTGTTCTTATCTCATCTTTCTTATCAAGAAAATCGATTCGGGCAGAAAATATCTTTGCAATATCGCCCCAGATTATTCCCCCGCTCATAACTCCCGTTCACATCTGTCATGTTATGGCGCATCTTTCTCATCTTCTTTGCAGTTCTCTTCCAGAAATTACTCCACCAGTGCTTTTTCTTTACATGTCGCTCTTCATCCTTTGATTCCCTCCACAGGTAGTCATGTGCAACTTTACTTACATCCTTTCCCATGAATGAGTAGTCAAGTGTTGTGTTTCCAGATAAGTGCATTGCCCTGAAAAAGGAATAATGCCTGTAAAGTTCAGGATTGTTTTTTATACCTGCAAGAACTCCTTTAGCCACGCTGTCTGCATATCCTTCAGGATTACAGCCTGCATATTTACCCCGTTTCAGTTCATTGTAGTTCTGATCAGAATACAGAGGGACTGTTATTTTACTCTTGTACTCGGCATAGAATGCAAGCCCGAAATCCCTTAAGCAGTGACTCCCATGCTCAGATACAGACTTTGCCCATTTGAGGGTATCATTACTGAAAACAGAAGAGGCATCCATACTGTTAAAGTAATCACTAACTGCTGCTTTTATATTCTCTTCTCCCTCATAACTGCTAAAATCAGTAAGTTCTCCTGCATTGTAACTTTCAACATCAGGTTTGAAAGGCAGAGTAAAGCTGAAAATACTTCCAATCGAGTCTCTCATTACTGCATAATATCTGCCAGCCTCTTCCTGAGCTCTTGTCACATTACGGGAAAGTGTATCAGAAGCATGTCCAAGATAATTTACACTGCTGATAAGCTGTTTCTTTTCCCGGAGAGTATCAAGGTATTCTGAGTTGAATCTTTCTTCTACCGGTTTGGGAGAAAGTGAAGTTTTGATATCAAGAACTTCACTGTAAAGGCTGTCTGCCTTTTCAAAATCTGCCCTGCGTCTATTAAGAATTGCCTCAGGATCGGTATTCCTCAGGGGATATGGAGAATAGGCAAAATCTTTAAGCTCCTCAGCCTCATAGAGATTCCACTTGCTCTCCATAAATTCAACAAGTAAATCATCTACTGCTTTCTTTTTTTCTCTGTACTGGTCTGTAAGAGATGTAAAATTATTTAAAAGATCATGATATTCAGATCTCAAGGCAGATATTTCAGCTTTTGCATCTTCCAGAGATGCTTTTTTATCAGCGATGTTTTTATTGAAATACTCTGACTGTTCACTCTCCCACTCTTTTAATTTATTCCGGAGATCTGTGAGTTTTGTATTTCTCTCTTTATATTCAGTTTCTTTTGATACTATTAGAGCTCGTTTTTCTTTTACAGTTTCCTCACCGGTAATAACAGATGACTCATCCTTCAGTGTATTAAGCGCTTTTACAATTAAAGCTTCATACACACTCTTTTCTGTATTTGAATAATCATTAACCAGCGAGAGGCTGTAATAACCTTTAAGGTCTTTACAGATATCAAGCTCAAGTGCAAGTTCATCCCTCTTCTCTTCAAGCTCATCACGAGTAAGATGATCTGCTGGTGTGAAATTTTCTATTCTGTTGTTGTAGGAATTGAGTTCGTTTTCCATTGAAGAGAGATCCTCATCAAATATAAAACTCTTATCCTTGATTACACTTTCAAGGACTTTTCCGGTTATCTCTTCAAGGTAAACAGGCACATTGAGTGTTTTTAAATCTTTATAAAAACCGGTTAAATCCTCTTTTGTCTCAAAAGATGCGCTTACGCCGACAGAAGCAGACTCCCCGTCATCTGCCAGAAAATAAAGTGATGACAGTTTTTCAAACAGGTTGTTTCTCTCATGAAGTGTAAATGCAGCAGCGTACCGGCTGTATTCATTTATTCCCATCATTTCTGCTTCAAGAAACGCAATTTCCTTTATTTTATCAAGAACATCAGGATCGGAAGGTTCTATGGAAAGATCATCACAGGAATTATTACTCAGGAAATAAAGGATATCAGAACTATCATAATCATCCCCGAAAAGCTCAGTTCTCTTCTCCTTTAAAGAATCCTCTATATCCTTAACCAGACCTGATGCGCTTTTCTCACTCTTATCAAGGGAAAGAAGTTCTATTCCCTTGTTTACAGTAGCACAGATTCCTTTATGCTGAACCTTCACAAGGTTAAAGTAAAATTGAGCTTTTTCCTCTTCTCCGGCTTCAAGGGATGAGAAAAACTCATGGATGAGACCTTTTTCAGTATCAAAACCTTTAAGGACAAACTCATTTTTCAGATCAGCTGTATCGGGATTTGAGAAGGCAGGGCTTAAATCTTCAAGGTAGGTACTTCGCCCTTCATAGACAGCCAGGTCTTCTGCATTATCTTCAGCTGAAGTTCCCATGATATCTGAAAGAAGTTCATCACAACTCCACTTTCTCTCGTTTCTCAGAAGCTTTTCCATATGAAGAAAGTAGTCGCTCCATATGCTGTCAAGTTCCTCATCAAAGAAATCCTCATTTTCATCTTCAAGATTTGATATTGCTGTCTCGAGTAAACTAGAATCCTTAAGCCGGAAGATCTCCATTGCAGCCTCATATTCAATCCTCGCATCTTCAAGCTTTTTTTCAGCAAGACCAAGCTCGTTTTTCTTATCTTCAAGATCTTTTTCATTTTCGCCCAGAATATTTTCAATAAAGTCATCAAGTTCGGTAACACTTTTTTCATATTCAGCCTCTTTTCCCCTGAAAAGAGAAAGTGCTTTACTGTATTTCTTTTCTGTATCTGCTTTTCTCTCCTGTCTGATGTATTATCAAGTGAGTATTCATAGACATGCTGTGCTATATCAAGTTTTCTTTTTAAGATATCCCTCTTTTCTTTTAATATATTAAGCTCACTGTCAAACTCATTTCCACCGTAGACTCCGCTCTTGATTTGTTCTTCAAGTGATATAAGGCTGTTTTCTGCTGCCTCTCGGGCTGTTTTGTAGTTAACTGATGCGTTTTCCCAGAATGCAAGTTCTGTCCTGTATGAAGAAAGCTCACTGTTTTTCCTGTCCCTTATCTCCACTGCAAGGTTATACTGATTATAAAGAGGGGGAAGAAGCGGTTTCAGATCATCTATTTTCTGTCTATATATTCTTATAAACAGAAATCTGAAATCAAATCCTCTTCTGTCATCATCATTTTCAATTTCATCAACCGCTCTTTTTATGTATCTTTCATAATCATTTATATCATCTTCAATATCATCAATCCGGTTTTTAACTCTGCTTACAGTTCTCTGCTTATCAGCCTTGTATCTTTCAATCCGTGCTATTTCTTCGGTAAGATACTCAATATTTTCTTTAGCCAGCCCCTCTATGTTTCTGCTTTCCCTGTAAACAGACAGGTAACCGGTGAGTTCTTTTTCAAACCTCATCTTTTCCTTCAATGAAGCCTCTTCCATACCTTCTGTTACTTCCCTGTAGCTTTCAAAAAAGCTTACTTCTCTTTTCTGCCAGTACGTTCTCCCCTCATCTATTATTCCCTTCATCTCTACAGACCAGGATCGCCTTGCTTCGGTAAACTTCTCTATTGCCCTGTCCCATTCATTCTCTGCTTTAAGATATCCTTCCCTGCCGTATTCTTCCCATCTGATTCTTTCACTCAAAAAATCTTTTTCTGCCTCCTCCCATTTTCTGAGCCCCTTTTCAAAGCTTTTCTTAAAGTCATCCTCCCACTCGTTTATCCTTACTCCCACTTCTTCAGTATTTAAGCTTTTCATGAGTGTGAGGTTTTTCTCCAGGGTATCTGATGCTTCTTTTAAGCTTTTCTGTATTTCCCCGATCCTCTTTTCAGCTTCAACTTCAGCCCCCTTATCTTCGCTCTCCTTTTTCATTGAAAAGCTGTCTTTGCTCCTCATTGCTGTAAGGCTCTTTCTGCCGGCAAGATAAAGGTATTCAAATTCCTTCTTTATGCTGTTTTTATATTCATTGAATGATGCATCAAGTACAGCTTTTTCACCCTTTCCAATACCTTTTCTCCAGAGATAGAATTTCATCATATTTTATCCTTGCACATCTCTCCCAGTTATTGAAAAGATCACCAACAAATAACCTGATTTCGTTTTCCCATGAAGTCAAATCGCTATCAAGACCAGAAAGCCCTTTAAAGATCGGGGTACCATTCTCATCGAATTTCAGATTTCCTTCTTCAACAAGATAAAGATAGTCCTTCTTTTTGTTCTCTATTTCTGATAAAAGCGATTGGATATCAGGCCTGCATACTTTCTCTTCAATTCTGTTCCACTGCCATGAGGCAAGACGCTCTTTCATAACCAGAAGTGATTTATCCCGTTCTTCAGGGCTTAAAACTGACATACCGATATTGGCAGAGGCCATCCACATATCCCTTGTCTCTTCAAGGTCTGCCCTGTCATACCAGATTTTCATGTCTGAAGCATTAAAGTCAGAATAAGGCCTGAAATCATCCGGAACGGCATCAGGAAAACAGCAAAGAAGCATAAAAAACAGATTGAACTTTTTCAAAAACGATAAAGCAGCCTGTTTCATACATCCTCCCCGGTCATATCAACCAAACAGCAGAAATTTTATTATTCTGCTAACCACATATAACCGGAAAAAATCATGCCGCTTCAAAATCAGGTATATTTATATATTTTTTTTGCATATTGAATGTTTAAACAGTTATAATCTTACAATTATCAGACTTGTTTTAAGGAGACTATATTTGAGATCTGGATATTTAATACTTATTTTGTTTTTATGCGTTTCTGGAATTTCTGCCCAGGAAGATAAAGTTGTCTCCTTCTCTGAAGATATTTTCTACAACGGAAACAGGAAGGAAATACAGAAAGAAATTGACAGGCTCATGGAAAGAAAAATCAATTTCAAGGCGCAGACATCATTCACACTTGATATACCGGAAACCGGCAACAGTAGTTCAATTTTAAAGATAGAGAATATCCTTACAGATGTTGAAAATTTCATTAATATTCCCTATTACTCGAGAAGACATGATTCCACATACCCCCTTTTCAGAGATATTTCAGTTCTTGATGATATAGTCGATAATAACGGGAAAAGAATAATTACTGCAGATCAGACAATACTGCCGTTCAAACCGGCAGAGATAAGATACACAATAGAAAAGAAGGAAAACTTCATTCTCTTCAAGGCTGAAAATATCGAGAATATCAGGTGGTGGATACTTCCCGTCATAACCAAGCAGAAGCTTCTTATCCTTTTTGCCGCTGAAATAAAAAACGGAAAGCTGGAATGCTACGGCCTGGGAACAGCAGACACCCGGCAGCTTTTTCTTCATGAGGAAACGGCTAAAAGACGCTTTCAACGGGAGAACAGAAGCCCTGATAAGGTGGCTTCACAAAATGCTGAATGAAAAATTTTCATTCAATGAAGTTGAAGACTGGACACCCGGGATTGATTCTTATAACAGTGAAGTTGAAAATGAAAAGAGTATGGAACAATAAAATTATTATTCCATATTTTTAACCGATATCTGCCCCAAAAAGTCTGAAAAAGTCTTATAATATATACATAAATATCTCAATTCGATCAAACAGCTGAGTGAAATTCAGAATAGCAAACTGTTCCATGGAGACAGTAATGAAATATTTCTTCTTATTTCTTGTTATTTGCATTTCAACCTCATCTCTCTTTCCGGCTGATCTTATAAAAATAATGGATATAACAGGAAAAGTTGAAGTAAAAGAACCTGGGAAAAACTGGGAAAAAGCATTTTCAGGATCATACATACCGGAGGGGACAATCGTTTCAACAGGATTCAGATCGGAAACAAGACTGGATCTCGGAAATTCTTCGCTTATCCTCATTAAGCAGCTTACCAGGATGTCAGTCGATAAACTTGAAATAAAAAAAGAAAAAGTCAGCACAAAACTTAACCTGAAACTGGGACGGATTAAGGCAGAAGTAAAAACATCTGAAGGTCTGAAACATGACTTTAAACTGATAACACCTGTTTCCACGGCTGCTGTGAAAGGGACCGTTTTTGAAGCTTCTGCACATGGAAACCTCGAAGTTAAAACAGGAAAAATAAAATTTATAAATAAAATCGGCCAGGGTACTTCTGTAAGGGGAGGTAACTCTTCAAAAGTAAAAGGCAAAGGCTATAATTCACCTGAACCGGAAAATGACACAAACAATGAGGATTTCACTACAGACATCTCAACCATTCCGGAAGAGGCAGGTTCACTACCGGATTCAAATCATAAGGATTCGTCCTTTTCAGGTTATATAATACTCAACTGGGGAAAACTGGATCCCCCGCTGGAATAATATATGGAGTATATAGTGAAAAAAACACTGTTATTACTGCTGATATTCTCACTTTTTTCCTGTTACCAGGCACCTGTTTTCTAATCAGGGGGCTATTATCAGTAATAATAGGACACAGATGTAATCAAAATACCTCCGGTCAGAGGCGAAACAGAATTAGTTTTAAGACTCTTTAATTCAGGAGAATTCAAAGTTAATCAGGATCCGGTAAACGGGATATCATATCTTTCAGATTTTCCGGAAACAGTACCTATTAACGGGCATGATGAAATAACTATTCCTGTAGATGGAGATACAGGAGAGATATTAATTTCAGGAATCCCGCCCGAAAAAGAGCTGAATCTTCTTGCTGAATTTTACGGCGAAGGTATTGATAACCCCTATTACCTTGCATATGCAGGGCTTTCATACCCTTTTACTCTGGAAAACAGCACTCCTCTGCATGTTTCAATCACAATACTACAAACAGCTAAAGCTACTCTGAAGATAAATAAACACTCAGGATTCACAGGAGAAGATTTTGTCAGCGCTTATTCACCTGAAGACATGGCCTCATATATTAATTTAAATGTACCTTCTGAAGGAAATATAACATTCAACAGTGAACCGACAACAACAAATTATGGTAAATGAGAATTCCGAGAATGACGGTTCTCCCGATACAATGACATTTACCAGTACTGCAGTTGCAGGGAAAAAAATGCAGTTAATTGTATCAGATCTTGTAAACACTCCAGTCCTTACTCCCGGCTCATATTTCGGCATATCTGATGTGTTTGAAGTTAAGCCCGGCGTTATAGTAACAGTTCCGGTTAACTACTATTATTACCAACCGATAGTTGACTGAAACTTAAAACAAATGCAATAATAATAAATAAGTAAAATTCCATCCAACTGATTCATCAGGCTTTAAAACGCAGTCATTAATATTTTATTTTTATTTATAGGGAAAAAGTCCTATAATAGTGATATACAATTATAAAATTATTTCCTTTAGATGTATTAAGACGGAGGGATAAATGAAATATATACTCTTAATACTGGTTATTATTGTTGCAACACCTCTATATTCGGCAGATCTTATAACAATAAAAACAGTAAACGGAAAAGTAGAAATCAAGGAACCCGGGAAAGCATGGGTAAAAGCTGAAAAAGGGGGAATTATCCCTGAAGGATCTGTCATTTCCACAGGTTTTAAATCTAATGCAGAGCTTGACCTGAGCGGATTCATCAACTGTTTTCATAAAACAGCTTACCAGAATGTCTGTCGACAAACTTGCAATAAGCGGAAACAAGGTAAATACAAAGCTGAACCTCAAGCTGGGAAGAATAAAGGCTGATGTAAAAACTTCATCAGGGCTTAAACATGATTTCACATTAAAAACACCTGTATCAACAGCTGCTGTAAGAGGTACAGTCTTCGAGTCATCTGTACGGAAACTGGAAGTTGTTACAGGCAGAATAAGTTTTACAAATAAAAATAGGTCAGAAAACAACTGTTTCAGGAGGCGAATCATCGTCTGTTTCAGGAACAGGGTATACTGCACCTGCAACTGCAGTTGAAACAGTCACAGAAAGCTTTACTGTTGAGACATCAACACAGCCTGATGCAGGATATCCCCGCCAATAATTGTTCCACCGCCGCCCACAACAGGAACAGTACATGTTGCCTGGGAAATACAGTAACCTGTAAAGGAGTATAAAATGAAAAGATATTTAATAATTATTTTAGTATATTCTGTCCTTACATTTTTCATGTTACCAGGCTCCGGAATCTTCAACAGGGACTGTATCAATCAAATTAACTACAACAGCAAAAGGAGCGCCGGCAGGATTTGACGGCATTTTTAAAAGTAGCTGTATATTCCGGAAATATTGATTCATATTTCGAGAAGACATCAGATATAACATATCTGAAAGATTTCCCTTCACCGCTTCTTGCTAATTCCTATATTCCGTTTACAGGCGATTCAGGCGATTTATCTCTTATGAATGTTCCTGTATCAAGCGCGCTGACCCTGCTGATAGAACCGTTACAGCACCAGATCTGATAAGGGAAGTATTTATTTCCACTCATACTCAGGGATTTCCGATGTGTTTGAAGTTAATGGAATAGATTCAACAGAAGTTGTAATACCACTTATCCCGACAGGTTATGCAGGGGGAATGAGTGTACCCCAAACATTCAACCTATACAGCTTCCCATTTCAGGCTCTATGACCCGGATCATTTGTTATTAATTGTAAATTTCAGCGGTAATAAAATCTCATCAATAAATACAAGCTATTCTCATTATACTTTCAACCTGGACAATCCCACAGGAACACCCGGAACTGTATCAGGAAATACTGCAACTGTTACATTTGATGCTGCAGAGACGATTCTTCCGGGAAGGAAAAACACGTGCACTTGTAAGTAAAAGTGCAACAATTAGTCAGTACGATTATTTAGGAATAACCGATGAATTTGAGCTCAGACCGGGATTGTCTGATTCAGTGCCTGTAACATATTACCAATACACTAACAGCACCAGCTTTTCCTGGTTAAGTTAACAGATTCAGATTTTCAGACAGGAGAGAAAGTGGTCAAAAAAAAATACATACCAGGTTCTGCCGGCATTTTTTCCCACGGGACCTGATTGTTTTATTTCCTATAATTACAATACAGGAAAAACATCATTCATAGATAAAACTGATGCCAATATATTACTCGCAACTGACCGGCATAAAAACAATCAGTCAGCATATAATTGATCTTGAAAAGATATATAATACAGGATCAGAGAATAAAGATATTGATTATATATTTTCATCATTACTGGAAACCAATCTGTTATATCCGCTTGAAAGCAGTAAAATACACTTTTCAGAAACAGAACAGGAATCAGCATTATCAATTATCACATCAGACAGGCCGGAACTTCTCTCATCAGCATTAAACAGCATTGCAGAGAAAATACATTCGGATTATAAAAACCTCCCTGTAATAGTTTTTGACGACTCATCTTCACAGAAAATAATCGATGCAAAATAAGATTTTATGTATCAATATTAAAAATAATTACGGATTAAATATTTCACACTTCGGAATTAAGGAGAAACATCAATTATTAAAGCTACTGTATGAAGGAAAAATACAGGCACAGATAAAAAGCATTATCAGATTTGCAGTTATGGGGTCTCATGACAATCCAATACTCAAAGGTCCGGGGGGGAAACAGGAATACTGCTTTTACTAAAACTTGCCGGCTGTAAAATAATCAGTTTCGATGATGATACTAAATACGATTTTTTTACCCACAGTAATTTAGAAGATGATCTTGAAATATCAAACTTCAAAGATCCTGAAAGCCATGTTTTCTGTAAAACAACAGAGGCTGAAAAAAAATCTTATATCTTCTGAAATCGACCCTTTACGATATATAAATAATATCCTTGGAAAAAGTGTCGGAGAAATTATTGAGAAAACAGTAACATCTAATAATGAATTATTAACTGACAATTTCAGACCGGACTCCTTCTTTTCTCTCAAAAGATGGGACAGTTCGATTAAAGCTGCATTCTTAGGAATCTACGGCGGAAGATGGTTCAGCCGGCCTTTCGGTGTTTATTTCAACAACAAACCGGACAGATACTGCGGTTTCAGAAACAAATCAGAATACAGTAAAATAAAGGAAAATCCTATATCCCTGATGCTGCCTGAGCATCTTACCCTGAGCAGGGCCCCTTTTTTTATCACAACAGCAATGGGGATAGATTCAGGTGAAATACTCCCCCCCTACCCCCCCCTATGGAAGGAACCAGGATGGTATCTGGATAGCAGTAATGCTTGCTTTAAACCAGAATACCTTTGTATCCCATATACCACTGGCAATTTATCATGAAATGAGTAATAAATCTTTTTTCACTGAAGAAGATTACACTGATACATCAGCTGGATTCGGGATAATCACTGTCCTGGCAATTGAACACTTGAGAAAAAATCTAGGATCGAAGCTTAATAAAATATCATATCAGGCGCTTGGAAACCAGCTTGTCTGGCTGTCACAGATATCAGATGAAGATTTTTTATTTTTTTTCCATAAAATCTGGCTCGAGTATGCCGGCAATGCAATTGCGGACCTTGAAAAAAAACTGGCAGAAAATAAAAGAAAACCAAAATACTGGGCAAGGGATACTGAAGAATATATTATGCGCCTTGAAAAACAGTCGCTGGTTCCAGAAAACTCTCTTCCTAAAGAATTAAGAAAAAATTATTCACTTGATGACGCAATAAAACAGTATAAATGTTTTTTCAGAGATTACGGGAACCTGCTGATAAACTGGCCTGATATATGGGATAAGGCTTTAAAATTTAACAAGAAAAAGGAAACTCAGTTTTGACAGAGAAGTATTATCCGGCGTTTCTGGGATACAAAAAAGCGGGAGAAGAGACATATTTTGTAATTAATAACAATGATAAAACTTCTCATGTAATCAGCAGATTTGAAGGAGACATTTTAATAAATTTATCAGGATGCAAAACACTGAATCAACACCTTGAAAGTGTTTTGGAAACTGACAGTCATGACTTATCTCAATCTGTAATAATGGATATTTTTAATAAATGGATTAACAATGAATTTCTCAGAAGTGAAAATCTTTTATTCAAACCTGAAAACAACAATAATACACTTGCTTCAAAACAGAAAATCGTATCAGGATGTATAACCTGTGACCGCCCCGGTATGCTTGACAGATGGCTCCGGTCAAGAATTAGTAACGATGAATACAGAAACCGGAAAACACCTATTATAATATGCGATGACACAACAGATTATAAAATTTCAGACAAAAACAAAAAAATTATATTCGATGGAAATAAAGATTATCCGGGAGAAATTGTACTTATAAACTATGATGATAAAAAGCAGTTTTCAAACCTGATAAATGAAGCTGCAAATGATAAACTGCCTGAGTACATAGTGGATTTCACACTTGCAGTTGACAACGATTTATACGTGCATAATACAAGAGGCGGCAACAGAAACACAATGATACTTGCATCTGCAGGATTCAATCTCTATTCAAGCGATGATGATATGGAATACAGATTCTTTTCAAGAAAAAATATTCAGCCTGACAGATACCAGTATGCCAGGGATTTCAACTCAGATGCCACTTTTTATCCTGACATGAATACATTAAAAAATAATACTGTTCAAAATAAGGACTTCAAACTACTCACTTTTTTTGAATCCAATATCAGTTTATTGAATTCTGAGATCATGAAAAAGGATTTTATATCACTTGAAGATCTGACAGAAGAAACTGCAATGCAGATGGAAAAAAACAAGTTATCTGTTAGAGCAATAGGCGCCGGATACTGCGGAGGCAGATGGTTTCAGAATCCTTACCTCTCCCTGTTTCAGCAGGGACCTGAAAGAGATTATTTTCATGATTCAGAAAAATACAGGGAAATCAGAGATAACGGATTAAATATAAAATCTTCTGACAGCTATATAATTCACAATGACAGTTATTTAATGGGCGGTACTTTTTGTGTTGATAACAAAAAACTGCTATCGCCATGTTTTCCGAGGGGGAGACGTGATGATACAAACTTTGCAATTATACTGCATAATTGCCTTGAACCTGGACTTACAATCCATATACCTTATGCGTTGTATCATAATCCGGATGAAAAACCGCCGTTTCTAAAAGAGAGTTTTAACAATGTGTCATTGCAGACAGGAGTATATTCAACTCTCATCCTTGAAAAACTGACAAAATCGTTTATCAATCCCGGCGGGAAAACCCGTATTAAAGAACTTGGGACATTATTAGAGGAGTTTGGAAAATTCAGCCTGCCAGATTTCGAAGAACAGCTGAAACTTTTACAGATTGGATATTTCACAAGAACAATAAACCATATAAATTACCTTCTTGATCTTTATGAAGAAAAACCTTCCTGGTGGGCAGAGGATATGGAAAATTACTGCAATTTGCTGAAAAAAGAAGCCCTTTCATCAGATTCAGTTATTCCTGAGGAATTCAGAAACTTCGTAACAAAAAAGGAAGCTCTTTGTATTTACAGGAACTATCTTAAAAGATGCGGGGAAATGCTCTACTGGTGGCCGGAAATCTGGGAAACTGCAAAAACGTTGAACATGGAAGGAAGGAGTATAATAAACCTGAATAATTTAAAATAAGAAAATACTGTAATTTATTTTAACACATCCATAGTTAACGGATTTTAGAGCAATTACCTCCTATGTTATAAATAAAATGTGTTTTTTTAAAGAAAACAATTATTTATACATTTCATTTTAAGAAAAACAATTATATAATTTTCATATCTGAAACAGTTTAAAAATTTGTATAATAATTATATTTATTTAATATTAATAAAGTGGAGGCAGGAATGAAGTACTTCTTGTTAATACTTTTAATTATTGTTTTTTCTTCTCCTCTATATTCAGCAGATCTTATAACAATAACAAAAGTAAAAGGAAAAGTTGAAATAAAGGAACCGGGGAGAAATTGGGTTACAGCAGTAAACGGCAACACAATTCCTCAGGGTTCTGTTATTTCTACAGGATTCAAATCATCTGCAGAGCTTGATTTAAGCGGGTCATCAACTATTTTCATAAAACCGCTAACAAGGATGTCTGTCGATGAGCTTGTTATATCAGGCGATACTGTAAACACCCGGCTGAATCTCAAACTTGGCAGAATCAAGGCTAATGTAAAAACTTCAACAGGGCTGAGACATGACTTTACTTTGATGACACCTGTATCAACCGCAGCAGTACGGGGCACGGTTTTTGAAGGCAGCGCTAAAGGTGATATTGATGTTGAAAAAGGGAAAATACAACAGAAAAACAAAATCGGACAGAAAACATTAGTTAGCGGCGGCAATTCTTCTTCTGTCTCCGGAAGCGGGTATGCTTCCCCTGCTACAGCTGTGGAAACAGTTAATGAAACATTTACTGTTGAAACATCAACCCAGATTAATAATACAAATCCTGATATTCCTCCTATTAATACAAGCACAACTCAGGATCCCGGAACTGTTACGGTTGACTGGGAAACATATGCACCATCATAATAAAAGGGGTTAATCATTTATGAAAAAATTATTGTTAATATTATTAATTTCAAGTCTTTTTCTTTCCTGCTACATCGAAGATACAAAATTCAAAAAGCGGTACAATTACATTTAATCTGCCTGTAAGTAAAGCATCTGCTCCGGGGACTATAACTTTAAAATTAAAATTTTTCAGTTCAGCTGATATGAAAACTACTCAAACAGCTTCAGAAATATCATATGATTCAGATTACCCTGAACAGATCTCTGTTTCTGGTCCTGTTGAATTCACATACAGCAATACCGATACAGGAGGTTCTGTAACAGTAACAGGAGTACCTTCAGAAACAGAACTGGAATTGCTTGCAGAATATTTTGAAGAATACAGCACTCCAAACGAAGATTGGTATATGAAAGAAGCTGGTTTATCTTTTCCGTTTACAGTAGCAGAAGGAGAAAACACAAATGTATCACTTATGTTAAAACAGGCTGCAAATGCTTCTCTATCAGTAGATCTATCAGGTAGTTTTGGATCAGAAGTTTATTTTCTCCTTCTTGATGAATATGTTTTCAATAACTATGTTGAAATAACCGGATCAGGTATAAATTTCGACAGATACAGTATACCAGCTAATATAAAAATGGAAGAATATTTATTCGGAGCACCTTCTCCTTATCCATATCAATATATTGATATGCTTCCCGGAAGAAAAATGAAAATACTTGCAAGGAGCTCTGAATATATCTCTGCCGGCTCAGATGTAGCAGTATCAGAAACATTTGAAATCCTTCCAGGTGCAACAAAAACAGATATATCTTTTACCTATTACACATTTTACTGCTGATTTGTTTTATGAATAAAAAAAACTATTATCTTCCAGGATCTGCTGCTTTTTTTGCAGCAGATCCTGATTTTTATTTTTTATATAATTTTCTATCTAAAAAAACTTCAATTATTAAAACAGAAAGTGCTTTAATATATTCCCGCCTGTCAGGATTAAAACCAATACAAAAATTTAAAAGTGAAATATCTGATTATCTTCATACGGGGATTGGCAAAGAAATATTGGAAGAAATTACAGGAAATAATCTGATTATTCAGCTGCCTGATTTAAAAAATACCGGTAATCAAAATCATGATATCGAACTGGCAGCTATAACCTGTAATAGACCTGAATTACTGGAAAGTGCATTGAAAAGTATAGCTGAAAATATTTATTCAAGACATAAAAATTCAACTATTAATGTTTTTGATGATTCGGAGGACGCTTATACTCAATCATTGAACAGAAAAACTACTGGAGTTATTGGACAAGAATATAAAATAAAAACATTTTATTTCGGGAAATCAGAAAAAAATCATTTTCTAAATTTACTAAAAAAACAAACATCGAAAAAGGGTATAAGCAGTGAACTTATTGAGTATGCTTTATCAGGAGATCCTGATCTATCCTTCCTCCCGGCAACAGGAGGAAACAGAAATAATTCGCTGTTAAAGCTTTCAGGGAAAAAAATAATCTGTTTTGATGATGATATATTGTTTGAGCCGCTTTCGCATAATGATAATAAAAGTGAAATTGAATTAGCAAAAAACAAAATTCCGGATATAAACATATTCAGCAATATGGAAACAGTAAAAAAACATTTTAAACCTGTTGAAATTGATTTGATATCAAGTATATCAGATATTCTTGGGGAAAAAACCAATGATTTTTTAAATCGCCACATTGAAAAGGGGAAATCAGTACAATATAAAGATTCTTCCCCGGAAATGACATCTGCTTTAGTAAAAGAAAGCAGCATGATTACAACTGTTATTACAGGTATTTATGGAGGAAAATGGTTCAGCCGCCCCCATGGTATTTATTTAAATTCTTCTTCAACAAGAAAAAAAGAATATAAAAAAAAGTCTGATTATTCCATGCTGAAAGCAAATCCTTTTACTACATTGCACTCTAATAATATCCTTCTCAGCAGGTTTCCGTTTTATGCAGCAGCACTTACAGGAATTAATCTGGAAGTTATGGTACCTCCTTTTCCTCCAAACGGAAGAAATCAGGATGGCATCTGGGCATCTTTACTTCAGGGTCTGGATAACTGCAGTTTGATAGGGCATTTGCCTTTCTCAATATTTCATGATTTTTCCAATAAGAAAAAAATGTCAGATGAAACCTATCAAGACACAAGTGCAGATTTTGGACTTATCACAAATCTAATTATCGATAGTTTAATTTACTACGGAGATCTATTTCCAGTATCAAACAATTATGAAAAAGTTGGAAATAGTTTAATAACATTTTCAAATCTTTCTGATAATGATTTCATCGCATTCTGCCATAAAAAATGGATGGAATATGTATGTAAAATTATTGAACAGATTGAAAGGCTGCTTGAACAATATAATCACAAGCCCCGGCATTGGGCATCTGATGCTGCAGAATATATTGAATTACTTGAAAAACAATCTGTAATTAAAACAAATTCACTGCCTGCAGAATTCAGAAAAAAATACTCAACAGAGAAAGCAATAAAACAATATAAATTATTTTTCAGTAATTACGGATCATTAATAAAAAAACTGGCCAGCTATATGGAAAGCTGCATTAGAAATAAATACATCCGGGAGAAAATAAAATATTGGAACAAAAATATTACTCAGCATATTTCAATTTTATCAAAGCCGGTAAAAACAGATTCTTTGCTGAAAATTTAAATGATGATACTACTCATATAATAAGTGCTTTTGAAGCAGAACTCTTAATGTCACTTTCCGGATGTAAAACATTATTACAGCATGGAGAAATTTTAAAAGAATCAGAACTCTCCGGAATATCCTCTTCATTATTAGGAGAAATATTAAATAAATGGATAAAATTCGGTTTTTTAAGAAAAGAGAATAACTTAATAAAAGGTAGTTCAAATAATACTTCATATCATCAAAACAATGATCTCATTTCCTGTTGTGTTACTTATAATCGCCCAAACATGATTAAAAGATGGCTTGATTGCCGTATACACTCTCCCCATTATTATGCTGACAAAATACCGATTATAATATGTGATGATACAGATTCCAGTAAAGAATTAAATTTAACAACAAAAATAATAAAAGACAGAAGCATAGATTATCCCGGTAGAATATTGCATTTTGATATGGGGAAAAAGAAAAATCTGTCTCAAGAGATAATAAAAAGGCTTGGTAATAATAAAATAAAAGAACTCACAGATTTTTTAATGTCAACAAACGGGAAATTATTTAATGCCAAATCAACAGGCAGCAACAGAAATGCTCTTCTTCTTGCAACTGCAGGATATAGAATCTATTCAAGCGATGATGATATTGAATATATATTCTATTCCAAAAAAGAAAAAAGTAAATTTCAGTTTATACTAACTGAACAATATCAATCAAAACCTTTATTTACTCCGGAAATTACACTGCTATCTGATAAATTAAAAATTAAAAGTAATTATAATATGATAGATGAATTTAAAAGAATAACAGGGAAAGCATATCAAGTATTAATCCAAATGATATTTCATTATATAATATTCCCTCAAACACAGCAATGTTAATTGAGAAAAATAATCTTATTATTCAGACAATCTCTGCAGGTTATTGCGGCGGAAGATGGTATCAAAATCCTTATCTGCCTCTTTTACAGGAGGAAGAAAGAATTTTCTTTGATAATATTAATGATTACAATAACATCAAAAAAGACGGATTTAATATTAATTCAACAATGGATTATATAATGGACAGAGGGGATTTCCTCATGGGAGGAACATATTCAACTGATAACAGAAGAATTCCTCCTCCATGTCTGCCTCTTGGAAGAAGAGAAGATACGAATTTTGGAATACTTCTCAACAGATGCTTTGAATACGGATTGACTATGCATATTCCCTATGCCCTTTTTCATAATCCGGCAGAAAAACTCTCTTTTTCTGAAAGCTCTTTCAAAGATGTTTCATTAGATACAGGAGTTTATTCATCACTTTTGATCAGAAAAATGACATCAGAGTTTTTGAATCCTCCAGGTGAAAACCGTTTGAAAGAAACAGGTAAGAGGTTTCAGGAATTCGGAAATCTTAATATTTCAGATTTTGAAGAACAACTAAAGCTGATTCAGTTAGGATATATAAAAAGTCTAATAACACATATAAATTATCTGTTTGATTTTCACGAGCGAAGTCCTGAATGGTGGATAAAAGATATGCTTAATTATAAAGAATTATTAATCCAGGAAGCTTTATCGGATCTATCAGTAATCCCCGCTGAACTCAGGAAAATGGAAAACAAAAAAAAAGCTCTTACTTTATTTCAGCATTATATCAAAAAATGCGGGGAAATGCTTTTCTGGTGGCCGGAAATATGGGAAGCAGCAAGACAGCTTAACATGGAAGGCCGGGGATTTATACCCCCTACTTAAACTCAATCCCCAGCCATTTTGCAGGGTCAGCCATCTTCGCATTTATCTGTCCAAGAGCTACATCCTTTGTGAGCTCCGCCACAAGATATTTCTTCCCCTTATACGGAAACCGGGCGCCATTACCCCCAACATCCACGGCAGCCATTGAGTGGGAATACTCGGACGAGACCATCAGAATAGCATCTATCCCGAGCTTTTTGAGAAGAATAATATATAAAATCCCGAGCGAATCACAGTCGGCAGAATAGTCCTTAAGCGCTGTCAATGGAGGGGAAAAATCCGCAATAGTACCTGTTCTTGAATATGAAAATTTCTGAAGCCATGAAAGAAGCTTTTTTGATATTTCCTCAGGGTCTTTAGTCCCACGGAGCAGATTATCTCTTAAAGTATAAAAAAGGGCATCTATCCTCTTGTAGTTATCCCGGTATATCATCCTGTAAAACCGGCTCCACGCATCAGTATCTTCCGGTTTAAATAATGCAAGGACCCGCGCTTCCCGCTCGGCTGTTATCTCGGCAGCCTCTACCGATCTGCCGTCTGCTTCAAATACAAACTTTGCATTACCAACCGGCACTGCAATCTCCAGAAGCGGTGATTTTTTCCCGGTCTGCTCAAAAAAGCTGCTTACAGGTCCCGGTGAATAAAGGGCAGAATATGAATCTGAAAATGAATCAAGCGCAGATAGTATATAAAAATGGGCATCATCATAAATCTCTTTTTCGCAGAATGAAAGCACAGCTATATCATATTTGCCGCTGTTTATAAAAACACTGTATGCCCTGTAAGATGCAAGATCTGTACTGAAACTTATATCAGCAAAAACTGAATCATTTCCGTTGTACTTGAACGTATATCCATCCCCTTCCGCTCTCAGCTGATTTTTGATATCCCTGAATATATCATCCGCAGTACTGTACTTGTCTGCAGGATAGACCTTTACCTGGAAAAAGACATTTTCCTTGCTGTTTCCGAATGTTGCTTTTGTTTTTGTCATTCCAAGCGGATCAAGTCCCTGCGGCATATCTACATAGCACTGCCAGTCTTCGAGAAAATATTCCTTTGCAGATACAGATGCCGGCAATAATACAGCAAAAATGAAAGACATGATTATTAGAAATGAAAAAATATTTATATTGTTTTTCAGCTTTTTTTGTTTCATCTGTTAATTATCGACTTATTCTACCCTGGTAAACAGGAATTACTGAATATTTAGAAAAATAATAATTCCAGCTGTTTTTATGATAAAATTAAATTCAATATTTAATTTACAGAATGAGAAATTTAATGAAAAAGAAAATACTGGTCACAGGCGGTGCAGGCTTTTTAGGGAGCAACCTTTGCAGAAAACTTGTAGATAATGGGCACAATGTAATATGTGTTGATAATTTTTCAACAGGCAATAAAAAAAATATTCAGGCTCTGCTGGAACATCCTAATTTTGAATTACTCCAACATGATATTACAGAGCCCCTGAATATGGAAATTGATGAAATATATAATCTGGCTTGTCCCGCTTCTCCGGTACATTATCAATATGATCCGGTACAGACAACAAAAACATCTGTAATAGGTTCCGTTAACATGCTTGAACTTGCAAAAAAAACAAATTCAAAAATCCTCCAGGCATCAACTTCGGAAATATATGGAGATCCTGAAATACATCCTCAGCCTGAAAATTATAAAGGATCTGTAAATCCAATAGGAATAAGGGCCTGTTACGATGAAGGTAAAAGATGCGCAGAGACATTGTTCTTTGACTACTTCAGACAGGATAATGTAAAAATCAAAGTAATGAGAATATTCAACACTTATGGCCCAAAAATGCGCCCTGATGACGGCCGTGTTGTAAGTAATTTTATAATGCAGGCTCTTAAAAATAAAAATATCACAATTTACGGCGATGGGAGCCAGAGCAGGAGTTTCTGCTATGTGGATGATTTAATAGTTGGAATGATTAGCTTAATGGAGACTCGGGATAATTTCACGGGTCCTGTAAATATAGGAAACCCGGATCAGGTTACAATAAAAGAGCTTTCTGAAATAGTAATTAGAATAACCGGAAGCAAATCAGAAATAACATTTATGCCCCTGCCTCAGGATGATCCCAAAAGGCGGTGTCCTGTTACTGATCTGGCAGAAAAAGAAATCAACTGGAAAGTAAAAGTAAGTCTGGAAGAAGGATTAAGAAAAACAATTGGGTATTTTAAAAATCATTCTTAATTAAAGAGGCTGTCCGGAAAAAAGGGGATTTTCTGCCGGACAGCCTGGAGACATTATGAAAAGGTGGGATTGGGGAGTATAATAAATCTTTGCAATGCTTAGATTTCTTAAAATATACTCCCGAATTCCGGAATTATTTATATAAATTCTGTTATAATCGCATGAAAACCTTCATTCTTCAGGTTTTATATATGCGCCCAAATAGCAAAATCGTTTATATAGATTTTACTATGATTTCTTGAGGTATTTCTTTGTATCAAGAGATACCGCAGCTACAATAATTATCCCTTTAATTATGTACTGGTAGTACATATCAAGCCCCATGAATGTCATGCCATAACTGATAATTGTAAACATGAGTACGCCGACAATAGCGCCTGATACCTTGCCGATACCTCCGCTGAATGAAATTCCCCCTACTACGCAGGCCGCAATTGCATCAAGCTCATATCCGAACCCTGTACCGTTGTTTGCGCTCCCTATTCGTGCTGCTTCCAGAAATCCGCCGACACCGTAGAGAACACCTGCAAGAATATAAACAAGGAGAAATGTCTTCATTACATTTACACCTGATACTTTTGCAGCCTCAGGATTACCCCCTACTGCATACATGTTCTTTCCAAATGTCGTCTTGTTCCACAGAATCCAGACCAGTATACTTATGATGCCGGCTATTAAAACAAGATTTGGAATACCGAATGTTGATCCGATTACAAACTGTGTATATCTCTCATCGAATCCGCCGATAGGCTGGGGACCGGGAGCCCCGGATGCAAAATAGATTGAAAGAATACCATAAAGGGTTATCATCATACCCATTGTTGCAAGAAAAGGGTGTATTTTATATTTTGCGACAACAAAACCGTTTATCGCACTGAAGAATGAGCAGATTAATATTGCTGCAAGCATGGGAAGAAATATCGGGAGAGGATCCATATCAGGGTAGAACCGGTTTGCATAATCCACTCTCTGAAGAAGAGATCCTGAAACTACTGCAGCAAAGCCTACCATTCGCCCGAGCGAAAGGTCTGTTCCCTGCAGTATAATAATTCCCGCAACACCGAATGCAAGTATAAGCCTTACAGATGACTGTGTAAGAATATTTTTGAATACTGCAAATGAAACAAATGCAGGTTCCCTTATAATTATAAATACAATAATTGCAAATATGACAATATAAATTGCATTATTGATCAGCTGTTCTTTCCACCATTCCTTATCTTTTGATAAAAGGGTTTTTCGTATATCTGTTAAATCGCTCATACTTCCGCCTCTCTGTTATTATTCAAATATTTTGTCGACAGGTTAAATATTTCTGTCTGTGTTGTTTCATCTGTATTTACTATGCCTGAGACAAAACCGTTACTCATAACCATTATCCTGTTGGTAATACCGAGAAGTTCCGGCATTTCCGAGGATACAACAATTATTGATTTCCCCTCTTTGGCAAGATTGATTATAAGCTGATAGATTTCATATTTCGCTCCGACATCAATACCCCGGGTAGGTTCATCAAGAAGCAGAATATCAGGATTTGTCAGTAGCCATCTGCCTATGATAACTTTCTGCTGATTACCGCCGCTCAATGCCCGGATCTTCTCCCTTCTGTGAGGAGTTTTTATTCTCATATTTCTTATCTGAAGGTCTGTATCATCTTTCATCTTCTTCTCGCCAAGAAGGCCGATGCTGTTTTTATATGACTGGATATTTGATATACATGAATTGAAAGTAATGTCTGCTATAGGATAAATTCCTGTTTCACGCCTTTCCTCTGTAAGGAGTGCGAAACTGTTGTTTATCGCCTTATGAGGATCTGAATTATTAATCAGTTTTCCGTCTATATATATTTCACCGCTCTGCAGCGTTCTTGCGCCGAAGAGAGCTTCAAGGAGCTCAGTTCTTCCTGCCCCTACAAGACCTGCAATTCCAAGGATTTCACCTCTTCTCAGGTCAAAATTAACATCATGGACAACAGGCTTGTATCTTGTCGTCAGGTTCTTGACTGCCATATGTATTCCTGCCGGTTCATTTGTCTTGGGAGGGAAGCGGTCTTCAAGTTCCCTTCCGACCATCATGTTAACAATCTTTTCCATTGTCAGATTTTCTATTGCTTCGGTTCCGATATATGTGCCATCCCTGAGAACTGTTACTTCATCTGAGACTTCAAAAATCTCTTCCATCTTATGGGAGATATAAACAATTCCCACACCCTCTTCTTTCAGGACCTTCATTATATCGAAAAGCATCTGGACTTCATGAGCAGTAAGCGAGGATGTAGGCTCATCAAGCACTATTATTTTTGCGTTGTATGAAACAGCTTTTGCAATTTCAACCATCTGCCTCTGGGACACTGAAAGTTTATCCAGTCTTATCCTGGGATCAAGGTGTATATTAAGACGTTTGAAAAGGTCAATGGTATCTGTATACATTTTCTTTTCATCAATAAACACGCTTTTTACAGGGTACCTTCCCAGCCATATATTGTCTGTAATAGTTCTCTTTGTAACCTGGTTAAGCTCCTGATGAACCATTGATACGCCGTTTTCCAGTGCATGCTTTGGATCGGTAAAATTAAATTCTTCTCCCTGAAGAAAAAACTCTCCTGAGTCCTGTCTGTAAATACCGAACAGGCATTTCATGAGAGTGGATTTACCAGCACCGTTTTCTCCCATCAGGGAATGAACTGTTCCGGGTTTTACATCAAGACATACATCTTTAAGTACTCTTACTCCGGAGAATGACTTGTTAACATTCTTTATACTTAACAGATATTCTGTTTCCAAAAGGAACACCTCTCTTATTATAGATTCAGGCAGGGAAACATTCTTCCCTGCCTGACCTGATCCGGAACTTTAAATTATCTTTCTTGAAAAGCTGAATAAAGCTCCGGTATTAGATTATTATTTCTGGAAATCCTGATAGTTTTCAGGAGTTACTGCTACATAAGGAACTCTGACAGCTTTAGTTTTTGGTCCGTCAATTTTCCAGTCTGTACCTTCAGTTACATCTTTTCCCATAGCTGCGTTAACTGCAAGGTCTACAGTAGCTCTTGCCTGGTTTACACCATCGTTGAGAACTGTTCCATCAAGTTCGCCGTCAGCAATATGTGTGAGAGCCTGGTCAAGCGCATCAACACTGTAAATAGGAAGTCTTACGCCTGCAGCTTTCATAGCAGTAATTGCTCCGAATCCCATTCCGTCGTTGTTGCAGATTACAAGTTCGATATCATTGCCGAAGCTTGATGTAAGCCATGCAGCCATTTTGTCATTGCCGTGTGCTGTTGACCAGTTGGGGTCAGCTTCAAGAGCAAGCTGTTTTACTTTGATACCTGCATCAACAAAAGCTTTTACAGATTCTCTTGTTCTTGCTTCAGCATCAGGATGTCCGGGTTCACCTTTGAGCATTACATACTGTACAACTCCATCGCCGTTTTTATCCCATTCAGGATTCTTTTTCCAGTCAGCAACCATCATCTGGCCCTGAATAATTCCTGATTCAGCTGAATCTGTACCTACATACCATACTTTATCATAAGAAGTCATAGCACCTGCTTCTGTTGCTTCCTTGTTGAAAAGAACAAGAGGAATATCAGCAGCTTTTGCTTTGTCGATAATTGCCTGCGCAGCAGCAGGGTCAACAAGGTTGATAGCAAGAACATCAACTTTTTTTGTAATAAAAACATCTACCTGGTCGTTGAGTTTCGCCTGCTGGCCTTCTGAGTCAACAACCTGTATTTCAACACCTTTTTCAGCTGCATAACTTTCAAGTTCAGGTTTCATAACACCGTTCATGAAGTTATCAGCAAAAGTGTAGATATTGGCACCAATTACAATTTTGTCATCTTCTTTTTTACCGCCTGCAAAAATAAGAGCAGGAACCATCATAATGATTAAAGCAATCAGAATTGATTTTTTCATTTAAAATCTCCTTTTATAAAATATGAAAAATATCGATGTTATCAATTCTAACAGCCTGATTCCGTAAAACAATGTAATATCCTATCCAAAATTTGTGCGATTTTACAAAACAGGAGATATTATTCGAGATTTTTACAAAACTTCAGAATTGCTGGAAATGAGATAGAAAGAAGTAAAACTGTTGCATATTGGAAGCAGTTATTTATAAAAAGACTAAAACAGAGACATGGTAAACAGAAAGGAAGACACTTAGACAGGAAGATAATTCACTTGAGAGGCTTGTAATCAATCCAGATATACTTATCGTCCACCAGGGGAAAATTCATTTTATCAGGTTTTCTCTTATTAAGTATAACATCTGCAAGTTCCGCTATTGCCCTTGCCTGGGAATATGAATCATTCAGAACAGAACCGTAGAGATACCCCTCTTTAATCATCTCAACCGCCTCATCAAGCCCGTCAATTCCGACAACAGGTATCCAGAAATCATCATCCCTGTCTATTGAATTATTTCCGTTTGTATCACGGAAAAGACCTGACTGCCTCATTATACTTATTGCACCGAGCGCCATTGCATCATTGTTTGAAATAACAAGCTCTATTCTATCCCCATGAATATCAATGAGATACTTCATCTTTTCATAGGCTTCATCCCGCTTCCAGTTGGCAACCTCTGTTACAAGAATATCAAGACGGAAATTATTCTCATTAAATGCCTTTACAACTTCCGCTGTTCTGATCTCTGCATCCTGATGCCCCTGTTCCCCCTTGAGAATGACTGTTTCGATAAAGCCGTTACTGTTTCTGTCATATTTATTTAGATTCTCAGGATCTCCTCCGAAAAGCTCCATAATCATCTCAGCCTGGAGACGCCCCGACTGCTCAGCCTTTGCTCCCACATAATAAGCTTTTTCCCAGAGATCAAGATCCTCGGCAAGGGGTTCCCTGTTGAAGAAAATCACAGGGATATCAACAGATTTCAGTTTCCTGATTACAGAATAAGCACCCAGCCTGTCCACAGGATTAATAATCATCAGATCACTTTTCTTTTTTATCTGCTTTTCAATATATTCATTCTGGATTATCTGTGAATTCTGACAGTCCATTGATTCGACTGAAAAAATGCCTGATGCAAAATCTTCTATATGCCTGGCAAAAACATCAACATAAGGATCTGATCTGTTGTACAGGAAAAGCCCCGCAGTTTTTTCCTTGATACCGCAGCCTGTTAATAAAACAGTTGAAATCAAAACAGCTGCAAATACTTTTCTCATTTATTCCTCCAATCCTCAAACACCTTTTTACCTGAAAAAGCTGAAACATCTGCCTACAGGCACCTGATATGAAAGCATCATGCTGCATTTTAAACATGCTGACAGCTCAATCATCAGCCTTATGACCTGCACTGCGGGAACCGGAATCGCCTCCGTCATCCTCATTATCCGAATTAGTGTTTTCACTGCCGGCCTCATCATGTAAAACAGGATCTTTTTCCCCTTCAGGGCTTCCTGACCCTGAGCTGGAAGGACTGCTTCCCCTGCTGTTTTCAGCCGGAGCAGATTCAGAATAATGGCTATCAACTCCCCTGCCCGCACTTCCATCTGAACCTGAAGAAGGCTTAATTTTTTCCGCCGATGAGCCTGAAGAATCAGGACTGCTGCTTAGAAAAGATTCCCGGACAGCTGAGCCGACAGGTATAAGCAGCCTGATAAGAGTCATTTCATCAAGCTCGCTTGTTATCCTGATATCTGCTTCATCCCCGTAAAAAAGCTTAAGCCGCAGATAAACATTCCGCATACCAACGCTGCTTTTCGAGTGCTCCCCTTTAAGGACCTGGTAAATCTCCTCAATACGTTCATCAGTAATACCGTAACCGGAATTTTCAACTTCAAATACAAGAAAATCACCCTCTAGATATGACCTTATTGTTATCTGCTCTGTTTCGTCCCCCACGCCGTGATAGATTGCATTCTCAACAATAGGCTGAAGAATAAGCTTCATAACCTTGAAGTCATAGACTTCAGGGTCTATCTCGAAAGTATATTCGAATTTATCGACATACCTGATTTTCTGAATTGTCAGATAATTCTTGATATGGGAAATTTCATCTTTGACAGGGATATATGTGGCCCCTTTTGAAATACTTATCCTGAAAAACCTTGCAAGTGCTATGACTGTTGTAATTACATCGTCAGTCCTCTTGTTCTCTGCAAGCCACACTATGGAATCAAGTGTATTGTAGAGAAAGTGGGGATTTATCTGGTTCTGCAGCGCCTTTAATTCAGTCTTTCTCTTTTCCTTCTGCTCATTTACAACCCTGCTCATAAGCCGGCTTATCTCTTCAAGCATCCTGTTGAATGCCATGGAAAGGCGGACAACCTCTTTCTGGCCGCTTACTTCAACAGTCGTATGAAAATCGCCTCTTTCTATCTTAAGCATGCTCTTTTTAAGCTGAAAAAGAGGCTCTGTAATTCTTCTTGAAATAACAAATGAGACAAAAGCAGTTCCTGCAAAACTGAGTATAAAAATAGCAAAAAGAATAATAAGCATCTCATTTCGGGCAAGGGAAAGTTCATTAACATTGTTTATTGTGACAATACGCCACCTGGTCTGGATAAGTGTATTGATGTTTACATACATCTCCATCGAATCAATCCTGGTTTTGAACCCGCCTAGATAATTATTAACAGCAATATCAATGCTTTCAGGAACTTCCTCCCTGTTCCTTTTTCCGGAAAGATATATTATTGAATCCTCATCATTGAGAATAAGGATATGACCGCCTATACCCAGATTGGTCTTGTCGGCAAGATCGGTCAGGTTTCTGAAGTTAAGCTCAATAAGGAGAATACCATCTTTTTCAATTCCGGATTCGCTGTATTTTACTGATCTTGAAACAGAAATCACCTCTTCGTCTCCGTTATTGACAAGACTCTGCCTGTGGGGAGCTGAAAAATGGAATGTTGTCTTTTCCCTGAGCGCTTTATAAAACCAATTCTCATCAGAAATATCATAAAAACGGGAATTGTCAGGGCTGTTTCCCAGGATTTTCTCGCCATTCTCATCAAAAAGGAAAATAGAAACAACATCTTTCTTTATCTCGGAATTATAGTGATAAATATCCTGAAGCTCGTCATAGGAATCTTCAACATCCAGGTTCAGAGAGGAAGCCTGAATATAATTGGATGTTTCAATTACACTGTTTATATAACTTTCATAATTAAGAACAATCTGTTTGTTGATTTCCCGTGACTGGCTTTCTATAAGTGAATTAATCCTGTTTGAAAAAACTGTGTAGTAGACAGTGCTTGTAACAAAAAGAACTGTCATTACAATTCCGAGAGTTGTTATAAGGATATTCTGGCCTATTGAAAAATTATAGAGTATTCTGTTCTTCACGGTATTTCTTCGGGGAAACTCCTGTATGTTTTTTAAAACAGTGACTGAAATAATATACATCATTGAAACCGCACTGCTCTGCAATTTCAACAATCCTGTCGCCTGTAAGCTTCAGAAGCTCTTTCGCTTTATCTATTCTCAGGCCTGTAAGATATTTGACAAATGTGGTTCCCATATCTTTCTTGAAAAGCAGGCTCAAATAGGAAACACTTATCCCGAACTCCTCGCAAACCCTGTCCATGGAAATCCCGGGATCCTGAAAATTTGAATCAATATATGCTACAGACTTTTCAAGCATTTTTCTTGAATTACTCATTTTTGTATGCAGGTTCCGTTCCCTGAGCTTGATCAGTACAGAAAGAACCCAGTCAAAAAGCTGGTCAAGACTCCTGAACCTGGTTATTCGCTCCAGAATATCACCTTCCGCAATCTCGGTAAGATCAGCCTCGATTGAATTCGCGAAATTAACAAGAACATTCATCATATTTATGATATAGAGCTGATAATTTGTAATAGTCTTATTATCCCTTAAAGCATTCAGCTTAAGTGTTTCCATCACGTTCCTGATTTCAGAATCAGTACCGAATCTTGCAGTGTATTCAATATTCTTGATATCAGCTTCCCCAAGACTCAGGTAACTCGGAGTTTTTTTCTCAAGCTGGTCAATATAGACAATTCTTCCCGCATTGAGGAATTTGCTGTATGCAATAGCGTTTGAAGCCTCTTCATATGCTGAATAAAGTTCAGAGAATTCCCTGTGAAGAGAACTCACACCAATATCTATATTCGTAGATAGATATTTTTCAGCCATTTTAACCATTTCAAAGAATACACTGTCTATATCTTTAAGAAAAAGCTTTCCCTTCTCCTTTATAACAAAGACAATTCCATCGGCAAACATGAAACTGTAATGATCATACTTGTGCCTTTCCAGGATTGAATTAATCACAGACCTTACAGAAAGTTTCAGTTTCTCAAGTTCCACAACATCTCCCTTATCAGACCGGTCAATCCTGATAAAAGAAAGCAGATAACTTGCATCATCAAGCGATACACCGTAATTCTTGAGAGTTTCAATATCATCCCCTCTCTCGGAGCGAGAAGAAACAAGGCATGAACTGAAATAGTTGTCTATAACAAGCGGAATACTCTGCTCATATTTTTTCTTCAGCTTTTCAAGGCTGTACTTTTCCTGGAATTCATTATCAAGATCTACTTTCAGCTTCTTAAGGAATTTTGAAACATCGTTCTGGGTAAGAGGCTTGGTAAGATAACTGACAACACCAAGGTCAATTGCCTCCCTTGCGTAATCAAACTCATCATATCCTGTAATAAAAGCAACCCTTATTGTCGGATAATCCCGCTTGATTATTGAGGCAAGTTCAATACCGTCTATAAAAGGCATTTTTATATCTGTAAGAACGATGTGAGGTGAGTATTTTTCGATAAGTTCTATAGCATCATATCCGTTCCCTGCAGTTCCCACTACAGAAAACCCGCTTTCCAGCGAGATCTTTGACGATATCCGTCCCCGGACCTCATCTTCATCATCGACAAGAATCATCCTGTACAGTTCTTCCAAAAATGCCCCCTTGCAAGACCAGACAAAAAATGCATCAGTAATTATTTCAGCAGTTTTAAACCAATATTTATATATAATAACTTTATTTAACTGTTTTTTCTATAATTTTAAATTCTGATTAAAATGCGGCATACAAACATCTCATTAACAGAATGAATGGTGAGTTTATTTAATTTTCATTTCTGTACAGCATGAAGAAATTATAACAGGCAGAATCAGCAGTGAACCGAGAATACCAGAGGAAAGAACAATTGAAAAAGGTGCGAGTATACTGCCTGGACCTGTTATAATTAAAGGGAAGATGCTTAAGATTGTTGTAAATGAGGCTGTCAGTATTGCCCAGGTTTTACCGGATAAGGAGGATATAAGCATTTCATGAGTAATTATCTTTTTACATTTAAAAGGGCTCAAGACAAGAATTGAATTATTAACACAGATACCGGATGAGAGAATAAGCGCAAGAGCTGTGGATGCATTTAAATCCATTCCAGTTACAAGGATAACAGAAAGAGGAAGGAGGAAAGATGAGGGGATCCCTGCAGTTATGAGAAGAGGGATCTTACATGATTCAAACTGAACAACAAGCACGGTAATTATGAAAAAGAATGACAGAGAGATTAAAAGCAGAAGTTCTCCCCTTTCCCCTTTTTTTTCATTATATATAACGCCCCCTTCCCCACGGCAGCCGTCTTTAAAATCAAATTCAGACAGGATTCTTTCTATTACAGCGGCTTCCTTTTTCCCTCCCACTCCTGTCACAGACATTGACAGTGCTCTCTGCCTGTTCCTGTGATAAATCCTGCCCGGAGGAGAATCCTGAACAAAATCCGCGATATCTTCCAGTGTTTTTACACTTTTATTATCAGGGGAGTTAGAACCGGAGAGTGTCAGTTTTTTCAGAGTCTCTGGTGTATAAAAAACTGATGAGCCGAACCTTATATCCTGTTCAGTTCCGTTTGAGTAATACCTGGCTATAACAGGGGAAGTAAGCAGGGTATAAATATATTTCGCCCCTGAATCCGGGGATATTGAAGAGGAAAAAGCCTTATCTATGTTGAAAACAACTTTCAGCCCTTCAGAAGGCTGTTTGAAATGGTAGACTGTTTTAAGGTTCCCGCATTTTGCTTCAATCGCTTTCCCAATCCTGTACGCATCATATGCTGTGTTCTCAATATTTCTTCCGTATATGGTTATATCATAATAATTAACAGATTCTGAAGAAGAGGGATAATGGAAATAAAGATCAGGGTATTTCAATGATATTTCATCAGTTTTCAGGCGGATTAAACCAGGATATTTTCTATCAGGAGCCTTAATATCAAACCGGGCTCTTTCTTTACCTGTTTTCAGAACAAGAGATATTCCATCCTGTACATTCTCTTTATTTCCGGCAATCTGTGCAGCCGATGAATCATGGAACTCACTTCTAACCCTGTTGTCCGGGGATATCGAAGACTCTGCGTTATCTACATTTATTTCGCTTATATAATCAAGAAGCTCTTTTTCAACGGAAAATGCTGTTTTTTTAAGGCTCTGGAAACTGCTACCTGCCGGGAATTCCAGTAACAGGGTTAATCTGTTTCTGCTTTCAAAACTGAAAGGGCTGTATTCAGTCAGGGAAAACATAAGGCAAGATATACAGGTAAGCGCGGCAAGAAGCATTACCGGGTAAAATTTATTAAAGGAAAGTATTTTAACTGTTTTACGAAATATTTTACTCAGCATTCCCTTTATGCTGTTTATAAAATTACTGATTACTGTTTTATCAGATGTTTCGGTTTTATCGTTATAAATATTATTGACCGGATTATTATTTAAACTTTTTATTTCAAATATGCCATGATCAATAATATTTCCAGAAGCTTTATATTCTGAAATACTGCTTTCCCGGTTTAAAAAGAGAGGGACAAAATAAAAGGTAAACAGGAATGATGCAAGTAAGCCGGATGAAACAGAAACTGCCATGCCGCTGAACATTGTTTTGAGTTTTAATGATGCAAATATCAACGGGACAAACACAATACAGGTTGTTAATAAAGAGAAAAGAAGAGAATATATTGTTTCTGAAACAGCTTTCCCAATGCAGCACTTTTTTCTTTTATATTTTTCAAGAAAAATTATTGAATTATCTATAGCAAGACCTGAGACAACAGCCATTCCTGAGAGGGTTATCACATCAAGATTGTGATGAGTTATTTCAAGGCAGGCAGCAGATGCTGTTATTGAAAAGAGAATATTCAGTATGACAAGGAGTGAAAACGAAATATTCCGGAAATAAAGAAGCGCTGTAATAATGACTGCAATTATACCGGCAGAAACAGACAGAGCTGTTTCAAAAAGAGCTTTTTCTATCTCTTCGCCTCTGTTGAAAACTATATCTCCTCCCAGTTTTTCTGTTAATTCTGCAAAATCCCTGCAGACTTCAATAACACTGCTTTCCCCCTCTTTCATGGCATAGAGAATCAGTCTTTTTTCCCCGTCAATACGCCCCTCAGAATCCGGTTCCTTTTTACGGAGTCTTATTGAATTATAATCAGCAATCTTATTTAAATCTGATAAATATATTTTCTCAATATCTCTGACATTTTTAATTTTTACTCCTGCCTTAATCTGTTTTCTGCCGGGAGGAGTAACAACTGCAGAAGTATTTTCAGATCTTATTCTGCTGATAATGCTGCTGAAATTAAAAACTGATGAATGTATTTTTTCAGCATCGGGAATTACAATGATTTCACTGATCAATTCTCCCCCGGTTTCCGCGTCGCTGCACCCCTTTATTTCCCTGAAAGCCCTTTCAAGTTCTTCACTGTCTTTGAATGTATCTGTATTGAACGAGGAGGCAAATACAGGGGAATTATTAAAACCGCTTTTCAGAAAAACCGGCCTCTGAACATTTTCAGGGAAAAGACTATATACTCTCCTTACACAGTCCCGTACCTCCATGTATGCCTCATCAAAATCTTTCTTTTCAGAGAAAGAGCAGTAGACTGTGCCTTTTTCAGATTCCGAGACTGAATAAATCGACTCAAGTCCTGACAGGGAAGAAAGACTCTGTTCCAGCTTATCAATCAGTTTTTCAATATCATTTTCAAAAGCTCCATCGTATTCAAATTGAACCGTGATATTTTTTTCACAAGTCTCCGGATAAAAATGAGGGGAAAGATTAAAAGCAGGAGGAATGATGAAACATAAAGAAATGAGTAAAACAAAGATACCCCTTACCCGGTGCCTGGAATATATTACCGAACTTTCCTGAAGAGTCATTTTTCACTCACCTGATTATTTCAATGTTCACTGTCTTCATCATAAAGATCTGACACTGTTTCAACTCTGCCGCCGGGTTTCTCTGTCGGCATTTTTATATTTGTCCCTGGTTCTGACAGGATAACATCCGGACTGTTTTTTATTTTTACAGGTTCATTTTTTTCTTCAAACAGAAACGGGTAAATTATAAGCACTGAAACACCTCCTGATAAAAGGCCGCCTATTAAAACAGCAGCGGAAGATGACTGAAGGGGGCTGTTTATCTGTAATGCAGAGGGAACAAGGGCTGCGACTGTTGTAAAGATTGCAGCTGACGCGGGGACAAGCCTTTTTTCAGCAGATGTTTTAAGAGAACTTCCATATACCTGCGGAAGGGACTCATCCCGGGCACCTGCTGAAGGTAGGCAACGTGATTGTCTATCGCATAGGGAAAGAGTTTTTTGATTCTGAAAAATTATTAGTTTTTCAGAGTTTCCTGCAGGAGAAAACTCCCTGTTCTTTCTGCCTGCAAAAATCATTATTGCAGTATTTACTGTGGTTCCTGTCAGAATAAGTATTCCGAGAAATGAACTTATATTAAGGCTCTGACTGGTAAGGAAAAGCATAACAAAACTTCCGGACACAGAAAGAGGTATTGAAAACATCAGAAAAAGCGGTATGAGAAATGACTCAAACTGGGCACCGAGGAAAAAGTAGATAAGAACAAGGGCGGATAGAAATAAGAGTATTATCTGGCTCTTGTTTTCTTCCATTTCTTTCACAGATAAGATTTCAAGTCCCCTGTCCCTGTATTTAAGAAGAAGAGAAAGCGCTTTATCATGCATCCCGGGAAAGGGGACAATATTAAGGTAAAAGCAGCTCTTTCTGTTCATACGGGTCAGGGTCCTGAAATTCTTATTGAATTCGATTTCAGTAAAAGATGACGGGTCAAATATCCCCTCTTTCGCATTAATTCTTAAAGAGGATATTTTTTCAGCTGAATCAGTATATTTATTTTTATACCTTACAAGAATATCTGTATCACCTGTCCTGCCTGTATCAAGAGATGCTGCTTTTACCCCTTTCACTGAACTGTAAAGAATTTTCCCAGTATCAAATGGAGTTAATGAAGATGCGGCAAATCCCTCCTTATTAAAGAGAAGAGTGTATTCCGGATTATCTTTTTCATAATTGCCGCTGACACTCTTTAAACACTTATTTTCTGTTAATTCATTTCCAAGTTCAGATAACAGAGAATCTGCTTTTTTTCTATCGGAAAGCAGCAGGATACATTTCAGTGATTTGCTGCTGCCTGTTATACTGTCAAGAAAGCTGTCATCACTTCTGGCTTCAACTCTTTTCAGAGAATATAAATCCATTAATTCTGAAACAGAGTTTTCTATATATGCTTCATATTTCCTGCTGTTCCCCCTGTAACTGCTTTTCCCTGTAATTGTAAAATAAGCTGTATTTATATCAGCATTCCCGCTTTTTATGTCCCCGGGAGAGTTCCTGTTAACACCTCCCCTCACATGAACTTTTCCTGCAATTCCATTTTCAAGGAGCATCTTCTCTATCAAAAGTGATTTATCAGAATAGTATTCAGAGGAATATCCGGGAAGATATTCTGCAAACAAACTCACTTTTTTACCGTACCCGGGAGGAACAATTTCCTTATCAATGACAATCAACAGAGAAAGGGGTGATAAAAATATAAATAATAGGAAACCTGTTCTGATTCTTTTTAATGAAAGATATTTTTTATAAACAGATTTAAGCTTTAAAACCAAAATTGAAGCTGCATCATAATCACCCTTTCCAGGAAGCATATAAAATGCCGGAGGAACAGTCTCTGAGACTATTGCGCTTGCTGATACAAAAGCAATAACTGTGAAAGCAAGGTCTTTAAACAGTTTCCCCGATATCCCCGGTATAAAAACAAGCGGCAGAAAGATCAGTACAGTTGTAAGTGTTGAACCTGTGACAGGAAGAAAAGTTTTTGATGCTGTTATTCCAGCACTCTCTCCGTCTTTCGGTCTCTCAGCAATCAGTTTATCGAGAACGACAATTGTGTTGTCAAAAACCATTCCAGTACCTATTATAAGACCTGTCATGGAAATCAGGTTTAACGAGATCCCGGAAAAGTACATATAGATAAAAACCATGGCAAGAGAAACAGGAAGGGATACTATAACGGTCAGCAAAGTTTTAAAATTCCGAAAGAAAAGAGTGAGAACAGTCGCGGCAGATACAGTGCCTGCCAGAATTGCAAAGATAAGTGATTTCAGGGTATTTTCAAGCTCGACTGAAGAATCATCAATCACGGTAACAGAGAAGTCATTCCTGAAAACACCCTTTATCCCTTCAAGCTCATCCCTCACCCTCTGTGCAGTATTTATAAGCCCGCTGTTTCCGGTTTTAATTATCTCAACACCTATGCAGTCTTTACCGTCTGAATGAAAATATGAGGTTCTCTCCTTCTCACCTGTGTATACTTCAGCTATATCATATATTTTAAGCCCCTCTCTTCCGGAAAGAGGGATTTCTCCGATATCAGAAATATTTTCAACATCTGTACCGGCCCTGATTCTGTATTCCCTGTTGCCTTTATAGATCTTGCCGGCAGGCCTGGAAAAAACCGATGAAGAGACAGCAGATATAACAGCATCCAGGGTAAGCCGGGTATTAATTAATGACGGGTAATCGACATCTATTTTTATCTCATCCCTGACAAGGCCGGAAATACGGACTTCGGATACTCCTTCAATTGAAATGAGTCTGCTTTTAAGATCAGTTTCCGCTATCCTGCTTATATCGCTTACTGAACGTCCTTCAGAAGGAACTAAAGCAAGCGTAACAAGAGTTCTTTCAGAAAGGTCGGAAAATAGAAGAAGCGGTTTCTCTGATTCAAATGGGAGAACAGGATAAACGGTATCAATCTTTTCCCTGATCTCTCCTGAAACAGTTTTCATGTTTTCATCCCAGGAAAAAGTGAGTTTAACAGTACTCAGCGCCTCCCTGGAAACTGAGGATATTTCCTTTATCCCGCTTACTGAAGAGAGGGTATTTTCGACAGGTTCTGTTATCATTTTTTCAATATCTTCTGCAGAAAGAGAAGCGCATTCAGTTATGATATATGCCGCAGGTATGCTGATATCGGGAAACATGTTTATTTCCAGTTTGAGAAAAGAGATTATACCGGTAACAGCAACAGCTGTATAAATCATCAATACAGATACTGGATGTTTTGCAGAGATTTTTGAGAGACTCATAATGACGTCACCTGAATGCTGATTTCCTCTTCAACCCTGTTGGAAAGAGAGTCTCTGAAGTCGGAACTTATTTCAATCCTGAAAGGAGACACTTCAGTACCGTCAGTTACAGAACACTCGATCCGGAAAACATACTCGCCTGCCACAGGATCCGGAGAAGGGGCCGGATTTCCGCTTTGAGGATTTTCAACTCTTAAGGGGTTTACGGAAAGGTCTCCATTTACAGTCCTGAAGCTTATGCAGCTGAATATATCAGAGTCATTCAGGCAGGCAGTATCTGCAAGTGTGAAGTAAAAGTCAAAGAATGCATTTTCTGATGTTTTGAAAGGAATTCCCTTATTCAGTGTAAGTTCCACAAAAACAGGAGCTTCGGAATCTTCGCAGTATACTATTCTGTTTAAAACAGGAGGTTTTGAAGAGGAGCCGTTAACAAGAAGCCTGTATTTTTTTTCTTCTAAAGTAATTTCATATATTTCATTGTATTTAAGGCTTTCCCTGAATGTGATTACAGCTTCGGTGGATGAAGTATTCCATTCGGAAGTATATTCAACATCAGGTGATATGGAAAAAGGGGTTTCCCTGACTTTATCTGGAACTGCAGAATCATATACCAGCTTAAGCTTTTCATTTTTCTCAAGTCCTGAATTGACACATATAATTGCTGTGTCCTGAAACTCTGTCCCTCCACTGCTCCCAAACCAGGTGAGAATAGCCTTATCCTCTTCGGCAACCCGGAAAAATATTTCCTTTCCGGAACTGATCCTGTTTCCTGATAAGTCAGAAAGCTCATCTGATACAGTAACTGTATAATCAGAACCTGGTGTATATTTTTCGAGAGGGGTGAATACAATATTAGTTTTTCCATTATCTAATGCGAGATGTCCTTTTATATCGGGAAAGATTGAAAAGGATGAATAAACAGAATCAGGCATCAGCGGTTCAGAAAACTCCAGATTTATAATCTGTTCCGAATCCGATATCTCATCATGGTCTGCGGGAACAGATGAAATAAAGTACGGGATATCAGATTCCTCTGATGTTGAAAACGGGAACACAAACTTTTCGGGAAGAGAATTGCCGTAAATATCTTCAGCTGTTACAGAGACTTCTATTGAATAATTCGAGTTTATTTTAAATCCGGCAAAAGGGATAAAGGAAAGGGTATTCCCGTTCCATGAAAATATTCCGTTAACTTCTGATGAATTGTTTTTAAGAGTAAACGCCTGTTCTGTCCTGCTTTTATCCATCTCTTCAGAAAATGTTATTTTTACAAAATTCAGTGAGCTGATGTTTACTCTTGATGAAGAGGGTGAAAACGAACTTATTTCAAGAGCTTTCATATGGGTAAACTCTTCTATTGCCTTACACCCTGAAAAAAGAAATACAAAACAGAACACAAGCAATGATAAAATCAAAATAGATCTGCAAACATTTTTTATATTATCAAACCTGGCGCAGGGATTATATTTCACAGACATATATCCCGCGCTGGAGGAATTAACTGTCGGCAGAAATCCGTTTGTGTTGATTTTTACAGATGATTGGAGTTTATAATGAATAATTCCGGAAAAGTTTTTATCGATTGCCGAGGTTAAGTTTTTCATTACTACTTCGTCCTCAAGGCCTGTTTAACATCTTCTTGAAAAAAGCATCCCCTGTTATTTTTTATTCCGGAATCTCCCCCGTTCAGTGTCAGCATATAGTGATAATAAATATTATTTCCGCTGTCATAAGCAGTGAAACCTGAATACTTTACTGTCAGCGAATTGTCTCCTATCCATGTATATGAAACAGGAAACGGGCTTGATATATCGGGGGGAAAGAGAGCTGTTATATTTATATTACTCTGAAGTTTTTCTTTTTCAGTATCAGTCATAAAGCTTTCAGAAAAATTGAAAGTAAAACTGTATATATGGGGAGGAGCGGGACCTGTATCAATATTTAAAAATAAATTCTCAGAACAGGTGGTTACAGGAAATCCGTCTGCAGCTTTTCCGCCGATGGATGAGAGGGTAAGCTCATTTATATCAGGATTGAAAGTTGCTTTATAAGCGCTGCCTGCTGCAACATCATCTGCAGACTCTGCTGTCTCTGATATTTTCAGGGAATAATTTTCGTTCCACTGCCACCCGTTATCAGGGATAAATATCAGAGATTTTTCATCTTTCCAGAATTTTCTCCCAGGAGTACAGGGAGTAACAGATAAACTTCTTTCAACAGACTCGTTATCCATTTCAACAGAAAACAGGACTTCAAGACCTTCCCGGTATTTCAGAGTATTGAGATTATCGGAAATCCTCGGCCACGAAAGAGAGATATTATCAAGCACAGTATAAACAGCCAGGACTTCCGGTTTAACGTGGGAACTGTCGCAGTAATATGTAAAGCTGTATTCTGCTTCAAGAGGAATGTTATCACAGCAGCAGATATCATCTGAAAAACTGAAAGTGTATGATGTCAGATTCTTCCACCCATCATCAGGAGTAACTTTAAGCTCAGAAAAATCAGCATTCCATTCAGTATTGTGTTTAGTATCGGGACTGATTTTGAACCCCTTCTCTACAGAAGAAAAGTCCATCTGTTTAGAAAATGCAAATATAAGTACTTCATCACGGCCGATGAGATTTCCGGCTGGCGGAGATACGGAAGAAAGTAAGGGAACACTGCATGAAGATGTCATATAGAAAAAGGGAATTACTATTTCACTCTTCACCTCCCCGCCATCTTTTTTTGAGACAGAGCCTGAATAATCAAGAACATATCTTCTGCCCCTAATCATCTTTTCATCAGATGTAAAAAGCAGCCTGCTTCCTTCCCATGAAAAACTTCCAGACACTCTGCCTTTATAGTCATTTACCAGAAAAAGACTTTCTGCTGATGTTTTCTCAGGAGCAAAATCAAAAGAAACATATATTGCTTCATTTTCCCCAATAATCTGGTTTTCCCTTGAAGGATTTGTACGGATACCATCTCCCGGAGAAAAATCGACAAGAGAACATGATGTGATGAACAACAGGAAAAACACTGAAGAATACAGCCTGGATGATTTTTTAAAAGATAATTCAGAAAAAAATAAAGCAAACCTGCTGATTGGAATTTCTGATGTCACTGTTACATATGATAAATTACAGCGCTTTTTATATTTTACAGAAAAACCTTTCATTGGATTATTCTCACCTCCCGGCCGTCAGAAAGAGAAACAGGAGGGTCAAGGCATACAAGTTCCCCCTCTTCAAGTTCACCTTCTGCAAGCACAGCACTCTCATCTGTTTTATAAAGAACTTTCACCTCTTTTCTGAATGCAGCATTATCCCTTAAGATAAATACACCGGATTTACATTCATCTTTATTTTCAAGCAACGCGCTTTCAGGAACAACAAGCCGGTCTCTTTCTTTTCCTGTTTTTACAGTAATGCGCGCAAAGCTTCCCGGAATAAAGCTTCCGTTTCTGTTGTCGAGTATGATTTTAATTTCGCGGGTCCTTGTCCCGGGATTTATTACAGGGGATATAATACTCACCTCCCCTGCTTCAGATTTCCCTCCTGCTGAAACTATTGCCCTCATCCCTTTTTCAATTTCTGTTGAAAGATTCTCTCCGGCTTCAAATACTGCATAGACTCTGCTGCTCCTGAAAACTGTAAACATATTTGAATCAGGTTTCACCTTTTCCCCTATGTCAAAGTTTTTCTTTCCCACAATGCCTGATATGGGAGAACATATTTCCGTCTCTTTGATAAGGAGGTTTATTCTTTCCAGTTCAGCTTCTGATGACATAAGCTCCGATATTGCGACCTCCTTTTCAGCCTCCAGAATAGATGTATTTATTTTCACAAGGAGTCTGTTTCTTTCTCTTTCATCTTCAGGAACTTCATATCCTCTTTCCTGTATATCGCACTCCCTGTACCCGGTTTTAATAAGTTCAAGATCATTAAGACTTTTTTCATATTCATATTCACTTTTCAGATAACTCATTTTTACTGATTCGAGCTCCTCCCGGGAAAGTCCTCCGGCATCAAAAAGTGCCTGCTTGTTGCGGTAAATTCTCTTTATATTTTCAAGCTCAAGTTTTTTCTGTTTTAATGATTTCAGTGCTCCGTTTATTGAAATTATCTTTTTTTCTGCTTCTTTCTTTCCGCTTAAAAGTTTCTCTTCCGAGAGTCTTAAAAGTGATTTTTTTGAATTAACATCGGAAACGCTTTTTTCTTTTTCTATGAAAAGCTTTTCCTGTCTCAAGCGTGCAAGCAGCTGCCCCTTACAAACTTCATCACCCTCTGCAGCTTCAACAGTATCGATATACCCCTCTGTGGTTGGATAAACATCTGCCTTGGAATAATAAAGAACTGTTCCGAACGAGGATATTTCAGGTGCAATTTTTTTTCTTGTAACTTTTCCGGCTTTTACAGATAAGGGAAAAACTTTAAAAACCTCATCCTCCTTTTCACGACAGGAGGAGATAGTGATAAGGCTCATAATAATAAATATTGTTACAACAATTTTTCCCTGAATTACCCTATTATGTTTTATATTATCCATCACATTCTCCATCTGTTTTTTCAATGTCTTACTTTTTCCTGATAATGAGACTTGGACCTGTCGCAACTATATTTTTTATTCCGCACAACCTTAGAAGCGATATTTCTTTCTGATAAAGCAAAGCAATGCTGTTGATTATATTTATTCTTTCTTTCGAGAGCTCTATTGTACTTTCCATATAATCAAGCCGTTTTATTTCACCAAGTTTAAGCTGAAGTTTTTCTATTTCTGTCTTTTTTTCCTGCAGTTCAAGTTTCTCCCTGACAAGAATGAGTTCCCGTTTAAGAGAATCAATATCAAGCAGCAGCTCCCTTATATTAAAATCATTTACAGTCTTAAACTCTTCTATCTCCCAGCCTTTTTTATCAAGATTGAGTCGTGCTGCTTCCCTTGTGTGGATATTTTCAAGATTTGAAAAAGGGCCTGTTTGGGCAGTCAGGGTACGGGACCTTTCATACTCTTCCTTGTTTATTCCAGCTGTGAAAGACGAAGGAAGTCCCGGCTTGTCAAATGAAAATGTAACTGACATATCAAATCCCGGCCTGGTAAGGGGAAACTCTTCTCCCGACATTGAAAACCCGCAATCCGCCTTAACATCCGGGATATTTTCCTTTTCCGTTATTTTATAATTCTGATATGCTGATTCACGCTCAAGATATTTTTCTTTATAGTTAGAACTTTTCTCCGCTGCTGTTTTAATAAAAAAATCATCATTCTCTTTGATGAATCCGCAGTAATCTGTGTTTATTAATCCGGTAATTTCAGGCTTTATATCTGACTTCAGGCTTAGAAGCCTGGAAAAAGAAAATATCATTTTTTTCTTTTCATTATTTTTCCTTTCAAGGAGAAGCTCAATATTCCTATGGGCAATTTCCATTTCAAGATAGTTTAAGGAAGTAATCTCGCCCAGCTCCATTTCCCTGCGACCTATCTCAAGCTGTTGTGATGTATTCAGGTTTGTATCATCAAGAATAGATATTTCCATATCCAGTTTCAGAATATCCTTGAAAGATGAAATAACCTGAAATGTAAAATCCTCTTCAGAATCATCAATTTTCAATTTTTCCAGCTGGAGCTGTTTTTTCCTGAGATCAATTGCAGATCTTCGCTTTCCCCTGTCATAAATTTCCTGTGTAAGGGAGAGGCCAATTTTTTTTATATGAGAATCCGGGTTATAATACACAACAGATGCTGAATCAGAATACGAGAGTATAAGTTCAGGAAAATAATCCCTGTATTTAAGATATAAATTCTTTTCAGCCAGTCTGTTTTCTTTTCCCCTGAAAAGAAGATCCCTGTTGTTTTTAAGACCTGTATAAACAGCCTCTTCCAGGTCCAGTTTAATTATTTTTTTAAAAGACAGTTTAACAGCCCTTTCAGAATCCGGTTTAACTGCTTTATCACAATAAACAGGAAGCGAGATAAAAATAAAAACTGCTGAATAAATATAAAACAGTTTCATACATCCACCTGTTTAAAGGCCGGTCTCCTTTATCCCCTTTTCAATAATTCTATAAAGATAGCTGTAGGATGAGAGGGTGTTTTCTGACTCTTCAGTAATAAGAACTATTTTAAAAATCCTGTTATTTCTATCTTTTACTTTAATCTCGAGTGAAACTGTATTAAGCTGATCAAAACCCTTTATAAATGAGTCCTCTTTAAGGACAACATCAGTCTTCAGTCCTTTACCTGTATAAGGGCCAAGCAGGACATTAAAAGCATAGAATGCATTTTCCTTAACAGCTTCGCTGTCAAAACTCTTTTTTACAGTTATGTTTTCAATACTAAGACCTTTTTCCTGTATAAGCTTTTCTGTGCCTTCATCTCTCTCATAAGAAGTCTTTATCGGGCCTGATAAAAAGACACAGCCGGCAGTAAAAACACATAGAAAAGCTGACAGCAGATATCTGCAATGCATCAGTTTTTTATTATTTCTTCTTTTCAAGAACAGACATGACAGGTTCATATAACTCATGTTCCCCTCCTCCTATTGCAGCAGCTTTTTCCAGATGTAATTCTGATTTATCTGAAAGACCGTATCTTCCGTAGATTTCTGCAATATCAATATGGGCATCCATAATCCTGTCTTCAAACAGAAATGATTTGCTGTAGTATTCTATTGCCTCAAGAAATCTCCCTTCGCTTTTCCGAAGCTTTCCTGCAAGAATCAGCAATTCCGGGTCATCAGCAGAAAACTCAAAAAGCCTTATCAGAATAGCCTCCGCCTCTTCATATCTTTTCTGATTGGTGCAGAGTTTTATCAGCTGCTTACCTGCCTGAATATGACAGGGAGACTCTTTAATAATTTTCCGCCACTTTTCATCTGCTTTATCAGGATTGTTTTTCAAAATGTATATCTTTCCGGAAAGATAAAGAGCAGGTATAAAATCAGGCTTTTCTACTTCAATCCTTTCAAGCAATGAAAGCGCAGTATCTGTCTCACCTTTTATATAAAGGGATTTCGCATTTTTTAATTCAGTGAGGATTTCCGGACTGTCACCTTGAGAACATGAGGTTAAAATAATAATGAGTAAAATAATCATATATAATATGACTGATTATTAGGAGAAAATGCTTCAGAAATAACAGGTTAATAATTTCAGAATGTATTTTTATTATTTTACGGAACCTGATATATTCAGGAATTTAATTAAAAATTTTTAAATATTTAAACAGTTGTGAGAATAGAGAAATATCACTTACTTTTACAAGACCGGTAGCGAGGAAGCAGTATGTTTTATTTGTATGGCTTGCAGGATTTGCAGATATCGTGCATGTCTGTGTAAAATCACCTCCCGTATATCCGGTTTCCTCAAGAAGTTCCCTCTTGACTGCATCAATAGGTTCTTCATTCTCATCAACACATCCCCCGGGCAGTTCAAGCACTATATCCTGAATTCCATGGCGGTACTGCCTGACAAGAATAACTTCGTTGTTTTCTGTTATTCCAAGCACATTTACCCATGGCGAATATTCAAACACATAATAAGGTTCAACAATATTGCCATTAGGCATTCTGCAGGAATCAGCTCTCAATTTGAGCCATTTATCTCTGACCAGATATTCAGATCCGGTGATTTCCCATTTCATAAAAAAGTTCCAATATCAGAATAGATTATTCTTATTTCCAGATTTTCAAGCTGCTTAAGAAAGAAGCGATTCAACCCGTTTTTTGAATATTTCGTTCCCCTCTTTTTCAGCCTTGTTTTTAAACCACTCAGATATCTTTTCATTAGTGAAAGCTTCTTTCATGAGTACCATTGCATCCTGTACAAATACATTGTCCTCCATGCTCAGGAAAGAGGCAACAGGTTCGAGTATTTCAAGGGGAGCACCGTTTAAAATACTCTGGTAAAAGAATACAAGCTCCTCGGGAAGGATTATTTTCTCCCCCCCATCTACACCGTAGAGGTTCCCGAGTTCAACACGGGACTGCTCTGCATATCCTGTATATGGGGATGCAATTATACAGCCCCTGAGAGCAGGTTCTGCAGCTTCTTTGGTATAGTCAGTTCCCGCTTTTTTAAGCCCCTTCCAGAAATGATAATAATATCCCTGCATGGTGGAATAGTTTCGTTCGAGTGATACATATGCTCCAAAGTCCTCTTTCGTGCCGAAACCTGTCTGTAGCCTTGATGCAAGTCTGAGGTAGTAATAGAAGGTCATAGGGAGTTCAGGATTAAGCTGAGTAAAAACAGCATCTGCTCTGTCCCACCGTTCATTAATGAAATCTGCATATCCTTCAATCATCTTGAGCCCTGCCTGCCCCCTTTCCTTGAAATCAGGATTGTTAAATTTTGCGGCAAGAGCATTAAGGTTTCTTTCAATTCCAGCGTTGTCTATTGTGCCTTTATAGCGGGAAAATTCAATTTCTGAAAGTATTGCAACAAGCGCGCTTAATGGCGCACCTGCCCTTTCAAGCAGCCTTGCCTGATCAAGTCCAAGCTTGTTGAGCTGGGGATTTTTCACCCTGAGTTCATCAAGAAGAGTTACATGGATCACAAGGTTTTCCTGACTTGAGGGGACCTGGGAAAGAATAAAGATAAATGCATTGATGTCTTCTTCCGAAAACAGAAGGCCAATATTTTTCCAGCTCTCTTTAAAGATATTGTATGCTTCTGTATATTTTTTCAGGGCAGTCATTGATTTTGCAAGAGTCAGGGAAACCCCGAGGGTATCCTGTTCTGTGTTTTCAAGAGAGATTCTGGCATATTTTTCACATTCTTTGTATTTTTCGTCCCTCAGAAGGTATTCCGCATAATTTGCATAAAACATATATTTTTCTTCAGGTTTTTTGCTTTTTTCAGCAAGGGGAAGACCGTCATTCAGATAGGCAACTGCTTTTTCAAGCTCACCTACAGAAAGATAAAGAGCTGAAAGGTTAATCTTGAGTATGAGTTTATCCTCATATTTAACATCCAGTTCTTTGAGGGCATTAAGAAGCTGCTCGCCCTGTTTGCCTTTAACAGCTGTATCGAAATCTGCCTGGAATGCTTTTTCATTTTTCCCACAGGATAATACAAGCAGAGATGTGAAAATCAACAATAATATAATTTTAAAAGTTTTAGCCATTACTCTTCCTCTTTCTGTTCAGCTGAAATAGATACATTTTTAATTGCTGCATATTTTAAATTCTATATATCCGCCTGGATTTTCCCGAATGGTAATCCTCTGTAAGCAGTTCTGCCATTATACACTTATTATATAAAAAATACAGGAAGTTATTTGTATGCTATCGGGTTTTGCTGTTTAAAACAGTATTAAATTCAGGATTGACACAAAAAGAGAACAGCACAGACTATCTCGCAGAAAAGAGATACCTTTAATAGTTGAATTGTAATTTCCAATTGAATTATTTTTATTCTATATTTTTATCACAAGCCTTAATGTGTTATATTAATAATATGAAAAAAACAGTATTGATTATTTTAATTGCTGCAGTTTCCGCTTCATCTGCATACGCAGAAAATGATTTTGATAAGTGGAAGAAAAAACAGAAGAAAGCTTTCAAAAGCTTTCTATCTGAACAGGAAAAAGCCTTTTCCGACATGCTTAAAAAGGAATGGGAGGAATTCCAGACCCAGGCAGGATTTATAATTGATACAGAACCGAAACCTGTTAAGCAGCCGGAAGCGCCGGAAGAAGGAGCTTCGGAAAAAGAGATAAGTCCTGACCGGGATGATCCAAAACTGACAAAACCGGGAAAACCGGAAAATCTTTCTTCAGACAGCAGACCTGAACCGGATTTAAAACCGGGATCAATTGCAGCTGATAACCCTGCAAAAGTTGTAAAAGAGACAGGTTTAAAAGAGCCGGGATTAAAGACTTCAGAAAGTCCCGGTAAATCAGATTCACCCAAAAAAGACAGCAATAAAGAATCAGAAAGTATATCCCCCGGTACATCAGGAAAAATTGCATCTGTACCTGCAGAAAAAGCACTTCCCTCTCCCGGAGGAGAAAAACCAGCAGAAAGACCTGTAAAACTCCCTGCTGCGGAAAATAAAATGGGAATCAAATATTTGAATATTGATTTTTACGGCTCACCGCTCTCTGTCCCGCTTCCTTCAGATCTCAGGCTAAAAGGGAAAACAGGCAGAGTAAATAATAAATCAATATCGGAATTCTTTGAGTATTATTCAGAGCAGAAAATGGATCCCACATCTGACTGGCTGAAATCACTGAATACCGATTACAAAATGAACGGATGGTCTGTTCTTAAAATAGCAGAAAAAACTTCAGCTAAGCTGTACAGCGCTGAAAAAGACAGAATTCTTATGACATGGTTTCTGCTTATTAAATCAGGTTATGATGTTAAGATCGCATATTCCGACTGGAACGTTTATCTTCTCTATGTACCTGAAGTAAAAGTATATGCTGCCCCCTACATTACAGAGAAAAACAAGCACTACTATTTTTATAACAAAACATCATCAAAGAATGAAAAAATCAGGACTTATTCAGGGGATTTTGTTAAAAAACCGGAAATTGTAAGGCTGACGCCTGAAAACCCGGAGCTTTTCAAATCTGATACGCAGAAAAGAAATACATCATTCACCTACAAGAGGAAGAAATACCCTGTAAGCCTCGAATACAACAACAGCCTTATAAATTACTACAATGAGTATCCCCAAGTGGATATTTCATATTACTTCAGGAAAAATGTATCTGAGAAGGCTTCAGAATCTTACAGGAAAAGCCTCTATCCTTATATAAAAGGGATGGATGAAAAAGATGCTGTACAGTTCATTCTCACATTTGTTCAGAAAGGCTTTAAATACAGGACAGACGACAGCCAGTTCGGGTATGAAAAACCGATGTTTCCCGATGAAACACTTCATTACCCTTACATAGACTGTGAAGACAGGTCAGCCCTCTTTATATCAATTGTAAAGGAACTCACTGGCCTTGATGCAGTCGCGCTTGACTATCCGGGACATATTGCTGCTGCTGTAAATTTTAGTTCAAAGGTAAAGGGTGATAACTTCACTTACAATGGGAAAAAATACACAGTTTGTGATCCGACCTATATAAATGCATCAGTAGGAATGACAATGCCTGATTATAAAAAAGTCAAACCGGTAATAATCGAGACTGAAAACTGAAATAGATTAAACAGGGATTTATTGTTCCTGCTGTTTATATAGTTTATGAATAGAAATTAAAGAATACACATTATATGTGTATTGAAAATATAAAGTTTTAAATTAAAAGAGGTTTATCCGGATGAATACAGTAGTATTTAACAATGAAAAAATTACTCCTTCTAAAATTGTATGTGTGGGCAGAAACTTTGTAAACCACATCAGAGAACTGAACAACGAAATACCTGATGAGATTGTTCTTTTCATAAAACCTAATTCATCAATTTCAGATACTCTCATCTCCTTCTCAGGAGAGCAGCTGCACTATGAGGGGGAATTGTCATTGATGTATTTTGACGGAGGATTCAGGGCTGCTGCATTCGGACTTGACCTGACAAAGAGAGAGCTTCAGAGCCGGCTGAAACAGAAAGGTCTTCCATGGGAAAAGGCAAAAGCGTTTGACGGTTCTGCTCTTTTCAGTCCGTTTATTGAGACTGACTGCACAATAGACCTGTCTGTTGTACTTAAAATCAACAGGAATATTGTTCAGGCATCTGACGAAGAACATATGATACATAAACCAGATGAAATTCTAAAGGAAATAAAGAAACATTTCACACTGAATGACGGGGATATTGTAATGACAGGAACACCTTCAGGAGTGGGAACTATATCAAAGGGTGATCTTTTTGAAGGGCTGATTCTTGACGGTAAGGAAACAGTAGCCTCAGCTGCATGGACAGCAGGTTAAATAAACTTTATTCTCTTTTATTCATCTGATCTCCCGGGCTGTAAGAAAGTCTAACCTGCAGCAATTCCCTTTATCCACGGAAATACAGGAGCAAACCATTCCCCGACTTTTCCGTAAACAGGCACCATAAATGCGAATATCCTGTTATGCTCAGGGACTACAGCAACATGCCTTATCTCCCCCGGATCCGGCATAGATTTCATAAGGCTGTTAAAGCGCTTGCGCCCCTCTTCATCCTTGAAATAAACGAGAAATTCATTCCTTCCCCATCTGATTTCTTCTATCTGAAAATCTTCATGATTATGAATTTTGAGTGTTTTGAAAGTCGAAAAATTCTTCTCTATCAGATGGGATTCTGTAACTGCCTCAGGGAGTTTTTCTCTCAGGGTAAAACTTACAAAAAGCCTGTCAAACTTCATAAGCATTCTGCTTACAGGATAATAAAGGCCTGACTGTCGGGGCAGCATTGTTATTGTAGCTTCAGCAGATTTAAACCTGCTGTTTCCCTTCATGCTGAATTTTGCATGATAGCCTGTAAATCCGCCTATGTTGGTATAAACTTCATCATTTGGTTTTATAATATCCTTTAAGCTGTTGAACGCTGAAAGATAAATCCTCTTGTTTTTCCTGGCTCCCCGGAAATATATTATTGTGAGAATCAGTGAAAAAGCAACAAAAAGGTGAAATATAGGCTGGGTTACAATCTGCGTATTATTAAACATCAGTACTCCTTAAGATAGTTTTCTGTCAGGTTATCCGGAATCATATACCCAGGAATATTCTTATGATCAGAAAATCCTACACGCTGGTTTATTACACCGCTTCTGCCGGAAAGAAGATGCTTTTCAATTTTTTCAGCATCTTCAGCCATACAGTTATCATATTTATTGTTAAATGTAAGCCTTAAAGGGATATTAAGTTCATCAAGGCTTTCTATCAGCCGCTCTGATTCCTTCATCGACAGGAAATCGGGGTTAAAAACAACAGAAACAGTATTATCCTCTCCCTTGAGGACTGACTCGAGTTTTCTGTATTTCTCATGCATTTTGTAAAGCTTCATTATGACTTTATCATCACTTTCATCATAATTAAGTTTTTCTGATTCTGTCTTTCCGTCACGTACTTTTCTTATTGTATATCTTTTATCAAGAATCTGTTTCCTTATTCCAATAAGTTGCTCGAGCCAGTTAATTGTTATTGAAGGGAGAGCAAGGATTCTCAATGTTATACCTGTAGGCGGTGTATCAAATATGATGTAATCATATTTTTCCCCTTCAGAATATATCCTTTCAATCTCAATTAACGCAGCATTCTCCTCCATTCCGGGAGTGTATTTGAGGATATTGAAATAACGGTCAAGGTTCAGAACCTTGAGGTAACCGTAGACCTCTTCAAATACTTTTGTATTTTCCTTAAGATATTTTTTCGATGCTTTAGCAAGATCGACTTCGGAAAGAAAAAGATTTCCTGTAAATTTCACATCCCCGCTGTTAAGCTTCACATTGAAGATATCCCCCAAGTTATGCGCAGGGTCAAGAGAAACAACCAGAACCTTATACCCGGCTTCCGAAAGCTGGTATCCGAATGCAGATGAGAGTGTCGATTTACCTACTCCCCCTTTTCCTGTGAAAAATAATGATTTCATGTTTTCTCTAGTCTATACCTATTGTTCCTGCCAGTTCATTGAATGCATCAAATGCATCTTCAGCCCTCTTGTTAAGGACTTCTATTTCCTTTGTAAGATGGGGAATGAGTTCAGCAGAAACAAGGGTGGAAGGTGACGGGATCCCTGTAAAGGATCCCATCAGAAGTAGCACAAAAAGATTTTCAAGCTCACGAAGTTCATATTCAGTAACTTCCACAGCTTTCATTCTGTGCGCCTGGTCTATTGAAGATATAAAAAAGACTATGGATTTATAAATCTTTTTTATCTTTTTAATCATAGCTTTTACTTTGCAGCCTCTTTTCTTGTTTTCATGAAATCAATAATAAATATGACATTCATGAGAAGCATGATTATCTCAATACAAAGCAGTGTTATTCCTGTAGCAGCATTCTTTGCAATTGATGCAGGGAGAATAACTGCGGAAAACCAGATAATAGCAGCAGTAACTGTAACCCATAAAGCATATGCCGGTATAAGAACTGCGGAACCTTTTGCTCCGAGTTTTGATGTTACCCATGAAGCGCCTGTAATGAGAGCCATTGAAGCAATAAGCTGGTTTGCAGAACCGAATGAAGGCCATACAACTGTGAAGCTTCCGCTCCATGCAAGCCATATACCTATAGCTGCAGGAACAATTGATGCGACCCATTTATTTGTAAGAAAATTATAGGCAGATTCATTCTTATCCTTAATTGGAAGCATGATTTCCGCAAAGCAGTATCTTCCCAGTCTGTTTGTTGTATCGAGAGTTGTCATAGCAAATGAGGATACCCACATTCCTGCAAGAAGTTTTACAGCATTTGTAGGGATAAACTTAAGCCATGTGGATGCAATCATGACTGCATAGCTTTCTGTGAACATTGCAGCACTTGGATAACTTCCCATCATTGCTTTTGTATATTCAGTTCCCCATCCGGCAGCTGTTATAGTCTGTCCTGCATCTTTCATAATTCCGAAACCGAACCCGGCTACAGAAACTACAACGATTGTTGACAGAAAACCTTCTGTAAGCATTGCACCATATCCGATTGGAAGGGCATCTGATTCTTTTTCTATCTGTTTTGATGTTGTTCCTGAACCAACAAGTGAATGGAAACCGGAAAGAGATCCGCATGCAATTACAAGAGGAATTGCAGGCCAGAAAGGAGTTGTTTTTCCGCCCATTACGATTGGAGAGAAAGATGTAAATGCAGGTGCTGAGAATCCCTGGAAACTGAAGATAGCACCAAGAGCTCCCAGGATGAGACCTGCATAAAGGAGAAAGGAGTTAAGGTAGTCTCTCGGCTGAAGCAGTACATTGACCGGGATAGCTGCTGCTATGATTATATAAAAGAAAAAGACGGCAAGCCAGGTCTTATAACTTGCTGTAATAGGCATGAGAGCCCCTCCCCAGAGAGCAAGAATAAGCATTATAATACCTATAACAGTTGCAAGTGTGAAATTCATCTTTACCCTGTAGATCAGGACACCAAGGACAAGAGCTGCACAAATTTTAAGGATATAAGAAGTTGGTATAGCAGGATTCCCGACAAACATTTTTCCGCAGACTGCAGCAAATGCAGCTACGACCAGAATAAGCAGGAAGAAAACTATCCAGTAGAAAAGCTTACCAGATCTTTTTGTAATAATATCTGAAGCAACAAACTGGATTGATTTACCGTCATATCTTACAGATGCCATTACTGCAAGATAATCATGCACTGCGCCGATAAGAGCGTTACCAAACCAGATCCACAGCAAAGCAGGAACCCAACCCCATGCCATTGCAAGAACAGGGCCGATAATCGGCGCAGCTCCAGCAATAGAAGCAAAGTGATGCCCGAACAGAACAGGCGCCTTGCTTGGAACATAATCAACACCGTCATAAAAAGCTTTAGACGGAGCATCCTTGTCATTTGATGCCTGCACAGTTGATTCCAGTCTTTTACCGTATTTCAGGTAAAGACCAACATAAATTGCAGCACCAATAATGATAATTAATGTTGTCATTAGACTTCCTCCATTATTAGATACTTAAAATGTTACACCTTAAGATGTCTGGATGCAACACTTTTTTGTTGCTGCCGTTCTGCACATATGTTATCATTAATTATACAATATTTTATTCCGATACTTATATTACTGATTTTGGATATTCATGTATTCTGATACAGTTATCTGCCGGAATTTTTTGCTTTTTTTGTTTTGAATAACGCAAAAGAAACCAGTCACTCAGTACCGGATTTCAGAATATTTTATCAGCATATCCGGCTGCAGCATGCTTAAATGAGGAGTTGTATGATCACCGAACTGCCTGCAAAATTAAAAAAAATCTCAAACACTGATTTTATATATATTCTGAAAAAAATAACTGCATGGAAATTTTTTCCGGTTTTTTTAAGCACATTTCTGGTATTTTCAATAATAACCATACAGTACGCGGAAAGCAGGCAGCAGATAAAAAAAGCAGCACCTGAAGATGTGGATAATGTCTTTGAACTCGAAGTTAACAGATATGAAAAGGAAATTACTGTAAAGAGAGGAGAAACACTGCTCTCAATTCTTGAATCAACAGGAGTAAGATCAGATGATATATCTGATATCGTAAAACACCTCACCCCTCTTTATAATCCCAGATACCTGAAGCCGGGTCAGAAAATAAAACTGATAATGTACAAAGGGGAAAACAACCAGTACCCGTTTATTGAACTCTTGAGAATCGAAAAAAACCCGGGAACAGAAGCAAGAGTATCGCTGCGTAACGGAACATATGCTGCAAGGACAGTACCTGTAAAAACAATAAAAATAAAAAAGACGGCAGAAGGAACCATTACCGACAGCCTTTATCTGGATGCAAAAAGAGCAGGCCTTCCAGATTCCGCTATCATGGATTTTTTTCATCTGTGTTCATTTGATGTAGACTTTCAGAGAGATATATACCAGGGAGATACATTCAAGGTATATTATGAAAACATTATGAACAGCGACGGGGAAATTATTTCAAAAGGCGATATTATTTATGCAAAACTTGACATGCAGCTTAGAAATAAACCTCTCAACATCTACCGTTTTAAAACTGATGACGATAAAACTGATTATTTCAGCGAAGAGGGGAAAAGCGTCAGGAAAACCCTGCTGAAGACCCCTATCTATGGAGCAAGAATTTCATCAGGATACGGGCGAAGGAAGCATCCAATATCAGGCTATTCACACGTACACAGGGCACTTGATTTTGCAGCTCCGAAAAACACCCCTATAATGGCTTCAGGGAACGGAACAGTCGAACTTGCAGCATGGAACGGCGGATATGGAAAATGTGTAATAATCAGGCATGCAAACCAGTATAAGACTCTTTATGCCCATCTGAATTTATATGGAAACAGCATAAGGAAAGGGACCAGAGTAAGGCAGGGGCAGGTAATAGGCTATGTAGGGACAACAGGTACTTCCACAGGATACCACCTACATTATGAGGTAATATTCAGGGGAAGAAAAATCAACCCGTCCACAATAAAAACACCGCCTGAAAGGAAACTCTCAGAATCTGAACTTGAAAGATTCTTCGTGGAAAAAAATAAGATAGACAGTGAAATCATGCTGCATTCATCCGGCAACAGGATATAACCAGCTCTTTAACAAAAACAGCATTTACTGTATTCTATGCACCTTAGAACTCGACAATAAGGAAGAATAATGGAATCAGTAATACTTAAAAAAGCCGCAGCTGCAGTATTAATACTAGTCGGCATAGTTTTTTTTCTGGTGGAATACAAGGCACTCCCCCATAACCCGAAAAATCCTGAAAAATGGGATGAACTTCATGCAAGATACTACAGAGGCATAAAGATGACAGGAAGGATCTGTCTTCTTCTTGGACTCACATTCATGCTCACATAATCAGAGTATTCTAAAACTTATTCAGTTTTTTCTTTAGAAACCATAATAAGTTTTAGAATACCTGTGATTACAAACTGCATCATGATACAGGAACATATAAACCGCCTGTATACTGCCGGCTCAGAGCATTGTGAAGTGAAATGATATTCCAAAGGTACCCAAAAGGGTTCACTGTACAAAAGGGTCACAATGTACCACAGTGTATTAAATACACGAACAGCCATATTCAATCCTGAAAAATTACACTGATAACAGATATTAGAGGACTCTCTCGTCCATGCGGGATGCGGCCCAGAAGGACACACAAATAAAAAAAGCTGCAGTCATATTATCCCGCAGCTTATCAATTTCCATCTTTTTTCACATTTCATCATTGTCTGGAATCAGAGATCTTCCAGTGGATGACCTTTTACTTTTTCTTCAGTATAGGATTCTCTGACTTTCAGTACTTTCACATCGAAATAAAGCGGTTTTCCGGCAAGCGGATGGTTAGCATCAACTTTAACATTATCACCAAGTACCTCGAGTACTGTGAGCACATAAGGGGTACCATTTACAGCTGTGTCGAACTCCATACCAGGCTCAAGAGTACCCTCTTCATTTCTGAAATTTTCAGCAGGTACTGTAAAAACCATCGCTTCATCCCTTACACCATAACCTTTCTCCGGGGGAACAGAAACAGAAATTTTATCATCCACATCTTTTCCCTCAAGCGCCTCTTCCAGACCAAGAACAATATTTTTGTATCCGTGCAGGTACGAAAGCGGTCCGTTAGATTCACTTGAATCAATAACGTTTCCGTGCTCATCCTTGAGAGAATACTCTATTGTTACAACCCGACCTCTACGTATTACCAAAACCTTTACCTCTCTCATCCTGTTTATTCACACAAAATATACTAATGTTTTTATATTATTACTACAATAATAATAACTTTTTTAATGATTAATTTGTTTTTAATAACTTTTTACACATTTAAAAAAACTTAGTATCTTTTTACACAAGAAAATCATACTTATATTTCAAAACATAAAAAATATAATGCCTGAAAAACAAAACAGCGGCTCATCCCTCTATGTGCAATCCCGGACAGTATAAAACAGAGCATATCCTCCATCCACAGGAAATAAAAAAAATATACACTTGATTTCCTATATTATTAATAATATTTATATTTTATGAAAAAGAAACAATTTTTTTTAACAATTTTAATAATACTTCCAATAATTTTAACATCATGTTCAACTTCTGTAAAATCTGTTCCGCTTGATGATAAAAGCGATTTTAAAATAGTAAAAAAATATGCAAAAAAATACGGGCTTCAGCCCCCTTTTGCATCTTCCTATCCGGTTCTTTACTTCAAGGGAAATGAAGTCAGAAACGGGATGCTTGAACTGATAAACAGGGCGGAAAAATATATTATTGTCAACACATACCTTATTCTCAATGATGAATACGGCCATATTATTCTTGAAGCACTGAGAAAAAAATATGAAGAGGGAATAAGCGTCTATATAATGGCGGATTCATCCAGTCACTTCATGGGAAAGGAATCAGGGTTTATTTATCTCCACAAGCATCATATCCCTTTTGTTGAATACAATCCCATCAGGTTCATAAAATTCCTGGACCCGGTAAAACTGCTGTTCAGAGATCACAGAAAATACTGGATAATTGACGGCAGGTATGTTCTGCTTGGCGGGTGTAATATAATAAACACATCACTTCAGCCGTCTGATGAAAGGGGAAATACTGACGGAATGGTTCTTGTTGAATCCCCGGGAACAGCTGAGCAGCTCCTTGATTCCTTTGTCACAAACTGGAACAAATATTCCCCATACGATATAAGAAAAGATTACTTTGCAATACCTGAAACAGAAATATTTGAAACCAATATCGTACTTTTCAACCAGGACACATCGAAAGAAAAACCGGTAATGGAATTTATGGTTAACACAATGTTCAGGTATGCTGAAAAAGAAGTATGGATTATTCAGCCCTACACATTTATTGATGAAAAAATAATTCTCTATGTCAGGGAAATGGAAGAAAGGGGAGTAGAAGTCTTTATTGTACTGTCAGAACTAGTAAACCATGAAAAATATCACTTTGCTTCTTTCTACGGGATAAAGGATCTGATGGATGCGGGAGCCGATGTCTTTATTTATGAAAACTCACCGCTCCATTTCAAAGCTTTCATAGTAGATGATAAATTCTTTTCTGTCGGCTCTGCAAATTTCAACAAGAGGTCCCTGGAACTTTCCGATGAGGCCAATATAATGTTTTTTGACAGGAAATCTTTTTACATCATGAACAGGAGTCTTGATGAAATAAGAAAAAACCTCCGGCATGTATCATATGAAGAAGCATTAAAATACAAGACATCTGAATACAGATGGTGGCATAGATTGATGAAATATGCAGGATAAATCTTGCTAATTTGATGATATTAAAATATCATAATTAACATGTCATTACCCCAAGCCAGTATTACCGGAGGGAAATTCTGTCTGGAAAGCGATCCGGAACGTTATTTCACAGCCAGAGAGCTGATTATATCATTTATTCTCGTCAACATAATGATTGCCGCTGTTATAGTAATCACAATATTTTCAGAGGAAAAACCGGATATCCGGCACAGGATATCAGACAGTGTTCTATATATAAATTCAAATGATGCGGATTTTATTCAGCTTAACGGAGACTGGGATTTTGAATGGTATCCTGAAATCCCTGAAACAGTTGACAGCACCCTGATACCTGATACATTCAGCAGGAAAGAAGCTGTCCCGGGATACTGGAAATCAGGGAGCCGGGGCCTGGGAATATACAGGATCAGAATCAGCCACGATGGTAATATAAGAATACCTGCTCTGAAACTTACAAATGTTATGGATACCTACAAGCTGTTTATTAACAGAAACGAATATTATTCTGTAGGTACAATTTCACCCGACCCGGATATATACAGGGATGAAAGCCGCCCGGGTGTAATACCTATAACAGGGTGCGGGAATGATATTGAACTTACTATCATGGTCGGGAACCTCACAGAAAAACGGGGTGGACTTAACAGGCCTGTCTATTTCGGAGAATACAATACCCTTAAAAATTACAGGGAGAAAAAGCTTGTCTACAACAGTATCCTGCATGGAATATCCCTCACTGTAATCTTCTACAACATACTTTTCCTCTTCCTTAACAGAAAGCGGGGCGGAACTAATAATTTCCTTCTGATAATACTCTGCTGTACAATTATCACATTCTGCGGGCTTAAGCAGGAAATGATACTGAAAACAGTTTTTACAGGGCTTACCGGAGAAATAAGGGCGAAAATGATATATCTATCCTTTCTCCTGCCGTTTCCTGTTTTCTCATGTTATGTAAAAAGCATTTATTCAAGAATATTCGGAAGAAAAACATATATAGCAATAATATCCCTGGCCCTCCTGCTTACCTGCTTTATCCTGTTTTTCAGAAGCAATATATTTTCAAGGTACCTTCTTTATCTTGAAGCTGCAAACCTGGTTCTTGCCCTGTTCCTGGTAACAAGGCTTTTATACCTGTTTATTACGACCCGCAACACAACCCCGCTGACACAGCTTATCGGAATGTATATATTTGTAACAGCTTTTATCGCGGCAGTCCTTGACGATAACCTGGCACTCCCGTCAGATGCTCCGTTTCTGCTGTTTACAGGTTTTATACTCTACCTGACAGCAGGAAACACAATACTCTCAATCAGAGCATTCAACAAACTCAAGCAGCTGCATAATGCCCTGATAACTTCTGAAAAAGACAAGGAAAATTTGAGAAAACTGTCATATATTGACCCGCTTACAGAAGTTTCCAACAGGAGACATTTTGATGAATACATAAAACTTCACTGGGAGAGAAACAACTTCATTGGCGAATCAACTTCAGTTTTTATGATCGATATAGATAATTTTAAAATATTTAACGATACATACGGCCACCAGGAAGGGGACATCTGTCTCAAAAAAGTAACAGATGCAATGAACAGGGAACTTAACAGGGAAAATGATATGCTTTTCAGGTACGGCGGTGAGGAATTCACAATAATTATTTCAAACATAAGCCTGGAAGACAGTTATAATATTGCAGAAAAACTGAGATCAAATGTGGAAAATCTGAAAATACCCAACAGGAATTCCCTCTATAACGAATATGTCACAATCAGTGTAGGCATAAGCTACTACAACCCTTCTGAGAAGCAGACAAACTGGGAAAAAACTCTGAAAGAAGCTGATTATGCTCTTTATAAAGCAAAGACGCGAAAAAACTGCTGTGCCCTTTATGAAGACAAAAAATCAAGTTTGAAGTCGGGAGACAAAGATGAAAAAATATTCAGCTGGAATTGATATCGGAGGAACAAACACGAAAGTCGGCATAGTCTCACATGAAGGGGAAATTGTCGGAAGAGACAGTTTTCCTACTGCAGATTATCCTGAAATAGGCAGCTTCAAATCACACCTTTCAGAAACAATCAGCAGAATAGCTGATGAAAACAATATAACAGTATCAGGCATAGGAATCGGCGCTCCGAACGGTAATTTCTATACAGGGAAAATTGAATATGCTCCAAATCTTCCATGGAGAGGGCTGGTAGACATGACATCGGGAATTCTTCCGGGCATTAATTCACTGATAACAAATGATGCAAATGCAGCTGCTCTTGGAGAAAAGAATTTCGGAAAGGCAAAGAATTACACTGATTTCATTGTAGTGACACTGGGTACAGGCATAGGCGGTGGAATTTTCACAGATTCAAAGCTACTTTACGGGAAGTACGGATTTGCGGGAGAAATCGGCCATATAAAAGCTGTTCCGGACGGACGGAAATGCAACTGCGGAAGAAAAGGCTGCATAGAGAGGTATGCTTCTGCGACAGGATTTGTAGAGACAGCAAAGGAAATAATGGACAGAGACAGCCAGAAACTGTCCATTCTGAATAGGATTGGAAAGGACAACCTTACTGCTAAAGAGATTTATGATGCGGCTCTTCTGGAAGATGAAACAGCTCTTGATATTTTCAACTACACAGGAAAACTACTGGCATCATTTTTCGCAGACCTTGTACATATATTCTCGCCTGAAGCAATTATTGTTGCGGGAGGGCTGATTAAAAGCGGAAACATTCTTCTTGATCCTGTAAAAAAATATTTCGAAAGAGAAGTTCTTGAAACATACAAGACACATAAAGTGGAAATCACAACTTCGTCCCTGCCTGAACAGGATGCGGCAATACTCGGAGCAGCCTCGCTGGTAATTTAATCAATGCCCCCTCTTTTTATCTTTTCTCTTTCTCGCTTTCTGAAGATATTTTTCACGGAACTGTTCTCTTTTATCCTGTTTTTTCAGCATTTTCTTCTCTTCAAGGTGCTTTGACATGGCAGCTTTATTAAGTTCAAGCGATCTGCCTGTCCCTTTTTTCTGCTCTGTCTTTCCCTTATGAAGCGATTTTTTGAATGATACCTTTTTTATTCCTGAATACTCAGCATCTGTGTCGCATCTGACAAATTCAAGCCTGTCAAAATGATTCAGATAAAAGTCGGTAATTTCCCCGTTTGTCGGTTCGGAGCCAAATACATGAATTGCGGAAAATATTCCGTCATCTGTATATCTTGTACACAGACCAGTCCAGAAAGGTTTTTTAAAAAAAATCAGGAATTCCATCCTGTCCATAATTCCCCCTTAAATTTCTTAAGAAGGCTATGAACGGACATTCAGAAAAGAATGGATACATGGGAAGCAATCTATATTGAAAGCTGCTTCCCCTACCGGGCTACCTACCGGTACGCGTTTTTATCATTGCCGATATATGAGTTTTCAACTGAATTTACAGTTAATATGAAATATTATTTTATTATGAATTATTCCGTAACTGCACATTCAATTTTTATAATGCCATTATAGTGTATATTGAAAAAAACAGTCAATAATAGCTGTTATTTTAACAGGTCAGCTCTATCCTAACTAACTGTATTATGTTATAAAATACGGAACCTGGCGGAGATAATAATTAACATTATATGTCGTAAGGACTGGTCAACAGCTCCTGCCCGGGCAGTTCAATTGAACCGGAAAAGGTTTTAACATTTCACTGAGATAATATTGATACTGAAAAACCATTGAAATCAATAAAGGTGATTCTTTCCGGATATATTCAAAGTATTTTAAATTGCCGCTGCTTTTGTACAGGCCGATTTCCGGCTTAGTCTTTAAGTTGTACAGTAAATCAGACTCTTGAGATGCCCGAAAAAACAAATGATTCTTCACCCGGTTGGAAAATCTCACGGTATGAGATTCAACAAGCCCAAAAAAGGGCGGCTCTGCAGATACAGGGCTTACAAAAAATACAGGATGGTAAAAAAATTATCAAAGAAACAGACTCATTTGAAAAACTAGGGCTGTCGGAAAAAACACTCAAGGCGCTTAAAGAAAAAGGATTCGAAGAACCGACAGGAATTCAGCAGAAAATCATTCCCCTGCTTCTCGAAGGAGACAGGGACATAATCGGCCAGGCACAGACAGGAACAGGAAAAACAGCAGCATTCGGACTGCCTATACTGGAAAAGATAAAATCAGGCGGAAAAAACATAAAAGCCCTTATTCTCACACCAACCAGGGAACTTGCAATTCAGGTATCTGAAGAACTCAACTCTCTGAAAGGGGACAGAGGAATACGAATTATCCCGGTTTACGGAGGGCAGGCAATAAGCCAGCAGATAAGTAAACTGAGGGGCGGCGTAGACATAGTAGTAGGTACACCCGGAAGAGTTATAGATCACATAAACCGGAAAACAATGAAGCTTGACAGCATTTCCTATGTTGTTCTTGACGAAGCAGATGAAATGCTTAATATGGGATTTATCGATGAAGTCGAGGAAATCCTGGATTCTGTAGGTAAAGACAGGAAAATGCTCCTGTTTTCCGCAACAATGCCGGACAGAATAAAGAAGATCGGCGAAAAATACATGGATGAATATGAGCATATAATCTCGGAAAAGGAACAGCTTGTTACAGGCCTGACCGAGCAGATCTATTTCGAAGTAAATGAAAGGGATAAATTTGAGGCACTCTGCAGAATCATCGATATTGAAGAGGATTTTTACGGACTGATATTCTGCAGAACAAAAGTGGGAGTTGATGATGTAGCATCCCGCCTTTCAGGAAGAGGATATGACTCTGCGGCTCTTCACGGAGATATTACACAGTCACAGAGAGAAATAATACTCAAGAAATTCAGAAAGAAAAATATAACAATACTGGTCGCAACAGATGTAGCAGCCAGGGGTATTGATATTAACAACCTGACCCATGTTATCAATTATTCTCTTCCCCAGGATCCTGAGTCCTATGTCCACAGAATAGGAAGAACAGGCAGGGCAGGAAATGAGGGAGTTGCAATTACATTTGTCACACCTGATGAGTACAGGAAACTGACTTTCATTAAAAGAGTTGCAAAGACTGAAATAGTAAAAATGCAGATCCCCGGAGTAGATGATGTTATCCAGGCAAAAAAAGAAAGAATATTTTCTGATATAGAAAACATTGATTCTGAAGAAATCAGCCCGGATTTCAAAAAAATGGCAGAAGAACTCATGATAAAAAGCAGTCATGAGAGCATACTCGCTGCTGTACTTCAGGCTGCCTATAAGGATGAGCTTGACAGGAACAGCTACAGGGAAATCAGGAATGTATCTGTAGACAGACAGGGAAAGGCAAGACTTTTTATCCAGATGGGAAGAAAAGACAACAATCTCACAAAGAGGAAACTCGCTGAAATGATTGAGAAGAAGTCAGGAGTACGGGACCGATTCCTCAGAGATATACAGGTATATGATGCATTTTCCTTTGTCACAACTTCATACAACGATGCAGAAAGAATTATCAGGGCTTTCAAATCCATGAAAAGAGGCAAAAAGCCGATGATTGAAATGGCAAAGACAGAGAAAAAGAGAAAAAGAAGATAAACAGCTGATTTCTGAATAATTTATCAGGAAAAAGTGTTTTCATTATATTAACTGTATAAAGGGATTTCATGACATTGGTTCAGAAATCCCTTTTTAAATTTCTGATGTATATACTTTTTTAATTTCAAGATATCAGCAGGGCCCTGTAAAATGATTGATATAAACCTGATTATTGTTATATATTTATACATCTGCAAATAGCTGAAATTTTAAAACCGGATTGGATGCTGTATTTTTCAAGAAATAACAAGCAGCAGCTTCAGAGATCATAAGAATTCTGTATAATACCGCATTCAACTTATTCAATAATAAAACTGGATAGAATCTGCAGCAGTACACATTAAATAAAATATAACGAACAGTTCCGGAGGAGTAACAGATGCTTGATAAAATTAATAGGATGATTGAAAAATACAGGGAATATGAACAGAAGCTTTCAGATCCGGATATTGTTAAAGATGTAAATAAATACAAAGAAATAATGCAGGAGCATTCCCATCTCAGGGAACTCGTAGAATGCTATGAAAAATACAGGGAAGCAGAAACCCAGATTGAGGATGCAAAGCTTTTAATTGCGGAAGAAACAGATCCTGAAATGAAGGAGATGGCAAAAGAGGAGCTTAAAGAGCTTGAAGAAACTGTTGAAAAACTGAACACAGATCTCAAGCATCTTCTCATTCCCAAAGACCCGCTTGACAGAAAAAATATTATCATGGAAATAAGGGCCGGAACCGGGGGCGATGAAGCTGCTCTTTTCGCTGCTGATCTTTTCAGAATGTATTCAAAATATGCCGAAACAAGAAAATGGAAAATAGAAATCATGTCTTCAAATGAAATCGGAATCGGAGGCTTCAAAGAGGTTGTTTTTTCCATTTCAGGCAGCAATGTTTATGAAAACCTCAGGTATGAAAGCGGTGTTCATAGGGTTCAGAGAGTTCCGGAAACGGAATCAGGGGGAAGAGTTCACACATCAGCAGTTACAGTAGCTGTACTTCCCGAAGCTGAAGAAACAGATATCCAGCTTAATCCCGATGAAGTAAAAGTCGATGTATACCGTTCATCAGGACCGGGGGGACAGAGTGTAAATACAACAGACTCGGCTGTAAGACTCACACACATTCCTACAGGTCTTGTTGTAACCTGCCAGGATGAAAAATCACAGATTAAAAACAAGGCAAAAGCATTCAGGGTCCTGAGATCAAGACTCTATGAAATAGAAGAGGCAAAGAGGCAGAAAGAAAGGTCTGAAAACAGGAAAAACCAGATCGGCTCAGGTGACAGGTCTGAAAGAATCAGGACCTACAACTTTCCTCAGAACAGGCTCACTGATCACAGGATCAACCTTACACTTTATAAACTTGAATATGTAATGGATGGTGTACTGGATGAAGTACTTGATTCTCTGAAACTCAACGCAAAAGAACAGATGCTGAAGGAATAGCAGATATCAGGCAGCAGGATTTACAATATTCTGCTGCTTTTTTAATAGACTCTTTTCATTTAAATAACAGAAAACAAACATCTATCCGAATTAAAATACTGATAAGGATTTTTCAATGAATGTCAGAAACCTTATAAAACTTGGATCTGAAAAAATATCTCCCAGATGGCCGGATACACCTATTCTCGATGCATCTGTAATTCTCTGCAGCATTCTGGATATCCGCAGGGAAAAACTGCTTGCTTCCTATGATATGGAGATCGATAAAAAAGCTGAAAAGGAATTTTTTGAGGCTGTTGAAAAAAGAGCTTCCGGATACCCTGTCGCCTATATAACAGGTAAAAAAGAATTTTACGGCCTTGATTTCCATGTTTCAGAAGGTATTCTGATTCCCCGTTCAGACACAGAAATTCTTGTTGAGACTGTCATAAAATCTGTGGAAAGTTCCGGCAGGAAAAACCTGAGGATACTTGATCTGTGCACAGGTTCAGGTTGTATTGCTATAACACTTCAGAAAAATATTCCTGATGCGGTAATTGATGCCTCTGATATTTCAGAAATTTCAGAAAAAATATTCCGCAAAAACTGCTTTTCATTAAATGAAAAAAAAATTAAATTTATAAGAAGTAATTTATTTGAGAAAATAAATGAAAAGTACGATATTATTGTATCGAATCCTCCATACCTGACAGACAGTCATGTCGGGGAAATGATATCAGGAAACTGGCCTGAACCGGTAACTGCGCTTAGCGGAGGAGATGACGGACTTGATTTTATAAGAAAGATTACAGAACAGGCTGTTCTGCATCTGGAAAAGGGGGGACTGCTTGCATATGAGGCAGACCCTTCACAGATGAAAGCTATTGCAGATATATTTGGGAATAACAGGTTTTCAGATATCTCTATTATCAGGGACCTTGCAGGAAGGGAAAGGGTTATAACTGCCCGTTTATAGGAAATGAACAGAATACAAACAGAACTTGAACAGCTTCAGAAACTCCTCGCTGAAAACAACTACATTCATAATGATATTGAATGGATTATGGAGGCTGCAACATGGGGCGCTGAACTCCATGGCGAGCAGAAACGGGCCAGCGGCGAACCATATTATATTCACCCGATTCAAGTTGCATCTGTTCTTATTGAAATAAACCTCGACCCCCCTACAATTGTTGCAGCCCTGCTCCATGACACAATAGAAGACACAGGCATATCAAGAGATGAACTTGAGAAGAAATTCGGCTCAGAAGTTGCACAGCTTGTCGATGGTGTAACAAAAATAAGCATTTTAAAGGCGAAAAATAAATCAGTTCAGGAAATAGAAACTATAAGAAAGATGCTTATCGCCATGGTCAAGGATATCAGGGTCATACTTATTAAACTTGCCGACAAACTTCACAACATGAGAACACTTTCATACCTTAAACCGGAAAGACAGAAGGCAATAGCTGCAGAATGCCTTGAAATATATGCCCCGCTGGCAGGTCAGCTCGGTATGTCAAGCATTAAAGCCGAGCTCGAAGACCTTTCACTGAAATACCTGAACCCTGATGTTCATACACAGATTAAACAGTTTCTTGCCCTTAAAAAGAAAAAAAGAGCTGAATACCTTAAATTTATTGAGGAGAAAATTACAGCAGCCGCGAATAAGGAAAGCATAGATATAAAAGTGACAACAAGGGCCAAGCATTTTTACTCGATCTACAAGAAAATGACAAAGAGCGGTAAGGATCTTAACGAAATATATGACCTCCTAGGTATAAGAATTTTCTGCAGAACTGTAAACGAATGCTATGCAATGCTCGGCATTGTCCATAATGTATGGATACCGATAGAAAGAAGATTCAAAGACTATATAGCAGTACCGAAATCAAACAAATACCAGAGCCTTCACACAACTGTAATGACAGACAACGGGAAAATACTGGAAGTCCAGATAAGAACCCATAACATGCATAAAACAGCTGAATACGGAATTGCAGCACACTGGCTGTACAAGAAAGGGCAAACACCGGATTCATTAAATCCAAAGGATATTGCACTTGTAAACAAACTCAAGAAATGGAATACCCTTTCAAACAGCAATGCGAATTTTCTGAGTGATCTTAAAAAGGAAATACTCAAAGATACAATTTATGTTTTCACCCCGGCAGGAGATGTATTTGAAATGCCTGCAGGATCCACTGCAATTGATTTTGCCTATCATATCCACTCTGAAGTGGGAAACCACTGTGTAAGTGCAAAAGCTGACGGGTATATAATACCGCTGGGCAAGGAACTCCAGAACACACAGGTTGTCGAAATTATCACAAATAATTCCGCACATCCGCACCTAAACTGGCTGAGGATGGCAAAGACAACACGGGCAAAATCAAAGATAAGACAGTGGCTTAACAAACATGATGATTCAGTGATTATAAGCAAAAACATTGTCGCCAAAAACAAGCTTGTTCAACAGCAGCAGCAACAGCTTGCTGAACAGAAACAGGCCGAAGCCGAGGCTGCGGCAGCTTCACTTGATCATGACGATAAAGTAATTACAGAAATTATTGATACAAAAAAAATCGGTTTCAAGGTCAACGGTGAAAAAAACCTGATGATAAGTTTCGGTAAATGCTGTTCTCCGAAACCAGGAGATTCAATTATCGGCTACATATCTGTGGGCAGGGGAATTATTGTACACAGGAAAAGCTGTCCCAATCTGAAACATATAAAAAATTTCACAGAGAGATCCATTGATGTGGAATGGGAAGCTCTTTCCCCGAAAGCGACAAGACGGTTCAAGGTAACTGCAAAACGGACCCATGACCTCTTTGCGGAAATAGAGGGAGCTGTCAGAAAATACCGGGGACATCTCATTGAAGGGAAACTGATAGAAATAGAAAACAACAAGCTCAGCGGGTACTTCACATTGGAAATAGAGAACAAGGATGACTTTAAAAAAGTTGCAAAAAGCATACGTACAATCCCATCCATTCTCACAATCAATTCTGTATAACATATAAATAATGCGAAATAACATTCAATATAATTAATCTGTAAAAAAAAAAGTAATTATGTTAACATAACCTGCTATATAAACAGGATTAATCATCAGGCTTGAAATAATCCTGATTTTACAGGAGTTATAAATGGAATTCGATTGCCTTGTTGCCGGAGCAGGTCTGTCAGGCAGTACAGCTGCAAGATTGCTTGCAGAATCAGGAAAAAAAGTTCTTGTCCTTGAGAAACATAAACATCTTGCAGGTCACTGTCACGACTTTCTGTCATCTGCAGGAATAACAGTACACACATATGGTCCGCACATTTTCCATACAAATATAAAGGAAGTCTGGGATTTTCTGAAACAATATACAGAATTCAGATTTTTCCAGCACAGAGTCCTCGGCTATGCAGAGGGGATGGAAGTCCCGTTCCCGATAAACAGGGATACAATCAACCAGGTATTCGGAGAGAATATTACAACAGGCGAGGTACGGAAATTCCTCGACAGAGAGGTATCATGCTCAACCTACAACCATCCTCCGAGAAATTTCAGGGATGCTGTTGTCTCCCAGGTGGGGGAGCGGCTCTATAACCTGTTTTTCAAAAACTACACAATAAAACAGTGGGAAAGAGATCCGGAAGAGCTTTCTGCCGATGTGGCAAACAGGATACCTGTAAGATCAAACCGTGACAACAGGTATTTCGCTGACCAGTATCAGGGGATCCCTGTCGGCGGATATACAGAGATGGTAAAAAATATGCTTGATCATGAAAACATTTCTGTGATGAGCAATGTTGATTATTTCGAGATAAGAAAAAACATCTCCTCTATTTTTGACGAGGAGAAAGGTCTTACTGTATATACAGGGGAACTTGACCGTTTTTTTGATTACAGATACGGGGAACTTGAATACAGGTCACTGGATATTGAATTCAGGACTCTTGATACTGAATGGTATCAGAATGCTGCTGTTGTAAATTATCCCAACGATTATGATTTTACCGTATAACGGAATTCAAGCACATGACAGGAGAGCAGTCTTCAAAAACAGTTATCTGCTATGAATATCCCAAACAGTCGGGAGAACCCTACTATGTTGTCATGACTGAAGATAATATGGACAAACGGAAAAAATATGTTAAAGAAATAGACAGACTGGAAAAATCAGGCAACTTCATCTTTACAGGACGGCTTGCCGAATACAAATACTACAACATGGATCAGGCAGTTTATGCTGCAATACAGAAAATAAGGGAACACATAAAATGAGACCAGCATATTGCAAAAAAACTTCTAAAGCTGTTTTCAGGCTGCTGATTGCAGCATTCATACTTACAGCAGCGGCATTTCCGGCAGGCGCGGAAAGCCTGAAAAATATTACTCTAGAAGATCCGGTATATCTTTTCCTTGACAAGGGATATGCAAAGGGATGGATAGAATACCTCCCTTCTGTCAGGCCATATACAGAAAAAAGGGTGATTGAATATCTTAAAAAAATGGAAAACAGCTGGAAAACAGATCCTGAAGAATTCACAGAAAAAGATATAGAAGAACTCCAGTCCCATAAAAAACGTATTGAAGGGGAACATTTTTCTCTCCTCAGAAACGAGACAGAGAAATTTACAACAGGACTGAACATAGCTCCCCGCTTTAATGTAAATACATCTCCCGATTCTGTTAAAGACACAGTGATTGAACCGGGAGCAGAACTAAAAATTGATGTTCAGGTCGGGAACAGGCTCTACCTGGGTCTTTCAACAGATTCATACCTTGCCTTTGAAACATGGGAAGAAGCTCCCTACAGGAAATTCGAAACTCCGGCAAAACCGGATTTCAATATGTACACAGTAAATCTTGCAAACGGCGGTACAAGTTTCAACCTTGATGCTAACCGGGCAGTCGGAGATCCAGAACTTTCGATACGGATGAACCAGCTAAACCAGACAACAATTGATGCTGACATTGCAATGATAACTTTCGGAAGGGATTCAATATCATGGGGGCCCAGCCAGTATGCAAACCTTGCGCTCTCAGCAACATCAGTTCCATATGAATACCTGACATTCGACATACCAGTCGGTGAAAAAATATACTTTTCATGGATTACAGGATTTTTAACACAGACAGATGATGAGGCAGATGAAGATAAAGGAAAACTGATAACAGGGCACAGAATCGAATACCAGCTCAGTGACTGGTTTCAGTTCTCTTTCTTCGAAACTGTCATGTATTCAGAAAGATTTGAACTTGCCTATGCAAACCCGTTTTCACTCTACTACATAAGCGAGGTTAACCAGGGAGACCTGGATAACAAGATGGGAGGATTTGATTTCCTTTTCAGATTTAAACAGTCAAACCTCTATCTTTCCCTATTTGTCGATGACTGGGACTTCGGACAGCTTTTCAACCCGGCCTACTACCATAATGAAATGGGTATAACGCTGGGATACAGGAACTACAGCTTTGCAGACGGCCTGACTTTCACAACAGAATACACATACCTTAACCAGTGGGTATATACACACAAAGAGGTGAACGGACATAGAAACAACTACACACATGACGGAGTCAGTATCGGTCATACACTGCCCCCCAACGCGCATATGCTGTCATTTGATTTCCGTTACGATGCAGATATAAGAAGAACACACGGTATTACTTTCAGATTTATTCAGGACGCATTCGGAGATGTAAATACCCATGCCCATGATGACGGTATCACATGGGGAATGGGCGGTCTTTATGATGAGGATGTTGAAAACTACAACTTCCTGGACTACGGGATTGACGGGGCTGTCAGGGAAACAACTCTTGATTCGACACTTTACACAGAGTACAGAATACCTTTTTACGGTGTCAAACTGTCAGCTGCCCTTACTGTTGAATACGTGCATAACAAAAACAAGAATAAAGGTGATCATGAATGGAACAGCATACTGACGCTTTCGGGTAAATGGCAGGCATATTAACATTACTTTTATTACATAGAATATTTAAAACATACAAAATTATTTTCCCTGTTTTTCAGGGAAAATATATTGCAGATAAACAGTGTCAGGAGTTAATGAATGAGAGAAAAAAAAACATCAGCTGATTTTAAAAAAATAAAAAAAATTATCCTCCTTGCATATGCAGTCATTTTCATGACTGCTGTATTGATTCCGGCATCTGCAGAGAAAAACAATTCCGATAAGAAAAATTACCAGAGAATCATACCGGTTTTCTCCCCCCTGTACAGGGAAATTGACAGGCTCTACATGATAAACAGCATGGCACTTCCGTCAACGGCAAGGCCCTGGTCAGTCGATGAGGCAATCATGATTCTTGACCGGCTTCCTGTAAAGCTGCTTTCGCCTGCCGAAGAATACTCATACAAGATAATAAACTCGGAACTGTCAGAAGATATTGACGGCGGGAAAAAAGGGGATTTCTGCTACAGGATTTCAGGAGAAATCAATATTGATGGCTATGTTAAGGGAAATGAAAACAGAAAGGAATGGGAGCATGGGTTTGAAGAAAGAAATCCCCTCCTTTCAGTACCTTTTGAGGGATGGTTCGGCAGCGGGTTTTACGCGACACTGGACCTGACGCTTAAAGAGGAATACAGGGCAGTAACAGATATTGACAACAACTATACAAGCATTCCGGCAAATCCAAGGGAATTTGACTGGTACTTCCCTTTCAGGGCATTCCTTTCTTTCGGGGGAGAACACTGGAACCTGCAGTTCGGAAGGGATAAGGCTGACTGGGGAATGGGAGAAACAGGTAACCTGCTGCTCTCCGATTACTCGGATTTCTACAACCTGATACGCTTCACCACCTACTGGGAAGACTTCAAGATGTCTTTTATTTATATAGGCATGGATGCATGGCTGACTTCTGAGGAAGAGGATATTGATGCTGATACAGGCACATATGAAAACGGGCTGGCAGGGGGTTATGACAACTACCAGGAGCAGTTCAAAGCTTTCCTCGCTCACAGGACAGAATTCAGGGCTTCTGAAAAACTGAATATCAACATCAATGAAGCAATAGTCTTCGGAAACAAATATTTGAATATCACAGAACTGAACCCGGCATTTGTCTTCCACAACCTTTTTGCCCCTGAATACTCAAACGCAATGATTTCCTTCGAAGCAGACTACACAGTTTCAAGAGGCTTAAATATCTATGCACAGGCTGCTGTAGATGAGTTTCAGGTTCCGGGATATGAGGGGGAAGATACACGCCCGGGGGCCTACGGGTTTCTGACAGGATTAAGATATATCAAACCGGTAGAAACCGGATATCTGACATTCAACAGTGAATTTGCGTTTACTGACCCCTATTTCTATAACAGGTGGCACCCCCTCACAAGATTCACAAACAGGAGAAGGATGTGGTCCAATATTGAACCTGACAGATATGAGTATGTAAACAAGCCGATAGGATATGAGCATGGTCCTGATGCAATTGTAATTTATTCAAAAATAGAATATGACCACAAGGATATTTATTCAGTGTCACTGGATGCAAGATATAAACTGACAGGAGAGCTTAATGATTCGCTGGATGATCCGCTCTCTTATGACAAGGGGTCTGACGCAAACAGCAGGACTACACTTACAGGAACACCTGAAAAGGAACTTATAACAGGTCTTCACGGAATTCTTTTCCCGGAGCGCAGATTATCGTGGGGTGCTGATTTCTACTGGATAAATATTTCAAACTACAAACATGACAGCGGAAGGACATTGAACGACATCGAACTTGCCCTTTCCGGAAAGCTCAGGTTCTGATAAAAAAGCCCGAACCGGACTGTGATATGAACCCCTTTTGTTGGACAAAAATCCAATAGACGGGGTTTTTTATTTTGTCTCATTTTATTCTGTATTCAGACAAGAGATTCTTATATGATAATAATTTCCTGAATAATAAAAAATAGTTCCTTTATACTTTCTCCCCCCCCTTCGGGTAAAGGTGCCGGGCGGGTGGATCTTCAAAGAAAAACCCGCAAAAGCGGGTTTTTATGAGTGTCTATAATTTCTATTTAAACTGATATGTTATCACGCAGTCAATTTTTTTGTCATTTAAAAAACCGGAAAAATCAGCATATGATGCTTTTTAAACGATTCAGCAATCTGGATCAGGAATCAATCTGCCGTGGGAAAAAAGGTCTGCTTAACAGGTCCTGATACAGCATCTTGTATTTATCTCCGAATGTCTGAAGTGTATGTTTATTCAGAATATACTCTCTTCCTCTGGCGCCCATATCCCATAACTCGGGGATTTCAACTTTTCTGAGAATATCAAAGAGTTCATCCCCTTTTCCGGGAGTAAACAGAATACCTGTTTCATTTTCCTGTATAGCTTCCATATTCCCGCCGCACCGGGAGGCTATAACCGCAGTTCCGCTTGAAAGAGATTCAAGAGGGATATATGAAAAAGCCTCATCCCATCTTGTCGGGAGAACAGTGACATCTGACTTTGCATAAAACTCACCGACTTTTTCCGGACTGTTGAGAAATCCGACCCAGTTGATTGCACGGTTATTCTGTGTCTTCTTCATGAGAAGAGGTTTCAATGTCCCGTTGCCTACAATGTTAAGTTTGACTTTTCTGTATTCACTCAGCCGTGTAACAACATCAATCAGCTGGTCAATCCCCTTTTCCGGGGTAATCTGTCCGACAAATGTTATATTAAGTGTATCATGGTTTTCATACTGAACAGGTTTGAATACTTCAGGATCAACACCGGCATACAGGAGAACAATTTTCTCTTTAGGAACTCCTCCGATCTCTTCAAGCTGCTTTTTAACAAATTTGCTGATTGCAACATAACAGTCCGCGTTCCGGAAATTTCGCCTTGTCGCAAGAAAAAAGGCATTCATCCATTTATCAACCATATATTTTCTGGACCCGACTGACATATGGAATGTACAGACCAGCGGACATTCGAGTGATTTCTGAAACTTGGAGATATGAAAATCAAGCCTGCCTGATGGGTGATGATGGTGAAGAATATCAGGCTGAAACTCTGTAAGTTGTTCCCCCACCTCTCCTACATTCCTGGCCCATGGCATTACTCCGCCGATAAGATAGGATTTTGGTTCATAAACAGGTATTCTCTTTTTTGTCCATTTTGCTTCACTGACAATAAGAGTCCTGTCGCCTGCCGATTCGAAATAATTATATAAGTTAAGAGCATAAGAAGCTATTCCCCTTACGCCGCTGTGTATATGCGCTATCTTCATAAAAATAAAAATACCAGAGATAATAACTGTCGTCAATCATCATTGCATTTTCTGATTGTAATGTAATTGTAATATAACAAATAATTATATTAAAACAGCGAATAAAAGCACTTCTGTCACTTACCGGACAGTTTTTTATGTATATATTCACCAATGGATTTTGACGTTATTTTAACAGCACGGGAAGCAGCATCTCTTGCAACTGACTCAAGAGTGCTTTCCCGGACATTTTCAAGTGACGATAATTTACTGTTTATTTCCCTGACAGTTTTTTCAATTGTCATAAGTTTTTCCGTCACTGTTTCAGAATCAGATGTATCGGCTGAATAAGGCATAGTTTCTGAACCTGAAGACATTAAACTGTTTTCAGATTCGGCATAAGTTTCAGTACTGTTTTCAGATATTGAAGCTTTTCCGAATTCATCAGTGAATCCGCCGAAATCTGAAAGAACTTCTGCAAGTTCATTTATTTCCTCATCTTCATCAACATCAGAAATAACCGGCATCTCCACTTCGACTTCACCTGTTCCTGAATCAATCGCAGGCATATCATGTTCATTATCGGGAGGCATACTCTGGAATGAGGTGTCAAGCTGCGGGAAATCACCGGAAAAACCGGTATCTGAAAATATGCTGTCCATTCCTGCCATACCCCCTGCAGATACTTCAGCTCTTTCAGCCAGTACTGCAGCCATTTTAATCAGGCTGACTATTTCATCCTCACCCTCTTCAACAGCCAGTTCTCCTGTCGATGAGTATTTCCTTGCCTCCTCTTTCAGAAGCCAGTAATCTCCGGCATCAACCGAATCATTTATCAGCTGGACTATTTTCATGTCCTTGGCAAAAATATACCCGATATAGAATATTAGTATGACAAGTATCATAATAAGGGAGGCAATCAGTATAAGCATGATATTGTCATGCTTTACCATTATATCTTCAGAAGTAACAAGTATACCTTCAACAGGTATCAGGTAACCGTCATGATCTGCCGAGCTGTCGGAAAACCTGACTTCAGTGTACCAGATGTTAAGACTGTTTAGTTTTTCAGCGTAATCACTGTAAGTATCAGCTGTTTTCCCTTCGCTGTCATAAAGAATACCCCTGTCTGAATAATAGGCAACATTTTCAACACGTTCTGCAAGCTTATCCACCTTGTTGCGGGAAAGCTCCATGACAGTCCTGATATTTTCCCCCTTAAGGGAGGAAAGAGTCTGTGTTATGAAATAATCTGTAAAACCGAGGCCTGTTACAAAGATAATAACAATTGTAACACCGATTTTCATTATTCTTTCCTGTATGAAAGCGGAATCCCCTTTCATCTTTTTAAGGAAGCTGAAAATACGGAGGAATCTCAATACCCTGATTATCTTGAAAAACCTTCCTATTCTCATCACCTTGAATAATCCGAAATACTGCCCGAACTGCATGAATGCAGTAAAACCAGGAATAGATGCGAGGAAATCAACCCATCCGTAGGATTTGAAGAAATATCTTCCTGACGGGAATGAAATCAGCCTGAGAAGAAAATCAACAACAAAAACCATATCAATTATTCTGTTCGGATACAGAACATATTCCTTGTATTGGGTATATTCCAGAATCAATCCTGCAATGGAAAGAAGAACAATAACAGGATTAAAAAAATCAATAAATTTTACTATAAATGAAAATCCTTTTCTCGGTTTTAATATCATACTCTGTCCTTGCTACTGGAATTTATAGATTGTTCTGAACATATCTTCAGGTTTTACAAGGTTGCTGTATTTAGAAATAAATTTTTTCATATTTGGCACTATTTCCCTTGATTCAGACTTGTAGGACGCTATTTTGCCTGCCGCAATATTGAAAGCATTGGAAATCATCATGTTGATTCTTTCCTCGGAATTATACAGTTTAAGCAGTTTTGATTTCTGGGGCTCAGGGGAAGATACATATTTTCCCGCAATCTCAACAACCTGCATCACAAGAATGTAGGTAAAAACAGTGACAAAAAGAATAGCACAGTAATAAACAGGATGTATTCTTCCGAGCCGGTCTGATATGAAATTCCTGAGGCTCACAGCAAGATCCATCTCGCCGATAATATCCTCTGAAGCTGAATTCAGAAGCTGGTACGCTGCAAAAGAGGCAAAAATCTCATCCTCGTTGCCTCCCCACCGGGAAACAACCATTTTTATATATTCCTTTACAAACAGCATGTATTTATCTGTGCCGTACCCGAACATCAGAAGATAAATTCTCGGATTATGCACACTCTTTGATATCTTGCTCTTTACTGCCGCGTTAAGGAGATTACTGTCAATATTTCTCTTTTCATTGACAGAGGAAAGCTTGTTAAGATCTGCAAAGTTCTCAAACAGAAGGGATATTATCTTGTCTGGAAAATTCCCTGCGCCTTCTCCCACAGTTTTGAAATTGCGGCTGTCCCCGCTTACAGCAGGGTCCTTGCCGGGAGTGGCTCTACCCTGGCTTGATGCATAGAGTCTTGCCATCATATTTATCTTGAGAAGGTTGTAATAGATCAGGACTTCCTGATCGGAAAGCGCTATTGATTCATTTTTAAGTTCATCAAGAAGGCTTCTTTCAATATCAGCTGTAAGACTGCCGAAATTCACACTCGACAGCTTGTTTCTGAAAAGCTGCCTGTTTATAAGTATTTTTTCCTCAGGCAGGTACATCTTCAGATTAGTATCGGGAGTTCCCTCCATGAGTCCCCTTGTAATTATAAGGGGAGAATTGATTTCCCGGGGATTCTTCCCCCCCTGTTTATATGTTTCAGTTATTTTCTTCCATTCCTGGAGAACTCCGGTTGAAAAAGCAGGATCAAAAGAGGGCATCATCTTGAAAAGCGATGCAACAACTTCTGATGGAATTATGTTTTCCGAGTTAAACACCTTAAAAAGATAGGCAGCTATCTGATTTTTCTTATCATTATCCATAAACAAACACCATTCCTGAACTATAATTATACCCCGGATATATTCCGGGGTAAAAGGGCAACTCTATAATCTCAATATCTCTGAACATTGAATAATATCCCCTGAAAGGGTAGCGCCCCGGATGGAAAGCTGGAGAAAATATCAGCAGCTCCCTTATTTTCCAAGCTCTTCCCGTCTTTTTTCGGCAAGCTTTCTTATTGTTTCCGCAAAATCGGGATATCTTTCAATAACCCTGTCAAATATTTCCTTTTCAAGCCTGTAAACATCACAGTATTCCTTTGCCTTGATTGTTGCTGTACGGGGAACACTCAAGAGGAGTGCAATCTCACCAAAGAACTGCCCTGCAGAGAGTGTTGCATATACTATTGATTCGTCGCCCGACATGACATCCACAGATCCCTTGCTTATGAAAAACATGTCATACCCGATATCACCTTCATAGACAATATAATCATCCGGAGTATAGACTACCGGTTCAAGCTGGAGAATTATCTCCCTGATCAGGGCGTCATCTGCACCCTTGAAAAGGGGAACCTTTTCAATCATATCCTTGTTCAGGAATATGGAGACAGAAGTCTTCAGAGAACCGGGAAGATCCTTAAGAACTGATGATTCATCATAACCTCTCCTGCTCTCCCACAGGTAATTATAATAATCATCAACCCTCTTCTGCAGGGAATGGGGAATATTGCGGTACTGCATGAAAGTATTGATTTTTTCAAGCTTGTTCCTGTGCTGTGCGCGTGCAATATCAATGTTTGCAATAAGGTTTGCAATATTACCGATTATAAAACCGTATAAACCGGCGCCGATGATTTCAACAAATATTGTATAGATTATCTGGAACTTCCCGGATGGGGTGATATCACCGTAACCTATTGTTGTCAGGGTTGTTATTGTCCAGTAGAAAGCATGCAGATACTGCATGGAGTGTTCCTGCTCATCTGATACACCTTCCAGGATTATCCAGCCGCATGCAACAAAATGGGCAATAATAATAATCCAGAAAATAAGGAGAATCATCCGCATTATGTTAGGATTGACATAGCTCAGCCTCTTAAGCTTGCTGAGTGTCTGGATAAGCCTGAATATCTTGAATACCCTGACAAGCCGGAAAGCCGCGAGAATCCCGGCTGAAACCGGAATAGAAAATATATGGAGCAAGATCCAGAACGGAAATGCTGCAGCAAGGTCTATCCAGAACCATTTTTTCATGTATACCGATGCAATCACATGCCGGTCAGTTATTACATCCATTTTTATTACAAGAGCTGTATTCAGCTTGATTACTATATCCAGAATAAATATAAAGGAAATTAAAAATTCCAGTAACAGTATCCTGCTTACAGGAGTACTGCTGAACACTACTGAAACAGGTATTTCAATAAATACTGCTATTGTTACTGCGAGAATAAATATTTCCCAAAAAATCCTGAATCTGCTTTCCTGTCTTAGTACATTCACAACGGGTCTTCACCTTTTTTAAACTTTTCCGGAGACTGAGGAGTCTCTTTATTATCCAATATCAAACATCAGACAACTGCTTTTTTCCAATATCACATACGACTGAATGAGATAAATAAAACCGGAAAAAAACAGTTCCCCTTTTATTTATCGCCACCTGTATCATATAAAATTTAGCAGAATTTCAGGATTGAATGCTATTTTATGGTTAATTCCCTGCCCTGAAAACAAAAAAGCTTTCCGGCATACTGATTTCAGGGCAATACAGAGAAACAGCTGCAGAATAAATTAAATCGGAAGCTGTAATAAAATTATACAGTTACCGAGGCTGCCTCAATTTCCTTTGCATTGAGAATAAGCATCTGGAGCCTGTTTTCCACATTCCCCAGGCTTGTATCAGGATCATAATCAATTGCGATAATCTGTACATTAGGATAGATTTTCTTGATTGTCTTGATCATCCCCCGCCCTGTGATATGGTTGGGGAGGCAGCCGAAAGGCTGCAGAATTACAAAAGAGTTCACCCCTTCCTGGATCATGGACATTATTTCACCGGGAAGTTTCCACCCTTCGGCTCCGATATAGGTCCTGTCTATGAAAGGTTCAATATTTTCGACTATTCTGTAAATATTATCATGTTCAGTTTTAAACCGGAAATTTGAACAGACAAGGTTCCATACTTTCCTGTGAACATATTCATATGCAATATCTGTTGCTGAATGGAGAAGATAATGAAGAAACGGGTGGGGAACCATTCTTCTCTTTCCAATCTCCTTTTCTATTACAGCTGTTTTTCGGAAAAAATCATGCATTGAAGGCTGCACAACTTCAAGCCCGTTTTCTTCAAGATATTTTTCAATATAACAGTTTGCAGAAGGATGATAATTCATCAGGATTTCACCGACAATGCCTACACGGGGTTTTCTGTCAGTCTCATAGCTTTCAACCCTGTTGAAATCATCAACAGCATCCTTAAGCATCCGTAGCAGTTTTCCTGTATTGAGAGAGATATTGTCGCAGAGTCTTTTAAGATGAAGATCAAATATCCGCTCTGTACTTCCGGGGAATTTCTCATAGGGACGGATACGCCTCAGCATCATTTCATACGCGTCAATTATTGTTAGCCCCCACAGCGACTGCAGCTGATGATGCAGCGACAACCTGAACCCAGGATGCATTTTTTTTGTATCTATACCGGTTGTCACAACAGGGACTTCAGGATACCCTGCCTCATCAAGCGCCTTGCGGGCCAGAACCGCATACTGCCCGGCACGGCAGGCCTCACAGTTTTTTGCAAGCCCGAGAGCGACAGAAGAGGGATCATATTCCCCTTTTTCGAGAATTGCGAGCATCTCGCCGATATTGACCTGGGCAGGATAGCATATATCATTATGAACAAATTTCTTCCCCAGCTCTATCGCCCGTTCACCGGCAAGGGGAAGAGGCTCCATTCTTATTCCGCTCCTGCTTATAATCGAAGAAAGCAGTGCTGTAAATGCGGGGGACAGGTTCGGCGCCAGTATAACTTTTTCCTTCCTGTGCTTTTTTGTATAGAGGATTCTCCTCTCCTTTATTTTGTCAGCAATGGAGCGGGATCTGTTCTTACGCCGAGCTGATACTGTTTCTATGAATGATTTTATCCTTATGTTAAGCGGGCCTGAAGATTCCCCTTCATCAAGCTTGAGTATAAGTAGTTCCTTGTCAGACCGGTTTTTAAGCTCCCTCACCATTTCATCGGAAATAACAGCATCATGGCCGCAGCCGAAACTGACAATCTGTACAATCTCAAGGTTCGGGTGGGAAGCAGCCGCAATTGCGGCGGAAATCATTCTGGTATGGAAGGTTATTGTTGTTTCCATCCTGATTTTTTCGACATCTTCCGAATTTACAGCAGACAGCGAATCAAGGGAAAGAACAGGAATACCCTGTGAGGTGAAATAATTGGAAAGATTGTGGTTTATCAGCATATCGGAATGATACGGACGGCCCGCAAGAACAACTGCAAATTTCCTGGTTCCTTCAAGAGATTTCAGTACCTTCTCCCCTTCATATGTCATCCTGTTTCTGAATTCCCCGGATGCCCTGTTTCCGGCTTCCACCGCTTTTAAAGCTGTTTTCCTGTCAATTCCGAAAGTTTCATTAAGCCAGTCAACAGCCTGCTTTGATTTCAGTTTTTCATTGTGCCAGTGAAAAATCGGATGATCGAAATTTATGCCGAAACGTTCGAATATCTCATTGCTCTTTTCAACAATCATCGGGTATCCCTGAAGCATTACACAGGTATGGTTCCCGAATGCAGTTCTGTTTTCCCTGGGTATTCTTACCATCATGGGACTGAATATCCTGTCCACCCCCATTGCGGCAAGCTCCTCAACATGACCGTGAAGAAGCTTTGCTGGAAAACAGACTGTATCTGAAGGCACATACTTGAGCCCTTTTTCAAACATGTCATAACTTGATTTCGGGGAAAGAACCACATCAAATCCAAGCGAGGTGAAAACTGCTTTCCAGAACGGGAGACTGTGCCAGAACTCGAGAGTAACAGGAATCCCAATTTTTATTCCCCTCTTTTCCGTGAGCAGCTGTGTATCATTATTTGAATACAAAAGCTCATTATGAAGCCTGAACATATCAGGGACTGATTCCTGTTTTTTATGGGTTTTTTTAAGCTTTTCCCTGATTTCAGGATTCTTTATTTCCCCAAGTATCTGCCCTTTTTCGCACCTATTCCCGGTAATATAGGAATCTCCATGGCTGAATGTTATTACTGTCCTGCTGCAGTTGTTTGAACAGAAGGGGCAGATTATTCCGGGAGACTTTGTATAGGAAAAATTTTCAAGATCTTCAAGACCGGTAAATGATGATATAAAACCCGGATTTTCCTTTTTCCTTTCTTCAATGCTTTTTTTAGTCAGCAGAGCAATACCGAAAGCACCCATTTCTCCGGGGAACGGTGCTCTTACAACTTCACGACCTGTATACTGCTCGAAAGCACGGAGGACTGCATCATTCTTGAAAGTCCCCCCCTGTACCACGATTTTATTTCCCAGATCATTGAAGTTGGAAATTCTGACAACCTTTGTGAAAACATTTTCAATTATTGAGCGGCTGATGCCTGCAAGTATATCTTCTGTTGTCTTGCCGTTTTTCTGTTCCGTAATTATTGAACTGTTCATGAAAACAGTGCATCGGGACCCCAGGCGGGATGGGGATGTTGATCTGAAAGCATACTCTGCAATTTTTTCCACAGAAACATTCAATGAGCGTGCATATGTCTCTACAAAAGAACCGCAGCCGGCAGAACATGCCTCGTTAAGGACAATACCTGTAACTACACCCTTGTTCAGGTTGATAGCCTTCATATCCTGTCCGCCGATATCGAGTATGAAGCTTACATCGGGGACAAAATACCGGGCAGCCTCTGCATGGGCAACTGTCTCTACTGTATGGTAATCGCTTCTGAATGCTTTTGAAAAAAGGAGCTCGCCGTAACCGGTTGCGCCTGCACCCAGGATATTAAGTTTTATCCCATGCGCTTCATAGCGGTCTCTCATCCTGAGAAGAGCATACTGTACAACCTTGAGCGGTTCTCCCCTGTTTCCTGAATAAAATGTATCGACAATCCTGTTTTCCCTGTCTATGAGAACAAATTTGGATGTTGTTGATCCGGCATCAATACCAAGATATACATCGAGACTCTTAACATCTTTTTCTGGAACATAGATGTATGATGAGCTTTTATCAGAATGCCTTGCAAGAAAATCTGCATAACTGCTTTCATCTGTGAAAAAAGGCTTTGCTGCTTCTGAAACAGATCCCGATATTCCCGAGATCCATTTATCAATTATCCCGATTCCTTCGGAAGGGGAGAATTCAGTATCTGCATCAGCAAACATTGTATCGACAGAGAGAGCTGCCCCTTTTGCCACAATCAGCTCGGGGTTTTCAGGTATAATTATTTCATCATCGGATAGTGAAAGCCGCTGCTGAAAAACCTTGATAAGCCGGGGATTGAAAGTCAGAGGGCCCCCCTCGAAAATGACTTTAGGCCTGATATCCATCCCCTGTGCAAGACCTCCGATAGTCTGTTTTGCAATTGCATGAAAAGAGGAAAGAGCTATATCGCTTTTGGAAACACCCTGGTTAAGGAGGGGCTGTATATCTGTCTTTGCAAATACACCGCACCGGCCTGAAATATCATAGACAGTAGTCCCTTCAGCAGCCAGGGCTCCTATCTCTTCTGTCCTTACACTTAAAAGCTCTGCAATCTGATCGATAAATGCCCCGGTCCCCCCTGCACAGCTGCCGTTCATACGCATATCAGAGGGAACAAGCTGCCCCGAGCCTTCATCATACCGGAAGAAAACAACCTTTGCATCCTGACCGCCAAGCTCGATTGCAACCCTCACGTCATGATGAAATTTCCTTATCATCAGGGAATTTGCGACAACTTCCTGAATGAATTTTATACCCAGCCTGTTCGCTATAGTCTGCCCGCCGCTTCCGCAGACTGCTGCGGAAAAAACAGTATCGGGGAATTTTTCGGTAATATTTTTAAGTATATCCCTGACAGTTCCGGACTGATCAGCATTATGCCGCCTGTACTCGGAATAGAGAAGAGAATAATTAACCGGATCCATGACTGCAGCCTTGACTGTTGTAGACCCGACATCAATACCCAGGTTTAAATTTCTGTTTTTCATTTTATATCATTCTTTATTTTTAAAAATCTTTATGTAATTATTAGCTGTTTTCTTCAGATTCAATCTCCTCCTCTATGTGAAGAGACAGATCAATGCCGTTGCTGTTTTTACCCATTTTTTTATTGCGGTACATGTCTTTATCAACCAGGGAAAGTACCTCTTCCGCTGATTCACATCCGGCCTGAAAACATCCTGTAGTAACAGAATACCTGATCCGGAATTTACGCTTTTTAATTGTCCTGTTTATACGTTCCCTAATTTTCTCTGCAGATTTTTTCTCTGTTTTGGGAAGAAGCACAACAAATTCATCTCCCCCGAAACGGAAAAGGGAATCTGAGGACCTGATGGAATCGGAAACAGCAGAAGTAACATCCTTTAAGATTTCATCTCCCGCAATATGCCCGTTTGAATCGTTAAGCATCTTGAAATCATCTATATCAATAAAGAGCAGAGAAAGAACTGTATTATCCCTTTTGTTTCTCATAAGCTCCTTCTGAAGATAAAACTGAAGAAACCGTCTGTTATAGACTCCTGTAAGGGGATCAATATTGACCATTTTTTTGAGCCTTGCAAGATAATAAACTTTTTCTATTGCGATTGCCGCAAAATCAGCAATTGTTGTGAGAAGCTTGAGGTCAAATGCTGTAAAAGCTGTGAGATCAAGCTTATTGACCAGTTCTATAACACCGAATACTTTTCCGTTGCTTTTCAGAGGAACACCGATAATTGATTCTGTCGTAAACCCGCTCATCTCATCAAACGATCCGTCAAATCTTTTATCTTTACTGACATCTTCAATAATCAGGGATTTGCCGTTTTCAGCTATCCATCCGACAATACCCTTTCCCTTTTTAACAATTTTCCCTGTAAGGGATTCTGTTGCTTCCCCTGTCACGGAATAGAAAGTAAGGTCTCCGGTTGTGTGATTCCGAAGCAGAAGTGACCAGTTATAGGGAGCAAATATCTCGCCTATATGATCCATAACCTTTTCAATAGTTTTCTTAAGGCTTCTTGAAGATGCTATACTCTTACCAATATTATTAAAAAATGAAAGTTTTACAAGTTCTTCAGAATCGCATTGTGTAATAGTACTGTAATTTATTGTATCCAAAAAATCCTCCGGTAAACACATCAGCGGGAAACAAGCTTTTCCTTTACAGCTCTGCTCATTTTTTTAATCCGGCTCTCCCGTTTAAGAGCTTCCGACCTGCCTGATACTCTTTCGGAGTAAACAAGTTTTACAGGTCTTCTTGCACGTGTATATCTGGCACCTTTAATACCTGATGTATTGTGTTCAGCAATCCGTCTTTCTGTATCTGTAGTTATTCCAGTATAATATGTTCCGTCTGCACACTCAATAATATATATGTACCAGGCTTTTTTTTTCTTTAAATTCAAATGTACTCTTTATACTCCATGTTAATATATCTATAATTTCGGACGGAGGATTCAATGGGATTAAATATAGTGCTTGTAGAACCTGAAATACCGCAGAATACAGGAAATATAGCAAGAACATGCGCTGCAACAGGGATAAATCTTCATCTAATCAAACCGCTTGGTTTTTCAGTTGATGACAGGTATCTGAAAAGGGCCGGTCTTGATTACTGGAACCAGGTTAGTGTTACAATATATGAAAACCTGGATGACTTTATGAAGAAAAGGAAACCTGAAGACTGTTTTTTCGTGACAACAAAAGGGAGAAAAAAATATACAGAAGCTAAGTACACAGAAAATTCATATCTTTTTTTCGGAAAGGAGACAAAAGGGCTGCCGGAAAAACTGCTTCATGATAATTACGAAAGATGCATACGAATTCCGATGAAACAGGAATCAAGATCTCTGAACCTTTCAAACTCAGCCGCAATTGCAGCATACGAAGCGCTGAGACAGCTTGGCTTTCCGGGTCTTTCAATAGAGGGGGAGCTTACACAGTACTGAATTGAATTCCAGCCGGAATGAGTCTGTTATGCGGAAAACTGCAGCCCTGTCAATCAAATCCTGACAAGCACCATGCTTATATTGTCTTTCCCCCCTTCCAGAAGAGCTGTTTCAAGAAGCCTGTCTGCAGCTTTTTCTATTTCATCATCAGCTTCAAGAATAGCCTGTATATCCATTTCAGATACCATATCTGTAAGTCCGTCACTGCATATCAGAAAAAGATCCCCCTTCTTATGGGGGCAGCAGTACCGGTTAACATTATCTGCAGTAAGGTAGACTTCTGAACCCACAGCATAGGTAAGTATGTTGTTTTCCGGATGAAGGCGGAGTTCATCCTTTGTTAATATACCCTTTTTATAAAGAGTCCAGACCAGAGACTGGTCTTCAGTAATCTGCCTGAGGTCATTGTCCCTGAAACAATAGAGCCTGCTGTCTCCTACAGAGTTGATATAGGACTCTTCATCCTTGACAAGCAGAGACACAAGTGTTGTTCCCATTCCGTAATACCTGGTATTGTTGAGCCCGTGTATCATTATCCTCCGGCTGATATCCTTTATCATCAGGGAAAGCAGATACCCGGTATCTTCACAGTTTTCATAATCAGATCGGTCAGTTGTATAATATTCCTTCATCAGCATTTCACATGCCATTTTACTGGCAACTTCACCGCCCGGAACACCTCCCATGCCGTCACACAGCACAAAAAGCTTCCCATGTTCTTCAGTATTAATTGATTCAATTCCATAGCTGCTGTAATTGTCAAAAACCGCTATATAATCTTCATTGTTCTTTCGGATTTTTCCTGTATCTGTAATGGTGCAGTATTTCATGATTCCTTCCTGTATGCAAAAATGAAAAGTAAGAATACAGGTATCTGTCCCATGAAGCAAAATAGAAAAGCAATGAAAACAGGCTTTCCTGTTTCCCGATAAGGGGCAGGTCCCTCACTCTTCAAATTTTAATCCTTTGAATAGGAAAAAACAAACGAATTCCGCACTGAAAAACTATATAATCCGGGTTGAGAATATTATTTAAATATTCTAATGAAAGGGGATTTACAAGCTATATTTAATTTGGTGTTTTAAAAAGCTGATCTGAAACCGGAACTTCCTGCTTCTTTTTCACTTACAAGGGAATCTGTGAGATTCAGCCATCCTGCGATTAGAATATTCAGTTCAGATTCATAATCAAGCTTTTTCTTCCTGTTCTGGTCGAGTGTATTTATGGCATCTATAAGGCTGCTGAGATCTGTCTTGCCTATGCTGTAGAGTTTTCTCTCCTGCTCGAGTATTTTTTCCGCAAGAACCTTTTTCTTCTCATAAATTTCCGCAAGCCGGATCCTGTTCTCAATATCCTTTGAATAGGCAAGGAGTTTAATATCAAGGTCTTTCCTGGTTATCCTGTTTTCAAGTCTTATCTTTTCAAGATCAATTCCTGCTGTTTCGAGTTCTGCTTTCTCCTTCCTGTCCTTCCCGATATCTTTAAGTTCCAGCCCGAGACTCAATACTCTTTCCCTGTCGCCGGAGAAACTGTACTCTGCACCGGAAAGGGAAAAAGAGGTAAACATTGATATCCCGGGAAGAAGACTGTTCTTCCCGATTTCCACATTTTTAATACCTATTTTCTCGGAAATATCAAGGATTCTGTATGTTCTGCTACCCTTTTTCATGCTGCTGTTTTTAAATATTTCTTCACCTGAATAATCAAATCCCGCATCCCCTGCAGAAGGGATAAAGCCGGAACCGGCAGAAATTCCTGCCGCATCATACACAGTTATAGTGTTTTTTTCATACTTGTTTTCAGCAGTAGAAACATCTTCCATTTTTGACAGAAGCTGGAGCTCTGAACGGTTGACATCTTCCTGATCGGCTATTCTGCTTTTCAATCTCAAAACAATATTATCAAACAGTTTCTGACTTTCCCTGTATGATTTTTCCGCAGATTCAAGTTCTCGCCAGGAACTAATCCAGTTATAGTAAAGAGTGACCAGGTAATAAAAATAATCCTCATAAGCTTCCGCAGTTTTATAGAGTATCAGTTCCTTTTTAAAATCATTGGATTCTTTTTCAAGCCGCCACTTTCTGCCGAAGCTGTTTTCCGCAATTTCCTGGGATATTTTAAAATTAAGGGAGGAACTCCTTTCCGCATTTACCGGAGCTGTATTATATTCTGATGAGACTTCAGTGGCTGTTTCTGCAAAAAGCCTGCTTACTGTGACACCCCCGGTAAATCCGTCTTTGTCTGTATCAAGTGAATAAAGATACCCGGTTTCAAATCCTGCAATAAGTTCTCCCATATCGAGGTTGAGATCATCACTGTATTCAAGATAGAGACGGTCTATAATGATTTTCCTGAATTCTGGATTTGATTCACAGCTGAGTTTAATGAAATCATCCAGCGAAAGCTGTTTATTCTCTTTAATATTTTCAGGTCCTGATTCTGAGGCAGCATACCAGGAAGTAAAGATAAAAATCAGAAAAAGCAGTGCAAGTCTGCAGTGATGTTTCATAGTCGCTCTCCGTTTTCAGTATTTGGGCAGCTGATTTCCGCAGATAATGCATGTCCCGGAATATCACCGGAAAAGCCGTCTTGTTTTTCCCCGGAATTGTTTTGATAAGAGCCGGGATTTATAATACCTGCATACCTTCCCTGGATTCTTACAATCGAAAGATACAGCATTGGAATAAGAACAAGAGTTATAAGTGTTCCGAAAATAAGTCCCCAGGCCATCACAAGCATCATATCTGAAAGCATTGAGTCATACCCTGCAACTCCGTATGCAGTGGGAAGAAGACCTGCAACTGTTGTGATTGTAGTCAGGAAAACAGCCCTAAGTCTTGTCCTTGCTATATCTGCAATATCTTTGACAGTAATATCTTTTTTTCCGTCCAATTCCCTTTCAAGTTTCACAATCAGGACAATTGCATCATTTATAACTACACCTGAAAGACCTATAACCCCGATTGCAGAGAAAAATCCGTAAAGCGTAATTTCGTGAAAATAGAGCGCATAAATTACCCCTGCAACTCCGAAAGGAACTGCAAGGAGTATCATGAAAGGTTTGTAGAGTGAATTGAAGAGAAGCGCCAGTATGATATATATCAGTATTATTACAGCAGTAACAGAATAGATTATTTCATTGCCAGATTCCCGTGAATCTTCAATCTCACCGGCAAAACTGAGAGATGCTGTCGGGTATTCTGCCTGGACCTCATTAAACACTCCTGATTCCAGGATCCCTGCTATCTGAAGCGGAGTAACAGAACTACCCTCTTTGAGATCCCCGTAAACCCTGACAGTTCTGACAAAGTCTTCACGGTTTACAGAATCTGCCATTCTCACTTCACTGTAGCTGATAAGGCTGTACAGAGGGACAGAGTAGCCGTTTCTGTTGTTCACTGTAAGCGACATGATTTTTTCAATACTGTCTGTATTTATTCCGGGAAGAATAACATTGACCTCAATATCAGTTCCGTCCCTGCTTATATCAAAAACATTTATCCCGTTGAGAGCTGTTTTCAGAACAGTCACAACAGATGATTCAGAAACAGAAAGCTTATTAAGCGCTCCGGAATCAATTTCAACATGGTATTCGGAATTCATCTTGGGCTTTTCAACTTCCGCCTCTGATATGCTTTCAAAAGCAGAGAGTCTCTCTTTTACAAGCTCGGCAGCACCGTTTCTGACCCCGGCGTTATTGTCCTGCACTTTTATCTCTACAGCACTTCCGCTTGACTGGCCGAACCTGCTTCTGAGTATTTTGACCTCTTTAAACCCTTTGAGCTTCTTTATTTCCCTGTTCCATTCGGAAGTAAGCTGTTTAAGCGATTTTTCCCTTTTATCCGCATTTACTATCTCAATACGCATGGTAAACCTGTTATCTTCAACAGCCCCGCCCCTCCTACTTCGTGCTATATTTGTCCTGAATGATTTAACCTCGTTACCCAGATAAGGGATAAAAATATTCTCGACATCTGCAGCCATTGCTGCTGTTTCATACCTGTCTGTTCCGTCAGGGGCATATGCATCTACCCTAACAGAGGTTGCTTCTTCCCGCGGGAACATGACAAATTTCATTTTTTCTTTTGCAATATAAAAAGAGCCGGCAATCAGGAGTATGAAAAATATGTAAACAAGGAACCTCATCTTTAGAATATGCTCCAGAAATATTCCGTACAGTTTTTCAACATATTCAAACCAGTGTTTCCTTCTTTTTTTTCCCTCCCTTTCCCACGGGAATTTCACAGAAAGATGAGACGGCAGGATAAAAAGCGCCTCAAAAAGACTTCCCCCCAGCATCAGTATGATAACCAGCGGAATAAAGAAAACAAATTTACCGAAATGGCCTGAAAAGAAATAAAGGGGAAGAAAAGCGACACAGGTAGTCACGATACTGGCAATTATAGGCTTCACAACATAATCAGTCCCTTCAATAACTGCCTTTTTTCTCGGAATTCCTGAACTTATCTGCCTTGTGACATTTTCCGCGACAACTATGGCATCATCAACAATCATCCCCATGACAATAATAATTGCAGCCAGTGTCATGTTGTTTATAGTGTAGCCGGCAAGATAGAGGAACAGCAGAGTAAAGCTGAAACTGAAAGGAATTCCTGCAGCAACCCAGATACCGCTTGAAAAGCTGAGAAAGATAAACAATGTCAGCAGGATCAGAATAAATCCTATAAGTCCGTTAATTGAGACAAGAGAAAGCCTTTCCCTTACTGATTCTGATTCATCATCCATCAGAATCAGTTCAATATCAGATTCCGACATCGAAGAGCTGATTTTTTCAACTTCATTGACAACCTCAAGATTGGAATCAAGTATACTGCTGTCTGCTTTTTTTACAACATTGAGCCTGACACCTTCCCTCCCGTTGAATTTCACGATAGATGTATTTTCCGTGAAATCCTCATTTACAGATGCAATCTGCCCCAGGCGGACAACAGTGCCCTCAAAAGTACCCCTGACAATCAGGTTCCTGATTTTATCAATTGAATCAAGTTCTGAAATCATTGATACTTTAATCTCTTCCCCGTTATCAAGCACTCCAAGCGGGGTACGAACATTTCCTGATTCAAGAGCATCAATTATTTCATTGACAGAAATATCATAAAAACTCATCTGAACAGGATCAGGCTGAATCAGGATCTCTCTGTCCAGTTCTCCGGAAATCGTAACTTCCCTTATGGTCGGAAGTGTTTCAAGCCTTGACTGAAGAGAAACTGCAAAGTCCTGAAGCTCTTCCCTGTCCCTCTTTCCAAGGAATTCAGTATCTTTTTTTACAATCGCGATATCAATAATAGCTCTTTCAGATGTCTTGAACTGGCGGAAAGAGGGGGTCCCGGCATCTCCGGGGAGATCTACTGAAAGAACAGCTGTCTGAATATTTGATATGACAGAAGCTCTTTCTTCCTTATCATCTTCAAGCTCAACTGAAATGGAACTTCTTGATCCTGATGATGTGCTTGTAATTTTTTTTATTCCGCTGAGTCCCTTCAGGGAGTCTTCTATTTCCGAAGTTATGAAAAAATCAACATCTTCAGGTGTCGCATTTTTATAACTTGTAGTTATTCTCATGAAATCAAAAGTCACATCAGGCATATCTTCCTTGCCGATCATCTGCCAGGAAAAAACAGCCCCGATTATGACTCCCGCTATGATAAAGTTTGCAAGAAGGTGCCTTTCCGCAAAATAGCTGATAACTTTCTTCATCCCAAATTCCTGTAAATTTAATGTTAGATTATAGCATGATTATATTATTTTTTTTTATAGTAATTAAAAAAATATGTGATGATTTTCTGAAGATTATCAGGCTGAAATATTATTATCAGATACCATGTCCGAACAGCTCACAGACTTCTGTATAGAGTTTTTTCCAGTCAGAAGGGAAAAAATTTTCAAGAGAAGGATGAGGCGATGATTCTATATCGACAAAGGGTATATTTATTTTTTTCAGATATGTTTTTACAATGTCCCAGTCTGCATTTCCGTATCCCGGCGGAAGATGAATATCATCCTTCCCGTAGTTGCCGTGAACATGAACAGCTTCGATATGCCCCTGCATGACATCGTAGAGCTCTGATAAATTATTGGAATAAGCTATATAAGCATGGCCGAAATCAAAACAGAAACCGAAGAATTCTGATTCAAACCTTTTCAGCACAGCATGAAGATGTTCAGCCCTTGAACTGAACCTTCCATCCACTGAAGGGTTCTGGTTTTCGAGAGCAATTACAACACCATGTTTCTGTGCTGCTTCAAGAATTTTTTCAAACCTTGATGAAAACCGGTCAAACAGGATGCCGAATTCTGTCTGCCTTGTATTTTCAAACTGTGTGGTTCCGTGTATTACAGCTTTTTTAAATCCTATAAGAGCAGCTTTTTCAATCCACTCTTCATAGATTTTCACCGCAGTCTCTCCATTATCAATGTCAGGGCTCACAAGGTTTAGTTTATCAGTTAATGAACCGGGAAGATGAAAAGTGGGAATTCTGACATTGCCGTCTCTCAAGTCTTCCCCTGCCTCTTCAAGTTCTGAATTATCAAGTCCCTCAAAAAGGCTGTGATGCCCCTCAATACCGGGAAAGCCCGATACTGTACAGATCTCGATGATCCTGTCCATATTGTTCCTGAATCTGTGAAAATCTGAATGGGATACTGATATAAGATAATCCAAAAAATTCTCCTTGAAGATTTTAGAAGAAAGATGAAACTGCTGAAATTGAAATAATTATTACAAGGGCAGCTGTAACAGCTGAATAGACATATTCCTTTTCCCTGAAAAAAAGGGATGAGAGATATGTAAATGTAATAATCAGCGATCCGGAAAGCAGCCTGACAGCAGCCATTAAAACTGTACCTGTTAATGAATCAGGAATACTGCCGCCTGTGAATGCTGCAGCGGAAGCTGCTGATGCCTTGTTCCTGTCCAGGGCAAATTCTGCCGCATTGAATATAAATGAGACAACCATCAGTATGAGAAGCACCCTTACGACAGTAGAAAAAAACCTGGGATATTTTCTTTCAATATTTCTGTCAGACAAAACAACCCTCTTTTTTAAAAGAATAACAGACAGGCATTGGTATATGCAAGCCGCCCCCCTGAAAACAGGAGGAAAAGAATAACTGCGATCCGGATAAACCCGGGCTTTACTTTCCCGAGAAGCGATGCACCTATTCGTGATCCGATAAACATTCCCAGAAAAGAGGGAATTGCTATAAGAGGAAATACTGCATTGTTTTTCAGATAGACCCAGATTGCAGATGAAACATTTACAGAAATAATTATATTGCTTGTCCCTGCAGCAATTCTCAAGGGGGCTCCGACAAGAAGATTGAGAACAGGCACACCTGCCCAACCTGCTCCAAGACCGAACATCCCTGCAATAAATCCTATAAATGAAAAACTTATAAAAGCACTTATTGTCCTGACTCTCCTACCGGACGAGAAAAGATCTTTAAAGGAAAAATCATCGCCTGAAGGATCACCCTCTTTTCTGCCCCCTTTTTTGAAGAGCATGAAAAACGATACAAATATCATGAGTATGCCCAGAATAAAACTAACTGTTACATCATCAAGAAGCAGGCCTGCCCTTGCTCCCAGGATTGAGAAAACTGCGCCTGAAAGTGCAAACGGGAGAGCAAGTCTAAGCCTGGCATACCCCGATTCAATAAGCCTGGGTCCGGCTGAAAGAGAACTCCCGAGAGCAACAAAAAGGCCAGCCCCCCTGACAAAATCAAAACTGAAAGGGAAAAAAGCGGAAATTACAGGAACAAAGATAGAGCCGCCCCCTATTCCCCCTATTACCGCTACAATACCGATTACAAATGAAATCAGAAAAAGCAGAGCTGCATAAATAAAAATCATCTAATATTTCTTTATCTCCCGTTCTCCATTTAAAACAGAAATACCATTCATTGCAAGAGCTTTCATCTCTTCGCTTTCAGGATAGAGATAAACAGGGGCAAGAAACGAAACTCTTTTCTTTATTATCCCCGTCAGTGTTTTTGAATAGGAGAGCCCGCCTGTAAGCGCAATTGCATCTACCCTTCCATGTGTAACTGCAGAAAGGGAAGCGATAGTCTTTGAAATCTGATAGCCGAGAGCTTCAATTACCTCATGCCAGTCCGGATCAGTCTTTGCCCTTTCAGCAATTTCAGAAAAATCTGTAGTTCCCAGGTATGCAAGAAGTCCTCCCGACCTTGCGATAAAATTTTTAATTTCTGAATAATTCATATTCCTGTCCATGAAATACTTTACAGCAGAAAGAACAGGCAGCTCTCCTGTCCTTTCAGGTGTAAAAGGACCTTCTCCATCAATAGCATTGTTTACATCAGTAACTCTTCCGTTTTCATGAATTCCAATGCTGATCCCACCGCCCATGTGGGCAATTATAAAAACACTCTCCTCTTTCTTAAGACCTGTCTCTTTCTCGAGAAGATCTGCAACAGCCTTCTGATTTAGAGCGTGAAACACTGTTCTCCTTTTTATTTCAGGGTGACCTGAATACCTGGCAAGCGGGTTAAGCTCGTCAACAACAACAGGATCGGCAATAAAGGCTTTAACTCCTGACTTGTCAGAAAGTCTCGAGGCAATAAGGCCGGCAAGATTTGATGCATGCTCCCCGTAATTTCCGGAAAACAGATCATCACACATATTCCTGTCTATCCTGTAAACACCCCCCTCGAGAGGCTTAAGAAGCCCTCCCCTGGCCATGATGCAGTCAAGGCTGTTTAAATCAATGCCGGAATCTGCAAGAAATTCTTCAACTGCAGAAGTCCTCATTTCTATCTGGCTGTTTACAGATTTACTCCGGTCAACCTCTTCATGGCTGTGTTTTATATTTATTTCTTTTCTTGTATCCTCACCATCAAACAGCGCAAGCTTGGTAGAAGTGGAACCGGGATTTATTACAAGAATCAAAGGCTTTTTATTCATTTGCATCTCCAACTATTCATCTTCAGTAAATTTATGTGCAAAATAAATTCCTGTACCTACAGAGTAAAGCTTGGTTTTTGTCTCATCCGCCCTGCTCACAATTATCATGGGGGTCCTGCTTCCCGTAACAAGTCCTGCCAGCGGCGATTTCCGTATAGTAGTAATTGACTTATAAATCATATTGCCGCAGGAAATATCCGGAGCAATAATTATGTCTGCATTTCCAGAAACTTGCCCCTTAACCCCTTTTGTTTCTGCCGAATGGCGGCTTAAAGCCAGATCCAGTGACAGGGGACCTTCCACTACGCAGTCTTTTATCTCTCCCCGTTTATTCATCATGCTTAAGATTACAGCATCCCTTGTAACAGGCATTGCTTTAAGCTGTATTTTCTCAACTGCTGCAAGAATTGCAACTTTTGGATTTTCTATTCCCAGAGCATGGGCCACCTGTACGCTGTTATCAATAATACCGGCCTTTCTCCCTATATCCGGAGAAATATTCATCCCTCCGTCAGACAGGATCACAAGTCTTCCCTCGTGTTCAAACACCGCGATATGGCTCAGTATACGGTTTGTCCTCAGGCCGTATTCCCTTTTAAGGGCTGTCTGCATCAATTTCCCGGTGCTTATCTTTCCCTTCATGATAATATCTGCTTTTCCGTCCCTGTAATTTTCCATACAGCTTACAAGAGCATCTTTTTCATCCTGAACATCCAGTATTTCAAGCCCCCTGAGATCAATACTGTCTTTTTTTGCAATTTTCTCAATATTTGATTTATCACCTACAAGTGTTATTTCAGCAAGCCCTTCACGGTATGCGAGAGAACATGATTCTATTGCGGCATGTTCATCTGCAGCAGCAACAAACAGCCTTTTTTTCGGTTTGATTTTCCTGGCGAGAGATATTATTTCGTCAAGCGATCTGACCACTTTCAGCTCACCTCCTCTTTTTCCATCACTGCACGGCCTGATCTTGTAAGTCTTATTATTCCGTAATCCTCAAGAGCCTTGATAAATGCATCAACTTTTTCGGGGGAGCCGGTTTTTTCAAAAGTTATGCTTTCCCGTCCGATTCCAAGTACATCAGCATCAAACATTTCAGCAGTCTGCATAATATGGGCAGTATGTCCTATCTCACATTTTACACAGATAAGAGCAAGTTCCCTCTCGTAAATATCTCCCCGCTCCGCATCCTTGACAATTATATAATCCATTTTACTCCGGAGTATTTCCTCAATTGCGGCAGGCTGAACTGTGCTTTTTTCAGCAACAATAACTATGCTTGATTTCCCCATCTGATGAATAGGAGCTGCACAGACTGATTTTATATTTATTTCCAGTTCCCCGAATACATCTGTAACCTTTTCCATGACACCCGGCTGATTTTTAACTGTACAGATAAAAATAGATTCCCTGTCAGGCATTTTATCCTCCTGCTGAATAATTTAATTAATTATAATGCGATAATACGGATTTTGAAAATCATTTTAAAATCCAGCACCCGGAACAAACCAGGGATTGAGTAATAAAACAATTATACATATCTGATTTTTTTAGATGGTTGCCTACAAGAAAACTGTCCCCGAAGAGAGGAATCTATAAGAAAAAAACTATGTTTTCTGTATACAGCAAATTATTGTCACACAAGAGGCTATATTCTGAATCAGAATAAAATGATGCAAAATTAAAAACATAGTTTTTAAAGATTCCCTTATCATGCAAATCCGGATTTCAGCCTGTAAACAACAGTAACAAAATGGTTATTCAGGATTCAATCCTGTTCCTGCCGTTTTCCTTTGCCCTGAGCAACAGGCTTTCCGCCCTTGATACAAGCTGATCAGGAGATTCCCCTTTTTCAAGTTCAGCTGCGCCTCCGCTGATTGTAACCCTGATTTCCCTGCTGCCGAAAACTGTCCCTGAAACAGCTGATCTGTATCTTTCAGCCGCAACAAGTGCATTCCGAATACCGGTCTGCGGCATTATCAGGAAAAATCCTCCCCCCTCATACCGCCCGACAGTATCTGTATCCCTGCAGTTTTTTTTCATGAGTTCAGCTGTTTTCCTGAGAACATCATCTCCGGCAGGATGCCCGTCTGTATTATTTATTTCAGTGAAATTATCGAGATCAAACAGAACAACTGAAAGCTTGATTCCATACCGGTTGAAAACAGAATATTCCTTTTCAAGGGTATCGGTAAGATAACTGCGGCTGCAGAGACCTGTAAGTTCATCAGTATTACCCGGCAGGCATGGCTGTTCAGAGCGAGCCCTGACACACTCTTCAAGTGTAAGGTTGAGTTCTTCATTTTTTTTCTCAAGATCGGAGAAAAGGCTGCTCAGCGCTCCTGACATGCTGTTGAATGAGTGTATAAGATCACCAAATATATCTTTCCTTCCTGTTTCAGTTATACTTCCCCATTTACCTCTTGCCATAACATGTATTTCAAGAAGCAGCTGCTTTACCGGAGTAAGAATCCAGAGAGATATCAGTACATATGTAACTGCTGTTATAAAAACCATAACAGAGACAATTCTTTTAACCCTTCTTATCAGTATATAATAGCCGGCAAGAAAATCATCTTCAGGAATTACAACAGCATATATCCATGACACCTTATCAGATACTTTATACGCATTAATATCTGCATAATATTTTTTATTGCCTGAAGAAACTGCAGTCTTTTTCCTGATAAAATCAGGGCTTACTGCAAGGCTGGAAAAAAGACTGCTTAAAACAGAATTTGCACTGTCAGATGCGTTCAACCTGTTCAGAGTCCCGTTTTTTTCAATAAACAGGCTTTCGAGTCCAGTGTCGGCAATTAAACTGCCGTCTGTTTCAAAAAGGTAAATTCTGGAACTGCTGCTTATCCTGATCTTTCTTAAGCAGGATGACATCTTATCAAGAAGAACATCGCATCCGAATACCCCGGTCCTTTTCCCGCTGCTGTCAAATACACCGACAGAATTACTTATACAGAGAACAGGATCCTGTACTCCGGAATATATATCTGTCCAGAATACTTCCCCGGGAGTATCTGCCCCCCTATACCAGGATTTTGCTTCAGGATTAAAATCATAGACAGTTTCAAGATATTCAAGTTTGTTGTCATTATTAACCCTGTTTACCAGAAACGGCGATCTCTTCATATTTTCTGTATAGGATATTCTTTTCTCCCCTTCTGTGATGCCGGAAGAGATTCCCCCCCCCTCCTCATTTGCAAAGTACACATTATCCACAAAACGGTTATTTACAACCTCGTCAAGGAAAAACAGGGCAGTTCTCCTGGCATCATCAGGGAGAATAAGTCCCCTTTCAAAGAGTTTTGCATTTAGAATGATTGTTTCAGATGATGCATTGAGATAATTTTCTATAATATTTTCAATCTGATTACAGCTGTTATCCTGAAGTTTTGCTATTGTATCGGAATTGAGTTTTCGGCTGAAATATTCAGCCTCTATATACATGAATGCTGCAAGAGATATGATTATAACGAGGGACGGGATAATAATTACATGCCAGAGCTTGTTTTTTTCAGGTTTAAATATATTCCTGATCAATCTTTTATCAGACATAGTTCTTCCTCTGTTTTTCGTCCGGAGACTTTAATCAAGCAGAAGATGTATACATTCTAAATTATATGACTATGAACTGATGAAATGCATAAAAAAATATGAATTTGTCTGTTCGAAACTGTTATTTGTACAGATTGATTATTTTTTTTAAATTATATCTGCAGGAGACAAAAAAAACCGGAGCAAATCATCTTCAGACTGAAACTGAAAATAATACTCCGGCTGATAATAATTCTACAGTAAAACCGGTGATTTATTACCGGGCAACAGCTTTATGCAGCAGTTGACATGATGCTTTTTCTGGCTGCTCTTGTTATCTTTTTCCTGTCTATTACACCCAGCCATGTTGAAGAGTCATAGCCGGAAAGAACAGGCAGCTGATCAAGATGAAGATGATTCATCAGATCAACAGAATCTGCAAGAGAAGAATTATGAACAGCATAATTCTTCACCTTCCTGAGAAAATCCTCTGCAACAAGCCAGTCCCATGTTGATGAATCAAAAAGCACTGATTTAAGAGCTTTGAATGTAATAATACCCTTGAACTGCTTATTGCTGTCTGTGACTGATACGAAAGAAACATCAGATTCGGAAAACAGATCAATAATATCCCTTATTGTGTCATTCACATTTACAGAAATTGAATTCTCTTCAATACAGTCCTCTGTTTTCCAGGAGGCAATTACATCCTCAAGCGTAACATTCCTGCCTGCTTCACCTGCTCTTCTGGCAGCAATTTTAACCATGAAAGGACCGATAAGCTGTACAATAAAAGTTGTTGTTGTCACACCGGAAACAATAACATCTCCGAGTGAAAGACTGTCTGCAACAGCAATCCCGTCAAGATGGTTTCCTGCCATTATGGAAAGACCTATTGCGACTCCCCCCTGAGAAAAAAGCGTCATTCCTATATTCTTTACAACAACAGGTTCCGCCTTTGATATCAAGGCTCCTGACATTGCCCCGAGATACTTGCCGGCACTTCTGAAAACAACATAAACAGCTATGATCAGCCAGAGCCATGAAGGCATGGATGCAAAATTAATCCTGGCACCAACAAGAACAAAGAACAGTATATAAATAGGGGTTGATATCCCTTTGATATTATCAACAATATCCCTGCTTCTCGCTGGAACAAGGTTGACAAATGTAACTCCGGCAAACATCGCTGCAAGAATAATATCAAATTCCATGAGAACACTGAGGCCTATACATATCAGAAGAAGTCCGAAACTGAGCACAAACAGTGTATCCCTGTTTCTTACCTTTCTTATTGTCCATCCAAGGAGAAGACCTGTTACAATACCTGTCCCTGCCGAGTAAAGCAGTTCAAGAAAAACAGAACCCAGTTCCCTGACAACAGAAGCACCTTCACCTGTCAGCAGGCTTGATACACTTGTTCCCAGTCCGTATAGAAACATTGCAAGCGCATCATCAAGCGCTACAATTGCAATAACTGTTGTGGTAAGTATTCCTGCAGTACGGTATTCCCATAGAACATTTATTGTTGCTGCAGGATCAGTCGCGGATGCTATTGCACCGAAAACAAGTCCCCCTGCAAGAGACACCGGAATATTCCCGGTCACCTTCCACAGGCAGAGAGTTACAAGTCCCCCGACCAGTATGAAAGCAATCACCCCTTCTCCCAGCAGGATAAGAGAAAACTGCTTTCCGTATTTTTTCATATCATCGAATTTTATTTCAGCTCCTACCAGAAATCCGATAATGCCTAGAGCAAAATAATTAAAAGTAACAAGATGGTCTATATGGACCTGCGAAATAAGGCGGAACCCGCTCTTCCCTATGACAATGCCCATTGCAATATATCCCAGCACCTGGGGTATTTTAATCTTTTTAAAAAGCAGTGCGCTTAAAATACCGCCGAAAATTGCAAGACCGAACAGGAACAGCAGACCTGTTTCAAGCTCAAGCATATTACTCACCTCCCATAAAAACAGAAAGAACATCCTCTTTTGTTTCAGCTTCAAGAAGACGGTCCCTTATACCTTCTTTTTTCAGAAAGGATGAAACAAGTGAAAGGACTTTGATATATTCTGTATGGAGGTTCCGTCCTGCAAGAATCATCACAACAATTTTCACTGGTTTATCATCCATTGATTCATAATCATAAACAGGCTTCCGTGTTATACCTACAGCCACTGTTATATCCCTTACATTGTTGAGCCTGCAGTGGGGAATAGCAATAGACAGACCGATTCCGGTACTCATGATCTCTTCACGCGCAAATATTGCATTTGCAATTTCCGACCTGCTGTTCACGCCAGGCACATCGACAAGAAGGTCAATCATCCTGTTAAGCACATCAGACTTATACTCATCATCAAGAACAGCAATCCTTGATGATGTGATCAGAGGTTTAAGAGAATCATAACTATTGCTGTCTTTCTTAATCCTGGGTGAAAGCTTGTTGTTAAGCCAGTCTTCTATATCAGACGACCTGAATCTCCAGGTTGTACCGATTTTTCCGCCGGGAAGTTCCCCCTTACCGGCCCATTCTGCAACAGTCCTCTCAGATACCCTGAGGAACTCAGCCACTTCTTCCAACGTCATTATCTTTTCCATGCAGTCATACTACATCAAATCGCAACAAACTGCAACAAACCACTTCCTTTTTCTCATATTTCTTTTATTTTACTCCTAACCCCTTCTTTAAAACTGTTTTTCGCTTATTCTACCCCCATTCCCCATATTCCGGACATTCTTCCTTTATTCTACCTCTATTTCCCATATCACAGGTATTCCTTCTTAACCTGCATAAAAACAGAGTAATATCAACTTCAGAATTCTTACGCGACTTGTTTTATGTACTGAATACCGGGAACAAACAGAAAAAAGGACTCAAACAGCCAATGGTTTTATTGAATAGCTCGATTAAAAAGACAGGATAAAAAAAAGGGGGTATCTGCCGGAAAAACAGATACCCCGGGGAAATTATGAAAATCCTTAAGAGGAATTATATTTTATGCTTCTGAAACAGCCTCAGCTTTCTTCTGTTTCGCCTTTTTATACATATTGACAAAAGGAGGAGCAAGAAGCGCAATAATCAGAGCCCACAGGATCCATGCAATTGTGCTTTCAAAGAAGATCAAACCTGAACCGCCTGAAATAGTCATAGACTGTGCAAAACCATTTTCTGCAATAGGTCCGAGTATGAGTCCAAGAACAACCGCACTTGTTGAAAACCCTGTTTTATTGAGTATAAGGCCGAGAAGTGCAAATATAAGCATGAGCCATATATCAAACACAGCATTGTTCATTGAGTAAGCACCTACAACAGCAAACATACATACTGCCGGGATCAGAACTGCATTTGGAGTAAGCGAGATTCTTGAAAAATAAGGTGCAAAATATGTTCCGATTGCAAGAAAAGTGATATTAGCAAGGAAAAGTGAAATCATGAAAGTATATGTAATATCAGCATGATATGTAAAAAGCTCATGTCCCGGGATAAGACCATGAATCATGAGTCCTCCAAGAAGAGCAGCTGCAACACTGTTTCCGGGAATACCGAGTGTGAGGAGAGGAATAAGAGATCCCCCTACACATCCGTTGTTTCCGGATTCTGCTGCTGCAATACCTTCAGGGTTCCCTTTACCAAATTTTTCCTTAACCTTTGATATCTGCTTTGCAAAGTTGTATGCAACAAATGCTGCAATAGTAGCTCCCTCTCCGGGAAGAATACCTACAACAGTACCTGAAGCAGTACCGACACCGATAAATTTACCCATTCCCTTGGGCATTTTTTCCCTTTTTATGGATTTAAGATCAACTTTCTCAGTTACAATCTTGTCGAATCCTGTAAGTTCAAGCATCTGTGTAATTGAGAACATACCGATAAGAGCAGGCATGAATGAGACACCCTCATAGAGGTCATGAAAACCCATTGTGTACCTGAGCTGACCGGAAATAATATCAGTACCGATTACAGCAATAATCAGGCCGACAATACCGGATATAAGTCCTTTTATTACATCATCTTCTGCAAGAGATACAATCCCTGCAAGCCCCATGATTGCCAGAAGGAAATATTCAGGAGGCCCGAACTTGAGAGAAACAGCAGCAAGAGGCTGCGCTACAAGAAGAAGAAGGGCTGCTGAAAAAATTCCCCCGATAAAGCTTGAAACTACAGAAACCTTTAATGCAAGACCTCCGTGTCCCTGGCGGGATAGGGGATATCCGTCAAGTGCAGTTGCGGCAGCAGCCGGTGTTCCAGGTGTATAGAGGAGGATTGCAGGAATTGAACCACCGTACATCGCACCACAGTAAACCCCGCCCATGAGTATCAAGCCTGTAACAGGGGGAAGAGAAAAAGTTACAGGTATAAGAAGAGCTACAGCCATAGTTGCCGTTAGCCCGGGTATCCCTCCGACAACAATCCCGGAAAGGGTACCTAAAAATACTGCCAGCAGGTTTTGAAAGCTGAACAGTGTAAATAGTATATTTATAAGATCAATATTCATTATATTACCCTATTATTCATATTACAGAGACAACCAATGTCTCTTTTAAATGCATCATCAAATACTGATGCCTAACCGAAAATGAGTCCTTCCGGGAGAGGGACCTGAAGTAATGAAACAAAAAGAAACTGAATAAACAGAAGCAGTCCGGCTGAAGATAAAATAATTGTCATCTTCTTTTTATGCCCCATTAAAACCATTGTTAACGGCAGGAACAACGCTGTTGAAAGCATGAAGCCGAAATATGATATTAAGAGTGCATAGATAACAAGAAGGATAAGAAGTGTAAGAAACTTTCTTTTATCCTTATATATTTCAACAGAGCCATTATCGTTCTTCTTGTAATTAATACCAACCTGTACTATTGACAGGATTGCTAGGCACAGGGCCAAAAACCGTACATATGAAGCTGTGCTGTTCTGACAAATTTCAGGATAGGATGCAGTACTGCGGTGAAGCAGTACTGCAAGAACAACACAAAAAACAAGTATTACGTAATCAAATATTTTTTTTGTCATTATTCTTCCTAATTCCTTACCAGGGGTTAGCGTTATATACTTCCTGTGTCTGAGCCTGGAGGTTTGTTAAGTATTCTGTGTATTCCTTGCTGTCCATTGGAGCAAGTGCAATAAGCTGTTTTTCCATTGCTGACTTGAATTCAGGATCTGAAAGAACATCTGACAGAAGTCCATCAAGAGCTTTCTGGATTTCAGGAGCTGTATCTGCCTGGATAACAAAACCTCTTGTAGCTGTCATGTAAAGCTCATATCCCTGCTCTTTAGCTGTTGGGATAGTGTTTTCAAAATCAGATCTCTTTTTAGTTGCAATAGCAATAATTCTTGCCTTACCTTCCCTGTGGTTTGAAAGCATCTGGGAAAGGTTCATGAAAGCAACATCTACATGTCCGCCGAGAACAGCTGTTTTCTGTTCTGTTGAACCTTTTGTAGGCATGAGGTTGAATTCAACACCTGCAATTTTTTCAAAATTTTTTGCAGCAATATAGTCATCACTTCCTATACCATTTACTGTAGCAACTAATTTTTCTGCTTTAGCAGCAGCCTTGAGGTCATCAAGTGACTTGATATCGCTTGCAGCAGGAACAACAACAATACCCGGATCTTCTACAACATTGCTTATGATATGAAAACTGTCGAGTGTATAATGTGATCTTCCTGATACTACATGAGCAACAAGCTGAGGTGTGAAAACCATACCAAGTGTATAGCCGTCTGCTTTTGCTCTTGCAATTTCATCAAAACCTTTAAGTCCGCCTGATCCACCTTTGTTTACAACAACAAAGTTTGCATCTTTCCAGTATTTTTTTGCAGTCTGAGCAAACTGTCTTGCACAGCCGTCTGTTGATCCACCTGCTTTTGAAGGAACAACAATATTAATTGTGTCAGAAGGATATGATTCCTTGTCACCTGAAGCAAATGCAGGTAAAATCATTGCTGCTGCAAGAATGAGCAGTAAAAGACTCTTTTTCATTGAAAATCTCCTTTTTCATGATAATTATGTTTCACCTACCTAATGCAAAAAAGATGCCAGCTTATTATGAATTATAAATATTTATAAAAATTACGAAATTCAGCAGAAAACCGGACCGGAAAATCACAAAAATGAAAACAGAAATACCTTGAGCAGAGAATTATTAAAAAAATATCTGAAAACTTGAAGAAATGCTGTATTTTTTCAGAAACATATGTATTCCCGGCGGAACACATGTGCTGTTTTACACACCGTAAAAGAACAAACTGTGCCAATCGGCACAGTTTTATATTGTTAAGACTGTTAAAAAATTAAATCAGAAAGCATTGAATTCTGCAGAATCCCGGAAAATATACAGGTTTCAGAAAATTATAACTTCTCAGGGTACAACAGGTTATTCCCCAATCCCGTATTTTTTTATCCTGTTGTAGAGGGCTTTTCTGTCTATATTAAGCATCCGGGCAGCCTTTGACTTGTTCCACTGTGCTTTTTCAAGAGCTTCCAGCAGTACCTTTTTTTCAATTTCAAAGAGATCATAACTATCTGCAACATTGTCTACACTGCTCTTGATTTCATCCTCTGAACTGTCTTCTGTCTCTGTATTAAAGAAATACTCATCAAGAGTATCTCCCTGGCTGATTACCATGAGCCGTTCAATACAGTTTTCAAGCTCCCTTACATTGCCGGGCCACCTGTATAAAAGCATTTTTTCCATGAGAGAAGGAGATATTGTTTTTTCAGGGAGGCTGTTTTTCTCTGAAATTCTCTTTATAAAATTTGCCGCAAGGAGTGGAATATCTTCTGTCCTGCTGCGGAGGGGGGGGACATCAATATTGATAATATTGAGCCTGTAATAAAGGTCTGAACGGAAATTTCGCTTTTCAACCTCATCGGAGAGAGTCCTGTTTGTTGCTGCAATGAGCCGGAAATCCACATCAATTGTTTCAAGCCCTCCTATTCTCTGAATCTGCTTCTCCTGGAGAACCCTGAGAAGTTTTGACTGGAGCTCAAGACTCATCTCCCCTATCTCATCAAGAAAGAGAGTTCCCTTATTTGCAAGTTCAATTCGCCCTTTTTTTCTGGCTGCAGCACCTGTAAACGCCCCTTTTTCATAACCGAACAGTTCACTTTCAAGAAGACCTGCTGGAAGAGAGGAGCAGTCGACAACAACAAAGGGCCCCTCCTTTCTCCTGCTGTTGATATAGATGCCTCTTGCAACAAGTTCCTTTCCTGTGCCTGATTCCCCCTCTATCAGAACACTTGAATCAACAGGCGCAACTGTTTTAATCAGAGAGAACATCTTCTGCATGACAGGTGACTTTCCGATAATCCTGTCCAGGCTCCATCCCCTGTTGAGTTTTTCCCTGAGATCCCTGTTCTCTCTCTTTATGGCTCGTTCCTCACAGGCTCTTTTTATCTTGATTTTCAGAAGATCATAATCAATAGGTTTCGTTATATAATCATATCCACCCGATTTTATTGCATCGACTGCGCTTGTTATTGATCCATAAGCTGTCATTATTATTACAGGAAGATTTAAATATTTTTCCTTGATTTTTTTTGTAAGTTCAATACCATTCATTTCATCCATTTTAAGATCAGTCAGGACAAGATCAGGAACAGATTTTTCTATGGAAGATAAAGCTGATTTTCCGTTTTCCGCCTCAGTCACACTATAGCCGCTGTTTTCCAGAATCCCCTTAAGAACCATTCTGATATTTACCTTATCATCAACCACTAATATATGTTCATTCATCGCTGCCTCATTTCCTCGCTACAATCAACGGTAGCAATATCTGTACCATTGTCATCATTCCGGGTTCACTTTCTATGATTATTTCTCCGCCATGCTGCTCAATAATCCTCAGACTTGTAGTAAGCCCTGTCCCGGAACCTTCCGCTTTTGTCGTATAGAAAGGGTCAAAAATACTGTCAAGCACCTCTTTTTCTATACCTGTTCCATGATCTGTTATCTTAAGCTCTGCCATTGAACCGTTATGGCTGGTGACAACTTTTATATATCCATGGTTTTTCTTTACTGCCTGAATTGCATTAAGCACAACATTGAGTACAACCTGTTTCAGCATGGAAGCATCTCCTCTTACAGGAGGAAGTTCCCCTTCCAGGCTGAATTCAACATCTATCTTGTTGTCATGAACAAGCTTTTCAAGAAGCAGAAAAGTCTTGTTGATAAGCGTATTAAGATTAACCTCCTTGAACTCAGGATCTCTCGGCCTCGCAAAATCAAGAAAATTATCTATAAAAGAGATAAGTCTCAGAACCTCTTCCTGTATTATGCCTGCGAATTTCAGAATCTGCTCCTCTTCGGGATAATAAATTTTAAGAAGTTCTGCTGAGCCCTTAATCGGTTCAAGCGGGTTTTTTATTTCATGGGCAAGAACAGATGACAGCTGGCCAATAACAGCCATTTTCTCGCTGTTAATTCTCGACTTGATATTTATATCCAGCCTTTCTGTCATGTTTTTGAATGCAGTTGAAAGTATCCCTATCTCATCCCGGGACCTTATATTAACATCCCAGTTAAAATTTCCGCCGGAAACAGACTCTGCCCCCTTTACAAGTTCCTTGATAGGGCGGGAAATCTGCACACCGAGAAGAAAAGCGCCTGCAATACCGATAACTATTACAAAAAGTCCCAGAAGCATCATTTTTATCCATGCAATCCTTATCACCTGGAGATATGTTTCATTTGTAAGGGTGATATGAAATACACCTATCTGCTCATCTTCCACCCGTACAGAACTGAAAAAATCATAACTTATCAGCCTGCTGCCGTTATCTCCCGGATCATTCCTGTGTACAATTGTGTCACCCATATCCTCGAAATTTATTTTATAGATATGTGATTCCCCGAGACGATCAATATCTGTGTGCATTTTTACTATATTATTGTTATCCAGAAGTTCCCCTTCAATAACATCTGTATCCCTGGAAAGTGTATCAAAAAAGAGTTTTACAGATGAATAATCAAAATTCAGCATAGGTATCATCAGGGAAACAGAGAGGACTTCGGCAAGGACAGAGCCCTTTTTTATTATCTGCTCTTCAATAAGCCTTTTCTGTGTATTAACAGAAAACCCGACAAGTATGGCTCCAGTAATAAATACGATCAAAACTGTTGAAAAGATAAACTTTGTAGTTATTTTCATTTTTTTCTCCAGTATATACAAAGGAAATAATACCACGCAGGATACAATCCCCTGTTACAAAACTTAGTTTTATTCTATAATTTATTCAATGTTTTATTCATTTTACAGGACTATTTTAGTCATTCTGGGTATATTTTTTTTCTCAGGAGTTACAGCGTTTTCCGATGAGCAGTTATATATAATTAAATTCGGATACCCGTCAGGTGAAAATTCAGCAGTCATATTCAATAAATATTCATCACTTTTAAATTTATTATCTGAGAAACTTGGAAAAAAAGTCCTGTTTGTACCCAAAAAAACATATAAAGAGATGCTTACCGGTTTTCTAAGCAACGAGATTGAGATGGGAATACTTAATGCCTATCCATTCATAAGCCTCATGGATTCCCCCGACCTGTTGCCGATTGCAGCAAGAGTCAAGGAAAACAGCAAAAATTACAGAACTTACTTTATTGTCAGGAAAGACAGCAATATCATGAATATCGGGGACCTTAAAAACCGGTCTTTTGCATTCGGCGATCCCTATTCAACAAGCTCATTTCTTGTACCAATGTATCAGCTTGATAAACTCAACATAGTGCCACAGGATTTTTTCAGAAAAACAGTGATAATCCCTAAACAGGATTCAATAATATACTCAATACTGAATAAAACAATTGACGGCGGTGCTGTCGCATCTTTTATCTTCAATGAACAGAGAGAAGATCTCAAGAAAAACTTCAGAATCATTCATAAAACACGCCAGTACCCATTAGGTCCTTTTGTTGTAAACACAAGAATAGGTAAAACAAATATAGAAAAGACAAAAGAATTCCTGTTAAGCCTGGAAAACACGGAAGAAGGAAGAAATGCCCTTTCAAAAGCAGGCCTCGACCCGTTTGAGGAAGTACAGAAATCAGACTATAACTGGCTCAAGGAAATTGTTGAAGCCGGATATACAATAGATACAGAAGAATTCAAAGATACAGATAATCTGAAGCCTGAAGATTAGCCGCTATAGCAGCTTCTTCCATAATCTGCCATAAGAAGCTGTTTTCCAAAATATCCGAGTTATGGACATTAAAATCGCTATAATAATACTTAATTTTAATTTATAATCAAACAAATGAGTTTTTCTATGAGAAAAATACTGCTGGTTATAATAATTATACTCTACCCATTTTCAATGTCTGCAGAAGAGAACAAAAAAGTCATCAAATTCGGCCATGCCTACGGAGAAAGTTCCGCCGTAATTTTCAAGAAATATGCACCGTTAATCCATCTCCTTTCTGAAGAGCTTGACAGGAAAATAATTTTTGTACTTTCAAACACCTATGAGGAAATGCAGAAAAAATACATGAGCAACAAAATAGATATGGGAATAATAAATGCATACTCCTATATCAACATCATGGAAAAACAGAACCTGATACCAATTGCGGCAAGGGTAAAGCAAAACAATAAAAACTACAGAAGTCTTTTTATTGTAAGGAACGAAAGCAATATAAATTCAATTGCGGACCTGAAAGCTAAATCCTTTGCATTCGGAGATCCCTATTCAACAAGCGCATTTCTCGTCCCCATGCATCAGCTTTATCAACTGGGGATAAAACCGGAAGAGTATTTCAGAAAAGCACTGATAATACAGAAACAGGATTCAATCCTCTTTTCAATTCTCAATAAAACAATTGACAGCGGTGTTGTGGCTTCATTTATATTCAATGAACAGGATAAGCAAATCAAGGAAAAATTCAGGATAATTTATAAAAGCCCCACCTTTCCACTGGGACCTTTTGTTGTAAACACTGAAATTGGAGAGGAGCTTATAGAAAAAACAAAAAATTTCCTCCTGAGCCTTGAGAGTACAAGAGAAGGGAGAAACGCTCTTCATCAGGCAGACCTAGATCCTTTCACCGAAGTGCAAAAATCAGATTATGACTGGCTCAAAAAAATAGCTGAAACCGGCTATAAACTGGATAAAGACAATTAAACTCAGTATTTATTTCAGGTTTCCAATAAAGGCATATGACTGTCAAGTCGGTGCATAACTCAACATTTATTGACGTATAACTCCAACTTTCCCGAACAATCATTTGACAATTCAAAACCTGAGGTTTAGACTTTTAAAAAGTGACATAAATTTGTTTTATAAAAAACATATGTTTAAAAAAAGAATAATCATTTTACATTAATCATCAGCATTACTGATTATCCGTTTTTTATCATCAATTCTGAAATCAGCATGCAGTGCATGCTTTAAATTTTTGGAGGTAAAAAATGAAAAAAACAGTTGCTGCAATTCTGTTATGCCTCATGATTATGCCGCTCACATTTGCAGGTGGGAAAAAAGAAAAATCAGCTTCACCAATGGATTATGAAATTCCGGACGGAACAAAAGGAGCCGGTACTGTGACGTTCTGGCATGCGATGTCAGGAAGCAGGGCAAAGGTTGTTGATGCCCTTGTTGAAGGATTCAACAAATCTCATCCGGGAATGACGGTTGAAGCGCTTTACACAGGAAGTTACGGCGAGACTGTGACAAAAGGGCTTGCAGCTGTCAAAGCGGGGAATCCCCCTGTGCTCCTGCAGAGTTATGAAGTAGGCACCCAGACAATGAAGGATTCCGGTGCAATAATCCCTATAAAAAACCTGAACAGGGGAGAAGTGGATTTTAACGAGGTTGTTGAACCTATAATGAAATACTACAGCTATGACGGCGAGATGTACAGTATGCCGTTCAATTCATCAACTGCAATGATCTACTATAACAAGGACCTTTTTGAAAAGGCAGGACTGGATCCCGATAAACCGCCTGCCACATTCGATGAAATTTATGAGTATGGCAAGAAAATTGTCGATATGGGACTCGCAAAAGGGGGAATATCCTTCGGCTGGCCTGCCTGGATATTTGAACAGATGCATGCATATCACAATGAATATTATGCAAACAACAAAAACGGCCGTGACGGCAGAGCCGATGAAGTATATATCAACAAGGAATTCGGGGTAAGAGTTCTTTCAGAATGGCAGAAATGGGCAAAAGACGGAGTGCTTGTCTACGGAGGAAGAACATACAAGGCTAACGATCCTTTTCTTGCAGGGGAATTCGCTATGCTGGTCCAGTCAACATCCAGCCTTGCAGGTATCATAAAAAAGGCTGATTTCAACCTTGGAACAGCATACCTGCCCAGGATCCCTGATTACGGAAAGAAAGGAAACAGCGTAATAGGGGGAGCCAGTATCTGGCTGATGTCAGGACACAGCGATGAAGTAAACGTTGCTGCATGGGAATTTCTCAAATACCTGTTTAAAGTTGATAACGCTGTGATGTGGCACAAACAGACAGGGTATTTCCCGGTCAACAAGAAGGCATATTCAAGTCTCAAGAATGAGGGATGGTTTGAAAAAGATCCCCGCTTCGCAACAGCGTTCGACCAGATTATGTCGGGAGATACAGGCCATGCAGCTACAGGAGTTCTTCTCGGCAACTTTGTTCAGATCAGGGATATTGTCGGAGTTGCGATAGAAGATGTTGTGGTAAATATGAAAGATCCGCAGCAGGTCCTTGATAAAGCAAAGGAAGACTGCGACCAGGTTCTTTCAGATTATCTGATGACAGTGGAATAGTAATTTTAATCATTTTATCCGGCCTCCCCTGCATTTCAGGGGAGGCATGTTTTCCGCGGAGTATTCAATGCAGGTAAAATTAAAATCACAGAAATGGCTTCCCTATGTTCTTCTGTCCCCAAGCATCATAATAATCACTATATTTTTCATATACCCGAGTATCCAGAGTCTCTACTACAGTTTCTACAGGGTAAACATGACAGGTACAAGAAAAATATTTGTCGGATTAACAAATTTCACAAGACTGCTTAAAAATCCTGACTACCTGAACTCGCTTGTCCTGAGCCTTGTTTTTGCAGTTTTTGTGGTCTTCCTGGGACTGCTGATAAGCATCTATATAGCAAGAGTTGCCAACAGGAGGTACCCGGGATTCAATATTTACAGGATTTTCCTTATATGGCCCTATGCGCTTTCTCCTGCCATAACAGGTATGATATGGGCACTCATGTTCAATCCAACCATAGGGATTGCAACAAATATACTGAATTTTTTCGGAGTACATTTCGAATATATCTCAAACGGCATTCATGCAATGATCTTCATCATTGTAGCTGCTATATGGAAAATGCTTGGATACAACATTATCTTCATACTTGCCGGCCTGCAGAGCGTTCCGAATGAAATAATCGAGGCCGCAATTATTGACGGGGCAAGAAAGGGACAGGTCTTCTGGAAAGTAATGTTCCCTGTCATATCTCCCACAGTATTCTTCCTTTTCATAATGAATACGCTCTACGCCTTTTTCCAGCAGTTCGGACTTCTTCATGTAATTACAGAAGGGGGACCGGGACGGGCAACAGACCTGCTTGTATACAAGCTCTACAGAGACGGTTTTATAGCGATGGATACAGGGGGAGCTTCTGCCCAGTCAATAATACTGCTCCTCTTTGTTTCAATTATCATGACTATTCAGTTCAGAATTACCCAGAAATCTGTCTTTTACGGAGCATGATCATGAAAATATCAAAAAAACTGACTTACAAGAAAATTGACCGTATAATCAGCCACACAATAATGATATCAGTGCTTGTTATTGTTCTTTTTCCAATGCTTTATGCGATTATTGTGAGTACACAGACTTCGGGTGAATACTTTAAATTTCCCCCCCGTCTGCTGCCCGGAAAAGGGACTCTGGCAAATTACCATGAAGCATGGACATCAGCGAATCTGGGAAGACTGCTTATGAATTCGCTTTTCATGTCCCTGGCTGTTGCATTCGGAAAAATAATCCTGAGTATTTTCGCGGCTTTTTCATTTGTATTTTACGATTTCAAGGGGAAAGGATTTTTCTTCATTGTTATTCTTATAACACAGATGCTGCCCCTCCCTGTCAGGATTGTGCCGACATACCAGCTTATGAGCTCAATGCACTGGGTAAACACATACTGGGCCCTCACTATCCCGTTTTTTGCGAGTGCAACAGGGACACTTCTTTTCAGGCAGCTTTACATGACTGTTCCGGGGTCTTTCGTAGATGCGGCAAAGGTTGACGGGGCTTCCCCCCTGAAGTTCCTGTGGCATGTTGTAATCCCACTTTCAAAGACAAATATTTCGGCCCTGTTCCTCATTGAATTCATATTCATATGGAACCAGTACCTCTGGCCGCTGATAGTGGCAAATGCCGACAGAATCAGGGTAATACAGATAGGTCTTAAATCGCTGGTTGATACAGATGCTGCAGTCAACTGGAATATTGTTATGGCGGGAACAGTTCTTGCAATGATACCGCCTCTGATAGTTCTGATACTTTTTCAGAGTTCACTCATAAAAGGGCTTGCCCTCAGCAGTAATAAATAATTGGAGAAGAATATGGCAAATGTAGAGCTAAGAAAAGTTTCCAAAATATATTCAGGAGAGACAAAAGCAGTAGACAGTGCAGATGTTGAAATAAAAGACAGGGAATTTGTGGTCCTTGTTGGTCCTTCAGGCTGCGGAAAAACAACAACACTAAGGATGGTAGCGGGGCTTGAGGAAATAACAGGGGGAGAGCTTCTTATTGACGGAAAAATTGTAAACGATATCCCGCCCAAGGACAGGGATATTGCAATGGTATTTCAGAATTACGCACTTTATCCCCACATGTCTGTTTATGACAACATGGCATTCGGACTGAAAATGAGAAAATTCAGCAAGGATGAAATAGAGAAAAGAGTCAGGGAGGCTGCCGTAATACTGGGAATAGAGGACTATCTAAAAAGGAAACCGAAAGAGCTTTCGGGGGGGCAGAGACAGAGAGTTGCAGTAGGCAGGGCAATTGTCAGAAAACCGAAAGTATTCCTGTTTGATGAACCGCTTTCAAACCTTGATGCGAAACTCAGGGTTCAGATGAGAACAGAACTATCCCGGCTTCACAACCAGCTCGGTGCAACAATGATCTATGTAACACATGACCAGATTGAGGCAATGACGATGGCAGACAGGATTGTTGTCATGAGGGATGGAATAATTCAGCAGATAGGGGGGCCCCTGGAACTTTATAATAATCCTGTCAACAAATTTGTTGCAGGTTTCATAGGGTCGCCGCCGATGAATTTTCTGGACATGGAGTTAAATGCTTCAGGAAACAATACTGTACTTGAGGATGAAAATGTGTTTATCACAATTCCTGACCATGTAAAAAAATACCTTGAATCAGTGAACAGGAAAAATGTCTGCTTCGGAATAAGGCCTGAAAACATGCTGAAAAGAAATCCGGAAAAGGGAGAATGTTTTATCAAAGCAGAAGTGGATGTTATAGAACCCCTCGGAGATGAGACTCACCTGTATCTGGAGGGGGGAGATCACAAATTCATAGCAAGGATCCCTTCTGATATAAATGTTTCAGTCGGGGAAACAATCTTTTTTATTCCGGATATGAATAAAAGCAGTTTTTTTGACCCTGTGACGGAAAAATCAATAGTATTAATTACTGGATAACAATTACAGACAACAGTATCCGGCAGGGACTTTCTAGTCCCTGTTTTCAAGCTCAAGAAACTTTTTCCTGGCTTCTTCGCTATCCTCTGCTTTTCCAAGTACCTCGTAAGTATCTGCAAGGTTAAACCAGGCATCTATATTCTCATCATCATATTTCACAGCTTTTTCAAAATATTTTTCAGCTTCCCCGATCCGTTCTGTTACAAAAAAAAGCACACCCATGTGATTCATCAGTATGCTGTTTTCAGGATCAGCTGCTTCTGCAATCATGAAATATTTTTCTGCCTCTTTATAAAGACCTGCATCATAGCATGCTGTCCCGCAGTCCTCAACCACAGAAGCATGAAGATTAGTCATGTGATTGTTTTCAAACGCTTTCTCTGCCAGAATAATTATTTTTTCAAAGACTTCAACAGCTTTTTTCCCTTTTTCCCACTGAAGAAAATTAAAACCATAATTAAAGAGTACTGCTGTATCATCAGGATCTGTTGAAAGTATTGATTCAAATATATCAGATGCTTTCTGATATTTCCCTTCAAGCGTATATAATGCAGCCTGGTTATTGAGACTGCTTTTTTCTTTATTTTCCATTTCTACTTCTCCATTCTCTGTCAGTAATTGTCTACAGGCATCACTAAAACCCGCTTTTGCTTTTTTTCCCACCAGGCAGGAACATGTAAATCAGATGCCGCCCCGCAAGACGCCTGTCACCGAAAGGGCTATATAAAAACTGTTTTCATAATACAGCAGGTTATTATCTCACAGGAGCCTATTCCTGTTCAATCTTATCCGGGGAAACACGTTCAGGGTATATATAATAAAATATAAACGATAATGAAAAAAACAGCACAGAATAAACAGTTGTTCTGTATATTCCTTCAAGTTCAGGCTTTTCAGGCACAGAGGTAAGCATATCTGTAAAAGAGGTCCCGTTTCCTGAAACCAGTATTATGGGCAGAATTGCTATTGAAATAAGAAAAGCCATCTTGAGGAAAAATCCCTGTATTCCGAAAAAGATCCCCTCAATCTGCTCCCCGCTCTTATCTGAAACACGGCTGCTTATCTCGCTAAGCATTGCGGGGGGGAAAATAAAGGCAGCTCCGGCAACCGGAATGCCGAAAAGCGCGAAAACAATAAACCCGAATGAAGTGGGGAAAATTTTACCGGTCTGGTAGAGCATGATTGAAAAAAGAACCAGGAGAAAGAGGGATGCAAGCATCAGTTTTCTATAGCCGGCTATTCTTGACAGCCTGTTGACAGGATAGAAAAAGAGGGCAGATACTCCGAAAAGGAGGGCAGATGCTGTTGTAATACCTGAACTCCCCATCTTCATCACATCTGTCACATAGTAGTTGATTGAACCTCTCATAATATTGAATCCAACAAAGAAGAAAAGAAGTCCCCCGAGATAATAAAGGAATGCCCTGTCATGAAAAACAAGCCTGATGGAACTCCTGAAATCCGCATCAGATATTTTTCCGCCTGAATACTTTCTCTCGTTTATTGTAAAAGAGGTTATGAAAAGACCTATCACTGCAAACGCAGAAAGGAATATAACCATTAGACGGAGGCCCTTCTCATCATCACCGCCGCCAAGGAGTGAAATCATTATTCCCGGAAGTATCATTGCAACAGCTGTATAGACAAGGCGGAAAACTGCCTGCCAGGTCGACAGGTTAAGCCTGTCGTCTGAAGTCTTTGAAAGCTCGGGGATAAGAGCATTGTAGGGAGCGCCTACAATTGTATAAAAGATGAAGAAAAGGCTTCCCACTATCGAGAGATTGGCAAAAGTCTCGAAACCGCCCCCTTTTACAGGATAAAAAAACGCTATTGTGGACAGGGCAAGAGGCACAGTACCCAGGAAAACAAAAGGAATCCTCCGTCCCCATCTTGTATTCACCCTGTCTGACCAGAATCCCACAAGAGGATCTGCAACCATATCTACAAACCGGGATATCACAAGGGCAAGCGCAATGAAGCCGGGAGAAAGAAAAGGCTTAAAGCTGAAATTCTCAGGCGGAAGATAATAAGTAAGTACCCACTGGGCAAATATCTGATCAAATATTGCATAGCTTACCCCTACACCGTAGAGGATCTGAATATATACCGGTAGTTTTTTCATAGTTTGAATAATATAGGGGGGAGAATAAAAACGCAATCAGTTAATTGTTTTCAGGCAGTTTTCCGGAATCTACTTTTGGCCAGTATTATTTTCACACAGATACAGGCAGAGTTTTTTCATCTGTGATTTGAAAGTATTGCCGCTTACAAGAGATTAAAGTATTACCAGTGTCCCGTGTACAACATGTTTTCAGATTGCTTTCTGGTTCACTCCTGACAGGAGCTGCCTAAACCTTGAAAAATTAACAGGCCGTGAATATAAAAATCCCTGCCCCTTATCACATCCGAGATCTTTAAGTATTTCGTGCTGATCATCAGTTTCAACACCTTCCGCAATTACATTATACCCGAGATCATGCGACAGGTTTATCAGGTGGCGGAGAATACTCAGGTTATCCTTATCTTCAGGAAGAGTCATGATAAACGATCTGTCGATTTTTATGCTGTCCAGGGGGAAATTATGAAGATAGCTCATTGAAGAAAAACCTGTCCCGAAATCATCAAGCTTTACCCTGATACCCAGCTCCCGTATCCCGTGAAGCTGTCTCTTGCATTTTTCAAAATTACTCATGAGTGAAGTTTCTGTAACCTCAATATCAAGCCGCTTCGAAAGAGAGGGGAAATGCTTTATAAATCTTTCCAGCCGGCTGTAAATATCAGGATTTTCAATAAAATCCTTTGAAGAGATATTGACGGCAAACCTTATTCCGGTATCAAAATATTCAGCCTTACTCAGCATATTTGTAAGCTCATCAAGTACCCAGTCTGTTATTGAAGTTATAAAACCTGAATCTTCGGCAAGAGGAAGAAAATCGGAAGGAGATACAAATCCCTTTGAAGAATGGTTCCAGCGGAGCAGAGATTCACACTCCCCTATTCTCCTGTCATACATTTCAACAATCGGCTGATAGACAAGGTAAAGTTCATTATTTCCCGGAGCCTTATGCAGTTCATATTCCAGCTGCCACTTGTTGCGGATCTGAAGATGCATGTCTTTCCTGTATACTGTATATGAACCTTTCTTCTCTTTTTTCGCCTTGTACATTGCAACATCGCTGTATTGAACAAGATCCTCTATTGTCAGAAAATCAACATCATCGGAAGCAACCCCGATGCTTGCAGACAGAAATATTGAATAATTGTTTACTACAAATTCACTCTCCGATACATGCTGAACACGTTCAACAACATCCTTCCAGCAGTCGCAGTCTTCAAGGAGAATAACAAATTCATCCCCCCCTATCCTGCAGACAAGATCCTGGTCCCGCACACAGTCAAGAAGTCTTTCCGCTATTGATTTAAGAAGAAGATCCCCTACCACATGCCCGTATGTATCGTTTACCCCTTTAAAACCGTCATAATCAAGATAGAGGAGGGCAAAATGCCAGTCATGGTTTCTTTTATTAATATCAACAGCATTTTTAAGCCGCTCCAGAAGGAGTGCCCTGTTGGGAAGTTTGGTGAGGGGATCGTAAAGGGCAGCCTTTATAAGTTCCTCTTCCGATTCTTTCTGGCTGCTTATATCTGTAAGGGATCCTGCAATCCTTGTGCATACATTTTTATCATCAAACAGACCTTTCCCTGTAGTTGAAACCCATTTAAATCCCCCGTCTAGATCCTTTATCCTGTAATCAGTTTTAAATTCATCAGTTTCCCCTGAGATGTAATCATTAAAGGCTTTTTTAATTTTATCCCTGTCAAATTCTATAATTCTTTCAAACCATTCATCTATAGACTCAAGTTCTGTATCCGGGGAAATAAAAAATATTTCCTTCATCCTGGGAGACATATAAAGCTGCCCTGTTTCCGGCTGGTAATCCCATATACCGGTATTTGCACCTGAGACAGCAAGATTAAACCTCTCATCGCTTTTTTTAAGTTCGATGAAATTCCCTTTCAGTTCAGCCGCCATATCCCTGAGAGCTCTGGAAAAATCGCCAATCTCGCTGATTCCGTTATATTCAAACTCAAGATCAAAATTCCTGTTTCTATAGGACCGGACAGCTTCTGAAAGCTTCATGATAGGTCTGCTTATGCTTTTTGCAAACCTGGAAAACAGAAGAGTCCCTGCAATAAAAATAATAATATCTGCAATTAAAAGTACTGACAGAATCTTTCTGATTCCGCTGTTTATATGCTTCCGGGAAAAATCAATAACAATCGCCCCCAGGACCTGGTTTCCGAGAACAACTTTCCTTGAGAATATATAATTGTCAGAATTTTCCGTTACATAATTTTCAGAACTGTTTAAAACATCAAGCCCTTCCTGTTCCGGAGCAAAATTAAATTCAGAAATATCATTATTGCTGTTGGCAATAAGAATACCTCTTCTGTCGTAAATTCTGCAGGATGTGTAGTCCGAATTCATAACTGTTTTGTCAAAAATATCCCCTATCCTGAAATATTCCTTGAAATAGAGGCTGTCGCTGATACTGTTTTCTATTACATCTGCAAAAAAATGCCCTGTCTCATTGATATAATTGTTGTAAAAACTCACCTCGTTTGCGGCAGTAATTATAAATATCACCATCATGACAGGCATCAGTACAGAAAAAAAGATCATCAGTACCCTGTACTGGAATGAGTTGTATTTATTGCTTATCCATTTTCTTAATTCATATTTCACCGGCTTTTTCCATTAATAAATCAAGATTATTTTCCGCAATGCTGAAATCCCTGACAGAATAAAAACCATCAGAGTTGATATGTTCAAGCATGGATTTTCCCTGTTCAGAATTACTCAACTCAAGTAAGGTATCAGAAATCCTTTCACAGTCGGATTTACTCAATGCAGGGGAAAGAATAAGAAGACTCCGCGGAAGCGCTTCTGTAACATGTATGACTTTAAGCTTTTCCCTGACATTTTTATTAAGTTCTTCGAAATCATATTCAGAATACACCCCGGCATCCGCCCTCATGTCAAAAAGATCCTGAATAATTATTTCATCCTCGCCTGATAGTACTGTCTTGAGATATTCATTATTTCCGTTCAAACCGGAAACATTGAAATTGTTTTTCTGAAGTTCAAGAATCGGCAGGAAATAACCTGATGTGGACTCGGTATCTTCAAGAGCCAGTGTTTTACCGCCCAGATCTTCAAGGCTGCTGCAGGGAGAATCTTTGAGTGCTATAAAATAACTTTTGAAAAATATCAGCCCCTCCTTGTTGTTCAGAAGTATCCGGCAGGCCCCTGCCTTATCAGCTATTTTCAGGGCATTGTAAGCTCCCTCAATAATTATGTGGACATTGCCTTTTTCAAATTCCTCTGTCATTTTTTCCAGTGAATCTGTTACATATACTTCTCCGATGCCGTATCCGGGAATTCTGTCTTCTGAAACAATATATTCAGCAAAAGGCTGATACCTTCTTATTTTTTTAGTAGGCTCATCTGAAACATCACCTATCACAAGTTTTTTGCCGCTTACGGAATCAGAATAAACCGGGCTGTTTAACCCGGCATCTTTTTCCGCTTCTTTTTTTCCGGATTCTGAAAAACATCCTGAAAGCAGCACAGTACAGGTGAGAATTACTAGAAGACAAATAATGCAGTATTTAGATTTAAACAGAACCGGCATTCAACAACCCTTTTTTAATTATTTTACAGTTAAATTTAAGGATAGGATTATGATTTTCAGAAGTCAAGAATGATATGGTAATTATATATGAATTCCACTCTCAGCTGGAAAACATATCAGGCATCTCTTCTCAATATTCTTTTCATATAAAAGCTTTTACTGCTGCAAGCAGTTTTTCAGGATCAATCGGCTTTTCAAGAAAACCGGAGGCTCCAATTTCTCCGGCTTTTGACTTCTCCTCTTCAGCCCCATCTCCCGAAAGAAATATTACAGCTATTTTTTCCGTATCAGGATTTCCCTTAATTCTTCTGCATACTTCAAAACCATCTATTCCAGGCATTACAATATCAAGAAGAACAATATCGGGAATATCCTCTTTGATAATTTCTAGTGCTTCTTCTCCGTCAAGAGCAACAGCAACATCATCAATTTCACCTATTATTTCCATGACAATATCAATATTAGAAGGTGTATCATCTACTATTAAAATCATAATTCATCCTTTCTGGATCAACTGCTTCCCCGATTTTTATTGTATTTTAATACCAGTTTCTCTAGCCTATTATACCCCTGAGCAGCTCTGAAGCCTCTTTCATCCTGTATCTTGCAAGAAGAGTCCTTGCTTCAGATAGTTTTTCCCCGGTTTCTTTGTCAAAATCACACTTTCCCAGCTCTTCAAGCACAGTAATAGCAGTCCTGGGCTTTCTCCTTGAAAGAGAGTCGACAGCTATTGTCAGCCTGGCAGTAAGCTCTTCCCTGGAAATCTCCATACTTTTATCTGAAGGCTCCTCCTGGTTTTCAAGAAGCCCTGCTTTTTCAGCCTTTTCAGCGAGATTACGAATCATTGATTCAGCCTCAGAAAGATCGTCTCTGTAATCTTTACTGTTTTTAAGCTTGTTCTCGATATCAGCCATTTTAACCTGGATCTTTGTCGCGCCAAGATTACCAGACACCCCCTTAACAGAATGGGCAGTCCTTACAGCATCATCTGTTCGGCCGTTTTCCGCATCTTCAGAAATTATCATGCTTAAATCTGTATATTCCCTGAAAAACTTTATCAGAAGATTTTTATAAAGCTCGAAATTACCGGACATCCGGTTTAATCCGGAATTGATATCAAGCCCATCAATTTCAGGAATTTCCCCTGCTTCCTCAGAAGGTCTCTCCATTCTGTTGATATCAGAAAATTTCCCTTCTCCCGGCACAATCCATTTAACCATTGTTTTCCATAGAAAATACGGCTCAATAGGTTTTGTAATATAGTCATTCATCCCTTTTTCAAGGACCATTTCCCTGACCCCTGACATTGCATCTGCAGTCATTGCAATAACAGGGAGTTCTTTAAATTCATCATTCTTCCTGATCTCTCCTGTTGCCTCGACTCCCCCCATTACAGGCATCTGCAGATCCATCAATACCAGGTCATATTTTTTTTCAGACAGCATCTCAAGAGAAATCTCCCCATTATCAGCAACATCAACAGAGAAACCTTCCCTTTCAAGCACCTCCCTTGCTACCTGCTGATTGATTTCATTATCCTCTACAAGAAGTATTTCAGCGCCCCTGATGCTGTCAAAGCCGTTCGGAAATTTTTCTGTTATTGTTTTTCCTGTATCTTTTCTTTCACGGCCGAAAGCCTGCATAATTGTATTGAACAGGAGCGACTGATTGACCGGTTTCAGAAGGAATCCTTCAAACCCGTATCTTTCAATACCATTGATAACTTCATCACGGCCAAATCCTGTTACAAGTATATATCTCGGCCTTTCATTCTTACCCAGTATTTCATTTATTTTTTCAGCTGTCTGAAATCCATTAAGACCAGGCATGCTGAAATCCAGAAGCACAAGATCAAACCCCTTAACTCCATCTTCCAGTCTCTTCCTGATTATCTGAACAGCTTCTGTGCCATTATCCACCGCAACAGGATTCAATTCAAAATCCTTCAAATATTCAAGTAGAACTTTCTGGCTGGTGGAATTATCATCAGCAATCAGAACATCAAGACCGCGGAGTCCTGCCGGAAAAATCTTATGTGTTTCAACATGCCTGACTTTATATTTTCCGGTAAAATAAAATGTTGAACCTTCGCCGAATATACTCTCAACCCAGATACGGCCGCCCATCATTTCAGAAAGCTTCTTACTGATCGAAAGCCCCAGTCCGGTCCCTCCGTATTTTCTGGTTGTTGAAGTATCTGCCTGGGAAAAAGCCTGAAAAAGGGTGTTCATCTGATCTTCTGTGAGTCCGATCCCTGTATCACGGACTATGAATTTTATTTCAGCTTCATTGTTTTCAAGATTCACAAGTTCAGCAGATACAGCAATTTCACCTGCTTCGGTGAATTTGACAGCATTATTTGCAAGGTTCAGCAGCACCTGCCCCAGGCGGAGAGGATCACCGACAAGTTTCACAGGAACATCTGTATTTACATGAAATACAAGCTCCAGTTTCTTATCATATGCCTTTCCCGCTATCATGTTGCCAAGATTATCAAAAACTTCATTAAGATCAAAATCAACTGATTCCATAGCAAGCTTTCCAGCTTCTATTTTTGAAAAATCCAGAATATCATTTATAATGCCAAGCAGATTGTGGGCAGAGCCGAATATTTTATGGATATAATCTTCCTGCTTTTTCGTAAGCCTTGTTTTGCTTATAAGATGGGACAGCCCGATGATAGCATTCATAGGAGTCCTTATTTCATGGCTCATATTTGCGAGAAAATCAGACTTTATCTTTGCCGCTGCTTCAGCTGCTTCTTTTGCCTCTGCAAGCTCCATTTCTATTTTTTTTCTTTCTGTAATATCAAGATGTATTCCTGTAATTTTAACAGCATTTCCATGGCTGTCATGAATCACAAAATATTTCATATACCCGTACCTGAATCCTCCGCTCCGGAGGACCAGCCGGTATTCAAACTGATCTGCAATGTCTGATGTTGTTTTTTCAGCTTCTAAAAATTTTTCAACAACCTTGTCAAGGTCTCCATGATATACAAACTGGTCAAGGAATTCATTGACAGGATAAACATAACAGCCTTCCCTAACATAACTTGTATCAGCAAGCTTGAAAAAACTGTCATTAACAGTAAATGTTTTTTCTGTTAAATCCTGTTCCCAGTAGGCAAGACCTGCTGTCTCTGCTGCAAATTCATTGTTTCTTTTAGCCGTTATAAGAGCTTCTTCAGAAGCTTTCCTCTCGGAAATATCATTCATAATTGCAGTAAAAAGACGCCTGTCTTTAAGATGTACTTCATTAATGCCTATTTCAAGAGGTATCAGCTGTCCGGATTTCCGCAGTCCCTCTTTTTCAAACCTTCGCCCTATAGCCATCTTTATTCCTGTATCAATATAATTACCGAGATACCCGTCATGTTTTTCGGAATACTCCAAAGGCATCAGGATTTTCACATTCTGCCCTATAACTTCATCTTTACTGTAGCCGAAAATATGTTCTGCTGCCGGATTGAAAGTTTCAATAATCCCTTTTTCGTCAATAGTGATTATTCCGTTTGTTGAAGCCTCAAGAATTGCCTCTGTCTTGTTTCTTGCTTCTGAAAGTTCTGCAGTCCGCATAGCAACTCTCTTTTCAAGATTTTCATTTGCCTCTGAGAGCGACTTATTCGCCCTTTCGCCTGTATGAATACTGAAAAGTGTTGTTCCCGAAGCAAGGAAAAAGGCTATTGCAATGATAATATAAATTGCAGTCTGTATCGTGGAATAGGAACTCAAAGCATCTGTAATATCTATTTCCGATGCAATACCGAAATTATATTCATCAAACCATCGCCAGGCACCGAAAACATCAACTCCCCGGTAATCGCGGTACCCCTCGATGTTATAACCGAATTCGCTGCTTGAAGCATGTCTGAACATTAAGGTAAACGGCTGATCATCTCTGTTTAAAGGGCTGTTTTCCCCCTCAAGCAGATTAACACCAGGATCCCTGAGCTGTATATTCAGAGCGCTGACTGATCCCTCTTTCAGCAAACCTATTGAAAGAAGCTGATCATCAAAACGGCTGTTTGTAAGCATAAAACCATTTCTGTCAAATGCATAGGTTTCACCGCTTTCTCCAATTCTTCCCATCCTGCAGAATCTTCCGAAATCCTTTTCAGGATCTTCTCTTTGTATCATTACAGCAATAACATTGTTTTCCGAATTTAAAACAGGAACAGCATAGAACAGGCAGGATTGACTGCATGAACCGGGAGACCAGCCATCTGCTTCTCTGAGAACAGGGGGAATAAACATGCTTTTTCCGAGAAATGCGAGTTCCAGAAGTTCAGGACGGTTTTTAAATACAAAATTGGCCCTGCCTATGCTTTCATCATCGTGTGACGCAATATTAATCCCGTCATCCGATATTATAAAAAAACCTTCGGAAAAGGAATACGGATTTTCCCGTGAAAAATAATCCCGGAAATTCCTGAGTTCTTCACTTTTCAGTAATGTTTCCCTGTCAGACGGGACAGCAGTTATATTACTTACACGAGAGACAAAATCTTCTTTCTGGGTTTCCATCCGGACCTGGGTAAGATTTTTGTCAATCCAGCTTGTAAGAACTTCAGTTACAGTAGACAGAACAACATCAAGATTATCATGCACTTTTTCTACAGCATTATTTCTGATATTTCTGACTGAATATATTGTTATTGTAAGAATACATGTCATACAGAAAGCCAGTATCACAAGAGTAGTAATTCTCATCCGCCTTATATCGAATTTAACACTTTCGCTGCTTTTCTTTTTAAGAAATCCCTGGAACAGGAATATTGCCAGAAGAAACAGTGTTACCAGGATAAACACCCTGAATATAACAGGTTTATTACCACTGCTTTCCCCCGCATAAATATCTTTTAATTCAAATACTGATAACCATTTTTCCTGTATTGATCTGTTCTCATAATCAGGTACTTCATCTGCAGCATTTCCGGAAAATCCTGCTTTTACCCATTGCCTTTCCTCCCCTGCCTGAATCATTCCTCCGCTGCAGCTGGAAATGGACTTTTCCTGCGGAAAAACAGTTCCTGTACCAAATATGACAAAAAGCATTATCACATGAAGAGTTGTTTTTTTCATATCATATAAATACATATTTTACCTTTGTGTTTTTATCTTAATAATGCTTCCCGTTCATCATCACTCTCTACATACTCAAGAGCAATCTGCCTGAATGATTCTTCAATTTTGCCAAAACATTCAATAAGAACGGGATCAAAATGATGCCCCTTCCCTTCATTTATAATAGAAACAGCTTTGCTGTGTGTAAAAGGCGGTTTATACACCCGTTTTGAAATCAAAGCATCATAAACATCTGCAATTGCCATTATTCGTCCCGAAAGAGGTATTTCGTCACCAGATACCCCTTCAGGGTATCCCGACCCGTCCCACTTCTCATGATGTGTATAAGCTATTTCCCTGGCAAAGCGGAGAAATGATTCATCTTTAATCTCCTCTTCAGCCCTGAGCAGAGATTCATTCCCGTAAATTGTATGTTTTTTCATCTCATCAAACTCTTCATTGGTGAGTTTTCCCGGTTTCAGAAGTATTTTGTCAGCAACCCCGATTTTCCCTATATCATGAAGAGGGGCCGACTTGATCATCAGATCAATGCTTTCTTCATTTATATATTCCGGGTATAAGTTTTCTTCTGACAGCATATTTAAAAATGCGGCAACATACTTTTGAGTACGCTTGATATGATCACCTGTTTCATTGTCGCGTGTTTCCGCCAGAGAAGCAGCCATCCGTATTGTGACATTCTGGATATTTTCTATCTGAAAGGTTCTTTTTTTCACCATTGTTTCAAGAAAACTGTTCTGATTTTTAAGGAAATCACCTGCGAATTTATTTACAAGATGTGTCTTTACTCGGGCTTTAACTTCACGGATATCAAATGGTTTTGTAATGAAATCAACAGCGCCCAGTTCAAACCCCTTTGTTTTCTGATCCATTTCAGAAAGAGCTGTGAGAAAAATCACCGGGATATCAGCAGCCGGGAAATCATTCTTCAGCCTACGGCATACTTCATAACCGTTAATTTCCGGCATCAGAACATCCAGAAGTATTAAATCGGGAGGATCTTCCGCTACTGCTTCAAGAGCCTCTTTACCGTTGACTGCAACCTGGATAGAATACAAATCTCCCAGAGATTCAAGTAATATATCAATATTCTGCGGAGTATCATCAACAATCAGTACAACAGCATCACTGATAAAATCTGACATAATTTTCTCCCCTGATAAGGCTACTTATTATTTTCACCCGTAAATTATTATTTATTACTGTTTACAAGTCATTTTTTATATCATCCGCTTCAGAAAGAGCTACAGCTATCGTTCTGAATTCCCCGTTGATCTGCAGGAAACAATCAGTGAGAACCGGATCAAAATGAGTTCCCCTCCCCTCGCACATGATTGAAACAGCCTCATCATGGCTTACAGGAGGCTTATATATTCTTCTTGTAACAAGCGCATCATAAACATCAGCAACAGCCATGATTCTTCCTGAAAGAGGAATATCTTCCCCTTTCAACCCCTGCGGGTAACCTGTTCCATTCCATTTTTCATGATGTGTATATGCAATTTCTCTTGATATTGTCAAAAAAGAATCACTCTTCATCTCCTTTTCCGCTTTAAGCAGGGCATTATAGCCAAATACAGTATGCATTTTCATCTCTGTAAATTCATTATCATCAAGCCTGCCCGGTTTAAGAAGAACCCTGTCTGTTACACCAATCTTGCCGATATCATGGAGAGGGGATGATTTAACAAGCAAATCGATAGTTTTATCATCCAGCTGACTGCGGTATTTACTCTCCATCGAAAGTTTTTCCGCGAGTTTCTTCACATACATCTGTGTTCTTATAATATGATTCCCTGTATCATTATCCCTGGTTTCTGCAAGGGATGCAGCCATTCTTATTGTTATATCCTGTGTAGCCATGATCTCACTGGTTCTTTCCCTTACTATATTTTCCAGTATATTATTCTGATTCATCAGGCAGTCCCTTGCAAATTTTGCAGCCAGGTGAGTTTCAACACGTGCTGAAACTTCCTGCACATTAAAAGGCTTTGTTATGTAATCAGCAGCACCAAGCGAAAATCCCCTTGTTTTCTGGTCTACTTCAGTAACCGCAGATAAAAAAATCACCGGTATTTCACAGGTCTTTTTATTCTGTTTCAGCCTGGTACAAACCTCAAACCCGTCCATTCCCGGCATCAGAATATCAAGCAGAATAAGATCGGGAACTGACTCATCAGCAGCTGCAAGAGCATCTTCACCATTAGTGGCAATTATAAGATTGTAAGTATTTCCAATTGTATTGATAAGGAAATCAATATTGTGAGGAGTATCATCAACCAGCAGCAGTGTTGATCTGCTTAAAATATTTTTCATAACGGAATTCCTTCATTAAATAACTGTTTTGTATTATCAGAGGAATTGATTATTTATTTCTTCTGGCAATTCTGCATGGAGGAATCATTTGATGAGGGGTTCTTTACGCTATAAATTAGAAATAAAAACAATTTCTTATACAACTTTTTATTATCACTATTTCTGAATAATACTTCCTTAGTTTAAAATATAATTTTATTCATTATAATAATATAATTTATTGGAAAGCTGATTACAATGTCATTTTACTTTTTTTAATTAAAACCGGCATTAACTATTGAAACAGATTCAGCCTGTCTGCGTATTAACATATTTTTTATCTATTCCGTTTTTTTAATAATAATATTTCCTGTTTTTTTAATGAATAATTGGAGAATTGAATTTTATTTTACTATAATTAATTAGTAAATATTTTAAAAAAGGCGGAATTCCATATGAATAAAAGTGAAAAAAACAATTCATTCAGTGAAGATATCCTCAACCAGCTCCCCACTCCTGTAATGGCAATTGATAAAGATTTTAAAATCATATTCATGAACAAGGCTGGTCTGGAAATGACAAATTCAAAATGGGAGGATATTGATTCAAATTTCTGCTTCACCCTGTTTGATTCGGATCACTGTAAAAACGGCAACTGCAGGATGAAACATGTCATGAATGGTGAATCTGTTGCAACTGTGAGAAACATTGTTTACCTTGACAATAAACCTGTACCTATCGAGTATACGGCTGATGTCCTTCGGAATAAAGACGGTGAAATAATCGGAGGCCTCGAATATATAATTGATATCTCGGAAGTTGTAAAAAAAGAGGAAAAACTCAAAGAGCAGAGCAGAACAATTCTCGAAATATCAACACCGGTTATTCAGCTGTGGGACAGGATCCTCGTTCTGCCTATAGTAGGTGTTGTGGATTCATACAGGGCCCAGCAGATGATGGATACTATGCTGAACAAATTAAAAGAAACTTCCTCCAAGATAATTATCCTGGATATTCAGGGGGTTGCTACTGTTGATACAGCTGTAGCAAACCATCTTATAAAAATTGCAAAAGCAACCCGCCTTATGGGGTGCAAATGCATCATTTCCGGCATATCGCCATCTGTTGCACAGACTCTTGTCACCCTTGGTGTAGAACTTGGGACAATTCTGACTCATTCAAATTTACAGGAAGCGCTGGGAGGCGCCTTCAGCATACTCGACCTTGAAGTAAGCGATAATAAAAAGAGCATTTAAAATGGCAGAAAACAGTTTAAATGCCCATATTATAAGTGACTGCCTCATAATTCCGCTTCCGGAAGATTTCAGTCTGGATACACTTCTCCTGTTTCAGAAAAACATACTTGGAAGAATAAACAGACATTCAGTGAAAAAAGTCCTAGTTGATGTTTCTGCTATAAATGTCATGGACAGAAAAACATTTACAGCCCTTGTCCAGACAGGGAAAATGATCTGCCTGATGGGAGGACAGACTGTTTTCACCGGTTTCAAGCCGGGAGTTGCATCCACACTTGTTGATCTCAGCGTTGATTTTGATTCTCTCAATATAGCATCAGACCTTGAAGAGGGGATCAAAATGCTGGAAAACACCTCCCCTGACCAGGAAAAAATCGGATTGGAATATACAGATGTGTGAATTGAAATATAAAAAAAGTGAATCACAGTTAAGCATCAAAATTGAGCATTCTGCAGATATTGCCTATTCAGTAATAATGACAAGGGAATTCTGTGAAAAACTTAATTTCGACAGAAACGAGCAGTCACTTATAGCAACAGCTGTATCTGAACTGACTACAAATATTGTCCGCTATGCAGACTCAGGACATGTATTTTACCATAAGATAACAGACGGCAGAAGAACCGGCATACTGATCGTTGTACAGGACGACGGGCCCGGTATTGATGATATCAGTGCAGCTGTTGCTCCGGAATATTCAACAGGGGACAGCCTTGGACTCGGACTTTCCAGTGTTAAGGAAATAATGGATTCCCTGGAAATAGAATCAGGGACAGGCCGGGGAACCAGGATTACAGTGACAAAATGGAGAATATAGGTGGAAAATCTGCTTGATATTAAAATATATAAAGATGCGATTTACGGTGAAAAAGGGTGCGGAGATACTGCCATAATTCAGGAAAAAGAGGATTATCTCTATGCTGTCCTGATTGATGTTCTCGGACATGGGGATGAAGCAGCCGGTCTTGCCGAGGAAATAGAAATATTTTTGCAGGATAAACTGGAGCCGGATCCTGTAAAAATAATTACAAGGCTTGATGAATTTCTAAAAGGGACAAGGGGCGCCGTAGCTGCTGCCTGCTGCATCAGCTCTGAAGACAACTCTATTCTTTTTTCCGGAATAGGCAATATAAGCGCGGTAATTTACGGAATTGAAAAGAGATCCTTAATCTCCAGGAACGGGGTACTGGGTTATTCCATGCCGAACCCGTGTATGATAAATGACAGGCTTTTAAGAGGTGATATCCTTATCCTCTGCTCTGACGGTATAAAGGATAATCTTCCGCTTGATAACTTCCCCGGATTGCTTTCAGGCTCATCAGAAGATATTGCAGGAAAGCTGTTCAAGAATTTCCGTAAAAATGATGATGCTTCCTGTATAATTATAAGGAACGTAAAATGATAAATTTAGGGGCAATAACTGAAGAAACATATCTTAACCTGATAATGTTCAGGAAAAAGATATTTCAATTATCTCTGCTTCTGGGTTTTTCTGAAATTAAATCAACCCGAAACGCAACAATACTCTCTGAGCTGGTATGCCTGGATGGAAACAACATCATATGTTCAGAACTGGTTATAAGTGTCAACAATGAAAAACCTGAAAAACTCATACTTGATATTACACCATTCAATTCCGATATTTCAGAAACTGAACTGAAAAGCTTTTTTAATAACTGCATAATAAATAAATCAGACAACAGAAAAGATTCAATAAGTGTTTTTCTGAAAATACCACTGGATAAAAACACATTATCAGAAGATTTGTTTCAGCAGTGCAGGGAACTTATTATTCAGCCTACCAGAGAATCGCTTTTTCATAATATTAAAATGAAAAACACTGAACTTCAGACAATGATGGATGAGCTTACTGCGGCAAAACAGGAGGCTGAATCAGCAACAAAAGCAAAAGGCGACTTTCTGGCAAATATGAGCCATGAAATAAGAACCCCGATGAATGCAATAATAGGACTCAGCAACCTGCTTACCAAAACAGATTTAACAGAAAGACAGCAGGACTATGTGTATAAAATCAGCCGGTCATCCAACAACCTGCTCGGAATTATCAACGATATACTTGATTTCTCAAAAATTGAAGCTGGCAAAATGGATATCGAAAAAACAGGATTCCTGCTTAATGAAGTGCTTGATAACCTGGCAAGCATTATCGGAGAGAAAGTCAATAACAAGGAGCTTGAACTGATTTTCAGCCAGGACCTCAATATTCCGAACAACCTGGTAGGCGACCCACTCCGGCTCGGGCAGATACTTCTGAACCTGACAAATAATGCAATTAAATTCACCTCTGAAGGGGAAATAGTCGTCACTGTCAGTCTCCAGGAAATAAAAGACAATTCTGTCATTATCAGATTTGAAGTTTCCGATACAGGCATTGGTCTAACAGATGATCAGAAGGCGAAGCTGTTCAAATCATTTTCCCAGGCTGATACATCTACAACACGTAAATACGGAGGAACAGGTCTCGGACTCGCAATCAGTAAAAAACTGTCTGAATTAATGGGCGGTGAAATAGGTGTTGAAAGCAGGTTCGGCAGAGGAAGCTGTTTTTACTTTACAGCTGAACTGGAGAAAGGGAATGAGGAAAAGAAAAAAACAGCGGCAGAAGAATTAACAGGATTAAAAGTCATGGTTGTTGATGATAATGAAACAGCAAGGGAAGTCCTGCTCTCCTATTTAAATGATTTCAACTTTGATGCAACCGCGCTTCCTGATGGAAATCTTGCTTTACGTAATTTTATCCAGAACCAGGCTTCGGGAGATAAAAATTACGACCTTGCTCTTATTGACTACAAGATGCCGGAAATGGATGGTTTTGAATTGATTAGAAAAATCAGAAAGCTTGAAAATATACATCAGCCTAAAATCATAATGATAACAAGCATTGGAAGAGAAGATATTATCAGCCAAGCAGACAGGGATAACCTGGACGGCTTCCTTATAAAACCGGTCAATCCTTCCATGCTGCTGGATACAATAATATCTGTATTCGGAAAACTGTCACAACAGAAAGCCGGGAAGATCAGAAAGAATGCCGAAGAAAAACCGGAAGATTTCAACAGGATAATCGGGGCAAAAATACTTCTTGTTGAGGATAATGAAATAAATCAGCAGGTTGCAGGTGAATTTCTTGAACATGAAGGGTTTTTTGTTGATATAGCAAAGAACGGGATTGACGCACTGTCAAAAATATCCACCAGTCATGACTGTGTATTGATGGATCTTCAGATGCCTGAAATGGATGGGTACTGTGCCACTAAAGAGATAAGAAAAGACAGCCGGTTTCAGGATATTCCGATTATAGCTATGACAGCTGATGCCATGGTAGGAGTAAAGGAAAAAGTCCTTGATATTGGGATGAATGACTATGTCACAAAACCTTTTAACCCGGGAGAGCTGTGGAACGTACTTGTAAAATGGATTGCTCCTGCCGAAAGAGAAACAAATGCAAATACTAAAGATGAAAGTTTGTTTGAATGTGATATTCCGGAAATAGACGGAATCAGCTGTGAAGAGGGATTGAAACGGGTAGGAAACAATAAAAAGCTGTTTAAAAATCTTGTTCTCAAATTTTATGAAGATTTCAAAACAGCAGATGATGATATTACAGATTTAATGATCCGGAATGACTGGGATGCAGTTACAAGAACAGTTCACACAATTAAAGGAGCATCAGGAAATCTCGGAGCCTGCGAACTGATGAAAAAAGCGGAACTCCTTAACAGCGAGTTAAAGGTAAAAGGATCTGAAACCGAATGTCAGCTGTTTATTGATTTCAACAAAGAACTCAGGAGTCTCATACACTCAATTTCAGCAGGTTTTGAAATATTGAATGGACAGAATAAAAAAGAACAGAACGGAAAATCAGAGATAAGAACTGAAGAGCTGATAAAACAGCTGGAGCTGCTGAAACAGAAGGTGAAAAAACATAATCCAAAATGCTGTATGGAAATTATGGAAGAAATCGAGAATTTTATTCTTCCTGACTCTACCAGGAAAAATACACTAACCCTGTTCAGGATGATAAAAAACTACAGGTATAAAGATGCCGAAATTCTGCTCGAAAAAATTGAAAATACCCTGGAAGCAAGAGTCTGAATATTAAGCATCTGATACAGCTAAGACTCAAAGCAAGGCTGGCTGATTTTCTGCGAATACGCCTTGATAAAAAAAGAGGCAGAACAGACATTATCCCCACACTGTCTGTTCTGCCAGCAAAATTGAAAATATTCAGAAAAGCCTATTCAAGCTCCAAAAGGAGGTCATCTTTTTCCACCTGGTCTCCAATATCAAACAGAACTTCCTTAACCTTTCCGGCAATCGAAGCCTTGATATTTGTTTCCATCTTCATTGCTTCTGTTACAACAAGCACATCGCCTGAATCAACATCATCGCCCGGTTTGACAAGCACTTTAAATACCTTGCCCGGCATTGGTGCCCCTACATGGTGTTTGTTAAACTTGTCAGCTTTTTCCCTTACTGCAAAATCACCTTCAACAGTATTGTCCCTTACAGTAACCTGCCTTGAAAGACCATTGAGTTCGAAGTAGAGATGCCGTGTTCCGTCATGGTGAACACTTCCCACAGCAACAAGCTTGATAATAAGAGTCTTTCCGGTATCTATATCAACAGAAACCTCATCTCCCGGTTCAAGACCGTAAAAGTATGTAGGTGTAGGAATAACAGAAGTATCTGAATACTGTGTCCTGTGTTTATCATAATCAAGATACACATTCGGATAGAGAGCATAGGAAAGAAGCTCCTTGTCATCCACTTCATGTCCCAGTTTTTCCTCAAGATCCTTTCTTTCCTTTTCAAAATCAAAAGGCTCAAGCAGCTCTCCGGGCCTGCAGGTGATTGCTTCCTCACCTTTCAGAATTGCTTTCTGAAGTTCTGCAGGAAATCCCAGGTAAGGCTGACCTATCATACCTTTGAAGAAATCTACAACTGACTGCGGAAATGCAAGATCAGGTGCTTTTTCAATTAAATCCTCAATCGCAACTTCATTCTGAACAAGGAATATTGCAAGGTCTGCAACTATCTTTGAAGAAGGTGTGACCTTGATTATATCGCCGAATGCCTCGTTTACATCATGATACATTTTCTTGCACTCTTCCCACTTATCGAGAAGGCCGACACCTGCAACACGCGGCTTGTAGTTTGAATACTGCCCGCCAGGAATCTCATGATAGTAAACTTCAGCAGTTCCGCTCTTTAAATCTGTTTCAAAAGGTTTGTAGTAGCTTCTTACTGTTTCCCAGTAGTTTGCAAGCTTCTGTATTCCGACAGAATCAAGATGAGGATCCCTATCTGTACCTTCAAGAGCCGCATTCAGCGCATTAAGGTTGGGCTGCGCGGTAAGACCTGAGATTGATGAGAGTGATGCATCGACAATATCAACACCTGCCTCCGCTGCTCTCAACAGGGTTGCCCCTCCGTTGCTTGATGTATCATGAGTATGGAGATGTACAGGAATACCAACCTCATCCTTTAGCGCCCTGATAAGTTTTGTTGCGGCAAAAGGCTTCAGGAGACCTGCCATATCCTTGATTGCAAGTATATTGGCGCCCATGTTTTCAAGCTCCCTGCCGAGGTTTACATAGTATTCAAGCGGGTACTTATCCCTTTTAGGGTCTGTTATGTCACCTGTATAGCAGATAGAAGCTTCGCAGAGCTTGCCGTTGCTTCTGACAGCATCCATTGCAACAGCCATTCCCTTTGTCCAGTTGAGGGAGTCGAAGATTCTGAAGAGGTCTATGCCTGAATCAGCAGCTTCCCTGACAAATTCCTGAACAACATTGTCAGGGTAGTTTGTATAGCCTACAGCATTTGAAGCCCTGAGCAGCATCTGGAATAGGACATTGGGAATATTTTCCCTGAGTTTGTGAAGTCTCTGCCACGGGCACTCTTTAAGGAATCTCATTGATACATCAAATGTAGCACCGCCCCACATTTCAAATGAAAACATGTCTGATGCAAGATGAGATGTAGCTTCTGCAATCTGGAGAATATCATATGTTCTAATTCTTGTTGCAAGGAGAGACTGGTGAGCATCCCGCATTGTTGTATCTGTAACAAGAAGTTTTTTCTGATCCAGTATCCAATCCGAGAATTTTTCAGGGCCTAGCTTTTTGAATATATCCCGGGTTCCCTCTTTTCTTTCCGCGCTGAGCCTGATTTCAGGAACATCAGCTTCAGGGAAGATAAGTGATCCCCTGGGTTTTTCAATCCCTTCAGTCCCGTTTATTACCCTGTCGCCTATATAATCGAGAATCTTTGTAGCCCTGTCCTTGTTTTCCCTGAATTCCATAAGTTCGGGATTATCACCTATAAATGAGGTATCACACTGCCCTGCAAGAAAAACAGGATGTGAAACTACATTCTGGAGGAAAGGGATATTGGTTTTTACACCCCTGATCCTGAACTCTACAAGCGATCTCTTCATTACCATGGCAGCATGCTCGAAAGAAAGCCCCCATCCGCTCAGCTTCACGAGGAGTGAGTCATATGAAGATGTTATTCTTGCGCCTGTAAAAGCATTTCCCGCATCAAGTCTTACGCCGAAACCAGCAGGCGACCTGTATGCCTTGAGTGTTCCGAAGTCAGGGGCAAAATTATTCTGGGGATCCTCAGTTGTAATTCTGCACTGGATAGCGTAACCGCTCTTCTTGATACTTTTCTGGTCAGGTATATTTATTTCAGGATCGGAAAGTTTATACCCTTCAGCAACCCTGATCTGAGTCTGGACAAGGTCCCGTCCAGTAATAAGCTCAGTAACTGTATGTTCAACCTGGAGCCTTGGATTCATTTCAATGAAATAGTATCCGCCGTTCTGGTCTACGAGAAACTCTACAGTTCCCGCATTTCTGTAGTTAACCTGCTTTGCAATCTTGATTGCATTATCACAGAGTTCCTGCCTGAGTTCATCAGAAATAGCAAGTGAAGGCGCAAATTCGACAACCTTCTGGTGTCTTCTCTGTATGGAACAGTCCCTTTCAAAGAAATGGACAATATTTCCGTGTGTATCACCGATTATCTGTATCTCTATATGTTTAGGATTTTTAAGGTATTTTTCAAGGAATACTGTATCATCGCCGAAAGCAGCCTTTGCCTCGCTTGCAGCGCTGTGAAGCCCTTCAACAAGTTCCTTGTGGTTGTTGGCAACCCTCATTCCCCGGCCGCCGCCGCCTGCAGCTGCCTTTATTATAATGGGGTATCCTGCTTCCTTTGCAAACTTAAAAGCTTCTTCCTCTGATTTCACAGGATCGTCTGTTCCCGGCACTACAGGTACTCCTGCAGCAATTGCTGCTGCCCTTGCCGAAACCTTATCCCCGAGAGTTCTCTGCTGCACTGCAGTCGGGCCGATAAAAATAATACCTTCTTTTTCACATTTTTCAGAAAACTCAGGGTTTTCAGATAAAAATCCGTAACCCGGATGAATCGCATCAACCCCTTTTCTCTTTGCAAGATCAATAATCTCATCAATTCCGAGATATGCATCTATCGGGCTTTTGCCCTTACCTACTCTATATGCTTCATCAGCTTTCGTTCTGTACAGCGAAAGTCTGTCTTCTTTCGAATAAATAGCCACAGTTTTTATCCCCAGTTCCATACAGGCCCTGAAGGTCCTGATTGCTATTTCTCCCCTGTTAGCAGACATGATTTTGTTAATTTTTCTGATTGCCATGTAAATTCTCCTGCAGCTGAAGCCGTAAGGCCGATTTTATACTCTTTCGTATTGATTATGCCTTACAGACAACATAAACAAGCCTGTTTTCAGCTTTTATTGTCCAAGAATGAGCACATTTTATCAGAAAAATAATTTAAATAAATATAATTTATAGAGGAAAAGATCAAAAAAGAGCTTTTTTCAATGTTTTTTTTCATACACCTTTTGATTTTTCTATGGTTTTAATACATTTTTATATACTTATACAAAACAACTGCTTATTTTTTAATAAATACAATACATTTTCTTATCAAGAATATTTCAATCCAACACTTTTGAATAATTTTGATACATTTTTATATATATTTTTGTATAATAACACATAATTTACGTATTTTACTGTTAATTTATGTATGATATAGTGCAAAAATAAATAAAGACTTAATATTTTTTAATAAATAATAACTTATTCATTATCAGGAGAGAGATTTTCTTTCCCGTTATTCTTCCTGCTGAAAAATCCGAAAAAACTCCCGCATATTCCCCCTGCTATGTGGGCAGCCTGGGATATGCCGTCTTCAGGCGAATAAACAAATTCCTTGAGGAGAAACAGCACAACAATCAGAATAAAGGTGAGGGGTATTTCACCCTCTTTTATATTTGTAATTGAGATAAGTATTATCATCATGAATACAACACCGCTGGCTCCGAGAAGCGGATATGGAGAAAGAAACAGGTTAACAAGACCTGTAACAGCAGCAGTAATAAGTATCATCATCAGAAACGGGAATTTTCTGTATTTTTCTTCAAGTATGGGACCGAGCAGAAGGATAAAGGTAAAGTTGCTCACCAGATGATTCCAGTTTGCATGGCCTGCCGCATGGGTAAAAAGCCTTATATACTGAAAAGGATCTGAGAAATTCATTGCTCCCCAGCCGGGAACAGAAAACCACAGCATTGTTATCTTCCTGCCGAATACAGGATCAATAAACAGAACAAGAGCGGAAAGCAGAGCAAAAGAGAGTGTAACAGGTGCATTGTACTTGATTTTCAACTTCATAGTTTTCCCTTTTTTAATACAGTTCAGAAAATAAATATTTTTATATAAAGCTTCAGCAGGATATTTTAAGCTGCATGCAATAATATCAGGATCTATCCCGCTCAAGTGCTGAAGGTCCAATCCCCACCTTCATTATTTAATATGCCTGCCTGAAATTGCAGAAAATTTTAATCCAGTTCAGAAAGGGCGGTTTCGGTTTCTTCCCACTCAAGAGAGATTTCATGCTGCTTTTCCTTATTCCTGTCGAGTTTTTCCTTGATTTTCCTGATTTTTTCCCCGTCTGAATAATTTTCCCTCTGGCTCATATCATGTTCCAGTTCTGATGCTTCTGTTTCAAGTTCTTCAAGCTGATGAAGCAGTTGTTCTGATTTTTTCTCCAGTTTTTTTCTTTCCCTCTTGAGCGCCTTTGACTGCTCACGGTCCAGTTTAACAGAAGATACAACCTTTTCTTCCATCTGTATGCCCTGCTCTGAATCACCTGAAGCAGAATCAGTTTTTTCACCTTCAGCCTTTCGCCACAGGTAATATTCATAATCACCGGGAAAATCCCTGATTCCGCCGTCTGAAATCTCTATGACCCGGGTTGCAAGGTTCTCAATGAAATATCTGTCATGAGAAACAAACAGGAGTGTTCCTGAATAACTCTGAAGAGCTTCGAGAAGGATATCCTTTGAATTGATATCAAGATGGTTTGTCGGCTCATCAAGAATCAGGAGGTTCACAGGCTTCAGAAGAAGCTTAAGAAGAGCCACCCTGTTTTTCTCCCCCCCTGAAAGAACAGAGACTTTCTTGAATATATCATCCCCCCTGAAGAGAAAAGCCCCAAGAAGGTTCCGGAGCTGGGGAATCATTTCTGTTGGAGAAGAGGATTCTATCTCTTCAAGAACATTGTTCTCATCAGACAGGGTTGATTCAAAATCCTGGGAAAAATATCCCCGCCTTACATCTGTTCCTGTCCTTACATCACCTTCATAATCATCATCATGAGCTGAAACTATTTTCAGAAGTGTAGTCTTTCCTGCGCCGTTTTTACCTGCAAAAACTACCTTTTCCCCCTTCCTGATATTAAGGCTTACTCTATCAAGAACTTTAAGTTCCCCGTAAGACTTTGAAAGATCATCAATCATGAGGACCTCTTTACCTGAATGGGGAGGCGATGGAAAAGTAAAATGTATTTTTTTAAGGCTTTCAGGAATTTCAATCCTGTCTATTGTCTCAAGATACTTGACCCTGCTCTGGACAAGAGATGCTTTTGATGCATTGAAACGGAATTTGCGGATAAAGTATTCAACTTTGGCAATTTCCTCTTCCTGCTGCCTGTACCTCTTTACAAGCTCTTCAAGTTCCTGGGAGCGCAGTTTTTCATAATCTGAATAATTACCTCTGTATTTCTTGAGATCTCCGTTAAACAGCTCAATAATTTCATTTACTGTTGAATCGAGAAAAAACCGGTCATGAGAGACTATAACAACACCGCCGGGGTAGCTGGAAATAAAATCCTCAAGCCAGTACCTGGCCTCAATATCGAGGTAGTTTGTAGGCTCATCAAGAAACAGGATATCAGGTTTTTCAAGCAGAACCCTGGCAAGTGCAATCCTCATCTGCCATCCGCCGGAAAACTCATCAGTCATTCGGGTTAAATCATTTTCGGAAAAACCCAGACCGTTAAGAATCTTGTATATCTCCCTGTCCCTCTCATAATATCCGCTTGAAAGGAGTTTCTCCTGGAGATGATGGTGCTCCTCAATACTGCTGCGTGTATTCTCAGAATCATCAGTCACAGAAGCAAGCTCTTTTTCAAGCGCTGATATCCTTTCAAGTACTGAATCAAATATTGAAAACGCTTTTTCAGCTTCCGCGTAAAGAGAAGCGCCGGAATATGTCAGCCCCGACTGGGGAAGGTATGAAACACGGCTCCCACGCTGCTGAGATACTGTACCTGAATCCGGTTTTGTTATGCCTGCGGCAATTTTAAGCAGCGTTGATTTCCCGCTGCCGTTTGCCCCTGAAAGAGCAATTCTGGAACTGTCTGATATGTTGAGATTTATATTTTTAAGAATATCCCTGTCGCCGAAAGCGGTTGAAACGCCTGCAAGATGAAGAAAAGCCATTAAAACTCCGTTCCCGAACCAGAAGTCTCAGATGAGGAAGTCCCAGGCAGAACCGGCTGTATTTCAATTTCATCATCCATCCCCGCATCCTCTCCTGCAGCTTCATCAAACTTCTCTATTCCCTGACTCTCCTCAAGAGTCATCCCCTGCCTGAAATAATAGATTTCCTTGGCTTCCGGAAGCTCATCCACAAGATCATCTTCAATAAACGACTTTGGAAGGTATATAAGCTCGAGTCCCTCTTCATCAGTCATGTAGTAAACAAAATTAACCTCTTCGGAATTCCTGTCAAACACGAAACTGAGTATCCCGTTGTAGCTTCTGGCAAGGCGGCCTGAGAGATAATAATGATTTTCCACATGCCCTGTAATACCGTATCCGAAAGGGATGATATCAGGAACAAGGTTAACATACCCTGTCCAGATGAATTTCCTGTTATCTTTAAGTGCAATAGATCCGTAAAGATCACTCGAAAGATACCCGCCCTTTTCATAAAGTTCGCTGTAAACACTATCTCTTCTTGCAATTTCAGTATTCACATATTCATCAATAGATAAATCAAGGAGTGTATAAAAACTGCTGTAATCAATTCCGTTATATACAAATTTAACATTTACAGAATTGTTGGGATAAAAATTGATCTCAACAGGTGTACCTTCAAAGAAATATCTCCTCTCATCTATCCTGGTAATTTCCTCGTAGTAAAACTCTATTCTGTCATCTTCAGTCTGGATAACAAACTGTTTCTTTTCAGGATCTGTAAAAAGTCCCTCGCCTGTCTTTATCTGACTGATAATTATTCTTCCGCTGTCAATAATTTCCCTGAACCTGGCAGGATACCATTTATTGTTGAAAAGATCGTTGAGCCAGTCCTTTTCGCTGTTTCTGGCAAGGTTTTCGCTGTCCATTTCGAAGAATTTAAGATACTTGTCAAAGCAGTAACCTTCATAACCATCATCAGTCAGGACCCTGTACCAGAATCCTGTAAGATTGCCGACAGCTACCGCCTTTTCACCTTTTTCAATGATTTTAATCATCTGGCTGGGCCTGAGTTTATAAACCCTTGCAGATGAAGTATCAGGTTCAGCCCTTACCGGGATACTCTTCTCCGAATAGCCGAATGTATTTTTAAATTCCTCAAATTCAGCGGCAAAATTTTCAGCTTCTTTTTTCTTCCTGAAAAAACGTCCTGATGACTTGGGAATTTCTGCCCGGTATTTATCTTCTTTTTTCTCTATAACATAGACATCACGTATATCTGAAAGTGAAATAACTCTGACAACTTCAGCTGTCTCAGCTTTTACATCTTCCGGAGGCCAGAGCATAACAACATACCCTTTCCGTTTTCCGGAACAGGAAACAGCTAAAATAACAATAAATAATATCAGTAATATCAGTTTGAACCTTGATTTCAATTTAAACCTCCGGGAATTATGTGTATAATATTGCACAAAAAGAAGTTATAAATCAATGATTACAGGGCATCTTAAAAAACCTATTTTTATGCACCGGGTATTTTTCAGAAATGGAAAACAAAAACTTTACGTTATTGGCCTGATTCTGTGAAAACTTAGATTACAATGAATGTCCACGGGACAGCAGTGAAATCGGAAGGAAACAAGGTTTTACCTGATAATCATGGAGTTTTCCGAAAGCTAAATTAAGGAGTTTTAATAATGGATAAAAAAGAAATAATTGAATCTTATATAAAGGAAAGGGAAAATGAGATTGTTGAATTCCAGACACTTCTTACATCTTTCCCTGCAATTTCACCTGATTCTGAAGGGGACGGGGAATCTCTAAAAGCAGAAGCCCTGATTAAACAGCTCAAATCAATGGGTTTTGAAAATATCGAATGCTTCAATGCCCCTGACAGGAGGGTAACATCCGGGGAAAGGCCGAATATTGTAGTGACAATTCCCGGTGAGAAATCTGAAAGAACTTTCTGGATAATGGCTCATCTTGATGTTGTTCCTCCCGGGGAAATTTCACTCTGGGAAACTGATCCCTACAAGGTTGAATATAAGGATGGAAAGCTTTACGGAAGAGGTGTTGAAGACAACCAGCAGGGCCTCACATCATCTGTTTTTGCAGCTCTCTCACTGATGAAAAATAATATTATACCTGAACATACAGTTAAACTGCTTTTTGTAGCAGACGAAGAGGTGGGATCTGACTATGGGATCACATATCTTCTTGAAAACCACAATCTTTTCAATAAAGAGGATTTTGTGCTTGTTCCGGATTCCGGGGATCCTGATGGGAAAACAATAGAAATAGCGGAAAAGAGTATTGCATGGCTGAAATTCACAACAACCGGACGTCAGTGCCATGCATCCCGTCCTGACCTGGGAAACAATGCATTCACAGCAGCATCCGACATGGTTGTGAGGCTCTCGGAAATAGAAAAAATACTCAACGATCATGATCCAATATTTGATCCCCCCTATTCCACAATTACCCCGACACAGAAAGAGGCAAATGTCCCCAATATAAACACACTGCCTGGAGAGGATGTTTTCTACCTTGACTGCAGAGTACTGCCTTCGACAGGACTGAACAGGATATACCCGGAAATAGACAAAATTATTTCTGAAATAGAGCATAAATATAAAGTAAAAGTCAGGTATGAACATGTTCAGAGAACAGAATCAAAAGCAACACCTGCAGAATGCCTGCTTGTTAAAAAACTTGAGGAAAAAATAAAGGAAGTCTACAAAACAGAACCTCAGCTTATTGGTATCGGGGGGGGGACTGTTGCAGCTTACCTGAGAAATGCGGGTATTGATGCTGCAGTCTGGGCAAGAATAGATGAAACTGCCCATATGCCGAATGAATACTGCAAAATGGAGAATCTTACCGGGGATGCTGTAATAATGGCTCTTATTATGGCAGGTCTGTAATAATCACAAACCGGCCTTCCCTGATCAGGTCTTGATTGAGTTTTTTGTAGAAAAGAAGGTCGGCCGCATCGGAAGGAATAATGACATCTGTCCTGTTCCTTCCGTATATTTCTTCTGCCATTGTATAAAGGGGGTTGTCCCCTGCTCTCTCGGTGATCACAGGGTCATCATCAATATCTGTAAAAGCCGCAGTTCCCCATTTCACAAGCACATCAGGGCTGACCATTTCGGCTGAAACAATCTCCTCCATATCAGTTGAATATACAGAGGGGAATATTGAGGGGTTCAGAGTACTTTCCTTAACCTCTCCCCTTACCGGAAATTTCCCTTTCGCATAAATCACAACACCTGTATATTTTTCATTCGGGACCCAGATATACCTTTCAGAAACAGGATATGGTTTTTTATGTGATATGAAGGGGGGGACAATATCTCTGAGAATATTGATCCTGTAAAGCATTTTCACGCCGCTCATGTCATCATGATATACATTGTAGACCATCACAGCGCTGCTCTTGATTTTTTCTATTCTATTGAGAATCACGGGGTTCTTCTGGATTTTGTCTTCCATTGTGAACCGTGAATTAAAATAAATTTTACCGGAATCAGTTTCAGTTACAGAATCAAGAAATATATCAAAAAATTTTTCATCAAACAGATTTTCACTGTTGTTTCTCATCCTGAGCTTTTCACTTTCGGGCGGATATTTTACATCAACAGATATTTCAAGTTCCATCTTCTTCCAGTCAATATCAGAGGAATAGTCAATCGATGGATCTGAATAAAGTGATGGCGGGAAAAAAATTATGAGGAATATAATGATTTTTACAGCGGAAAAAGATCTGATATTTTTATAAAAGGGGTTCAATACATATCTCCCTATCAGTTAACCGGCGCAGGTACTTTAAGAGTCATCCCTATCGACAGAACACTGTTCATATCAATATTATTGTGATACGCAACATTATAGGGATCTGTACCGTGCCGTCTTGCAATATCCCATAAAGTATCACCGGTTTTAACAGTATATGAGGCAATATATGAAGATACATTGTCCAGTTCTGGTTTTTTAACCGGTGCGGTTCTCTTACCTTTATAATAACCTACTTTTTTAACAGCAGGTATAAGTATTTTCTGATTTACCATGAGCCGGGACGGATTAAGAGAACTGTTATAGCTTCTTATCATTGAAACTGACACTCCGTAATGGAGAGAAAGATCATAAAGCGTGTCGCCTTTCTTTATTTTATACAGATAAAACCTCATGAGTGAATTTCTGCTGTCAGAAAGAGCTTTTGTAATATCATCAGCTTTCCCTTCAGGAACTTTCAGGTGGTATCTGTATTTTCCGGGAGGGGTTATATCGAAATTCAGTTCAGGATTGGCTTTTTTTATGACTTCCGAAGGGATGGAAGCTTTTTTTGCAAGTCTTGAGACACTTACAGATTCCTCAAGCCTGATCCTTTCCCATCTCACAGGTTCATTCCAGCTGTCAGAAACCATTTCCCTGCCGCTGTGCATCATAATTCTGCTTATCGCAAGAAACCGGGGAATATAATGGGTTGTCTCCCTGGGAAGAAGTCCCCTCTCTGCAAGCTCCCAGTAATCATTTATTCCTGACGCTTTAATTGTCCTCTGCATCCTTCCGAGTCCGCAGTTGTATGCGGCAATCGCAAGAAGCCAGTCGCCGAGAACAGAATGATTGTATTTAAGCTTGGCGACTGCCCCTTCGGTAGCTTTCCAGAAATCTCGTCTCTCATCAAACCATTCATTTACTTTCATATCATAGGGAGAAATACTGTTTGTCATAAACTGCCAGAGCCCTGCCGCCCTGGAAACTGATACTGCATATGACTTGAAAGCGGATTCTGTTACCGGAAGAAAAAGAAGTTCCGGAGGCATTGAATGCTCATCAAGCTCCTTTTCAATAAAATCTATATACCATGAAGCCCGATGAGTGACTGTCTTGAGCCACATAATCCATTCAGGCCTTCTGTATTTTGCAAGATAATAATTATAGAGATACTTCTCATCAGGGTTGAAACTCATGACAATTTCACCGGCATGGGTCTGAAGAGGTTCAATACGGGATATTTCATTATCAGAATTTGTATTGAAATAGAAATCTTCGGTTTTTTTATTAATATCAGAAGGGAAAGGGAGGCTTCCGGCTGAAACATTAATTACAGCCGAAGAAAACAGCAGTATCAGGAATATAATTCTACATGCCCTGTCAGGCTTCATCAGAATCTGCAAATGTCTTATCTCCAAAATATATACCGGCCCATTCCCAGCTGCCGTGAATTTCAGAATCAGCAGGAAAATCAATCTTCCGGAAATACAGGTACCAGGTACTTATCCTGTAGGACCAGCCTGTGGTCTTGAGATATGCTTCCTGTGAATTGGAAGCCTTATCAAGTTCTTTGCTGACACGAATCTTGGGTGTCAGGAAACTTCCAATACTTTCAGTAAAATCCGGATCGGAAGAACTCTGCTGCTCCTCCCATGATACAGCAAAGAAATTAACCTTTGCCATATATTTCTTCAGGTATTTACCATCTCTTCTGTATTTCGCCGTGTAAATAGCGCTTTTCATATTTTCGACAAGTTTATCCAGAGTCTCAACTGTCCAGTTCTTATCTGTATTATAAAATGCAATAAGCTCACCTATTCTTTCACGCGCAAAAGAATCTCCCGGTATTGAAACATCGGGATAATCGAGAAATTTGACATAAGCCTGTATCGCCTGCTCCCATTCGCCTGTATCTGCATATGTATTGCCAAGGTAATAGTATGTTTCACCTATATTTATCTCATCGCTGAAACGGGCAATGAGGTCTTTGTAGTAAACAATACGTACTTCAGGGTCCTCAACAAGGTTGATGAGGTCTTTAAGACACAGGTAATGGACAGACTGCTCTTTCACGAGAAGGTCCTGGTAGTTTTTAAGGATACGCTCATAGTAATGAACTGCAAAGGGATATGCCATCTCATCACGGTAATTTCTCGCAACAATCATAAGATAGTATCCGTTGAATGGATCATCAGGATTCTGTTCCACATATGTTGTAAGGAACAGATTCAATTCTTCACTTGAGATTTTCCCGTCAATCAGACTGAGGATCTGCCTCATGATGATGAATTTCTTCTCAAAAACAGTCTCGTTTTCCAGAGTATCATGAAGATTGCTGAATTCCCTGGAATCATCCCTGTTGAGAGAAAAATAATGCTTATGACTTTCACAGCCTATTACGCAGAATAGTGCTATAATAACAGAAAGTGATATTAATATATTTTTAGTATTAATCAGTTTTTTTATCATATCGGAAATTGCCGCAAGTATATCACACCGGATTACAGTTGGCAAGAAGCCTTTGATTTGTTAAGATTCTGGAAATTCAAGGAGAGATTTTTATGGATAACAAAGGGAAAAAAATAACGACTAAAGATAATAAACTTATTGTACCGGATACACCTGTAATACCTTTTATCGAAGGTGACGGAACAGGTCCAGATATCTGGAAAGCAACACAGGCGGTAATTGATGCTGCTGTTGAAAAAGCATACAACGGTTCTAAAAAAATAGAATGGCTTGAAGTTCTTGCAGGGGAAAAAGCATATAACAAAACCGGGGAATGGCTTCCAAAGGATACACTCCAGGCATTTATCGACTACCATGTCGGAATAAAAGGCCCCCTTACAACACCTGTGGGAGGCGGTTTCAGAAGCCTCAACGTAACACTGAGACAGACTCTTGATCTTTATGTCTGCCAGAGACCGGTAAAATACTTTCCAGGAATTCCTTCACCTGTAAAAAACCCTCAGTTGATTGATATGGTTGTATTCAGGGAAAATACAGAAGATGTTTACGCGGGATTTGAAACAAGATCAGGCGAAGACAAAACAGAAAAACTTGCATCTTTCCTTAAAACTGAATTCGGCTGGCATGTACCGGAAGGTTCAGGCCTGGGAATAAAACCTATCAGTAAAAAAGGCTCTGAAAGGCTTATCAGGGCAGCAATTGAATTTGCAATTGAAAACAACAGAAAAAGCGTTACCCTTGTACACAAAGGCAACATCATGAAATATACAGAAGGCGCATTCAGGGAATGGGGCTATGAACTCGCGAAAAGAGAATACGGTGACAAACTGGTTTCATGGGATGAATGCGGGGGAGATGTTCCTGAAGGAAAAATCCTCATAAAAGACTCAATTGCGGACGCATTCCTTCAGCAGATACTTACCCGTCCTGCTGAATACGATGTAATTGCAACAATGAACCTCAACGGTGACTATATCTCGGATGCCCTTGCTGCCCAGGTAGGGGGAATCGGAATCGCTCCGGGAGCAAATATAAACTTCATAAACGGAATCGGTATTTTTGAAGCAACTCACGGTACTGCTCCAAAATACGCAGGCAAGAACATGGTTAATCCCGGCTCACTCATCCTTTCAGGACAGATGATGCTTGAATATCTTGGCTGGAAGGAAGCTGCTGCCCTCATAGACAAGGGTATTGTTGAAGCAATCAAAGACAAGAAAGTAACATATGACTTTGCAAGACTGATGGAAGGTGCTGAAAAAGTTTCTACAAGCGAATTCGGAAACTGCATAATCAGAAAAATGTAATTACAACCCGGGTCAGGAACCTGCCTGATTTTTCAGTTCCAAACTGTTATCATTCATGCAGCAAAATCCGGGTAAATTAATTTTAACGCAGTATTTTACATACTGCGTTAAAAACAATAAAAATAGCTGAGAGAGATTTATGAAAGAAAAGGAACTTCCAGGCAGACTTCTCATAATTGGAACTCTATTTGTACTTGGAGGAATACTTCTCCTGCTGTGGACATCTGCAGGTTTAACTTATGCAGAGCTGCTCTGGCCGCTTTTCCTGATACTCCCGGGACTGGGCTTTCTCTACAAAGCTGTTGCCAGAAACGGTTCTGAGAGGCATACAATTCCGGGAACATTTCTGACTCTTCTTGGAATTTACCTGCTGCTCTGCAACACAGTACTTCCTGAAAACGAAATTGAAAAAATATGGCCGATTTTCATGCTTATTACAGGCCTCTCCATGATCCCATACGGAATAAGAAAAAACAGAAAACTGAGAATCAGAATAATTGTTCCAGCAGGTGCAATTATTATCATGTCATTGTTTTTTCTCCCGTTCACACTGAAGCTGCTGACAATTAAATTCATCAGCTTCGTAACAAGATGGTGGCCGGTTCTTTTCATATTTCTCGGCCTTATATTCATCACAATCTATTACACAAAAATGCACACTATGAGGAAAAATGGTAAGTAAAAAAATAATTTATACTGTATTAACAATTCTTTTTCTGACATCAGCACCTGCTTCTTTTTCTCAGCAGAAAGAAGAAACTCCGGGAATAGAAGACTCTGAAGTCAAGGCAAAACTGTCAGAAAACAACTCAAAAGCAGAATTTCATTCATCCGGTGAAGAAGACGCAAATTTCAAAAAATACACAAAACTGTCGCCTGAAATTAAATCACCAGAGGAACTGCTCGGCCTTACACCTGAAAAAGCATATGAAGAACTGGGTGCTCCCGAAGAGGTGTTCTCAATGAGGGGAAAGAGGGAATGGCAGGATGATGTTGTATTCTATTATAAAAACCACATCTACCTTTTCTGGTTTAAAAACAGGGTATGGCAGTTCAGAGCTGATATGAGATTCAGGGGAACTGTTCTTGACCTGAAACAGGGGATGGAGAGAAAACAGGTAGCTTCAATACTCGGAAAACCTATGAAAAGCGAAGAAGGGAGTGAAATTTACCTGAATCCCAAAAACATAACACGCTATGAGACAGGATTCCCTGTAAGGATGAAAGTCTTCTACGATGAAGACAACAGGGTTTCAGATATCTATGTATACAGAGGCGATTTTTAATAACTGAGATTTCTCACAAAAAAAACTCCTGGCAATCCAGGAGTTTTTTTATAATCTGAATCAACTGCCCCTCTGTCACCAGTTCCGGTGGGTCCTGTTTTTTTGCAAACAGCGGGTGATTGTCAAACAAGCGCGAGGAGTGGGCGCGTTGTACGCGGACATTCCCAGGAGAGTGAAGACAAGCCTTATCAGACCCAACCTGCGAATAAAATCAATACATACTATTATTCATTTTCATATCTGAATCATTAATCTCAATACTCATATCAGGAGATGTTTTAATCTTCTCAGCCTTCATCATGGATGCAATTCTCTGCAATGCAGACATGAGATAATTTTTTTCCCATTCCTCAAGCTTATCAAATTCTATCGAAAACTGATCCTGCAGCAGACCGGGATTTTTATCCAGTATCTCAAGAGCTTTATCTGCAAGCTGAATATTAACCTTTCTTTTATCCTGACTGTTTCTGATTCTCATCACAAACTGCATTTTCTCAAGCCTGTCCATGATACTTGTCACAGTTGCCTGGCTGAGACTTACATTTTCAGCAACCTGTTTAAGACTCAAATCACTGTTTTTATAAAGAGCTTTCAATATAAGAAGCTGAGGACCTGTCAAACCGTATTTACGCATAAGGTTTTTTGACTGGAGATCAAGAGCCCTTGTTATCTGTTTCAATGTTGCCAGTATTATATCGCTTTGATTTTCCACCATTTTCTCCAATTATTATTATTACATTTCCATTTCAGAGTGTCCACACGCAGCAATCATTCATTTAAATATAACACTTATTATTAGCATTCTAACATTATCTTAGTGATATTTTTATAATATATCATTATTATTGACTATATAGAGGTATTTAAACCTTGTTCAGCCCAACTATTTAATTTAGTATACTAAGTATAATTTATTATTATTCAGGAGTTTTAAAATGAAAAAGTTTGTTCTCATAGCATTATTGCTGTTTGGGGTATTATTAATGCCAGCATTCGCTGCCGGCGGCAGTGAAAAACCACAGACAATAGTATTTGCAGATATGTCCTGGGACAGTGTAATGGTACACAACAGAATTGCTGCATTTATTATTGAAAACGGCCTTGAAGGCAACTACGAGGCTGATTTTGTAACAGGCGGAACAGTTCCAAGTTTCACCGGGCTTGCAAACGGAGATATCGACATTGATATGGAATCATGGCATTCAAATTTCAGGGATGTTTATGATAAGTATACAAAATCAGGAGATGTTATTGACCTGGGCAAAAACCTGCCTGACGGTCCTCAGGGATGGTACCTGCCAAGATATCTTGTTGAAGGGGACTCAGCAAGAGGAATAAAAGCATCTGCACCGGATCTGAAAAGCATTAAAGACCTTCCGAAATATGCACACCTGTTCCCGGATCCTGAAGATTCAAACAAGGGTCTTATCTATGTAGGAGTTTCAGGCTGGGCAGTAACAGAAACAAATGAAGCTCTTTTCGAAGAATTTAAACTCAATGAAACATACAACAAGGCTATTCCGGGATCTGCCAATGCAGTTTCAGCAACAATGGATGCTGCATACAAGAAAGGTGAACCATGGATCGGATACTGGTGGGAACCTACTGCTATAATGGGCCGTCTCGATATGATAAGGCTTAAAGGAACAGAACTTCCACCGGCAGATGTAAATATTGTTGTAAATGCAGAATTTGCAGAATCTGCTCCCGATGTTGTAGAGTTCCTTAAAAAGTATTCAACAACAGTTGCCATGAACAATGAATTCCTTGCAAAAATGGCAGAATTGGAAACAGATGCGGAAGGTGCCGCAGTATGGTTTCTCAAAAATCATGAAGAAGTATGGACAAAATGGGTATCAGCAGAAACAGCGGAAAAAGTAAAATCTGCGCTCAAGGAAATGTAGGAGACATTTATGTCTGAGAATTCAATAAAAGGGACAGCTGATGCTGTCCCTGATTCTGAAGAAACAATAATTGAAATTAACAGTCTCTGGAAAGTATTCGGCAGAGATCCAAAAAGGATTCTGGGTTCAAAATTCAGGGAACTCGATAAAAAAACAATTCAAAACAAAACAGGCTGTGTACTGGGAATGCGTAATGTAAACCTGGAAATAAAAAAAGGGGAATTCTACATAATAATGGGACTTTCCGGCAGCGGGAAATCCACACTCATAAGAAACCTTATAAGGCTTGTTAACCCCACTTCCGGCTCTATAAAAATAAAAGGCAAAGATATCACAAAGATGCAGGAAAATGATCTGATGGATTTCAGAAAAGATAACTTCGGAATGGTTTTCCAGCATTACGGGTTATTCCCTCATCTGACAGTTCTCGACAATGCTGCCTACGGACTGAAAGTACGGGGGCTCAATAAAAGTCAGCAGTATGCAATTGCAATGCAGGCTCTTGAAACTGTAGGCCTGAAAGGGTGGGAAGCTTACTACCCGACCAACTTATCAGGAGGCATGCAGCAGAGAGTAGGCCTTGCAAGAGCACTTGCAAATGATCCTGATATTCTTCTTATGGACGAACCTTTCAGCGGGCTTGATCCTCTTATAAGACGGCAGATGCAGGATGAATTTGTAGAACTGCAGGCAAAACTGCAAAAAACAATTGTATTTGTTACACATGACCTCCACGAAGCATTAAAACTTGGCGACAGGATTACAATTATGAGAGACGGAGAAGTTATACAGACAGGAACTCCGGAAGATATTGTAACCCACCCTGCAGATGAATATGTAAGGGAATTTGTCCAGGATGCATCACCTGCCAAGGTAATAACAGCAGGAAGTATCATGACAAGCCCGAGTCTGCTTCTCTATGCATGGGAAGGGCCTAAAACAGCACTCTCAATACTCAAGAATGAAAAAAGATCAGGCGCCTTTGTAGTAAACAGAGAAGGCAAACTGCTGGGAGTTACAAACAGGGAAAGCCTTCAGAAATATGTGGATGAAAACGAAGAGACAAAATCCTGGAAGATTGAAAGCATTGTTATAAACAAGGTACCTTCTGTTACAGAAGATACAATACTCGAAGATCTTTTCAGCATTGTCACAGCCAATAAATACCCGGTTCCCGTTGTGAACGAAAACGGGAAACTGCTCGGAGTTGTAAGGACAGATGATATTTTTGAAACTATAAGTCCTGACGGAGGTGATAATAATGTTTGAATTCCCTGAAACCATAAAAATCCCGCTGCGGAATGTTATTGACTCAATAATGGAGTGGCTTCTCCAGAAATTTGACCCGGTTTTCGATGCTATAGGATGGGTAATTGTAAATGTAATGAAGGGGATAGAGTCGGTATTTCTTTTTATACCATGGTTCCTCTTTATCGGAATTATATATGTTGCAGGATGGAAACTGCTCGGTAAAAAAAGGTCAGGCCTTATTCTTGCAGTAATGCTCTTCCTCATAGGATCTTTCGGCTACTGGGAAATGGCTATGCAGACCTTAAGTATAGTTTCAGCAGCTGTATTTTTCTCGCTTCTTATCGGTATTCCGGTTGGAATCAGCATGGCACAGAGCGACAGGGCGGAAATGATAATAAAACCGCTTCTTGACGGGATGCAGACTATGCCCAGTTTTGTATACCTTATTCCTGCACTGATGTTTTTCGGCCTCGGAAGGGTGCCTGCAGTGATTGCGACAATAATATATGCAGTCCCCCCTGTTATCAGGCTGACAAATGTAGGAATCAGGACTGTGGACAAGGAAGTAATTGAAGCAGCCAAGGCATTCGGAGCTAAAAAGAACCAGGTATTATGGGATGTTCAGCTGCCGCTTGCAAAACCTTCCATAATGGTTGGAATCAACCAGACAACAATGATGGCACTTGCAATGGTAGTTATCGGTTCGATGATCGGTGCGAAAGGGCTTGGAATGGAAGTACTCCTCTCTATCAACCGAATCGAGGTTGGACGTGGTTTTGAAGCCGGTCTAAGTATTGTATTTCTTGCCATTATCATAGACAGGCTGACCTACAGTTTTTCAAAAACAAAAAACAGGGAAAAGAAAGCTCTGTAAAAATAAGCTGATGATTTTTGTCATCAGCTTTTAAATATTCACATAATATTAAATCCGTAAAAACTACAGACACATATACAATATATTTCTATTTCATGAAGAGGGAAGTCTTTATCTTCTTGACACGGCCTGCCTTGCCGATTTTTATACTTACCCTCTCCTCATCAGGAAGAAGTATCCCCTCAAGAAGAACATCTTTTTCCGATTTATCAATAGACTCCGGCTTAACAAGGCTTGTAACCTGCTCATCGTTTTTTCTTTCAACAATTTCAAGAAGATAGCCTCTGCTTTCAATAGCCTGTTCTGCAAGCCTTATCTTACCGCCGTAATCAAGTCCCTTTGCCTCATTTTTCTCATAACGGGCAGATCCTGCAGTAATCTGGGAAGAAAACAGAATAATTTTCCGCTCTATCCTCTCCTTGATAATTTTCTTCTGTTCTGCAGTGAAATTAAGTTTTTCTATCTGATCACTGAACTCATTGATATTTATTTCAATGTAATCAGGGTAATCACCTTTCCCGAATTCAGGCTTTAAAAGGGAAAAACAGGGATTAACCTTTTCAATATCATTTATAAAGCTTTCTCTATAAACAGGACGTCCTGAATCTGCAGAGATAAGGCTTCCTTCAACTGCAGGAACATGATCTATGCCGGAGAGAGAAAGGGACTTCCTGAGCTTATCAAGGTTTTCTGGCATTACAAGATAAACACCTTCAGAAAGTTTTCTTACAAGCGATTCATCAAACTGCCCGGAGTTATCTATAATCTTCCTCTTTTTCTCATCAACTGTCATTACAACTCCGCTGAAAAGCTCTATGCTCCTGAATTCCTTTTCCCAGCTCTGAAGGGAAAACCTGATATTCTGGGGAATTCCATGTCCGGTAAATTTTTCAAAGAAAGCTGTAATATCATTTCCGGAAAATCCTGCTTCAAGTGCCCTTATATAGCTCTCCCTTGTAAGATCCAGGCTGATCAGGTCTGAATACCTCTTTACATCAGCGGCAAGTGAAAGTATTATTCCTGCATCAAAAGGGATTGAAGCATCTGTAATAATATCAAAATTAGGCTGCAGTATCAGATTCATATTTTCATTAATGCTGTTTCTATAGAGAACTTTGTTCTCAGGATAGCAGATCCCCGAATCACCACGGATAATGCCCAGTGTATAGAGCACATTGATGACTGAATCTGCAAATTCCGGATTTCCAGAAATATCAACCCTGTTCTTGAGAGCCACCAATTCAACAATCTTCTTGAGAGAATCTGAAGAAAACCCCCTGTTCCAGGAGATCAGTGTTTCAGAAACCGCGATAAGAAGTGAACCGTATAAAGTATAATCATCCGAAACAGCAGCTCCCAGAAGAAGTGTAAGTCTTTCCCTGACAGGAAGTTTACCAAGCTCAATCCATTTTTCAGTATCAGGACGGAAAGAATCCCCCTCATTTACAGCAAGCTTGAGCCTTCCTATAATAAGCCTGATAAGCTCTATCTTCTCATCAGTATTTTCAGTAAGCCGGTCGGGAAAAATTCCCTTCAGCTCCTCAATTACTTTTTTCCTGAAACTTCCGTCAATCTTTAATATAGCCCCCTGCCTGAGCAGAAATGAAAAAGCTGTAAACAGGACTGAATCATTAAGCCAGATAACTTCCCCTTCCCCGTTCATCTCATTTTCATTTTCGCAGGATGAGAAAAACAGTTCAGGATCAATCACTTTCTTTCTGAAAAGACCTTCAAAGACAGGAGAAATACTTATACGGCTTTCACCATCAACATCATTGCTAAAGACAAGCATTCGTTCTTCAAGATTCAGAAGCTTTAGATAAAAATCGTAATAACTTTTTTTATTCCTGAAAACAGTGTAAAGCTCCTTCACAGTCGGATTTTCCAGTATACTTATGACTGTAATAATCTCAGCATCAGATATATCTATGAGTGATAGAACTTTTTCAGCAGTTTCCTCCCTCAAAAGAAAGGAAGTAAGCTTATCCACAAGATCATGCTTGTTAAAAGGTGTTTTTACATCCCCGAGATAATTCCTCATCACATCAAAAAACACCTGTTCAGGAAGTGAAAATATATATTTTTTCCAGTTTTCTAAAGTATTCATCAATATTTATTTATTCCATTCATCTATCCGCGACTGGATAAAATCAATAATTTCCCGGTGCTCCTTCTTGCCGGCACCTTCTATTTCTACAGCCTTACCGAATTCGAAATATACTGTTCGCTCAGGGTAGACATTTCCGAATGTACTCATAACTTTGCCGTTTTCCCAGAAATCGGTCTTTATCGCACAGGGAACAACCTTTACTCCCCCTCTTTTCGCAAGCTTGATTCCCAGCGAATTAAAATTTTCAGGCTTGAAAACAGGATCTCTTGTTGCCTGCGGAAACAGGATCACGCTTACTCCGTTTTTAAGAAGTTCAGTTCCCTCTTTCATTACAATATCAAGATCTTTTCTGGGGTCCTTCCTGTCAACTGCAATGGGTTTGAGAGATCTCATTACTGGACCGAATACAGGATTTGTAACAAGACTTGTTTTAACAACAAAAGAACATTTTTTAACAGTCCCAACCAGAAATGGGAAAACAAAAGTTTCCAGGGTACTCATATGGTTTGAAATTACAACAACAGGGCCTTCAACCTCTTTCAGATAGTTAAGTCCCCTGATACTGATAACAGCACCTGTATCTTCTATACATTTGAATGTTTTTATACTTGCATCAAAAACAACATCAAAGCCGGGCCGCCCCTTCAAAACTTCTTTTCTGGCATTAAGAACTATAGCGATAATTTTTCGGTAGTAATTTATTGTTTTCAGGAGTGATAGCTTGCCAGGTTTATAGCTGTAAAGCCCCTCTTTTGATTTATAAATTCCGTTTTCAAAAATCTGCACATCTTTTTTTTCCATAAAACTGTCCTGTCTGTTTAATAATATAGATGAATTTAATAGGGGAAATTATATTCCAAATAATGTTTTATTTCCACCCTGATGTGAGTGAGATTAAAAATTATAAATCCAATGAGTGATGTTTATATTTTCCTGCACTTATTATACAATAGGAATATGGCAGTATACACGACAAGAAAAGAGTACAGGACAAAAGCCCACATGGGGATGATAGATATAACTTCTGATTTTCAGGAAGCACTCAACGAAGCCTCCAGGGAAAAAGGGATAACAGATGGAATAATTACAGGCTTCACAACTGGGGGTGTTGCGGGACTCACAACACTTGAGTTTGAACCAGGACTGGTCTACCATGACCTTAAGAAAGCACTGGATATATTCTCCCCCTACAAGGATGATACAGGCCGAGTAATCCATTACAACCATCACGACACATGGCACGATGACAACGGTTCAAGCCATATCAAGGCAGCACTGTTATCACCTTTCATCACTATACCGTTTACTGATATAAAACTGGAAATAGGCCCGTGGCAGAACCTCACACTGATAGAATGCGACACCAGGAACCGCCACAGGGAAGTGGTTTTCAAGGTTATAGGCGAGTAGGACGGACATCATGGACTATATTCAGATAACTGCAATAGCAGTTGCCCTTTCAATGGATGCACTCGCTGTATCTGTTGTAAACGGCTTTGTAATAAAGAACCTCCGCTATACACATGCCCTGAGGATTGCATTCTTTTTCGGCCTTTTTCAGGCAGTGATGCCTCTTATAGGGTGGGCAGCAGGTTTCTATTTCAGAGCCTATATTGAACCGGTCGACCACTGGATAGCTTTTTTCCTTCTTGCCTTTATCGGCGGCAAGATGATTTACGAATCAACAATTGTAAAAAAAGATGTATGCGAAATGGAGGACAATAAAAAAAACTGCCTGAATTTTGCAACGCTTATTATACTTGCAATAGCAACAAGCATTGACGCACTTGCCGTTGGAATAAGCTTTTCTGTTCTTCATGTCAATATTATAGAGCCTGTACTGATTATCGGGGCAATCACATTTGTCATCTGCCTTGCAGGGGTATACATAGGAGACAGGATAGGGCATTTCTTCGAAGACAAGCTTGAAATTGCAGGTGGAGTAATACTGATAATTATGGGATTTAAAATTCTGATTTCGCATATTCATTAGTAAATATAAAAGAGGGATATAGTAATAATTTTACCAGGGAGGATCATATGTATTTTCTGGAAACAGAAAGATTAGCCTTAAGAGAATATAAATTCAGAAAAAATCAGCATTATAAAGAATCTATAAAACCTGAAGAAGTTAATTATTATCAGTAAAGTAAAAATATACTGCTATGCAATATGATTAAATCATAAAAGCAGTTATAATTATTATAAGCAGGTAAAAAATGGAAAAAACACAGGACAACATAGCAATATTCTGGGATGTCGAAAATGTAACTCCCAGCACTGATTCAAATTTTGTACAGGGACTGCTGGAATATGTTAATGATATAGGCAAGCTGACTCTGGCAACAGCTTTTGCCGACTGGACAAAACCAGAAGTAAAAAAAACAGCAGAAAAACTGTCAGAAAATTCCTTTGAAATGATTCATGTGCCAAAGGCAAAGAAGAACAGCAGTGACCTCAAACTTGTATCAAACGCGATAGAAGTATTGTTTCAGTATCAGCATATTAC
>CAXXHA010000035.1:0-248061 GCA_963662265.2 Spirochaetia bacterium | reverse complement strand
GTCAGGAAAACACAAACTTCAGTATAGCATACTGACTGCTGTGTCGGTATATTTCTTTTTATGCTAATTCTGCAGAATAATATTGCATTATATAGAATATTTCCAATACTTCTGCAGCCTGACTCAATAAGATTATCAAATATTCTGTCTTTTGGGAAACATAAATACTCAGCATTGATGTAAAGCATTGTAAAATATCGGGAATCAGAAAAACGGCTTTCTACCTGATTCAGTTATTTAATAATGAAATAATCTTTCTGTAATAATGATATCAACATCTCTATAACAGAAAGATTACTTCTTCAAACAAAAAAAAGAGGCTCTCCTGTATGACAGGAAAGCCCCATAGCCAGATGCTGTTCAGCCTGAGCTGAATATTAAATGATATATCCCAACAATACTATTGCTGAAGTAAATCATTCCCCTTTTACTTCCGGCTGTATCCTTCTTTAATTATTGCAATATTAGTAGGATTGAATTTCTTGTTTCTTTCAGATATAGCTTCATCAAGAGCGCCTATAACAGAATCAACTGATGAAAGCTCGGGGTTTTCAGCGACAAGACAGCCCAGTGCTGCCATGTTTGCGGCACGGGATGAACCGTTCTTCTCTGAAATATCATTGGCATCAATACCAATTATCTTAATATCATCTCTCTGAGGTTTTATATTTATGAGGGAAGTATTATAGATAAGTGTTCCTCCCTTCCTTATTCTTGGTTCGAATTTTGTAAGTGAAGGTGTATTGAGAACTACACAGATATCAGGACTCTCAACTACAGGAGATGCAATATCTTCATCAGAAACCACAACACTGCAGTTTGCTGTTCCCCCTCTCATTTCAGCACCGTATGAAGGGATATGGGAAACATATTTTCCCTCATTCATTGCAGCAATACAGAGTATTTTACCTGCAAGGAGAACACCCTGACCGCCGAATCCTGCAAAAATAATCTCATGAGTCATCTTAATTCTCCTCTATATCTCTGAACTTTTTCAAAGGATAGTAAGGAACCATTACATCCCTTACCCAGTCTGCCCCTGTCTGGGGAGCAACACCCCAGTTTGTAGGACACATTGAAAGGATCTCAACAAAAGAATATCCCTTTCCTTCCTTCTGGTACTTTAGAGCCTTCATCAGAGCCTTTTTAGTCTTGTTGATGTTTTTCACATCATGAACACTGGTTCTTTCTATATAAACAGGACTTGTAAGAGTATTAATCATTTCACAGGCTCTTATCGGGTATCCTACATCAGAAACATCCCTTCCGTAAGGACTTGTTTTTGTTACCTGGTTTTCCATTGTTGTAGGAGCCATCTGACCGCCTGTCATCCCGTAAATAGCGTTATTTATAAAGATAACAGTAATATTTTCCCCTCTGTTGGCAGCATGAACTGTCTCTGCAGTTCCTATCGCCAGCAGGTCGCCGTCACCCTGGTATGAAAGAACAATCTTGTCCTTATGAACCCTCTTGATACCTGTAGCAACTGCAGGAGCCCTGCCGTGGGCAGCTTCAAGACCGTCAACCTTGATATAGTTATAAGCAAGAACAGAACATCCGACAGGAGCAACAAGAATTGTATCTTCTCTTAATCCCAGTTCATCCAGGCACTGTGCCAGGAGTTTATGAACAATTCCATGACCGCAGCCGGCGCAGTAATGTGTTTTTACATCTATAAGTGATTCCGGATATGAATATATTTTACACATAGCTTTTCACCTTCTCTATAATTGTTTCAACCCTGGGAAGCATGCCTCCTGCCCGGCCGTAGAAATCAACATCAGTGAAACGACCAGCGCTCATGTACACATCCTCAACCATCTGGCCGAGACTCATTTCAACAGTAAGCACCTTTTTCATTCCCTTTGAAGCATCAATAAGTTCTTTATAGGGGAACGGCCAGAGAGTAATAGGTCTGAACATTCCTACCTTGATGCCTGATTCCCTCAGCATCCTGATTGCCTTACGACAGACCCTGGATGATGTGCCATAGGCAACAATAAGAACTTCCGCATCTTCAACCATATATGTGTCATATATTGTTTCTTTCTCAGTAATTTCATCATAAATTGCCTGCAGTTCGAGATTATGCTGTTCAAGATACTCATCAGGTTTAAGCCTCAATGATGCTATTGTTTTAGGATCTCTCCCTTTTGCACCGGTAAGCGCCCAGTCTTTCGCAGGAAGTTTTTCAACTTTTTCAGGAAGCTCAAAACCTTCTGCCATCTGGCCGAGGAATCCGTCTCCAAGAATCATTGCAACCATTCTGTATTTATCTGCGAGTTCAAAAGCCTTGATTGTATAATCTGCAAGCTCCTGTACATTACCGGGACCGAAAACAAAAGTCCTGTAATCCCCGTTTCCGCCGCCTCTGGTAGCCTGGAAATAATCACCCTGAGCACCTGCAATATTACCGAGCCCGGGTCCTCCCCTCATCATATTCACGACAACAGCGGGAAGCTGTGCTCCTGAGAGATATGAAATGCCCTCCTGCTTGAGCGCGATTCCGGGTGAAGATGAGGATGTCATTACCCTTGCTCCTGAAGCAGAAGCACCCATTACCATGCTTATTGCGGCTATTTCACTTTCAGCCTGAAGAAAGGTGCCCCCAATCTGGGGAAGCCTTTTTGACATATAAGCAGGTATTTCATTCTGTGGTGTTATAGGATAACCGAAGTAATGGGTACAGCCTGCAAGTATTGCAGCCTCACCGATTGCCTCGTTACCTTTCATGAGAATTTTTTTACCCATATTATTTACTCTCTCTAATTATATTTTACTATTTCAATTGCAACATCCGGACACATTGTTGCGCAGAATGTGCAGGCTATACATGAGTCTTCATCAAAGCAGACAGGATAATGAACTCCCTGACTGTTTGTTTCATCAGACATCTTTAAGATCTTTTTAGGACATGTGCCGATACAGAGGCCGCATCCCTTACACCTGTCGATATTAATTATCGGTTTTCCCTTGGCCAAGAATCTTCTCCTGATTTGTGGTTTTTGAAAGTATATGTAGAGGGAAAAAGATAGTCAATGAGGTTGAAAAAACTGTTTTTTTCTTTTTCCTTCAATTATTTTAACACAAAACCTGATTTTCATATATAATGAAATTCGTAGAATATGAGTTTTTTTGATGCACACAGCCATATTAATGCAATTTTTAAAGAATTTTATTCGGATTTTTTAAACTTTTCCTCATCAAAAGGGGTCTCTTCAATCTTCATCAACTCAGAAATAAGCGACGGAGAAGACTTTTCTTCATTAATTAATTCCCCTCCAGCAGAAAAATCAACATTTCCGGACATACTGCTTTTCAGGGCGCTTCATCCGTGGAATACGGAATCAGTTGAAATATGGGAAAAATCAGAAAAAAAAACACTTGAAAACCTTCTAAAAAAAAATAAAAAAATTCTTATAGGTGAAACCGGTCTTGACAGATTAAGGGGAGCTGATATAGAAACTCAGAAAGAAATATTCAGAAGCCATATAGAACTTGCAGTAAAATACAAGAGGCCTTTTACCATCCATTGTGTAAGGGAGTGGGGAAACTGCCTGAATATATTGAAAAGCGGTTTTCAAGGCAGGACCCGGATACCTTTTATCATACACAGCTTCACAGGTTCCCACGAAACAATGAATGAGCTGATAAAAATGGGCGGATATATATCATTTTCAGCAGCAATGATAATCAGAAGAAACAGCAAAACACTGGAAAACATTGCAAAGGCAGACTCAAGCAGAATGCTTATAGAGACAGATTTCCCTTTTTCAGCAGTGGACAGTCACGGGAAAATGAAATTATTTAAAGACGGAACAGAAGCGGGAAGTTTTTACATCGGAATGCTTGAAAAAGCTTATAAAACAGCAGCTGATATTCTGAATATTTCAATCGGAGAACTCGGCAGGATAACAGAAAAGAATGGAAAGATTTTCACGGATTATACAACTTCTGGGCAATGATAAATTCAATAGGCTCACAGGAAAGAGAGTCACAATTATAGGTCTCGGCGCTGTGGGAGGTTTTGCAGCAGAAGGGCTTGCAAGGAGCGGTATTTCAAAATTCAGGCTTGTAGACTTTGACAATATTTCAAGGTCCAATATAAACAGGCATGTGGCTGCCCTTGAATCGACAATAGGAAGAAGCAAGGTCAATGTAATTGCAGAAAGAATAAGAGACATCAATCCGGATGCGGAAGTGGAAGAGATGGAAATGTTTGCCCACAGGGAAACATTTGAAGAAATATTCTCAGACAGCCCTGACCTTGTTGTAGATGCTATTGATTCGCTAGGCCCTAAAATAGAACTCCTCACCTACATACATGAAAAAAGACTCAACGGAATTTCATCAATGGGGGCAGCCCTGAGAACTGATCCGTTGAAAATAAAAGTTGCAGATCTTTTTGAGACAGATATATGCCCCCTTGCAAGAAAATTTAAGAAAATACCTCAGGAGAAAAGGGATAACTTCAGGTATAAGATGTGTATATTCTTATGAAAACCCGCTAAAAACAGGAATAAGAGCACCTGAGGAGGATGAATCATCAGACTTTGTCAGGGGAAGAGAGAGAAACATACTTGGAAGCTACCCGTCAGTAACAGCAGTATTCGGCCTTGTGATTGCAGACTACGGGATTAAAAGCCTTCTTGATAAGGCTTAGCATTTAGTATTTTTAACAGGAAAATCAGGGAAAGAACTGATATACGAGTTGGAACTTAGAGACAGTATCCAGGAGGAAATAATGATAATCACGGTAAAAGTATCAGATTTCTGAAAGAAACAGAGGCGCTGCCAGTCACAAACGGCATGAGAAGCAGCTGATCAGCTGCCTTCCCTGACACGCCCTTTCGACATATGCTTTTCAAGAATCCTGATTAAAAGAGACAGAGAGACTGTCATGACCAGATACAGGAATGCGACTATATTATATGTTTCAAAAAACCTGAAAGTTGAAGATGAATAGACTTTTCCAAGCTGTGTTATATCCTGCACACCAAGGGCGGAAACAAGGGGCTGAATCCTTTACCATTGCGACAAAATCATTTGCAAGAGGGGGGAGTACATTCCTGACCGCCTGGGGAAGGATGACCTTTCTCATTGCCTGCCACCTTGAAAGACCCAGCGCTGCAGCTGCTTCCTTCTGTCCCCTTCCTACAGATTCGATTCCCGCCCTGAATATTTCAGCGATAAAAGCGCTGTAGCCAATGGTAAGTGCCAGAACAGCACGGGATACAAAATCAAGATCCCTGATACTCAAGGGTTCTGCAATACCGAGAGAAATTACAGGAATCATCAGCCAGTTTACAAACTGGACCAGAATAGGAGCGCCGACAAATGCTATATAATAGAGAATTACAAGCATAGGAATTCCCCTCACAATCTCTATGTAGAAAGTTGCGATTTCCCTCAGAACCCTCAGGGATGAGGTTTTCATAAGCCCGAACAGGAGCCCCAGGAGGGCTGCAAAAAAATATGCAGTTACAGATACCCATACAGTTGTCCTGATACCTTTTGCGACAGCATTGAGAATAACTGAATACTCTGAATTCTGGGTTGTTTTCCAGAGAAATATTATGCCCAGTATTACCGCTGCAAGAAGCCAGACAGGAAGTCTGGATATACGGTCTGAAACTGGAAGGAATCTGCTGTTTATTTTTTTTCTGTTGTCCAACTGGAATGCTCCTCAAAAAAACAGGCTGCCCTTTCCGGTGCAGCCTGCCTCTAAAATCTATTTATTGCTGTATTCGAAAAACCACTTTGTATTGAGTTTTTCGAGAAATCCGTCCTCTTTCATTGATGCGAGAGCTTCATTGAATGGAACTCTGAGGTCTGAATCCGGTGTGAAAATAAAACCGAACTCCTCAGTTCCGAGGGGACCGCCTGTATTTTTCAGTTTTTCAGGATTAGCCCCGATATAGCCTCTGCTTGATGCTGCATCCATGAGAACCATATCAACATCACCTGCAATCAGCGCCTGAACAGATGCTCCGAAAGTTTCAAAGAGTTTAATTCTCTTGTTTGCCTCATCTCCGTCAAGAACATTGTAGACAGCAACATAAAAATTTGTAGTACCTGCCTGAGCCCCGATAAGAAGGTCCTTGTCTGCGGCAAATTCCTTTTCATTTTCGAATCTTGCTTCATCTTTCCTGACAAGCATGAACTGCTGTGAAACCATATAGGGATCGGAAAAATCAATCTGCTCTTCCCTTTCAGCATTGATGGTAATCCCGTCCATTCCCACATCAAACTGGCCGGCCCTGACAGCTGAAATCATTGTATCCCATGTTGTAACATTCCATTCAATTTCGCAGTTAAGCCTTCTTCCGATTTCATTGACAGCATCATACTCCCATCCTATTGCCTTGCCTGTAGAAGCTTCGACAAAATTAAGAGGGGGATAATCATTACCTGTAACAGCTTTTACAACTCTTCCTTTAAGATCCGGAAGATTGCTGAATTCGCTGCTTCTTACAGATTCAGCCTTTTTTTCCTCTTTTTTTCCCCCTGCCCAGAGGCTGCTGGTGAATGAAACAGCAAGAAGAACAACCAGTAAAGTCATTGCAAATCTTTTCATTTAATCCATCCTTTTTGATTATTAGCACATCATTATATAAACCTGTAACAGGTTCTTAAATATATTATTCATTACGAATCAATAATAATATATCTTTTTAATTTATATATCCATTGTATAACAGATTCAAGCTTTATCAGCATGATTCTTTACCTGGAAATCCCGGAATATTTCAGAAATCCTCCAATTTATTCAAAGCGGTTTTCTTTTTAAGCCTTACATCAAATCCCCTTTTAACCAGTGCAGCCGAAAAATATATAATCCCGGCTGAGATTATTGTTGTCGCACCTGAAGGTATATTTACAGAATAGCTTATGAAGAGGCCTGAAAGAGAAGTAAATGCACAGAATAAAGATGCAAGAAGCATCATTTTCCACAGCCTTCTTGTAAAAAGCGATGCTGTAGCCGGGGGTATAGTCATAAATGCTATTACCATGACAATCCCGACAGTCGAGACCATGAGTACAACAGTCAAGGCGATTAGAACTGTAAGCAGCATATTATAAACAAAAGTATTTATCCCTCTTACTCTTGCGAATTCCTCATCAAATGAGACTGAAAGAAACCTGTTGTAGAAAAGTACTACAACCGAGGCTATCACCGCATCAAGGATAAGAATCATGAAGAGATCTGTTTTCTTTATCAGAAGAATATTGCCGAACAGATAACTCATGGGATCTCCGTATCCGGGAGAGGCATAAATAAAGAGAATTCCGACAGCCATTCCAAGGGCCCACACAGTTCCAATCGCTGTATCTGACCTCTCCCTGTTGCTGTTTGTGACAAACGAGAGTATGACTGCTGTTATCAGGGCGGAAACAAGCCCCCCTGCCATCGGAGTCAGCCAGGAAACAGAATGCACCTCATTCATATAAACTGCAAATCCGATACCTGCAAGTGTTGCATGGCTTACAGAACCTGCTATATAACTTATCCTCTTGACAACAACATATGTCCCGATCATTCCGAATGCAATGCTTGAAAAAAGCCCCGCCAGGAATGCATACCTGATAAAAGGAATTGAAGGATTAAAAAGAGCAGATAAAAAATTTTCAATCATTGAAACATCCTCCGCAGTCTCCCCTGTTAAGCTGGATATCATGCCTCACAAGCTTCATCCCTTTCTGATGCCCTGCAAGTGAAGCTTCCTCTTCAACGCATTCAAGCGGATGTTCATGAAAATCCCTGTTAATACAGAAAACACGTCCTGTTAAACTGTGAACAAAACCCATATCATGGGTCACAAGCATAATTGTAAGCTGCCGGTTCAGTTTGAGAAGGATTTCTGAAAGATAGGAACCTACAGATGCATCTACATTGGCTGTCGGTTCATCGAGAAGAAGGATCTCCGGGTTCCCGGCAAGAGCTCTTGCAATGAGCACCCTCTGTCTCTGCCCCCCTGAGAGGGCGGAAAAATGGCTGTTTCTTACCCCTTCCAGGCGCATATCAGATATTGCTTTTTCAGCCTCATTTTTATCGTTCCTGCTGTAGAATCCCCACCCCGGGGTAAGCCGTCCGGAAAGAATAACATCAAACACAGTAATTGGAAATTTACTGTCAAAATGGGAAAACTGGGGCACATAACCGGGGCGGGGACCGTTGATTTTTACAGTACCGCTGTCAGGTTTCAGAAGTCCCAGTATCAGTTTCAGGAGGGTTGTCTTCCCCCCACCGTTCGGCCCAACAACAGTTATAATATCCCTGTCATAAACATTGAAACTTATATTGCTCAGTACCGGCTTTTCCTCATATGAAAACGATACATTGTCGAGTGAGATTTTTATATTTTTATCCATACAGGAGAAGTATAACAAAAAGGGAGTTTTTTTAACAGGAATATTTACCCGGTAAAAATCAGGTAACAGTAAATATTTGAGCTGACTGGTTCATGGAAAACTCATCCGGGTTCAGGAATTCAGGAGTTTATTCCTGTTTGCGATAAAAACAAAACAATAAAAGTAATTCAGTTTTTGTTCACAGGAAATCATGATATAGTAATTAGAAATCACATTACAGGGAATTTAAATAATGAAATCACACAGAAAAGAACTGTATTATCAGACAAATACCAGGCGGGCATTTATTAATATTACACATGATATTGAAAGAGAGCTTGATAAAAGCGGTATCAGGGAAGGGCTCTGCCTTGTTAATGCAATGCACATAACAGCAAGTGTATTTATTAATGATGATGAATCAGGGCTTCATCAGGATTATGAGAAATGGCTTGAAAAGCTGGCCCCTGAAAAACCCCATTCACAGTATAAACATAACGGATTTGAAGACAACGGTGATGCTCACCTGAAACGGCAGGTAATGGGAAGAGAAGTTGTGGTTGCAGTTACAGAAGGAAGGCTTGATTTCGGCCCCTGGGAACAGATATTCTACGGCGAATTTGACGGGATGAGAAAAAAACGGGTCCTTGTAAAGATTATCGGCGAATAGAGGCAGGTAAAAAATGTATCCCCAGGAAAGGTATGAAAAAATACTGTCATTAATTGAAAAATCTGGTTTTGTCAGAGCAGCAGACCTTAACCGGCTCTTTTCCGTCTCTTCAGAAACTATAAGAAGAGACCTTGAAAATCTCGAAAAAGAGGGATTTGTTAAAAGAGTACATGGCGGAGCAACACTTGAGAAAAGCAATAAAAAATACCCTGCATTCAACTACAGGGAAAAAGAACATGAATGGGAAAAGCAGGAAATTGCAGAAAAAGCACTCCGGTTTATAAAAGAGGGGGATTCCCTTGCCCTTGACTGCGGGACAACAACACTGGAGCTTGCTAAAAAGTTAAGGGAAAAATTCACAAGGCTTACAATACTTACTAATTCACTTAAAGTCCTGAATGAACTGTCTGAGATGAATAACTATACCATAATCCTTGCAGGCGGGGTTTTCAAAAACAATGAATACTCAGTTTTCGGCGAAATGACAGAGGACAACCTCGGACGGTTCAGGGTAGACACTGCATTTATAAGTGCAAGCGGCATATCACTTGACGAGGGTATTACAGACCTGAGGATTGATGAACTTCAGACCCAGAAAAAAATGATGGAAATATCAGGCTGCAAAACAATTCTTGCAACAAGCAGCAATTTTGAGAGGGTATGCCTTTTGAAAATGTGCAGTCTTGATTATGCAGACAGAATCATTACAGACTCCGGATTGTCAGATGATCTTTATGAAAAATACAGCAGCAGTCGGCTTGTATTGATACGATAGTATTTCACAGCCCTGATTGAAATTGTCAGATAACACAGGAAGTGTTTATGGTTTTTCAGATTCCTTTTTATATTTCAGGATAATCCCGGAATCATGCATTCTCTTCAATACCTTCTCAAGAGGTTTTACAAGCTCTTTATGTTTTTTATGAAGATACGCATATACCCATCCCCCCCGGGGAGGATAGTTTTCAATTGATTCTAATGATAATCAGCTATTCAAAATAAGCAATCTTCTTAAATTTATTATAAACTGAATTAAGGATTATTATCAAAAAAATCCCTGTCCGGACCGGGAACAGGGATTTTTCATTACTGCAGCGAAGCAGCAATTATCTTCTGAAAAATATTTTCAGATTAATCGATCATGCCTTTTTCTTTATAGTATTTTGCAGCCCCATCATGAAAAGGAACCGGACCTCTGCCGTCAAGAGCAGATTCAAGAGTGATGAATTTACTCATAGCATGTACACTCTGTACTGATTTCATATCAGTATCAAACATAGCATAAAGCCAGTCATAAATAACTTCAGGATTAAGATTGGCATCTGCCATAATAGCAGCACCTACTACACATGTTTCAACTTCTTCATCCTGGCCGTTATAAGATCCTGCAGGAATAGTCCATGGAGAATACCAGGGATACATTTCAAATACTCTTTTTCTTACATCACCTGTGATTGCAAGAATTGTTACAGGATTCTGAGCTGACGCTTCAAGAATTGATCCTGAAGGACATGATGTTTCATACCCTACACTGTCAAGTACATGGTCTTTAAATGCCATTGCTCTTTCTGTATGAGTAAGAGGTTTCCAGATAAGATCTTCTTTTTCAAGACCAGCTGCTTTAAAGATTTCCGCCCATCCTGATTCATCACCTGAACCTGCACAGCCCGGTGAAAAAGATTTTCCTTTCATATCTTCAAGATTCTTGATTTTGCTGCTTTTATGAACTACTGCCTGGAATACAAGCGGATATGCATTTGCTACAAATCTCATATCCTTGTAAGGATTACCTTCGAAAAGATCTGTTCCATTATACCCGTAAGCCATCACATTTGCTTCTGAGTACCCCATCTGGTACTGTCCCTGCTGCATGAGTCTGATATTTTCAGTCCCGCCGCCTGATGACTGAACTGTAACTTTTGAATCAGTATTCTTTTCAACAAGTCCGCTGATAACTGCCATTACAGGATAAGCGCTGCCTCCAAGTCCTGATACACCCATTACTGCGTGTTTTTTTACTGCTCCGTTTCCTTCCATTGTTCCGTTTGCAAAAACCTGTGCTGAAAAAAGCAATACCGTAGCAAGAATAATCAATGTTTTCTTCATAACCTTCTCCTTGAGTTGTTTTAATGATGGATGTATACTGGAACTGTATACACTTCCTAACATTATCCTAACATTTAACATTCATCTAACAATTAATCAATATTTATTGCAACTTATGTTAGGTTTCTGTTAGATTTGTGTTAGGGTTATCTGTTTATTAATGGAATTGAAACGGATATTCAATATCGAAGCTCCTATTTCATGTCAGGTTTCTGAATATAATTAAATTAAGGAGATATACCCGGCAAGCCGGATATATCACACATTCGTGGAGTATTTACTTATATACAGGATCATCAGTTTCAAAACTGCAGCTTTTCAGGTTCAAAAACTAATAGTAATTACCATTCTCAACTTCAATAATAGCTTCTTCTATAGTATCAATACACCACCCCATTTCATCCCTGCTGATGAGAATTGATGGACGCAGTGTAATTATATTGCTTTCTATAAGCTTGAAAGCAAGTCCCTTTTCCATGCATTTATACATGACAGACTCAGCTTCCACGACAGCTCGTTCTTTTGTATTCCGGTCCTTCACAAGATCAATACCCAGATGGCAGCCTACACCAGCCACATTGCCGATTATCCGGTGTTTCGCTTTAAGTTCATTGAACCTCTCTATCGCATATTCTCCGACGATCCTGGAATTTTCAACAAGATTGTTCTTTTCAATATATTCAATCTCTGCAAGCCCGGCTGCACTGCAGAGAGGATTTTTCTCATGTGTATAATGACCGATAGATCTGTGGTGAAGAACATCATATTCAGACTTTGTTACAATCCCGGCAAACGGTACAAGACCTCCCCCCATTGATTTTCCCAGCACAAGTATATCCGGTGTAATAAAATGCTCACATGCAAACATCTTGCCTGTTCTTCCGAATCCTTCAATAACCTCATCAAAAATAAGCAGAGCGCCATACCTGTGGGCCAACTCCTTCACCCTGCCCCAGAAATTCTTTCCGGGAACTACAGGGGTTGCAGATACAGGCTCACCAAGAACAGCTGCAACACCAGGTTCCCTCCTGAAAATCAGCTCCATCTGCCTGAGGCATTCATTGTCTACCTGCTCTTCATTTTCAAAACCCCATGGATTTCTGTAATAGTTGGGAAATTCAACCTTAAATGCGCCGGGAACCATCGGGCCCTGTCCACCCTTGAAGTGCTCTTCCCCGCCTACACTTGATGCAGCATATCCTGCCCCGTGAAATGAATCCCAGAATGAGATTGTCCTGAAATTCCCTGTTACCTGCTTTGCAAGGGAAAGGGCCATTTCATTTGCCTCAGACCCCCCGGGACAGAAGAGAGTCTTATCAAGACCTTCAGGAGTTATCTCAACAAGTTTTTTTGCAAGTTTTACTGCTGGGGCATTTGTGTAACGTCTGGGAGTAAATGCCAATTTTTCATCAAGCTGCTTTTTAACAGCTTCAATTACTTCCGGATTGCTGAATCCTGCATTATGTACACCGTTACCATGCATATCTATATATTTCCTGCCGTCACAGTCTTCAATATAAATTCCGTCAGTCTTTTTCAGAACATTCAGTACAGGAGTTGAAAGAGCCTGATGAAGGAAATATTTCTTATCCTCTTCAAATATTTCCCTTGCCTCTTTACTGAGATTCCGCTCCCAGTACTTATGTCTTTCATCACTCGTGTTAATATCGCCCTGTTCCCGACTTACCGCCAATTCCTTTTTCCCTAAAACTTCCATCCAGCTACCTCTCTGTGCAAGTTGCTTATTTTATGTGTACTCCTGAAAACTCGCAAATGCGAATATTTCCCAGTCAAACCTGTATAAAACCTTAGATGTTTACCAGCAAAAAATCACCAAACTATATTTTCAGCAATTTCCTTATAATAAACCTGTTATGTACAGCTTGCAACCCATTTTTGTGGTTTTTTGTGTGTTTTTGTGGTTTTTAACAACTTATCAATAATTCATATACTCACCTGTTATATTTTTTAAACATAATAAAATTTACTGAACAGCTGCCGGTGAAGAAACTTTCAAAAGCGAGTTTTTAAAGGTGCCCATAAGTGAATAAACAGGTTCACTTATATATGAAATTAGTTTACATTTATCAAAATGCACAACTGCGGAAAGCAGTTAAAGACAGGAGCTTCTGATGAAAATCACAAAATATGTGCTGGGGCCTGTACAGACAAACTGTTATCTACTCGAAGATACTGAAACGAGCGAAGCTGTACTGATTGATCCAGGCGACAAGAGCAGTGAAATTGACAGCTATATAAATGAAAACAAGCTGAATCTTAAGTATATTATAAATACTCACGGCCATTTTGATCACATCGGGGGAAATGCTTTCTTTAAAAAAGAGACAACAGAAATTGCTTCCCACAAACATGCTGCCGGACTCATGAAAGAGGGGGGAGGATCATCATTTTTCGGACTGAGTATTGAGCAGTCTCCCGAGCCCTCAATATTATTAAACGAAGGGGATACAATAAGTTTCGGCTCAATCACTCTTTCAGTTCTTTACACTCCGGGCCATACCCAGGGGTGTATATCCCTCTACCATGAAAAATCAGGCTCTCTCTTCTGCGGAGATGTGCTTTTCTTCAGAAGCATAGGAAGAACTGATTTTCCGGGAGGAGACCACAATCTGCTGCTGGAATCAATTAAAACAAAGCTTTACAAACTTCCGGATAACACAAGAGTCTATACAGGTCATGGCCCGGAAACTGTTATAGCTGATGAGAAAAAAAACAACCCATGGACAGAATAAACAGCGGAAAAAAGGAGAAAGGCAATGACTATTAAAATAATATTTATAGCAGTATTTGTTTCTGTAATTATTTTTCTTTATTACATCTATCCCAATATGAAAAGACCAAAATGGGAAAGAAGACTCATATCTGCAAAATATCTTCGGGACAGGCAGTTTTTCAAAGAGGCGGATGGGGTGCTTGAAAAAGCAATCTCAGAAACACCTTCTGCAACACAGCTCTATGTTACATATTTCAACAATTATTCAACCCAGGAAAATATGGAAAAAATCTTCAGGACAGTATCCTCAGGGTATGAAAAAACAGGAAACCCCGCTGCAGGAGCTGTTACAGCATGGTGCTATATTGAGGAAGGTGAATTTGACAAGGCGGAAAAAATCCTTGAAAACGAAGAAACAGATGATTTCTGTATCGAAAACAACCTCCCCCTGAAAGCGCGGTTCTTCTATAAAAAAGAGGAATTTGAGAAAGGGGAAGAGGAATTTGAAAAATTCTATAAAAGACTCTTTCCTGAAGCTGAAAGTGACTATGAACTTTACAGCGAACTCAAGCCTGATGAGCTGATTACTCTTGTACTTCTGAGAAAAAAGATTAACAAGAGCTGGAAAGCAACTGCTAAAATTATTCCCACTGAATCACTCCACACTGAATATAGCTGGAAAAATTTCCATGAAAAACTTCTGGAAAAAAGAGATTCATTTAAAATAGAAACAGGTATTTACGGAGATAATACAAATATCTATAACAGCAGGAAAAAAGAGCTTGATGAAACTATTGAAACTGTTGAAAATTTTCTCAATGTCACATAATTAATATTTCTGCCAGTTTGTTTAAAACTGGCAGAAATATCTGTAATCTGCAGCAAATCCACCCCGGACAACTTTAATCACATAATATTATTTTTTCAAGATTTTTCCGGATCAGAATGTTTTGCACCTGATATTTTATCAAAAAAAATACTTCCTGATATTTTTTCAGTAAATATATTATCATAATATGCGTTAACAGCTTATAATATAATTGTTTCAGGATTTTTCCGGAGACCTGAAAGAGGAAATTTCCTGATCACCGATTAATCACAGTTGTTACAGAGACACCAGAGAGCATATCCTGCAGCAGAAAGTTCAGGAAGATGTTTTTTTCAGCTTATTAATAACTCTGAAAAAGGAAAAGTATATGATTATAAAATGGATAATTAAGACTATTGCAGCTTTGAATTCAAACAACAGGCCGGGAGAAGTAGCTGCGGCACTTACCCTGGGTGTACTGCTTGCAATGCTTCCTTCCGGAAATATTACATGGTTTGCAATACTGGCAGTAACATTTTTTCTTAAAATCAATTTCGGTGCAGAGATGATTATGGCAGCAGTACTGAAACCACTGGCGCTGCTCTTCGATCCCTTTTTTGATTTTATCGGTTACAGAATCCTCACAGCAGAAAGTCTCGAACCTATTCTCATAAAACTGAACAGCATGCCGGTTCTCCCCTTCACAGGATTCAACAACACAGTTGTTATCGGGAGCCTGATTACCATGATTGCTGTATCAGTTCCTCTCTTTTTCCTGTTTAAACTGCTTTTAAAGCTGTACAGGGAAAAAATCAGAGACAGAATAATGTCCAGTACAATAATCAAAAAGATAGGGAAACTTCCACTTGTTTCAAAAATAGTATGGATTTTCAAGAAAGCATTTGAACTGAAAAGGTAAAAAAGAGCAGGGAGTATTATAATGGGTAAAAAATTAAATAAAATACTGAGAAAAAAATATACTGAAAAGAAATTCAGGAAGAAAATCCTTTCAAGACTGTTTCTTGAAGATGAGAAAAAATCTGTCCTTGATTTTTACAGGCTTGAAGAGGGATTTTACCTGCCTTCAGAGACTGATGACAGGAAAAAAATCAAAGAACTGAACAGAATTGCAAAAACTATAAAAAACAATTCCGGGGCCCTGGGAATAGGAAAGACGGGAGCACTGGCAGCTGTTGTTATCCTTGCCATACTTTTTTCCCTCTTTCTTAAAAATCCTCTCGCTGAAAAAGGGCTTGAAAAAGCGCTTGAAGCAGCATTCAAGGCTGAATCAGAGATTGATTCTCTTTCCCTGAGCCTTTTAAAGGGAGATATAAGTTTCAAGGCGCTCAGAGTAACAGACAGGGAAACCCCTGATAAAAATCTGTTTGAGACAGGGAGAGCGGAAATCAATATCAGGATGAAAGAAGCACTCAAGGGGAAATTCAATGCTGAAAAGATAGAGCTTGAATATTTTGCTATTGATACAGACAGGAAAAACAGAGGAAAGGTGTTTGATAAAGAGGAACAAAAAGCTTCAGAAAAAAAGAGCCGGCTTCCCTCTTTCAAGGCGCCTGAAATAACTGAAGACAGTGTAAAAAAACTGATAGAGGAAAATCTTAACAGTCTCTCAACTCCTTCCGAACTTGCAAAGATCAGGGAATCATATGAAGACACAAAAAACGAGATAAAAACAGGGTTAAACAGCACTGAAAATCAGCTGGAATCACTTGAAAAAACTGCTGATGAAGTAAAAAAGACAAAGATTAATTCACCTCTTGAAGTTGATAAGATAAAAAAACTCACCAATGATATAAATTCAGCAATTAAAACAGCTGACAGCATTCTGGAAGAGATTGAAGAGACAGGAGATAAATTCAAGTCGGCGCAAAAACTTGCAGTCTCAGGCAAATCCATCATCGGGACAGCCGCAGAAAAGGATTTTGCATTTCTTTCTGAAAAGCTCAATCCTGCCCAGTCCTTTGATCTGAAAGAATACATGAGAAACTATATAATGGAGAGTTTCGCGCCGTTTCTGAAAAAATATGAAAAAGCATTTTCAATTGCTGAAAAACTGAAAAAGGAAAAGGGGAAAAAGGCTGAAACTGTAAAAGTCAAACGGGGAAGAAACATATATTTCCCGGTCACAAACAACAAACCCCGCTTTCTGATTGAGAAGACTTCAGGAAGCTTTGTTGACGGGAAAAGAGAATACTCAATGATGATTGATTCAATCACAAACAACCAGGATCTTGCAGGGAAACCGACAGAGTTTACTCTTGCCTACAGTAAAAATAATGAAAATATCAGTATTGAAGGTTATTTTGACAACAGGGAAGCAAGAGAAAAAAACAGCAGTGTAAAGCTTAACCTGCCTGGTGCGGATTTCAAATTCAGCAATTTTCTACCCGGAGTAAATACAATTGAAGGGGTATACAATCTTACCTCGGAAATATCCATAGAAAAAGACAGATCACTCTCAGGGCTTGCAGAAATAAAAACTTCAAGCTATGAAGCAGAAGGTACTGATGATTTCACAGGGAAAGCTGTTTCTTCAGTACTGAATAAGAATACTCCTCTGGAATTCAGCCTATCATTTAAAACAGGGAAAGACACAAGGAAGATCAAACTGGATTCCAACCTTGACAGGCTGCTCAAAGACACTCTTTCCCCTTCTGAATTAACTTCAGATCAGAAAGATATGATAATGGAAGGCCTGGAAAGCTATTTCAAAGACAGCATTGATGAAAACAGCAGAATTGGGGATGAAATCAATTCAATGAGAGGGGAACTTGACTCACTTAAAAGCAGACTAGAAAGAGAAAAAGCCTCTCTCAAGAAGAAACTTGATTCAGCTGTACCTGCTGACAAGGTGAAAATACCGGGAGCCGACAAGGTAAAACTACCAACAAAGCTCTGGTAGAAATAATTATCCTTGACAACACAATTTTATAGGAATAAATTTAATTTTGCTTAACTAAAAAGGAGAAAAGACAAAATGAGAAGATCAATGATTATTTTTCTTGCAGTTCTTCTGACTTTTTCAGTTGTATTAACTGGATGTTCAAAAAAAGCTGAAGAAAAAAAAGCCATGAAAGTCGGTATGGTTACTGATGCCGGAACAATTGATGACAAATCTTTCAACCAGGGTACATGGGAAGGGATTGTCAAAGCTGGTGAAGAACTTTCCGTATCAACAAAATATCTGAAACCTGTTGGAACAACAGAGGCAGATTACCTCAAGGAAATCGGGAACCTCTACGATGCAGGATTCAAATTTATTGTAACTCCAGGTTTTAAATTCGAAACAGCTATTTTCCAGGCTCAGGATAAATATACAGATGCCAATTTCGTACTCATAGACGGTGCACCCCATAACGCAGACTACAGCGTGTTCAAGACAGGAGACAACACAGTTTCTGTTTTCTTTGCAGAGCATGAATCAGGATTTATCGCTGCAGTTGCAGCTGCCCTCCAGCTGAAAGAGGGTGAAATGGGATTTATCGGCGGAATGGAAATTCCTCCAGTTCAGAAATTCAACTGGGGATTTCAGCAGGGTATAAAATATGCCAATGACAACCTCGGAACCAGCATAAAAATCAATGCGGAAAACATCATCTACCAGGGTACTTTCAATGATGTTGCTGCTGGACAGCAGCTTGCAGCCCAGATGTTTGACAAGGGTCTCAATGCTATTTTCTGTGCAGCAGGCGGTGTAGGAGTTGGAGCTATCAACGAGGCAAAATCAAGAGCAAAGACAGGACAGGATGTATGGATCATCGGTGTTGATGTTGACCAGTATCCTGACGGAATCTACCAGGGAGATAAATCAATCATCCTTACTTCCGCAACAAAGAAAATCGGAGTTGCCGCTTATGACATGATTAAAGCACAACTTGAAAGTAAATTTCCGGGAGGACAGACTTTTATCTTTGATGCAACAAACAACGGTGTAGGTATTCCTGCAGAAAACCCGAATCTCGATTCTGCTGTTATTGCAAAAGTTGATGATGTATTTAAAAAGATCCAGGGCGGCGATATCAAGGTTTCTGCTGAACAGGGCGATCTTATTAAATAATAAATCCAGCCAGATATCAGATATGAAAAGATCTGGAACAGTTGAAAACTGAACATTTTTTCATGAATATAAAATACAGGCATTCAACAGAAAGCCAGAAAGCCGCAGGGGTCTTAAAACTCTGCGGCTTTTTTATATCCCTTTTCGGAATCCCTGTTTATTGAGTCATCACTGAAAACAACCTCTGTAAGTTATTTTAAACTTTAATTACAGCCCGAGATTTGATATGATATAATACTGTCTGAAAAAGACAGATGCCGGTTTATGAGTCACGATTTCATGATAAATAAATGCAGAAGTAATTAATATGCATATACTTATTATATATTGCTGAATAATAAGCAGGAAACAGAAGCCTTTATACCGGCCTGAATAAATTCCTGTAAAGCATTTTCAGGATATTCAAACATCGAAACTGAACAAGGAGATTGTCATATGGAATATATCGTTGAGATGGAAAATATCAGGAAGGAATTTCCCGGTATTATTGCCAATGACAATATATCGCTGGGCCTGAAAAAGGGAGAAATACTTGCCCTCCTCGGGGAAAACGGCGCAGGGAAATCAACCCTGATGAGTATACTCTTCGGACTCTATAAACCTGATTCAGGACAGATCAGGGTAAGGGAAAATGATGTCAATATAACAAACCCCAACCAGGCGAATGATCTTGGAATCGGGATGGTCCATCAGCATTTCAAGCTTGTCCATAACTTTACTGTCACAGAAAATATTATTCTCGGGATGGAACCGAAGCAGGGGCTGACACTGAACCTGAGAGATGCTTCAAGAAAGATAAAGGAGCTTTCAGAAAAATACAGGCTGAATGTAGACCCTGATGCTGTAATAGAAAATGTATCTGTAGGTATGCAGCAGAGAGTTGAAATCCTGAAGATGCTTTACAGAAACGCTGAAGTACTGATCTTTGATGAGCCGACAGCAGTTCTCACTCCCCAGGAAATTCAGGAACTTATCAAGATTATGAAAGACCTTAAAAAAGAGGGGAAATCCATAATACTGATAACACATAAACTGAAAGAGATAAAAGCAGCAGCTGACAGGTGTACTGTCATACGAAAGGGTAAATTCATCGGGACTGTGAATGTCGCAGAGAAATCTGAAGCAGACATGGCGGAAATGATGGTGGGGCGCAAGGTTTCCTTTACAGTGGACAAGAAGGAACAGGAACCGGGAGAGAAAGTACTTGAACTCAGGGACCTTACAGTTATGAGCAACCACAAAGGTGTTATGGGACTTAAAAATTTTTCCATAGATGTAAAACAGGGGGAAATACTGGGAATTGCAGGGGTGGACGGAAACGGGCAGACCGAGCTGGTAGAAGCGCTGACAGGCCTCAGGAAAACCGAGAACGGGAACATCTTTCTGAACGGAAAAGATATAACTTCCTCCTCAATACGGGAGAGAATACTTTCAGGAATTGCGCATATTCCTGAAGACAGGCAGAAAAGGGGACTTGTCCTTGATTACTCTGTAGAGGAAAACATGATTCTCGAAATTTACAACAGGGAACCCTATTCACGGAACTACATACTCAACAGGGAAGCTATAAGGAAACATGCGGATAAAATCATCAAAGACTTTGATGTCAGAACAGGTGAAGGGGCAGTAACACCGGTAAGATCTCTTTCAGGGGGAAACCAGCAGAAAGCAATTGTAGGGAGGGAGGTAGACCACAACCCCGACCTTCTTATTGCGGTTCAGCCTACAAGGGGGCTTGATGTCGGGTCTATTGAATATATACATAAAAGGCTTGTTGAGCAGAGAGACAGCGGAAAAGCTGTTCTTCTGGTTTCACTTGAACTTGATGAGGTCCTCGACCTTTCAGACAGGATTGCAATCATAAACAACGGAGAACTGATAGGAATAGTCAAAGCTTCTGAAACTGATGAAAAAGAGGTTGGACTGATGATGACAGGAATCAGAAAAGGGGAAGAAGTTTGAAAATAACAATCAATAAACATGTAATTATAGGACTCATATCAGTAATACTGGGACTTCTTGCAGGAGCTCTTCTTATGCTGATAACAGGAAACAACCCTTTTGAAGGATATAATTACCTCTTCAGAGGCGGCCTGATGAATATAGAGAGAGTCGGTAATACTCTTGCAACAGCAACACCCCTGATTTTTACAGGGCTCTCGGTTGCCTTTGCATTCAAGACAGGCCTTTTCAATATAGGGGCATCAGGCCAGATGCTTTTCGGAGGATTATGTGCAACTGCAGTAGGGCTTACTTTTGACATGCCCCGCTTCATCTTGCTTGCTGCAATGATTATTGCCGCAATGATAGGCGGCGGGCTCTGGGCGCTTGTTCCAGGGTTTCTGAAAGCGCGTTTCAATGTGCATGAAGTTGTTGCCACAATAATGATGAACTGGGTCAGCTACTGGGTGATTTACTACACTGTACCTGCCTTTTTCAAAGGGGAATTCCTGGAAACAGAATCGAGAAACATACCGGCGGCAGCCAGCCTCAAGGCTCCGTGGCTGACAAACCTCTTTGACGGCTCATTTATCAATTATGGGCTGTTTCTTGCAATAATAGCTGTAATAATCATTGAAATAATACTCAACAGGACAATACTGGGATTTGAGCTGAAGGCGGCCGGATACAACAGGTTCTCGGCTGAATATGCCGGTATGAATGTAAACAGGAACATAGTCCTCTCAATGGTTATTGCAGGCGCACTTGCAGGAATAGGTGGAGCAACATTTTACATAGGTTATGCATCAAACATACAGATAGGCGTACTTCCAAGCCTCGGATTTGACGGTATTGCTGTTGCGCTTCTGGGGAGCAATTCTCCATACGGAGTACTTATCAGTGCACTCTTTTTCGGGATACTTCATTCAGGAAAAGGGTTCATGAATGCAATGACTGCAATTCCTCCTGAAATCGGGGACACTATTATTGCTACAATAATTTATTTCGCAGCGACAAGCGTTCTCATAGAAAAGGCAATCACTGCAGTAAAAGCTAAAACTTCAGGCTTGAAAGCCTCCGGAGCCAATAAAGGAGGAGCAGAATAATGTGGGCTATAATTTCTCAGATCTTTCCTTATGCAATGGCATTTACCGCTCCCCTGCTGATCACATCACTCGGAGGACTCTTCAGTGAAAAAAGCGGGGTTGTAAATATCGGTCTTGAAGGGCTTATGGTTATAGGGTCATTTTCCTCGGCTTTTGTAATATCATCTCTTCAGCATATTTATCCGGAAGGGGCAATATGGCTTGGAATACTTGCGGCAATGATAGCAGGAATTCTTTTTTCACTGCTTCACGCTTTTGCAAGCATCAACCTCAACGCAAATCAGGTTATAAGCGGTACAGCCATAAACATGATAGCAGGCGCATTGACTGTATTTATTGCAAGAAACCTCACCGGAAGCGGGAATATACATATAATGAGCGGGCTGACCCGTTTTAACGTGCCTGTCCTGAGCAGCATTCCTGTAATAGGAAAACTGTTTTTCAGCCAGACATACATGTCGACATGGCTGATACTGCTCATACTCTTTGTTTCCCGCTTTGTCATCTACAGGACAGCATTCGGTCTGAGACTCAGGGCATGCGGAGACCATCCCCATGCTGCAGATGCTGCGGGGGTGAATGTTTATGTAATAAGATATATCGGTGTAATGCTGTCAGGAGCTTTCGCAGGACTTGGAGGGGCTGCAATACTTGTAACATATTCAGGAGAGTTTAACGGATCTGTCGCAGGTCTCGGCTTCCTTGCACTCGCATCACTTATTTTCGGACAGTGGAAACCGCTTGGAATACTGGGTGCAACATTCTTCTTCGGGTTTGCAACAACAGTGGCAAATGTGTCACAGGCAGTACCGGCACTTGCCGCAATTCCGCCTGTTCTTCTCAAGACTTTTCCCTATATAGTGACACTTATCGCGCTGATTATTTTTTCCAAATCTTCACAGGCACCGAAAGCGGCAGGTGAGGCTTTTGATCACGGGAAAAAATAGACAGTTTATGAAGGCTGCAATTATTTTCTAATCTTCTGGAAGATGTAAGAAAGCCAGTAATAAGCTGATAAAGAAAAACTTATATTAACAATATATTTAAAAAAAGGGGCAGCCTGGTTACCAGCCAGACTGCCCTTTTAATTATCAGGAGAACCCTGAACTGCTTCAGCTTCTTATTCTGCTTAAAATTATTTACCAACCGGTTACAAATAGTTACCCAGCAACAAAGATTACTGAAACATCAGAACAGCTTCCCCTGCTGCCTGGCAGCAGGATAATACTTCCAAAAAGAGATATCAATCCAGCATATGCAAGAGATGCTTCATGCTTACAGCTGTTTATTTTACATCTTCAATGTTCCAGAAACATCACAACCAGGCAATCAGACTGCAAGTTCTTTCATATACTCCTCAAGCACAGGCGCTGTATTGAAACTGTCTTTTATCTGCCTGTATTCCTCAAGCACCTTTTCCCTGTCCCTGACAGCTGAAAGCTTTGCCCGGATCATTACATTCTTGTCTGTGTATCTTGAAGAGACAAATTCAATAATATCAGTTTTGTAGCCGCATGATTCAAGAAGAAGCGCCCTCAGCGAATCTGCAAGCATATATATAATCCTCTCCCTGAAAACATGATGACGGCTGATTCCCCTGAACGGTATTTTTTTCAGCATTTTCCTGACTGTATGCTGGCAGCATGATACAGACAGGATATTCCTTGATTTCAGCCTGAGCCCCAGATAGATAGCCTGGTCAGTTGCTGTATCACACGCATGAAGAGAATAGACGAGATCAGGCCTTGCATCTGTATGAAAATCAGCAATAGCACAGCCGTGGAAATACATTTGCCAAAAACCCAGGCACTCTGCCTTTCCCCTGCAGTTTTCCATCAGCTTTTCATTGACATCGATACAGTGGATCTCTATGTCTCTCTTATCTATGTTTGTATAAAAATAGTAGACAAGAAAACTCAGGTAACAGTTCCCCGCACCGCTGTCAATAAAAACGAGCTTTCTCTTATATGAAAGCTTTCTGATTTGTGAATGGATAACTTCCAGATAGGCAGTTATCTGTTCAATTTTACATTCCTTATCAATACCTGTGTTGTTCAGTCTTATGGTATTGAAAAACCTGTTAAGTTTATTTTTCTGTGTACTGTCAAGCAGCATCTTTTTCCCCCTGTATTGCCAGAGGCAAGCTGTGCTTTTTTAAGGAAAATAAAGGTTATTAGAGAATACCTGTTTACAGTAATTATCCCGCATTTATCAGGGTAAACTCTCACTTGATATGTTTAATCCCGGTACAGACAATTATATAAATCTCTTTTTCCTGTATTTATTCGGGAAAAAACCATTGCAGTTGAATATATTTTTCCGTGAATCATAAAAATTCACAGAAATACTTCATATAAGAATATTATATTCAATAATACGGATTATTTAATAATGCAGGTATATAACAGACCGGGAAAGATCTGCAGAAAATTCCAAAAAGACACAACTCACCTGTTTTTAAGAATGAGTTTTTTATAGATTTTTAGAATTATCTGCTTTTCCAACTTAGCTTATGTATATAAGCAGCTCTGGATAAATCCCTCCGGATATAAGTATTAGATATAACTATATGGCATTATTTCACCACCTGAGTCAACAGTTAACTGAAACAGAAGACCTGTTTTTTTAATATTTCCAACCTTTTCTGCTAGTTTTTACCTGCCCTGCCAAGGACTATGCGGAAAACAGTCCCCTCCCCTTTGACAGATGAAACACTGACATCCCATCCATGAGCATCAAGAACAGATTTTGCAGTTGAAAGCCCCAGTCCCATACCAGGCTCCTTGCGGGAATTGCTTCCCCGGTAAAAGGGTTCAAATATATACTTGAGATCAGCTTCATCAATCCCTTCTCCGTTATCTCCCAGTTCTATGACAGGAATGCTGTTATCCATAAAAGCCCTGAATAATATCTCTGTGCCTGAAAGAGTATGTTTTACAGAATTCACAAAGAGATTTTCTAAAGCCCTTTCAAAAAGGACAGGATCGCATGTGATCTTAACAGACTCGGGCAGGTAATTGTCATACTTGTAGTTCTTGCTTAATATTCTGCAGTCCTCTTCATAAATACTGCTGAGCCTTTTGAAAAAACTGTTAAGCTCTATCTCGCTGTTCCTGATTTTCCATTCCCCTGTTTCCATCCTTGCAAAATCTATGAGTGAAGATATCCTCTCTTCAAGTACAACAGATTTATCAGAAATAATACCTACATATTTATTGAGAGTTTCAGAGTCCCTGACAAGTCCGTCCTGGATTGCTTCTACATAACCCTTGATAGAGGTAAGTGGAGTCTTAAGATCATGGGAAACCGCCATGATAAAACGGGATTTTCTTGCCTGCTCCTCTTTAAGAGCTATTCTCATACTGTCGAAAGAATCAAGGAGAAGGGCAAATTCATCCCGCCCTTCCTTCTCAATCTCAAAATCGAGCTGCCCTTCTGAAACCTTTTTTATCGCATACTCAAGCTTGCCGGTCCTTCTCAGAATAGACCGGACAAAGAAATACCCGGCAATAAGCACTGCAAGGGTAAGATAAAGAGAGCTGTAGAGAGTCTGTTTCAGCCACCCAAAACGGTTTTTCCTGAGATATTCCGGGATTTCAGAATATATGAAGAAAAACTGCCATTTCTTCCCGTCATGGTCAAATGTTTCAATAATTGTCCTGCTCTCTTTTCCCCTGATAAATTCAATAAACCGGGGAAACATCGGATTGAAAAACATCCCTCTCTTCATCTGGGGAATATTTGAAAAAACAATAATCCCCTCTTCATTTATTATACTTACTTCGATTCCTGTAGGAATAAACACCCTCTCCATATTTTCATCATATATGGAGGGATAAAACTCTTCATATATCCATTTTGAGACTAGAAATCTTTCCATGTACTGTTCTTCATCACTGCCGAATGCGCGGTGATATGAAAAAATAAATATACTTATAAGGAAAGGTGTAACTGCAAGTGCTGCAGAAAGAATTATAATCTGGGTCCTCAGCTTCAACTCACTCTCCTTCAGGGCTGAACTGATACCCCATACCGTGAACAGTTTTTATGAATTCCGGGTGGGCAGGGTCTTTTTCTATTTTTTTCCTGAGCCTCTGTATATGAACTGCAACAGTTGTAATATCCCCGTAATTATTTCCCCAGACAGCCTTGTATATATCATCGGGAGTTTTCGGGACAGAACTGTTCTGCACAAGGTACGCCAGCACCTCATATTCCCTGGGGGAAAGCTGCACCTTCCTGTCCCCCTTCCTGACAACATATGCATCCATATCAATTGCATAATCCCCGAAACTGGTTATATTTGTCGATCTTACTCCGCCTCCTGCAGCAGAATCAAAATATCTCCTCAGGTTGCTTCTTATTCTTGCAACCAGAACCTTGGGGGAAAACGGCTTTGTAACATAATCATCAGCACCTGTTCCAAGCCCTAGAACCATATCAGCATCATCCTGACGTGCCGAAACAATAATTACAGGGATATTCTTTTTCGTATCCCTGAGCTTCTGGAGGAATTCAAAACCATCCATTCCGGGGAGATTTATATCAAGGACAATAAGATCAATATTTCCCTGAGCAACCAGATCAAGAGCATCTTCAGCTGATTCAGCATGGACTGATTCAAGACCGTCATTTGAGAGGTAAAGAGATATCAGTTCCGCTATTTCAACTTCATCTTCGATTATCAATATTTTAGCTTTCATTCAAACTCCTATAAACCATGGATTAACATTTAAAGCAGATCAGAACTGCAGTATTTCACAGCTTCTTCAATCAATCCTGTCTTCAACCTATATCAAAAAGCTTGATCCCTTCATCCGGAAATTTCAGCTTAATATCTTCTACAGCATTTCTGATCTGAAATGATATTTTTTCTTCAGCATAAATAATAAGCATGAAATTTTCCTCAGGCCATATATTGTCGCCCATTTTTGGATTGGAATTCCCTTTTCCGTAAACAACAGGGATTTTTGTATAATACGCTTTATTCTGGCAAACCTTTTCAACAGCTTCGATAATATCAGCTTCAACAGAATGATTTGCAATAATTTCAATTCTTTTCATCTTTTAAAACCTGCCTGCAATTTAATTTCAGCCCCTGTCAACTGTCTGTTCTTTCCCGTCCCCGGCAGCAGATGCAGCAGAGCCTTCCCCTGTGCCGAACCTCTTTGTGTTAAAGACAATAAATACGACCGGGATAAAAAAGAGAGTTATAAATGTACTTGTAGAAAGTCCCCCGATAACAGCCTGGCCGATCGGCTGTACAAGTTCAGAACCTTCACCGGGAATAAATGCCATCGGGGCCATCCCGAGGATTGTGGTGAGAGTTGTCATCAGTATAGGCCTTAACCTGCTCACACCCCCCTTGATACATGCATCAACAAGGCTTTCACCACGGCCTATCAGGAGGTTAATATAATCAACAAGTACTATACCGTTATTCACAACAATACCTGACAGCATTATAACGCCGACAGATGTGAACATACTGAAAGGGGAACCTGTAATCAGGTGAATCAGCACAACCCCTATAAATAGAAGAGGCACAGTGAGAAACATGATAAAAGGATCCTTGAATGACTCAAACTGGCTTGCCATGACACCATAGACAAGAAAAAGAGCCATAACCATGATCGCAAGGAATTTAATACCGTATTCCTTAAGGTCACCGACATCCCCGGAATACTCGATATTGACATTTTCAGGAATTATCAGCTTGTCCCGGATCAGATCATCAATTTCCTCTTTCACCTCATTCAGCTTCACCCCCTGCTTAAGACCTGCTGTAACATGTATGACCCTTGTCTGGTCAAGCCTGTTTATATCTACAGGGCCGGTCGACTTTACAAGATTTGCGACTGCTGAGACAGGAATGAAGTCTCCCCTGCTGTTTGATATATAGATAGTTTCAAGATCAGGAATTTCGCTCCTGTCCTCTTTTTTGAGGATAAGAAGTATGTCATATTCATCTCCCTTTATCCTGAATTTAGAGGCAGTTACCCCGTTTATTGCTGAGTTTATTTCAGTTCCAATGGAACTTAAGGTAAGACCCAGTTCATACGCCCTCTCCCTGTTAACCTCAACCTCAAGCTGGGGAAGACCGTCGCTTATATCTGTATCAGGTTCAGAAGCCCCCTTAACATTTTCATTTATCAGATTCTTGAGATTAAGCGCTGTCTCATGGGCAGCATCTGTATCATTTGACTTTATAAGTATATCGATGGGATTGGGATTCCCTGCTCCCCTTCCATGTCCAGATTCAAAACTGAAAACAACTCCGGGAAATTCCTCAAACCTTTCCCTGAGTTTTCTTTTAATATCTTCAGATGTATCAATACGCTTTGAATACTCAGGTAATGTTATCTTTATCTTACCAAGGTATGAGCTGCTTCCTGAAAGAAAATCAGAACTTCCCCCTGCAGTAACAGTGAGGTCTTCGAAACCTGAGATCTCGCTCCGGATAATTTCTTCGATTTTCTGAACAACAGAGAGTGTTGTTTCAAGATTTGTTCCCACAGGCATGTTTACAGTAAGCGAGACTACATCGTCATCTGCTGATGGGGAAAATTCAAGACCCACTGCCGGTATGAATAAGAGGGAAACAACAAGAAGGAGAATTACAGAAGTGATAGTTGTCTTTCTGTATTTAAAAACTTTCAGAAGAGCTTTGCTGTAGAGCTTTTCCATTCCAACGAAAAACCTTTCCATGAAAGCATCTGTATTTTCATATATTTTTCTCTTGAACGGCTTCTGCCTCTTTGTAAAAATCGGAAGATAATGGCCTGAAAGAACAGGAACAAGAAGAAGCGCGACAAAAAGGGAGGAGACAAGGGCGACAACAACTGTAAAGGCAAGATCCCCGAACAGTATGCCGAGAAAGCCGATTTCAGCCTTGAAAAGAACAATTGGAAGGAAAACACATATAGTTGTAAGAGTCGAGGCTGTGATAGCGCCTGTCATTTCGGCGCTTCCGAGAATTGCAGAGACTTTCAGTCGGGATCCCTTTTCCCGGTACCGGTAGATATTCTCGAGTATTACAATAGAGGAGTCGACTATCATTCCTACCCCAAGTGTAAGCCCTGCAAGTGATATTATGTTTATGGAAACATCGAAGAAGTACATTCCCATCAGTGTAATCAGAAGAGATACAGGAATTGATATTCCGATTATAAATGTGCTCTTTATATTTCTCAGGAATACAAGCAGGATTGTCATTGCAAGGAATGCTCCGGTAAGGGCTGATATACTCACCTGTTTTATTGAAGCCCTGATTATATCTGTAGAATCTTTAAGGACTTTTAGAGTAATCCCGGGAGGAAGTTCCCGGTTTATACCGGCAATGCTCTTTATGACACGGTCTGAAACCTGAACGGAATTTTCACCGCTTTTTTTCTGTACTTCTATATATATTCCAGTCTTACCGTTTATATAGACAATACTGCTTTCATCCCGGTAGCCATCCTTCACATCTGCGACATCTGAAAGCTTAATCACAGTCGGAGGAGTACTGCCGCTTCCTCCACGGTATGCGACAACTGTGTTTTTAATCTCTTCAATTGTCTTGTATTCGCCGTCTGTCCTCACAAGATAATTATATGAACCGGATGAAACAGTCCCCCCGCCAACCTGTATATTCTGCGATGTGATTGCAGACGATATACTGCCCAGTGTCAGGTTGAATGCCTGCAGCCTGTTTTTTGAGACTTCGACCCTGATAACCCTTTCCCTGCCTCCGCTTATATATGTCAGAGACACTCCGCTGACCTGCTCCAGCCGCGGCTGTATAATATCCTCGGCTATCTCCTTAAGCTCCTCGGGGGGGCGGTTCCCTTCTACTGTAAGGTCAAGAATCGGCATCATAGACGGGTCGAACTTGAATATTGAAGGGGATTTGGAATCATCAGGAAGATATTCCTTGATAAATTCAAGCTTGTCCCTGACATCATCGGCAGCTTCAGAGAGATTCTTCTTCCAGTCAAACTCAAGAATAATAAGGCTCTGCCCTTCGGATGAAGTTGAACGGATTTCCTTTATATCATTTATATTCTCAAGCATTCCCTCAAGCAGCCTTGTTACGCTGTTTTCAACCTCTTCAGGACCTGCTCCAGGATAGGAAGTTGAAACAACAAGAACAGGGGGATTAAACTCAGGGTACAGATTTATCGGGATCTGTGGCAGAATGAAAAGCCCCAGCGCTATTATGAGAGAAAAAAGAACAATAACTGTTACCGGCCTTGAAACAGCCCTTCTTGATACTGACATCAGAACCCTTCCCCGTTCTCTTCAGTGCTGCCGCTTTCAATAACATTTACATTAACCATGTCTTCAAGAAGATTCTGCCCGGCAGTCACAACAAGGTCACCTGCAGAAAGCCCGCTTACAACTTCTGTTATGCCGTCCGCTGTGATCCCTTTCTCAATCCTGACTTTCCTGACAATGTTTTCACTTTCATCAAGAACAAAAACAGTATCCAGGCTATCCCTGACTACAACCGCACTTGAGGGGATTTTAAGAGTATGAGTGCTTGTTTCTGTGAAAAGTTTGACAGAACCGAACATACCTGCCTTTACCTCATCATTGCTCTGGATGAATTCGAGTTTTATCTTCATTGTCCGTGTGAGAGGATTTACAACAGGGCTTATCTCAACAACTCTTGCCGGATATTTATTTTCAGGATATGCAACAAATGTGAGGACTGCTTCAGAGCCCATTTTTATTGCGGAAATTTTAGGTTCCGGTATTTCTGTCTCAACCCTCAGTTCTGACAGATCTCCTATTGTTGCTATCACGCTTGAAACTGTTACAGTAGATCCTGCTTCAACATGAAGCGCTGTAACAGTCCCTGAAATCGGAGATCTTACAGGGCTGAAAGTATATGAAAGCCCCGGCTTGGAAGGATCAACCTCGGCAATAACCTCCCCTTTCCTTAAAGAATCACCTATTTCCGCATGAATAATCCTTATCCTGCCCCCTGTATCAGGGTTAACATCAACACTCTTCTCAGCAATGACAGACCCGTTGATTTCAATAAAATCAGAAATATCACCTGGGACGCATTCAGATATTCTTACAGGATATGAGCGGGACTCCTCAGCCGCTTTACGCTCTTCAGCCTTTTTCCCAATCCCTTTCATATGGAAAAAGAATACAGCTCCTGCAGCTGCAACTAAAATAATTACTGCAAATATTAATATTTTTCTGCTTTTCTTCATTAAATATCCTCCGGTTTTCTGTTAACTGCATATTCAAGATCCAGAAGCGAAGACTGGTAATTGTATTTTTCCGTCAGTACATCAAGCTTTGCTTTTTCAAAATCATCAGATGCGCTCTCAAGAGTCAGGAGCTCGACAGTCCCCGCGTTGTACCCCTCCTCTGCCAGCTGATATGCTCTTTCAGCCAGCTCCCTGTTAAGCTCAAGCACTTCAATTTTTTTCTCTGATTTCTCCAGCTCCATGACAATTGATCTTATCTCAATTTCAGCCAGCTGAAGAACTGAAGCCAGCTCGGTTTCGGTTTTCCTTATTTCATCCCGCTTGTTTTTAATATCTGTATCAGATTTAAGCCTCGGAATAAAACTGTCAAGATCCAGTGAAAGAGAGAGAGTTAATGAACCTGTATCACTCCAGTTTTCATCAGTGTTATCAAAGAGGGGATCTGAAAAAGGATCATTGGCAAAAACCATGTTCTTGCTGTAGCTCAATGTAAGTGAAGGATAACGGCTGCCGTGAATTTCTGATTCTTCAGATATCTTGAGCATTCTTATGCTGCTTATCAGCTTCTGAACATCAAGCCTTTCAGGCAGAGATGAAAATATAAGCTGATTAATTTCTATGGTAAGGGGATCAGGATTTATTTCACCTTCAAGAGTTATTTCACTTTCCTTCTCCAGTCCTATCATCTGCTTGAAAGAAAGGAGCGCTTTTTCATAACTGTTTTCAAGCTCCACAAAATCAGGCTTAAGCTGCTCATAAGTGACACGGGACCTCAACCTGTCAAGCTCGGAAGCAAGACCGTTTCTGAAATTGATATCAGACTGACGGAACCTCTTTTCAGCAGTTTCAATGTTTTTTTCAAGAAGCTGAAGATTCTCCCTTATGAGAAGTATATTATAGAAAGACTTGAGAGTATCTCGCCTGAGGATTTTTTACAGCATCCTCTCTCCCGATAAGTCCGTTTTCATAATCTGCAGAGAGATACCTGATACCGTCAAGTACGGCAAGAGAAAGTGTAAGCTGAGCCTGAATGCTGCCGCTTAAATTCCAGTGATGTTCGCCGATGACAGGCGCCTCATTTGCCCTGCTTAACGAGGTCCCTGCTGATATGTCAGGAACAAGAGCGTTATAGCGGTTATTACGGCTCCTTCTCTTTTCAGAAAGTGTGAAATCTTCCTTTTTAATTTTCAGGTTATTTTCAACAGCCATTTTTACAGCAGTTTCAGATGTAATAACAAAAGTATCCTGCGGAAAAACATTCACCGCAAGGATAATTAATAACATAATAATGAAATACATTTTTCCCATTTTAATACCTTTTTTAAAACCTGTTTATGAGTCTTTAACTGGAAGAGCAGCAATATATTATCTGAACATTAATATAATACCAGTTATTCAGATATCTGACATTAGCAGAAAAGTGTGTTTTCATCCATAAACAGAAAATAAACTTAATTATAACATTTTGTTTATCAATGTAACAAAATTATTATTAGACATCTTTAAAAGGTGTATGTATATTTTGTTTAAAGACATTAATTACAAGGAGAATAAAAATGGTAAATAAAAAGACTGTTTATTCTATTTCAATTATATTTTTTATCCTGCTCTTTTCCCTGACAGGATTCTATATTTTCGCAGCCCCGGCAGCAGAGGAAACACCTACTCAGGGAAACCCGTCTGCAGCTGAAAAAGTAGTTCCTGATTCAAAAGAGCAGCTTTACTACTCATTCAGCGGAGTTGCAAAAAAAGTTCTTCCGGTTGTTGTTGAAATAAACACTGTTGAAGTTATTGAACAGACAATACCGGGGTTTTCAAGCCCTTTTGATTTTTTCTTCGGAAATCCGAGAGGCGGCAATAACGAGGGAGGAGAAAAAAGGGAATACAAGAGGCCCGGTCTCGGCTCCGGCGTTATTGTAAGGAAAGAAGGCAAAAATGTTTATGTTCTTACAAATAACCATGTCGCGGGAGAAGCTGACGAGATAAAGGTAAAGCTCAATGACGGAAGAGAATATGAAGCAAAACGGATCGGAAATGACCCGAGAACAGACCTTGCTCTTATTAAATTCGAAGCATCGGAAAACATTCCTGTTGCAAGGCTCGGTGATTCAGAAAACCTCGAAGTCGGCGATATAGTTCTTGCAGTGGGAAACCCTTTCGGATTTGAATCCACAGTTACAATGGGGATTGTAAGCGCCCTTGGAAGGGAAACAATGTCAGGTTCAACTATTGCAGGTTTTACAGATTACATACAGACAGATGCTTCAATAAACCCGGGTAACTCAGGTGGAGCTCTTGTCAACATGAAGGGTGAAATAGTCGGCATAAACACATGGATTGCATCACAGTCTGGAGGAAGCGTGGGTGTCGGTTTTGCAATTCCGATCAACAATGCTAAGAAAGCAATTGAAGACTTTATAAATACCGGTAAAGTTGTTTACGGATGGCTCGGAGTAAGCATCGGGGATGCAAATGAAAGCATGTACCCGGATATCAGAAAAACACTGGCACTTGGAGACAAAAACGGCGCACTCATTCACAATGTGTTCAAAGATTCCCCGGCAGATAAATCAGGCCTCATGCCAGGCGACTTTATAACAGCAGTAGACAACAGGGAAATAAGCGATTCAACACACCTTACAAAGATTGTCGGAAAACTCCACCCGGGAGACAGGAGCGTTTTCAGGCTGATAAGAAACAGGAAAGAAATCACAGTTAACGTGAAAATCGAGAAGAGAGCTGATGAGAAGGAGATACAGAAGAACAGGGACCTCTGGCCCGGACTCATTGTTACCACACTGACAGACGATATCAGAAAGGAGTTAAAACTTGAGAAAAATGTTAACGGCGTGGTTATAGCATCGGTAATCGGCGACTCTTCAGCAGCGATTGCAGGGTTCAAGCCCGGGGATGTCATTGAAGAGATCAATGATATTAAAACTGAGAGTATCGGGGATTTTTATAATGCTCTCAATTCAGGCAGCAGCAGGAAAAAGATTTTCCAGGTGACAAGGCAGGGTAACTCAATTGTGCTCGGGCTTGTGAAATAAACAGAAGGGAACTTCCATCCCCCCGGCGGTTCCCTGATCATACAGAGGGATATCCTGTTTTTTCGGGATATCCCTTTTTTTAAGGGTTTTAAGGGGACGGAGGTTTATTGTTCCAGGATCGTTATTTAAAAAATCGAGTAATGATATTGAAAGCAACATTTTGAAGCAGGATTCATAAATTGCAGTGTAATCCTGTATGCGAAAACCAAGAAACAAAAAAGAAAATGCTACTTATCATGTAATTGCAAGATCTAACCGGCAGGAATTTATTTTTGAAAAGGATAATATAAAAGATATCTTTATCAAGATTCTCAAAGATGCAAAGAAGAAATACCGATTTAAAATTATTAATTTCTGTGTAATGACCAATCATATTCATTTATTGATTAAACCCCGCCCGAAATCAGATTTATCAAAAATTATGCAGTGGATATTAAGCAAATTTGCTGTGGTTTTCAACAAAATATATAGCTACAAAGGGCATGTCTGGTATGACAGATTCAAGAGTATAATAATTGAATCATACAGGCAACTTTATGCTGTATATGAATACATAAACAACAATCCGGTAAAAGCAGGTCTTGTTAAAAAAGCAGAAGATTATAAATACTGCGGCCTTGCATATTTGAAGAATAAAATTTTCAAACTTGTCGATCCTCCGGATTCAGTTTATTAGAATCATAACTGAATAATTTGAATCAAAACAAGGCAGACTTATTAAGGCAGATTAAACCGTAGCTCGCCGCATCCTGACTTCTTCAAGACACATTGCTATTATTGTATCAATTTCAGGGACCAGAAATCCAATATTTGCAACTTCCTGTTTTTCAATGCTGCTGTTCCAGTCATATGTTAAAGAATCATAGTTGTTTTTTACAAAGTTCTGGATTATGTAGAGAGCACCTTTCTGTATGTAGGGATCTTTCCCGCTCCCTTTCTTCCTGTGCCTTACAATATATTTTTCTATATATCCCGGCAAGAGAGAACTGAATACTTCATGCGCATCAAAAACATTACGGAATGACAGGAGATCAAGCTTCTTCTTAAGTGACTGCCTGTGTATCTCGTTTATCCGGAGCTGTTTTTTTCCAGGCTTTATTATTTTGTTTTTCCGGACGGTAATTTTTTGTTTGGCGGCAGCATTTTTCCTGCCTCCGTCCCCGATTGTTCCGCCAATTGTTCCGGTTTTTACAGCAGCTTTATCAATTCCAGTCGTCCTGCTGCCGGATTTCCCGAAACCAGCAGAAACAGATCCTCCGTCCCCCTGTTTTTTCCTCTTCAAAACATCAACCGGTTTGATTTTCCTCCAGATCTTCTGCATGAGAAGGTCCTCGTGAACACTGTACCTGTACCCCCTTGAGATAAGACTGTAGAGTTCCAGAAGAATTACATCATCGCCGAGTTTTTTTATCCTGCCGTTTTTTACAAAAGTGAATATTTTAAAATGAAGTGTATTGTATTTACGTGAATAAAGGAAAATCTTTTTTTCAAAGTCCTGATTATGTATCTGCTTCCAGTACAGCCTGCAGTAAGCAAGCACCTTGTATGTTCGTTTTGTTATTGCCGAATTTATACAGATCATTGCAATATCCTGATCAGAGAATTCAACCGCATCAAGATCAATTGTTATTTTTTTCTTCTTTTTTTCAGGCTTGTATTCCTGGGATATTTCTTTTTTCTTTAACTTTTTGGGAACAATTCTTTTGACAAAAAGGGTGTTGTCATAATACCTGGTTAAAATATCATAGGCTTTTGCATATGACTCAGTCCTGTGATTCAGCAGTACTGAGTATCTTGAAAGTTTTCTTATAAACCGGATTGCTGCTGTTTTTTCCGAAGGAATCACATGCTGGGCCTTATCTATTCGCCTTAAAAGCTCGTAGGGATTTGATGTATTTTCTTCAAATATTGATGAAATATAATCAATGAGTTTTTTAACGGAAAGTATTATCCTGTGATGAAGTTCCTTGACAGCACTGCCGTAGATCTCTTTAAACCTGTAATCATTCTTCCGGAAATACCTTATTATCCTGATTCTTACTGCTTCATCAGGATAACGGGGTATGAGTTTCTTTTCATACAGGCTCTTTGCAAGCACATATTTTTTATCACCTATAAGAGAAGTATAAAGTTCTATATCAGTATCAAATCCCCTGTCTGTAAACGAGGGACACTCTTCAAGCAGTATTTTTGCAGAACTTTCAAAACCCATTTTGTTTTCTTACCTATTCCCGGATCCTTTCATCAACAACCCTCTTTGCCTTTCCTTCATGTACAGGAAGAACTCCCTGTTCATGAAGCTCAACATTCGGAGATATGAGAAGAGCCGCCTTGAGAAGCTCCTTTATCCTGGCCCTTAGTTCATTAAGATCCCTGGCATCATCGCTGAAAGCAGCAGGCCCTATTTCAACCTTTACAGTAACCTTGTCGAGGGCCCCGGATTTTTTCACAACAATCAGATAGTTAGTCCCTACTTCAGGAAGCTTCATGAGTACTTCTTCAATCTGTGAAGGAAATACATTGACGCCGTTTATGATAAGCATATCATCGCTTCTTCCCTTTATCCTGCAGAGTCTTCTGTGAGTCCTACCGCACTTGCAGGGTTCAGGATTAACAACAGAGAGGTCACGTGTTCTGTACCTCAAGAGAGGTGTTCCCTGTCTTCTCAGTGTTGTAAAAACAACTTCACCATCATTTCCGTCTTCAACATCTTCAAGCGTTTCAGGGTTTATCATCTCAAGATAGAAGGAATCCTCCCACACATGCATGTCATCCTTATAGACACACTCTGTTGCAACACACGGTCCGTTCATTTCACTGAGGCCGTAATTATTGTACATGTCAATATTATAAAGATCTTCAATCTTCTTTCTCATGTCTTCTGAGTGCGGTTCAGCACCCCCGAGAGACTTTTTAATATTGAAATCAGAAAGGGAATACCCTTCCTCTTCCAGTTTTGAATACATGTGAAGCATGTAACTCGGAGTAGCATGCACAAGTGTAGACTGAAAATCCTTCATGAATTTAAACTGCCTCTTTGTATTTCCGGAACTTATAGGGATTACAAGAAGACCTGCCTTCTCTGCGCCGTAATGAAGCCCGATCCCCCCTGTAAAGAGTCCGTAAGTCATCATATTCTGAAACACATCGCTGCTGTCACAGCCTATTCCTGTTACAGACCTTGCTACAAGGTCTGTCCACCTGTCCATGTCTCTCTGGGTATGATATATAACTGTAGGAGTTCCTGTTGTTCCGCTTGATGCGTGAAGCCTCACAACCTCTTCTTTCGGAACAGCAAGCATGTCATATGGATAGGCAGATCTTAAATCATCCTTTGTTGTAAAAGGGATTTTTTTAATATCTTTAAGTGTCTTGATATCATCAGGAGATGTAATCCCGACACTTTTAAGCCTTTCACTGTAAAAAGGGGTCTTAAGAGCCCAGTAAATAGTTTCCTTAAGATTTTCAAGCTGAATTTTCTCAAGACCTTCACGGTCTATAGTTTCAATTTCCCTGTCCCAGTATTTAATATCCATATTCTTTTCCTGTTGTATTACAAAATATTTTCCGCAGTTCCCTACCCGGCTTTCTCCAGGATAAAATCACTGCTAAAGTGACGTTTTTAAAGAAGAATGTTTTTTTACCTGTTTATGAATGTCTGCCGCAGAATCAATATTTCCGTGGCTTCATTATTTCTTTAATGCAATATAAAATATATCGGCATATTTAAACTTATAAATAAAATTAATCTCCCGCAAACAGACAAGTATTTACGGGATTCCCTTATTTAAATTAAACAGCCTGCTCCGGAAAGGAACAGACTGTTTTTCTGTTATTTACAGTATCTAATCAGCATCAGTCTTGATGCAGTCAAAAAAATCTATTTCTGTCCAAGCTCAAAGGCTTTTATGTTGATATCAACAATATCCTGCCCCTTTGCGGCAAACAGATCTTTAATAGCTGCTTTAAGAGTTTCAGCTTTTACAGGAAGCTTGTCAGCAGCAGCCCCGATAATTACCATATTTGTAGCTCTTGAAGAACCTGCCTCTTTTGCAAGTGAAGCTGAATCAACAATCTTTATATCGGGATATTTTTTAAGCTTCTCATATACTGATTCAATTTCAGGATAGTTCGGTATATTTACAACCGGTTCTGATGCAGTAACAATCCCTCCGTCAGGTGCAAGGTAATCTACATACCTTCCAACCTCAAGAGGCTCCATGCTTATAATAAGAGAAGCTGTTCCCTTGGCAACAAGGTCACTTGCAATCTCCTTATCGGAAATCCTCATATGTGAAAGAACAGCACCGCCTCTCTGCGCCATGCCGTGAACTTCAGACTGTCTTACTTTAAGTCCGTCTTTCATTGCTCCTGTTGCAATAATTGCGGCAAGTGATAATACACCCTGTCCGCCGACCCCTGCAAGGATTATGTCATATTTCATTTTTTGTTTTTCTCCCTTTTAAGCCGTCTTTTGGTTTCCTCAATACATTCCCTTACAGAAAGAATTACTGAAATACCCTGGTAATCAAACTCCTCTCTGAGGATTTTAACATTTTCCTCGAGGTTCTTTTTCATAGGTACAATTGTCTTTATATGATCAGGATCCACACCAAGCCCTTTAATAACACTTTCGATTCTTGATGAAGGAACAATTGTCTCCTGACCGCCTGTCATTGCAACAATCCAGTTGTCAAGAATAACAAGAGTCATTGGTGTATTTGCAGCAATCGCATCAACAAGTGAATTGATTCCTGAATGGAAGAAAGTACTGTCCCCGATTACAGCTACAGCAGGCTTGAGACCTGATTCAGCAGCACCTTTTGCAGTTCCGACAGAAGCTCCCATGCAGATAATTGTTTCAATTGCAGAATAAGGTGGAAGTGCCCCGAGAGCATAACAGCCGATATCTGAAGTAACTACACTCTCATCATATATTTCAAGAGCCTTTGTAATTGATTCATAGGAATCAATATGCGGACATCCGTTACAGAGCTGGGGAGGTCTTCCCGGAACAGCTTCTACAGCTGCAAGGCACGCCCTTTCCCCGAGACCAAGAACAGGTCTTACATTGTCAGGATTAAGTTCTCCTGTAGGAGGAACCTGCTCATCAAGCTTTCCTGCAATCTCAATATTACCTGGCAGTATCCCCCTGAGTTTTGATTCAATAAAAGGATACCCCTCTTCAAGAAGAACCAGTTTTTCAACATTATCTGCAAGTTTTCTGATTTTATCCACAGGAAGAGGATATGTTCCGACATGGAGATGTGACGGTTTTTCTTCAAGATCATCGACATTTTCTACATAGTAGTTTTTACCGAGACCGGAAGTAATAACACCGACTTTTTTATAATCAGGATTGATATAAAGAGGGTTGAAATCTGTTTTTTCAGAATATTCAACAAACTTTTCATTTTTCTGAAGAAGTGTAACCCACTGCTTTCTCGCATATGCAGGAAGAAGCATCCATGTATTTTTATCTTCTGCTTTCTTCTTCTCATTCTGAGCTCTTTCCCCGCCTGTATCTACCACAGCTCTTGAATGGGCAAGCCGTGTGACAATTCTTATCATTACAGGAATATTGAATTTCTCCGAAACTTCAAAAGCCTCTCTGGTCATTTCATAGGCTTCCTGCTGGTTCACAGGTTCAAAGCAGGGTATCTTTGCAAAATCAGCATAAAACCTTGAGTCCTGTTCATCCTGGGAAGAATGCATTCCCGGATCATCGGCAACAACAAGGACAAGTCCCCCGTTTATTTTCAGAAGAGCAGAGTTAACAAAAGGGTCTGCAGCTACATTAAGCCCCACATGTTTCATTGTTACAATTGATCTTTTACCGGCAAGAGATGCTCCGAGAGCATCCTCATATGCAGTTTTCTCATTGCTGCACCATGCAGCATGAATATTACCAGTTTTTTTAGAATACCCGAGAAGATATTCCATTATTTCTGAAGATGGCGTACCGGGGTACCCATAAGCATTGGAAAGACCGGCATGAATTGCACCAAGAGCAATAGCTTCATCACCTAATAGCACTTTTCCAGACATCATTAGCTCCTTAAGGATTTTCTAGTAGTGTTAAGACTTTTTTTATTTGACAGGAGCCTGCCTAAGATTAAACTTCCAGGTTGATATAACCCGGCAGCAGGTACCTGAAAATTATAAACTTTCAGAACAGCGCTTCTATATGAAGCAACTGCCCTATTTTAAAAGAACAGGGATTCCCGGTCAAGCAAGGCTTTCAGGAATTGCTGTTTTTGTCCCAGTGAATAAGTCCAAAGGCAATGCACGCTAAAGTAGATACAAATAATAAAACGCAACCTATTGTCATATATTTATTCCTGTTTTCTTTTTTTATATTTCTACCCTGACAGGGCAAGTTATTTTCATATTAAAATACAGTGAAGTTTATACAGATTTTTAATTATACCTGTATAGATGTTTTTTAAATATTAATATTTTTAATCAATCAGTCTGCCAGAAAATATTTCAGACAGACATAAATAATTTATTCCTAAGCCTTTTCTGTGAGTGCTTTATATGCTTTTTTGAAACCTTCAGCAGAACCTTCAATTACAGAATCAGCAACACAGTATGATATCCTGAAATAACCGGGGGAACCGAAGCCTCTTCCCGGTACTGTAAGAATCCTCTCCTCCTGAAGAGCAGCTACAGCTTTAAGATCATCCCCATCCGGAGCTTCAGGAAACAGGTAAAAGGTACCTTCAGGTTTTATAAAACTGAACCCGGCTTCTTCAAGAATCTCACAGAGCCTGTCTCTTTTCTTTCTATAGAAATCTATATCAACACTCACTCCCTGAAGCTCTGCAACAACTTTCTGCATTATAGCAGGAGCGTTTACATATCCAAGGATCCTGTTGCACATTATTATTCCGTTCATAAGATTGCCGAAATCATCAGCTTCTGGATGAACAGCAAGCCATCCTATTCTTTCTCCGGGGAGAGAAAGGTCTTTTGAATATGATGTAAGAACAATTGTATTTTTATAACTGGCAAGAATACTAGGGACAGCAACTCCTTCATACACTATCTTCTTGTAAGGTTCATCACTCAGGAGGTATACAGCTCTTCCTGTTTCCTTTCTTTTCTGTTCAAGCATTTCAGAAAGAGCCCTGATTGTCGATTCCGGAAATATCCTGCCGGACGGATTGTTTGGAGAATTGATAATCAATGCTGCAGTCTTTTCATCAATAGCATTGCCTATTGCTTCAACATCAAGGTCAAAATCACTCTTTCCGGGAACAGTAACAAGTTCTCCGCAATGGTTGTCGACATATGCAGTGTATTCTGCAAAGAAAGGTGTGCTGGTTATTACCCTGTCGCCGGGATTTACAATTGTTTTAAGGACAGCATTCATTGCACCTGCAGCCCCGCATGTCATTACAACGGAATCTGCAGAAACTGAAACATTCTCAGTACTGCTTATGTAATCTGCCACTTTGGCCCTTACATCAGGATAACCTGCATTAGGCATGTAGGCATGCATCCCTTTAACATCTCTTCCGACATATTCTCTTAATATTCTGGTAAATTCCCCGGGAGGTTCAATATTGGGATTTCCCAGACTAAAATCATAAACATTGTCCTCACCGTACCTGGCTTTAAGCTGTCCCCCGGTTTCAAACATTTTCCTTATCCATGAAGAACTTTCCATGGATTTTAAAACACGCTGTGATACTGCCATTACTCCCCCCGGATGTATAATTATACAAATTATTTATTGTTTTATTTACAGGCACCTATGTAAAACCGCATTTGCGAGTTTTTTCCTCAGATGTCTGCCCGCAAGTGAATCTATAAGAAAAAAAAACTATGTTTTTGCATACAATAAATTATTATCATATAAGAGTCTGAATCAGAATAAAATAACGCAAAATAAAAACATAGTTTTTAGAGATTCACTTATCTTATTAACCTCTTAGGATACACTACATGACATATTTTATCAACGGGTGAAAAGAATGTACAGGGAGGATAAATGTTATCTGCTTCTAAAACAACTCTTCAGAATCTATCCATGTCCAGGAGTAGAAACAGCCCGGTTCAAGGTATTCAAGAACATTCCCGCTTACCGGTGAATCTTTCATAATATCTGAAAAGAAAGATATGACAGATGAAGACTTTAACATCTTCACAAGTACAGCAAGCTCCCTGAATGCCTGGCTCTTCCAGTCCTCTTCCGGATCAAGATATAAAAGACTGTATTCCGCCAAACCGGCAGCCTCCGCAGCAGCGTTAACTGCATCTTCAAAATATCCTGTGCTGTCGACAAGTTTATTCTCTGCAGCATCAATACCTGACCAGATCCGCCCACCTGCAATTTTCATTACATCTTCAGGGGGGATTTCTCTCCCTTCAGAAACAATATTAATAAACCGGCTGTAAGTACTGTCAACACCAAGCTGAATTATCTCCTTTTCCCTCTCATCAAGCTCCCTGTCAGGCCTGTAGGAAGAAGGAGAATCAACCGATGAATAACCATCCACAGTTATACCGAAATACTTTTCGAGGAATTCAGAAAAGTCGGGAAGCACAGCAAAGACACCTATAGACCCGGTAATGGTTGAAGGGTATGAAATTATCCTGTCGGCATCAGACGATACCCAGTATCCTCCGGAAGCTGCAGTGCTGCTCATTGAGACGATAACAGCCTTGCCTTTTTCCTTAAGTTTTACAACAGCTCTTCTTATTACTTCAGATGCGGTAGCACTCCCTCCACCTGAATCAATTCTGAAAACTACAGCCTTGATATCAGGACTGTCTGAGGCTTTTTCAAAAAGAGTTTTAAATGTTTCTGAACCTATTTTTCCAGGCTCATACTCACCGTCCAGAATCATACCGGAGGCTGTAATTACTGCTATTTTATTATCAGAGGAGGCTTTCTCCTTTTTCACAACCTTGAGATACTTAGTCCAGATAATTTCCTCAGCTTCCTCTATCATATTAAGTGCAGAATCAAAATCACCTACAAAATCCACAAAGTTATTTTCAAGCGCTGCCGCAGCACCGTCTCCACCGGAATTCCTTAGAAAAATGTGATAATTTTTCATGTAGTCAAAGACTAGATCTCGGCTCATTCCTCTGCCTTCAGAAATATCATCAGCATACATTTTCATAAGCCTGTCATACAGCAGGGACAAAGCCTCCCTGTCATTGTCAGGCATCTTTTCATGCAGATACGGGTCAACTGCGCTCTTGAAATCCCCGGCCTTGAAGACATTCATCCTGATGCTGTACTTATCAAGCCCTTTCCTGTAATAGTTTCTGAAACGGCCGAATCCCCGGAGCCTCACCTCCCCCAGAGGATCAAGGACTACTGTGCCAGTATGCGAAGCAAGGTAATATGAGGAATTGTCAAAAGAATCAGAATAACAGACTATTTTCTTGCCGTTATTTTTTATTTTTTCAATAGAATGGGCAATCTCCTGAAGCTTTGCAAAGCCTGAACCCTGGAAGTTTGAAAGATCAAGAAAAACAGATGTAACCCTGTCATCAGAAGCTGCAAAATCAAGTACTTCCCTTATATCCCTGAGAAGAATTTCACCGCCTCCGGATACCATCCCTTCAATTTCTGACTGGTACCCTCCTGAATACTGCTCAACAACCGTACCGTTCAGAGAGATTTTTAGAACAGAATTTTTATTTACATCAGGAACTATCTCCCCCTGAAAAAGGAGAACTGCAACAGCAGCTATAATTCCCCAGAAAACTATATTGATTATAAAAAGCCGCAGCCTGTTGAAAAATCTGAAGAAACCTTTAACAATTCCAGAAAAATATTTTTTACCCATAAATACATAATAAAATAATATTAAATATGTGACAAACAGTTTTAATACACTAATTGTAATATTGAAACAACTTTTTTATTTCTGTACATTGTTATAAATAGAAACAGGTCCATCCATTTAAACCTGACTTGCAGAATTATGAATTATCCCGGATTAAACATTTAAAAGGGATACTGCTTAAATCAGCTGCCGGAAAAATATAAGGAATCCGACCACCCGGCCGCTATTAAAACAATGGATCTGCTTGAATAAGGGAATATACAGAAAAGTCAGGAAGCAGACATAAAAAAAACGGATTCCCAAAAAACAAACAGACAGAGGTTAACAATGGCTGAAAAGAAAGTACCATTCACTAAAGAACAGCTTGATAAGATTATCAGCAAGCACCAGACTCCGTTTCATATTTACGATGAAGAAGCAATCAGGGAAAATGCGAGAAGATTCTACAAGGCATTTTCATGGGTTCCAGGCGGATTTAAAAACTATTTTGCAGTAAAAGCTCTTCCAAATCCATATATAATGAAAATCCTTAAAGAGGAAGGAATGGGAGCAGACTGTTCATCACTTCCGGAACTTCTTCTTTCTGACAAGGTAGGTATCAAAGGGGAGGACATTATGTTCACTTCAAATGATACACCTGCAGATGAATATAAAAAAGCATGGGATCTCGGAGCTGTTATTAACCTTGATGATATCAGCCACATCCCGTTCCTTGAAAAATCAGCCGGTGTTCCTGAACTTATATGCTTCAGATACAACCCGGGTCCTCTCAAGGAAGGAAACAAGATTATAGGAAACCCGGAAGAGGCGAAATACGGTTTTACAAGAGAGCAGCTGATTGAGGGCTACAGAAAAATGAAGGAAAAAGGGGCAAAAAGATTCGGCCTCCACACAATGGTTGCATCAAACGAGCTTAATCCCGATTACTTCATTGAAACAGCAGAAATTCTCTTCGATCTTGTTATTGAAGTTAAAGAAAAACTTGATATAAAAATCGAATTTATAAACCTCGGCGGAGGTATCGGTATTCCATACAAACCTGAAGACAAGGCTGTTGATCTTGAATATGTTTCTAAAGGAATCAAAAAAGCATATGAAGAAAAAATCACAAAAAACAACCTTGATCCCTTAAGAATTGTAATGGAATGCGGAAGAATGGTAGGAGGACCTTACGGATACCTTGTTTCAACTGTTCTTCACAAGAAAGAAACATACAAGAAGTACATCGGACTCGACTCATGCATGGCAAACCTGATGAGACCTGCTCTCTACGGCGCCTATCACCATATCACAAACATGAGCAACATAGATGGGGCTAAAGACAAGGTTTATGATGTTACAGGTTCTCTATGCGAAAACAATGATAAATTCGCAGTAAACAGGGAAATGGTTGAGACAAACATCGGCGATATAATTGTTATTCACGAAACAGGAGCCCACGGATATGCAATGGGATTCAACTACAACGGCAAGCTGAGATCTGCAGAGCTTCTTCTGAAAAAAGACGGTTCTGTTGAAGAAATCAGGAGAGCTGAAACTGTAGAAGATCTTTTTGCAACTCTTGATTTTTCAAAACTGTAAAATATCAAAGCAATATATACACTGATAAATTTATTATAAAAGCCTGTCTGTCATACCCGGCAGTCAGGCTTTTTTTTAAATAGAACGCCTTCCCTGAAGAGATATCCATACCTGTGAATGATTCCAGGAAAGGAAAGCTCTTTCACTTCAATAAAACATATTCGATGACAATTCGGAAAAAGAAATCCTCAAAGAAAAATCCTCCGTCCCCTTTTCACCTTATAACAATCAGCACTTTACAGACTGTAAAAAAGCAAATACTTACCCTGTAATCATTCAGCAGCATGATTTTCTGCCTGATAATGCTGCATCTCTCTGTATTTACTGGATTTATTCAAAAGTGCTTATTACAGAATATTGAGCATAAGAGGCTTTTCTGATAAATTCACAGGCAATTATGAGAACAGAAGTATTCTATAAAAATTCGGAAATAGACGGCCGGGCTAAACGCCTTCTGTCGCTTATCAGAAGCACGGTTACCGACGCTGTTGAGAACCTTGCAATGGTGGATGTATACCTCACAGAAGGTATAGCGGAACTTACTCCAGACCTGTCAAAAGAACTTTTTTCAGATCCGGTTGCTCAAGAGGCAGCAACAGATACATCTGCTGCAGATTCTTCTCTGATGCCTGACTGGAAATATCTTATTGAAGTAACATACAGACCAGGAGTTACAAATCCGGTTGCTATCACTGCTCGGAATACTATTGAGGAGACACTCTCCCTCAAGACAGGAAGAGATGCTGTTATCCAGACTGCGGTCCAGTACCTGATAAAGTCGCCGGAACTTGACAGTGGAACACTTAAGAAACTGGAAAAAGCCTTTTACAACCCTCTTATCCAGCAGTCCCGCTTCATCGAACGAAGAGAATGGGGAGAAAAGACTCTTCCCCCGCTGTACCCCTACAAAGTTGTAAAAAGCGAAGTAACTGTAGAAAACATTGATATTAGGAATGCTTCTGATGAAGAACTTCTGAAAATTTCAAAGGAAAGACTCCTTGCCCTCACTCTTGATGAGATGCAGTCTTTAAAAAAATACTTTACAGACTCTGAAACACTCAAGAAAAGGGAAGAACTGGGAATTACATCAGATGCTACAGATGTTGAGCTTGAAATGATTGCCCAGACATGGAGCGAGCACTGCAAGCATAAAATATTCGCGGCAAACATCAACTACAAGGACCTGGAAACAGGGCAGTCTGAAAGAATTGAATCAGTCTTTAAAAACTACATCAAGAAAACCACAGATGATCTGTCAGAAAAAAGAAAATTCCTGAGGTCTGTATTTCATGATGATTCAGGAGTAATTGATTTTGACGATAAACACCTGGTTTGCTTCAAAGTGGAAACACATAATTCACCTTCTGCTCTTGATCCCTACGGAGGATCAATTACAGGCATTGTAGGTGTAAACAGAGACATAATGGGAACCGGAAAAGGTGCAAAACCATTCTTCAATACAAACTTCCTCTGTTTCGGAGAACCTGAAACACCAGAAGCGCAAATTCCTGAAGGCCTTCTTCATCCTAAAACAGTTTTGAGGGGCGTTCATCACGGAATTATTGACGGAGGCAACCAGTCAGGTATTCCGACAGTAGCAGGAGGGTTCCTTTTTGACGACAGCTTTACTGGAAAACCACTCGTATTCTGCGGAACAGGAGGTGTACTCCCTGCTGAAATAGATAATGAGGGGAGCTGGATAGCTCATGTTGAACCTGGTGATTATGCAGTCATGCTTGGAGGAAGAATCGGGAAGGACGGTATTCACGGTGCAACATTCTCTTCCCAGGCACTTGATGAAGACTCACCAACCTCTGCAGTACAGATCGGGGACCCGATAACACAGAAAAAAATGGCAGACTTTCTCCTTGAAGCAAGGGATAAAGGTCTTTATAACGGTTTAACAGATAACGGGGCTGGAGGACTTTCATCATCACTCGGAGAAATGGCTGAACATTCAAACGGGATCAGGCTTGATCTTGAAAAGTGCCCCCTTAAATATGAAGGACTCGCGCCATGGGAGATTCTTGTTTCTGAATCACAGGAAAGGATGAGTCTCGCTGTCAAACCGGAAAAACTCGATGCCTTTCTTGCTCTGGCAGAGAAGAGGGATGTTGAAGCGACAACTGTCGGGGAATTCCAGGATACTGGATACCTTGATATCAGATATGATAATAAACCTGCCTGCTATCTCTCAATAGAATTCCTCCATAACGGCCTTCCTGCAATGGAACTCGAAGCTGAATGGAAAAGACCTTTTGCAGGTGCAGATCCTGTAAAAGAGAATATAGACAACAATAAAATGCTTCATGACCTTCTCAATGAACCAAATATTGCTTCAAAGGAATCTCTTGTAAGGCAGTATGACCATGAAGTTGGAGGTGTTTCAGTTGTAAAACCCTTCACAGGCGTCAACTCGGACGCTCCTTCAGACGGAGCTGTTCTGAGGCCGGTTTATGAATCTGAAAGAGGAGTTACTGTAACTCATGGTGTATGCCCACGTTACAGCGACAAGGATACATACGACATGGCAATGTGCGCGGTTGATGAAGCATACAGGGCACACATAGGATCTGGCGGAAATCCTGAATTTGCGGCAGTTCTTGATAACTTCTGCTGGCCTGATCCTGTTGAATCAGAAACCACACCTGACGGTAAATACAAACTTGCGCAGCTTGTCAGAGCATGCAAGGGCCTTAACAGGGCATGCATCGAATACGGGCTGCCCCTTATTTCAGGAAAGGATTCAATGAAAAATGATGCAAGAATGGGCGGACGGAAAGTTTCAATACGACCAACCCTTCTTGTTTCACTGATGGGAATAATTAATGACACAAAGAAGGCAGTAACAACTGACTTCAAGAAACCGGGCGACAGGATCTACATCCTGGGAAACACTAACGGTGAACTTGGCGGAACATATTTTGAAAAGCTTTCAAGAGGATATTACGGTTCAGCTCCTTCTGTAGATACAGAAACTGCTCTTTCGACATACACACGTCTGTCAGAAGCAATTCAGAAGGGACTCATCGCTTCCTGCCACGACCTTTCTGACGGAGGCCTTGCAGTGGCACTTGCAGAAAGCACACTTGGCGGCATGACAGGGTCAGATATATCAATTGACAAACTGCCTGGTAATTCTCCGGATGAGACAGCAAGGCTTCTCTTCTGCGAATCTCCTTCAAGGTTTATTGTAAGTGTATCGGAAGAAAAATCATCAGATTTTGAGAGAATAATGGAAGGCTCACCCTGCAAAATTATCGGGAAAACCACAGATACAGAAAAAATGGTAATCAGGAAAAATGATACAGCTGTAATTGAAACTTCAATTGATGCTATAAGCAGTTCCTGGAAAAGGGAGGACTTCTAATGGCAGACAGAAACAATGCAGTAAAAACAGCAGTCATTACCGGTTACGGTATCAATGCAGATAATGAGCTTAAACAGGCTTTTATCCTTTCCGGATCGGAAGCTGAAAAAATCCACATCAAGGATATTATTGAAAAACCTGAAAGCTTAAGAAATTATCATATACTCGCATTTCCCGGAGGCTTCTCATTCGGGGACCACCTGGGCTCAGGCCTGGTATTTGCACACCTCTTCAAGCATCACCTTAAAGAGGAACTTGACAGGTTTATAGCTGACGGAAAGCTTATAATCGGCATATGCAACGGGTTTCAGGTACTTGTGAAGATGGGTGTACTTCCGAACTTCGAAGGTAACTGGAGCTGCGATGTATCGCTTATTCACAATAACACCGGTGTATTTGAAAACAGCTGGCTGGAAATAGCTTTCAATGAGAAATCTGACTGCATATGGACAAAGGGACTCGATAAAATGGATGTCCCGATCAGACATGGTGAAGGAAGATTTATTACAAAGTCTGAAGAAGTACTCGACAGGCTTGAGAGAGAAAACCTTGCAGCAATCAGATACTCTGACAGGAACCCCAACGGCTCTGAAAATGATATAGCAGGTATCACAGACTCAACCGGAAGAATACTGGGGCTCATGCCTCACCCCGAAGCTTTCCTCTTCCCGGAAAACCACCCGCAGTGGACAAGAAAGGAAATAAAAGAGGGATACGGCTTAAGGATCTTCAAAAACGGTGTTGAGTATATGAAGGGAAGGATTTCCGGATAAAAAGAAATCTAAAAACTTTATAAAAAATCATACAACCAGTTTATATTTCAAAGGCGGACTTTATGTCCGTCTTTTTTCATTTTACTGTCATCCAGCAAATAAATTATTTCCACTGAAAGAAGCTATTGCAAGTTAGCATCAGTAATTTCCGGAGGGTTATAAAAGCCAATCCATAACTCAGCAATTAAAATATAAAATAATTCTTATCAGTTCAGATAACCGGTTTCATTTGACTGGTAATGCATAAAAAAACCCGGATACGCATACCGTATCCGGGCCATAAAATCCTTTAAGATTTATTACTTATGCATCATAAGCAGGTTTCTTATCAGGAACCTTGTAGTTCTTAGGATTTTTCTTATAGATAAACTGCATTGTAATAATACCGCCGATAATTAAAATACCTGCAAGTCTGGGAAGTGCTCGCGGTACAATAATCGCAATAGCTGCAACAGCCAGTATAATCTGTTCTATGAGATACATTCGCCTCTTTATAAATCCAGCCATAGCTGTTCCGAATGTTACCGCACCAAGGAGCGCCATCACTATAGTTACTAATGTTCCACCTGTAAACGGCTCCATTCCGAGAAGCAGTGATGTGTTGTATACAAAGATGTAAGGTACGATGTATGCAACAGCTGCAAGTCTTACAGCGTTACCAGCTGTCGGCCAGAACGGCGCGCCTGCAATAGCAGAAGCTGTGTAAGAAGTAATAGCTACTGGAGGTGTAAGCTCTGACATGATTCCGAAGTGGAAACAGAAAAGGTGTGCTGCAAGTGGCGGAACACCGGCTCTGATCATTACAGGAACTGTCATGATAGTCATGAGGATATAGTTAGCTACTGTTGGTACACCCATACCAAGTACAAGACACATAACCTGTGTAATGATAAGTGTAAGGATAAGTTTATCCTGAGCAATCATTGCAAGGAATGATGAGAGAGCAGGAGTAAGACCTGTAAGAGTTGCAGTACCTACTACGAAACCAGCGATAGCTGATGGGATAGCAACTACTGTAAGAGTCTGACCTGCTGAATCAATAACATTTAAGAACTTCTTAGGAGTAAGTCTTGTTTCTTTTCTGAACATACTTAATGCGATTGCAATCCAGAATGAGTTGAATGAAGCTCTCATTGGTGTGTAACCAGTACAGAGCATGTATACAAGTACAATTACAGGAAGGAAAAGATATCCTTTTCTAAGAGCATCACCCTTCCATTCAGGAAGTTCTGATTTCTTGAGTCCATAAGCACCGATTTTATGTGATTCAAAGTGAATCATTGTAAATACAGCTGTGTAGTAAAGAGCTGCAGGAAGAGCTGCTGCTGCAATAACAGTTACATAACTGATACCGAGGAACTCTGCCATGATGAATGCTACAGCACCCATTACAGGAGGAGTAATCTGTCCACCCATAGAAGCTGCTGCTTCGATTGATCCTGCAAGCTGTGGAGGAATACCAGTTTTCTTCATAAGAGGAATAGTGATAATACCTGTTGTTGCTACGTTTGAAGTTGAAGATCCTGAGATCATAGCAAACATTGATGATGCAACAACTGCCATCTTAGCAGGTCCACCAACCATCGCACCAAAGATACCTTTCGCAATCTTAAGAAGAAGCTCTGCAAGACCTGTTGCATGAAGAGCTGCACCTAAGAGAAGGAACAGTGATATATAACTTGAAGATACACCGAGAGGTGTTGACCAGAGACCTGAGTCGATAAGAATAAAGTGTCTGATTATCATGCTGACAGGGAATCCTGGATGCCAGAAAACGCCTGGAAATACATATCCGAATCTACAGTAGAAAAGCATTACAATACCGATAAACATGAGAACATGTCCGATTGATCGTCTTGTTGCTTCAAGTACGGTAAGAAGAAGCAGCACACCGATAATCTGGTCTTTTAAGTATACAATACCAGCTCTTTCAAGAATTGCATCAGTATTTATTGCAATATAGTAACATCCTACAAGTGCAAATGTTATAAATACAAAGTCATACCAGACCATTTTCTTTTCAACCTGAACACCAGCTTTCACTCTTGCTTTCTTTGTGAATATTCTTGCTACAAAAAGTATAGCAGCTATTACAACAAGAGCGCCTATTACAGCACCATAAGAAAGCATCTTTTTACTCTGAAGTGTCAGAATAACAGATGTCCATGCACCTACACCAAGTAAGATGTAAGGAATAACTGGTTCAGACTTTTCATCTTTGTTTCTGTTTGCAGAAAATTTGATAAGACAAATTACAAGCGCAAAACTAAGGTGGATTGATCTCTGCCTGAGAGCAGTGAACATTCCAGCAAAACCTGTGTACATGTGAAACAAGCCGTAAACAATAGCAATTGCTGAAATTACCAAAAGACCGGTCTTATTCCACTCCCTGTGGCCTGAAGTAGCTTTTTCAAGCTCTTTAGCTCTGGCTTCAATTGCTTTTGCTTCAGCAATTTCCGCCTCTGTCATTTTCGAGTAATCGAGGTTACTCATCAAATCGTCACTCATTAATCTTCTTTCCTTCTATATGAGTTTTTTACCCTGAAACAGGGTTTTTCTGCCCCGATACGGGACAGATGCCCCTGGCGGGACAAGTGCCTCATTCACAGAAACTTTTACAAGTAGTATATTTATTTCTGCATGAGACTGGCATTCTGCGAGGCAGAATACCTACCTGAAGTAATATCAGATTTTTGTGATACAGGAATTTTGCCGTATTAAATTCCTCTATCAGCTATTCCCCATACTATTCGGTATAAGAAATATTTTCTGAATGCTTTTCATCTGCACTTTTTGCCATTTTATAAAAGTACATTTTAATGCAAACAGAGTTTATAGAATCTCCCAGCCTCCAATTCCGGAAGTATAAACCTAATCAAAAAAATATTTTTTCTATAAATTGCAGAGATATTCTGCCAGGTTTTTTAAATACGAATGGTTTTTCTGTCGATATGTTGCCGGCTTTTTATACCTTTTAACAAAAAACAGTCAATATATACAGAAAAAGAAGCCGGATAAATATCCGGCTTCATATAAATCCCACAAATCTTATTTGTAAACACCTTTTTCTTTGTAGAATTTTGCAGCACCTGCATGTATTGGAACAGGTCCTCTACCGTCACATGCTGTGTCAAGTGTAATGTAATGAGCGTTAGCATGAACTGACTGAACTGCTTCGAGGCCAGGTCCGTACATAGCGCTTACATAGTCGTAAATAAGTTCTTCACTTACATTAGCATCAGCAATGATTCCACCACCCTGGATAATAGTCTGAACATCTTCGTCCTGACCATTGTATGTTCCAGCAGGAATTACCCATGGGTCATACCATGAATATTTAGCAATAAGCTGATCTCTGTTTTTTCCACCGATTGAAAGAATAGTTCCTGGGTTCTGAGCTGTAGCTTCAAGAATTGAACCTGCAGGGCAAGCTGTTTCATAACCTACTGAATCAAGAACTCTGTCTTTGAAAGCCATTGATCTTTCATTATGTGAAAGTGGTTTCCAGATAAGGTCTTCAGGCTGCATGTTAAAACCGCCGTCAAAAACTTCTTCCCATGCTGCAACATCACCTGATCCTGGTGAACCTGGTGAAAATGATTTACCTTTAAGGTCTGCAAGTGTAGTCCAGCCTGTGCTTTTTGCTACAAGAGCCTGGAAAATAAGGGGATAAAGCTGAGTTACAAATGTAAGTTCTGGGTAGGGATCGCCGTCAAAATCTCTGATTCCCTGGTATCCATAAACCATTATGTTAGATTCAGCCATACCCATCTGGTACTGACCCTGTTTCATAAGTCTGATATTTTCTGTACCACCACCTGATGACTGTACAGTTACAACAGAATCTGTGTATTTCATAGTTACACCAGCAATTCTTGAAGCAGTTGGGTACCAGCTTCCTCCTAAGCTTGATGATCCCATGATTGCGTGTTTTTTAGTTTTGCCTGATCCTTCTCCCTGGCCTTCAGCAAAAACAAAAGAACCGAGAACAAGAATACAAAGAATCAACAAAAGACTTCTTTTCATTATTTCCTCCTCAAATTTTCAAAGGGCAACACCCCTCTATAAAGAAATTACTTTATATATCTATTTTAACCTGTTGATAGTGAATTCTGTCAAGGAAAATTTTAACAAATTTTTTACATTATTTTAATATATCCAATATCTCCACATTTATGCTGTCCAACTAATATTATTTTATTTTTTTATAACTTTTAATCAAGGTGTGTATTTACCGAATTCCCCTAAATAAGACTATTTCTCATGATTTTTATTACAATTGGTTATGTTTTATAATATATAGATAAAAAAGAGCTGAATATTTTACCGGATTTCATCCATCAGCATTGACTAATATTCTTTAAATGTTAGAATACGATTAAAATACTTGATATAGTTTTTTTTGAAGGAGGAGTAACCAGCCATGGTACTTAAGGAACAGACAGTTAATAAAACTGTTAAAAGAAACATATTATTAAACCCGGGTCCATCTACAACTACTGAAACTGTTAAAGCATCTCTCATCCAGGGCGATATCTGCCACAGAGAAGAAGAATTTGCAGTTATTGCAAGAAAAGTTTGTGAGGACCTTGTAAAAGTTGTTCATGGAAATACAAAAGATCACGTAGCTGTTCTTTTTGCAGGTTCAGGAACAATAAATATCGATGTAGCCCTCGGATCACTTGTTCCAGCTAATAAAAAAGTTCTTATTGTAAACAACGGTTTTTACAATGCAAGAGCTGCAGAAGCATGTGAATACTACGGAATCGAAACAGTTAACCTTCAGTTCGGAGTAACAGAACTTCCTGATCTTGCAAAAGTTGAAGAAGCTCTTAAAAACGATTCTGAAATCGCTGTTGTATACATGGTTCACCAGGAAACTGGGACAGGAATCAAGAACCCAATCAGAGAAGTTGGAGCTCTTGCTCACAAATACAACTCAATTTTCGTAACAGATACAACTTCAACTTACGGTCTTCTTCCTATCGATATAGAAAAAGACAACATTGACTTCTGCATGGCTTCATCACAGAAAGGAATGAATGCTTTCACAGGCGTTTCATACCTCATCGGTAAAAGAGCAGAAATCGAAAAATCAAAAGACTACCCAAAAAGATCATACTACACAAACCTTTACAGACAGTATGATTTCTTTGAAAAGAACGGTCAGATGAACTTCACACCTCCTGTACAGATTATCTACTCACTTGAGCAGGCAATCAAAGAACATTTTGCTGAAGGTGAAATGCCTAAATACGAAAGACTGATGGACGGATGGAAAGTAATCAACGAAGAAATGACAAGACTTGGTTTCAAAGGAATTCTTCCTGAAGAAAAACAGACTAAACTTGTTGTTGGACTCATGTATCCTAATGATCCTAACTTTGATTTTTCAAAAATCCACGATTATCTGTTTGAAAACGGCGTAACAATCTATCCTGGTAAAATTGCAGACCTCGAAACATTCAGAATCTGTAACCTTGGAGCTCTCAAAGCTGAAGATATCAGAGATGCTTTCAAAGTACTCGAAAATGCTCTTAAAGAGTCAGGTGTTGCTATTCCTGTTAAATATTAATATTTTCTACAATTATGCTGAGCCTGCGGGCAACCATTCAGCGGCAAAAACAGACTTTTTATAAAAGCTGGAGGCGTTCATTTTAAATGGACGCCTTTTTTTATTTAATTTCCCAGTCAGGATTTCAAGCTGATTTACACATTTACAGGTACCCGGCCCATCCACAACTATCCGGGGTCATCACAAATACCCGACCCATCCACTGCTCTTTCCATTTACTGATAATATTTGCAAATACATCATTATTATCATCATTATCATCTTAATTACTATAAATATTTATGGAGATAATTGACCTATAATAATCAGTATTTATCAACAATCAGATTAGAAACCGGAAAATTTTAGTGTTTTACTATTATTCTGGCTTATTTTTACCCAGGTTTTGATAAAATTTTCCTTGCAAAATTCAGATTGTCAGGTGATAATTAAACATATTGTTAATCTTTTGTTAAAAAATTGTTAATCTATCATTCACTAATAACTCGAATGAATGTGATTTGCAATTTTAATAACTTTTCTACATTAATGAGGAGGAATTATGAAAAGGAAGTTATTTCTTATCCTGTTAGTAGCGATGCTCTCAATGATGTTTGTTGCATGTGCATCAAGTGCAAAAGCACCTGCTGATCCTGCAAAAGACGAAGCTGTGGCTCTTATGGACGAAGTAAACGGTCTTAAAGCTGAAGCTGAAGCAGCAGGCGCACCTGAGTCATTCGGTAAATGGGGTAGAGCAATGAGTATTTATGATCTCGGAGTTACATATTTCGATAAAGAAATGTACACAGAATCACTCCAGCCACTTGGACAGGCTAAAACTTACTTTACAAGTGCTGCAGGAAAATAATCCGGCAATATGTAAAATAAAAGGCGCTTGGTCCTCAGGACCTGGCGCCTTTTTTTTATTTACAGTATGTGAATATCCAGAGTGTCCAAGACACGGACAGTTTATATGTATATATAATTCCTGACGGATTATTTTCCTTAACAGGATGTAAATTCTCCAAGTATTTACAGGGAAAAATGAAAGATACTGATCAGCCATTAGATACAAAAAAGATCAGAACAATATCGCGGCAATCCTTTTTTAACTGATATCCCCTTTTTTCTGATAAATATATTTACCTGATTCAATCCTGAATTTAAATTTATCTCCCCTGAAGCATGTATAGAGGACTTCAACAGGGATATTTCCCGGATCATAGGTAACAGATTCAACCATCATGCAGGAAACATTCTCATCTATCTGAAAAAGAGTCCTCTCCTCCTCTCCTGTTATCGAAGAGCTCAGTGTATGGGTGGAATGATCAAGCTTTATATTGAACTTATCAACAAGTATATGATAAAGAGATCCTTCTATGTTCATATCGAGGATTTCCCTGAAATCATTATAGGGAAGAAAACTTCTCTCGTAGCAGACAACCTCATCTTCGGCATATTTGCTTCTGAGCGTATGTATTACCCTCTTGTCGCCTTCATCAAGGGCAAGAAGCGAACATACCCTGTCATCTGCCTCTGAAAGCTCAATCAGGATATTTTCAGATTCAGACTTTACTCCCGCATCCAGCATCGAATCTGTAAAGCTTGTTATGTTGTTAAAGCTCCACAGGTACTCCTGCGGCCTGTTTCTGACCAGGAAACTTCCCCTGCCCCGCTCTCTTACAACCATCTTCTTGACTACAAACTCATCAATAGCCTGCCTTACAGTCATCCTGTTCACCTTGAAATCAGCTGCGATCTTTTCCTCTGTAGGCAGCCGGTCACCGACTTTAATCCTGCCTCTTTTTATCAGACCGTCAAGATAATTATATATCTGAACATATTTTGGAATATTATTGCTGTTAAGCATTTTCTAAACTCCGGTCTTTATCAGCTGCAAGCTATTTTACAGCTGACCATATTTAAAACATTATATTGGCTGCAGATAATTTTAATCTGCCCTGTCCTAATGATAACTTATTTAAACTCCCATGTCATTCAAATCAATGCTAAATTTGTATAAACATTCAAACCAATAGTCATAATCCATACACCTCTCAATAGAGATAAACACAATATAAATCACCAGCTTTTTTACTCCCCGTAAACTACGTTAATATGCATCTTGAACATGTTTATTCCAGATGATAGATTTCTTATCATGAATGAATTTAAACGAACACACACTTGCGGAGAGCTATCCGGAAATGATGCCGGAAAGACAGTTACCCTTAACGGATGGGTATATAAAAACAGAAACCACGGCGGAATCCACTTTATAAATTTAAGAGACAGATATGGTGTAAGCCAGGTAGTAATAGATGAGGATGCATCAGAAGATCTTATAAATCTTGCAGACAACCTTAAATTCGAATACTGCATAGCAGTAAAGGGTCTGGTGAGAAAAAGACCTGATGAAATGATAAATCCTGATATGAGTACAGGTGAAATTGAAATTAAAGCCGAAGAAATAAGAGTACTTTCACAGTGCGAAGTCCTCCCCTTCATGGTAGACGAGAAATCAAACGCTAAGGAAGACTTGAGGCTTAAATACAGATTCCTGGACCTGAGATCTGAGAAAATGAAAAACAATATCAGGCTCAGGCATGAAACAGCATTTGCAGTAAGGGAATACCTTAGTAATAAGGATTTTTACGAGATTGAAACTCCCACTTTCATAAAATCTACTCCTGAAGGGGCAAGAGACTTTATCGTACCTTCAAGACTGTACCCCGGAAAAGCATTCGCCCTTCCACAGAGCCCCCAGATATATAAACAGCTCTTAATGGTATCAGGACTTGATAAGTACTTCCAGATTGCAAGATGCTACAGGGATGAGGATGCAAGGGGAGACAGGCAGCCTGAATTTACCCAGATAGATATAGAGATGAGCTTTGTTGACCGGGAAGATGTACTTTCCCTCACAGAAGGAATGATGAGCCATGTCTTTGAAAAAACTCTCTCTCTTAAACTCCCTGAGAATTTCAGAAGACTGAGCTATCATGAAGCAATGGAATCCTACGGCTCAGACAAACCTGACCTCCGTTTCGAGATGAAGATAAAGGATTTCACCGACATCGCTGAAAAATGCAGCTTCTCTGTATTCAAGGACACAGTGGCAAACGGAGGAACAGTAAGGTATATACTTGCAAAAGGATGCGCATCAGATTATTCCAGAAAGAAAATCACAGAACTTGAAGATACTGCCAAAATTTACGGGGCAAAAGGCCTTGCATGGATGAAGGCAGGAGAAGAAGGGCTTGAAGGGGGTGTTTCAAAATTCTTTAAGGATGAGGAAAAGGAAATAATTGAAAAGACAGGCGCCGAGAACGGAGACCTCCTCCTTTTTGTTGCAGACAGCTGGAAAGTAACCTGTAACTCACTCGGGGCTGTAAGAAGCAAACTAGGAAAAGACCTTGGTCTTATCGATGAATCTGCATTTGCTTTTGCCTGGATCCTTGACTTCCCACTCTTCGAATGGAACGAAGATGAGAACAAATGGGATCCTGCGCATCACATGTTCTCAATGCCTCAGGGACAGTATCTCGAGACAATGGAACAGGACCCGGGTCCGGTTAAGGGAGATCTCTACGACCTTGTTCTCAACGGATATGAAATTGCATCAGGATCAATCAGGGTTCATGACCCTGAAATTCAGAAGAGAATTTTCAATGTTGTAGGTTTTTCAGATGAAGAGGCAGAAAGAAAATTCGGCTTCATGCTCAATGCTTTCAAATACGGAGCACCGCCTCACGGAGGTATCGCTCCCGGCCTTGACAGACTGGTAATGATAATGGCAGGAGAAGATTCAATCAGGGAAGTTATAGCGTTCCCGAAAAACACAGCAGGGTTGTCACCTCTTGATGACTCCCCTTCAGAAATTGAGCAGAACCAGCTGGATGAACTTGGAATTCTCTTTAAAGAGGAAATCAAAGAAGAAGCTGAAGTAGCTGAAAAAGCAGCAGAATAAAAGCTGTCACCAGCATATATACCAGGCCCGGTAAAGCAGATGCTTTCCGGGTTTTTTTATTTCATCAGAAGCATCAAGCGATACAGAAAAGCACAATACCTTTTCAGAAAAACCGAGAAAAGACAGCTATGAATGCCTTTATAATTTACCATTTCCAGGCACATCATCCCTGTAATATTTTTCAGCCATAAAAAAAGCAGCATTCCCCTGATAGTCAGAAAAATACTGCATTTACTTAATTCTGGACTGACCTACTTTTTCTCGGCAGCAGCACCTGCGGCAGACTCAATCCTGCTGTTGTATTCTGTAAAAAGCTTCTCAAACAGCTCCGGTGTCTTCTTCATATCCTCTTTAACAGGAACATATGAGACCCTCATCTGAGTCATACCCGGATTATTCTCTCCGGGGGCAACACTGTAGAACCCAGACATCGGAGAGACAAGAAGTGTGTAATATTCACCATCAACCTCAACACTTCCCTCCCTGGCACAGTAAAGTACAAAATCAAGTGCATTAAAACCCGGTTTTGCAATATTTCTTACATCAATAACTGAATAAATTGAGGAATCAGGACTCGAAACAATGACTCCGGGAAGTCTTGATTTAAGATCATTGCAGAAGTCTGTCAGCATCGATTTATAGTAAGACCTTATCTTTTCATACCATTTTACAAGGTCTTCCCTTGATTCATGTGCAATAGCGCCGAAAATATACTGCCCGATAGCGCTTGAACATAGGTTTGCAGTGTTTTCAGCAACAGCCTGAGTATGAAATTCTTCATTATCTGCAACAAGGGCCCCAATTCTAAGTCCGCAGCAGTTCCATACCTTGGATGTGGTTTCAATACTGATCCTCCGTCCCTCTATTCCGAGAACAAGATCATCAGTAATACCCCAGATACTTACCGTTCTGTCACCATCATAATAAAGCTCCCTGTATGCTTCATCGCTGACCATCCACATGTTATATTTCACACAGAGTCCGGCAAGGGAAGCCATATCACTTTCCTTGTAAAAATGTCCTGTAGGATTATCATACGGGATAACAACAAGAGCTCCGGGCTTATGTTTCATGACAACCTCTTCGATATCTTTAATATCGGGAAGTGTAAATTTTCCGTTTTCCTGAAGTGTTCGTTTCACAGAAACAATTTTACGGCCAACCCTGTTTGCCATGGAAAGATAATTTGTATATGCAGGATCAATTAAAAGCAGAGGCTTGTCATCAGTTCCGGCTTCCCCGCAGAGGCCGAGAACAACCAGTTCCATCGCCTGGCTTCCCCCGTCAGTAATCTGTGAATATAGTTTATCTGTCTTGAATCCGCTTGATGCAATTACATTCAGAAAAGCATCATTCGCTTCTTTTTCTCCAACTGTGGCTGTGTATTTAACAACACCGTTTTTAAACGGAGAGGCATCAGAATCAAGATTAAACATCCTCTCCTGCATGGCTGGATGCGTAGGAAGAGTTACATTACCAATAGCGGTATTGATAGCTTTAACACTGTCTTTTCTTTTTGAAAATTCAATCTGCGACATTCTGATTGCCGAAGGTTTTCGCCCTTTGAAGTGGGCAGACATCTGGGGTTTATTCATTTCTTCCACCTTTCACAAAAAATACTTCCTGTATAGCTCCCCGTTATTGTCCACACCTGCGACAGATACTGGCGATCAATGGTACAGTTATCCCTTCTTGTACATCGGGATAATAAATGGACACTCGGAGTAACACACACCAGATCCTGCTGATAGTGTACAGATACCGGTGAACTACATCCTTTAATTATAACACGGGAACAGGAATAAAAAAAATTTTACAGCCGAATTCATTATTATTGCTTCAGATACAATAATTAAAGCACTGGAGCAGCAAGAGATATTTCATATCCGGTTAAACTGATACTCTATATCAGAACAGTGATTATTATCAATCCTGAAAATAATATTATTTCTGATTTCCAACAAGAAAATAAAAAAGCTGTCCTTTACAGACAGCCTCATAAACAATATTCAGATTAAAGTATTACAGGATGTGTTTGAGAAACTTTTTGGTTCTCTCTTCCTGAGGATTATCAAAAATATCATCGGGAGAGCCTTTTTCAATTATCTCCCCCTCATCCATGAAGACTACAGTATCTGCAGCAGCCCTCGCAAAACCCATTTCATGGGAAACAACAAGCATTGTCATTCCGTCTTTTGCAAGCTGAAGCATTACATCAAGAACTTCCTTTATCATCTCCGGGTCAAGAGCGCTGGTAGGCTCATCAAAAAGCATAACCTTGGGATTCATGGCAAGAGCCCTTGCTATAGCAACCCTCTGCTGCTGACCGCCTGAAAGCTGATCAGGATAATTACCTGCCCTGTCGGAAAGCCCTACCCTTGCAAGAAGGTCTTCCGCAATTTTAACTGCTTCAGCCTTACCTATTTTTTTAACAACCATTGGAGCAAGTGTTATATTTTCAAGTGCTGTAAGATGGGAAAACAGGTTGAAGTTCTGAAAAACCATCCCAACCTCCTCCCTGATCTTTCTTATGTCCGACTGATGATGAGTAAGAAGATCATCATCAATCCATATCTCACCTGTTGTCAGGTTTTCAAGCTTGTTAACACTTCTGAGAAGTGTACTCTTTCCGCTGCCTGATGGCCCGATAATAAGAACAACTTCCCCGGTCTTAACATCAAGGCTTACATTTTTAAGAGCCTCAACAGTCCCGAAATTCTTGGTTACATTATTTATTCTGACAATTGGTTTTTCACTACTTCTCATTACGTCCCAGCCTTTCTTCCATAATAGCTACAATTCTTGAAAGAAACAATGTTATCACAAGATAAACCAGCGCAACCATTGTATAACTTTCAAAATACATGAATGAAGTTGAAGCATATTCTCTTCCCCGCCTCAACAGGTCTGAAACTGCAAGAATAGATACAAGAGATGAATCTTTCAGGAGTGCTATAAATTCATTACCGATAGGAGGAAGTATTACTTTTATTGTCTGCGGAAGAATAACTTTCCTCATTGCCTGAGCCCTGCTCATTCCCAGTGCAAGAGATGCCTCCATCTGACCTTTTGGAATTGAGAGAATACCTGCCCTGAATATTTCACCCATGTATGCGCCGTAGCAGAAAGCCATTGCAATAACCGCAGATGTAAGCCGGGGCACCTGGACAAGTTTCCCGAGAGCATAATAAATATAAAAAAGCTGCACAAGGAGAGGTATTCCCCTTACAACTTCGACATAGACAGTAGCAATTCTATTGATCAGAGTAATTCTCGAAATCCGCCCAAGTCCTGCAAGAAGCCCTATAGCAGTAGAGAGCAGAATTGACAGGACTGTTACCTTGAAAGTTGCAACAACACCGTCAGGAATAAACTTGAGGATTTCAAGGTAGGGATCAGGTTTTACAACCGGGAGAATAATAATCAGAGCAATAGCCCCGAAAAAGGCTATTCTCCATGCAGAAAACACGGAATGCTCACCTTTCCCGGGGATAAGAGTACCGTCGGTAACCTCTATTTTTGTTTTTTTTATCTCAGCCACTTATCTTTAAGCTCTTCAATTTTATCAGATTCCAGAACCTTTTTAAGTCCGTCATTGATTATATCAAGAACTTCCTGGTTCCCCTTTTTAATTGCAACACCGTAGAATTCTTCAGTAAAAGGCTCGCCTACAATTTTGAGACTTTCTTTATATTCAGCATTCTGAAGAACAAAGTCTGCAGCTATAGGACCGTCTGCAACAACACCTGAGATTCTTCCGTTTGCAAGATCTGCGATTGCAAGACCGATTTCATCATAAGTTTTAAGTGTTACTCCGTCAGTATTGCCGATTTCTATAGCGCCTGTAGTTCCGATCTGAGCACCAACCTCTTTACCCTTCATATCTGCAAGAGATTTATCAGAATTATTGCTTTTCTCAACAACAAGCACCTGACCGGCATTTACATAAGGAATAGAAAAATCCATACTCTTCTTTCTTTCCTCAGTAATTGTTACTGAAGAACAAACAACATCATAGGCTCCGTTAGCAAGACCAGCAAAAATTCCGTCCCAGGCTGTATTCTGAATTTCCACTTTATATCCGCCAGCTTCTGCTGCGGCTTTCATTAGATCAACATTGAACCCTACAATTTCCTTGTTCTCATTAACAAATTCCATCGGCGGCCATGTAGCATCTGAAGCTATAGTGATAACACGAACACCGTCATCATCAGTTTTTTCTTTTTTTCCGCCAGCCCATACAGAACCCGCAACAGCAAGAACAAGCAGAAAAATTAATAATTTTTTCATTTAAAATCCCCTTTTTTATTGTATTGAATAATTATACAGCATAATTAAACAATATACACTCTGCATCTGTCAAGCTTGAATAAATATAAGAGGCAGCTATTTGATTCAGTTGAAGACTCAGTATAATTGAAGCATAAAAAATTATATGCTAGATTGCTGATATGGCAGCATTAACATCTATATCAGTAATTTTATTATTCCTCTTTGCAGGAATGTTAGTTGCAAAATTAAAACTGGTTCCGGCAGGAAAAACAGTGGAAATTCTTGTAAATATATCACTTTTCTCGCTTCTTTTTTTCATGGGATTCAGAATTGGACGGAATGAAGAAATCGGAAGAGCGCTCAAACAGATAGGAATCGTATCAGTAACCTTTGCTCTTGCAACTGTTGCAGGAACTGTAATTGTACTGGCAGTCATATATCACTTTCAGAACCTTTTCTCTGGGAAAAAAACAGAGTCTGGATTTACAGTAAACAACAGAGCTGAAACTGAAAAAAAAGATCTTCAGCATTACATAAATACATTTATCGCACATTTTAAAGATCCTGCAAAACTGGTTGTGCTTGTTCTTGCAGGTTTTGCATCAGGATTCTTTTTAAAGGCATTTCCTCAGTTTACAGGAGAAAACATAACATCATGGCTGTTGAACATCCTCCTTTTCATGATAGGTATTCAGCTTGTCCATAATAATGTAACACTGAAGGAAGCTCTTGCTCACCCCGATACAATACTGCTTCCCGCTGGAACTATTATAGGTTCCCTGCTCGGAGGACTCGCTGTTTCAGGACTGCTGTCTATAAGCCCTGGCAAGGCACTAGCACTCTCATCAGGCTTCGGCTGGTATTCCCTTTCAGGTGTGATAATTACAGATATGGGAGATCCGGTTCTGGGTTCTGCAGGTTTTTTGATAAACATCATGAGAGAGACTATTGCGCTTCTTTCAATACCGTTCCTCAGTACAACACGTTTTCCAAATATCGGCATAGGTGTTGCAGGGGCCACAAGCATGGATGTAACACTTCCGCTTATTGAAAAAAGCTGCGGAGACAAGGTTGTTCCCCTTTCAATTACAAGCGGAGCAGTGCTGTCCCTGATAGTGCCAATTCTTGTGCCTGTTTTCTACCAGCTAGGGTAGTCAGTAAACAGATCCTGATAAACTTTTTTAGTTTATCTCTCATTATCCCGTAATATAATTCAGCCGAAAACATTTATCTTTATTGATATAAAATGCTTTAAAACGGCAAATATTTGCTGAAGATTTCTGAAAGGAGCTTATAAATGAATGAAATTATATGCATCGGTAATACTTCCTATGATATCACAGCCTATATAGACGGATATCCTGAAGAAAATATGAAATACATGTCTCATGAATTCAATGAATGCGGAGGGGGGCCTGCTGCTAATGCATCATACCTGATTGCAAAGTGGGGTGAAAAATCTGTACTGGTTTCCCTTACCGGCAATGATATATATTCAAAAAGTGCAGAGGAAGCACTGAGAAAGAGGGGTGTTGATACAACAAACCTTTTCATGGACCCTGAAGTTGAGAGCGCTGTTTCAATCATCACTGTCAACAAACTTAACGGGAGCAGGACACTTATCAACAGGAACAAACTGGACCAGATAAATAACCCGGACAATGTGACTTTTGAAAAATACAACCCGGCAGTACTTCTCTTTGACGGCTATGAACTTGATACATCAGAAAGAGCTATGGAGATTTTTCCGGACGCTGAATCTGTTCTTGATGCAGGTTCTTTCAGAAGTGAAACAGAAATACTTGCACCGAAAGTGGACCACCTTGTATGTTCGGAAAAGTTTGCATGCACATTCACAGGCCTTGAAAATCTTCAATCAGACAACAACTACAGGAAGGCATTTTCAATGCTGGAAAAACTGTGCCCCAATAACATAGTAATTACAATCGGAGAGAAGGGAATGATCTACAAAAAAGATAATGAGATTATTATCATGCCTTCTTTTGAAGTCAAGGCTGTTGATACAACAGGGGCAGGAGATATTTTTCACGGGGCATATGCCTACGGACTGCTGAAAAAAATGAGCCTTGAAGATAACTTAAGATTCTCATCCGCAGCAGCAGCCCTGTCTGCCTGCAAAAAGGGAGGGATGACATCCATACCGGAACTTGATGAGGTCAGGGAGTTCATAAAATCAAAAACAATGACTGATCTTCAATAGAATTATTATTTTTTACAAATACGGCAATCAATTAGCAGAATATATAAAAATACAAACACCTTTATACACATGGGAACAGGCAGAGTATTTTCTGTTCCCGTCATATATCTTTCAACATCATTATTAGGCAGTCTGTTTGTCATGATTTTTACAATCAGCTATGATCAACTGACCTCGCGGTAAAAATCTGTTTTTCATTGAATTGAAGTACTTCTTGAATAGAGGGGACACAAAGCTTATAACCTGGGTTATAATCATAAATATGGAAAAAGGGTTCATACATATATATACCGGCAACGGGAAGGGAAAAACAACAGCAGCGCTCGGACTGGCATTAAGGGCAATAGGCGCAGGCAAATCTGTTTATCTCGGGCAGTTTATCAAAAAAGGAAATTACAGCGAAATAAAAACTCTCAATCTTCTTTCCAAAGCACTTGAGGGGAAACAGAAAATCACAGCAGAACAATTCGGTACCGGAAGGTTTATTAAAGGTACTCCTGACAGGGAAGAAACAGAGAAAGAACATGAAGGATTTGAAAAAGCCCTGACTATTGTCAGAAAAGGGGAATATGACCTGATAATTCTTGATGAGGCAGTAACAGCCCACAGCCTGGGACTGATCACAGATAAAGAGATTAAAAAACTCTTTAAGAGCAGGAACCTGTCTTCAGAACTTATACTGACAGGAAGGGGATGCAGTAGCTTCCTCGCAGAAAAAGCAGACCTTGTCAGCGAAATAAAAGAAATAAAACATTACTACAGCGAAGGTACAGATGCCAGGGAAGGCATTGAATTCTGATATACACAATATTTATCAAACAGTATTTTTTCCATATATGTCCGGTAAAAAGAATTATTAAAAACCCCTGCAGATGAAAAAATCACCATAAAATATTCAGATGAATTAAAGCTCTGAAAAGAATAGTTGTTATTCAGAAAAATGGAAATATCCTGAAAATTCAAAAGAACTATTAACTGCTACTCTGCCTGTTTTTTCAGAAGATCCGGAATATTGGTTATCAGGCCGTCAACACCCATACTGATCAGTTTTTCAGCATAAAAAGGAATATCAACGACCCATGGATATACTTTTATCCCCGACTTTTTAAGAGACAGGACATCCTCCCGGTTTACATAAACAAATGCTGGATGGAAACTGTAGCATTCAAACTTCTCCGCATATGACACAACCTCTACAGGCATTGAATTAAACAGAAGCGCCCTTTTCACATCAGGATTTATATCCATCACCTTTTTAAGAGAATAATGATTGAAGGAAGATATAATAACACGGTCATCAAGCCTGTGTTTACTCACTGTTTCAAGAACAATCTCTTCGAGAGGTCTGTCTTCAAAGGCTGTTTTTTTTATTTCTATATTAACAAGCTTACCTTCCGGAATAATAGAAAGTGCTTCATCAAGAAAAGGGACCTGTTCACCTTTAAAATCATCAGAAAAGGCAGATCCGGCATCAAGTTTTTTTATATCAGAAGAATTCATCTCTGTAACAAGATCCTGATGCCCGGTAATACGGTCAAACGACCAGTCATGATAAAGAACCGGAACATTATCACGGCTCAGCTGTACATCAATTTCAATTCCGTCTGCACCCAGTTCATAAGCATATTCATAAGCTGCAAGTGTATTTTCCGGCCTGTATCGGGATGCCCCTCTATGTGCAAATATCATAATCTGATCATATTTATATTGGTGAGTTGTGTCAATTTAAAGTCTTATTAAAGAATAAAGTACTGTGTTCAGAAATCGAACAAACTGAAGCAGAGCTGCCCATAAAACTGTGACTTCAGCTTAAAAAAGGCAAAAATATAGGGTGCCGTTTATGACACCCTGTATCCTTTAATCACATTTTTACCAGAATTTTAAATCAACTTTCTTATTTAAATTTTCACTGCAGGGCAGTAAAAGTATTAATATTTTTACACTCTTTTTCAAGCTTGACAATACAACTTTAGTTGTACATTATTGAATAATTTTTTTTAAAGTGAACAACAGGCAGGTATTATGATTATCAATAAGCGGCAGTCTGATATTATAAAAAAGATTGTCAATAAAATATATTCTGAACAACTGGACAGGAAATTCCTGACAGAACTTACCCCGGATATTTGCAGGCTTCTGGATATTCAGTATTTTGCAACTGTTGTTTTCAATAACAGCAGGATACAGGAAAACCTGCAGATATCAAACAATCCTGATGAATTCAATGATGTATATCAATCACTGTTCGAAAAAGACTTTATCCTTGAAAACATGATCGAATCAAACAGGACAGTAGTTTTCAGAGAGCTTCTTGACAAGGAAGTCCCCCATTCCAGAGAATTTATTCATGAGACCCAGAAAACAAGACCGGCTTCCGACGGCTGTTATGTTCCAATAAGAATAAACAACAGGATATCAGGTTTTTTCGGAGTTGCGAGAGCAGGTCTTAACAGCAGCAGATTTTCAAAAAATGATGTGGAAATATTCAACTTTGCAGCTTCATTTCTGGAAGAAAGTTTCAGAAAAACACTATACCCAGAAACCGGAAGCGACTGCATTGCCTACCTGAATAATTACGGGGAGGTTGTATCCTGCGGCAAAAAAATAAAGCAGGCATTCAGTAATCTTTTCGGAGAAAAATATTCGGAAAACCCGGTAAAAGGAAACAGTATAAATTCAAGAATATTTTCAGAAAGATTCAATTTTTTCAAAAACCAGATCAGTCTTCCGGGAAAATCAGAAATATACCTGGATAAGGACGAATACAGATATAATTTAAGAATGGGGATAATCTCATCACCGGAATACAGATTGCTTCTGCCAGGAGAACCGCAATACACAGTAACTCTGTATGAACACAATGAACAAGGATTACCGGTACTTGATATCAACACTATAAAACAGAGGTACAGTTTAACAAACAGGGAAGCAGAAATTATAGAATATATCTACCAGGGCCTCTCAAACAGGGATATTTCACAGAGGCTGAAGACAGCAGAATCAACAGTAAAAAGACATGTATGGAATATCTTCAACAAAACAGGAGCAGAAAGCAGGACACAGCTTATATTCAGGCTGTCTGCCTGAAAAAATAAATTATCTTTTTGAAATTACAACTCCATCTTAAGCTTCTTTATCCGTATCCATTTACCCTCTTTATTCTCGCCGTTTGTAATCAGAAGAAGATTATCTTTTTTGATCTGCAGAACCCTGTTCCACCCGGCCATAAGTTTGACATTGTACACGGTCAAACCCTTATCACCAGGAACTGAACCGGTGAGCATTGTACTTTCTGTCGAATAAATGTAAAGATCTGCCCTGTAATTGTTCCTGCCGGAAAAACTGCCGTATATGATTTTGTTATCATAAGTTCTGCTGTCTGAAAAGAAAGCATGAATATCTGTGACAGCTACCCTTGCATCAGGATTGAATGATTTTACATAGCCTCCGTCAGGAAAGGATACCAGGCAGTTTTCAGAAGGGATGCCGAGTGAAAATGTAAATTTATCATCTGATCCTATATCAAATGTACTGTATATGGCATTAGCGAAAGATCCCGCCAAATTCCCTGCAGTCAGCCTGTAGCCAATCAGGCTGTCATTACCAGCACCTGATCCTGAGTTCAACTGAGTTACGGAATTGTTTTCAATGCTGATAACATCTGAAACTTCACCATCAACAAGGAGTGTGCTTCCAAGCGAATATTCAGGATCTGAATCATATTTTACAGCTGCCCCGAGACCAATAGCTAGAGCAGTCAGCAGAACAAGTATAAGCGGCAAAAAAAGCAACTTTTTCATATTATCTAATCCTCAAATAAGTAAAAATTTATGAATAAAAGTTTAACAACCGGGACTATTAATCAGCATTTGCAAATAAAAGTCAAGGTTTATCGATACGCACATACTGATTAAGAATTATATTTTTATGATTTTTTAAGAATTGATTTTGTATTAAAAATACAGGAAATTAAGAATGAAGCCTGAAAGAAAAATTTATCCATATCATGTACTCTTAATATTTCTACACAGGAAGAAAAAGACATTACATGGATCAGAAAAAACTAAAAATCACTTTAGTTAAAATGCTTTGATCTTACAAGGCAGTAATGGAAAATCCTTATTCAGGAATCGGGAAATCGGAGCATATAAAAAGACTTGGCGGGGATGTGTAGTCTGGAAGAGTTAATCCTATATCACTTCAAAGCAGTTATCAACAGGGTTAAACCCTATACCGTTTCTTCTTATCTTTGTACCGGTAAAAACATCTGTAAAAAAATCTCTTATATGTTTGTTTCTTTTCGCAGGATCACCCCAGAGGCGGTTTTCATTTTCAGCACCATCAGCTTCTGTAAAATCATAATAACCTGCATATTTTGACACCATATAACGGTTACAGTTACCGAGTTTTTCAGGACTGCCTGTATTGGAATAATCAAGAAGACTGTCTGTCTCATTAATAGTGACAATCACTCTGCTTTTTTTTCCAAGCTTATCAAGCCATACTTCATGGCCTATACAGTCAACATCGGCCTGGTGAATAAGAATATTTTTAAAAACTGAGCACTGGAAATCGAAATCAGGACTTACAACAAGAGACTGAAGAAGATAGTTCCCTAGTCCGTTAACAGCAAGTGTTTTCAGCTGTCCCGAATCGCCGTTAACTTCTGAAAAGTCACATAATATTTCAAAAAACCTTTCAAGAGCAATGACAGATCTTCTGACATTTTTCCGGGCTTTTTTGCAAATGTTTATTTTAGAAAATAAAAACTGGGGGCCCGGATTTGGAGGCCATAAAAAAAGAATAACATTTACACCATACCTTTCAATTTCAATGCATTTTTCAAGAATAGCCTTTACAGATAAATCATAACCGTGAATATATACAACACAACTTCTATCGGATAATGAAACTTCCTTGAATATTTTATAAAGGGGGATATCAGATTTCCCTCTGCCGAATTCCTCATCAACAAGCTCAATACTCCACTCGCCGCTGTCAACATAAAAAGCTCTTGCAACCCTCAATACCTCATACCCGGTATTGTCAAAATCATCAGAAAAGACTTCTTCATCATTTTTTTCATGATTAACAAGCCTGTTGGAAACTATGTATATCATTTATAAATCCTTGATTAAATGTATTGTCCAATACTTAATAATTTTAAAGAGTATCAAATATCTGATAATATGAATTGTTCTCAAGATGATTTTTTATAGTTATGTACACATCCTTCTTATACTTGTATGCACCATGTTTAAATATTTTTTTACTGCAATTAATTACTCTTGTATTTTTATTATGTGCAAGAATAAGAGCAGGATTTTCCGGTCCGGTAAGTCCAAGAGCGGAATCAAAATCACCTAGTTTATAAGCATATTTTAATGCATTATCCCGCTTTGAATGAAAAACAAATAAGTTATCAGCTTTTTGTCCCGGTTCAAAATATTTTTCATCTATTTCAATTTTTTCATTATCAACAGCTGCTGCAAGTGTAAAAACATTACCGATATCTTCAAAATCAACATAATTAAGCGCTTCAAACACCACTCGCACACCCATACTATGACACATAATATCTACTTTTGTTTTACAGACATTTGATATTTTTCTTAAATGATATGCAAACCTGGGTGCAATTTCTTTTGTTCTTTGCCTGGGAACATGATAATCAAGTTTTGAATCACCCCCTGGCCACAGAAATCCTATAACTCTATCATACCCTACAGAGTAATCAAAAATTCTTTGATGTATATGACGGTATGCTTCAAGCGTATCTTCCAATACATTATTGTAACCATGTACAAGGATTAAGACTTTTTCATTAGCTGTAATCAAATTATATAAATTTATTTTTTTCCCGTATGATAATGTATCAGTATCTACTTCTCTAAAGTGATCAATATCAGATATCTTATCTGCATCGGAATAATCTTTTCTTGTACTGATTGTAAACATAATAATCCTCTATAATTTTATTTATTATTCACATTTTTAAATAAACTTGTCTAATTAGTTCAATTCAAAACTTACATTACTTATATCAAGGCACAAGTTTTACTACTCTGTTACTGGAACAGATTTAGTCGGATTATTCTTTAATTCCATATCAAGTTTTTCAAGAGCCTGAGCTGCCTTGAATTCAGAAAATGCAGCTTCCTCATTACGTTTAAATATTTCATCTGCATCTGATTTAAAATTTGAAATCTGATATTCAACAAGAGCATAAATTGTACCGTCTTTTGAAACATACATCTCCTTAGGTTTTGCTCCCTGAAGTTTTGCTTCTGCTATCTGCCGGGAAACTGTTTCAACAAACTTTATTGTCTGTGAACTGTTTGCTCCAGCTTCCTGTGCATAATCTGTGATTGCATTCTTAACCTGAAGATTTACCTGTCTTGCAATATCATCACGCGCTCTTGAGATAGACATTGTCTTTGACATATCAATTGATGACATTTTTGCAGATCCAACCCCGTAGAACGCATCTTCTGCAACAGGAGGCAGTAGAAAAAACTGGGGAACATCTGTATTCTGCTTTTGCGGGTGAGGGGAAGGCGCTGCAAGAAGAGCTGGAGCTGGAGAGGATCCGCATGCAGTAATAACAAAAAAGGCTGCAAAAACAATAATCATTTTTTTAAACATAATAATCTCCTTCTGATAATTTAATTATTCTTCAAAGGTTACTATGCAAATTTCAGACCAATTATTACATTTCTGATAACTGTTTATTGTAAAACAATTTACAACAAAATATACATTTATACATACGAGTAGTACTGTAAATAAAAGTTGACAAACTAAATTATAAACAACATTAGTTGACAACTGAAAAACTTCCTTAACATGAAAACCTTTAATTTAAAAAAAAATACAACTCCACTAAGAATAAAAAAATAAAAGACTCAAAGATATTTTTATACCTGCCATATGGTTCTGAAAAAACTGAGTGATAACTTTAGAGCCTGTTCCCTTGTAGATTAGAAAAAATACAAACATAAGAGGTAATATAAAACTTGCATTATAAATTATTAAATAAAAATACCCGCTTCTCTGCCCTGTTTTAAGCATATAAGCAATTGCTGGAAAATAAATCTGTCCTGTACAGGCAAGTTCAAATAACGAAACAAGAAATCCCAGCACAACTGATCCGGCGATAATGGAGGTGTTTCTAGCCTGCTTTCTTACTACACTGTGGATCTGAAGTTTCAAAAAGGAAGGAAGTTGCAGTACAATATCAACAGCACGGCCTTTTCTGATTTGAAAAAAATCATACAGACTCAGCACTGCAATTATTAAAAGAAAAAATATCAGAATCCATTTAATTATTTCAGAAACTACTGGGAAAACAGAAGCACTTCTCAATCCGTGAAAAAGACCAAGACCTATTAAAAAGTAAGTTAAAAAAAACTGAAGCTGAATAAAAAAATACCTATAAAAAAAATCTCCTGTCTTTTTTTTCCTGCAAGAACAAGGCTTGATATAAGAAATAAAAGTGTTGAAAATACACATGGATTTATTCCATCAAGAAAACCAGCTATTACAACAGGCATAAAAGCAATTACAAATTCCTTTACTGTATTAGTTTCAGTATCTGGAATTTTAGAAAGCCCCTTATAATTTCTAACCGCATTTTCAAATTCGGATGTAATTTGTTCTTCACCATTAAAAAGTTTTTCATCTATTAAAAGTGCAGGGATATCAGCATTATACTCCTTGCCGAATTTAAAAAGAACAGAAATATATTTTTTATATATTTCTTCATCAAGAATATTCAGCCTATCAACATAAATCTTTCTGTTAAGACTTTTTTTCAAGAGAAGGAACAGTAACATTTAAAAAACCGTAAACAGCTCCGACAGCCTTCAGAGTAAAAATATTTAATATATACATCATTATCAGATATATCAGTATTTTCAGTATTATTTTTTTCTACAAGAGCTTTAAAACTGCTTTTATTATCAAGCCCGTTTTTTACAATTTCAGAAATTGATTCTGATTCAACAAAACCTGTTACTTCAAATAAAGCTTTAGAAAATCCGACCTGTGTTGAACGGAGAATCATGTATTTGGATATTTTGCCTCTCTCTTCCAGAGGATCAAAAAAAAAACACAACAGAAACTGATTTACCAGCTGAAAGTTTAATATTTTGTTTATCTGAATACAAACAGCTGCAGGTTGATATAATATCAATTTTTATTTTTTCTCCAGAATTATTATATATTTCAATTTCCAGTTTTTTTATTCCGGAACTTGAAGATAATGTTCCAATATCCCAAGAAGACTGAGATATTTCATAACAATGAATAGAAGCAGAAACAGTAATAATAAAAAAGAAAGATAAAAAAAAACTTTTTCATAGATTTCTCCGCAGTCAAAATAACTGCAAAAATATTTATATGGACAGGTTTCAACGGAAATCAAGTTTTTATTTTACAAATCATAATAAAACCTTCGATTATTTCATCCAGGAATAATATTCCTAAAAAACGAAAATATATTATTGTCAATAAAATGTCTCTTTACGACAATCCAAGTCAACTTTTATTGTCATAATAATGACATGTATAAAGGAAATTATTAAATAACTCCTTATAAAACATAACTTTACAATAAAACAACCACTGGCACAAATCCTGCTAACTATAATCATAAGGAGTATTAACATGAATAAAGTTATAAGAAATGTTACATATCTAAATGTGATTTTATTTATTTCCCTTGCATCTGCAGTCTACTCCCAGGACAAACCGAGAATGGCGGTAATCCCGTTCAGCGGTGTAGGTGTATCAGAAATAGAAGCAGTAACAGCATCAAGCCTTTTTGAAACAGCACTTGTTCAGACAGAAGAGTTTGTTGTAATAGAACAGAACCAGATAGAGGAAATACTCAATGCGCAGGCTTTTACACTCACAGGCTGTACAGATGAAAACTGCGCTGTAGAAATAGGAAAACTCCTGGCAGCAGAAAAAAATAGTACTGGGAAACACTCTCAAGCGTAGGAACAGGTTTTGTCCCTAAATGCAAAAATCATCGATGTAACATTGGGGCAGAATCTTAAGGCGGAAAAAGTTGTATTTACATCCATGGATAAACTTCCTGACTCTGCAGATGATCTTGCCTACAAGCTAGCAGGACTTAAACAGACAGAAAAAGCAAGCGCAACTGCTTACAGCGATGAGCTTAGAAAAGATACATACGCTGTATTCCTTACAACGCAGGAGGAACTTGAATCACGATATACAACAATCTCGGAAGATGACATATCAATATTCCCTTCAGAAGTTGAAGAACACCTGAAAACAATGATTGACAGCAAATACACATTTGCAGACCTTGAATCACGTGCTGACAAACTGCTTACTAAGTCCAGAAAGAAGAAGGCTGAGTATGACAGAATTACAGAAAAAAAACAGATTGAATAATGAAATAGCCTACTTCGAGAAAAAGCTGAGTAAAGAAAAAAAAGCAGCAAAGAGGAGAAAGGTCCCTGAAATATGTATTTACAGGGGCGGGAATAGCATCTGTTGGTGCTGCTTACTATTGCAAGGAGAAAAGTGATGAAGCTTATGATAATTATGCAAAATCCATTTTCAAGGAAGACATTGAAAAAACACACAGAGGATACCCAGACTTATGATAAATTATGGATCATATATATTACTACAGGCGATATATTTTTAATCACATCAGCAATCATGTGGTTTAAAAAAGATAAAACCAATGATTTCCAAAACAAGATTATAACACTGAAAAGTAAACTATCTACACTGGAGGAAAAACAATGAAATTACTTTCTAAATTAATAATAATTATAAGCATTATATTTTTAATATTATCATGCCACGGGTATGATAATCCATATGATAAGGATGGCGAAGATTATCAGGGATGGTGTCTGGTAAAAAAACACCGATCCTGTCACAGGAGAAGGCGATTATGAAATAAGAGATATTGAAAGTGTATATAACTGGCATCCCTTAGATTGGACAAATGACACAACACCGCTTTTTGACTGGCCTGACCTTAAAAATGCTGCAAGATATGATTTCAGATGGGCTTTATCAGTTAAACGATCTCCCCTCTGCAGCAGTGCATCCGGTCACTGAGTCCGAATATCAATTTACAACAACATTAACTGCAGGTAATGACGTATACTGGCAACTTCGGATTTATGACAAATATGGGAACAGCAGCGGCTGGAATTATACTGGAGATGAAGCTCCCCGATACATACACATTTATTAAAGTATTTCATTAAATCAGCTGTCATATCCGGCAGCTGTTTTTTAAATCTAACTACCTAAGCCTATTTTTCATTTCATCAAGATATTTATAAATCTTCATTCGGATATTGCCATCATCAGGATCTTTCATATATTCAAATAAAATAAAGTTATTTTTTAAAAAAAGCTGTTCTTCAGTATATGTAACAGTCAGTTTCCCCAGCCTGTTCCCATCCTCCCCCGGAGATAAAATTACAGTATTTCCGACATATTCCATATCAATTAACTTTTGCTCATGCCCAGCAATAATAATATCAAGATCAGGAAATCTTTTAGCAAGCATACGAGCATATTTTATTGTTCCATGAAAGACAAGTATTCTTACTTCTGAAGACTGAACCTTTTTATCTTTTAGAAGATCAGACAGAGATGATTCAGGATTATCTGTTTTTATTGTTTTCTTAAGTTCTCCAGAATAAAACATGAACACAGAAGGATCAATTAATGATATAACAGAAAAAGTTATCCCACCCCTTTTAATTATAATTGGAGGTGATGTTATTTTCTTAAACGCCCCTGATAAAGTTTTAAGCTGTAAGTTGCTGCACCTGAAAAGCCCTTTATTAACTTTTTTTAAAAGATATTCAGTCCCGTTTGAAAGTTCCTGATCTCCTATAGCAACAAGATCATAACCAAGTTCCACATAACTCTCTGTTATATAATCAGAAAGAAGAGAATCTTCATAAGAATCAAAAACATCACCAGCATCAAGAAGCAGGGACTTTATTCTTTCTATATTTCTTAAATAATGTGCCCGCTTTACAAGACCTGCTCTAGGGTGGTCTTTACAGTCACAGCCGTCAAGATTTCCGTTAAGAGATGAAGAGTAATATATATCAACTTTTTTTTCCCCGGAACCAGCTGAGTAGGCAATGCTGATCAGAATAAAGAACAAACAAAGAAGAACCAGAATTATTCTATTCATTTCAATGCTTCTGACAATATAGCATGCATTTTTTCAATTGATTCTTTTTTATAGCCAACTGCTTTAAAAGCGATCTTACCTTCCGGATTTATAAGAAAAACAGTAGGAATTGATTCAACATTAAAGCGCTTTGCTGTTACCATGTAATTATCAAGAAGAACTTTTAACGTTGTAGGGACTGCCTTAAAATATGGATCGACAACATTCTTCCCGTTTTTATCTGTTGCAAAAAACAAAACATCTTAGTCCTTTTTCAGAGAATTCTGAATAAAGAGCTTCAAGTTCAGGGATCTCCTCTTTACAGGGAATACAGTAAGTAGCAAAAAAGTCCATTATCACCCAATCTTTTCCAATATAATTTTTTGAGAATTCAAAATTTCCAGATAGATCAATATTTGCAAAATTGGCTGCTTCATCTCCCTTATCAAGTGAAACTACTGATACTGTGGCGGTTAAAAGAAATAATACTGAATACAGTTTAAATCGAAAAGAAGGACTCTTGTATCCATAAAATATATTGTTGTGTTTTTTCATAATAACTCCCGATTTTTATAATTGATAATTTACTTATTCATATAAGCAAATTTAATGCCGGGTCTGAAAGTTATATATTTTCTTATACTAAAAGGATTTATATTATACAGTTAAAATTTCAATATTTATATCTGACAACTTTTGTTGACATATAGTAAATAATAAACATTTATTGACCCATTAAAATCTATCATAAAAGGCCTGATTCATAGTATATAGGGAGAAGACTTATTGTTATTCATCACAAACTACAAAATACATTAGAATATTATTAACAATAAATCTGTTATGACAACTAACCATAATCAGCAAACACAAGCCCCATAGGGAACCATCTACTCCCCACCTTCCCGCCGCTGCAGTCTCTTACTCAGCGCCTGCTTTGTAATCCCCAGCATCCCCGCGGCAATTGTCTGGTTTCCGCCGGACCTTTTTAAAGCCTCATCAATTAATATCCAGTCAGCCTCATGCAGTGTCGGAATTTTATCCGCTTTACTTAAACCGCAGTCAAAAACAGAGGAATGTTCAAAAGAATCAAGAGACTCTCTTTTTCCAATCGCTTCTCTGAATGATTCCATACAGAGCATATTTCCCTTCTGACAGCTGACAGCATCATATACCATTGAACGGATTTCTCTTACATTGCCCGGAAAAAAGTAGTTTTCCAGAAGCGTTTCAAGCTGGGGAGGATATGAAGAACGTGTTTTACCAAGCTCGTCACAGGCAGCATCAAGAAAATAATTAAGAAGTATTTTAATATCATCCTTTCTTTCCCTTAGCGGAGGAATGGATATTTCGTGAGTTGAAAGCCGATAATAAAGGTCCTTTCTAAAACTGCCTTCTTCCACCATCTTTTTCATACTCCTGTTTGTTGCAACAATAAATCTTGCATCAGATTTCTTTACGACATCCGAACCCATAGGATAATATTCATGCTGGTCAAGAAGCCTTAAAAGTTTTACCTGGGAGGAAAGAGAAAGGTCTCCGATCTCATCAAGAAACAGCGTCCCGTCAGTTGCTTTCTGAACAAGACCGCCACGCGACTCCAATGCCCCTGTGTAGGCTCCTTTTCTATGGCCGAAAAGTGTATCTGCAAAAACAGAATCATCAAGTCCTGCTGTATTTACAGTTACCATTTCTCCATCTCTGCCGCTTATTATGTGGATCGCATTTGCAAGAAGCTCCTTGCCGGTCCCTGTTTCACCTGAGATAAAAACTGTCTCGCTGCTCCTTGCAATGGATTCAGAATAAGAAAATATTTTTTTCATATTTCTGCTGCATGTAATTATATCAGAAAATGCTTCTTCATATTTTAAGGAAGAGATAAAAAAACGGGATTTAAGATTCATATAATCACGCTTTAGACTATTAATTTCAAGGACATTTTTAACACCGCTTATAAGCCTTTCCTTCTCAACAGCTTTTACCATATAGTCAGCTGCCCCTCCCTTCATGCATTCTATTGCATTTTTAATATCATCAGATGCTGTCACAATAATTACTGCGGTTTCAGGATATTCATCCCTGACCATTGCAAGTATTTCCCTGCCGCTGACTCCCGGCATTGCAAGGTCAAGTAGAATAAGTTCAGGTTTTTCCTTTGCAACAATTTCCATAACTTGATTACTGTTACTGCAGGTTATAATGTTGTCAATTCCTGCAAATTTCAAAATAGAACTTTCTGCCTTAAGAACTTCCACCTCATCATCAATAAGAAGTACAGGATAATCAGGATATTTATTTTTTTCAGTCATTTCTTTCAACCGGCAGCATTACCCTTACATTTGTACCCTTTCCCGGAACAGATGATATCAGGAGTTCGCCGCCATGCTCCTTTATTATAGAATCAGATACAGAAAGCCCGAGCCCTGTACTGCGTTTATTTTCTTTTGTGGTAAAAAAACGTCCCTTTACACTGGAAAGCAATTTTGCCTCAATTCCTTCCCCCTCATCTTCTATTATCAGAACAACACATTTGTTTTGACTGTCATATTCTGTATGGATCGAAATACTTTTTCCTCTTGAAGAAAGCGATTGACAGCTGTTTTGAATCAGATTAAGCACTACCTGCTGAAGTCTCTGATAATTTCCGAGGATTACGGGGACATCTCCCGGGACAAAATAAAACCTATCTGTCTTTTTCTTGATAAAAAACGATGCAAGGTTAACTGTCTCCTGAATAATTTCATTCAGATCAACAATATTCATTTCTGGATTATTAGCTGACTTTATATAGTTTTTAAGGTTTTTAATAATTATATTAATTTGTCTTGAAGATGATGAAATAGCAGATAATGCATCTGTAAAATTTAAACGGAACTCCGAATACATTTCTGACCCGACATTAAAATCGCCTTCTTCCTCATAATATTCCTCAGCAAGTTTCATAATATTCCCGCCAGTCTCTTCAAGATAGGAAGACCTTAAAAGAATAGCCTGATTAGGATTGTTTATTTCATGCGCAAGTTCAGCAAGAAGAACTCCTATAGATGCATGTTTTTCAGAATCCATAAGCTTCTGAAACTGTATATCCCTATCCTTTTCAAGTTCATTTTGAATATCAACCTGCTTTTCAAGCTCAGAGTAAAGTCTTGCATTTTCAAGCGCAATTGATGCCTGAGATGCAATGACTTTTATCATTTGCTCGGTTTTTCTGTTGAATCCTGATCTGTTAAGACTATTTACAAGAAGAATAATTCCCTGCTTTTCCTTCTGTCTGATTATAGGCATACACAGTACTGAAATATCCTTATAATTGGGAAACAATTCTGATTCACAACCGGAACCATCAGAAGGAATACATACAGTCTCAAGCGTTCTTCCTGTATAATTAACAATTGGTTTGTAATAATCATTTTTTTCAGAAAGTGAAAAATCATAACTATTAATTATTCTAACTGTAATATTTCCTGAAACAGTTTCTGCCAATGCTGAGACTCTGTCATACTCTTTTTCTGTAAGATATAAATAAGCTTGTTCAGCTCCGGAATATTGAACAAGAATTGTCAGGAGTTTTTCAAATAATGAAGATTGTTTGATTTCAGAAAGTATTGTTCCTGTTGCTTTTACAAGAGCATCATGCTCTACAATCTCGGTAAAAACATCATTTCCTTTTTCTTCATGAGGAAGCAGAGTGTTATATGCTGTTAAGATTACAGGATATTGCTCCTTCATTATAATAAGTTTTCTTTTGGCGCCCCATTTTTTATATGCTTTGAAAGACTCTATAATATAGCCGAATGCCTCGCTTCTCATTCCGCGGGACAAATAGAATAATGCAAATCTTTCAAGAGCAAGAGCTTTTTCATTAATAAAATTGTTTTTTCCAGCTGTTTCTATTGCAAGCCTGAAATATTCAGATGCTTTTTTAAACTCTTCTTTAACTGAATAATATTCAGCTTTAACCAGATAAAGCCTGTGAAGCTGGTTTTCAGGAGAGTACTTTGCCCAGTTTGCGATCTTTTTTATAGAGACTTTCGCTTCCTTAAAAACTTCATTATTATCACAACCAGCGGATTCAGAAAAACAATCAAGCATGATTAATGCCCTGTAATAGTAAAATACAGTATATGAAAACTGCCCAGCCAATCCATTCTTATATGACTTGCACTTAATAATAAGATTTAAAGCTTTTTCCTTGTCACCATATAAATATGCTATAAAACTTTTTAAAAGATAAAATAAAGCTATAAAGCTGTTATCATTTGATTCTGTAATATTTAAAAGCAATTCATCTTCATTCAATTCCGCTATCGAAATAACATTTCTATTTTCAGTTAATCCAGTCAGATTTAAAGCAATTAATTTGAAAAAAACACAGGCTTTTTCATTTCTTTCCTGTCCAATCAAGCCGGCCAGTAGTATTTTATCATCAGCATCCTTTAAGAAATCAGGTAGGTATTCACCAGTATATAAACGATTATTGAGTTCACAGGCAAGTGTATAGCCAACATACTCAAAATCACCGGACACCAGACCATCTTTATATCCCTTCTGGAAAAACTTTATAGTCTCGGATAATGGCATTGTCCAGTGAATTAAAAACTGGGTAAACAGAAATGATATTTTAGGTAAAAGAAATTTATTATTATTTTGTAAAGTAATCTTGAAAGCATTTTCAGCATAAACAGAAGCAACTTTAATTTTACTTAAACCAAATAAAACAAGACTGTAAAGAATCAAAGAAAAAGGATAAAGAGGATAACTTGTATTTTTTTCATACAGTGGTAACTGTTTGAGAACTATTATTGGGAACAGTTCCGGGGCTGCGAGGTATGCCGGTGAAAAAGTAAATATAAGAGAATCAAGAAGAACAGCTGTTTTTCTATCCGTTTCATGTTCATTCCGGGTGCCATATTTAAGATAAAAACGGACTTTTAAACTCTCTATAAAAGTATGTAATTTGATATGCTTTTCAGGAATCTTTATTCCAAGAAGCAAAAGTATCTGTTTCCCCAGGTCTACGGCATCTGGAAGCCTTGCTCTTGCCATATATGACATTCCCCGAATTTTCAAAGCAGGTATGATATCAAGAATATCATGGGCCTTTTCTTCAACTCTGGAAATGAGTTTTTCCATCAATTCATATTCCTGATTTAAAAGAGCAGATTCTGCACCCCTTGTATAAAGTTTTAATGAAAAATCATAATGATTTATCCACTCTGTATCAGAAAAAACTTCAAGAGCTGTTTTGAAATACTTTAAAGAAGGCTGCCATGCTGCTGTTGAAAGAGCCCTATCTCCTGCTCGGAAGCAGTATTCAGCAAGAAATAAAACCTGGCTATCAGAAACAATTTCATTATCAGGTTTTAATTCATATGCTCGTATAAGCTGATCAGTAATATCAAAAATACGGTTTTCTGTTTCCGTATCTGAGAGTGATCTGATAAGGTACTCAGCTGTATTTTTATGATATATATATTTTTTACTGTCTGGAATCAGAGAATATGATGCCTGGTAGATACGGTCATGAGAAAATGATATCTTTTTATTATCTGATCCTGTAAATTTAAGATATCCGGCATCCAGCGCCAAATACAAAGCTTTCTCATATTTTTCCATACTCAATCCGGATAATTCATATAATTCTTTCTCAAGAGAGGAGCCGCCGTTACAGGAAATTATTTTAAGTAGCTCAATCATGTCGGGATCATATTTTTTAACAGTATTTGAAAAGTGTTTATAAATCTCCCCTGCGAACGGTTCTTTTTCAATTTCCTCTTTTATCCAATTCCAGATACATTTATCTTTATTAAAATATATATAATTCTTATTAAAGCAGCTTGATAGAAAACTGTTGATTAAAAAAGGATTGCCATCTGTCTTTTCGTGTATTATTTCTTTGAATACAATATCGTTTATAGAAAATGATTTATCAAGAATACAACCGGTTTGCTCAGGAGAAAGAGAAGAAAGTTCTATATTAAGATAATCAATCATTCCCTCTGAACAGACTTTTAATATTTTTTCAAGTTCACTGTTTATTTCATTATCTCGGTAGGCTGCTATTATCAGTAAATTCTCATACATATAAAGAGTTTTATAAAGATTTTTAAGAAGATTAAAAGATGCGCAATCGCACCACTGAAGATCATCAAGAAATATTACAATAGGTTTTTCAGAAGATGCAAATAAAGAAAGCAGCTTATGAAACATATATGTAATATAATTATTAACTTCAACAGCACCTGTTACTTCCGGTTCTGAATAACAGCCTGTAATTTTTTCAAGCACAGGAACAATATCTGTTAAAAGTTTTCCGCTTCTTCCGAGAAGTTTTATTATTCTGTCACGGTATAACGACAGTTTATCTTCATCAAACTGAAGAAGCTTTCCGAAAAGAGTACTGAATATCTGAACAAATCCAGTATATGGACTGTTATTATACTGATCAAATTTTCCTTTTAGGATAAAACCGGAAGCAGGGTGAATAATTTCAAGAAAATTGCTTACTAAAGATGTTTTTCCGATACCTGAATATCCGCTAACAAAAACAATACGGCTTTTTCCATTTGCTGTATCTCTGAATGATTTTTCAAGCAAAGCTGTCTCTTTTTCACGGCCCTCAATCTCACATGATATTCTGAAAACTGAAAATGAAAAATCTCTCTCTTCATGGAATTCCAGCGAGGCCTCTTCTGATTCTGAACTTGAACATTTTTTAAGACAGTATTTAAAATCATGTATTATTTCTGAAGCACTCTGGTACCTTTCTTGCGGATTAAGTGCTGTCATTTTATTAAAGATATTAAATATACCTTCCCCTGATGCAGGGGAAGTCACAGTTGTCATCTTGCGGTGAAATGTTTCAAGTGCAGTATTGAATAAATATTTCTTTTCACCTGTAAATATTTCCAGCAATATTATTCCAAGTGTATAGTAGTCTTTTATACAACCAGACCTTTCCTCTTCCCCGGAATCAGCCAATGCTTCGGGGGATGCATAATAAAGTAATTCACTCTCATCATTTAGCGGAATAAATCCGGGAAGAAGGAACCTGACAGGGCCGTCAGAAAGATAATAAATTGATACCGGATGAATCGTTCCAAAATCTGATCCACTTTTATGGAGATCAGAAAGCGCCTCTACAGCAGATATACAGAATTTTATAAAGTCTTCATCTGTTAATTTTTTATATTCTGCAATCGGTTTATAGAGGAAAAAAGAATCATCCTCAGATGACAGTATCCCTGTATTACCTGATTCATCATATATTACAGGACTGATAAGAGAGGAGCATTCAACGCTATTGTATTCATTCAGTTTCTGATAAAATACATCTTTATTAAATTTATCATTTTTTTCAAATTTATATATTTTATTTATCATATTATACTATTTCTCAACAGGCAGGCAGACTTTTACTTCAGTACCTTCACCAGGAACTGATGAGATTATAAGTTCTCCGCCATGTTCTTTTATTATGGAATCAGATACAGAAAGCCCCAACCCTGTTCCTCCTCTATTCCCTCTTGTAGTAAAAAATCTTTCCTTAGCTCTCAACACCTCCTCTTCAGATATCCCTTCTCCTTCATCATTTACTGTGATAACAGCATATTTTCTTTGACAGTCAAACTCTGTTTTTATATTAATACATTTGTCCTGAGAAGAAAGCGACAGACAACTGTTCTGAATAAGATTAAGCATGACCTGCTGAAGTCTCTGAAAGTTACCAACTACAGGAGGGACATTCCCCCTGTTAAAATAAAACCGGGAAGTTTTTTTTCTGATAAAAAAAGAAGAAAGCCTGACAGTTTCTTCTACAACTTCATTCAGATCAACATGATTTATTTCATGAATATTTTCATTTTTTATATAGCTTTTCAGGTTTTTTATTATTGCATTTATCTGCCTTGAAGATGATGTAATTGCAGCTAAGGCTTCGGGGAAATTTTTACGGAATTCGGAATACATTTCTATTCCGACATCAAAATCACCTTCCTCTTCATAATATTCATCAGCAAGTTTCATCATGTTTTCACATGCATCTTCAAGGTATGAAGATCTCAAAAGAACGGCCTGGTTAGGATTGCTTATTTCATGTGCAAGTTCTTCAAGAAGAAAGCCGATTGATGCAAACTTATCAGAATCCATAAGTTTCTGAATCTGAACCCGCCCCTCCTTTTTAAGATCATTCTGAATATTTATCTGTTTTTCAAGTTCTGAATAAAGTCTTGCATTTTCAAGAGCAATTGATGCCTGGGATGCAATAACTTTTATCATCTGTTCTGTTTTTTTACTGAAACCTGATCGATTTATTGTATTTACAAGCAGTATTATCCCCTGCTTTTTACTCTGCCGGATTATTGGAATACAGAGAACCGAAATATCCTTATAATCAGAAAACAAGCCTGGATTAATTTCAGGATTATCAGAAGGAAGATTAAAGATTTCATGAGTTCTTCCTGTATAATTAACAATAGATTTATAAAAAGAATTTTCTTTTGATATTTTTTCAGATCCGAAACAGGATACAGTTCTTACTGATATTTTCCCTGATACCGTTTCGGCAGAAGCAGCAAACCGGTCTATTCCATTGACCGTAACATAAAGATAGCCGCTTTCTGCACCCGCATACTGAAGAAGAATAGTCAGAAGTTTTTCAAATAATGAAGACTGCTTTATTTCTGACAGTATTGTACCGGTTGCTTTTGCAAGCGCATCTCGGTCAATAAAATCTGTAAAAACAGTAATTCGTTCTTTTTCCTCATGGGGGAGCAGAGTGTTATATGAGGAAAGTATTTCAGGATACTGTTCCTTCATAAGAATTAGCTTTCTTTTTGCTCCCCATTTTTTGTAGGCGTTAAACGATTCAACGACATATCCGACACCCTCATTTTCCATTTTTCGGGAAAAATAAAACTCAGCAAATCTTTCAAGCGCAAGAGCCTTCTCATTTATATAACCATTCCTTCCTGCAGTTTTAATTGCAAGTTTAAAATACATGGATGCTTTATCATATTTTTTTTTAATTGAGTAATACTCAGCTTTTACATGATAAAGTCTGTGTAGCTGGTTTTCAGGAGAATGCTTTGCCCATTGAGAAAGGTTCTTTATTGAAAAAAGAATTCCTTCCAATTGTTTTCGACTTCTCTGATTGTTTAATCGGTAATTTTCCGAATTAATTATTGCAGAATAAAAACAATATGCTTGAATTGAAGTCTGCCCTACTGTAGCCTTTATATACTCTTTAGCTTTATCAAGATATTCCGCTCCATCAGAATAATTCCCATAGCAGACAGACAAAATCATTTTATAAAGATAATAGATACCAATATAGCTTGTTTCATTTATAGCCTTCCGACTTTCAAGATTTGAGTCCTCATTAAAAGTATCTGTAGAAAGACTTTTCCAGTCTCCTGTAATTGCCAATAAATTACTAACAACTAAATTATTTATATTCATAGTTTCCATATTACGCTGTTGTCCCATATTTTTCACAGCTCTGTAATTATCAGACATCTGCTTGAAAGCTTCCGGAAGATAATCACCTGAAAAAATGTAATTCATAGTCTCAGCACTCATACAATATGTTACATATTCAAAATCACCTGATGAAATACCATTTTTATAACCTTCACGGAAAAGCATCATAGATTCTGATAATGGATCTTTCCAATGTTTTACAAATAGAGAAAAAAGAAAATTTATTTTAGGAATTAAGTAAGTATGATTATTATTTACTACCAGATCATGAGCTTCTTTACCATATTTATATGCAATATCAATATTTCCCGATGCAATCAGATACAAACTGTAAAGAATCATTGAAAAAGGATACAATGGATGTGTCTTATTCATTCCGTATAACGGTATTTGTTTTAGAACAATTACAGGAAACAGTTCCGGGGCAGCAAGGTATGCCGGAGAAAAAGTAAATATAAGAGAATCAAGAAGAACAGCTGTTTTTCTATCCGTTTCAGGATCATTCCGATTGCCATATTTAAGATAAAAACGGACTTTTAAACTCTCTATGAAAGTATGTAATTTGATATGCTTTTCAGGAATCTTTATTCCAAGAAGCAAAAGTATCTGTTTCCCCAGGTCTACGGCATCTGGAAGCCTTGCTCTTGCCATATATGACATTCCCCGAATTTTCAAAGCAGGTATGATATCAAGAATATCATGGGCCTTTTCTTTAACTCTGGAAATGAGTTTTCCCATCAATTCATATTCCTGATTTAGAAGAGCAGATTCTGCACCCCTTGTATAAAGTTTTAATGAAAAATCATAATGATTTATCCACTCTGTATCAGAAAAAACCTCAAGAGCTGTTTTGAAATACTTTAAAGAAGACTGCCATGCGGCTATTGAAAGAGCTCTATCTCCTGCTCTGAAGCAGTATTCGGCAAGAAATAAAACCTGGCTATCAGAAACAATTTCATTATCAGGTTTCAATTTATATGATCTTATAAGCTGATCAGTAATATCAAAAATGCGGTTTTCTGTTTCCTTATCTGAGAGTGATCTGATAAGGTACTCAGCTGTATTTTTATGATATATATATTTTTTACTGTCTGGAATCAGAGAATATGATGCCTGGTAGATACGGTCATGCGAAAATGATATCTTCTCATTATCTGATCCTGTAAATTTAAGATATCCGGCATCCAGCGCTAAATACAAAGCTTTCTCATATCTTTCCATACTCAATCCGGATAATTCATATATTTCCTTCTCAAAAGAGGAGCCTCCGTTACAGGAAATTATCTTGAGCAGCTGGATCATTTCAGAATTATTTTTCAGCCCAGCTTCCAGGGAAACCAGACAAATATCAGCAGCAGGGGGGACTTTATCAATTACATTTATATCATAATCCCATGATTGAGTATTTTCATTAAAATAAATACTTTTTTCTCTGACACAGTTTAAAAGAAACTGATTTATAAAAAACGGATTTCCATCAGTTTTTTCATAAACTATTTTTTTTAGAAAAGCATTATTAATATTAAATGTTTTATTAATAATCTCTCCTGTATGATCAGCAGAAAGAGAATCTAAAGAAATACTTAAATAATTTTCTTTTCTCTTTACAGCGCTTTTTACAATTGTTTTTAATTCATCATTTAATTCATTATCACGATATGCAGCAATAATAAAAATATTATCATACAAATGAAACAGATTAAGTATATAATTTAAAAGATAATATGACGCTCTATCGCACCACTGAAGATCATCAAGAAATATTACAATAGGTTTTTCAGAAGATGCAAATAAAGAAAGCAGCTTATGAAACATATATGTAATATAATTATTAACTTCAACAGCACCTGTTACTTCCGGTTCTGAATAACAGCCTGTAATTTTTTCAAGCACAGGAACAATATCTGTTAAAAGTTTTCCGTTTCTTCCGAGAAGTTTTATTATTCTGTCACGGTATAACGACAGTTTATCTTCATCAAACTGAAGAAGCTTTCCAAAAAGAGTACTGAATATCTGAACAAATCCAGTATATGGACTGTTATTATACTGATCAAATTTTCCTTTTAAGATAAAACCGGAAGCAGAGTGAATAATTTCAAGAAAATTGCTTACTAAAGATGTTTTTCCGATGCCTGAATATCCGCTAACAAAAACAATACGGCTTTTTCCATTTGCTGTATCTCTGAATGATTTTTCCAGCAAAGCTGTCTCTTTTTCACGTCCCTCAATCTCACGTGATATTCTGAAAACTGAAAATGAAAAATCTCTCTCTTCATGGAATTCCAGCGCTGCCTCTTCTGATTCTGAACTTGAACATTTTTTAAGACAGTATTTTAAATCATGTATTATTTCTGAAGCACAATGGTACCGCTCCTGCGGATTAAGTGCTGTCATTTTATCAAAGATATTCAACACACTTTTTTTTCCAGAAGAAATCAGTTTCCGGTCTGTCATTTTCCTGTGAAATGTTTCAAGAACTTCATTTGAGCTGCATAATTTTTCTCCAGTAAACACTTCATATAAGATAAGCCCCAGAGAGTAGAAAATCATTCTGCTTACTGATTCAACGTTATCAAAATCTGTCTGAGTTGATACTTCAGGAGCAGAGTAGAAAAGATATTCCCGTTCATCCTCTACAGGTATAAATCCGGGGAGAAGCAGTCTAACAGTATAGTCAGGTAGACAATACAGGGATGAAGGATGTATTGTACATGCAGCAAAGCGGCATTCATAAAGAGCGCCTACTGCTTCAACTGCAGATATACACAATGAAATAAAATCCTTATCAGTCAGTCTTTTATATTCTGTTATCTTCTTATATGGAACAATAAAATCTTTCTCATATGAAAGAATACCTGTATTTCCAGACTCTTCATACAAAACAGGTTGAATAAGATATTCACAATTAACCTTATTGTATTCTTCAAGCATTTTGTTAAATTCATCAGGCCTAATTGAAGAGGAAGTTCTATTCAATATTCTATTTTTTTGAAATTGGTATATTTCATGTTTCATAAACTTTTTAATTCTATTCTGCTGCCAACTGCTTATTTACAAACAGATCAACATAATAACAGTATTTACTTTTAATCATTAATATTAATAACTATAGTTTGATTATTACACAGAAATCAGAATAAAACCATATTTTTTGAGTACGGATATTAGTTTACAACGAATTATTCTTTTATTTTAAAGCTTACAAATAAAGTGATTGATATTTTTACAAAATACATAACTTATTCATACTAAATCAGGAAAACACCACCCGTGTCCCGTTTTTCTCAAACTCCTCATCATCAATAAGCGTCTCTGCCTTTCTGTCTGTAACAATACAGCTTACCTTATCAATTGTAGATATGAGAAAATTTGATACAACCCCGATTTTTGAATGGTCTGCAGCAATAATGACATCTCCCGATGTCTGCTCAATCATAAGCCGCGCAACTTCTGCCTCAGGCTCTGCCGGTGTAGTAAGGCCGTGTTTAAGACTCACACCGTCCACGCCGATTACAGCCTTGTTTGCAAAAACCTTTCTAAGTGCATCGGAAGTGAAACTTCCGGCAAGAGAGCGGGCGCTGCTTCTGTAGACTCCGCCGAGAATAAGAAGTTCGATATCGCTGTTTCTGAATATTTCAACAGCCCATGTGTTGTTCGTAATTATCCTGACCTTTTTTTCCCCGGATGCAAGCTGTTCAAGCACCTGCCTGTTTGTTGAACCGGAGTTTATAAAAATCGTATCTCCGTCTTCAATCAGTTCAACAACAGCCTTTGCAAGTTCTATTTTTTCATCTGTGAGAGAGTTGTCTTTCTGATAAAAGGAAGGCTCATCCCGCATGCTCTGCCGGAGGACAGCACCTCCGTGGCTCCTTTCAAGAACACCTTTTCTTTCAAGCAGGTCGAGGTCCCGTCTTATTGTAAGGGGCGCCACATCAAACAGTTCACTCAAATCTGCAGCCTTGACTGCAGATTTGAGTTTCAGAAGTTCTATTATTTTCTTATGCCTTTCCGCAGGAATCATTTTATCAGAAGGTGTTTCATTCATATCAAAATTAAAACACCTTTTATTTTTATTGTCAAATGCAACATTTTATGTGTTGATTCAAATACAGGTTTAAGGGTATTATTCATATAAATATTTCTGCTGAAAAGAATTATTTTCAGAACCACCACCCTGAAATATTGAACAGAAAAAGACAACAGGATGGTAAATATTATGAAAAATCTTCCAATTAAAGATATCCCGGAAAGCCTCTGCAAGAACCTGGAATATGTTTTTACAGATATCGATGACACAATAACAACTGACGGTCTTCTCCCTGCATCAACTTTTGAAGCAATATGGAAACTGCATGATATGGGAATTAAAATAATACCTGTCACAGGAAGACCTGCAGGCTGGTGCGACCATATAGCAAGGATGTGGCCTGTTGCAGGTGTAGTCGGTGAAAACGGCGCTTTCTATTTTTCCTATGATCCGCAGCAGAAAAAAGTTGTAAGAAAATATCTTCAGAGCGATGAAGAAAGAAGACAGGGAAGGGAAAAACTCGACAGGATAAGGGACAGAGTTATTAAGGAAGTCCCCAACGCAGGTATTGCATCAGACCAGGACTTCAGAATCGCAGACCTTGCAATTGATTTCTGCGAAGATGTGGCTCCTCTTTCAGAAGAGGAAATGAACAGAATCTGCGCTATCCTTGATGAGGAAAAAGCTGTCTATAAAATATCAAGCATACATATAAACTGCTGGTTCGGAGATTATGACAAGCTTACCTGCTTCAGGATGTTTCTGAAGGATTTTACCGGCAAAGAGCTTGAAGAAGTACAGGACAGGATCCTCTTTTCTGGAGATTCCCAGAATGATGAGCCTATGTTCAAAGAACTCAAATACACAATTGCAGTTGCCAATATAAGAAAATTCCTTCCTATAATGAAGCACTACCCCACCTATGTGACAGACAACAATGATGCTGCAGGTTTTTATGAAGCGGTTCAGCACATTATTGCAAAACGGGGCTAAGCTGTATTTCCGATACAGGCTCTGCAGAACAGCCTGATTACAGGTAACCAGAGACTTTTATCAGGCTTTGAGTCTTATTCCGAATATCTGAACTATACACAAATACATGATATTCCGGGAAATATTTTTTCCCGGGATTTTATCTGTCCTGTTTTATCACAATATCCACATACTTTAATTACAAAAGCCAGCTGTTTTCCCGGATTCAAATAACTATTGCTGCATTGGGAATACCAATTATCCTGTACATGAGGGGGATGAGTATTTGTACGGTTTATAATAATCACAATTACTTTGAATAATGCCGCTGATAATCTGTCAAATTATTAAATAATTATCTGGAAATCAGAAACTTGATTCTCGGAATATTTGATATATACATTTTTAATAGTTCATTCCCGGTATGACAATAAAAAAGGGGAGATATATAATACATCCCCCCGAGAATTGTTAATTCTCTACAAAAAAAGGTGTGGTTTTAAGAAAATATTCAATCAGCAGTTGGCATTCTGCTGCTGATTACTGATTTAATTACATTTTTAAAATGCAAGGCAGAATCACGGTCATAAAACTGAATTAATTACCTTTATCCAAAAAAGCTAAGCTTAATTTCTCTGCCTGATTAAATATATCGGATTCTTCTCTTCAATAACAGAATATTACGTATAAATGGGTACCGATAACCAGATTACCAGTATATCCGCACCCCGTATTAAAACCTGCTACTTCCAGAAAGGCTCCATCCGCTTTTTAAGCTCAGCCCTGTAAGCATCCCAGTCTGTGACAGGTTCTTTTGCAAGCCCCTCTTCACACGCTGCCTTTGCAACTGCAAGTGCTTCCCATTCTATTACTCTCGGATCAAAAGGTTTGGGGATAACATAATCAACTCCGAAAGTGAAATCTTTTCCACCGTAGGCTTTTTTGACAATTTCAGGAACTTCTTCCCTCGCAAGCATAGCAAGAGCTTCAGCCGCAGCCATCTTCATTCCTTCTGATATTTTTGAGGCTCTCACATCAAGAGCACCCCTGAAAATAAAAGGAAATCCGAGAACATTGTTTACCTGGTTAGGATAATCGCTTCTTCCCGTACCCATAATCACGTCGCTTCTTGTTGAAGTTGCTAGTTCATATGTAATTTCAGGATTTGGATTCGCCATTGCAAAAACTACAGGATTTTCAGCCATAGTATTGAGCATCTCGGCAGTCACGCAGTCAGGGACAGACACGCCTATAAAAACATCGGCTCCTTTCAGAGCATCGGAAAGAGTTCTTGCCTCTGTCTCATTGACAAATTCCTGCTTCATTTCATTAAGTTCAGATCTTCTTCCCTCATGGAGAACGCCGCGGGAATCGCACATCAGAATATTTTCACCCCTGATTCCTGCTGCCTTGAACATTCTTGCACAGGAAATACCGGCAGCTCCCGCACCGTTGAAAACAACCTTCATCTCATCAATTTTCTTTCCAGTGATTTCAACAGCATTTATAAGGGCTGCAGTGCTGATTATTGCAGTACCATGTTGGTCATCGTGAAAAACTGGGATATCGCACTCCTCGATCAGCCTCTTTTCAATCTCAAAGCATTCAGGTGCCTTAATATCTTCAAGGTTGATCCCGCCAAATGTAGGTTCAAGAAGCTTCACAACTTCTATGAGTTTTTCAGGATCCTTTGTATCAACTTCAAGATCAAATACATCTATATCTGCAAACCTCTTGAAAAGAACACCCTTTCCTTCCATTACAGGTTTTGAAGCAAGGGCCCCCCTGTCTCCAAGACCGAGTATTGCAGTACCATTGGAGATAACTGCGACAAGATTTCCCCTTGCTGTATATTTATATGCTGAGCTAGGATCCTCAGCTATTTCAAGCACCGGTTTTGCAACTCCGGGAGTATATGCAAGAGAAAGCTCTTCTGCTGTATGGCAGGGCTTTGTTGAGATTACTTCGATCTTACCGGGTTTCCCTTCCGAGTGATATAAGAGAGCTTTCTTTTTAAGTTCATCCATTATTCTTCTCCAAAATATTCTTCAGGCAACAATCCTGTATTACGGTTGATTTTTTACACTCTGCAGATTTAAAGCGGAATGTAAAATCAGGATAAATTGCGGTGAATTATTCATGATCTGAATGATGAAACAGACAGTTCATAAACAACATGCATCCGGCTTAAAGCATAACAACATATTCTGATCCATGAAAATAAGTATTTCAGCTTTACCAGAAAACAAACCGGATAATATGCAGACAGTGTCTGCACTTAATTTCTATTCAAAATCAAACTTATAATCAAGATTAAATCGGTCTCTTAATTCAATCATTTCATTCTGAAGCACTTTAGGAACAGGACAGCCATGGTCTTTTCTGTACTGCCATGCAAGCCATTCCTTTTCCCCTGCTGTATATATCTTGTCCTGGCCAGGAGCAACTCTGGAATTCCTGAGTTCCCGGCAGATTGAACCTGCAATTGTCTTGAAAAGGTCCTTTCCCAAAAACATTTCAGGATTAATTGCTATGAAGAAATGTCCCAGAGGATAGGGGATTCTGTTTCCATCCTCATCATATCCGTTTAGAGCCTTAAGGTATGATCCGCCCTGAAGAGCAGCTGAAAGTATTTCAACAGCAGTTGCCCATCCGTATCCTTTATACCCTGCTCCGGCCTCTCCAAGTCCGCCCATCGGGGTAAGAGCAGCCTTTCCCTTTGTCAGGTCAACAAGTACCTGTTTGGTATCTTCACGGCTTGTACCGTCATTCCCTATAACCCATCCGGGGGGGAGTTCCTTTCCTGCCCTGTCATAAACCTCGATTTTTCCCCTCTGTGTAACACTTGTTGCTGCATCAATTACAAACGGGAATTCTTCATCTGTCGGAACACCGATTGTCAGGGGATTTGTCCCAAGCATGTTTTCAACTCCGAAAGTCGGTGCAATAGAGGGCCTTGCATTGGTTCCTGTTATACCCAGCATATCCTCTTTAATAGCCATGAGCGGATAATACCCTGCAATACCGTAATGGTTTGAATTCCTGACAACAGTCATACCGATACCATATTCCCTGGCCTTATCAATTGCCATGCTCATTGCCTTATGTGACACAACATGCCCCATACCGTTGTTCCCGTCAAGAACAGCTACAGCTTTCTCGTCTGTAACAATATCAATTTTTGTTTCCGGGTTGAGTATACCCGCATCAATTCGTTCAATGTAAATCGGTTTGAGACGGCCTATACCGTGAGAGTCTATTCCTCTCTTGTCTGATTCAATAAGAACATCACCTATTATTTTTGCATCCTCTTCCGGTACACCTATTCCCACAAGAGCATCTTTCATGAAGCTTTCAAGTACTTCGAATTCGACCCATTCACAATCTTTATACTGATCCTGATATGCCATATTTTCTCCTCTCTTTTCCATTTTTAATCCATATAAACCGGTTTCAACAGCACTATAAACTCGCCTTTTTCTTAGCGACTAACGTTTTGCCCGTGTTCTAATAAACACCGGTTCATCACTTTTATTTTCAGAAGTAAAACTGCTGTTAATTACAAGCCTCCAGACAGTTTTACTTCTTATAAAAAATACTCTGCCGAATACAAAAGTATTCAGCATTTCCTGAATCCAGGGCACCACCACAATACCCTGAAATCAGAAAATATTTTTTCCACCACTGTTTCATCTGCAAACATGAGCCGCATATTTACAGAATTATTTTTACCGGAAGATTCTCCCCTTCACAGGGAGAATCTTTACGGCAGCATATGCAGCAAGCTGTATATGCATATATCATTATTTAATTTGCTCCGGAATAAATAACCGGAAACAAAATCCCTGACATTACCTCCTATACAAGAAGCCTGAAATCAGCATCATCTATAGCGCCAAGACCCAGCTGCGCCTTGATCACAGGAATATCATCCTTTTCAAAATCTGATGCAATCTTATCCTGCATTTCAGGGCTTTCAACGAGAGACACCATGTACCCCCCTCTTCCGCCGCCTGTGAGTTTTGCACCGTATGCACCCATCTTTATTGCCCTGTCACAGAGTTCAATAAGCCTGTCAGCACTGAGGTCCATATCAATAAGGATATTATGGTTTTCAACCATAATATCGCCCACTGCCTGAAGATCACCTGTTTCAATTGCTTTCTTCATTTCATAAACCTGTGAAGTAACTTTATTAAGACTTGTATAGAATTTGCCCGGATTATTTTCAATAAGACCGTCAATATGATCATCAAGAAGAGCTGTGTTGTAGGTTATTCCGCTGTTTGCAAGTACAACATAAAGAGGTTTGGCAGGAACAATTCTTTCATACATTTTCTTACCGTCCCTGATCATATACATCATGAGTCCGCCGAAAGTAGAAGCAGTATTATCTACACCGCTTGGAATACCGTGATATGCATGCTCTCCAACCCAGCCGATTCTGTTTTCTTCAAGGACATCATAGCCAAGATTGAATTCATCGTTGCATGCCTTACCGAAAGAAACGCTTATAGCACCGCTTGCTCCTACTCCGCTTCCTGCAAGAAGATCACCGCCAACTTTTATTCTCATAGGATTCTTCTTGAGATCAATACTCATAGCTTCGATCATCATTTCGTATGATTTTCTGCAAGAAGCTTCTTTTTTCTTCTTATATCCGGGAACTTCTACCCTGTTGTCCTCAACAACAAATCCGTCTACAGATTCATCTCTTTCAACAATTGTTTCTGTTTTATACGGCAATGCTGATACAATTGCCGGTACTCCGTTAAGTACAAACTGATCCCCTATCAGAATGTTTTTTCCAAATGCGCTTCCTTTACCCATTTTATCCTCCTGTCGTTAACAGTAATAATTACGGTACTTCTAATAACAAAGTTCCCGAATCAATTTCAATTTAATATCGCTATCAGTTCGCTTTTGAGTACTTCCTTTCAGGAAGCCCCTGCCGCTTATGTCAAAACCTTTTTTGACATTTTTCGAACACTTCTCCATAGGAAAAGTCTCTTTCGTTCGAGCACTTCTCCTGCGGAGAAGTCTCTGAATTATTCGTACATTAAACGCTATCGAGCACTTTTCTTGCGAAAAGTCTCTGTCGCTACACGAAGAAAGAATGCCCAAAATAAAGTTTTGGAATTATTTCTTCGTGTTTAATGTTCTCTGTGTTTCATCCATCAGCTTTTCTTCCATGCCGATATCTATTGTAGTTGCAGCAGCAATACTGTGGCATGCATCTGCAAAACCGCCGAGGTTGACAGTTGCTTCCGGAAGAAAATCATTAAGCCCGGGAATTTCCTTTTCCAGGATCCTCTTTGAAAGAACTGCAGAAGTTCTCATTGAAACTTTTGTCTGTCCCATTTCAAGTTCGCCGAATCCGGGAACTGTGTCAGGGATTCTCTGAAAACCTGCAAGATATTTATTCTGATCTATGTACTCTGCTTCAACAATTTCCTCGCAGAAAACCCCGATCATTTTAACTCCCATGGGAGCAAACCTGTCTTCAACATCAAACCAGATTATGTCATCAGTTTCATGGTAGTCTTTTTTCATCATCCTGCTTATTTCTTTTTCAAATATCTTTTCCTTGACAGACATCAGTTTATTGATTTCTTCCACATGTCTATCCTCAAGACCGTTTAGAAGCAGATCAATCCCCTTCTCAGGCCCCCTGTCATAAAATCCGACTCCGCCGAGTGTATCGAGAAGAGGGTAGAATTCCACAACATCAACTTCCCTGTCCCCCAGGCGTATAATAAACCGCTCTTTGCCGTCTCTGTACTCAATCCTCATTAATCCGATTGCACATGCATCTTCAACACATTCCCTGTTGAAAGAATGAACATCCTCATCACGATAATAAAAATCTGCGATTCCGCCGAATGCGGCAATATGAACAAGATCTTCATTCATGCTGTTCAGTTCTCTGGCAAACAGATAACATACCACAGAAGCGGAAATATCCCTGTCTCCCTTGAGTCCGAAAAGATCAGGATCAAGGTTAAGTACTGTATTATCATTCAAAACAGGTTCTGCCCTGTGATGGTCCAGAACAAGAACAAGATTTTTTCCCCTGTTGAATTCTGAAAGCATGGGAGCTATTTTTCCTGCAAAATCTGCAAAGACAATTATTTTTCCGCTGTTTTCATCAAAAAGCTTTTTCAGAACATCCGGATACGGTTTTTCCAGGGAAAACCTTTTAACATCATACCCTTCCCTCTCGAAAGCTTTCAAAAGAATAGCCCCGGAAGTCAGTCCGTCAGAGTCATTATGATGAAGAAGAAAAAGCTCTTTAGATTCATGATTCTTAAGAGCAGAAATTCCGCTTCGCAAAGTTTCAAAAAATTCACCAATTTTGTTATCCATTTTCACCATCCCTAAAAAAAAGCCGGACACAGGTATCCCTAAGTACCATTCTGTGCCCGGCTCTCTTAATCTCAGCCTTAATAATTTCCTGTAAGTTTATCAAAACATACAGGAATCAACAACCCCGCCGCAAGCTTCGCGGTTATGGTTCTGTAAGGATTTTTTGTGTTGCAGGCCTATCACCCTTAACAATACCTGACAAAATCTTTACAGAGCAGTTCAGGAATCCCCCTGATAAGGGATCATACCCGCCCTGCGAATAATCTTAATCCTTCTGCTTCCATTACTGCTGATTTCCGGGCTCTACCCAGGCAGGAACAGAAGCGTTTAAAAAATTCCGGTCTACTCCTTGTTCTTTGAAGAAGCATAAAGGTTTATTACAGCAAATATCGATGTTGTAACAATAAGCAGGAATGAAATCGCGTTTATTACAGGAGTCGAACCGTCCCTTACCTGAAGATACAGGGTAATGGGAAGAGTGGATTCTGATCCAGTAAGAAACAGTGTCGTATTGAAATTTTCAAACGACATCAGGAATGCGAGAGCAGCCCCGCCAATGATTGAAGGCCTCAGGTATTTAAGAGTTATAAACCATATAACTTCAAGCCTGTTGGCTCCAAGATTATATGCTGCCTCTTCAAGAGTCCTGTCAAATTTCTTGAGCCTTGCGGAAACCACAAGAGCTACCATTGTTGTGATAAATGAAAACTGTCCTAAAACAACCAGCCAGTATCCCGGCATAAGAAACTCAACATCAAGACCGAAAGTTTCTTCAAGAAAAAGGCCGAAGTTGTTTGTAAATACAAGAATTGATATACCAAGAATAACACCGGGAATTACAAGCGGTGCTATCATAAGAAAATAAAGAGCATTCTTGAATCTGAAATCTTCCTGCTCAAACAGAAATGCCGCGCATGTTCCTACTATTGTTGAAAGAATAGAAACTGCAATTGCAACCTTGAATGATACAAATATACTTCTCAGGTTTGTATTATCATGAAAAATACCTATCTTTTCCGGACCGTCACTGAAAAACCAGTCAAGAGTAAAACCGTTCCATGGAAGTGACGGAAACATTGAATCGTTGAATGCAAGCACACATGTAACAAGAAGCGGTGCAAACAGGACCACAAAATAAATAATTATAAAAATATGAAAACTGTTTTTATACAGTCTGCTGCTTGGTAATGTTCTAATCATACTATTTCACCACCTTACTCAGCTGCTGACCACTTAATTTGAGAGCTGCCCAGATAATTATTGAAGACATAAAAAGGAGCATAAATCCGAATGCTGATCCCTGGTTCCAGTTAAAATAAAGGATAAACTGGTTGTAAATCTGCTGTGTAAACCAGAGAGAGTTCTTACCTCCCATGAGGTTCGGAGTCAGATAACTTCCAAGCACAAGCATGAATACCATGATACTTCCCGACATAATTCCAGGCATGCAGTGAGGTATTATAATCTTTCTCCAGATTGTTATTTTCTTTGCTCCAAGATCATATGCAGCCTCAATATATGAGTCATCAAGACCTTCCATTACACCGATTACAGGGACTGCCATGAAAAGTATTGTTGTGTATACAAGCCCCATAATCATAACTGTATCGTTATAAAGCATTTCAATAGGCTTATCCCAAAGCCCGAGGGCAAGCATGAATTTATTAATAACGCCGCTTTCCCTGAGGAGGATCATCCAACCGTAAACCCTTATAAGCTCACTTACCCAGAAAGGGAGGAGCAGGAGGACCATCAGAAAACCCTGAACCTTGAAATTGGCAATCTTTGTTACATAAAAAGAGACAGGCAGCGATATAATAAGCACAATTGCAGTTACAATGATAGAATACATGGCTGTCCTGACAAATGTAAGCCAGTATATCGGCTCTGTAAAAAAGCTCTTGTAATGATTCAATGTAAATCCTGATTCACCAAGATAATCAGAACCTACAAAAGACATCCTTAAAAGATCAAGATGGGGAACAATGATTAATAATCCAAGCCAGAGCGCCACCGGAGTAAAAAACATTATAAATCCCCATCTGATTTTTGTTTTCTTAGAGTTCATCATAGGTTTTTACTCCTGACTCCTTAAAACATGCTGCAGAAGCGGAATCCCATCCGATTTCAACACTGTCGCCTGATTTTATATGATCAAACTGCCTGTTCTGAGGAAGTGAAACAATCATATCCTTTGAGCCTCCAAGAGGATTTACAAGAAGACGGCTGTTTCCGCCGTCAAAGAGAATTGCTTTTACATCAGCTTTAATCTTGTTAAGCTCCTTATCTGAAGATGGATTGATTATCATAGCTTCAGGTCTTATATACATTTCAACCCTGTCATTTTCATTTACATCACATGAAGAGTCTATGAAATATTTATTATTGTCATCTGTAACAACAAAGAACTGCCCTTTCTCATTCTTCGAAAGCTTTCCGATAAACTGGTTATTATCGCCTACAAACTGGGCAACAAACGAAGAAGCAGGTTTACCGTAGAGATTCTGAGGGGTATCTACCTGTTCGAATTTCCCCTGGTTCATTACTGCAACCTTGTCACTCATAACAAGAGCTTCCGACTGGTCATGGGTGATATAAACGAAAGTTGTACCAACCTCAACCTGGAGTTTTTTAAGTTCAACTTTCATATGTTCTCTAAGTTTAAGGTCCAGTGCTCCGAGAGGCTCATCCAGTAGAAGTACTGCAGGTTCAAGAATAAGACACCTTGCAATAGCAACTCTCTGTTTCTGACCTCCTGAAAGCTGATTTATCCTCTTGTTGCCCTGGTCAGGAAGCCCTACTCTTTCCAGCAGATTATTTACTTTTTTATAAACTCCGGGGCCTTTTTCCCCCCGTCGTTTCAGACCGAATGCTATATTTTCCTTGACATCCATCATCGGAAAAAGTGCAAGATGTTGAAATACAAGATTTACAGGCCTTTTATTCGGTTCAACATTGGCCATATCCTGGCCGCGAATTTCTATTTTTCCTGCTGACGGTTCGTAAAAACCGGCAATCATTCTAAGAAGAGTTGTTTTTCCGCATCCTGAAGGACCCAGAATTGAAAAGAATTTACCATCCTCCACATCGAAAGAGACGTTATCCACTGCTGTAAACTGTCCGAATCGTTTCTGCACCTCTTTCACAGACAAATCAATCTGCATTTGTTACCACCTTCATTCAAAATTGAACAGTACAGGTAAAGATCTGCTGGCAGTTTTTACCCTGTAAGAATATCAACCGGATATTTCCCTCATTAAAAAGCCGTATAAGGAAATGAAATATCACAAACTTCCCTGCTGTCCATTCCTTCGTTTTTATTCGCGCGGCAGGTTTACGGCCCAGAAGGCGCTATGCACAAAATATGAACTATGCACCTTTTGGAAACTTATTATCCTGTAGAGGTTAGATGGAATTAAACCTGCCATGAAAATCCACACCCTACAGACCAGCAACCCTGTACTTTTTTCATAAAGCTTATGCAATAATACTGCACAGAAACCTTATGATCAGCTGTACCAGTCTACTGCCGGAAGCAGTGTTGCTGATTAAAATTATATATAAAAATAATGCTTTATTACTTAAATATTATAACTTTTAATCTTCATCTTAAACAGCATTATTTAAATGCTTCTTTAACAGATATCTTTAACAGATTAAACTGCCTGAAAACAGCAAAACAGGTACAGACATCTGTAATTTACAGCGAATAAAATCACAATGTAGTATTCCCTGCACACAGAAAAAAAACCGGACACAGGGGTGCCTGAAACAAACTCAGCATCCTCAATATCCGGCTCTCATATTCTCTGCCTTATTAAGTTGATATGGTGCAGATGCCCTGCACTATGTCAGAAAAGTTTTTTACTTATTTAGCAGCCCTGATTCTATCCATAGCTTTACCTTCCATTTCTTCAAGTCCTGGAGGAACAGGAGGATAACTATTCATGTTAGCCATAACTTCCGGAGTAAAACACCTGTCAAAGTTAGCTGCAGCTTCAGGAGAAAGGTACTTGGCTGCATCTTTTGATGCTGTACCATAGTTTTCAGCATTTGTAAAAGCAGCAGCCTGCTCAGGATCAAGAAGGAAGTTTATAAGTTTATAAGCACCTGCAACATTTTCTGATTTTGCAGGAAGAGCAAAAGTATCAATCCACTGCATTGAACCGCTTGCTGGAGCTACATAGTCAATTGCAGGATTTTCCTTATAGAGTTTCCATGCCTGCTGTTCCCAGCCCATTGCTGCCCATACTTCACCTGATCTCATTGATTCAAGAAGAGCATCTCCGTTTTCCCAGTAGTTTTTAACTACTTCTTTACCTTCTATGAGTTTTGCTTCTACATCATCAAGGTATTTCTGGTAAGCTTCTTTGTCACTAAAAAGAGCAAAAGGATCATAACCGAGTGAAAAACCCATGGCAAGAATTGTAGGTCTTTTCATTCTGTATGCAACTCTTCCCTTGTATTTGGGATCAAGAAGATCTTTGTAGTCTTTAACATCAGGAGCTTTTTCGCTGTTAACAATAAGGCCTGAAGTTCCGAATACATGAGGAACAGCATATGACTTTCCGTCTACAAGTGTATTTGCCTTAACAGCTTTAAGCATACTTGGCTCAATCTGATCTTCATTGATCTGTGAATAATCAATAGGCTGATACAGCTTGTACTGCTGAACCATTGATGAGATTCTGTCCTGTGAAGGCTGTGCAAGATCATATCCGCCGCCTCTTGTAGCTCTGAGTTTAGAAATCATTTCCTCATTACTTGAATGAGTAATTTCAAGTGTGATTCCTGTTTCCTCTTTAAACTGCTCAGCCTGTTCAGGAAGAATATAACCTGACCATGAGAGAACTCTGAGAACTTTGTTTTCTTCTTCAGCTGCTTCCTTTTTTCCGCCGGCAAAGACACCGGAAGCAAGAATGAAGAGACACATAACAATTAAAAATAACCGTTTCATTAAATCCCCCTTTTGATTTGTAAATGTATTTTTACATAAATACATTATATACCCAAATTAAGTTATCGTAAGAATTTTTTAATTTTTCATTAAAACTCTAAAAACTCAACAAATATTTATCAAAAAAAGAGCCGTAGAATATACAGATATCCCTATCTGACATACTCTACGGCTCTCTTACTCTCTGCCTCGTATTGCTATAATATTTAAACATGCGCCTTTCTGATCTGTCAAATGTTTTTTGATTATTTTTTATCGTTATTTCAGCAACTAAAGGTTTGACATCATTTTCATAATAAATAATATTAAAATATGAACAGAAAATTTATAGAAATATTCAGAAACAATCCTATTATACCTGCTGTAAAAACAGAAGAAGATATCAAAGAGGCGGTCAATACAGATAATGAAATAATATTTATACTGACTTCCACAATAACAACAATTCCGGATATGGTAAAAAAAATTAAAGATTCCGGGAAGCTTGCTTTTGTCCATTTTGACCTTGTTGATGGACTTGCAAGATCTGTACACGCACTTGATTATCTTGCAGATGCAACTAACACTGACGGCATTATAACAACAAAGACAACACTGGTAAAAGCAGCAAGGGAAAGGAATATTTTTGTAGTTCAGAGATTTTTCATTCTTGATTCACTTTCCATAGAATCCGGCTTCAAGGCTATTAAAGATTACAAACCGGATGCGATTGAAATACTTCCGGGACTGATGCCTAAAGTTATAAAGCAGTTTTCAGATTCAACTTCAACTCCTGTAATAGCGGGAGGGCTTATAACAGACAGGGAAGATATAATGGCAGCACTCAACGCCGGCGCCTGCAGCGTTTCAACAACACGATACGACACATGGTATATGTAATAAACTGAACCATTTACTTTTTATATTACAAGCGGTTTTTTATACTTTTTCATTAAAAAAAAGCAGTTTAAAAAGGAGTTCCATATATAATCATGAAACAATCAATATCCTGTTTTGCTTATTCCGCAAGAGCAACCGCCCTTACAGGAGATCCGTCAGCATCCTGTATATTGAGGGGGAAACAGGAAAAAACAAATTTTTCATGCTTAATACTGTCAAGATTGCAAAGGTTCTCTATCAGAATCATCTCCCGAGCCATCAGTATTTTATGTATTTCATAGCTTTCTGTTGATACCGGGTCAGCAGAAATAGCATCAAAGCCAAATCCCTTAAGACTGCAGTCAGCAACAAGCTTTGCAGCTTTTTGTGTCAGGACAGGAAATCCAGAAAAATATTTATCCATTCCCCAGTAACTGCTCCATCCTGTATTTATGATAAGAAAATCTGCCTTCCTTATGTTTTTTTCATGTTCCTTAATCAGATTAATATCAATTTCAGGCTTGCCCCGGCAGTCAAGCAGAAAACCTTTTCCAATAAATTTATCAGTACCGAATTTATCCAGGGTCTTTCCCTTTTCAAGCATGTGGGCAGGAGCATCTATATGGGTCCCGGTATGAGAAAACATTGTTATCTCTTTTTCCCTGAAACCGTCTTTTTCAAAAGTACATCCGGAATTAAACTGAGGCTGGTCTGTGCCTGGATAGACAGGCATATCTGAAGATAACGGATGAGTCAAATCAATAATTTTCATAAAGAATCTCCAACAACTTAATTATAGCATTTTTACAAGCACATTCACACAGGAATCAAGAGAACAGATTCTATCCGGATTTTTCTTTTATAAGAAAAAAGGCCTTCCGGTTCTCAAACTAGCAGACCTTCTCCCCTTTCCAGATTATCACAGGCTTGAATGTTGCAAGGAGAACAATAGTTGGAAACAGGAATTCTGCAACTATAAGGGATGGCACAAGATAAAACCAGAATTTCCTGTCCATACCCAGGTGTATCCCTACTGCTGTTGAAACAACAAGCATGCTTAAAATTCCTGAAAGAAGAAAGTGGAAATAAAAGGGATTGAGAAGTGCGGGAATAAATGCAAAAACACCAGTTGCAAGCTGGTACATTACAAAACCATATCCGGCAAAAGCTTTCCAGTCAGGAGCATGCACTGCACCTGTACTCCAGCGGAGCTCCTGGACAGAGAGCTCTTTCCACGAAGTTACAGGTGTTGTAAACACTGTAGAATCCCAGGAAGATCTGGCTTCAATAACCCATTTACCTGTATCACGGACACGTGCAATAAGCTGGGCATCTTCAGTAACGCTGAATTCAATATCAGAAAATCCCCCGATATCAGACAAAGCCTTTGCCCTGATCGAAAGATTATTCCCGAAGCCCCCGGTCGGATTTTTAAGACCGGCACAGGCTGCTGTATAATGGTACCTCAGAAGGTGATCAAAACGCTGAAAATTAGCAAGAAGACCTTTTCCTCCTCCTGTTGTCACAGATCCGAATACAAGCCCTGTCTTCTCGTCATTATAAGGATGCGACATACTCTCGACCCATGTTTCCGGAACACGGCAGTCTGCATCTGTAAAAAGGAGAATATCACCTGAAGCATTTTTTGCTCCGATATCAAGAACCATCTGTTTTGGATTTTTTTTGTAGAAAGTCTTTTCATTCCTGATAATTTTCACCCTGTCAGGATGTATCGACTGGAATTTTTTCATTACCTTATATGTATCATCTTCCGACCTGTCATCTACAAGCACAATTTCAAAATCGCTGTATGTCTGTTTTTCGAGAGATGCGAACAGCCTGGGCAGATTAGCCTCTTCATCACGTGCAGGTATTACTACAGAAACACTGTGTTTGACTGTGTCTTTTTTTAATCGCTTTACTTTATTCTCTTTTCGAAACACAACAGCAAGACCTGCAAGTACAGCAACATGGCTTGCAAGCAGCAGCAAAGCATAAATAAAACCTGTCCATTTCAGTATGTTTATTATCATAGTCAGAACAAATATCCCCGGATCAAATCAAAATTAGTAGTTTAAAGCTAATAGTAACATATATTTGACAAGAATAAACAGGTATAATATAATAAATCAAATCATGATAGTTTTCATGGCTGGAGAAAAGAGAGCCAGATAAAACGATACCGGGACAGGTGTCTTTTTATCTGGCTTTTTTTTGCTTTTTTTGATTTATCAATTGGTTTAAAGTTATTTTATAGTGCCGTAATCCGGCATACCTTTCTGGAGGATATTATATGTATGATGTTGCAATCATAGGAGCAGGAGTCACAGGAGCAGCAATTGCAAGAGATCTTTCCCGGTTCAATCTCAAGGTAATAGTTATAGACAAGGAAAATGATGTTTCATGTGGAACATCAAAAGCTAATTCCGCAATAATTCATGCCGGGTATGATCCGGAAGAAAACACCCTGATGGCCAGATTCAATTCCGAGGGGAATCCCATGTTTGACAGGCTCTGCAGTGAACTTGATGTACCGTTTAAAAGAATAGGTTCTCTCGTAGTTGCATATGACGATGAACAGATTGATCATATTAAAAAACTCTATCAGAGAGGTCTAAACAATAAAATAAAGGGAATGAAAATTCTCTCTGCCGGGGAACTGAAAAAAAGGGAACCCCATATAAACCCGGAAGCAAAAGGGGCCCTGCTCGCTGAAACAGCAGGAATAATTGATCCGATGCTCCTGACAATTTCCCTGATTGAAAACGCTGTAATGAACGGATGTGAACTCAAGCTCAACTTCAGTGTATCGTCAATCGAAAAAAAAGATACTCATTACATAATAAAAAGCTATTCAGATTCTGTTGAAGCTGAATATGTTGTAAATGCTGCCGGCGTATTTGCAGACAAAATACACAATATGGCGGCAGAAGAGGATTTCAAAATAAAGCCCAGAAGGGGACAGTACTTCCTGCTTGATAAATGTGAAGGGTGTATGGTTAATTCAGTTATTTTCCCGTGCCCTGATAAAATGGGAAAAGGAACACTTGTGACACCGACTGTTCACGGGAACCTGATACTCGGCCCTTCTTCAGACGATCTCGAAGATCCAGAAGATGTTTCAACAACTTCAGAACTGCTCGATAAGGCAAGCAGCGGGGCAAAGAAACTGATCCCGGAAATAACAACAAGAAACAGCATAAGGACTTTTGCCGGAATGAGGGCAGAACCGGATACAGGAGATTTTATCATAAAAAAAGCTCCCGGTACTGAGAATTTCTTCGATGTAGCGGGAATCAAGTCTCCCGGCCTGACAGCAGCCCCTGCAATAGCCCGTTATGTGCTTGAACTTCTCGAAGAAGCGGGACTGGCAATGAAAAAGAAGAAGGATTTCAATCCGAATATTGAAAGAAAACTCTTTCTTGAGAGGAGCGAATCTGAACAGAAAAAACTTCTTAAAGAGAATCCCTTATACGGCAGGATAATTTGCAGATGTGAAAATATCACAGAAGGGGATATACTTGATGCAATACACAGGCCGGTTGGAGCAAAAACACTTGATGGAGTAAAACGGAGGTGCCGTCCAGGCATGGGAAGATGCCAGGGTGGATTCTGCGGCCCGAAAGTTCAGGAAATACTCGCAAGAGAGCTTAACACACCGCGGGAGGAAATTGTTCTCGAGAAGAAGAATTCCTATATACTGACCGGAAAGACAAAATAGCAGAGAGGCGTTTGCCATGAAAAAAGAAAAATACGATATTGTTGTAATCGGCGGAGGTCCGGCAGGACTTGCTGCTGCAATAGAAGCAAAAGGAAGCGGCATTGACAGAGTGCTCATCATTGAAAGGGATATAGAGCCGGGGGGAATTCTCCAGCAGTGTATCCATAACGGTTTCGGATTATTCGAATTCAGGGAGGAACTTACAGGGCCTGAATATGCACAGAAATTCATCAACATGGCGACTAATGATGAAATCGAAATACTCCTCGACACAATAGTTACTTCAATAAACAGCAGTAAAGAGATTGTGGTAATGAATACTCACGGTAAAAAAGAAATAAGCGCTGAATCAATTGTTCTTGCCATGGGATGCAGGGAGAGGACAAGAGGGGCTATATCAATCCCGGGGGAAAGACCGGCAGGTGTTTTTACAGCAGGGACTGCACAGCGGTATATAAATATTGAAGGCTATATGGTCGGGAAAAAGGTGGTAATACTGGGATCAGGAGATATCGGGATGATCATGGCGAGACGGATTGTTCTCGAAGGAGGTGAGGTAAAAGCTGTTGTTGCGCGAAGCTCATTTCCAAAGGGACTAACGAGAAATGTTGTTCAGTGCCTTGACCACTACGACATCCCCCTCCTCTTGAGCCACAACATTGTTGAGATAAAAGGAAAGGAAAGGGTTGAAAGCGTAATAATTGCAGAGACTGACATGAGCAAACAGGTTATCCCGGGAACTGAGAAAGAATATGAATGCGATACAGTTCTTCTTTCTGTAGGGCTGATACCTGAAAATGAACTCTCAAAACAGGCAGGTATAGAACTAGACAGGAAAACAGGTGGACCTGTTGTGAACGAGAGCATGGAAACATCTGTTGAAGGTATTTTTGCATGCGGCAATGTTGTCCATGTCCATGATCTTGTGGATTTCGTAACTGCAGAAAGCAGAAGGGCCGGAAAAAACGCTTCAAGCTATGTTAAAGGAAAATTTAAAAGGGATGGGGATTATATATACTTCAAAGCATCGGGAGGACTCACATATGCAGTTCCGCACAGATTCAGATATTCAAACCTGCCTGATAAGCTTGATATATTCATGAGAGTCGACCGTGTCTATAACGACAGATTGATTATTCTTGAAAACAACAGACGGGAACTTGCCAGATTCAAGGAGAGACATCTTACCCCCGGAGAAATGATTAAAATAACAGTAAAAAAAGAGACATTTGAAAATACAACAGGGGTTATTAGTATAAATCTTGTGTCTGAGGAGGAAGGCTGAAATGAAAAATGAGCTTATCTGTATTGTATGCCCCATGGGATGCAGGCTTAAAATCGAGGGAACTCCCGAAGAACCTGTAATAACCGGCAATAAGTGCAAAAGAGGGATTCTATACGCAAAAGAGGAACTTACAAATCCTACAAGAATGATCTGCTCAACTGTAAAAATAAGGGGAGGCATCCATAAGGTAGTACCGGTAAAAACAGACAAAGCTATACCTGAAAAGTATAAGTTTGAAATCATGAAGCTGATCAACAAGGTTGAAGTGACTTCGCCTGTCACCATGGGAGATGTGGTTCTTGAAAATGTATTTGATACAGGGGTGAATGTAGTTGTAACAAGAAACATGTGAAATATATACAGCTGGGTATGCAGAATCAGAGATCTGCAACAGAAAACTACTGTTAAATATAAGCAAAACAGTACCGGTATAAAAAAGAATACCGGATGAAACAACAAAATAAATATTGATATATCCGGCGGAGAGACGAGAGCCGGAGGTGTTTTCTTCAGAACAGAAGAGGACCCTCCGGCTTTTTTTATTAACAGGGGGAAAAAATGACTTATGAGGTGATTGTAATCGGAGGGGGACCTGCAGGACTTGCTGCAGCGATAGAAGCAAAAAAAACAGGCTGTACAAAAATATTGATTATAGAAAGAGATGTTGAACCGGGAGGAATTCTTCAGCAGTGTATTCATAACGGGTTCGGTCTTCATGTATTTAAAGAGGAACTTACAGGACCTGAATATGCCCAGAGGTTCATAAACATGGCAGAGGAAGCCGGCATTGAATTCATGCTTGATACAATGGTGCTTAAAATAACTGAATCAAAGAGTGTTTTAGTCCTGGGAAGCAGTACCGGGATGCAGACTGTTCACGGAAAATCGATAATTCTCGCAATGGGCTGCAGGGAGAGAACACGGGGAGCCATTGCCATACCCGGCGCAAGACCTGCAGGGATATTTACAGCAGGAACAGCCCAGCGGTTTATAAACATTGAAGGGTATATGGTGGGTAAAAAAGTTTTCATACTCGGTTCAGGCGATATCGGTCTTATCATGGCCAGGCGGCTTGCCCTTGAAGGAGCGGATGTAAAAGGGGTTGTTGAAGTAATGCCTTATTCCAATGGTCTTTCAAGAAATATTGTACAGTGCCTGGATCATTACGGAATTCCGCTTTTCCTGGGACACACAGTTACAAACATTCACGGGAAAGAGAAAATCGAGAAAATAACAGTATCAAGAGTTGATAAAAACAGAAAACCGGTTCAAGGGACAGAAATCGAGTTTGACTGCGACACTCTTCTTCTTTCTGTCGGCCTCATACCGGAAAATGAACTTTCAAGAGAAGCAGGCATAGAAATTGACCAGAGGACTGGAGGTCTTGTTGTCAATGAACAAATGGAGACATCTGTAAGCGGAATATTCGCATGCGGAAATGTTGTCCATGTTCATGACCTTGTAGATTTTGTCACAGAGGAAAGCAGAAAGGCAGGCTTTCATGCAGGGATTAAAGCACTGGACAAAAAGAGAAAGGAAGAAACAGAGACACAGGGGAATGACAAAGTATTCGCAACCCCCGTTATTAACATAATAAACGGAAATGGAATTTCATATACAGTACCGCAGAAAATTAAAACTCCTGAAAGCGGCAAAGGTTTTGATGTCTTCATGAGAGTAAATACAGTATTCAGAGACAGTGTTCTTTCGGTTAAATCAGGTGACAGGGATATTTACACAGTAAAGAAAAAAAACCTCCTGCCGGGAGAAATGGTAAAACTCACAATTCCGGGAGATGCTTTCGGAAAAAAACTCTCCAGTAATGAAATACAGATCTGTGTAGACTGATCATTTTGACAGGACCCGCAATTCAAAACCAGGCCTGGTTCATCAGCAACAATATTATTGATGGATCAGGTTGTAAAATCTTTACACTGCCCTGCTCATGTCATAATATAACTTTATGGATAAAGCACTTGTAATAGGAATAACCGGAGGCTCAGGTTCCGGAAAAACAACAATAGTAAATAAAATCAGAGAAATAGTTGAAGACTTTGTATTCATCCCCCAGGATAATTACTACAAGTCGGCAGAATATATGAATAACAGCAATATTACAGCTTTCAACTTCGACCATCCGGATGCGTTTGATTCTGATCTCATAAGAAAGCATTTAAAAGCATTAAAAAATTTCAAAGGCATTGATATGCCGCAGTATGATTTTGTCCACCACAGAAGAACAGAGGAAACAGTGAGGATAGAACCGAGAAAACTGGTAATATTTGAAGGAATAATGATATTTTCCGAAAAGAAAATACTTGATCTCATAGACCTCAAAATATTTATAGACACTCCCGATGATATACGCTTCATAAGAAGACTTAAAAGAGATATTGAGGAAAGGGGAAGAACTCTCGATTCTGTCATTGAACAGTATATGGAATATGTCAGGCCGGGGCATCAGGAGTTTATTGAGCCTCTTAAAACAAAGGCAGATATTATTATCCCGGAAGGGGGAAACAACGAAAGGGCTCTTGATGTTCTTCTGTCATTTATCAAGGGGATTATCTGATTTCAGAAAAACAGCTTCACTGACAACTCAGTCAGCAGTATTCAGCAAAACAATGAAATATAAATTGATTTAAACCAGTCATAAACGTTAAACATGACAAGTAACACTTGACCTTGATAATTTTAATGGCAGATAATATTTATAAACAATTTTAAAAATAACAGCAGATAATAATATCCGCAGGCAGGAAATATGATACAAATCGGAAAAATAAATGAATTAAAAATTGTGCAGATAAAAGGGAAAAAATGTTTTCTCGACGGGGAAAAATACGGAAATATCTTTATACGGTCAAAAGAGCTTCCGGAAGGAAGTCTTGCGGGAAGTACTGTCGAAGCATTTGTCTATAAAAACAATGACGGATTATGCGCAACAACAAAAAAGCCTTTTGCACAGATCAATGAATTCGGATACCTGGAAGTAGTCTCTGTATCGGAATTCGGAGCTTTTCTCGACTGGGGAATAGACAAGGACCTTTTTCTTCCAAAAAGGTATTTTCAGAGCGCCTCCCCGTCAACATGGAGAGGAAAAGGAAAATCGGAAAACCTTCCGAAAAAAGGGGACAGGCTTCTTGTCTATGTAATAGAGGATCCATCATCAGACAGCGTTATCGCAACAACAGAAATAGGAAAATATATACAGGAAGAAGCTGAAGGGCTTGAACCTAACAATGAAGCAGACATGCTTGTTTATAAATTTACAAACCTGGGCGCCAATGTAATCATCAACAACAGATACAGGGGGATAATATATCAGAATGAAATCTATTCACCCCTTAAAAAAGGGGACAGATTTACAGGATATATAAAGAAGCTGAGAGATGACGGAAGGATTGACGCATCGCTTGTCAAACAGGGCTTTACAGAAGCAAACGCCGAAGCTGAGCAGAAACTAATAAGGACGCTTGAACTCAACAACGGATTTCTCCCTCTTCATGATAAAAGCTCTCCAGATGAAATAAGGGAAACACTTCACATGAGTAAGAAAAGCTTTAAAAGGGTAACAGGAACACTCTACAAAAAGAAAAAAATAAGTATTGAGGAAGATGGAATAAGACTTACAGAGTCTGAAAGTTAACTTAAAAAAGCAGATTCCGCAATTCACGGAATCTGCTCCTGAGCTTTTTAAACTTCCTGCAGAAATCAGCAAAACCATATAATCAACAATTCCGCCGCAGGCTGATGTGTATGGCGGTCTGCAAATTAAACTTTAAATCTTTTTATTCAGAAAAATACATTAAATAATTTCCCTGTCACTTGGCCAGAAAGGCTGTGATAACAGGAAAGAACAGTATAACGCTCATTATTCTGATTATATGAATAAGCACCACCTTTGAAAGGTCAGCCCCGTATGAGTCGGCAATAATTGTCATTTCAGACAACCCTCCCGGGCTGCAGCTGAACAGGGCTGTATAAAGGTCAATTCCTGTCGTTTTTGCAATAATCAGGCCTGCTATTACAGAAAAAACAAAAAGAACTGCAACAAGAATAAGTCCAGGAACAATAACAGTCTTAAGCCCCTTTACAGCTTCCATGTTTATGCTCATCCCGATAATTCCCCCGAGAATTACCTGGGCAATAAATTTAAGCTCTGAGGGAATCCGGGCATTACCGGAAAAGATATTAAATACAGAGACTGCAACCATGGCACCGATAAGCGCGCCTGCAGGGATTTTCAGCTTGAGACCAATAAGGCCTCCAGCTCCGGCTGTAATTAAAGTGATAAAAACTTTCTCCATTATTTCTACTCCTCAGCATTAAAATATTCAGCAAGAATTTTCCTGAAAACAACAGCACCTTTCAGATAGGGAAAGAAAACAAACAATGCATTTTTTTCTATTGTCAGTTTTTCCGTTCCGGTAATAACAGCGGCCCCTTTATAGTAGGCATATGGGGGATAATCAGTAATAGACTTACCAGATGTTATTTCCTTGATTACCCTGCCCATTTCATCAAAATAGGGCATACTTATATCATTTATAAAAAGGTTATGATCTATTTCCATGAATTTTTTCCAGATAAGTTCAATCAGATCATTAAATTCATATAAAACAACTCTTTCAATTCCGACTGCCTGAGCAGCACACTCCAGGAGTGAAAAAACAGGAAATCTCCATTCCCTGTACTCTTCAGGCAGAATACGGGAAAGCGGATTTATTTTCCTGTCCGACATAATACTTATAAATTCCTGGAGCGCCGGTTTCTGCAGAATATATTCAAGCTTTTTCACTATATGGAAATCCGGCTTGAAGAAATACCTGATACCTTCGTTGCTGCCGAAAACCTTAGCTGTATCAAGGTATCCCAGAAGTGAAGATTTTTTCAAAGTATCCCTGTTGAAATCAAGTACACCGCCAAGTTCTATCGAATTCTTTATATAGATAGTATCTGTATTTATGATATCAGGTTTCCTGTTATGTCCCGGACCGGATATATCAATAATGATTATTTTCCTGTAGCCTCTACGCTTTATCATTCCGAACGGTATGTTGTCATAAATACCGCCGTCAATATATTTATCCCCCCTGATTTCCGCATTCTTAAATGCAGGAAAAGATGCACTTGCATACAGGTAATCTGCAAGAAAGCCTTTTTCCACCTGGTCAAGAAATATTTCCACTGTCTTGAATGTAGACCTGTTAATAGTAACAATTCCAAGATCAACCTTTCTCTTCCTTATCAGCTCCTCATCAAGTTCCTTGTCAAGAAGCTTCTTTAAAGGAGTTGAGTCAATAAGCAGCCCCTTCTGCCAGTTATGAGTAAGAGATTTTAATGATTTTGCTGTAAGATTTATCTTTCCGTCCTTAACAAGATCAGAAGGGACATCTACAACATTTTTTATCTCGATCTTTTCCCATAAACGGTCAGCTTTCTCAAAATCGCCCTGGGCAACAAGGGCAGCATTAAGAGATCCGACAGAAGCTCCTGAAACAGCATTAAAACTGAATCCTTCATTATTGAGAGCTTTCCAGGCCCCAATCTGGTATGCCCCTTTTGCACCACCTCCGGATAAAACAAGCGCAAAATCCTTTGTATATTTCATGATTTCAAATGCCTCCGGGAAATATAATATTCTGAATAAACAGAAATAAACTAACAGCTTATCTTTTCAAGTTCTCCGAAACTGTAAACAGTAGTTTTTATAAATAATAATATTATATAAAAACAGTATTTAAAACTGAAAGTATAAACAAAGTTGAAATTATATTCTTTCAACATTGTATATCTGTTTTCTGGAAAATTAACACTTTAAGTCATATCCTTTATTTAAGGACAATTTATGGAAACTTTTTTTGACCTGAGAACAATCATAGTCATGAATTCTTTTTCCAGAATCATTTTAGCAGCACTGCTGATTTATGTACTAAAAATACACAAAACATACCCGGGATTCGGCACATTTACAGCAGGCGCAGTCGTCAACAGCTTAGGGTTGATTTTATTGGGACTCAGACATTATATACCTGTCTTTCCTTCTGTTGTAACAGCCAATACTTTTATTGTTCTCAGTAAATATATGATACTCTGGTCTGTTTTTCATTTCTGCGAAAAGAAACATTCAAAAAAAACAGATATTTCCCTGCTGATACTGTTTATCATATTTTTTATTTATTTTACTTATTACAAAAATGATGTAAGTCTCAGAATTATTCTTTTTTCACTGCTTACGGCCTATATAAACCTGCAAATCACTTTTTTTTCAGTAAAAGAACTGAAAACAACATTCAACACTGTTTATCTGCCGCTTCCAACATCTACTTTTATTTTAATGACAGCACATTTGTTCAGAATGGGCTATTATCTTTTCGGCAATATTTATGAATCTGATTTCATGAATGCACAAATTATAAACAGCATATCTGTAATTCTCAACTTTGGTATGGTATTCCTTCTATATATATCGTTTATAGTACTTAACAGCTACAGAGCAGAAACAGAACTCAGAAAATCCCAGAATGATGTCAAAGTTCTCCAAGGACTTCTTCCAATATGTTCTCACTGCCATAAAATCAGGGATGACAAAGGATACTGGGAAAAGATTGATCATTATATGCAGAAAAATTCCGATATAAAATTCACACACGGACTGTGTCCTGAATGTACTGCAAAATATAATTCTGAATTTTCTGATACTGATAGTAATCAAAACAGAGACAATAAATCTGACAAAGAAATATAGATAAAAATATTTTTATTTATGCAAAGAGAATATCCTGAACCGGGAAATATTATTCCAGTATCTTTCCATACTGTTCCCGGTATTTTGCTGGAGATACACCTTTCACATCCTTGAACGTGTGACAGAAATGGCTCAGATTATTGAACCCGGCTTCAAGAGAAATATCCAGAATTGTATCATCAGTTGAAATCAGCATCTTACCTGCTTTGTCACACCTCAGTTCATTCAGATACTGAATAAAAGTCTTACCTGTTTCCTTCTTGAACAGCGAATGGAAATGGCTTCTGCTCAACGGGCAGAACTTCAGAATATCTTCAATAGTGATCCTGTTCATATAGTCAGCCTCAAGATACAAAAGAACATCCTGAATATGGCTGTTTGAAAGAGGCTGCCCCATTTCACTCCGGATAGGTATAGTAAATTTCTTGTCCCGCACTACTGTGATGAGCAGTTCTATAAGCTTCAGCCTAATAGTCCAGGAATAGCCCCTGTACCTGCTGTTAAATTCCCATAACATATTTTCAAACAGTTTTGTAAGCCTTTCTGTCCCTATTCTGGACAATCCCACAAGATTCTGCTTCTTAACATATATTTTAATCTGTCCCAGAATAAACAGGGCTTCCTTTTCAATATTAACAGAGGCAGAAAAAAGTTCCTCTGAAAAATAGACCTGATATAGTTTCACCGATGAAGAGGCTGGTAAATTATCTTTATGAGGCTGCCCGGCCGGATAAAAATAGAGGTCACCAGGTTTTATTTTGTCAGAATCACTTTCAAAACAGTATAAAATCTCATGAAAATCATGAGTATGCCTGGAAATATTTATCCGGCTCCGGCTATTTACTTCTATTGTCCTGATAAAAAACAGCAGTTTCATATATATTACTTTCTCATAATTATACAAATCAGACAATAGCACAAAAAGTAAAGATAATATTATAAGATATTGCCAACAACTTATGTTAACTTTTATGCAGATTTAATCCAGGAAGGTATTATATGAATAATAAAAGAGTAGTAATAACCGGGATGGGAACTATAAATCCTCTCGGCAAGAATGTGGAAGAGACTTGGAAAGGGGTACTTTCAGGAAAATCTGCAGTAGACAGAATAACAAAATATGATCCGTCCGATATCCCCTGCCAGATAGCAGCGGAAATCAGAGATTTTGACCATAAACTTTATTATACAGATGAACAGCTTAAAACAGCCAAAAGAATGGATCTTTACTGCCACTATGCTGCAGTTGCTGCAAAAGAGGCAATTGAATCTTCAGGTTTGAAAACAGATGACCCCTTCAGAGTGGGGGTGAGTATAGGAAGCGGTATCGGGGGACTCAAGGTTCAGCACGACAACTCAGTAGCGCTTGAAACCAAAGGACCGAGAAGAATAAGTCCTTTCTATATTCCCCTCTCAATCGGCAACATGGCAGCAGGTTTTGTAAGTATGCTTCACGGATTCAAGGGTCCAAACTTCAGTACACAGACAGCATGCGCTACAGCAAACCATGCTTTTGCACTGTCTGCCCTTGCAATCAAGGCAGGAATGGCAGATGCAATGGTTGTGGGAGGCACTGAAAGTACAATACATCCCCTTGCTGTTGGCGGTTTTTCTAACATGAGAGCAGTTTCAACACGAAATGATGACCCCAAAACAGCATCACGTCCTTTCGATGCAGACAGAAACGGTTTTGTAATGGGTGAAGGTGCAGGTGTATTTATCCTTGAAGATTATGAACATGCAGTGAAACGGGGAGCAAACATAATCTGCGAACTCATATCTGTAGGCATGTCAGGAGATGCATATGACTTTGTTGCCCCGGATCCATCAGGACAGGGTGCTCATGCATCCATGAAAATGGCAGTCGAAATGGGCGGAATCAATGTTGAAGATATTGATTACATAAACACACACGGAACTTCAACCCCTGTTGGAGATTTGGCAGAAACAAAGGCAATATACAAACTTCTCAATGGAAAAGATGACAACATCTGCGTAGGAAGCACAAAGTCAATACACGGGCACCTCCTTGGCGCTGCAGCAGCACTGGAAGGAATTATAAGCGCAATGACAATTGTTAAGGGAGTAATTCCAGCAAATATAAATATTTTTAATCAGGACCCGGAAATACCGCTTAAATCACTGAATACAGAGATTGTTGAGAAAGATGTAAAAACAGTTATCTCCAATTCATTCGGATTCGGAGGACATAACTCAACAATTATTCTTTCAAAAATATAAGATTCCCCCTGATTTGAAAAAGTCATACCTCTGTTCTTGAATGAACAGAGGTTTTTTTATTTAAGGTCTATCAGTAATAAATCAACAGCTTATTAAAAATAACTTAATTCACACACATAACATGTTCTTGCCGATTATATTTGCGCATTACGCAATTAACATTTATTATTAATATATGCACAGTTATTATTTAAAATAACCCTGGCAGATTTTCAGGAGGCATACAATGCATGAAGCAGAAATACTGAGAGAGATAAGGGAAAGAAGAGCATACAGAGGATTACGCTCAGAAGAAATACCGAGAGAAAAACTCAACAACATACTAAAAGCAGCAAGCCTTGCCCCCTCCTGCTTCAATAAACAGCCGTGGAAATATATAATCGCAGATCAATCAGATATTCTTGGTGAAATTCACAAAGCCCTGTCAGGGGCAAACAGCTGGGCAAAAAAAGCGCCAGCCATAATTATAGCTCTTGCAGGAATTGATCTTGACTGCTCCCTTCCCGACAACAGGAACTATGCGCTTTTCGATACAGGACTTTCAGTAATGAACCTGATGCTTCAGGCACAGAAAGAGGGCATTCTCGCGCACCCTATGGCAGGATTTGATTCTGAAATGCTGAGAGGAATTTTTCATGTCCCTGAAAATTATATTATTATTACTGTTATCGCACTTGGATATCCGGGAGATACTTCAGACCTTACAGAAAAACAGAAGGAAATGGAAACCTCGGATCGGATCAGAAAACCGATTGATGAGATTTCAAGTTTCAACAAGTGGAGATGCTGCTGAAGTGATAATTATTATATAAGCAGACCTGACAGGATCCCGCTCTGCTGAATTTAAGTCATCTTTCAAAGGAATAGACCAGATTACCCGGCAAACAATTATTGAATAATACCTATATCAGTATTTTCATATAGCCGGATTTTTTACAGAGGCATAAGCTGCCGCTTATATTATCTTCAGATATTTTACTTAAGCGATTCCATCAGGCTGAAAAAATATTTTGATTCCTGAGTCTTATATAACTTATACCACGCCTCAAGTGTTTCCTCTTTCATTACATTGATCTTTTTAAAAACCTCGTATGAAAATTCCAGCGGCGCAATACCTGTTGCTGTTATTAAATTACCATCAGCTACAGCTGGACTGTTTATAAAATACTGATCACCCTTATATTCAGGACAGATCATTTTAAGGTATTCCTTATCATGACTGGTATGCTTACGGTTATTCAACAGCCCCTTCCTGGCGAGTGCTACTGTAGCATCGCATATTGCGGCAATTATCACCTCTTTATCAATCACATCTGATACAATATCTATTATTCTGTTATTCTTCTTATCAGCCCAATTAGCAGCTCCGGGAAGGATAAGCAGATCATCTTCACTGAATTCAATATCTTCTATTGCCTTATCCGGTGTAATAACCATTCCTCCCATTGTTGTAACAGGGTCCGGAGTATATCCGATCCTTACAAGATCAACTCCTGTGTTTCCAGGAAGAAATCTTCCGCTGCTTAACTCTGCAGTAATGAACCCGATTTCCCAGTCAGCCAGTGTATCAAGAACATACAGATAGTATTTTCTCTGATTTGTAGTATCAACCATTATTTCTCCTTACAGCTGTCCGATACCGGGACGATTCATTCTCAGACCTGATTAAAATGATTCAGATTGAGATTTTCAATTACAGAGACTCTTTCTTTAACCGGTCAGCAGTTATTACCCTGTAAGTATTTGAATTAACTGTTACCCTGATTTTTTCATCAGTATTTGTTATATAATAATTCTTGCCGATTCTCGAATAACCAGTTGAGGAAGTATTTTTCAATAAATTAAGAATCAGCTTCTCAATTTCATTCCTGGAATAGCTGGTTCCAAGCTTCCTGTTTATTCTACCATACACGAGTTCTGTGTAACAAATATTTTTAATTATTTCATTCCTGTCAATGTTCATACAGTCTCTTGATTCTTCTATTTGCTTACAATCAGACGCTTTCCAGGTTGCCTTTAACTGCGGTTACACGCAGTACTTCTTATCTATCTCTTCAAGCACCTTCTCAAGCCTTGCAAATGTCTCATCAAGCTCATCCGGAGTTATTGTCAGAGGGGGAGAAACAGAAACCATGTTCTGAGTGTGGTACGTTGAAAGGCCGTGTTTATAAAAAAGCCCCATTACCTCGGACATGATTTTCCCGGGGCCTGTGCTTCCTTCTGTCAGAGCTGTATTATCACTGTCTCGGGAGAGAATAAGAATACCCAGAAGACCAATGCTTCTAACCTCTCCTGCCGATATATACTTCTCTTTGAGATTCTTAAGCTTTTCAGCCATGATAGGAGTTGTCACTTTAACCTGTTTTTCAATATCAAGCCTCACATATTCATCTACAGAGGCAAGGCCTGCCGCACATGAAGTCGGATGGGCTCCGTTGGTGAGTGTGCATGGAAACGGGTGGTTATCATAATACTTTGCAATTTCCCCGGAAACAATGAGACCTCCCAGGGGAAGGTATCCGCAGGTCACCCCTTTGGCAAAGGTAACAATATCAGGGACAATATTAAACTGCTGGTAACAGAACCAGCTTCCTGTACGGAAAAAACCTGTCATAACCTCGTCAAGAACCAGCAGTATCCCGTATTTTGTACATATTGCTCTTACCCCTTCAAGGTAGCCGGGAGGGGGAATAAGCACACCGTTGCTTCCAATAACTGTTTCAAGAAAAAGTGCGGCAATATCATCAGGGTTCTCATTTGTTATCTGCTCTTCAAGCTTAGCAAGACAGAATTTTGTGTATATTTCCACGTTTTTAAAATAGTCACTGTCTTGTGAATAATCGGGAAAGAAAAATTTTATAAAGCCCGGAATGCCCGGTTCAGTGGCAAAACGTCTTGATTCACCAGTAAGGTTTCCGGCGCCGTAGGTTGAACCGTGATATGACCTGTAGGAACTGAATATTTTATACCGGCGGGTGTAGTTTTTCGCAACTTTGACAGCATTCTCATTTGCATCTGCGCCGCCGAGTGTGAAAAAAACCTTGCCGTTCATTTCAGGTGCAGAGATACGCGATATTTTTCCGGCAAGCTCCACTGCCGGGGAAACAGCATATTTCGACCCGATATAGGGTAGTGTTTCAAGCTGTTTCTCTGCCGCATCAATAATTGCCCTGTTTCCATGGCCAAGGTTTACATTAACATACTGAGATGAAAGGTCTATATAATCATTTCCCTTGTCATCATACAGATAAATACCTTCCGCTTTAACAATAGCAGGGGGACAGTAATCCCCCTGCGAAACTAGCGGAAATAAATTATATTTTTTACCGAGATTGTTTATGTTATCCATCCGGTAATTATTATAACTCTTTTTTTCCTCCCATGATAGCAGCTGTAGGACAAACTTTTACACATTCGCCGCATCCGTCGCAGCTGCTTTCAACAAGCGATCTTCCGAAAGGAACATTCATCCTTGTCTTGAATCCCCTGTTGACAAAAGAAAGAACATTGAGACCTTTTATTTCAGCACATGCCCTTACACAGGAACCGCAGGAAATACATTTTCCTGTTTCCATTTTTATATCTTCCCGTGAAGTATCCTGTGTATAACCTCTTCTCTCACCGCCGAACAGTGACTGGTCAGCATTATACTCTGTCGCATACTCACGGAGTTTGCAGTCTTCAATCTTGTCGCAGCCGCACTTGAGACATCTTTCAGCCTCTTTTACAGCCGCTTCATAATCAAAACCTTTTTCTATTTCATCGAAACCTGATATCCTTACATGGTGATCGATTACAGGCATTTTGATCCTGTCAGCAGACTCAACACCTTCAAACAGTGATTCAGGAACTTCATCAAGAGCGCCCATCTGTGAATTGAAAAGAACTTCCTCTCCAGTCACCTCTTCACCTTTCAGGTACTGGTCTATTGAAACAGCAGCCTTTCTTCCGTTACCGACAGCACGTACTGCAATGTCGGCGCCGGTCTGGCAGTCTCCTGCAGAAAAAACACCTTCTCTTGTTGTCATGAATGTCTTTTCATCAACTACTACTGTGCCCCATTTGGTTATTTCAATTCCGAGATCTGCAACTGCTTCAGGAAGCACTTTCTGCCCGATAGCGCTTATTACTGAAGTTACTTCAAGTTCATATTCAGAACCTTCCACAGGGACAGGCCTTCTCCGTCCTGATGCATCAGGCTCTCCAAGTTCCATTTTGATACAGTTGACAAAGAGCTTTCCGTTTTCACGTCTCACACCTACAGGGGCATTGAGAAAATCAATCTTTACACCCTCTTCAAGCGCATCTTCAATTTCAAAATCATTTGCAGGCATTTCAGCACGGGTTCTTCTGTAGAGAATAGTAACATCGGCACCTGATCGGAGTGCAGTTCGGGAAGCGTCAATCGCAGTATTACCGCCGCCGACAATAACAACCCTGTTTCCAAGTTCAGGATAAACGCCGTTTGCAACCTGTCCCAGGTAGTCAATTCCGGAGTAAACACCTTCAAGGTCCTCACCTTCGACCCTCATGCTTGAAGCACCCTGGGCCCCGATTGCAATCATCAGAGCATCATAGTCTTTCTCAAGCTCTGTAACTTTTACATCCTTGCCTATCTCGGTGTTGTATTTTACTGTTACCCCGGCTTTTTCAATAGCATCCATTTCGGAAGCCAGAGCTGAATCCGGAAGCCTGTAGAACGGGATACCATATCTCAGCATTCCGCCTGACTTTGAATTCTTTTCAAAGACAGTCACATCATGCCCCTGCTGATTCAGAAAGTATGCGGCGCTCATGCCGGAAGGGCCTGCACCTATTACTGCCACTTTTTTTCCTGTGGAGGAAAGTTTTTCAGGGAACTGGGGTTCGCCATATTTTGAAAGTTCGCTGTCTGAAGCAAACCTCTTCATGAAGCAGATTGAAACCGGATCCTCTACCCTTGTTCTTCTGCATTCAGCTTCACAGGGTCTTGGACAGATTCTCCCCAGAGATCCCGGAAAAGGAGCTTTTTCTCTTATAAGAACAGCTGCCTCCTCAGGTTTCCTTTCTGCAATAAGTTTTAAAAAGCCCTTTATATCGATGGATGCAGGACATGTTGTCTCACATGGAGGCAGACAGTCTCCGCAATGGTCTGAAACAAGAAGATTTATACACATCTTTCTTGTTGCATTTATCTCATCAGACTCTACAGTAACACTCATCCCGTCCCTCACCTTTGTAGCGCAGGAGGGGACAAGATTTCCTCTTCCCCCCTCAAGCTTAACCGCACATACAAAGCAGCTTGTGAAAGGCTCAAGGCCCTCAGCATTACAGAGAGTCGGAATGCTGAAACCTGCTTTTCTGGCTGCATCAAGTATTGTGGAACCGGCAGGTACTTTAACATCTATATCATTTATCTTAACCAGTACATCACTCATAAATATTCCTCTAAATCCTGTCTATTGCATCAAATCTGCATTTTTCAATACACATACCGCATCTTGTACATTTTTCCTGATCAATAACATGCGGCTGTTTTCTTTCGCCACTTATTGCATTAACAGGACAAACTCTTACACATGCTGTACATCCGGTACATTTTTCAGCATCAATCTTTATCTCGATAAGAGACCTGCATACTCCGGCAGGACATTTCTTATCTTTAACATGAGCAACATACTCATCCCTGAAATACTTGAGAGTTGTCTTTACAGGGTTCGGTGCAAGCTGGCCCAGACCGCAGAGAGAAGTCTTGCCTACATGGTCGGAAAGCGATGCGAGAAGATCAATATCTTCAAGACTGCCTTCCCCTTCTGTTATGCGGGTAAGGATTTCAAGCATTCGTTTTGTCCCGATTCTGCAGAAAGTACATTTTCCGCATGATTCCTGCTGTGTAAACTGAAGGAAATACCTTGCCACATCAACCATACAGGAGGTTTCATCCATTACAATGAGTCCACCTGAACCCATGATAGCACCGGTTTCATTTATATCTTCATATGTAATAGGTGTATCAAAAAGAGACTCCGGAATACAGCCGCCTGCAGGACCGCCCATCTGGACAGCTTTAAGCTTTTTGCCTGTAGAGGATCCGCCGCCTATCTCTTCAACAACTTCCCGGATAGTGAGTCCCATCGGAATTTCAACAAGACCCACATTCTTGATCTTGCCTGCAAGAGCAAAAACCTTGGTTCCGTAACTGTTTTTTGACCGGTAAACATTGAATGACTCAGCCCCGTTATAGATTATGTTGGAAACATTGGCATATGTTTCAACATTGTTGATATTTGTCGGAAGATGATGAATCCCAGACTCTGCAGGAAAAGGAGGTCTCAGGTGAGGCATTCCCCTGCCCCCCTCAATAGATGCAATAAGAGCTGTCTCTTCACCGCAGACAAATGCACCTGCACCCTCTTTTACATGAAGGTGAAATGAAAATCCTTTTCCGAGAATATCATCGCCCAGATAATTTCTTTCCTCTGCATCAGCAATAGCCTTATGCAGTCTCTTTACTGCAAGAGGATACTCCGCCCTGCAGTAAACATATCCTTCAGATGCTCCTGTTGCAAATGCAGCTATTGTCATCCCTTCAATAACAGTATGGGGATCACCTTCAAGTATTGCCCTGTCCATAAATGCACCGGGGTCTCCCTCATCAGCATTACAGACAAGATATTTCTTATCTTTCTTTGCGTTTTTAAGAAATTCCCACTTCTGCCCGGTGAGAAAACCACCGCCGCCACGGCCTTTCAGGCCTGAGTCTTTCATTACTTCAATTATTTTTTCAGGGGTCATTGAAGACGCTGCTTTTTCAAGGGCCTTATACCCGTCCCTTTCTATATATTCATCTATGTTTTCAGGATCAATAACACCGCAGTTTTTAAGAGCAAACTTGACCTGCCGCTTAATATACTTTGACGCATTCTCATCTTCAAGCACCCTGTTTTCAGAAGGGAGCTCTCCGCGGGCAAGACCTTCGATTATTTTATCAGCAAATTTGATATCAACATTGCCGTATACAGTTCTTTCATTATCTTTATGAACCTCTACAATGGGTTCGGCAAAACAGAGACCTATACAGGATGTCTGATGGAGCTGAAAATCCTTTTCGCTGTCCTGTTCAAGATGATTGAAAACATCAAGAGCACCTGCTGCAATACCGCAGGAACCAAGCCCGACTTTTACTATAGTATCTGACATTTAAACACCCTCTCCGACAGCTGACTTTTCCTCTTCCCTTATCTTTGCAATAAGCTTCCTGATACTGTCAACACTCTGCTTTCCGTATACTCTGTCATTAATCATGACTACAGGTGCAAGCGAACAGCACCCGAGACATGCTACTGTTTCAAGTGTAAAAAGACCGTCTTCTGTAGTTTCACCGTCTGAAACTCCAAGGAGCTCAGAAAGTGTATCAATAATAATATCAGCCCCGGAAACAAAGCAGGCAGTACCGTTACAAACCTTGATGAGATACTTTCCGAGAGGTGTAAACCTGAACTGTGAATAAAAGGTTGCAACCCCGTAAAATTTACTCTCAGGGATACCTGCAATTTCTGCAACTTTATTCAGAAGGTCTTCAGGAATATATCCTTTCCTCTTCTGAATCTCCTGTAGAATAGGTATTGTCTTTTCCAGACCAACACCGGTTACTTTGATAATTTCTTCAGCTTCAGTCTTAAGACCGTCACAACAACATTGTCCCATTTCCACTCCTATATTTGAACCTGACAAAGTTAATTATTTTACACACAGTATAAAGGCCGTCCCCTCCATGCTGTGAGTTCCGGCATTTAATGCTGCCGGGTGCATACCTTTTCCACACCTCAAGTCTCAAATAATTAATTTATTATTTTATTACTGATTTTTTTCTATTATATAGTCACATTTATCGCATTGCAATAAATAAAGTTTTTTGAACAAAAAACCGGTATATAAATAGAATTTTACCAGTTTTTCAATCAAAATATATTACATATTCAATTCGCTGAAAATTGATAATTACACAATACAGAGTTGCATATAATCTGCACCACATGAATCATGCCAAATATCACTGGTAACTCCCGTGACTTAATTTTTTTTATCCAGAATTCCGGAAGCCCACAGAATCGTATCTGAGAGAACTCTATCGCAGACATCGTCATGAAGCTTCTTCTTTTCCTCATCTGTCAGTTCAGTTTCCCTCATAATTATACCAGTCAGTTCTCCGCAGTCGGTTGTCCCGTATTTTTCCATGAAAAGGTCCATCAATTCACGGACTGCATCAGTTGCAGGATCTTTGCATTCATCTCCGTTTTTCCTTCCGTACCTGAGCCCGATAGCCATGGCAGCGCCTGTTAAACAGCCGCAGGTCTTTCCGCATCCTCCTATTCCCCCTCCGAAGGGAGTTGCAATTGCAGGGATATTCTCATCAGCAAGTTCCATATAACTGCATAAAGCAAGAAGAGTTGATTCACAGCAGTTAAGCTTGCCGCCATCAGGATTGTTGTAATATTTCAATCCAAGGTCTATACATTCTTTTTTATCCATCATTTCTACCTCATTTTTTAAAATCAAGAAAAACGTAAAAAAAGAATATAATTAATTCCCCGAGTCAACAATAGAAAAGCATCAGGTATTATTGCTCATTAACCAGCCTTTCCTTTACAGGGGAAAATATATTTTCAAAAGGCAACAGAGTTGATTTAAAGCAGCAATAAACAGCTGCCATGTTTCATATCTTCACCTGCCTATAGAATACATTTATATCGATACATATATATCCATTAAGAGGCTAACATTAAAAGTTCAACATGTCAAATATTAATCGTTATTTTTTTATCTTTTTGAGTAGATTTGATATTTTGAAATGCATATATCTGGAAAGAGTATACCGGCTTTATAAATCTTCACTATCCAGTTCTTCAATCGTCCATTTGCAGACCTGACGAACAAGCGGTTTGCAGATATTATGATGAATACGGAGCATTTCCTCTTCATCATTCACAAGATCCTTCATTTTCATGCCTGTTATTTCCGAACAGTTGACAGTTCCGAATTTAGATACGAATTTGGATATCAGCCTGTCAGCCCTGCTGTATGAAGGGTTTTTATCCCCATCCATACGCTTTCTTCCGTATTTAAGACCTATAGCAATCAAGCCGCCCACAAGACTGCCGCACATATAACCGTTTCGGGCAACTCCCCTTCCGAAAGGTGTTGCAAGCGAAGGGATAAGTTCTGAACTGATATTCAAATAATCAGCCAGACCAAATAATGTTGCTTCTGAACAGTTGAATTCACTGTCAGCACCAGTCTGATAAAATTCAATACACTTGGTGCAGGGTTTCAAATTATCGCTCATATAAATCTCCTGAAAAGTCTTAACAGACGAATAATTATTTTCCTGACTGTAACCTGCATCTGTTTAGGAGATAATTACTATCCATAAGATTAGATATTTAAAGAAATTCTGCAGGTATCAGATTATATATTCTAAGACGCTATGTTCTAATTATCAATATAATTCTGCAATATATTTTTTAACAATAATTTCATTTTTATTTAATACAATTTAATAATCTCAGGCATTATTTTAAATATACATTTGACTATCAGATAATCCGGCAATATATTAAAATTCAGATACAGACTAAATATTATCAAACCAGGAGAAAAGCCATGCCTTTAGTAAAAAGCGAAGATGTAGAAAAAATTGCAATAAATATGGAAACAGCCAGGAATATTGTGAAACAGACGCCCATATCAGGTAAAGAAGGATGGGACGGCTGGGTAATGCGAATATTCACTCTATCAAAAGAGGGATACACACCAAGACATACACATTCATGGCCTCATATCAATTATATAATCAAGGGCCAGGGTACCCTGCTGATTGACGGAGAGGAAAAAACAGTTAAAGCTGGAGATACTGCCTATATAAAAGGAGGAGAGGATCATCAGTTTAAAAATGCCGGAGATAATGATTTTTCCTTTATATGCATAGTGCCGGAAGAAGGCGATAAATAAAACCAGGTGCCCCTGCAGTCAGAAGACCTGCCGGAAATAGATAATAATTCAGCACAAGAATTTCAGTTCATAACAAAAATATCTATTCCGGCTGAATATTCTGATTGACACATATCACTGCTGTTTTTAATATGCTAGCCGTATGTACTTATATTCAGCCCTATCCGGTTGTTTTTATGCATGAAAATATTCTGAACAGGAAACAAAATGCTTCTGAATCTTGAAAAAGCTCATATCTATTATGAAATTCACGGAGAGGGAAAGCCTCTTTTAATGATACACGGCAACTGGTGCGACCATAACCTGATGAAAGGGTGTATGGAAAGAATTTTTGAAAACACCGATGATGAAGAATTAAAGAATTTCAAACGGATCTATATAGACCTGCCCGGAATGGGGAACACTCTTCTGAAAGAGGAGATATCAACCACTGATGAACTTTTCAGCATACTTGAAGAAGCTGTCAGGGAACTGATTAAAGAGGATACATACTATATAGCATCAGAATCATACGGATCATATCTTGCCAGGGCTCTTCTCAAAAAAGACTTTAAAAGGGTTGGCGGGCTTATGATGATATGCCCTGTTGCAGTTGCAGAGTTTGAGAAGAGAGATATTCCGCGCCCGAAAATAGTTGAGAGGGATAAGGATCTCTACAAATCTCTTTCTGATAATGACAGGAGAACATGCGACACAGTTCTCACCAGGCAGACAGAAAAAGTATGGAAAAGATATCTTGAAGAGGTCAGGTCGGGTGTAAGAAAAAGCAATATTACCCTCCTGAAAAAAATAAAGAGGGAAGGATACACATTCAGCGATAATATTGATTCTCTTGACAGGCCGTATGAAAAACCTGTTCTGATTTTTCTCGGGATGCAGGACCAGTCTGTCGGGTACAGGGATTCCTTCAAACTGGCAGATAATTTTCCAAGGGGGGATTTCATCGTCCTTGACGGGGCAGGCCACATGCTTCAAATAGAAAAGGAAGAGGAATTCAGCTATCACACTGAAAGATGGCTGAGAAAACTGTCCTGACAGAACAGTTTAAAACATCTGGGTGATGCCCGACCAGTCAATAACACCGCCGCAAGCAAAGGGTTTGTGACCCGACCTGAGAATAAAACAGGACTTTATCTTTCTGATAACCTAAACAACAGCTGTTGTTTCTATTTCCACAAGACATCCGAAATGAAGGTCCTTTACAGGGACAACGCACCTTACAGGCTTGTGGCTGCCGAAAAAAGAAGCATAAACCTCGTTAACATCATCCCAGAGCGAGATATCAGAAACATAAATTCTCACACTCAGTATTTTTTCCCTGCTGCTACCCGCAGCGTTCAGGATACTCTCAACATTCACCAGGGCCTGATGGGTCTGCTCTTTTATCCCTTCAGGAATTTCCCGGGTAACAGGTACAACTGGAAGCTGACCCGAAAGATACAGGATTCCATTGTGCTCAATACACTGTGAATAGTGACCGTTTGCAGAAGGCATATTTTCATTTTCTATTATTTTCATGTAATTATTTTATGACAGGAGGACTCAGCTGTCAAAACCAACTTAATCTCTTCGAAAATAATTATTCAGTTCCCCTGCACCGGATTCCAGGCTAAATCCGGCTGACAGGATAAACAGAAAATCAATTAAATATTTACCTCAGCTATTTACCGAAATATATCTGGAACACAAGATCTGTCTTTTCAAGGTTTACAGTTGATGTCCAGATTATTTTCCGTTTCTGATGTGATATTTTATTATGAAGCCTGTTTCTGAGTTTCTCATACACGGCAGACTGGGTTTTAAGCGTATTGTACCTGTCCATGTCTTCCGGCGACATATGCCTCTTTGCCTCTCCCTCTATCAGTTTCTCGAAATTTCTGCGGTACCCTGCAACAATCTTCCTGTAAGCATTCAGAATATTCTCTGTATATACAACTGTAAAATAATCAAGCGCTTCGTTATCCTTAACATGCCTGTAAATTATATCCAGCTGGTCAACAGCTTCTATATATGATTTCTCCTGAAACAGGGACAGTGTTTTTTTTGCAATAACTGACAGATCAGCATTGTTTATAGGATATTCCTCATCAAGAGAGACAAGAAAGGGAGGTGATTTTTCAGCTGCGGCAATTATGAGATTCATAAGATTTGTAAATATTTTATCATTCCACAGGTTCTTTTTAAGTGAATCCACAAGATCAAGAAGCTCCTTCTGATAAGACATCCTGCAGCATTCCTTCTTATTAATAATAACTTCATTTATGGTAACGCCGACCCCTTTAAAACTCACATAACCGCCATTGAAAAAATCAAGATGATTCTCTTCAAGCAGCGTCCCCTTTCTTCCGGATGCTTCCCTTATATAGTTTCCGACAACATGATTGGATGACAGTATCCTGTTTTTATTTTTGGAAATTTTATTAGCCTGCCCCTGCAGACGGGCAGCTGTATTTACAACAGTACCTGAAAGATCCCCGTCCGATGTAACAACAAGAGGAGTAAATTTCTTCCCTCCCGCGATACCTGCAGATATAGTCATATCCGGAAGCAGAGGAGGTCTTGAACTTCTGGATTCTATGAACCGGGTACTGTTAATAAGCTTTTTACCGGAAAAGTAATCTGCAATCTGAACTGTAGTCTCTACAATATCAATTGCTGATGTTCCTGCAAGAATTATCTCATCTCCCCTCATCCTTCTGCAGAGAACATGATTCTTTCTTGCAATCTCATTTACATGCTTGTCTATGAATTCATCAAGCTTCTGGAGCCTGGATGTATTAAGCCCTGAATTGAGGCAGAATGCAGTATACCCGTGAATATCAATAAAACTCATATAAATATTTGTTATTGTCATATTACGCTTCAGATCGGCGCCGAAATGATAATCACGGTCGGAAACTGTAAGCTTCTTCCACAGCTTGGGATATGTATCGGGAGAAAGCTGGCTGAAAAATCCCCAGTTAAGCTTTATTATAAGCATAAACCCGTTTTTAAGAACTCTTGTCTTGGCTTCCCCTTCGGGAACTGTCTGAACCGCTTTTACAAGCTGTTCAAAAGTTGTTATCTCTTTCTTTATGATCTTGTTGTAGAGAAAGAAAAAGAGTTCATAAGCTGATGTAGTTTCCGAGTATTCCTCAATATCTGTCATAATCATAATTATACACTCTTTATTATGTAAAAAACCAGTGAATTACATAAATGAAAAAACTGAAGATTAATTAACAAGCCGGACTTTCAGAATAGAACAGAAAATATTTTGACAAATTACAGAAACTCAAATTAACATATATCATTACACTTTTTATTTTAAATTAAAAAAACACAACAGCTGCAGAATATCACAGGCAGCAGGAGGCGAAACAATGTCAGATTCATATATTATTCAGGATAAAAAAATAGTAATTGCCCTGGGAGGAAATACAATAATTAAAAAAGGGGATTCAGGTGATTTCCATTCCCAGTGGAGCAACACATACAGGAGTCTGAAACCTGTTGTTGACCTTATTGAAGACGGATTTAATTTTGTTATTACACATGGAAACGGGCCCCAGGTGGGCGCACTTATGATGATGGTTGATCAGGCAAAGGACATAATTCCTGAAACACCGCTGGGTGTTGCAGATGCAATGACAGAAGGCTCTATGGGGTACATGCTTGAGCAGAATATTCAGAACCTGATGATAAGAAAGGGAATAAGAAAAAATGTTGTTGCTGTTCCTGTCCAGATGGTGGTTGACAGAAAAGATCCGGCACTTTCACACCCGACAAAACCGATAGGAAGGTTTTACACGGAAGAGGAAGCCGCAGTCATGGCTGAAAAAAACAACTGGGTTGTAAAAAACGATGCAGGAAGGGGCTGGAGAAGGTATGTGGCATCGCCCTATCCCCTGGAAGTTGTTGAGAAGGATGCAATAAAACTGCTTCATGAGCAGGGATATATTATTGTTACCGGAGGGGGGGGAGGAATTCCAATTTACTATGAGGAAGACGGAACTCTTGAGGGAGTAGACTGCGTAATTGACAAGGATCTTGCAAGCATGAAAATCGCACTCACAGTAGGGATTAAGACACTTGTCATTATAACAGGAGTTCCTTCTGTTTCACTTGGTTTCGGTACAGAAAATGAGAAAATCATGAGCAGGATGACTCTTGCTGAAGCAAGATATTATATGAAACAGGGGGAATTCCCAGAAGGCTCAATGGGCCCAAAGATTCAGGCCGCAATTGAATTCATACAGGCAGATTCAGAAAACAGGGCAATAATTACAGATGTTGACAATCTTAAAAAAGCGCTCAGGGGCAAGGCAGGCACACTGATTACAGCATTCTGATCCCTTTCGCATCCAGCGCAAGTTTACCGATATTTTCTCCCGTTAATAAGATGCTGAAAAAGAAGCTTCCATGGAAATATTCCATGTTGCAGTTTTTTATTATTTAGAACCTTTGCCTGCTTTATAATTTTACTGATACAGATTATTCTTTTAACAAGAGGGAAAATAATGAAACTTTTTGACAGAGAAAAGATAAAATTCAAATCAGTAACAGAAAGAAAAAACAAGGTTAAACTGGATAATTCTGATACGGTAGAGAAACTGATAGATTCTGCCGAACAGGAAGCTCCTGTCCAGGTAAAAGAAAGTATTGAACAGGCAGCTGACAAAATACTCTCTGCAAAAAAGAACAATGGAAAAATCATAACAGCTTTCGGGGCTCATACAATAAAAAACAAGCTTTACCCGGTTCTGATAAAAATGATCCAGGAAAAATATCTTGATCATCTTTCCACCAACGGTGCAGGAATTATTCATGACTGGGAACTCTCTTTTCTCGGCGAAACAAGTGAGGATGTCAGGGAAAATGTAAAGACAGGAAGTTTCGGAATATGGGAGGAAACAGGCTTTTTCATCAACCTCGCAATTGTTTCAGGAGCATGGGAAGGATACGGGTATGGTGAATCTGTAGGGAGAATGATTCATGAGGGGGGAATTCATATTCCTGACCGGGAAATCCTTTACAAGGAACTCAAGAGGGGGGAACTGCTTCCAGGTCAATCTGCTGCAGGTTGGGACTTCCTCGATAAAATCGACAGATTTTCCCTTGAAAAAGGGTTCTACAGTGTAAATCACAATCACTCTGACTGCAGTGTCCAGGCTGAAGCATACAGGAACAACATTCCGTTTACAGGTCATCCCATGATAGGGCATGATATCATTTATACCCATCCCATGAATTCAGGAGCAGCAGTCGGCAGATGCGCAGAGAGAGACTTCCTTGCATATGCCGAAAACATAAACAGCCTTGAACGAGGCGTATATATTTCACTTGGATCAGCCGTAATGTCACCTATGATATTTGAAAAATCACTTTCAATGTCAAGGAATTCAGCAGCGGGAGAAAACAGGTCAATTACAGATTTTTCAATATTTGTCGTTGACCTGGCTGAATCATCCTGGGACTGGAACTCAAAAGCTGAACCTGATCAGAATGATCCCGCCTACTACCTCAGGTACTGCAAGACATTTTCAAGGATGGGAGGTGAAATGAAATATATAACTGCAGATAACAGGCATTTTCTCCCCCTTCTCTATAAATACCTGAATGAAAAAAGCTGAAAAACGGGATATTCTTTTCCCTGATTCCCAATGCATCAGACAGGAAAATACTGCCGGGAAAAAATGAATCCTGTTTCAACTTCAAATGATTTAAAATGGAAAAATTATTTAACTTCTACGTTAAATAATCATACAAAAATTTAAAAAAAAGAGCCTCCCTGAGGCAACAGGGAAGCTTTTCAGTTTTTCAAATATTGAAAATATTTATCAACGCTGTCTTGTATAGAATTTTTTTACAAGTTCAGTAAACCTTATTATATCTTCTTCAGAAATATCCAGATGAGTTACAAACCTGACAACATCTCCGCCCTTCATGATAATACCCTCTTTCCTGAGATATTCAGAAAGCTCATCTGAATCATTATTTTTAAACCTGCAGAAAACCATGTTTGTTTCAGCAGATGTAATTTCAATCTCATCTAGTTCAGATAACTTATCCTTCATCAGTTCTGCATTCCGGTGGTCAACATCTAGCCTCTGTATATTGTTTTCAAGAGCATATGTTCCGCCGGCAGCAATAATTCCGGCCTGTCTCATTCCTCCGCCAAGTACTTTCCGCCATCTCCTTGCTTTTTTAATCAAATCAGAAGGTCCGCATAACAGGGAACCGACAGGAGCGCCCAGTCCTTTTGAAAGACATACAGATACTGTGTCAAAAGGATTGCATATCTCCCTGACATCAACACCCAGGCTTACTGAAGCATTGAAAACTCTTGCCCCGTCAAGATGGACAGGGAGTCTGTTTTCTGTCGCAAAATCAGCAACTTCTTCAAGATAATCAAGCGGAAGGACCTTTCCGTCCTGGGTATTTTCAAGGCAGAAAAGCTTAGTCTTCGCATAATGAAAATCATCAGGTTTTATTTTTGATTTAACTGTCTTTAACGAAATAGTTCCGTCACTTTCAAAATCCACAGGCTGTGGCTGTATACTGCCTAGAACAGCAGCTCCGCCCCCTTCATGTACATAGCAGTGCGCCGTCTGTCCGGCTATGAATTCATCCCCCCGTTCACAGTGACTCATAACTGCAAGAAGATTTGACTGAGTCCCGCTGCTTACAAAAAGAGCTTCTTCATAGCCTGTCATTTCAGCAATCATTCTCTCAAGTCTGTTTACTGTAATGTCATCTCCATATACATCATCTCCGACTTCAGCTGAATACATGGCTTTTCTCATATCTTCTGATGGGGTTGTTACTGTATCACTTCTGAAATCAACAATACCTCTGCTGTCTGCCATACCTGTCTCCAATTTTAAAATTTTATTATTTTATCTTTGATAATCTAAACACAATCGTCTGAAATTGTAAATCGACAGAATACAGTTCTGTCATATATCTCGCCGGGGGAAATAAAAGGATCGGGAAATTCGGGATGATTGACTGAATCGGGGAAATTCTGGGTCTCGCAGCAGACAGCCCGGTGAGGAGGGGTAAGATGATTTGCAGTATAAATCTGCACACCCGGTTTATCTGTGAAAAGTTCAAGCCTGCGGCCGCTCAGGGGGTCATACATAGTAAGCGCATGGTACATTTTGCCATGATCTGAAGGGAAAAGAAAACAGTGATCATATCCCTTTCCGGTTTCCTTTATTCTTTCGCCGATCCGCCTGAAATTCTGGAAATTCATTGGACCATTTTTTACATCAATAATTTTACCTGTTGGGATCAGCTCATCATCAGTCTCAAGATAAAAACCGCTGTTAACCTGGAGCAGGTGTCCGAGGATAGTCTTATTGCCGTCAACTCCGGAGAGATTCAGGTAGGAGTGATTTGTCAGGTTTACCGGAGTTTTTTTATCTGAGACAGCCTTATAGTTTATAATAAAGGAATTCTTCTTATCAAGGGTATAGGTTACTTCAACATCCAGGTTGCCGGGATATCCCTCTTCACCGTCAGGACTCCTGTATTTCATCCTGGCCGATGATATTCTCTCATTTGACCAGGATTCACAGGACCAGACTTTTTTATTAAAACCGCTGAATCCTCCATGGAGATGATTCTTTTCATTTTCATTGCACGCAACAGAGTATTTTTTACCATCAATCAGGAATACACCGTTCCTGATCCTGTTTGCAAAACGGCCTACTGTGGCTCCGAAATAGCTTATATCATTTATATAACCATCAAGAGTATCGTAATTAAGAGTAATTTCCGAGTATTTGCCGAACCTGTCGGGTAGAATTATCGACTGGACAATTGCCCCATAGTTGATTACAGAAACAGAAACACCAGAATCATTCTTCAGAGTAATTTTTTTTATTTCTTTTTCTTCAATATATCCGAAATGTTCTTCGATTATTTGCATATAATAATAATAATTTAATTATATTCCAAAAAAAAGGGGTAATGACATTTTTATTTCACTACCTTTGTCAAAGGCTTGAAAACATAGAGTTTCTGCTCTTTATCAGAGATTATATATACTTCCATATTATTTCCAACAACAATCCCCTCAGGATTATTGACTTTAATTTTGTATTTTTCAGACAGCCCGGATAAAGGATGCCAGATATAAACAGAACTCTCCTCATCACTTAAAATATAGAACATCCCTGATTCAGAGTGGTAGAATATACTGGAATAGTCTGATGCAAGACCTGGAATATATTCATTTTTTTTATTTCCGTAAAAATCATAGACAAGGATCAGTCCGGGATTCTTTTCATTCACGACATATATAAGCTTCTCATCCTTATCGATGCAGATTCCCTCAGGGCCTTTATTCCTGGAATTCCCGATATTAATAGGAAACCTTGAAAATTCATTGCCTTCAGCATCAACCGATATTACTTCACTGTAAGCTTCATCAACCACATAAATATTTCCGTCAGCATCAGCTGCTATCCCCTCAAGATCATAACCGTCAATTTTAATCTTCCCGATAACCTTACCCTTCCTGTTCAGCTTATATACACAGGAATCTTCATCACTAACAGTAAGAAAACAGTCTTCTCTATCAGAAAAAGCAAGACCTGAAGGCTCAATCACATCTACTTTGATTTTTTTATGAGGGGTTATCTCGGATCCGCCGGATGCATAGAGAATTGCAGAAATAAATATCAGAAACAGGACTGTTTTTTTCACCATTTACAACTCCATGACATTTTGCGTGAAACCTAAATAAAAAATGAATAATATTCGAATTTCACATATTAATTTTTTCTTTTTAAATACAACAATATCATTATAATTAAATCAGGAGAAGAAGAAATGAAAAAATACAACATTATTATGATAGGACATGTGTCCAAGGATATCATGATCTACAAAGGAGGCGATGAAAAAGAAGAGAGATTTACCGGCGGACCTGTAATATATTCATCAGCTTCAGCAGCAAGAGCGGGTGCAGATGTTCTTGTTGTAACAAAGGCGGCAAAAGAAGACTGGAAAGATATCCAGTATATCGAAGATGAAAAAACTGATGTAACAATCATTGAATCACCGGAAACAACTTCAATCGAAAACATATACCTGACAGAAGACAGGGAAACAAGAAAAGTAACACTCATTTCACAGGCAGAATATTTTACAACCGATGATGTACCTGAAAATGAGGCAGACATATATCACCTTGCAGGCCTTTTCAGAGGAGAAATTCCGGATGAACTGATACCGTTCCTGGCAGAAAAAGGAAAGGTGGCAATTGACGCACAGGGACTCCTGAGATGCAATGAAGAAGGAAAACTACTGTTCAAAGACTGGGAAAGAAAAAAAGAGCTTCTTTCAAAAATAAGCTTTCTGAAAACAGATGCGGCAGAAGTGGAAATACTTACAGGAACAAAGGACAGGGAAAAAGGGGCAAAAATGCTTGCTGAATGGGGAGCAAAAGAGATTATGGTAACTCACAATACTGAAGTTCTTATTCTCAAGGACGGCGAGTTCTACCGGGCTCCATTCAACCCTTCAAACCTTGCAGGAAGAACAGGAAGGGGAGACACATGTTTTGCATCATACCTTGCAAGAAGACTTAAAGAAGGACCGGAAGAGGCTGTTAAATTTGCAGCTGCCCTTACAAGTATTAAAATGGAAAATCCCGGAAGATTTTCCGGTACTGAAGCAGATGTTTTTGAAAGAATAAAAACTTTTTAATTAAAACAGGATTCTCTACAACAGGGTTAACAATAAACAGTATTTAATAAAGTCAAAGGCATAAATCCCAGTATAAATATTTCCTGACAAGAATCAGAACAGGGCAGATATTTATACAGGGATATTTTAATTTTAAATATCCGTGGAAGATCATTTCCCCGGTCAAGGGCAATAAGCTGAAACTGATTCCCCCGGAGACAGGTAATTTCAGCTGTTTTTGTATATTGAATAGTTATAATGAATTATCTCGGGAGAAAGGTTTTTCTTATATTCATCAAATATGAGATCACAGTTTTTCTTTCCGGAAATACTCCCCTTTTCAGGAACAATAAGATAATTGTAATCAGAAATATACCCGTAACTGTGCATTGATACAGGTTCCTTGTCAGTGAATTCCTTCTTCAGAAGAACAAGAACTTTCTCCCCCTTTCCCTTGCGGAGTATATCCTGCTTGATTACACTCTCTTCTTCCGAACTCACATAAAGGCGTTTATTATAAATACAGCTTGTGCCCTGAAAAATAAAGTCAAAATCAACTTCACTGTAATAATCTATGAATTTATCATTGATAGTGAAATTTTTAATATCAACTTTTCCGGTTCTCGTATAAATATTGAAATTGTCATATTCCGATTCAGGCTGCATAAAAAGGTCTATAACAGCGGTGCTGTGTGTGTAAATATTGAACTTAATATTGAGAAACCGCCCTTTTTCTGCAATCAGGGATGCAAGGTGATGAATTACAACTCCAGCCCCCAGGAGAATGTTCAGGGACTTTTTCCTTTTCTCAGTTATATAATGCTCAATTCTCTCATACAAGCCGTTTGTTATTTTAAGCTTTGACGCTGTGTACAGATACTTTTTCTGGTTAAAACTATTAATACCCCTGTTGACAGAAATATAGAATTCCGTGGTTCCTGATGGATCGGGAATTTTTTGAAACAGCTTGAGACTGTTTTCCTCTTCAAAACTCCTGAGCTGGGTATAAATATAGTTATTGCTGCTGTATTTTAAACTGAAATTTTCATTTAAAAAGCTGCTGACATCTTCTACAGGGATCCTGATATTTCTTATATCATCAATTTCATCCTGCCTGTCAAATTCTTTTGACAGCAGAAGAAAAATATTATCAACAAGATCTTCTTTCCTTAGACGCTGCTTTTCCTTTCCCATCTACTTTACCTGCTCTGTTTCAACAGTATTCCTGTACCGGAAACGGAGCAGCAAATACTCTTCAGACCGAAACTGCCCCGTTGAAAAAATCCTGAAGCTTACTGTACAGGAAGCTGTCTTTAAACTGATACAATTGTAAATCATTATCTTTAAGCTGTGAACCTCTTTCTTAACATACTCAGAAATAAGAAATGGAGAAGATCTTTTTACAAAACTGACAATTTTACTCAGCATTTATAATAAGATATTGCTGGCTGTATTCCGATGCTGAATATAACAAACATAATAAAACTACCAGTAATAAGTATTTTCATGTTTTTCATGTAAAAACAACAACAGATAATCCTTCAAAATATAAACATTAAAATAATATTTCCAATATCACTTTACAAAGATGCACAGGTTTGTTACTCTTTTTACGATATATTTTTATCGATATAAATTTATCCTTAAGGAGATTAAATTATGAAAGCAGCCATGTGGTACGGACGTGAAGATGTCCGAGTTGTAAAAACTGACGAACCAAAAACATTACCTGGTATGGTCAAAGTAAAAGTAAAATGGTGCGGTATATGCGGATCCGACCTTCATGAATATCTCGGAGGTCCTATTTTTATTCCAACAAAACAACCCCATCCCCTGACAGGAGAAAAAGCACCAATTATACTTGGACATGAATTTTCCGGTGAAGTTGTGGTAACTGGTGAAGGAGTTACAAGTGTAAAAGTGGGTGACCGTGTCATTGTAGAACCAATGAGGGTTTGCAATCCGACACATAAAGAAGACATGTGCCCTGCCTGTAAAGAAGGACATTACAACCTTTGCAGCAGACTGGGATTTCACGGACTTCACGGAGGCGGCGGCGGGTTCGCAGAATATACAACTTTCTATGAAGATTTTATTCATAAAATTCCGGACAACATGTCTTATGAAGATGCAGCCCTTGTGGAGCCGATGGCAGTAGCGCTTCAGTCTCTACGACAGGCAGATTTTAAAATCGGGCAGACAGCACTTGTAATGGGAGCAGGACCAATAGGTCTCTGTACAATTGAGATGCTCAAAGCTGCCGGTGCGAAAACTATAATTGTAATGCAGCGTAAATCAGTTAGACAGGAATATGCGAAGTTTCATGGAGCAGATTATGTTCTTGATCCTGAAGATAACGATGTTGTTGAAAAAGTAAAGGAATTAACAAATAACGTTGGGGTTGATGTTGCGATAGATACAACCGGTGCAAAGTTTGGAATAGACACAGCTGTTGCTGCTTGTAAATTTGCAGGAACAATCGTTATAACCAGCATCTGGGAAAAACCTGTTGAATTTGATTTCAACTCAATTGTTTTTACAGAGAAGAAACTTGTAGGAACAATTGCATATTATAATGAATTTCCGGAAACCATAAAGCTTATTGCTGACAGAAGAATAAATACAGAAGGATTTATTACAAAGAAAATATATCTGGATAACATTGTTGAAGAAGGATTCGGAACACTTACAGGACCGGAGAAAAAAGAACATGTCAAGATTATAGTTACTCCTGACAAATCACTCCTGTAAATATTTTTTTTCTGATTTCCATCTCTGAACAAGTATTTTTCAGGTTATGAGAGGGGAAACAGGGATATAAAATATCTCAATATTCTTAATAAACATAAAAGGCTGTCAATTATGACAGCCTTTTGTTTATGTAATTATTAACGCTTAAGGATTATTTTGATTTACCCTTGTTTCTCATTACGTCGAGAACAACAGCTCCGATAATAATCGCTCCCTTGATAATTTCCTGGATATAGGCATTAACACCGAGGAAGATAAAACCACTCTTTACTACACCGAGTACGAGAGAGCCGATAATTGTTCCTCCAATTGTACCGATACCTCCGATATCGAGAGAAGTACCGCCGATAACTGCAGAAGCAATAGCATCAAGCTCAAACATGACCCCCATACTGGCCTGGCCGGAATTTACCCTTGCGGAAAGAACAACACCTGCAAGACCAGAGAGAAGACCTGCATATGTATAAATCATAATCTTATATTTAGTCACATTAATACCGGAAACAACAGCTGCATGCTGGTTACCGCCTATAGCATAAACATACTTCCCGTATTTTGTCTGTGTAAGAAGAACATGGGCTATCAATGCCATGAGAAGATAAATAAGTACCGGCATAATTCCTGATCCGATGACAAGGTATGAGTCGTTAAGCATACTGACAGGCTTTCCTTCTGTATAAAGCTGTGCAAAACCCCTCGCTGATACCATCATACCGAGAGTAGCTATAAAAGGGGGTATATGGGTTTTTGCGATAAAAAAACCATTTACAAATCCGCAGACTCCACCAAGGCCAATACCTATCAGAACCGGTAAAAATACCGGAAAAGTACCATTCATGTTTTCAAAATAGGGTCTTGTCGCATCAGAAGATTGTGCAAAACTTGCTGCAACAACAGCAACAAAAGCAACAACAGAACCTGACGAAAGGTCAATACCGCCTGTAATAATAATCTGCGTAACCCCGATTGCAATAATACCAATTACAGCCATCTGAAGAATCATAAGTTTAATTCTGCCAAAGTTAAAGAGAAAAGTGTCCCCTTTAACAATCCATCCTAAAATCTCAAATAATAAACATATCCCGGCAAGGATAAGAAGGATACTTACCTCTTTGGGCAGGCCTTTACCTGTTAATTTTTTTTCACTCATTTAGTTATCCTATCAATTAAGTTTTTCACCTGATGCAAGCATCAATATTTTTTCCTGATCTGCCTCTTCTCGCGGAAGTTCACCGACAAGGTCACCTTCATGCATAACAAGGACTCTGTCACTCATACCAAGGACCTCCGGCATCTCGGAAGAGATCATAATTACAGCTTTTCCAGCCTGCACCAGCTTGGTCATAAGTTTATGTATTTCCGCTTTTGCCCCGACATCGATACCGCGTGTAGGTTCATCAAGAATAAGTATATCGGGAGCGTTCAGAAGCCACTTTGAAATCAGAACTTTCTGCTGATTACCGCCACTCAGATTATCAGTAATCTGATAAAGAGATGGTGTTTTAATAGCAAGTTTATTAACCTGGTCTTCGCAGTCTGTTGCAATCTGTGAATGATTTATAAACACGCCTTTTATATATTTATCAATACTGACAATTTCCATGTTTTCCTTGACAGTAAGAGGAAGAAAAAGTCCACTCTGCTTTCTGTCTTCTGTCAGGAGTGCAATTTTCTGTTTTATTGCGTCATGGGGAGCTCTGATATCAACCTTCTCCCCTTTTACAAATATTTCACCGGTTGTCTTTTCCCGGACACCGAAAATTGTCTCAACAACTTCAGACCTTCCAGCCCCCATAAGACCTGCCAATCCAAGGATTTCCCCTGCCTTCAGCTGAAAGCTTACATTTCTGAATCTGTCACCGGATGACAGGTTTTTAACTTCAAGCATTACCTCGCCGATTTCTGTCTCTTCTTTATGAAAAACCTGGCTGAGTTCCCGGCCGACCATCCAGTTGACAAGCTTGTCTTTTGTCATTTTTTCGGCTGCTTCTGTCCCGATATATTTACCATCTCTGAAAACAGAAACTTCGTCAGAGATTTCAAATACCTCATCCATTTTATGAGTGATATAGATAATTGCTATATTTTTTGATCTTAATTCATTGATAATCTTGAATAGATGATTAACCTCTTTTTCTGTGATAGCAGAAGTAGGCTCATCCATGATAATAAGCTCTGAATCATATGAAATTGCCTTTGCAATTTCCACCATCTGTGTCTGAGCAACACTCAGTTTCACCATTTTCTCTTCAGGATTAATATCAAGCTCCAGGCGCTCAAGAAGCTCTACAGTTTTGTCATGCATCATCTGATGATTAACAAAAGGGCCCTTTTTAAATTCCCTGCCAAGCCAGATATTTTCAGAAACAGTCATGTAAGGGACAGGACTCAGCTCCTGATGAATCATTGAAATACCGTGAGCAAAAGCAGTCTTTGTATTTGTGATATGAGCCTCTTTACCTTTTACAAGAACCGTACCTTTATCTGCTTTATATATACCCATGATTATTTTCATGAGTGTTGACTTACCTGCTCCGTTCTCACCCATAAGAGCATGAACAGTACCGGGCTTTACCTTAAACTGGATATCGTCAAGGGCAAGTACGCCGGGAAATTCCTTTCGGATATCAGTCATTTCTAGAATATATTCCATATATTGTCCCATTAATTCATAAAGAAAGAGCCTTTCATAAAAATGAAAAGCTCTTTATAAAATTAGTTATAATTATTTATAGTCTTTGTAGTTTTCTGCTGTTACAGGTTCAAAAGGAATCCATGTTTCTTTTTCTACTGCTTCGCCTTTTACTACTTTATATGCTACATCGATAGCTCCTCTACCCTGTCCCTTTGCATTCTGGAATACAGAAACAGTGAGTTCGCCTTTTTCAATAAAGTCAAGAGCATCAGGTGTTGCATCAACACCGCCTACAAATACATCCTTGTTAGGAACTTTTCCTGAATTTTTGAGGGCCATGATTGCACCAATAGCCATTTCATCATTGTTTGAAGCTACTGCATCTATTTCAAGACCTGCAAGCAGCCAGTTACTCATAAGGTCAAGCCCTTTGTCTCTCTGGAAAAGAGCTGTCTGTTCAGCAATGATCTTGATATCAGGATATCCAGAAAGGATTTCTTTAACTCCCTTGGTTCTCCCTTTTGTACCGCTGTGTGCAAGTTCGCCAAGCATTATTACAACATTACCTTTGCCGCCCATTTTATCAGCAAGAACCTTAGCCTGTTCTCTGCCGGCAACAACTTCATCAGAACCTACATAGTAAGTTCCTTCAGGAAGGCCGTCTTCAGGTGCCCTGTTTACATAAACAACAGGTATACCAGCTTCCTGGCATTTTTTTGTAATCTGAGATGTTGCTTCTGTATCAGCAGGGTTAACGATAATTGCATCATATCCCTGAGCAATAAAGTTTTCGACCTGTCCGAGCTGTCTTCCTACATCACCTTTTGCATCTTCTGAAAAAACCTCGAGATCTTCAACACCATCCGCATAGTCTTCCATTGCTTCTCTTAAATATGTAAGGAAATTGTCGGCAAACAATGCCATTGAAATACCAACTTTTACCTTCTTTTCTTTCTGTCCCCCTGCAAAAACAGGTGCCAGAAGAGCAACAAGTAGAAACATAACCAGAATCTTCTTTTTCATTAAAAAATCCTCCTTAGATTTTCGTGCTCCCATGGAGCTTTTTAAATAAAAAAAGTAATTATTCCGCACCTGCTAATACTGTTTTCATTCGAAGTTGTTTATCAGGCGCAGCTATAAAGTAACTGACCGGACAATCACTTTTATAGTTTCATTACTTAGTTACATAATTAATAGTATTCTCAATTGCTTCGAGAATTTCAAATTTTTTTCAGTATATGAATTGTGTTAGAAAACAGTTTATATCAGCAGGCACTTTTAAAGACTTCATCCTCAGGTCTCAAATCTCAGCCTTCCTGAATTTCTGTTTTCAAGCCTTGCAAATCTGAAGCAGTACAGAAAAACACATCAATAAGCTTTTATGACTCGATATTCAGTATTTCTATAACAATGTTCAGTTTTTCAGACAATAAAAATTGTAACATACAATTTTTATTTGTCAACAGTTTTATACAACACAGTTACGCAACTTTATTGCATATCTTTGCTTGTTTTTTCCAAAAAGAGGTGCTATAATCACGTTCATGACCCGGGCAGCAGGCAACAAGCCGAAAACAATAAGAAAAAATAATCTGAAAATCATTCTCGATATTTACAGAAACAACCAGGAAATGACTGTTGCCGAGCTGACTAAAAAAGTAAAACTCAGCAGAACAACTGTGATGAAGCTGAATGAAAAACTGATCCAGAAAAACCTGATCGGATCTGTAGGAAAGGGAACTTCAACCGATGAGGGGGGGAAAAGACCGGAACTTTATGCTTTCAATAAGAATTCCGGTGTTATTTTCTGCTACTACATAAAATACAGTTCAATAGTCCTCAAGATATACAATATGGCTCTGGAAATGCAGCTGGAAAGGGTATTTTCCGTTCATGAAGATGAGAACATTCACAATGTGATAGCTATAATAACAGAATCAATCAATAACAAAGAACAGATGTTCAGTGAAAAGAGAAAAATAAGAGGTGTTTCTGTTGCAATACATGCCATAGTCGATTCAGACAACGGCATTGTACTTACATCGTCACACTACCCTTCCTGGGGAAACCATATAAATTTCACAAAACTTATTTCAGATAAAATTGACAGGAATATTCCGGTTGAAATAGAAAGCTGGATAAGATTCAAGGCTTTCGGAGAAAAACTGAATATAAAAGACAATTCCATACATAACTATATTGTTATTGATGCGGGGTGGCACGGCATAGTTTCAGGGCTTGTCACAGACGGCACATTATACAGGGGGAAAAACCATTTATCCGGAGAAATCGGGCATATCATAGTGAATCCCTTCGACACAGAGACATGCTTCTGCGGAGGCAAGGGATGTCTCGAAATGATGATTGATTTCAACAGAATCATAAAGAAAGCAAAGAAACTGAGAGAAGAGTATCCGGATTCCGCTGTTTTCACATCAGAAGAAAACCCCGATATTTATGATATATTCAGGGCATCAAACAGAAAGGACCCCCTTGCATGCAAATTAATAGATGAAGTTACAAACTGGTTTGCAACTGCTATTTCAAATATCTGTATGATTTACGATCCAGATGCAATATTTCTCGGCGGCGACTATGCAAAGGCAGGAACTTATTTCAGAGACAACCTCAACAGCAAGGTCAACAGCGTATCCCTTCTGAGGCTTGATAAAAATATCAATATCATATATTCCGAGTCTAATTCAGGACAGGAATCTGTTATGAGGGGAAGCGGCTCTTTTGCAATAGAAAATTACTTTTCAAAATATCTTTCTTTCTAAAACCTTTTCAGAATCTGCTGAGAATATATCTGGCGGTTACAATTAATATAACAATATCTGGTAATTCGCAGATAAACATTTCAGAAAACAGCATCAAACAGCTTCATTCTTTACAGGCAGCATATTTCTTGACTCTGCTCTTAATTAATAATAGCCTGCTGTATATATGTTTTTCCATATAATTTTATTACCGGAGACCGAATTATCAAATACAAAACAGATACACATGTCCACACTGCAGAAGTAAGCCCTTGCGGCAGAGTTAATGCAGAAGAAATTGTCAGACTTTACAAAGACAGGGATTATGACGCTATTGTAATTACAGATCACTATTTTTCAAGCTATTTCGAGTCCCTGGAATCAGACAGCTGGAAGGAAAAAATCGATTCATACCTAACCGGCTACAGAGCTGCAAGAAAAGCAGGGCAGAAAGCAGGCCTTAATGTTCTTCTCGGGATCGAACTGAGATTCAGCAACCATCCGAACGATTTTCTTGTTTACGGAATTGATGAGGATTTTCTCTATGACAACCCCGAACTCTATAAAATGACGCCTGAAAAATTTGCTGAACTGAAACAGGGAAAAGGGATAGCATTTTTCCAGGCACATCCGTTCAGACCTGAAATGGAAGTGGAGAAAAATGAATATCTTGACGGTATAGAAGTTATAAACGGAAATCCCAGGCATGATTCAAAAAACATGAAAGCTTTCAATCATGCCCGGAAAAACAAGCTTAGAATGCTTTCCGGCTCAGATTTTCATCAGTACCAGGACCTTGCCCGGGGAGGAATTATAACTGACAGGATTTTTGAATCATCGAAAGATTTTGCACAGTTTCTTCTCAATAATGAATCAAAGGAAATGATTGGAGAATCACTGCTTACAGCCTGATAAATACTTCAGAATCAAATATTTTTAAAATAATCAATAATATTCTCTACAGCAGCCGATGCTGTAGAGAAACACCCCTGCAGAAGATACCCCCCGGTAGGGGCATCCCAGTCAGCCATTTCTCCGATGACATAGAATCCGGGGATTTTCTTAAGCATCATATTTTCATTGATTTCTGCCATATCAACCCCTCCGGAGCTGGATATCGCCTCTTCAAGCGGCCTTATCCCGCTGATTGTTAAAGGCATATTCTTCAAAATACCAGGATTATCAACAAGATGAGTAAACTGTTCCATGGAGAGAAGTTCCCTGATGAGACGAAACTTGACAGGATTTACAGACAATGATTTTCTCAGGTAATTTGACAGGGAATTTTTACCCCGGGGTTTTTTCAGCTTTTCCCTGATCTTTTCTGCTGACAGATCAGGTATTATATCAATAAATACAGTACATTCGCCTTCCGATTTAATTTTTTCCCTGATCATGCCGCCAAGACAGTATATACCGCTCCCTTCTATTCCGTATCCAGTCAGCAGGACCTCATTCCTGGATAATTCTTTTCCAAGATGCAAAGATATGTTTTTAAGCGGTACACATGATTCAAGAGACTTTTTGAAAGTTTCTGTCCACTGCACTTCAAATCCGCAGTTTGAAGGTTCAAGAGGAACTGTATGAATTCCCTTTTTATCAAAAAAATCTGTCCATTTACCGTCTGAACCTGTGTTTGACCGGCTTCCTCCTCCAAGGGCAAAAACAACTGTTTCAGAATTTACTTTCCTGTTCCCAGCATCAGTTTCAAACACAAGATTACTTTCCGAATCAATTTCAACAAGACGGTGATTCCCGTAAAAACTGAATAAAGAGGAAGTTTCAAGATAGGAAATTATTTTTTCAAGGACCTCATCCGCTTTCATAGATACGGGAAAGACCTTCCCGCTTGATCCTGTAAATGTTTCAATGCCCAGGTCATTAAAAAAGCTGATGAAATTTTCAGGAGAATGCTTTTTCAGAAGTTCACTGAAAAAAGCCTCATTCAACCTGTAACGGGAAGCAAACATGTCAGGATCAAGGATATTTGTAAAATTCAGCCCGCTCATTCCCGCAAGAATCAGTTTCCTTCCCGGCGAATCCATGCGGTCAAAAACCTCGACCCTTATATTATTCCTTACCAGCAGAACAGAGCAGATAAGCCCTGCAGCACCTCCGCCGACAACTACAACATTATCCATAATAAATCCTCTGATTATTCCTGCCTATTGAATAAAAAGCTCTCACAAATATTAAATTGTTAATTATTTCCAGCCTGATTAATCAGTTAAAAACAATCAATATTCTCCGGTTTTATGATTATTTCACCTTCCCGGCCCAGGTATCAATTGTATCGATTAAATTCTGAATAATTTCTGAAATATATTTTTCCTTGTTATATATAAGGTAGAAATCACGCGAAAGCAGCTTTTCCGGATCTTCGAGAGGAATCATACAGACATCGCCGCTTGCCACAGCGTTAAGCACTGTTTTACGGTATGTAATTGATATTCCGATATTGTTTTTAACTATATTGACTATAGGATTTGTGTGGCCAAGCTCATAGAGGACATTGGCATTTATCCCATTATGACTGAAATAATCATCAATAAGGCTGCGGCTCTTTGTCGATTTTTCAGGGAGTATGAAAACTTCATCATGAATCATTTCAGGACTGATAAGTTCTTTATCTGCAAGCCTGTGGCTGGGAGGAACTATCAGGTACTGCCTTGCTGTATATATTTTCCTGCTTTTAAGTACTTTTGATTCTGGCCTTGAAGAGACAATCCCCAGGTCATAATCCATTTTTTCGATACTGTTCAGTACATCTGCATCGCTTAAAAATGTCGAAACAGTAAGAGCAATATCGGGGCATTTTTCATAAAAATCGAGAAGCACTTCATGAAAATAATAATCTGCAAAAGTAGCCTGTGATGAAAGAGATATAAGCCCTTTCCTGAACCGTTTTATTTCATTAATTGCAACCTCTATATCTGCTTCCTCTTTAAAGAGACGCCTGGTTTTTTCATAGAGAATTTTCCCTTCATTTGTAAGATACAGCTTTTTTCCCCTGTTGTTGAAAAGAACAATATCAATTTTATTCTGAAGTTCCTTGAGATGCCTTGTTGCTGCAGGCTGGGCAATATTCATCTCCCTGGCAGCCTGGGAAACGCTGGAATGTTTTGCTGTAAGATAAAAAGTTTTCAGATGATGCAAATTCATAATGGGATTATAAGGCTTATAATTTTTTTTATCAACTTGGGAATATATAACATTCAGGCTTACCGGAATAATTCCCTGCTGATTTGAAGTATCCGGACTGGATACAGTAAAGCGTTTCAACATTTTTCTGAATAACAATGCATTGTTTCACAGAAAACAGGAATTTTCTGCAATATTTATTTCATTTTATTATTTTTTTTAAAATTTTTTTTCATTTATGGGTTTTATGTTGTATAATAAACCACTAAATCATACTAAATCTGGAACTGAACAATGAAAATAACAGAAAAAAAGGATATCAAAGCAATTTACTTTGACCAGGGCGGGGTTGTAATGAAAGAAAGAATACCGCTGCCTGATGACGGGGAGGCAAACCTCACTAAAATAATGAAAATGACAGGCCTTAATGAGGACTGCAGTAAATTTATGAAGAGGCTTCTGGCAGGAGAGGATGAATACAAGAAGTGGGGAATGGAATCCCTGATAGAATATACAGCAGACAAGGTCTGGCCGGGATGGATACTTCCCGAAGTACCTGAGGAAGTACTTAAGCCAATAGCAGAAGAGCTCACACTTCTCTACTTTGAAGCCAAAGGAAGAAGAAAAACTGATAAAAATATAAAAGAAATCTTAACCACCCTGAAAAAAAGAGGATATATAGTCGGCCTGATCAGCAATACATGGAGCAGGCCACTGGTGCATCAGGAAATACTTGAGGGGGGGCTTGAAGGGCTGTTCGATACTGTAGTTCTTTCATCGGAAGAGGGAATCAGAAAACCAGGTAAAAAATTATTTGAGCTTGGGTTAAAAGGCTTTGATATAAAACCGGAAAATGCTGTTTATATAGGTGATCAGCCTAACAGGGATATCCAGGGGCCAAGAGATGCAGGATATGCACTTTCTATTATTCTCAGGACAAAGAAACTGACAGATAAACAGATGGAAAAAAAGGAACACAAGCCTGATATGATTATTGAATCACTGACAGAACTGCTTGATCTCTTTCCGGAAAGAATTATTTGATAATTATAACTCCTGATTCACTTTCAGGCACTTCCTTCCAGGAAGTGCATGCCTTCTCGAGCACTTTTCTTTCAGAAAAATCTCTATACTGTGCTGATAACAGGGTTTTCAGCAGTTCTAATTCGCTTTCGAGCACTTTCTCTTCGAGAAAGTCTCTGTCGCTATGCTGAAAACAGGGTTTTCAGCAGTTCTGATTTTTTTTCTGAAGCGCAATAAGCGTCAGATATTCAAATACAATATTTGATGCGAGGCACGATGTTATGTTGCTCGGATCGAGATCCGGAAGGACCTCAACAACATCAAACCCCACAAAGTTGAGTCCTGAAAGGCCCCTGATAAGTTTCATGGCTTCACGGGATGTAAAACCGCCTGGAATAAGTGTTCCGGTTCCCGGTGCATATGCAGGATCGCATGCATCTACATCGAAAGTTACAAAGACCTTCGCATCCCCGACTTTCTCATGAATCATCCTGAGAAGATTATCAAGTCCCATATCAAAAGCTTCTTCAGCAGAAACTACAGTAAATCCCCTGTCAGTAGACTCTTTGAGAGAGTGTTCTCCGTAATAAGTTCCCCTCATCCCTACCTGAATCACTTTTTCAGGTATAAGAAGCCCTTCATCATATGCCCTTGAAAAGGGAGTGCCGTGAGTATATTTCTTACCGAAGTATGAATCTGCTGTATCAAGATGTGCATCGAAATGAACAAGTGCAACAGGTCCGTGTTTTTCACAGAGAGCCCTCAGCTGAGGCACAGTAACCGAGTGGTCCCCCCCTATAACTACAGGAATTACATTATTTTCAACAAACAACTTCATTTCCTCAGAAACAGCCTCATACGTATCCATTATATATCCTGGAAGAACATTAAGATCCCCGTAATCAACACCTGAAATGTAATCAAATATATTTATTTTGTGATAAGCATTGTACGGTTTAATAACAGCACTTATGCTCCTGACAGCCTCCGGCCCGAATCTCGCCCCTATCCTGTAGGTTGAACCTGTATCAAACGGCAGCCCCATTACGGCAAAATCAAGCCCCTCAACATCCCTTTCATAGGGAAGTCTCATAAATGTTTTAATACCAGCAAACCTGGGTACTGATGATGAATCTGCCGGTTTGACAGATTTTCCGGTCTTCATTTCCACGACCTGCATCCTCCTAACAAATCTTTAAACTTATAAGCTTTATAACTATATGATATATACATAAATTCAAATCTGTCAAGTTTTTTATATGAGTTATACTTTTTTGTTATACATAGTCCCGGAAGTCTTTACAACAGGGTAATTATTTAAAATATGCGGAATTAGTGAAAAATATTAAAAGAGAAACATCCCTGACAGGAAGATACACGGCACTGAGGGATTTCTGAGACAGTTACGCAAGTAGATTTATATTTATTCCGGAATAGACCTCTTCATGAGGCAGATACTCAGAGAGTCCAGATGCAGTACTTTCCGATGCTATCCGCTCTCTTTCCAGATCTTCAAGAATCCGGGCCTCTTTTTCCCCCTGGCGCTGTTCCAGCTGCCTGATCATTTCGAAATCAATCCACCTTTCTATTTCTTTCAGAGAAGCTTCTCTGATCTGCTTAAATGATTCTTCTTCAGTTTTTTTCTGCTGCTGAAGGATTTCCTCTTCCCTGAGTTTTTCCGAATATAAGGCTTCTTCGAGGAGTTTCTCTTCTTCAATCCTTTTTCCCTCTTCAGCAGCCTTTAATTCACGAAGTTTTTCCTCTTCAATAATCTCTTCGACTCGCTTTGATTCTTCCTCAAGATAATAACGGGGCCCCTCATAACTGTAATAAATGTGAGAAACTGACTGGATACCTGTAAGAGGACTATCAGACATTTTCAGAACCCTCTTACATTAATTATACTATTTCTGAAATATTTTTTCCAAATTCCGGGTATCTCAGGAGCTGCTAAAGGTTTTTTTCAGAAAATATCCCTGATTTCCCATCTAAAACTGATTTTTAAAATTTTTGCTTTGATACATGTTCTTAATTTACCGAAATTAATGAACCAGTAAACCGACAATCCCGCTTCTGCCGGCAGGGATATACCACGGAGGAATACTGCAGGCAGCCGCTTACAGGATGACAGAAGATAACCAGCCAGCAAAAACAGGTGCAGCTGTAGATGATAAGCATGTTCTGCATGAAACCTGCCTTTAGAATTTAAAACCAGTTTAACTCTGAAAACATAAAAAAACCGGATATTGTATTATCCGGTTTAATTCAAATAAGAAAACATTCAATCCTGTATGGAAGTATCCTCCTCCAAAATACGAATTCTTTCCTGCACTGCAGCAAGTTCTGTTTCAAGGTCTTCGGCCTGATTTTTTAGAAAATCAAGTTCCCCTGCATTGTCACGTTCATCAAAACCCCTCCTGAAACTTTCAAATCCGGGGAAGTTAAACCTGCCTCCATACCCGGGACCTCTTCTTCCCCCGTAAGCCCTCTGGGAGAACCCGGCATTCTGCCTGCGGCCTCGAGAGCCTCCTTCGAAATAATTATAACATCCGGGTCTGTCATAACCTGCACAGTATCCCATTCTTCTTCCTGTTCCGGGTCCCATATTATCAGGCCCCATTCCGTTTCCACGCGGCATATTAAGCCTCCTTACATTTTAATGTATTTTCCAGCCACCTGGCTGTTTTGAACTTATGTTCATTATAAATATACATCACATATACCCGGATGTCAATAATTTTCAAAACATATGAGAAGAAAGTTTTAAATAATCAAAAAAAAAACAGGATTTCCGGCCGGAAATCCTGTTTAATCTATCTTTTAATTCTAACCATGAAACAGCAGAATCACATAGCTGCTTTGTAGAATACACCCCTTTTCTGAACATCAACGACCACCGAACTTTCCTCTTCAAGCACTCCAAGGTACTTGTTTATTTCATTGATATGAATTCCAAGAATAGTTGACAAGTCTTCAAGCGTACAGGGTCTTCTTTTTATTGTCTCAACAATTGCTGTTTCCGTATCTTCCCTGTAGGATTCAATATTTTTCCTGACAGGTGCTGATTTTATTATTTCCGCCTCCGGAATTCTCCAGAAATCAATTATACTCTGAAGTTCCGCACGGGAAGCTGCCAACAATCCGGATTCAGTACCTGGCCTGTCGAGAGTATTAAGCTGTATTTTATCAGGTTTTATCCTGTCTATTGCTTTCTTCAACTGAATCAGATTATCCCTGTCATTGTTGTACCCGGGAAGAATAAATATTTCCAGCCAGATTCTGCCGCTGTATTCTCTTCTGAAATCAGCAAGACCCTGAACATATTCATTAAGATCAATATCCTCATGAGGCCTGTCAAGTTTTTTGAAAGACTCTATACTGGCAGTATCAAGAGAAGGAATCACAAGATCTGCTTTCAGTATTTCCTTTCTGATACAATGATCAGACAGCAGTGTCCCGTTTGTCAGGACAGCAGTCGGAATATCTTTAATATTACACTTTATCCAGTCAAGAACAGTACCGAGAGATGAGTTTAAAAGAGGTTCTCCTCCTCCGGAGAAAGTTATGTAATCAATTTTCCTGTTCCGGGAAAAATAATGTTTTAATTCTTTTATAACATCAGAAGATGAGACATATTCCTTTCTTTCAAGAGTAAGGTTTGTTGTCAATCCGCATTCACAGTAAATACAGTTTAACGTACACACCTTGTAGGGAATAATATCAACACCCAATGAGATACCCAGCCTTCTGGAGGGAACCGGTCCAAACAGATATTTATACATTTCAAGCACCTCAATCCTTAATAAGCTAAATATCCAGAACCATGCCGCTCTTAACCTGCCTGATTTTAAATTCATTATACAGAGCTGCGAGAGCCGGAAGTTCATTGCAATGGGAGGGGCATATATACCTGATGCTTGCTTTCCTGAAATATTTTACAGTTTTCTGTGTCTGCTCACCATCATCCTTGAGATGGAATCCGCCGATAACTGTTCGTATTTTATCAATCCCGGTTACTTTTTTTGCATATTCAATAATATTGCATATCCCGGAATGCGCACATCCGGAAACAACAACCAGTTCCCCGTTGTCAATTACCGCAAGTGCTGAATCATCCTTTATAAAATCCGGAATTCCTTTTTCATCAACAAAAGGAGTTTCTTTCGATTCAAAAGATGTTGTTCGGGGAATTTCACCCAGAAAGATAATGTTTTCAGAAAGCTCAACAGGCTCGCTGCTCATTCCAAGTTCAAACTGTTTTACAGCATCATCATAAGTCAGATCCATTCCATTGGGAGTTCTGCCATCAAGCCTGAATTTCTTGTCAAAGACTGTAGGGTGACAGATGAGGGGTTTTCTCCTCAGATACTTAAGGCCATTGCCGTGATCCCAGTGACCGTGACTGAGAACAATATAATCAGCATCATCAAGGTTTATAGACAGGGCCTCTGCATTTTTAAGGAAAACATCGCTGTGTCCTGTATCGAACAGAATTTTTATATCATGTTCAATAAAATATGAAAGTCCGTGTTCCGCAAGAAAAGTTCCTGATGCGGTATTATCCGCAAGAACTGATAATTTCATTTTAAAATCTCCTGCCGCTGTTACCATGCCCCCTGCAGCATCTTCCATGGCCGAAACTTTCAGCTATATTTATTATTTTTTCGGAACCGCATTCCGGGCAATTGATAACTTCATTTTCAAAATCAGCATCTGTCAGCCGGCCGCAGTCAAGGCAACGGTAAATATTACCTTTAAAATGAACACTCCCGCCCTCTATCCGGATCTCCTTGCCTTCAATAATAAGAAGAGCAGTTTTTTTACGGGCACTTTCTATAAGCCTGGTAAATGTCGGCCTGGAAATATCCATGATTCGAGCTGCTTCCGCATGTTCAAGTCCTTCATAATCTGCAAGTCTTATTGCTTCATACTCATCAAGACTCATTGCAACCGGAATACCGTTTCGGCTTCTTTTACCGGCGACTTTAAATGCCGTCCACAAGGGGGGCCTGTCTACCATTCTGTCTTTTCTGGGTCTGGGCATACTATATCCTCTAATATGGTTTTGCACCTGGTGTGCAGTTGTTTATCAAATTATTCCTTATGGGCACTTCTAAAACCCGCTATTGGGAGTTTTTTCCCTGGATCTCTACCCACATGGGAGTCTATACGAAAAAACTATGTTTTAACATATAACAAGTCATTATCATACAAGAATTTATAGTTAAATTCAGAATAAAAACATAGTTTTAAAGATTCCCTTATACTATAAATACCTGCAATATTAAATATCAAAAAAACCACCATAAAAGGATATTGCACAGATGTTCATAAATCAACACTAAAAAAACATTTTTCCGGCTTTTTTACTTTCAGATTTGAACTTCACAGCAATCCCTGTAAAATCCAGTGTTATCTGACCGGAAAAATCCTGAAATATTATTAAAAATCGACTTTTTTAAATTGTAGCTTGAAATAAAACTATTTCCTAATGATCACAGGTATTGCTTCCAACTGAAAGACTTCCACTAAGGTAATCATTTATTATATCTTCAGGATTTTCTCCCTGAGCACCTACAGTGACATTGATATTGTTGCTGCTGAAAATAGCCTGAGCTCTCTGGCCCATTCCGCCGGCAATAACATTTGTTACTCCCCTTTCCGCAAGCCATACAGGAAGAAGTCCCGGCTGATGAGGCGGCGGATCAAGATCTTCCCTGCTTTTAATATTTTTTGATTCAGCATCAATTTCAAATACTGAAAATTTTTCACAGTGGCCAAAATGCATACAGAGTTTACCTGCAGCCACAGGAACTGCTATTCTCATAATTATTACTCCTGGTAAATATTTTTCTGAATAAAATCAGATCTTTATTTGTTTGTTACAGCTCTTAACCGGAATCCGGTGAAACCGTATTTTTTATTTCAATGAGCAGTGATGAAACCTGGCCATAATTATGAACAATAGTTTAATACATCTGCTCAAAAAAAGTGAAAAACTATAATTCTCCAACCCCGCGCCTTTTTCAGAAACAGAACGGGGTCAGATTATCCGGTAAAAATGCCGGAATAAATCAGCAATACTAAACTGACAGTTCAAGTATGGGATCTATAATCTTCTCAACAATTTTTGCAGTTTCACTCTTTGCATATTTATGTACAAAAGGTGTACCATTGTCACAGGATATCCCGATATTCGGATCAAGTGGTATTGAACCGAGGAAGTTTATGTTATGCTCCTCTGCAAGTTTTTTACCTCCGCCGTTTTTAAACAGATGTGTTACTTTTCCGCATTCCGGACAAACAAAACCGTTCATATTCTCAACAATTCCAAGAACATGAAGATCAAGCTGTCGGCAGAAGCTGATTGATTTTTCAACATCAGTTACTGACACTTTCTGGGGAGTTGTCACAATAACAGCTCCGTCGAGATCATCAATAAGCTGGCAGACTGACAAAGGTTCATCCCCTGTTCCCGGAGGTGAATCAATGATAAGGTAATCAAGATCTCCCCAGTCAACATCCTTGATAAACTGCTGTATTGCCCCCATCTTCATGGGACCTCTCCAGATAACAGCATTTCCCGGATCCTTCAGGAGAAATCCTACAGACATTACCTTGAGTTCCCCAACTGCGACAGGAAGAATACCGTCAGAAGATCCCTGCAAAGTTGTATTCTCAAGATTAAGCATTGTCGGAACGCTGGGACCATGAATATCAACATCCATCAGGCCGACCTTCTTGCCCTGAAGAGCCAGCGATACTGCCATATTTACGGCAACAGTACTCTTTCCGACTCCCCCTTTACCGGACATAACAACAATTTTATGTTTAATCCTCTTCAGACGTCTTGCGACTGCCTGTCTGTCTTCAAACTGCTGGTCTGTTTCACCAGGTCTTTTTTCATTTGCACTGCATGTGCTGCTTGAGCATGAAGCGCACCCTTCAGGGCTGCATCCTATGCTCTTTTCAACATTATCTGCCATGATTTCTCCTGTCTCCTACCAATGTCCTTCCACATCGGCAGATTTTATTTTATCAAGTTCATTATTTTTAAATTTTTCAACAGCTTCCTTTAAAGTCATTCCGTCTCCGAGATAGACTTCAAGCCCTGCTGTTTCCAGTACCTGAAATGCTTTGGGTCCGCAGTGACCTGTTATCACAGCTCCGGCTCCGGCCTCCACTACATTCTGTGCACTCTGGATTCCCGCACCCTGAGGCGAATTCAGATTCTGGTTATTATCAATAAAGGAAAATGTTCCCTTCTCAATATCATAGATCATAAACTTTTTAGCTCTTCCGAATCTGCTGTCAACTGCTGAATCAAAAGATTCTTCCTGAGCAGTAAGCGCCACAACCATTTCCTACCCCTTTCTGCTGCATCTGTTTTCCTTACAGCATTTTTCTTTTTTTCTGATACAGCCCGGCATTTTCAGCCTGTCATCTTCTATTAACCCTTTTTCAAATGCCTGGATCACAGTTTCCTCTTCTCCGGTAATAAAACTGAATATTTTTATACCATATGATTCAGCAAGACAGCTTACCGGACGTGATACTGCTCCGCATATAATTGTCCCTGTATTTATTTTTGCAAGTTCAATAACTTTCTCAAATCCGGACATGCCGGAAAAATCAAGCTCCACCTCTCTCCGCAATGCTCCGTCTGCTGTTTCATACAGAGCTACTCTTGAGGCAACATCAAATACGGGTGAAATTCTTTTATCCCAGACTGTAACAGCAATTTTCATACAATAAAACTATGCATGTTCTGTGCCATCTATGAAATAAAAATAATTCCTTGTATCATAGACATTTAAAGAATATTCGCTATTTACAGCATTTGCAATTGTAGCACATTTGCAACAAAAAGCATATAAATGTGTCGCAAACATGCACAAACAGATCTTAACAGAATAACATTTTTTTTTACAGGATATCAGGTAATTTTTATATCATTATAATAATAAAAGGAGTTTTTCTCTTTGCCTTTAACATAATACATTGCTATATCAGCTTTTTCAATAAGCCCCTTGATCTCTGTATCATCATCAGGATAAATACTTATCCCTATACTTGCCCCGACATGGAAAGACATGTAAAGCCTGGAGGAAAGCTTTGAAATTATTTTATCAGCAATTTTTTCTGCAGCAGAATTATCATTCAGGTCAGGAATAACCACGATAAATTCATCCCCCCCGATTCTTGCCACAATATCAGACAGCCTCAAAACATCTTTAAGATCATTCCCGATTTCTCTTAAAACAGAATCCCCGGCTTCGTGGCCAAGTGAATCATTTACCCTTTTAAACCCGTCAAGATCAATAAACAGCAAGCCTATTTTTCCCTTTGCCCTCTTAGCCTTCTGAATACATTTAATCAGAAGCTCATACAGAAGCTTCCTGTTGGGAAGCCCTGTCAGATTATCATGGTTTGCCAGCAATGATATTTTTTCATAGGCTGCTTCCAGCTCATTTTTTTCATCTTTCAGAAGCCTGTTCATCTTATTGAGTTCTTCGTGAATTTTAGAGTTATCAAGCGCTATGGAAATATAGGAAGCCAGAGTCTTCAATATCTCAAGATGTTTTTCTGTATAGGAACAGGGCAAAACAGCCTGCACAGTCATTACGCCGATTATACAGTCTTTAACTCTCAGCGGGATATATATTATTGACTCAGGCATTGTTTTTACATCCAGCAACAGCATCACTTTCCCATCAGGCAGGATTTCCTGAACTTCCTTCTTTGCATTATTGATAAAAATATCCCTGTTGTTTTTTATACAGCGGGCGGCAAGACTTTCCCCGGAATCAAGACTTATCACCTTGTCAGGAATTCTCTTATGCCCCTCCACATAATACCTGAAATCAATCTCTTTAGTGTCCCTGTCATAAAGAGCAATCCCGAAATAATCTGCAGGCATAAGATTTTTCACATTTTCAGATACTTTATGCATAATAGTTTCCATATCAAGTGAATTTGTTATTTCACGGCCGATCCTGCTGATTACCGAAATGTTGTTATACGCCTCTTTCAGTTCAACATTCTTAAGTCTGAATATTTCATTTTCCTTCTGCTTATTATCAAGTTCGCCCTGAACAGCAATATGTTTAAGCCTCTTTTCTGTTTCCTCATCTGAAAATTTATTCTTTATACTGTAGAACATTTTAAAATTCTCAAGAGCTCCTGCATGATCCCCGGTTTTTTCAAGAACTTCTGATACTGCCCTGTAATTTTTATATTCATATAGTTTTGATTTAATCGATTTACTCAAAGAAAGTGCCTGTTTGTGAAAATCAATTGATTCCCTGTATTTATTCTGCCTGAATTTTAATTTTCCCAGTGATGTAAGGCATTCAACTTCGGAAATTTTATAATCAAGCTCTCTTGAGAGCTCAAGACCGAGAACATAGTTATTTTCAGCTTTCTGCAATTCCGAAAGCTGAAGATAAACATTTCCCATCTGAATCAGGGCCGAAGCTTTTCCGACTTTATAATCAATATCTGATGCAATTTCATATGACTGGTTAAGAAAGCTTAAAGCTTTTTCATAATCTTTAAGCTTTAAATATACTATTCCGCGGCTCTGCAGGTTATTGCATTTCTCCTCATGAAGCTCAGTCCCTTCAATCAGCCCGTTCTCCTGCTCAAAAAGCTGCAGAGCTTCTTCATATTTCCCAAGTTCAAGAAATGTCAGGCCTATGTTGCCCAGAGATGATATAACATATTCATTATTATCAGTCTGGCTGCTTATTTTCAGGCATCTGGAAAAATAATCAAGAGAAGTGTCATACTGGTTAATCAGCTGATAGACAACACCAAGCGCATTGAGAGTTTTTACAAGACAGTATTTATTATCAGCAGTATTCAGATCCTCGCAAATCTTCAGCCCCTTGTTGAGAGCTTCGGAAGCTGACAGAGTTTCAGACTTATAAATATAATACCACCCCTTATTCAGAAGGCTTCCTGCGATCCCCATTTTATAATCAACAGAATGTGCAAGTTCTGATGCCTGATCAGCTAATAACAAGGCTTTTTCAGGATCACTGACCATAAGCTCCCACGATTTCTCATTCAAACTATCAGTTTTTTTTACATTCTTTTCATAGCCCATATAAAGATTATCACTTACAGATGCAGTTGCAGTCAATAAACATAAATTAAACTTGCTGTTATTTGTCTTTTCTGCAGAAAAAGGGCTGTTCAGTTGAACAGCCCTTCAGTATTTTTATTGAGATCCAGGATATATTCCCGGAAAAGAAATTACCTTTTTATGTTAAAAGTCATGGCTCTCTATAGCCTTTTTCTGCTTTTCAAGTTTCAGCATCATCCATCTTTCATTGACTATAGTCCTGACATGTTCGCCTGATCCTATTACACCGGATTCATCATAAGCCTTCATGGAAAGAAGATACCTGTTGTTCTGTATCTCTTTGATTTCGACATTCACACTTACTGTCTCACCTATTGTTGTTGGTTTTTCGTGTGTAACAGACACTTTTTTCCCTACAGAAATAAAACCTTCAATCAATTTGGAATCAATAAGTTTTACAGAAGCCTCAATCATCAGTCCTACAAGACTGGGGGTTGCAAGAAGATTATGAAGTTTTCCGGTACCATACTTCAAGGCAGTATCTTCTAATGTAACTCTTTTCTGAATAGTAATGTTGTCGCCTACTTTTAATTCAGGTTTTCTAACTTTGATTTTTACCATACTCAACTCCTTTCATGTTTTTCACATCAGCCCCGGATCAGTAATACCTGTTTTAAGTCTTCCGATAATATACGGGCGGAGCTTTTCAGGTCTTACTATGTCATCTATTGAGCCTACTTCTTTTGCCCTCTCAACAGAATGGATCCTGTCAAATTCTTTTCCCAACTCCCTCTGCCTTTCATTATAAACCTTTTTGTAGCACTCAGCAAATTCAGCTCCAGAGATCAGTTTTTTCTCAAGTTTTTCAGAAGCATCCTTTACCCTGCTGTCCGCATAGCTGTCTTTCATGACTTTACGTGGAAATACTACTGCGGCAGCAGGCGCGCCCCCTATGACAGATGCATAGGAACCTTCAATTGCAGCAACTGTGAGAGAGGGATTCAGTTTTTTTGAAAAAACTACATATGCTCCTCCGTGATAGCGGGCAGTTACAATAAATACCAGAGGTCCTTTAAAATTTACCACAGCCCTTCCTATTTCTGCGCCGTACTCAAGCTGAAGCTTTTTAAGTGATTCGGGAGAACCGTCAAATCCCGATAAATTTGCCAGAATAACGACAGGCGCCACACCTGAAAAAGCATTCAGGGCTCTTGCTGTTTTCTTTGATGAAAGAGGGTAGAGAGTGCCTCCGTTCCAGCTTTCAGGACCGTCATGGGGGATTTCACCTATCCTTGTAAGATTTCTGCTCTCAATCCCGATCATACCCACCGGGATACCCCCTATCTGGGTTTCCCAGACGATGGAGTTTTCAGCATCATGCATACCCTGCCACCTTTCAAGGTACCCGGCATCAGAATCAGCAACAGAAGCCATGACCTGCCTCATATCAAAAGGTTTTTTCCTTTCAGGATTTTTATCAGAGTCAAAAATATCTCCTATCCTGGTGAATCCCTGTCCGGAAGTATCATTGTAGGGACTGGCAGAAATATCCCTGTCTTCAGGATCTGAAGTTGCAAGAGGAAGCGGAGAATCCCATTCCGATGAGATAAAGGTATAACGGTAATGACGGAACAGGATTCTGAATGCATCAGAAAGGTCCTTTGCCCGGACCTGGGCCTGCCCGTTAGGATTCATGATTTTTTCCGCACCGCCTATGTCGGTATTGTTTTCACCTGAAACACTGCCTGAAAAATCAAGGGCCTTCTTCCCTGTAAGAAGCATTGATGCGCTGTCAGTCATTATTAGAATCCCTCTTGTATGCATAAGCATTGTTGACTCGGCATTCCAGTAAGACTGCGCCCCAACATTTGTCGATGAGACAATTATGTTGATCTCGCCCCCTTTCTGTGTAAACTCGATAATCTTCCTGAGTACAACAGCAGTCCAGTCCAGGTTTTCAGTGCCGCTTTTCATGTCAATTCTGGCGCCTGAAGAGACAGGAACCCATTCAACAGGAATATTTTCCTCCCCTGCAAGATCAATTGCGGCAGCCACTCGTCTCGATTCCTCCTCGGCAAGGCTTCCCATGTCGCGTGTAGCATCTGAGAGGATTAACACCCTCCTTACTGTTGTTCCTGTTTCCGAGAGACTGTTTTCAATAATTCCGAATACAATATTTGAACTGTTTTCGCCAGGTTTCCGCCCTTTGACAGATACAGCTTTCTGATAATCTGAAGCTGGATCATATTCAATATCAAATTCTTCAAAACTTCCCTTTCCTATCCCGAGATCGCCTGAAGCATCTCCCGTGAGAAGCGAAATAATCTCATAGGGATAAACAGTTCTTTTTCTTCTTGAATTAATTACAGAGGCAGTATAACTGTCCAGAGTTTCAATTTTCCTGACCGAAGGCTGCCCTGTCCTGATTGTCACCTGGTTTCCGGTAACCGGAACAAAATCAAGTTCAACGGCCCTGGCAAAATTTTCACTCCACCTCTTCCGCCTTGTGAGTACTGTAAATTTTTCAAGTCCTATATCCCCGGCCTGCCTCATCATCCTCAAACCGTATTCCTGGAGTGTCTTGAAACGTATTCCGAGAAGTGTTCTGTTATGAACTATAATCCTGTTCCACAGAAGCCTTTTCTTATACCGGGGAAGAAGTGACCTTACAGCATTTGCTGCTTCACTGAACAACACCTCAAACATAAGAAGCCTGAGCTGTTCATGGCTGTCTGTCCCTGAAGGGAGGAGTTCAGAAACATCTACAAACGAGACAAGCCTGACATCTTCATTATTCAGCTCTGATACTGCTTCAGCTACAAATACACCCTCATTCCTGTAAAGAAGCTTAAGGTTGAAATCTGAAAATCTTCCGACTTTAAGTTCCCTGAACTGAAGAGGGCTGAAATTTCTCATCTGTTGTTTTTCTGTCCAGCTGTTTCCGGAAAATAAATATGTTCTGAAATGGGAAGTATTATTCTCAGTAAAAAGTCCTATCGAAAAATTTACATGAGCAGGTTTTATAGAAGCGGTTATTTTATCAAAAACAGAATCGCATTTACACGGGGATGCGCACTTCACAAGAAGGATTAACTCATTTTCAGAAGAGCTCCCCCCGTTCTCACCGCAGCAGAAGAGAGCAGCATCCGGATCAACAGTATCAATATCTTTTTCATTCAGTACTGAAAGATATGATATAAAACTGCTCTCCCCCTTATTTACCTCGACAGAAAAATAATCTGTATTTCCTTCAACGGAAAACCTGCTTCCGGCAACTGCCCTGTCCCTGTTGAAACGGAGACCTGCAAGCCTGTAACCCTGCTCCCGTTTACCGCGGTTCTCTGACAGGGACAGGCTGACAAGTTCGGGTAATATGTAGCTTCCGCTGTCTATGACAAATTCCTGGTCCTGTTCAGCTACACTGTATGAGGCTGAGCCTTTTTCAATGATTGACTCAAGCTTTCTCCTGCTCTCCTCCAGTACAGAATCGAGTCTGTGCCTGTCAAAAACATTGTATCTTGCGCTTACAGCATATTCACAGACAGGGGATGAAGGAAACAGGTTAATAAGACGGTCAAGCAGGACAGATAGCTTTTTCAATTCATTTTCGCTGAAAGCTATCCTGTCTATATCGGAAAGAAGCAGTTTGAGTATCTGATCCTTCTTTCTTCTGTTTTTATGAGACTTGAAGATATTGAAAAAACTGAAATCCGAATCAGACTGGGAATTGTCTGATTTATTTAAAGCATAACATTCTGATACTTTCTCAATATCATCAAGAAATTCTTCCGGGAGGCTTTTCTTTTTTTCTGAATTTATCCTGAAATAATGGCTGAGCAGCTCTGGATATGTTACATTTCGCGACAGAAGTTCCGACTTAACCTCTCCGGATGAAAAAAGCTTTTCAATCCTGATATAGAAATCAAGAAGGTTGAGAACTGTATAAGGGAGAACTTTTTTCATTTCCTGATCATCATATGAAAGATTTATAAAATCATTCCAGACATCAGACGGATCCCTTTCATTATCATATCCCAGGAAAAAAGCTGAAAGCTCCCTCTCTGCCCACCTGCCTCTCATCCCGATTTCATTTATCACTGAAGTGAAATGAACAGCAGGACCTCCTTCTGATGCTTCATCATCTGACTTTTCTTCAATACTCAGAAGCGGCTGCCCGGCTGAAATCTGTTCCCCTTCAGAGACATAGATACTGCTCACAGAACCGGAGACATGTGCAGATACAACCATCTCCATCTTCATTGCTTCAAGAACAACAACAGGATCTCCTTTTTCAACAGTATTGCCTGTTTCTGTATTCACGGAAAGGACAATAGCGGGAGAACGGGACTTCAGGACCCCTCCTGCCTGATAGGAAACAGATATTGAAAGGCTGTTAATATCACAGAGGAAGGTATCCCCCCTGTCAGTCACTATCATGTTGTACCTTTCATTGCCTACCTCTATTACAGACTCTTCCCCCCTTGTCCTGTACCTGAAAACGAGATTATCACCAAGGTAGTTTATATGATAATAGCTGTTCCCTGAGTATTTTACAAAAAATTCATAGCTGCAGCCTTTATACGAAAGGTCAATTTTTTCCCCTGTCGCAGAGGATACAGACCTGGGAGTCCCGGAGCCTGTTATCTGGTTTTTAAAATTTTCTATATCATTCTTCTGGTTACGAAGATAAATCTCAGCGGCAGACGCAAGAAGGGCAGCTTCCTCTTCCGAGAAACTCCTGCTTACCGAGTCCTCTTCTATGAATTCCTTTACAAAGCCTGTGTGGATTCCCCCTTTAATAATCTGTTCATTATTCAGAAGATCAATGACAAAAGACCTGTTTGTAGTTCCGTTTTTAATTTTAACCCTGAGCTCTTCCACTGCACGCTTGATTCTTGCAAGAGCTTCTTTCCTGTCCTTTCCATAGGCAATTATCTTGGCAACCATGGAATCAAAATCAGAAGGAATACTGCTGCTCTGGTCAATTCCCGAATCTACCCTGATACCGGGACCCGCAGGGGGAACAAAAAGAAGAACATCTCCCGGAGCCGGCGTAAAACCGGAATATGGATCTTCAGCATTAAGTCTCACCTCGATAACAGCACCTGCGGATTTCTCCTTTCCGACAACAACCTTCTTACCCATTGCCACATCGATCTGCCCTTTGACAAGGTCGAAACCGTAAAGGATTTCAGTTATCGGATGTTCAACCTGGAGCCTTGTATTGACTTCCATGAAGTAAAACTGTTCCCTGTCAAGATCATACAGATACTCAACCGTACCTGCTCCCGCATACTCTGAAATCTCCATGAGCCTGCAGGATGCTTTTTCCATTTCCGAAATAATATCTTCTGATAAAAGAGGGGGGGGAGTTTCCTCGATAATCTTCTGGTTATTCCTCTGCACAGAACAGTCCCTGACCCCGAGAGTATTGATATTGCCGTGAAAATCAGCTATTACCTGAACTTCAAGGTGCCGCCCCTTTTCAACAAAGCATTCAATAAAAAGTATATCGTTTCCTGTTATCCGGATAGTTTCATCAAGAGCAGATTTGTACTGGGAGGCGAGCTGATCGCGGTTTTCAACAACCCGGATCCCCCTGCCCCCTCCCGCGTTTGAAGCTTTTATAATTACAGGGTAGCCTATCTTATCAGCAATCTCTTCCGCCTCTTCAAGTGATGATACAGGTTTTCTGCTCCATGGAAGTACAGGCACATCACTTTTTTCAGCAAGCTCCTTCGCAGTAATTTTATCCCCGAGCAGCTGCATAGATCTGCTTGAAGGACCCAGGAAAACAAGTCCCTCTTCTTCGATTTTTTCCGCGAAAACCGAATCTTCCGAGACAAAGCCCCAGCCAACCCAGACCGCATCACATTCAGCTTTTTTAAGCGCTTTTATAAGCAGATCATGATCAAGATAATGCCCCGCTCCTGTTAGAAGACTGCCTGAATCATTCTCAAGAAGAAATGACTCATCAGAATTTCTTACAAATAATGAATCCTCCTCCTTGCTGATGTAGAAAGCAATACTCTTCAGGCTGAAGTTGTTAAGATTATTGTATTCCTTTACAGATCTGATAAACCGGCATGCTGGTTCGCCTCTGTTTATTATACCGATCCTGGCATCCACCTTTAGAAGTGTAAGAGTTTTAACATCTGACATTTTTATTACCCCGTTTTTTGTCACTGTTTCAGAGCATTTCTGTAACCGGAAATGCTCTGCCGACAGGGTTTAGGAATAAACAGAAATCAGTAAATGTTGTCAATATAATTGCAGTTTGTATGAAATGTATATATTTCACTATAATAGAAGAAAACAGACTATCTATGAATTTATTTCAATCTTTACAGAATAATGATAAAAATCAGAAAGACTAATGCTGAATATATTATTGTCTGATATTCAGCTTTTTCAGCGAAATCTTTTATCTTTGAAATTGAAATATTTTTATCATTTTTCTTTACAGGATTTACAGGAGTGCCTATGAGCTAATCAGGAAGATTCCTGAGTTCTGTCATGCTGCCGGGATTAGTGGAAAGGAGATAAAATTGAAAAACCATAAGCAGTGACTTTTATTTCTGCCTTTTGCTTCTCCTGTAATCCCTGGGGATGGTGATCACAAAGATGGCTCCTGCCAGGCCTTCTTTACAGGATAATTCTCCATGGAACCGTTCCCGTATTATCCTTCTTGACATATATAACCCCATACCGCTTCCATCAGTTATTTCTGTTTTTTCACGCTCAAACAGTTCCTCACGAAGACTGTCCGAAATACCACCGCCGTTGTCTTCTACGCTTATAGTTACAAGATCAGAATCACCCTCCAGAACAAAACGAATATAAGGGGAAACTATAGAGCGCTTCATGATTATGTTGACAGCGTTTGTCAAAAGGTTAAGCACCACCTGCTGAAGTTCATTTTTTATCCCCCAAATCCTTGTGTCACCGCTGGTTTCGATAGATACTTCTATCCCATTTGTCAGGAAAAGATCTTCCATCAGCGAGAAAACCTTTTTGCACTCATCTGCTGCATTGAAACGTTCACGTTCCTGAACCGGACTTAAAAAATTTCTGAAATCCTTCAGTGTAGAGAACATACTTTTTACAGCTTCAGATATAGTTCCGTAGATTTCGTATCTCTTTTCTTCAGGAAAGCTTCTATCCTTCTCCTGCTTAAGTCCCTCTACATTGATTGAAATTGCATACAGGTATTGCTGCCATTGATGTGCAATGAAATTAAGCATCTCTCCAACTCTTGCATGCCTGGCCTGGGCCCATAGAGAAACCTCAAGCGCCCTTGTTCTTCTTTCAACAAGTTCTTCAATTGTATTCAAATGATTCTTCATCATATCTATCAGAAGAAATAAATGTATTAAACCGAAAAATATTAAACCGATGGAGGTTTTACAGTTAAAAAGTATTGGCCATGATGTTGGAATGTTTATCAGATCAAAACTCATAAAAACAGCAACAATAATAATTGATATAAAGAACACCCTCGCGTATGGATATTTTTCGATAATCCCTTTTAATGAAACTACAATACCGTAGATTATTACTCCATAGGCTATGACTTGTGATAATAGAAAAAAACGCTGCAGCAGAGGCAGGTCTGCCAGCAGGAAAACAGATAAAAGCAGTACCGCGAAAATATTTTTAGCAAGATTTAATTTTGACGGAATCCTGACATGAAAGAACTCGGTTGTAAAACAGAAAAAGAAGAATGAGGTTAAAAACCGGGAAAGATAATGGAATTTCCATATATATAGTCTTGAAAGCCCTATCTGCCCCAGAAAAACCTCTCCATTTACCAACAGGTACAATACGTTTGCAAGATACAAAAAACAGAGATATAAACACCATCGGTTATTTTCCATTTTTATACCGGTAACAAGAAGATATAACGATAAAATGAAAAGCGCCGTCACAATCAGCGCATTGGACATAAAAGCAATAAACTGTACTTTGAATGCCTTATCAGCAGATGCAATAACAGGAACCATATAGTAGCCGAATGAATCAAGGTCGAAGTTTGCAGCCTGGATTGATATATCGTATATACCGGTTGCAGATGAAATTTCTCTCAGAACCGGTTTGTAGCTGACTGGTTTTGTTGTCTCTGCGCTGCATCCCACTGTACCGTTAGAGAATATCTCTACTCCGTTGCAGAATATCCTTAGCGCGGTATCTAACTGAGGGATCCGTAATATTACACGACTTCCTGTTTCCGGCGGCAGCATAATACGTTTCTGATAGGTTCCGCAGCCGTGCCGGGGCAGCTGTTCTTCTCCTTTTGTGTTGGTATGCCATGAACCGATAAAGGGAATTGTATATGCTTTTACACCATCAGGGATGTCATCCATTGAAGTTAACATGGTGTTCCAGTAGAAATTCCAGTTGCCTGAGATCCCTATAATCTCTTCTCCGTTCCAGTCCGGCTCTTTTTGTATACTTGCTTCTGCAGCAGCATTCCCGGCCAGCATAAGAAGCAAAGCAGCCGCTAAAAAGAGTTTATTGAAATTTTCATGTGAGAAGCCTTGCAAATCGTTCATCCTTGTTAACAAGCGCTATAAGTTCATTGGTTGTTTTTACATCCATCTTTTTAAGAAGACTTGTCTTGTGTTTTTTAAGGGTTGATTCCGAGATATTCAGTTTACAGCAGATCTCCTTGCCGGTAAGCCCGTTTGCCACCAGCATTAGAACGTCCTGTTCCCGTGGAGAGAGGGAGTTTACAATTGCAGTCTGATGTTCTTCATCCCCGCCTGATTCAAGCTTCTCCATTTTATTAATCATTTTTGTCATAACACTGGGGCAGAAGTAGCGGTTACCGTCACGGACCTCCAAAAGAGCTCTTTTAAGCTCCTCTGTATTGTTTTCTTTAAGCACATAACCGGCAATCCTGAATTGAAGCGCCCTGGATACTAAAGAGTCGTCCACAAAGGATGTTAAGAGAATTATCTTTGAATCAATGTGACCTTCCTGAAGCTTCTGGGCAACACCGAATCCGTTAAGAAGGGGAATAGAGAGGTCAACAACACAGATATCAGGCTCAAGCTCTGTTATTTTCTTTACAGCACTAAGCCCGTCGTAGGCTTCTCCAACAACTGAAAAGTCAGGAAGAGATTCTATTATTATTTTAATTCCCGGAAGCAGTATTTTATGGTCGTCGACCAGAAAGACTCTTGTCATTTTCATCTCCAGAAGTATAGTGCAGAATCAACTAATCTGCCAGTTAATTGCTATGTTAAATCTAAACGGAAGGGGCAAATTCCCCTTCCGTTTAGATGTTTTTTCGTCAATAGATATCATTGTGATTGTAAAGATTGGCAACCTCGCCTGCTGTCAAGGCGTATTTGTAAAACCTCACTTCATCTATTGTTCCGGGGAAATATCTTGCGCCGCCAATAAGGTAATCAGCACCAATTGCGAATTTATTTCTTGAATCCTTTAGCAATGGATCCCCGATATTGTAACCGGTTGAAGTATAACCGGCAGCAGCTCCATTTACATAAAATTGTACTTTTGAGGTTGCTTCCGTGTATACGGCAACAACATGGAGCCATCTGCCTGTACTTAATACACCATTAGAAGAATATCCTTCCGATAGGTCCAAAGCATTCGTGTGACCGGCCCAATTGGAGTTAACCCTGAACATTAAGCCGTTTGCTCCAGTTGTATGGTAATTTGAAACGATGGCTCTGTAATTTGCGATAGAGGTAAGATAAATCCATGCGCTTATGGTGAAATCAGCATCACAGTCTATGCCCAGATCCCCATTAACCTGCATGTAGTCATTTGTCCCGTCAAAGCGGTAGGCGCCGTTAGCGCTTCCATCATGTCCTGCTGTTAATGCTGGACCTCCGGATGGTACTAATGTAACGCCCCTTCCGCTTGCATCTGTCAGTGAACCATTTGTAAAGGGGAAGTAAAGATCCATTGCGCCTCTTACGGGGAAGTAATAAGCAGAGTCAGAGCAAGTTACATCCGATGAGTAGCTGTCCCTGAAACCGGAAACAGTGATAGAAGTGTAGTTTGTTTGCTGAAGATTTCCTGTCGGGTTTATCCTAATAGTATCATTTATTTTATTTGTGGAGCTGAAAGTAATTGAAGCATTAACCCCATCTGTAAAGGTGACAGCCGGAGATGCGAAGCTTATTGCTCCTTTTGTTTTTCCATCAAGACTATCTGAAAATACTATTACAATGTCAGTATCAGATGAAACTGATGTTTCACCGTCAGGTGTTATTGAGCTGATTGATATATTGAGGCGCCATACCGCGTATAGTGTTACGTCGGAGCTGCCCATGGTGTAGTCGGCACCGTCTGCATAGGCAACTGTACCTCCCGCTGTTGTGGCCCATCCGCTGAAGGTATGGCCGGCATATGTAAAACTATTGGCATTGAGGTTTACAGATGCTCCCTCATGTATGGTTTGGGTGCTCATGCTTCCGCTTCCTCCGTTGGCGTTGAAGGTTATAGTGTGGGTATTGGCTATCCAGACTGCATAAAGAATTACATCTGAAACTCCCATAGTATAGCTTCCCCCGTCTGTATAAGCAACTGAACCGCCTGGAGTTTCGGCCCATCCGCTGAAGGCATGGCCGGCATATGTAAAACTATTGGCATTGAGGTTTACAGATGCTCCCTCATGTATGGTTTGGGTGCTCATGCTTCCGCTTCCTCCGTTTGCATTGAAGGTTATGGTATGAGAAGAAGGGGGGACAGCAGCCCACACAGCATAAAGAGTTACGTCAGAGGAGCCCATTGTGTAGTCAGCCCCGTCTGTATAAGCAACCAGGCCGCCTGCTGTAGTAGCCCATCCGCTGAAGGTATGTCCTGTATATGTATAGGCATTGGCATTGAGGCTGGCGGTTGCACCTTCTGCAACACTCTGGCTGCCCATGCTTCCGCTTCCTCCGTTGGCGTTAAAGGTTATAGCGTGAGAAGCAGGCGGAAGTGCTGTCCAGACTGCATACAGAGTTACATCAGAGCTGCCCATGGTGTAGCTTCCCCCGTCTGCATATGCCACGCTTCCTCCGGCTGAAGTAGCCCATCCGCTGAAGGTATGACCTGTATATGTAAAGGCATTGGCATTGAGGCTGGCTGTTACACCTTCTGCAACAGTCTGGCTGCCCATGCTTCCGCTTCCTCCGCTGGCATTAAAGGTTATAGTGTGATATGCAACATCAGCTGCAAGAACAGTGACAGTAAATGTTTTTGTGGATTTGACTGAACCCTTGGTAATAGTTGCAGTCAGTGTAACTGTGGCATTGGAGCCTGAAGGCCGGGTAACTGTTGTACTTCCATCATCAGCAATTGTTATTATTTCAGTATTTGATGAACTCCATATTATTGAGCTCCCTTCTTCACCACTTATCGGCAGCAAAAAAGCTGATGTAACAGAGGATGATGTGTCTCCGGAGGCAAAGGTTATGCTGGATTCTGTGAGATTCTTAGAGTCTGCAGAAACCGAGGACTCATTGAATTCTGTTTTTGCTTCTTCGCTCATTATACTCATATCTGTACAGCCGGAAAAACAAAGGCAGATAATAATCAATATGTTAATAAGATTTGTTTTAAATATATTTTCTTTCATATAAATACTCCTTCTTTTTACCAGGAAACCGAAGCACCAATGCTGACATAGTGAACCGGTATGGAACTTATATAGGAAGTGTAGGAAATATCCAGGCCGAACAATGTTTCAGGCATAGCCGGGAAAATGAAATCTGTCCTTACTGCTGGCGCGAGATAGAAGGCGGCTCCTTCATGGTAGATCCCTTCTGTATAATCTATTCCGTAATATGCAATTCCGGTTTCCAGTCTTGGTATAATTGCTTTCGGGAAATACCACTGATCGGGCAGAATTTTTTCTGTCGGGAAAATATATTCCATGCTTAAAAAGCCTCCCCCGGAGAGTATTGTCAGATAATTTCCTGTTCCTTCATGAAAGTGAGCGCCAAGTCCGATTCTTAACGGTTTTAAATATTCCTTAACATCTGAATCTTCGGTAATTATTACAGTCATACCCCCATTAAGAGTAAAGCCGATACCTTCTGTATAGAATGCGGCAGCCGGGGTAACATACCATCCTGGTTTGAGACTGATTCCAAAGATATCGAAAGTAAACTCATCTTTCTCTTCCCGGGTAATATCAACAGTGTAATCAGAAGTTTTTCCCTCATCATAGGTAATGCGGATTATTGTCCCGGTTGTTCCTACAGGAAGCTCTCCTTCGGTTTCTGAAACAATCTCTACTGATGCTCCGGCCGCAACGTCCTCATCGATAAGCGCCGCAAATAACTGAAGCTTATTTGTTTTATACGGGACAGTAACCGAATAGGCAGTAGTCTCTGGACTGAATTCCGGAACCAGAAGAATTTCTTCATTATTTTCTTCCGGCTTTATTTCCAAAACAGAAAGAAGCGGGGATGACCGCTCAATTAATAATTTATATTCTGTAGGATTTTTGCCGAGCTGGTCTCTTAATACGGTTGTAAACTCGTTATATCCCACTGACAGCTGAACTTCCGAGGTCTCTTTGTCTATCTGCGCTGCTTCATCTGCCGGTAATGAATTGACAGAGACAGAGCTGACAGAGTAAGGAACTGAAACCCTGTATTCAGTTATATCAGGACTGAATGAAGGATAAAGCTCAAGGAACTCTCCATTTGTTTCTATAACAGAAATTTCATCAAGCATTGTTGAAGCCGGTCCCTGACGGACAACATCGATTGTGTATTTATCATCTATGGGGGATCCGTCTGACAGGGTAAGTGTTATAGTATTTTTACCCGGGGTCAGCCCTTCTGTATAGTTTCTATCAATACTTACAACAGCACCGGCATCTTCATCTTCCGGCAATATTGAAGGAACTACTTCAACATCAGTAACCACATACGGGACCTCTGTCTGGTATGTTTTTATTTCAGAGGAAAATTCCGGATTTATTGCGATTGGGTTGTCTTCAGATGTTATCGATAATGACTGAAGTTCTGCCTTTTGCCGAAATACTGTCAAGCTGTAGGTTTGAGAAATCCTCTGCTCTCCTGCTCTTGACTCTACAGTAACTGAAATCCCGTTATTTCCGGGAACAATGGGAACTGCATCTTCAGCAAGTCCAGTAATCTCTGCAAGCGGATCCGCTGTAGTCAGATCAATCAGCAGTGAATCCACAGAGTATGGAACAGTTGCACAAAAGGAAGTCTCACCATCTTCCAGCTCTATTGGAGAACCGTCTGCTGCAGTGACTTTACCGCTACTCAGCTCTGCTGTTGCTTTAGTAAGGATATACGGGGCAGCGCTGTATATTATGTTCTCCGGCTTAAAGCCGATAATAGCACCCAGGGTATAAGCTGTTAGAAAGTGAAGCTTTTCAATCTCTTCAATTGGCAACTCAGATCCATATCCTCCGATTCTGACTTCAGCATTATAATTTATCAGAGGAAGGAGACTGCCAATCCGCTGCATTCTTTCCATACTGCCGGAATCAGGCGCACCATTATCCATATAGGAAATTGTATTATCTATAATACCAACCCCTGCCGAAGTTTCAGCAAATACAAAATCAGAGAGTCCCTCTTCTTCAAGCCTTGCTTTTACAGCTTCAATATCATTATTGCAAACAAAATAGGCAATAAAGCCAGGACTCATTGATGAGCTTAGAACGTTCCAGAAAGCCATCTCAGAGCCGGTGTTCTGATCAACAGAGCCTACTATAGAAATCTCAACACGGCGGTTTAACGCTCTTCCTTCCTGAGTCTCATTATCTGCTACAGGTTCATAAAACCCCCTGCCAACAGCTTCTATTTGTTCAGACTTGAAAATTCCTGTTTTTATAATTATTCCAGCAACAGAACAGGCCCTTTCTTTTGACAATTCCAACCCGTCATCTGTATCTTCCGGTGAAAGTTTTGCTGTATGACCTTGAACGAGCAGAGCCATATTAGAGAACCGCTTCAGTATTTCTGTCAGCTTATTGATCTTATTCATAGTCTCAGGAGTAACCTCTGCAGAATCCGGAAGAAAGCGGATATCACGGTAAATTATATTAATAGCATTGTCTGAAATATTCAGACTGAAAGATTCAAGGCCGGCTGCATCTGCCTCTGCTTCTATCTCCTTAACTAAAAGCGATATAGACACATCTTCCCACATTTTATTCCGCTCAGCCTTTATTTCTTTTGAAGGAACATCGCCTCTAAAAAGATCTTTTTCTGCTAACGCCTTAACATCCATATCCTGCGCTTCAAGAAGCTGTAATGACAGGCACAGCAGGAAAAAAAATGCCAGGTTTCTTAATTTCATTTTATCTACCTCTGGTTGCTGGTTATAATAATGATCAAACATATTATGAAAATTATTAGTGATAAAACTTTAGCAGGATAAATGTCGAGATAAAATCGGCGAAAAGTACCGTTTTACTGGTCAAAAGGTGCTAATTATGCGGATTATAAAAAGCAATCATAGGAGCAGCCATGCCAACTACCATTTAAGACAAAAATGAGCTGGCAGATAATTTACAATTATGATAAATTTTTATTAATTATTATAAAAATGAAAGAAAGTAAAATGTATGAATTTAATTCAATCTGAACATACAACAATGAAAATATCATTGTCTGATATTCAGCTTTTTTATCTTGCGGTAAAGGGTCGCCCGGTGTATTTTAAGCTCCGAAGCTGCGGCAGCATAATTACCCTTATGCCTTGAAAGGACCTCTTCAATTATCTCCTTTTCAGCAGCATTTTTTATGACAGATATTGAAGTGGATGTCCCGTTTCTCATTTTAACAGAACCTATGATTTCATCAGGGATATGCTTGAGTTCAATCGTTCCCCCGGGACACATTACAAAAGCTCTTTCTATTATATTTTCAAGCTCCCTGACATTACCGGGCCAGTCATATGCCATAAATGCGGAATACACCTCGGGGGCAGCCCCTTCAACAGACTTCCCCTGTATTGAATTGTATTTGTTTATGAATTTTTCCGTGAAAACAGGTATATCCTCTTTTCGCAGGCAAAGAGGGGGAAGCTCAATTCTGATAATATTTATCCGATAAAACAGGTCTTCCCGGAATTTCCCCTCTTTTACCAGTTCTGAAAGATTCCTGTTTGTAGCGGCAATTACCCTGGCATTTGTTGTTTCGGATTTCACACTTCCGAGCGGCTCAAATGTGTGCTCCTGAAGAACTCTCAAAAGACGTACCTGAAGCGCAGGACTGATCTCGCCTATCTCATCAAGAAAAATAGTCCCGTCCCCTGCAAGAGCGAATCTACCGGGTTTGTCAGTTTCCGCGCCTGTGAATGCCCCTTTTTTATAACCGAAAAGTTCAGATTCAAGAAGTGTATCAGGCAGGGCTCCGCAGTTGACCGCTATAAAAGGGGAATCAGGACTCACTCCCAGGCTGTGTATAGTCCGTGCAAGAACCTCTTTGCCTGTCCCGGTATCTCCTTCAATAAGAACAGTGCTTTTTGATGATGCAACTGCAGGGAGAATATCAAATATGCGGTGCATTATGGGACTGCGGCTGTACATGCTGCCTGCATTGAGATTCTCTGACAGACGCTTTCTTAAAGACTCAATATCACTGAGATCCCTGAATGTCTCGGCACCCCCTGCAATATTACCTTTGCTGTCACGAAGTACAGCTGTTGATATTGTTACAGGAATTTTCTCACCCATTGAATTAATAATGAAACAGGGTTTGTTGATTACAGCATCGCCGCTTTCCATTGTCTTTTTAAGAAAACAGCTCCCTTCGCATATGCTGGATCTGAACACATCGCTGCATCTTCTCCCGAGAGCCTCTTTCCTGGATATCCCTGTTATCTCTTCTGCAGCACGGTTGAAATAGGTTATAGTCCATGACTTATCCACAGTAAAAACACCATCAGATATACTTTCGAGAATTGCTTCCTTTGAGTAATTATTTTCTGTCTCCCTGTTTTTTCTGTCTGTTTCTTTCATCAGTACCTGATCTCTCCGAAATGCAGTTTCATTATACAATTACCATTGTACTATTATATAGTTTTTTTGCATTCCTGTATTAGTATAAATACTATCTTTTTATGAAAAAGACTATTACATGATGTATTATGCTTTTTATAATTCAAATATTTTATTCCACTTATTATCAGTCTATAATTAATTATGTGATGAGAAACAAACATAAAATTATAATTTTTTTAAGCCTTCCGGTTCTGCTTTTTCTCATATCTTCATGCGGGACACCGGGAGAGTACACCTATCCCCCTTTTACCCCGCCTGAAGGAAACATAGTTACAGTTTTTTCGGCAGCTTCAGATATGAGAGAATATACAGGCAGTAATTCAAACTATTTCCGGGGCGTTTGCAAGAGAATACAGGAAGGGGGAAGAGGGGATTTCATGGTTTCTGCAGGAGATATCGATCCGCCCGGAGATACATATGAGACAATTCAGAATTATATCGGAAGAGATTATATCTGGTATCCTGTAGTGGGAAATCATGAAAAGGAAACACCTTCAGACATGAGCTGGCTCAGGAGCTATAACCCGGGAGGCAATACTCTTCCGGAGGTAGTTAATACAGGTCCTTCAGGATGCACGGAAACCATGTACAGCTTCGAATACGGGAATGCCCATTTTTCTGTAATAAATGAATACTATGACGGGTCATCAGACACAGGAACTGAAGGGGATGTAAATTCATATGTTTATTCATGGCTTGAAAATGATCTTCAGACCAATACAAAACCTGTAGTCATTGTAATAGGCCATGAACCTGCATACCCGCTTCCTGATGAGGAAAGCGGAAGGCTCCGGCATGAAAATGATTCACTGAATCAGTATCCTGCAAACAGGGACAGTTTCTGGAACCTGTTGAAAACATATAATGTGAAAGCCTACATATGCGGACACACTCACAATTACAGCATTTCAAAAATAGACAGCGTATGGCAGGTTGATACAGGCCATTCAAGAGGAACAGCTGACAGGGGAGCAAAAAGTACATTTATCATGTTCTACATCACAGATGAGAATAAAGTATGGTACCAGACATACAGGATATCAGCTGATACTGCTAAATATGAATTCTACAAAGAGGGTCTTCTCGATTGAATATTGATGGAACCCGGGAATAAGTATAAAAGCTTCATAAACAGTTTAAATAAAGAGGCCTTGCAAAGAATATCATTTCACAAATAATATAAGCTCTCTTCCTTATGCATCATGGAAAAGAGCTTTATAAAACACCAAATAAAATGCCGCTTACATATTACCTATAACAAGGTTACAAAGCCCCATTACATTGATCTCGCTAAGGTACTTTTTCCAGGAAGCCTCCCCGGAGAGAGTGTTTTCAGGCTGGCCGTAATTTGTAAGGTAGACAATAACCAGATCATACTCGGGATCTATGAGGAGGAATGTACCTGCCCCTCCCATTTTTCCTATCGCCCTGTCAGAAACAAGATCTCCGAAGAAAGAGAACGGAGATAAAGCATATTCCCAGAACCAGGTCTTGGGTCCGCTCACAATATAATGAAGACCTGATTCAGCTGTCTCAAAAATATCAAAATTTGTAATACCTTCTGTCATCTTGCTGACTGATATCTGTGAAAATATTCTTTTTCCCTTATATGTTCCGCCGCCGAGAAGCATCTGCGAAAATATATTCATATCTTCTGCACTTGAAAAGAGGCCGTCAGACCCCAGCACTTCACCGAGGTAATGTTCAAGGTCCTGGCATATGTCGCCGCGAAGAGGCCGGCCGGAATCAGACTTTCCAGTGTCGGCACATTGCATACTGTCGGACGGGTTGAACATCGTGTTTTTCATTCCAAGCGGACCGAATATCATCTCATCCGCAGCTTCACTGAGATTTTTTTCCATAATCTTTTCAAGGAGTTTTCCAAGTATCCTGCAGGATACATCACTGTAAAGCACTTTTGTCCCCGGAGCATACCCTGAATCCTGGGAGTAGTGAAGCTCCCATGCTTTTTCGAGATCTCCCCTCTTTGCAGCCTCAAGACACATATCAGGATCCTCAAGAGGCACTCCCCCTGTGAAATTCAGAAGGTCCCTGACAGAAACCTTTTTCTTTTCTTCAGTTGTTCCGAACTCACCCAGATAATCTGCAACCCTGTCATCAAGTGTCAGCTGCCCCTCTTCAATAAGCTTAAAAACAATCGGAAGTGTAACCATCACTTTTGTAATTGATTCAATATTGAATAGAGTATCACCTGTTACTTTTTCTGAAGGAGATTCAGAACCCTTGAGTTTTGTACCGAAAGATTTGCTGTAAAGTGTTTTTCCCCCACGGCTGACAAGGACAGCAGCTCCGGGGAAATATCCTTTTTCAATTCTCCTGTTAATAAAATCATCAATCTTTTTTTCCATACTGATTCCTGTATTGCAATATTACCGGGAAAAAGCTTTAACTTTTATTATTGGTGTTTCCCGGTATTTTTATTTTAAAACTATTGTACGCTTTTCAAACCTTTTCTTCAGCAGCTTTTCTGGAAGTAAGCAGCTGAACAACTGCCATTACAGCAATCACCGGAACAAACCAGCCAAGGCCATGATTTCCCAGCGGCAGCCTGGAAGCAAGCTGTGTAATAAAATTGGAAGTCAACCCGTAGAATGAAAGCATATCGCCCAGACCGAAAAAAACCGCAGTAATAACTCCCCCTGCAACAGCTTTTCTTATCTTATCAAAATCATAGTAAAGAGCACTCAGTATAAAAACTACAATAGAGGGATAAAGAAGAACAAGCCAGGGAACAGTATATTTAACTATCCTGCTTAATCCTACAAGACCGAGAACAAAGGCTACAGCTGTAGCAGCAGCTACTATATGAAGATATTTCAGTTTTCCGCCTGTCATCTCTGAAAACATATCACCAGCCATGGAAATAATTGCTGCAGCTGTTGTCAGACAGCTCAGAGCCATTATTACTGCAAAGCTGAAAAGTCCCGCCTTGCCGAGAAGACTGCTTGCAATGTTAGTTGAAAGAACTCCTATTGCCGCATCGGGAAAAGATGCGCCGGAAGAAGCTCCGAGGTAGACAAGCACGGTTGAAGTTATACCGAGAAGAACAGCTGTAAAAATGCCTATAACATTGAGATTTTTATCTTTATCCTCTTTTGTTTTGATATTTCTGATATTAAGCTCATGAAGCACCCAGCCGCCGAAAAGGAGTGCAGCTATTGCATTCATTGTATTATACGCATTAAGCATTCCGTCTTTAAGAGGTGTTATTTTTTCAACACTTTCGGGATAAGACAGGGGAGTCGCAATCCCTTTTACAGCAAGTATGATTACAAAAATTATCAGAACAGGTGCCATAACCTTGCCGATCTTGTCCATGACAGTCGCCCTTGTAAAAGCAACATAAAAGCAGATTAGAAAGAAAACAGCCAGAGTTGCCCATAGAGGAATGCCCGGCGCAAGAGGGAGGACCGCCATTTCATGTGTGGCAGAAGAGACCCTTGGCAGTATAAAAAAAACTGTGATGAGAATCGGTATTGATGTATATATCTTACCGGATACCTTCCCAAGTACTCTTGTTGCTATACCTGTAAGAGACTGGTTCTGGTGAGCACATGCAAGATAGGCAAGCCAGACAAAAACACTGTTTATTATCATGTAACCCAGTGCAGCAGTAAACCAGCTTGTACCTGTACTTCTGCCCAGAATAGGGGGAAAGATAAGATCGCCCACTCCGAAATGAGATGAGAACATTGCGCCTGAAATAAGCAGTAAAACAGAAACAGGCAGCAGATTCTTTTTAATCATAATATTAACTCCTGTTGTTTCAGATGCTTCATTATAACATATGTTCATAACTATTAAAAAGACAAAAACCAGGTTTACAGTTCTTTCTTTTTTCCAATAACTTTTAATACATAGACCGATTTAAGGGAACAGAAGGAAAGGCAAAAAAACCAGATATGAGCGTATAACGGCTGCCAGGCTGAATAAAGAAGATCAAAACAGCCCGGAAAGACTGAAGCTTTTCATTATTACATAATGCTTATCAGTTTCAGCAGATAACTTTAAAAGCTACCGCTGAATAAGATATACACCGCCAATAAGAAGAATTATTCCGGCAATTCTGTGAGGTGATATTTTTATGGCATTTATCCCGAGCCATCCGAAATGATCGAAAAAGACTGACATTATAAGCTGACCTGCAATTACACAGGCGAGAGTTGATGCAACCCCTGCGTAGGGAACTGAATTAATTACAGAAATCACTATTATAAGACCGTAAACACCGCCTGTGAAGTAAATCCAGTTTATTCCTGCAAACCTGTGAAGGGGAGGAAAACCGACAGGTGAAAAAATCAGTATTAACAGGGAAATAAGAGCACCTCCGAAAAAAGACACAGCTGCACCGTAGAGAGGATGGCCGAGATGTGAGGACACACCGGAATTAATTGAACTCTGAAGAGGCATTGTTGTCCCTGCAAGAAATGCAGCAATCATAAAAATATATTTCATTTTAATATCCTTTCTCAAAATCCTGCGCATTATATAATTCTGCCGGCTGTTAGTCTATTAAAATCAATCAAACCAGCGACTGTTCAGAGAATAAGATCGGCAACCAGGATTTCACATTCAGAATTCCCAAATAAGTGAACTGGCAGAAAAACCCTGAAATAGTTTACAGGCAGTTATTAAAATATTTGAGACCGGAGGGTCTTCAAAAACATCCTGTTGTTCGCCTCGTTATTGTCAGCCTTTAGTAAACCGGGGACAGGCATCCCCCATCGTTCTTCGGGAAAAATAAATAGACACTCGGCATCGCCGGGACCTGTGGTCCAAATTCAGGTGACACCTTCCCCCTTCAGGGGGACAACGTCCTGTTGTTCGCCTCGTTATTGTCCATCCCCCCTCGTACCTCGGGATAATAAATGGACACTCGGCATACACCTGCCCCCTTCAGGGGGACAACGGCCTGTTGTTCACCTCGTTATTGTCCATCCCCCCTCGTACCTCGGGATAATAAATGAACACTCGGCATACACCTGCGCCGTACCGCAGGTACAGGTGACAACATCCTGTTGTTAAAAAAGTGCTGCCCTCTCCCCATATACATAAGGAGCAGGGCAGCTGGAAAGTAGAAAAAAATGTCTATTTCTGGCAGGTCTGGAAAGGACCTGCCTAATGTTCCTGCCGAAACAGGAACTATCAAACAGCCTATAAAAGCTATTTGTTCATTATATCTCCGAAAAGCTCCTCATCAGTAGGGATCTTTTCAGGAATAGGGAGACTGACCCATGTGGTATTTATGAAGTGCTTCCATGTGATATTTTCACTTGAAATATTTCCACCCCATGTACCGCAGCCGAGGGTAAGAGTGAATGGAAGTCCGTTGTCCCAGTTTCCGCTGTTTCCATAAACCTGGGGCTGTCTTACCATAACACGGCTTGTTTTAGTTCTAAGCGCATATTCATCAATATGGCTGTTATCTGTTGTATAGATACCGCATGAGTGGCCGCCGCCCTGGTATGCAGTAATCTCATTAACCTTGTTAACTGCTGCTTCGAAATCTGACACCTTGTGTACTGCCGCAACAACGCACATTTTTTCACCGCTGAAAGGATGTTCAGGGCCTACGCCGTCTTCTTCAACAAGGATGAATTTTGTACCTTCAGGAATAGAAATTCCTGCAAGCTGGGCAATTCTTGAAGGTTCCTGAGCAACGATATCTCTTGAAAGATGACCGTCAACCCAGAGAGTATTCTGAAGTTTTGCTTTTTCATCTGCAGTTGCCATGTATCCGCCTTCAGCTTTGAGAGCTTCAATCATGTCATCATAAATAGCTGTTTCAAGAACAAGGTTGTTGTCTGCACTGCAGCTTGTTGCAAGGTCGAATGTTTTACTGAGCATGATTTTGTGAGCTGCATCTTTAAGATCAGCTGTCTTGTCAACTACAGTTACAACATTACCCGCACCTACACCGTATGCAGGAGTACCTGATGAATAAGCAGACTTAACCATGCCAGCACCGCCTGTTGCAACAACAAGGTCACATTGTTTCATCAGTTCGGAACTTGCATCCATTGTGGGATTTTCAATACCGATAATAAGATCTTCAGGAGCTCCGAATTTTTTGAGAGCTTCCCTCATTTTATTCATAATAAGAGTATTTGTTTTCTTTGTTCTTGGATGGGGAGCAAAAACAATTGCATTTCTACCCATGATCGCATTGATAGCCTTGATAACAGGTGTTGCTTCAGGGTTTGTACAGGGTACAAGAGCTCCGATAACACCAACAGGTTTTGCAACTTTGATAAGACCTTTTGCCTCATCCCTTTCTACAATACCTACTGTTTTAGCTGTTGCAACATCTCTTACAACTCCTCTGATTTTTTTCTGGAGTTTTCCGTATTTACTCTGGTAGTTACCTAATTCTGATTCTTCGAATGCAAGTTTTGCAATTTCTTCTATATTTCCAGGTTTAACAATATTCCATGAAATAGCTCTTGCAAGTTCAAGAACTTTTTCCTGAGAAAAACCTTCAGCAATTTTCTGAGCAGCTCTCGCCCTGGCAATAAGACCTGATACAAGTTCCTGCGCTTCTTTCTGTTTAACATCTGACATATTTTTTACTCCTTTATAAAGTAAATCAACACCACCGCCATCAAAAGCACATGGCATAAATGACTCTTAAGGTCACAACCCGCGCCTTTTCAGCATGTCTGCCCTGAGGATCAGGAGAAATAACATGCAGCAGGTTACAATGTACCTGAGGGGTATTATCCCGGCCACAGACGGTGGCATGTTGTTCTGTAAGGTATGGATTGTATGGCGGGTATACTTCCCTGTTCGGAGACAACATACCATCCACACCATACATTACTTATTCTACTCACCGGGAAACGAAATCACAAAATGACTTTGCCCCCGGAATTTACTATGATTGAATATAACACCGGCCAGATACAGAAAACTGATCCAGCCGGTTACACCCTATTGTCTGATAATATTATCAAACAACTTAAAAATCAAGTACTGAGTTATTCAACTTCGCTTAATTTTACTGTTCGTCCCTCTTTTACAGATTTAAGAGCTGCTTTTGCAATAAGAACAGGTTTAAGACCGTCAATTGCCCCTACAGGGACTTCTGTATTATTTACAATCGCATCGAAAAACTGTCTTTTCTCCTCTGTAAATGATTCCATGTATCTTTCAAGGAAGAAGTAGAGAGGTTTTTCTGCAGTAACACCGTCTGCTGTGCTTACAACCGCTGTTGATTTTGTATCATTTGATGATTTAACAGCACCCTTGTTGCCGAATACTTCTGCTCTCTGATCATATCCGTATTTAGCTTCTCTTGAGTTCTCGATAATACCGAGCGCACCGTTTTCAAATCTGAGGTTGATTACAGCTGTATCAATATCGCCAGCTTCGCCGATTGCAGGATCTACAAGAACTGCACCGTAAGCGGAAACTTCTGCTACTTCGCTGCCTGAGAGAAATCTCACCATGTCAAAATCATGAATAGTCATATCCATGAACATTCCGCCTGAAGCTGCAACATATTCAGCTGGTGGCGGCGCAGGGTCACGGGATGTTACCCTTACAATATGAACATCACCTACTGTTCCTTTCTTCACATGTTCCTGGAGGCCCATGAAGTTATGGTCGAATCTTCTGTTAAAACCAACCTGGAATTTCACACCTGCTTTTTCAACTGCTTTGATTGTTTCCTTGATTCTTTCAACATCCATATCAACCGGTTTTTCACAGAAAATATGCTTTCCTGCTTCAGCAGCTTCAATACTGTACTGTGAGTGAGTGTTTGTAGGAGAGCAGATAATTACTGCATCTATATCCGGATCATTGATTATTTCCTTGTAATCTTTTCCAATCTTCTTAACACCGAGATTTTTCATGAATGCTTCTGATTCATCATTCATATACGGATCTGTTACAGAAATAACATCTGCATTTGGAATGTGGTATGCAATACTTTCTGCATGAACCTTTCCGATTCTTCCGGCACCGATAATACCTACTCGTACTTTATCTCCCATTATATTCTCCTTATTCGCAGGATGGATCTATTACCCCGAAGGGCACCCTGCTGATTTTTATATTTAACTGAAACATTCTGTAAGGAAATGACACTGTATAATCCTTAAAACCCGGATCAGACCTGTCAATAAAAAACCCCATACAGAATCACGCCCCGCTCTTCAGGAATATGCCTGCCTGATAGCGGAGGTATTGATTATATCCCAGTGTTTTCCCTGATATATTTTCTTGCCTTGAGTGCATATTCAAACGGATTAGCAATAGCAGGGTCCTGCTCAGCTTCCACAACCATCCATCCTTCGTAGTTGTTTTCTTCGAGGATTTTAAAGATTACCGGAAAATTTATAGAACCGTCGCCTGGAACTGTGAAAGAACCGGCCCTTACAGCATCAAGGAAGCAGAGTTCTTTTTCCTTGGTGAGCGCAAGTTTATCAAGTCTTACATCCTTGAGATGCACATGACCTACCCTGTCAACAAACATTTTAAGAGCTTCTACAGGATCTTCATCTGAGAATGTGAAATGTCCTGAATCGAAGAGAAGGTAAACATAGTTCGGATCTGTCATATCCATTAGCTTCTTTGTTTCTTCAATTGTCTGAACACCGGTTCCCATGTGGTGGTGGTAGCAGAGTTTAAATCCCCTGTCTTTTGCGATCTTACCAAGTTTGTTGAGCCCTTCTGCAACTTTTGTCCATTCTTCATCTGTGAAGAAAGGCTTATCCCTGAAAATAGGATTTTCCTTACCCTGAATACTGTTTCCCTGTTCAGCAGGTCCGATAACTTTTGCTCCGAGAGCTTCGAGAAAATCAAGCTGTTTCTCAAAATCAGCTTTTACAGTTTCAAAATCCTGGGTTGTAAGGAAAGAACTGAACCACTGGTTACAGATCTGGATACCTCTGATATCAAGATATTTCTTGAGTTCTGCAGGATCTTTAGGATATTTGTTTCCAACTTCACTTCCTGTGTAACCAGCAAGAGCCATTTCACTTACACACTGTTCAAATGTGTTCTCACCTCCGAGCTCGGGAAGGTCATCATTAGTCCAGCCGATAGGAGCCATACCAAGTTTAACTTTATTTGCATCCATCATAATTTTCATACCTCTGATAAATTAATATTTTCTCGCTTTTTCAAGCTCTTTTTTCATTGCCTGGTTCTGTTTTACAATATTTTCCTTTTCCGCAACTTCTGAACTTCCCACTCTCCAGAAAGCCTCATATCCATGAGTCATTGTCTTGGGGAAAGCCTTGATATCGATAAGTGTTGAAACAGACTGCTTCTTTGAATCTTCGATTGCCGCCCTGAGTTCCTCTTCATTTTTGACAGAATATGTTTTACATCCGTAGGATGCTGCATTCATTGCAAAGTCAACAGGAACAAATTTACCTGTGAGTTTACCTGTTTTATCCTCTCTGAACCTGAACTCAGTCATGTATGATCCCTGACCGTTTTCCATCTGGAGATTATTGATACATCCGAAAGCTGCATTATCAATAACAACAATGTTTATTTTTTTACCTTCCTGCACAGATGTTACAAGCTCTGTATGGAGCATCATGTATGAACCGTCCCCGACAAGCGCATAAACTTCTTTATCAGGCTCTGCAAGTTTTGCTCCGAGCGATGCACATACTTCATAGCCCATGCATGAGTATCCGTATTCCATGTGATATGTGTTTGCAGTCTTAGGTCTCCATACTCGCTGAAGGTCTCCGGGAAGAGAACCTGATGCGCCTACAATTACAGCATCATCATCAAGCATTTCATCGAGAATACCGAGTACTCTTGTCTGTGTCAGACATGTCTTATACTGATCTTCAAATTCAGGAAGCACATGATCAAGGTGGCCTGCAACTTCAGGAGTAAAGTTATCCCTGCAGTATTCGATAGAGAAGAGTCTTTCAAGCTCAGCAGCCCATTTAGCTCTTGCATCCCTGATTTCGCCTGCATATGCTGACTTGTAGCCTTCTTTTTCAAGAGCAGCTGACAAGTCTTCAAGAGCAGCCTTCGCATCAGCAGTAACCATAACTCCGTCCATTTTTACAGCATCAAAGGAGGCGGCATTGATATTTACATATTCAACATCCTTGTTCTGGAAAAGCCATTTTGAAGCAGTTGTAAAGTCGCTGTATCTTGTACCGATTCCGATTACACAGTCCGCATCATGAGCAATTAAGTTTGCAGCAAGACATCCTGTTGTACCTATACCGCCGAGGTTGAGTTCGTGGTTGTATGGAATTGCGCTTTTTCCTGCCTGTGTTTCACCGAAAGGAATATTGAACTTTTCTGCAAAATCCTTGAGAGCGCCTGCTGCTTCCGAGTATCTCACTCCGCCGCCGCAAATAATAACAGGTCTTTTCTTATTCTTGATAACTTTTACAGCATCAGTAATCATCCCGTCGGTTGCAGGTCTTCTTTCGATCCTGTGAGTTCTCTTTCTGAAGAAATCTACAGGATAGTCATAAGCCTCTCCCTCAACATCCTGGGGAAGACCGATACAGACAGCACCTGTATCTGCAGGATCTGTGAGAACTCTCATTGCCTGGATAAGAGAACTCATAATCTGCTCAGGCCTGTTTATTCTGTCCCAGAACTTGCATACACCCTTGAAAGCATCATTTGTAGAGATGTTGAGGTCATGAAAATGCTCAACCTGCTGAAGTACAGGGTCAGGCTGTCTTGTCGCATAGCAGTCCCCCGGAAAAAGGAGAAGAGGGATTCTGTTTGCAGTTGCAACACCAGCAGCTGTTACCATGTTTGCAGCTCCCGGTCCGATTGAAGAAGTCACAGCATAAATCTGCTTTCTGTGCATCTGTTTTGCATACCCTGTCGCAGCATGGGCCATACCCTGCTCATTTCTGCCCTGGTGGACTACAAGCTCTCCCGGTTTTTCCTCAAGAGCCTGTCCGAGTCCGAGAACATTTCCGTGACCCGGAATAATAAAGAAACCTTTCACAAATCTGTTTTCTTCACCATCGAATTCCACATACTGGTTATTTAAAAACTTAACAATTGCCTGGGCTGTGGTAAGTCTTACTGTTTCCATTTAATATTTCCTCCTGTATTATTTTGAAATTAATCGACTTTTACATCCGGCCAGATTTTAGCATCTGCATCGAGAAGCCATTTATGCTCTTCCCTGAAATTTCTTGAATCAGGTCCAAACTTATCTTCACCCAGATGGGGGATTATCCAGATATAGTACATTGCATAACCGGGTGCTGATGTCTGAGAATGTGTCTTTCCGGGAGTGAGAGTAACTGAATCCCTGTTTTTAACAACAAAAGCATCATCCTCAAGACCTGAAAAGCCCCATCCCTGCTCGGGAAAGAATCTGAAGTGATAAATTTCCGGCTGCGGATGATCATGAGGCGGATAGCTTGACCACTTACCGGGATGGTTGATTACCTCACCCATTACCATGGCAGAAAAAGGTGCATTGGCAGCATCAAAAACTGTTCTGACAGTTCTTGTTGATGTTTCCTGCATTGTTCCCTTGCCGAATTCCGCAGAAGTAACTTCATCAGCCTTGTAGAGAACAGGCTCGAAATCATTATTATTAATAGTTTTCTGGACAGCCAGTTCCGCATCAGTAACAGCTGTAATTTTTACTTCCATGTCTTTGGGAAGCTGAAGAACTGTAGGATTTTCCTCAAGAAGGGATTTTCTTTCAACTTCATAACTTTTTCCGTTCCATTCAAGAACAACCGTTCCTGACATGAGGAGGTAGGCTCTTTCCCTGGAATCGCTGTTAACTTCGGTCTTTCCGGCTGCAATATTTAAAATACCGAAATCCATAAGCATATCACTGTGTTTACCGTCAATTTCTGAAATAGGAGTATACCCTTCAGGGAATTTCCCCTCCTGTTTTATAAGCATTATTTATTCCTCCTGTTGAATAATTTTTATTTACTGTCTGATGCCTGTTTCAGGCTGAAATTTATAAATATCCGGATAGTAAAAAATCCGGCAATATCATGTTTTTTAGGTAAAATTTCAATTGTTTTTCCAAACAAAAGCTTTTCGTAAACGTTTGTAAAAACGGTAAAACTCAAAATCAGGCTGTTTTCCTGATAATAAGTTCCGGATCCAGAACCACCCGTGTCTCTTTTTCTTCCTTTCCCGGATTTTCAATCCTTTCCAGGAGTATTTTTACCGCAAGTTCCCCCATCCTGTATTTCGGATGTTCTATTGTTGTAAGTTCAATTCCCCTGAATGAAGCTGTTGCAATATTGTCAAATCCGACTACAGAAATATCCTCGGGAATCTTAAGCCCTTTATCACTTATAGCCTGTATTGCACCCAGAGCCAGAAGGTCATTTGATGCAAATACTGCATCAGGTATTTTTCCTTCAGATATAAGGTTGTTCATTATCGTGTACCCGCTCTTTTCCCTGTAATCGCCGAATTTAATCATATCGGGAGAAAGGACGCACCCGTCATACCCTTCAACTGATTTAAGAAAACCAGAATATCTTTCCTTTACAGAGAAGGAATCCTCAGAGCCCCCCAGAAAGCAGAATTTTCTCCGCCCTTTGCCGAGTAAATACTGTCCCGCAATATAGCCACCCTTGATATTGTTGAGAACTACCGAATCTGTTCCGCTGCCAGGCTGGACACCGCTCATAAGAACAACAGGAAGCCTTTCAAACTGCTTCCTGTCATTATCTGAAACAATACTTGAAGATGGCGCTATAACAAGACCGTCAACCCTCTTTTCAATCAGAAGATTTATATACTTGTTTTCTCTCGTCTTTTCCCAGTTTGAGTTACATAAAAATACGCTGTACCCCTCTTTTTCAAGAAGATCTTCAGCACCGCGTGCAACTTCAGGAAAAAACGGGTTTGTTATATCAGGAATTATAAGACCTACTGTGTGTGTCTGCTTTTTTACAAGCCCTCTTGCAATAGCATTGGGACTGTAATTCAGCTCCTCTGCAATCCTGAGGATTTCATCCCTGGTAGCAGGATTTACACCATACTTGTCATTGAGAGCACGGGAGACTGTGGCATATGAAACACCTGCTATTTTAGCTATATCTTTAATTGTAGTATCCATAATTATATAAAACCAGATCAAATTTAATTTTTCTGCAAACGTTTACTAAAGCAGTATAGTAAACGTTTACAAAATTGGCAAGCTTTATTTACACTTTTTTATTTCAGATACTTCTTCAAAACCATAAAAATAAAGTCGCTGAAGAATTTATATACTTCTCAGACAGCCAGTATTTTTATCACAATATGAGTACAGTTTTTCAGGAAGAAGAAAAACTATTGACGATATACAGACAGTATGATATCTCTCTTAATAAGACGTATAAAAAGGAGGCGTTTATGTCAGCTTTTGTAATCAAGGATGTTCCTGTTCAGGAATAAGCCGGATTATATTGCTAACCTTATAATATTTTATATATCAAGAAGTAATAAAACCTGACTGAGATTCAGTAAAACAGCCAGATAACTGGCGGGATACCGAAAATCAGGCAAATCACACTAATCCGTTTTATCCTCACAAGAAATCTTTACATTTCCACGAACAGGACATCTTTAATCTATCTCACTATAAATACCCGGATACCGGAAATTTTATTCAGGCACAGGCAGCATATTCTGCAGTCTGGTAATTCCCCTGTCATAAAAATACGGCTTCGGATCATTTTTACATCAAAGGAGAAAAGCATGTCCAGAAACAGGATAATACATAAAAACACAGAAGAAACATTTATCTGCAGAAACTGCGGAACAATAGTAGCTCCTCCTGAATCAGGGGGAAAAATGAGAAACCACTGCCCGAAATGCCTGTGGAGTCTCCATGTAGACCTTAAAAAGGGTGACAGAAGATGCGGATGCCGGGGTCTGATGGAACCCATATCTGTCTGGGTACGGCAGAACAAGGAGTGGTCAATAATTCACAGATGCATTTCATGCGGTTTCATACGGGCAAACAGAATTGCTGCAGATGATAATGAGATGCTTATTTTCACTCTTGCTGCAAAACCTATTACAATGCTCCCCTTTCCGGCGGAAAATACGATAGGGAAAATAGTATGATCGCGGTCTTCAGGCATCTGCCGGAAGAAAAGGCGGCAGGAGAAATATTTCGGAAAATTTTCGAAAGCATTATAAAGTACGGTAAAATCTGTAGAATAGATAATAATTATTGTATAAACAGTTTAATGATACAGGATAAATACAGATGGATAATATAAAGAAAAATAACTTAAAAATATGGGGATGGGACAAAATATTTGAAGCTTCGATGGAAAGATTCAGAAACACGGATCTGGAACCGGGAAGAGTTATCAGGGAAACAAGGCATCTCTACCAGATAGCCGCAGGAGAGAAAATACTCAATGCTGAAATTTCAGGCGCATTCAGGTACAGGGCAGTCTGTTCATCAGATTATCCTGTTATAGGGGACTGGGTTCTATACAGGAAGGGGGATGAGGACTTCTGCATTATCGAGGAGGTAATTGAAAGGAAAAGCAGGTTTTCAAGGAAAGCTGCAGGTGAAAAAACCGAGGAGCAGGTAATAGCTGCAAACATAGATTACATAGGGCTTGTATTCGGGATTCACGGAGGAAGGAATTTCACCGAAGGGGCTCTCGAAAGATACCTTACCCTTGCATGGGAAAGCGGGGCTGTTCCTGTTGTAATACTGAACAAGTCAGATCTTGCAGATGAGGATGACAGGGAAAGAGCTCTTCTCAAAGCGGAAAACTGCGCACCCGGTGTTGAAATACTGCTTATAAGCGCACAGACAGGAGAAGGAGTCGAAGAATTTATTTCGGGACTCAGGAAAGGTTCAACAATAGCATTCACAGGACCTTCCGGGGTTGGAAAATCAACACTGATAAATACCCTTGCAGGGAAGAAGCTTCAGAAAACAAAAGAACAGAGAGAGGGAGACCTGAAAGGGATGCATACGACAACCCACAGGGAGCTTTTCCTTCTTGAATCAGGAATAATGCTTATAGATTCTCCCGGCCTTAAAGAGGTACAGCTCTGGGCAGGTGAGGAAAGCACTTCAGAGACTTTCAGCGATATAAGCAGGTTTGCACAAAACTGCAGGTACAAAGACTGCTCTCACCAGGGGGAACCGGGCTGTGCAGTGCAGGAGGCTCTTCTCTCGGGGGAACTTGAATACAGAAGGTATGAAAACTACCTCGACCTGATGAAAGAGGTAAATTACCTGAGGATGAAACAGGATGAACAGGCTGTGAAAATTGAAAGGGAAAAAGGAAAAAACCTTGCAAAGATGATAAAAGATGTCAAAAAACTCGGAAAACGGAATTTCTGATTATTCATTTTAACATTTTTACAGTTTGAGAAACAGGATTTCGACTGCAGGAAAAAGCATATTTCCGGAACAGCAGTAATTACATGGAATTTCAGCTCTGAATCTGAAATTCAAAACAGGAGTACAAAAAGAATGAATTTAAATCTACGTGTAAGGCCCGGCAGAGACCGGGTACTTACAATATTTATAAAAAACCTCATACCTTCGGTTTTCGGGCTGCTTGCAATGACAACAGCCTGGATAGTTGACGGTATATTTGTAGGGAGATATGTAGGGCCTCACGGGATAGCTGCCATAAACCTCTCATATCCGCTTGTCAGCGTATCTTTCGGCATAAGTGTAATGATTGCCATGGGAGGAAGCACTGTAGCAGCAGCGTTGAAGGGGGGAAAAAGACTTGAAGAGGGGGACAGGTATTTCAGTGCAACAGTAACTGTTATAACTGTATTTTCTATATTATTTTCAGCAGCAGGACTCCTGTTCAAAGAACAGCTTATAAGCCTCCTGGGAGCAGATAAATATATAAACAGTTATGTATCTGAATACCTTACAGTAATACTTTATTTCATTCTCCCCCTTGTAATTACATATACATTTGACGCATTTATAAGGAATTCAGGATCTCCCGGCTTTTCACTTATTATCCTGACATCAGGAGCAGTTCTCAACATTTTTCTTGACTGGCTCTTTGTCGGGAAACTGGGATACGGGCTTACAGGAGCAGCCTATGCAACAGGGATTTCACAGCTTGCAGCAGGGATTGCCCAGATATCATTTTTTTATTCAAAAGCATCGATGTTCAGGTTCACAAGCCCTCTTATACCTGTGAAATCTGTCTTCAGGATTATATACAACGGTGCATCGGAATTCATAAATGAAATGTCGGCCGGTATTACCGCATATCTTTTCAATATCACGCTTATGAAAAGGATAGGCTCTGAAGGTGTTTCCGCATTCAGCATATTCAACTATATAATGATAATTGCAGTAATGATATTTTTCGCATCTGCCCAGTCAATCCAGCCTGAAATAAATTTCTGTTACGGAGCCGGTAAAAAGGAGAGAATAAGAAAAATGTTTCTGCTCGGGCTCTTCTTCAACCTTGCAGCAGGAGTAATTTTCTTTGCAGCAGTTTATATCAAGGCGGATATACTTGCGCATATCTTTACAGGAAAGGAAAGCAGTCTCGATGCAATTGTCACTGAAATTGCCAGATACTTCAGCTTTGCTTTTCTTATTTCAGGACTCAATATTACTGCTTCGGCCTATTTCACATCTGTGCAGAAAGCTGGTGAATCCGCAGCTATAGCTTCTTCAAGGGGACTGATATTTGTTGCAGCAGGAATTCTTTTACTTCCGTTATTTCTGGGGAATATAGGTATATGGCTGGCAGTTCCGGCAGCGGAAATACTAACACTTGTCATTACAGTTTATTACATATTAAAGCACAGGGTCTTAAAGACTTAAGGCCCTTGGAAAAGGAGATTTTTCAGTTATGTAATATCAATATTAAAAATGAAAATAACGGGGAAATCTCCGGCCGCATATTATTCTCTTATCCTGCATATTCTTGTTTTATATTCGCCTCTTGAACATTTTAAGCAAATATTTTTTGGTGGACTTATGGCGCTTTTCAGACTAAAATTTAAAACATAATCAGCTGGTTTAAAGTCAGAGGAAATGCAGCAGACTGCAGATTTAAACCTGATTTATTCTGTCGACTAAACCAGATTTTAACGAATCAATTAAATCCGATGAAAAAGGAGATCCGATTATGCCTGACAGAAAACAAATTGATTTTTCAGCGACAAAAAAACTTCTGGAAAACTATAAAATTGATGTATCAGGAGATATAGCTGCCTCTGATGAAAGTTCCCTGATAAATGCTGCGAAAAAACTGGGATACCCTGTTGTATTAAAAGCCCATGCCGAGGAGATTGTTCATAAATCAGATATCGGGGCAGTTATCCTGAATATAAAAGACAAAGAGTCCCTTATTGAAGCCAGAGACAGTATTGTAAGAAATGCAGTAAATGCCGGCTACTCAGAACCGGAGGAATTCCTTATACAGAAAATGGCGTCATCAGGTTTTGAAGTCCTTGTCGGGGCACATCAGGACCCGGTTTTCGGACCTCTTATAATAGTAGGTTCCGGAGGAAAATACGTGGAACTGCTTGCAGACACAGCCCCCGGAATAGGCCTTCTTGAAGACAGCGATTTGGAGGAAATGCTCTCACTCACCAGGGCTGGAAAAATAATAGACGGCTACAGGGGAGAAAATCTTGACAAAAAAGCAATCATTGCAATTGCCAGAAACATATCAAGGCTGATGGCGGAAAACCCGGAAATACTGGAGATAGACCTCAACCCGGTCGTACTTTACAGGGAGGGATATGCTCTTGTTGATGCCAGAATCATCAAGGGAGAACCTGTTTTCAAAGAAAATTTCTCTGAAATACCAGCCGATGTAAGGGCAAGCCTTGAAAAAGTGCTGAACCCGGAATCTGTTGCTGTCTTCGGGGCATCCCGTCCGGGGACCATGGGGGGAATTATTCTCAAAAACTGTATGAGGATAAAAAAACTGTACCCGGTAAATCCCCACAGGGACTATGTGCAGGGGCTGAAGTGCTATAAAAATATTGATGAACTGCCTGAGCCTCCCGATGTAGGTGTCTTCATTATAAATGCAGAAGGCACAGTAAAGGACTTTGAAGAGTTCTGCAAGAAAGGGGGAAAAGGGGCGATTATCCTGAGTGACGGATTCGCAGAAGTCGGAAGAAAAGACCTCGAAGACAAGCTTGTTGAAACAAGCAGAAAATACGGCGTTGCATACCTCGGGCCGAACTGCCTGGGAGCTGTCAATAATTTTGCAGGGCTGAACACTTTTTTCATACCGGAACACAGATCAAGTATTATTGAAGAGCCCAACGGAATCGGAATAATCTCACAGAGTGGAGGAATCGGCCTTGAGATTCTCGAGATGATGAGGGCAGATAACATGAAACTTGGAAAGCTTGTTTCCATCGGGAATGCAAGCGGCGTAGGACTTCCGGAAATCCTTGATCACATGGGAGAAGATCCCAACATAAGTGTAATTGCAATCTATCTCGAGGGAATAAAGAACGGAAAGCAGTTTCTGGAAATCGGAAAGAAAGTAACCAAGAAGAAACCTGTATTTATCATAAAGGGTGGTATCGGAGGGGGTGCCGAAGCGACTCTTTCACACACAGCATCCCTTGCAGGGAATGTTGAGGCTTTCAAGGCATGCTGCAGACAGGCGGGATTCTATATGATCGAAGACCTTACCGAGGACCCGAAAATTCTTGTAAATGTTCTTTCACTCCTGACAACAAACCCGGTGGCACACGGCGACAGGGTGGCAATAGTAACTGTAGGGGGGGGAGCAGGAATTCTCCTTGCAGACCAGATCACAGAATACGGAATGAAGCTTGCGGAATTTACAGATGAGACAAAACATGCATTGAGAGAGCTTATAGGGGCAAAAAAAACATTCGGGAAAAACCCTGTAGACCTGCTTGGGGACTGTGATGACAACAGGCTGCTCGAAGCTCTCAGAATCATAGATAAAGATCCCCAGGTCGACAGCATAATAACTGCACTGTACCTGCAGGTGCCGTTCCTTTCTGAATACCTTGCAGACAGGCTTGTTGACCTGAAGAATTCAATGACCAAGCCGATGATAGTTTCCCCGAGAGGTTTTTCTGAATATGTAATGAACATAAGGGATTACCTCTACAGGAAGGATTTTCATACCTATACAGTGCCTATGATTGAGCCGCTTGGCATAGCACTCAAGATATGGCGGAAATACGGAAAGAATTTTTAATTATTGACCTCAAGATATTTTCATCCGGGCTGTCTGCATTTAAGCGGACAGCCCTTCTTATACTGCATCCAATCAGGATTTATCATCCCCCGCATAAATCAGAAAACCCTCATTATTTATCCTGTTTTCAGAAAAAACCTGTCTCTATAAATATCCCGGTGTAAATACTCACAGTTTTTACACCAACTGAACAATCAACACACATACACAATGATTAAATGAATTTTATTTCAAAACTCCTGCCTGAAAACAGTGGATTTAAATAGCTTTTTATGCTTTTATATTTTCGATGAAATTTACTTATAGAAAAGACTCGCACTTAATCAACATAGCTGAAGCATTTCTCGTAGTTATAATATGGGCAACTTCATGGATTATCATAAAGAACAACCTGAGTGATATACCTCCACTCTTCTTTGCAGGCGCAAGATATTTCCTTGCATCTCTTTTTCTGCTCTTATGGTGTTTCTCGACAGGAAAGATAAAAGAGGTAAAAACAATTGAAAAGAAGACATGGCCTGTCGTTGTTATCCTGGGCATTGCAATGTATGCGACAGCCCAGGGGGGACAGTACATAGCGCTGTCATATCTTCCATCGAATCATGTTTCACTTTTCATGAATTTTTCACCTGTATTTATAAGCCTGCTGGGAATAACAGTGCTTGGAGAAAAACTCACACCTATGAAGGGGAGCGGCATTGTCATATATATTGCAGGGATCAGCATATACTTCCTTCCCCTGGCATCCGCCTCCGGAAAGACAGCAGGCTATATTGCAGCATCAGTCTGCTTTACTTCCCATATTATCGCATCCCTTACAGGAAGATATCTCAATAAATCCCGAAAAGCATCTCCCATGGTAATAACAGCAGTAACCATGTTTATAGGCGGCACTCTCCTGTTTATAACAGGGACAGTTGCCGAAGGTTTTACAATGCTGACTGCATCAGGTTTTATTTCCCTGATGATTCTGGTTATAATAAATACATGCCTGACCTTTCCTCTGTGGAATAAAACACTCAGATACCTTTCCGCATCTGAATCAAGCATGATAAGCAGCACAATGCTTATATTTATTGCAATTCTGGCATGGTATTTTCTCTCGGAAGTGCCGACAATAAAAGAAACAGCAGGGATTATACTTTCTGTTACAGGTGTAATACTTGTCCAGAAAAGAGAAAAAAACAGGATTGCAGAAAATGGAAAAACCGAACATTCTTCTTCCCTACGCAGGTCCTGACCCATCAGGGAAAACAACTGATATATTTATTTACCTGAGGCCTGAAACAAACGGTGTCAACACAGAAAGCGCGATCATGAAGGTGATATATAATTACCCGGAACATGAAGACTCTGTAAAAATGGTATATTTCGCAAACTACCCCGGATCATTCATAAAATCAAAGCATTTAATAGAACACCATTATTCCCACAAACTGAAAGCTGCGGAAGAGGGAAGAAATGCCTTTACTCCTAAAATGATTGAATCCTTTGAAAATTATTTCAATGAAGATTTTCACAACGCTGAAATACTCGGAGCCTATGATGCGATAAGAAAGTTCTCCATCAACGAGGAAGATCTTTTCAACCTGTGGGTGGATGATAAGGATTTCTTCTCAATTTACGGAAATACCATAAAAAAATACAAAGACACATATATAGTCAACTATGACCTTCCTGCCCTGCTCCACAGGAAATATCTCCATGCAGATATCGCAGTCATGGTATTCAGAATTTCAATCCCATGGCCGGAATTCAGAAAAATAATCGATGAAATGAAAACATCACTGAAGGAAAAAGGGATAATTGACCCGAAACATCCCCCTGAAAGAGTTTTTCACTTTACAAGAGGCCCTTTTGAACAGATTCTTGACGGTCTTGAATATCTTTATAACAGCGAAAAAAAGGACCCCTTGAATATCTCATTTTTCAAATACCTCACAGAAAAGGAATACAGCAGAAAAAGGATTTATTCCCTCATAAAAAATCCTGTAATAATGTTTAACGAGGATAATGAAATAAAAGAGAATTCCATATACGAGGCAACAAAGGGGATGACATACCCCGAGGCCCTGGACTTTACAGGAAAGATTATTTACTGAAGCAAAAGCCACCTGCTTTGCTGGTGGTTGATTGATTTTTTGCAGAATAATACCTGCTTCTCCCTTTTCCAGATGCAATCACCACACAGGAATCAAGAATAAGCATGTTTTCTATTTACTGCTTTCTTTTCAGAGGAGCTGACAGATAAACAAGCCCTGCAAAAATTATTGCTATGCCTGAAAGGGAGAAAAAAGTAACTTTTTCTCCGATAAACATAATCCCCAGAATCGCGGCAGTAGCAGGTTCGGCAAGTGCAAGAGTCACGGCTGTAGATGCCTTGGTAAGCTTCAATCCCCCTGTATAAAGAAAATATGCAAGCGCAGTTGCAAAAAAACCGAGATAAAGGGCAATCATCAAACCTGAAAAATCCAATATCCATACAGGATTCCTGAATAGAAGTATTGGAACAGACAGGAATGCACTGATAATAAAAACTGTCGTAATAAAAACAGAAGCCTTATGCTTTTCAAGAACCTTTTTGGATAAAACAGAAAACATGCTGTATGACAGACCGGAACAGACAGAAAAGAAAGCACCCTTCATATTAAGCTCAAGGCCTGTACCGGCCAGAAGAATAACACATCCTGCAACAGACATCAGAGAAGATAAGTACCACTTTTTTTCAGGCATTTCCCTGATCAGAACTGCAGCAAGCACCCCTGCAAAGACTGTTGAGCTTCCGAGCATAAGGACAGTACCTACTGCAATCCCTGTCATCTTCACACCTGCGAAAAAAAACAGCTGATACAGAACAAGTGATACAGAAGCAATCCAGGTCTCCCTGAATTTCAGAATTGACAGATCTGATTTGATCCTGAACAACCTGTTGAAAACAAAGAGAAACAGGGCTGCTGAAATAACACGGACAGCGCCGACTGAAAGAGGATCGGGAGTGCCGGGAATAAGAGCCTGGGAAGTACCGGTCGTTCCCCAGAACACAGCTCCTGACAATACAAGTAAATTTCCTTTAAGACTGCTTTTAATGCTGTACCTCCGCTGCTCCTCATCCGGGACCATATTATCTTTAAAAAAATGGCAGATTTAATACCCCAATATTCCCCTGCTGTCCTGCATCTTACAATAACAGCAGAAAAGAAAAACAGCAATTCCCGGGCTGACTGTATCAGTCATAAATCTGTTTCCAATTCAACTTCCTGTTGTACTATAATTTATTTCATGAAACGTAATATCTCATCAATTGACTACAACAAACCTGTAAACATAACAGATAAAATCTGGTGGGTTGGCCACTATCTTGAAAATGACCCATTCCAATGTCACTGCTATCTTCTGGAAAACGGCTCAGAATCAATACTGTTTGACCCGGGGTCCCGTCTGACTTTCAAATACACACTTAAAAAAATTGAGCAGATAATACCTTTCTCCAATATACGCTATTTTGTAGTGCATCACCAGGATCCCGACATAACTGGGGCTCTCGATATAATAGACCGCCTGAATACAAGAAACGATTCAGTCATACTCAGCCACTGGAGAGCAATTGCGCTTCTTAAGCACCTTGATCTAAAAATGCCGCTTAAGTGTGTTGAAGAAATGAACTGGCATATTGATGCGGGGGGGCGAAAACTGGAATTCATATTCACACCCTACCTCCATTTCCCGGGAGCATTCTGTTCTTTCGACACTGAAACAGGCTCACTATTTTCAAGCGATATAGCAGGGGGTTTTACTGACGGTTTTTCACTTTTTGCAGAGAATGAATCATACCTGGAATCAATAAAACTTTTTCATGAGCATTATATGCCATCCAGGGAAATACTGGCATCTGCTGTTACAAAATTCCAGAAACTTCCTGTTAAGAGGATTCTTCCCCAGCATGGCTCAATAATAGAAGAAAATCTTGTTCCCTTTATTCTTGATCACCTCAAGGATCTTGACTGCGGCTTATATCTTCTTACTCAGACAAATACGGAAATAAGAAAACTGTCAAAACTGCACCAGTTTATGAACGATTTCATGAAGACACTTATTTTTCACAGGGATTTCAATACAACAGCAAAACAGCTTCTCAAGCATATTAAGCAGATAATACCGGCAATTGACCTTAAATTCCTGATATTCACAGAAGAGGGAATATGGCAGAAACTTGAAGAGGAAACCGGGTACAGGAAAACTTCATACACACCGGATGAAAATATACTGAATATATATGAAAACTCACAACAGAATTATAATCAAAAATACTACATCCTGGATAACAGGAATTTTACAATTGCCCTTCCCCTGAAATATCAGGAAAACGAAGAAATATTTGCATTTGCATTAATCGGATTATCAGAAAAAATTATCCTGGACGGGGAAACGCAGAATATACTTACCCAGATAACACAGCCTCTCTGCATTGCTGTAGAAAGAGAACTTATCCAGCAGAAAATCGACAGTGAAAAACAGATATTTTACGAACTTTCCATAAAGGATACACTGACAGGTCTTTACAACAGGACATTCATGAATGAATCAATTCCCAGAATTTTTTCCCATCATGACAGGGATCTGTTAAAAGAAATTGCCCTGTTAATGATAGATCTCGACTTTTTCAAATCAGTTAATGATACTTACGGCCACAACACAGGTGATATAGTACTTAAAAGGACTGCAGGGACAATTCAGAACTGCCTGAGGTCGGGAGATTTCGCAGTAAGAGTCGGGGGAGAGGAAATTGCTGTTTTCTTTATTGTTGAAAACAGTGAAAATGCCCTTGCTGCAGCAGAGAGAATAAGAAAGCAGATTAAATCAATTGATTTTTCAGACTGCATGAGAGGCAGAATACAGACAGCAAGCGGAGGCCTTGCGCTCCGCAGAAAAGGGGAAGATGCGGAAAAACTTTTCGCAAGGGCGGATAAGGCGCTGTATATAGCTAAAAAGAACGGCAGGGACCGGATAGAATCAAACACCTGACAGGGAATATGTCTTAAAATAAATCACTCATAAGAATCTCAAGGCAGGGCTGAAAAAAACATACAGAGAGCCTCCATCCAGTAAAAGGATTCTGCAACATCTTCCTCACCTTCCTTATTTTCATAAAATAGCTGAACAGGAATTCCGATTACAGCCTCCCTCCGCCAACATGAATACCGCCTAACGATATTTTCTTATCGATACCTTTTTATTGATTTAATTGATAATCAGTTATAGAATCTTTTTATAGTTTACATGTATCAAAATACATAATTCAACAAGGAGCAGATTGTGAAGAAGATTTTTTATGCACTGACAACCTTTTTTCTAATAATTCTTATAACAGGCTGTGATTCAGATCACTCATCCGGAAGTTCTTCTGCCGGCAGTTCAGCAGCAAGCCTGGTTGTCGGGGATACAGGTCCTGCGGGGGGGATAATAATCCATGACAAGGGAAGCGTCTCAGACGGATGGCGGTATATAGAAGCAGCTCCGGCAGAAACCGAAGGTCCTGCAGTAGCGTGGGGGCATTATGGAGTGATTACATACGCAAGCGGATTGGATATAGGAACCGGAAAGGCTAATACCGAGGCGATTCCGACATCTCCGGCTGCACAGGCATGCCTTGGCCTTGTTTACGGCGGTTGTGATGACTGGTACCTGCCTTCAATCAGGGAACTTGAAGCAATAGCAGCAGCTCTCTCTTCAACCAACGAAGCCCTGCCGGCTGATGCCTCATACTGGAGTTCAACAGAAATAGTGTTTGATCCCGCATTACAGGGCGGCATGCCAGGGGATATGCCAAACTCCTATGAGGCTTATGCGCAAGTGCCATATGAGTATTCAAGTGTACCTGTGATAATGAATATGCCTAAAACTGATCTCTACAGGGTAAGGGCAGTCAGGTATTTTTAATATAATTTACATAAAGGGCTGTTCAGCAGGTGCTGGACAGCCTGGTTTCTTATTTAAGAGAGGACCTGTACTTGTGATAAAAAATCTGCCGTCCTTATCAACAAGACAAGTCCGGCAGAATGTTTTTTAACCAGATTATTATTATAATAAATCCTTAACAGTTATCTTATCTAAAGACTCAGCAGCTTTTAATTAACAGCAAATCCTGTTTTAAACTGTTCGGAATTACCTAACAGCTACTAGAAGATCAGATCCTCTGAGTCTTTATCATAAAATGATATCTTATCCTTGTTGAAATCAAGATCTACCATATTGTCCATTGCGAGAGAAGTAAAACCTGATACTTTGACTGTAATATGGGTTTCTCCCTTAATTACAGTAATTATTGTTTCACTTCCGGCAGGAAGGACAGAATAGATTCTGTAGTCGCCTGAATCATTTTTAGTGATTGAAATATCTTCAGATCTTATCCCTGCGATAATTTCCTTTCCGGAAGGAACAGGAGAACTGTCAAAGGAATTGAGCGGAATAGAAATATCGCTGTTTTTAAAATAATACTTCCCCCCTTCTGAACTTACAGAACCGGTAAGAAGATTAATCCTTGGGCTTCCCACAAATTTAGCGACAAAGAGGTTTGCAGGCTTTAAATAAAGCTCCTCAGGACTTGCGCTCTGCATTATCCGCCCTTCATTCATAACAACTATCCTGTCAGAAAGAGTCAGCGCTTCAACCTGGTCATGGGTTACATATACAGATGTTGCATTCAGCTCCTTGTGAAGCCTTTTAAGCTCAGACCTCATATCAACCCTGAGCATTGCATCAAGATTGGAAAGAGGTTCATCCATCAGGAATATGGCAGACTCGGCAGCAATCATTCTTGCAAGAGCTACCCTCTGCTGCTGACCGCCCGACAGCTCACTCGGATATCTTCCGTCATAACCTGTAAGCTGCACCTTATCCAGAACATCTTTTACTTTTTCATTTATTTTTTCTTTTGGAATTTTTTTTGTTTCAAGCCCGAGAGAAATATTTTTCCTCACTGTCATATGGGGCCAGAGAGCATAGCTCTGGAACATGAAGCCGAGATTTCTCTGTTCAGGAGGAACATAAACCCCAGTTTCCCTGGAAAAAAGGACTTTACCGTCAGAACTCAGTACTCCATGAGTAGGCTCTTCAAGTCCTGCAATCATTCGCAGGGTTGTAGTCTTTCCGCAGCCGGAAGGCCCAAGAAGAGTTAAAAACTCCCCCTCTTTTATTGAAAGATCCATATTGTCAACAGCAGCAACCTTTCCGTATTTTTTTGTTATTTCTTTAAGTTCAATTTTACTCATAGTTTACCCCAAATTCATAGTGTCTTCAGATTTTCTGTTAACAAGCACTCTTATTAAAACATTAGCCAGTATTATAATCAGTAAAAGGAGCAGTGTTACTGCATTTGAATGCTGTTCCTGTTCCTGTGTTTCATATGCAAATATCATTGTTGTCAACAACCTTGTAGAAGGTGTTACAAGAAGTATAACAAGGGAGAGCTCCCTCATCGCTGTAATAAAAGTCAGGATCATACCTGAAAGGAATCCGCTTTTACACAGCGGCATTATAATCAGACGGAACCTTTTCATGAAAGGGATCCCCTGTATACTGGCTGTCTCCTCCAGAGACTTATCAACCTGAAGCATCGAACTTATCCCGGAACGTGATGAAAACGGAAGATTTTTAACAATTACAATCAAAACCATAAGAGAAAATGTTCCGTATAAAGCGGGAATCGGTCCCACAGGCTTTGAAAACATACTTAAATATATTGCACTGAATGCAATACTTGGAAAAACATACGGGGCAAAGGCAACACCCTCAATAATCTGAGAGAGCCTTGTACCTCTGTTTTTTACAACTGTATAACCTATCAAAAGCCCCAGAAAAGCATTTACAACTGCTGCCAGAATACCAAGCTTGATGCTGTTAAGCATTCCTCCGATAATTCCCTGGTTCTTGAAAACACCCTTTTCACCGCTCGCAATTTCCGAATTACTATCTCCAAACCAGAAGTGGCTTGTAAAGTTGGAAAGGGAGTAATCATCAGGAAGAAGCATTAATGTACTTAATGAAAGCATTACTATGGGAAAGACGATAAGACAGAGTATTAAAATAATAAGAGCTGCTATAAAAACAGGTCTTAATTTACCGAGTTTCATGGGACTGGACCTGAATCCCTTTCCTTTCATTGTTACAAAACTCTTTCTAACCCCTATTATTTTATTGTTTACCGAGATAAAAGTAGCGGCAAGAATAATAAGAACAAGAGCAAGGACAAAACCGTCTCCCATATTTCTCGCGTTTATCATGGCGTAAATCTGGGTCGGGATGGTGAAAAATCTTACCGGAAGCCCCAAAAGAGCTGGCGTACCGAAAGTTCCCATACTTCTTGTAACAGTAAGGACAAAGGAGGATCCCAGAGCCGGAAGAACGAGAGGAAAAGTTATTTTTCCCAATACCTGGATTCTTGAAAGTCCCCCGATTGCTCCAGCTTCTTCCAGTTCTGAATCTATTGTCCGCAGGGCCCCTGACATAAGAAGGAATGTATAGGAATAGTAATGCAGCGCAAGACATATAACAATAGGGACAAAACCGTAGGATAACCAGTCTGGAATACCTATCCCGAAAAGAGCTGTTATTACACCTGCGTGGCCCCCTGTTCTTGTATTCTGAAAAAAGAGCTGCCAGGCCAGGGCGATGACCCAGGAGGGGATCATGTAAGGTACAACAATTATGGTCTGGAAGAATTTTTTGTAAGGAATGTCTGTCCTTACAAAAAGCCATGCCAGAATGGATCCCACAAACATTGCGATAAGAGTAACTGAAACTCCGACCTTGATGCTGTTTAAGAATGGTTTTAAGAAAAGAGATTTTGTCAAATCGCTTCCAAACATTCTTTTATAATGAAAAAAAGTAAAAGCGCCCTCTTCTGCGCCCCGTTCAAGCCGGAGGTCATAGGACTGATATGTCAGAGTCGTATAAATCATCTGAGCAAAAGGCACTACAATTAAAAATGCAAAAACTGCTACAAATATAATTGACAGTACTATCTCCGGTTTTGATTTTAATTTTGATGTATAGAATTGAATTTTCTGCTGCATCTGTATTTCCTAATTAAGGTCCTTTTGAAACTGATCATTTCGAATACTGATAATACTCAAAATCAATTTTTATCAGACATCGATTTTAACTTTGATTATAAAAATATATTTTTCAGAAGAACCTGATATATTCCCCCATAAATAAAGAACAGAAAATCATCAGGGGGCAATGAATTTCCTGTTTAAAAAGGCTATCCTCATATGGACAGCCCTTTTATTTACTTTATTATTTAGCTGTTTCCTTCATCCAGAAGTCCTGAACTTTAGGTCCTTCATACCACATAAACTCAGGATCAACTGTCCACATGTTCATTTTATTCCAGTCCTTAACATCCCCAGCTATCGGCATATTTTCCATAGGACTCATAGAGCCGGCAAAAAAGTATGGTGCCATCCCCTGAAGCCATTTTATAGATTCACCTTCAGTATATGGTTCTTCAATTTTTGTATCCGGAGTTACATCAGGATTTCCGAGAAGATATGCTGTAAAGAGTTTCGCAGCATTCGGATGCGGAGCCTGTCTTGCGATAGACATATAGGTTGGATAAATAACACCGTCTGCTGGTTCTACAGGATAGATTAATCCGTTTACATAACCTTTATTCCTGTTATATCTTGCACCGTATGCTATAGGGCCAATTGAGAGAGGAGCATTATCCTGTCCTTTCTGTCCCGAAGCCTGTGCAACTTTTCCTCCGGATTTAAGAATAACAAGATCATTGTGGATAAGTCTGTAAAGCCATTCATAACCTGCATCAGGAACACCTTCTGAAAGAACAAGTTTTTCGCCTGTAAATTTTTTATACGCTTTTTCCATTTCATCAGCATGCTGAACAATTGTTGCAACACCCATAAGATTTGAAAGAGATGCAAGCGGGTTTTTGATAACAACTTTTCCCCTGTATTTTTCTGTTGTAAGTTCCCATAAATTATCTACAGGAGGAGCATCATGGTTTTCCATGTTATACATAAAAACTATTGCTTCATTTATTCTTACAAGAAGAGGATCTCTCAATTCTTTTGGAATTTTATCCTTATGTGTTGAAGGTACAAAATTTACAATTCTGTTTTTCTTAAGAAGCTCAAAGTAATAGTTTCCGCTTCCCCCTGTTGTAATAATATCAGCATTGTAAAGCCCTGCATCCTGTTCCTGAATTGTTTTTTCAAATGTTTTTACAGATCCAAGGTCGAAACTCTCGACTTCTATTCCGGGATATAACCTGGCGAAATCTTCTGCAAGCCCTGCAATTCGTGAAGAGGAGGAATAAACAACAACTTTTCCTTCCTGTTTTGCCTTTTCAATAATTTCATCCCAGTCCTGGTCCTTGTCATAGACACCGAGTTTAGCTTCTTTTGCCCATGCATCCATTTCAGGAGGATAAGCACCTTTTTCCTCTTTCTCTTTTTTTCCGCCTGCAAAAATTACAGCAGGAATAAGCATGAGAAGCACAAGAAAGAACAACAATCCCTTTTTCATATGGAACTCCTTATCAAATAATATTTAAATCCTATAAAATAATAATTATCCCATAAACATCATTTGTCAAGAAAGTTTCATTCTTCTCATAATTTGTACAATATTTTTCACTTAAACAGATAACAGCAGGTTTCTCATTTTACAGGAATCAGCTATTTCAGGTTTCTTATCCTCTTCATGCTGAGTGCGCAAACTATAAGCTGATAAGGCTGGTAGAAAAGAATTGGCATTATTGCAAAACCGATAAGCTCAGGAGAGGATGCAAAGTATGTTGCCATCAGCGGAAGCCCCATTGCAAGGGTCTTCTGAGAACCTGTAAACATCGATGAAATCCGGTCCTCCCTGCTGAACCGCACTATCTTCCCGGCACAGCCTGTAAGAAACAGGATAAAAGGGTATGAGAAAGCAAGAAGAGCAAAAGGGATAATCAGCAATTTAAGCATTTCTGATGTAAACATCTTTCCGCTCCCGGCTATGGCAAACAGGAGAATAATGAGAATAATTATATTTGAAAAAATATTCAGCCTCTTCCTGTTTTTCTCAGCAAATTTCTTTACATATTGCCTTACAACCTGCCCTATGATTATAGGAAGCACCATTTTTACAAACAGGCTTACAAGAATCCTTATAACTTCATCAGCAGGAAGAGACTGCCCGGATGTACTTAAAAGAAGAGATATAAGAAGGGGAGAAATAAAAACACCCGATATATTGGCAAGTGCAGCATTGAACATGGTTCCGGCTACATTCCCGTGAGCAGTGCTTGTAAAAACAGTGCAGCTGGATACTGATGTGGGAAGAGTGGAGAGGGCATAAATACCTATCACAAACCTGCTGTCTATAAATGGAGAAAATATTTTCATCAGTATGAAAAAGTAAATTGGATTGATTACAAAAATAAAAACCTGGGTGAAAACATGGAGAGGATAGTTTGTAAGCCCCTTTATTATGTTTTCTGTCGGAAGCTTGAATCCCTGGACGAAAAACAGCAGGATTACAAGGATCATTACTGTTTTTCCGCCGGGATTTAAAGGTGTTATAACCTTTGAAAAAATACTTCCCGCGATAACTGCGGAAAGTATTCCTGTTATGAAATAATTCTTTATTAACCAGTTTTTAATCATTCATCACTTTGCAGCGTCTCAAGATTCAGTTCAAAAAGCTGATCATCGGAAACTTCTGTGGGAGCTCCTGTAAGAAGACATGTCGCCTTCTGTGTCTTGGGAAATGCAATGACATCCCTTATCGAATCCAGTCCCAGGAACAGCATAACCATACGGTCAAGTCCAAGCGCTATACCGCCGTGAGGTGGTGTGCCGAACTGAAGCGCGTCAAGGAGAAACCCGAACTGTGTTTCAGCCTCTTCCTCTGTTATTCCGATTATATCAAGGATCTTTTTCTGAACATCTATATCATGAATCCTAATGCTGCCTCCTCCTGCTTCATGTCCGTTAAGAACTATATCATAGGCATTGGTACTGATTCCATAGATATCATCCTCAAGTTTATCAAGATCCTCAGGCTTGGGAGCTGTAAACGGATGATGCAGAACATCCGGCCTGCCGTTATCATTCAGTTCAAACATCGGAAAATCGACAACCCAGAGAAGACTTATATCATCTTCAGTATAGAGACTGCACTTCTTTCCGAAATATTTCCTGAGCTCAGACAGACACTGTGAAACAATTTTTTCCCTGTCAGCAAGGAAAATAAGAACATCACCTGTTTCCGCACCCATGGTTTTATAGAGTTCTTCAGCTTCCCTGTCAGAAAAGAACTTTATAATCGGGGACTGGGGACCGTCCTCATTCATCCTTATCCAGGCAACACCCTTGCCCCTGAACTGTTTTACGAATTCAGTCATGTAATCAAGATCTTTCCTGCTGAGCTCGGAACTCAAGCCTTTAAGGTTTATACCCCTTACAACCCCTTTCTTTGAAAGAGCATTCTTAAAGACGGAAAATTCAGTTTCCCTGAACACATCTGAAAGTTCAACTATTTCAAGGCCGAACCTGAGGTCTGGCGCATCAGAGCCGTACTTGAGCATTGCATCTTTATAGGTGAGTCTCTGGAGGGGAAGAGAAATATTCTTTCCAAGGTGTTTTTCAAAGAGAAGCCTGAAAAGTCCTTCGATAACCCCCATAACATCTTCCCGGTCGACAAACGACATTTCAAGGTCTACCTGTGTAAATTCAGGCTGCCTGTCCGCCCTGAGGTCCTCATCCCTGAAACATTTTGCTACCTGGAAATACTTGTCAAAACCGGAAGTCATCAGAGTCTGTTTGAAAAGCTGCGGACTCTGCGGAAGCGCAAAAAAGCTTCCCGGATGTATCCTGCTCGGAACAAGATAATCACGGGCACCTTCAGGTGTAGATTTATTGAGAATAGGTGTTTCTATTTCCACAAAATTATTTTCATGGAAGTAGTTTCTTATTGTATTCATCATACTGCTTCTGAAAATTATAGATTTCTGAAGCTTTTCCCTTTTAAGGTCAAGGTACCTGTGCTTGAGCCTTGTTTCCTCATTTACACCGTCTGAATGATAGATATCAAACGGAGGGGTTTTTGATTTATTGAGGATTTCAAGTTCCTTTACATATACTTCAATATCCCCGGTATCAAGCCTGTCGTTCGCCATTCCTTCAGGCCGCTGCCGCACCTCTCCTGTGACAGATACAACATACTGGCTCCTGAGGTGACCTGCTGCTTCATGAGCGACCTTTCCTGCGACTTCAGGATCAAAGACTACCTGAGTCATTCCCCATCTGTCGAAAAGGTCGATAAAAATTACTCCCCCGTGGTCACGGTAGTTTTCAACCCAGCCACTTAAACTGACTGACCGGTCAACATCTTTTATTGTAAGTTCGCCGCAAGTGGCTGTTCTTTTGATTTTCATTATTATATCCTGCCTGTTATTATCTCTTTTACTTTTTTCGGATCTGCCTTGCCGCCTGATAATTTCATAACCTGACCTATCAGGAATCCGACCGGCTTCATGTCGCCGGATTTAATCTGTTCAAGGACTTTGCTGTTCTCTGATAAAACCTTATCAACAAACGCTTCCAGTTCCTCGGAATTGTCTACCTGCTCCCAGCCGTTTTCAGCTACAACCTCTTCAGCGCCTTTATCCTCATCCATGATTATTTCAAGCACTTTCTTGGCTGTCGGATTATTTATCCGCCCTTCATCAAGAAGACCAAGGAGTTCAGTAAATCTTTCCACAGTAAGAAATGTTTCGTTTATATTTTTCTTCCTTACGTTGAGAGCCTTTGCTGTATCTCCCTTCAGCCACGAAGCAGCTGCCTGGCTGTCGCATCCATTAGTACAGGCAGATTCGTAAAAATCTGCCCGGTCCCTCTCTTCAGTAAGAAACTCCGCATAGTCGGGTGTAAGTTTGTATTCAGATATAAATCTGTTTTTTCTTGCAACAGGAAGTTCAACCTGTGCCTTTTCTATTGATTCCAGAAATTCAGCATCAGGAAAATAGGGAGGAAGATCAGGCTCTGGAAAATACCTATAGTCATTTGCATCTTCCTTGCTCCTCATGCTTTCTGTTCTCTTCTTGTCATCATTCCAGAGTCTTGTCTCCTGAACAATAAGCTCATCATTTTTAAGCATTTTCCACTGACGCTTCTGCTCATACTGGAGAGCAAATTTGACATTACGTGAAGAGTTGAGGTTTTTAATCTCCACTTTCCTGCCCAGCCCCTTGCCGGGAAAGTTGATGGAAATATTGGCATCGCATCTCATGGAACCTTCTTCCATGTTTCCGTCACAGACTCCCAGGTACCTTACAAATCTTCTGAAATTCTGCAGGAAAGCCTCGACCTCTTCCCCTGTTCTGAAATCAGGCTCTGTCACGATTTCAAGAAGCGGGGTTCCTGTCCTGTTGTAGTCACAGTATGAGGAAAGACCTTCATGTATCATCTTGCCTGCATCTTCTTCAAGATGAGCCTCATGTATCCTTATCTTTTTAACTTCACCACCGGATTCATTTTCAAAATACCCGTTAATACCGAATGGATATTCAAACTGTGTAATCTGGTAGTTTTTGGGAAGGTCGGGGTAAAAATAGTTTTTCCTGTCAAAAACAGCCTTTTCGTTGAGATGGCAGTTGAGAGCCCTGCAGACAATATAGGATTTCCTTACTGCCTCTTCATTTAAAACAGGAAGCACACCCGGGTATCCCATACATACAGGACATATATTTGTGTTTGCCTCATCGCCGAATGAATTTCTGCAGCTGCAGAATATCTTGGTATCGGTAATAAGCTGTATATGTATCTCAAGTCCTATATATGTATCAAACACTGTTTTCTCCATAAAAATGTTTCTGATGTCAAAACTATATCAGTATTAAACTGTTACATCCCTGCCCCGCAGGTGACATGTATTTAAAAAATTAAAAAACCTGCTTAACCAGGTTCTTCCAATAATCCTGAACTGCATTCAGGTAAAACTTCAATCTCTGAAGCTATCCTGTGATTTCATCAGCCGGCCTGTATCCGGGAGGATCAAGTACCGGAAAATCTTTCTCAAAAATTCCTGCAGCATCAAGCAGCATCTTCTCTCCGTAACGGGGAGCTAAAAACTGGAGCCCCACAGGGAGTGAATTATAATTGCCTGCCGGAAAACTAAGAGCCGGAATACCTGCAAGGTTTGCAGTAACAGTAAATTTATCAGCAACTTTCTGCTGGTACTGGGTCATGCTTTCATCACCGTGCCTGAATGCAGGAACAGGAAATGAGGGAAGCATTATAAGATCTGAAGTCTTGAAAACCTCATCAAGCTTATTCATTATTCTGGTTCTTATTTTCTGTGCCTTGACATAGTACCTGTCCTGGAAACCGGATCTGAGGACATATGTTCCGAGAAGGATCCTGAGCTTAACTTCATCGCCGAACCCCTCATCCCTTGTAAGCTTCATAAGCTCTGACGGAGTTTCCCCTTTTGCGCTCCTGTAACCGTACCTGACACCGTTATATCTTGCCAGGTTTGCGCTTGCCTCTGCTGTTGCTATTGTATAGTAGGCAGGAACAACATAATCAAGAACAGGGAGCTCTATTTCCCTTACTTCATAACCCTTCTCTTTAAGAACGGCTACTGCCTTCCTATAAGCTTCTTCAACCTCTTCAGAAAGTCCTTCAAGGTTTTTAATTATGCTGAAAACAGGTTTTTCAGGAAGCTTAAGTTCATCTGAAGCCAGATATTCGATTGATGTCTGGTCTCTCGTATCAATTCCTCTTGCTGCCTTGAAAACCTCTTCAATTACTTCAAGGCTTCTGGACATAATCCCGATTACATCGAGTGATGAGGCATATGAGACAAGTCCGTATCTGGAAATAGCCCCGTATGTGGGTTTCAGCCCGTAAACGCCGCAGAAAGAAGCAGGCTGCCTGACTGATCCCCCGGTGTCGGAACCGAGAGCAAAAGGAACAAGCCCTGCTGCAACAGCTGCAGCGCTGCCTCCGCTTGAACCGCCTGTTACCCTTTCAAGATCCCAGGGGTTATTTGTAACAGAAAAAGCTGAATTATCTGTAGAAGAGCCCATGCCGAATTCATCCATGTTTGTTTTTGCTACAGGGATACAGCCCTTCTGTCTCAATTTTTCAATTACAGTGGCATCATACGGAGAAACAAGATTTTCAAGTATTCTTGAACCGCAGGTCAGGTTATAATCTTTAACAGCAATATTATCCTTTACAGCAAAAGGCATACCTGAAAGATAACCGGAATTCTCTCCGGCTTCGGAAAGATCTGTCTCTTCGATTTTATATTCGAGAAATGAATGGATTCGGCTTTCCCATTCATCAATATATTTTTTATAGCTGTCAGCATTTTCAGTGCTTAAGATATTATTCCAGCTCAATTTTTTCTCCTGTATGAATTGGGGATATAGCTAAATTACATTCGGAACAACAATAAACCTGTCTTCTCTTTCAGGTGAGTTATCAATCAGCTTATCAGCCATTCCGCTGCTTTCTGCATGAATATCTTTCCTTGTTCTGTTTTCCCTGATAAAGGCATGTGTTGTAGGCTCAAGATCATCAACATCTATTTCATCCATCAATGTGAAATATTCAATCATTGATGAAACAGCTTCATCAAGCTTGTCTATTTCATTATCATTAAGCTCCAGCCTTGCAAGACTAGCAGTAATAAGTAATTCTTCTTTTTGCATTTTATATCTCTGTATATATGGGATCTGATAAATATCATTATACTGTTTTAAAAAAAATCTTCTACCTTGCAGTATCAGTCTGTAGAAACTTTTTTTAAAAAGAAGGCTCCCTGCTTGACAAGCAAAGAGCCAGGTAACTTAAGGAGACTGTTAAGAACAAATCAACAGATATAAAATACAAGTTGGTCCAGAACTCATACCAATATCCGGGTATTTATTGAAGGCACCATATCATATACTTCCTACAGCTGTTCTATTAAGAAAGTATAAAGTGCCCCGGCAGGAACCTGTTTTAAAGACAAAATCCTGCCATCTTTCTGCACATCTGCTGCTGACGCATTCAATGTGTAGTTTAACAGTTAACTTAATATATGCAAAAAACATGCCATGTTCAACATTCCAGCACATAAAGGGAAAAAGGCGGCTGTATTCATGCCTAACAGTGTAGTAGACATGGATATAAGCTGTTTATATGTTTTTCAGACAAAGCAAATCCTACATTATTGTACCATAAAAATGCATTTACTACATTAATGTAGGACAAATCAAATAAAAACAGAAACCTGCCATTGCATTGCCGGAAGCTCATGACATATCATCATTTTTGCATTTAACATCCATTATTCTTTATTTTATTGCATTTTATGCATTTTAACATATGTTTTTTAACACTCAACATCATTTAACTATTGACAGCTCTGTTGTCAGGACCGATAATTATAATATAATGCCGATTTTCTTATTTTTCATCATACAAGAGTAATACCAGATTTTCGGAAACATTTGTATTTCGGTATAAACGGAGGAAACCCATGTATATAACTGTTTGCGATCAATTCTCAAAAGATCTGCCAGAAAAACTGGCAAAATTCGGAAAAGTTGATACAGATCCCTCTTCCTGGAAAAAGGCCGATGTTGTTCTTGTAAGAAGCAAGACAAAATGTACCAGAGAATTTATTGACAGCGCTCCTGATCTGAAACTGATTATCAGAGGCGGTGTGGGAATTGATAACATTGATACAGACTACGCATCGCTCAAGAGCATAGTAGTACGGAATACTCCTAAAGCTTCGGGAATCGCGGTTGCAGAACTTGCTTTTTCATTTATGTCAGCAGTCTCTTCAAGAATACTGGAGGGAGACAGCAGCATGAAAAGAAATGAATGGATCAAGAAGGAGCTTAAACGGAACGAGCTGTTCAACAAAAACCTCTGCCTGATCGGAATGGGGAATATTGCAACAGAACTGGCAAAAAGAGCCAGTGCTTTCGGAATGAATATAACTACATACAGAAAATCAGGGATATCATCAGATTATGCAGATGTAAAGCAGAACCTCGAAGAAGCTGTGAAAGATGCCGACTACATCTCAATACATGTCCCCCAGACACCGGAAACAGAAGGAATAATAAACAGGGATATTATCGGTAAAATGAAGGACAATGTTGTGATTATAAATACAGCAAGAGCTGCCTGTATAAACCCGGATGATGTGCTTGAATTTCTTAAAAACGGAAAAATCAAATACTACTGCAGCGATGTATGGCCTTCTGATCCTCCGAAATCCGACTACCCGCTACTGAAATCAGACCGGGTTATAATGACTCCCCACATAGGGGCCAATTCAAAAGAAAACCTTGACAGAATCGGTAAAGAAATTATTGATATTCTTGATCACTACATACATCATACACTGATAAAAGGGGCATGATGTAACAAGCCGGAGTTATTTACCACTATATTTATAAACATATTCAGAGGCTTTACTCCGGTATAAATATTTTAATGTTATTTTTATAATTTCCTATTAAAATTAAAGTACCGGATATCGGTATTATACAGCAGAGGGTAAGAGGAAAATGGGAATAAAACTTGATTCAATAAACAAACAGATTATAAACTATCTTAAAGACGGCAGGATATCATACAAGAAAATAGCTGGAGAAATGTCTCTTGCTGAAAATACTGTAAAAAGCAGAATACAGAAGCTGAAAGAAGCAGGCATCATTGATATTACAACACTTGTAAACCCGGAAATAATGAAAAACCATACAATTGTATTTATCGGGATTCAGATTGATAACCTGAAACTGGTTCAGACAGCTAAAAATATAAACAACCTGAAGGGAGTAATATCCACAAGTGTAGTTACTGGCCGCTATGACCTCATGGTTATAGTGCACCTGTTCCCCGACTTCGGTCTTCTTGAATTCCTGAGTGAAGAACTTTCAAAGATTGAAGGAATTACATTAACAGAAACTTTCATTGCATATAAGAATTTTAATTTCAAAATACCTCATCAGTTTGATATTGAAGATACTGAGGAATAAATAAAATACAGGAGAAAGAGAAATGAGCAGTTTTGAACAACTTGGAATAAAAGTACCGGAGATACTTGTACCGGACAGCAGAAAAACAGATATTTCAAAATGGCCGGTCATTGCATGTGACCAGTTTACAGCCTCGACAGAATACTGGGATGATGTAAAAAAACTAACACAGGACAGCTATTCAACTGTAAACCTCATACTTCCTGAGTGTTATCTGAAACAAGTGGATATTGATGAAGAACTTAAGACAATCAACAGCAATATGGAAAAATACCTGAAAGAAGGTGTTTTGAAAAAACTTGATGAAGGATTTGTCCTTGTAGAGAGGAAAACCCCCTACACCCCTTCACGGAAAGGACTGATCATTGCTGTGGATCTTGAAAAATATGACTATTCGGAAATTGCAGATTCCCCTATAAGACCGACTGAAAAAACAGTTGTTGACAGGCTTCCCCCCAGAATAAAAATAAGAGAGAACGCATCGCTTGATCTTCCCCATATACTTTTTCTTATCAATGACAGTGATATGACTGTAATAGAAAAACTGTATGCGGAAAAAGACAGGCATGAAGAAATTTACGACCTCAGTCTCATGAAGGATGGAGGGAAAATAAGAGGGTGGCATATAAAAGAGGATGAAACCTTAAAATACCTTGAAACTGCTTTTTCAAACCTGGCACAGAAAAACAGCACACTTTTTGCTGTCGGAGACGGTAACCACTCCCTGGCTGCGGCAAAAGAGGTCTGGAACCTCATAAAGAAGAAACCGGGAATACAGCCGGACCACCCTGCAAGATACGCGCTTGTTGAACTGGTCAATATAAAAAGCGATGGTATCGGATTTGAGCCGATTCATAGGGTTGTTTTCGATACAGATCCCGAAGCAATGCTTGCAAAGCTGAAAGAAAGCCTGGGCTGCACTACTGAGGAAATACAGAAAGATGAAGTTAAAACTCCCGGTTCTGCAGAAACAATGATTTTCGTGACAGGAAAAAAATGCGGCAGAATAACTCTCAAACGCGAAGCAAATCTTCTTGCAACAGAAAAAATTCAGAGTTTTCTTGATTCATATAATGGTGAAATGGGAGAAATAGACTATATCCACGGGGAAAAAGACCTTACTGATCTTGCGGAAAAAGAAAACAACATAGGATTCCTGCTTCCGGAAATATCGAAAGAGACCTTCTTCAGCAGGATTGCGGAGAAAGGAGTCTACCCCAGGAAGACTTTTTCAATCGGCGAATCAATTGAAAAAAGGTATTACCTTGAAGCAAGGAAGCTCAGGTAATGCCTGCTAACAGTAAACCTGTGATTTAAGACATAACAACAATAGAGGACAGCGCGAAACAGCGCTGTCCTTTTTATAACTGAACACTGTCAAAAACTATTTACCCTGAATTCAGATATCAGAAGCAGATCATAAATTGGCTATTCCATAAAAAGCAGATCATAGTGTCCTGCCGGATGAATTATTTACAAATCACCCCCGCCCTCTTATACTGAAGAAAATTATTTTGAAGATATTATTAAAAACGGAAAGAGTTCTACAGGAAAATTACATTTAAAGCTTATTAAAATAATATAAAAAGGGGACAAAATTGATAAAAAGTTTTACAAATTCGGGATACAAAGTCAGCAGAATAATAATTACATCAACATCGCTGCTTCTGCTGTTTTTACTTTTCAGCTGCGGTACAACATCTCCATCAGTAACGGAAAATCAGACACCTGATCCGGAAATAAAAACAGCTTCGCCTGATCAGAAAAAAGCACCGCCGAAAAAACTGCTGGATCTGCCGGATAATGATGCATATTCAAACATATCCATAAATCTCAGCCATTTCGGAACTCTCACAGAACTGCTTGTAACAGGAAATTCCCGCTATGCTGTTTCATCTTCGAAAGATTCAACAATAAAAATATGGGACATAAGAAACAGAAGACATATAAGAACACTTACAGGCAATAATAAGGATGTCAGGGATATTGTCCTGAGTCCTGATGAAAAACACCTGTATTCTGCTTCAAAAGATAAAAGCATCAGAATATGGAATTTTGAAACAGGGAATCTACAGAAAACATTCAACAATGCGGCAGATCAGATTAATACAATAGAACAGGGAAGAAATGAATCAGAGATCTTTATTTCTGTTTATAAAGACAATGGCTTTACAGGTGTATATGCATTTGACCTTTCAACAGGCAAAAAAGAGGTATTCCTTGACGGGACTGCACATTATTGTGTTAATTTCTTCTTTTCAAAAGACGGTAAATACGCATATTCAAATTATGAGGAAAATCCGGGTTCTGCAAAAACAGTAAAAGAAATCGCGGTATGGAGTCTGGAAAAAAGGGAAATAATAAAAAGATATAAATCAGATTCAGGCATTCTCACAAAAATAAGGGCTTCTGATGATAACAGATATATTGCAGCAACTGACAGCAAAACCAGATTATTCATCTGGGATAGAGATTTAAAAAGAACGACATATGCAGAAGACTATGAATTTCCGCAGTTCAATAATATTACAGATATGGAATTCAACAGAGACAGCACACAGCTTTATCTAACTACACAGCACGGATTCTTTGTACTTTATAAAAATAAAAACGGCAGATTCTGCAGTAGCTTTGAAGGAAGAGCAAAGAGCAAATACAAAGTACAGTTCCCTGTTATCTGCCCCCTTCCGGAGACATCGGAAATTCTTGTTATGAGAGATCAGCTCTATCTGTATAATTCCGGTAAACATGGAAATGTTGATAAAAAATACACTTTCTCAGCAGAGAATTCAGCAGCATGGGGAGGAACTTACTCAGAAGGATCGGATTATTTCATAAGCGATCACGATAGCGGCTGGGCCCTGTGGAACATGGAAGAGGGGCTTAAGGAAACAGAAATCAGGCCTGCACCGGCTGAGGCAAAATGGCTTTCTAAAGAAGCATATCATAAGCAGACTGGAAGGGCTGTTTCCAGTAAAAAAGGGATTGTCTACTGGAATTCAGAAACAGGAAGAGTTCTGAAACATCTTCCATACAGGGGGGAGTTTCTTACTGACTTGAAATTCACTTCTGACGGCAGTCAGGTTCTATGCGGATACCGTGACGGGATAATAAGATTCTGGGACCTTGATAAAGGGACAGTCTGCAAAGAAATAAATTCAGGAATGAAGAAAATTATAGATATGGATTTTTCATCTGATGGAAAAATGCTTACCGCAGTATCATTGTATAAAGAAATAAAAGTCTGGGATCTAGAAAGCGGGGAAATTATTCATGAAGGAAAGCTTTATGACGAACCCTATACTGTAAGATTCAGCCCTGACAACGAAAGCATATATCTCAATGCAGGTGCCACAGCATACAGATATTCATATAAAAACAATAAAAACTCACTTGCTTCCCGGCAGGATATCAGAGCAATCAAGACATTTGAAGGGCACAGCATGAGAATTGAATCTCTTGAAATCTCACCAGACGGAAGCAGATTAGTAACACTGGGAAAGGATAAAAGCTTTGCTGTATGGGACACATACACAGGAAAACAACTCTATCAAAAAGCTCTTACCTACAAAGCTGAAAATGCCTTCTTTTCAGAAGACGGGATAAGACTTCATGTTGCAGTTAAAGACGGGATATTCAGACTTTATGAAACAGAAACAGGAAAGCTGATAACCTCATCATTCAGCGGCCCGGGGAGAGAGGCTTTAACATGGACACCTGACGGCTATTTTGCAGGAGAGGGACAGATTGTAAATAGGGCAGTTACACTTACTCATGGACTTGGAAACTATGCGATTGACCAGTTTGCAGTCTTTAAAAACAGGCCTGATATTATCATGGAAAGAAGAGGCAGCAGCAATACTGCTCTTAAAGAGGAGTATTTCCGCCACTACCTGAAACGGCTTATAAACTACAGACTTCTTCCTGAAAACATACCTCAGGACAGGTGGGATGCTGTTTTAAAAACTGCAGACACCGGAGAAAAAGCACTTCTTGATAAATACTATAGAGAGGGAAATCTTCTTGCTGATTACAGAAGCCAGAATGACATACCACTTAAAGACAGATACAGGCTGCTTACTATCCCGTCATATCTTGAATACCTTGAAGACTATTACAACACAGGGCTTCATACTCCGGAAGGGAATATATCTTCAATAACAAGAACAGATAAATCAGGAAACAAGAATCGGAACGGGAAATATGTAAATCTTAAAATTGATTTCTCAGACAGTAAATACGACCTTAAAAGCTATAATATATTTGTAAACGGAGTCCCAGTGTTCGGGCTGCAGGGGAAGTCAATTTCTGAAGGGTATAAACAATTATCTCTTTCTGAAACTGTCCCTTTGACGCGGGGAGAAAACCGTATTGAAGTATCATGCTTCAATAGCAGAATGACAGAAAGCTACAGAGTACCTCATAATATAAACCTTGTTTCAGAAGAAATGGGAACCTTCTATTTTATCGGCTTCGGAGTATCAGAATACAGAAGCCCTGATATCGGCAACCTGAAATACGCAGATGATGACATCCTTGACCTTGAAAAGCTTTTTCTTTCGCTTAAGCCGTCATACAGGAATGTTAAAACGCTTACACTTGTCAACAGTAATGTGACAGCTGAATCAATCAGAAGAGCAAAGGATTTTATCAAGGATGCAGGTGTAAATGATACCCTGGTTGTAGCTGCAGCCGGCCACGGACTTCACGCTGATGATGTAAACTCAACTTATTATTTTCTGACTTCAGATACAGATCTCAGCAACCTCGAAAATACTGCTGCAGATTTTTCCTGGATTGAAGAACTTTTAACCGGAAACAGCATCAGCAGCCCGAGAAAAAAACTCCTTCTCCTCGATACATGCCAGTCAGGTGACTTTGCGCCGTGGATGGATTCTGGTTTTTCAGGCCTTGCCGCTTTAAACAGCAATTCAAGAGGAATCCATGCAAGAAGCATCATCCCTGAAGGAAAGGCAAAAAGCAGGGGACTTGTTGTAAGAAAAAAACAGATAACATGGACAATAGATGAAGGACGTTATATTCTCAACGACCTGAGCAGAAGAAGCGGAACTGTAGTTTTCTCATCATGCAGGGGAAACGAATTTTCATATGAAGATGATGAACTTGAGAACGGATACTTTACATCATCATTCTTATCTGCATTTAAAACACTGAAATCATCAGAGGGAAAATCTTCAGACAGCAGCAATGAAAAGTCTTCAGCTTCTGAAAACTCAAATTCAATTGATCTCAGAAATCTTATTGATGCGGTAAAAAAGGATGTAAACAGTAAAATACCGGTTCAGACACCTACAGTAGACAAGGACAACATGCATATGAATTTCAGCTTCCAGCTTCCGTAGTTTATAAAAAAAGTTCAGAATTTGATTCAGAGAAAATAAGCAGAGAATGAAAGCAGGCTAACGCCTGCTGTTCTCTCACAACGGGCTGTTCAGCTGACAGGCAGTTCTTCTGAGACAATCTTTTTAAACATGTTTTATTCAATTACAAGAAAGAGAGATTCACTCTGTTGCTTATATTTAAAAATTCCTGATATTACTCTTTGCTATCAAAAATATTTCTTATCATCTCTGTGAATTCCTGCCTCGTAGCAGGTTTTTTCAAAAAACCTCTGCACCCTGCTTTTTCAGCTTTTTCCTCATCCACCCTGGAACTGAAACCAGTACACAAAATTATAGGGAAACCGGGATTATTTTTATGGATTTTTTCCGCAAGTTCAATACCTGTCAGGTTGGGCATTGTCTGGTCGGTTATCAGTATATCATAATCATTTATAGAATCCTGAAGCAGCTGAAGCGCTTCAAGACTGTCTGTCGTAGCCCGAACTTTATACCCCAGTGAAGAAAGCATTGATTTCCCCAAGTCAACAAGGATTTCTTCATCATCAACAAGAAGAATCCGTTCGTTCCCTTCAGATATATTCTCATCTTTCTGTTTTTCCGCTTCTTCAGCTTTGTCAGTTTTGGGAAAAAACAGTCTGAATACAGTTCCTTCCCCAATAACACTTTCTATTTGAATATTTCCACCGTGCGACTGCATTACACCGTATACTACAGAAAGGCCTAAACCTGTTCCTTTCATATTTCTTTTTGTAGTAAAAAAAGGATCGAAAATTCTGGACAATACCGAATCTTCAATTCCATGCCCGGTATCCCGTACTTCAATAACTGAATAAAAACCAGGATTTACCGGGCCGATTATACCTTTTAAAATTGAATTATTTTTCTCTTCATACAGGACAAAAGTCAGTTTTCCTTTTTCATCCATTGCATGAACAGAATTTGCCGCAAGATTCATCAGCACTTCATGAATTTTATCGGAATCAGCAAACACAGGCATTGTGTCGTCAGAGAGCAGGGAATCAAGTTTAACTGTAGAGGGAAGAGAGGCTTTGAGCAGTTCAAGCACTTCAAGGATAATCGGCTTAAGCCTGACAGAACGTTTCTCATCACTACCCTGGCGGCTGAAAGTAAGTATTTGAGAGACCAGCTTTTCTGCTCTGTTGCCTGCCTTGAGAATATTCTGAATATATTCAGAAACAGGATTCTCATCTTTAACCTCATCAAGCGCCATATCAGCATATCCCAGAATTGCACTTAAAATATTATTAAAATCGTGAGCAACTCCTCCGGCCAGCTGACCGACAACTTTCATCTTCTGATAGTGCTGCAGCTTTTCCTGTATAAGCTTGATCTCCGTTATATCATGCAGAATAGCAACAAGTGTCCCTGATTCCTCATCCAGAAGGGAAAAACTTACCGATCCGGTAATCACATCCCCTTTTAAATTCCTGTACTGCCATTCAAAAATCTGGGGATTCCCTTTAAGCGCATTATCTGTTTTTTCTCTGCATAATTTTTCAAAATCTCCGCCATCAGCCTGGACAGGGGGAGACAGATCATAAAAATGCTTTCCGATAATTTCTTTCTTATCAGAACAATCAAAAAGCTTCAGGGCATGCTGATTACAGTCAATAATACCTGACCTTGAATAGATGAAAACACCGTCACCGGCAAATTCAAAAAGAGTACGATAATGATGTTCACTTTGCTTAATTACTTTAAGACGCGACTTGATAAGGAAATAAAGCATAATACCGGTCGCAACAACAAAGAATCCGCCTTTCAGAGTCTGCAGCTGTATCAGCAGTTGCCTGGAATTGGCAGATAATATTTCTACGACTTTATCTGAATACACTATCCATAAAATGCTGACAACAACATATACCCCTGCAATTAAAAGGGGTGAATAATCATAAGGAAATCCCTTTTTTGTTTTTTTCATAGAAACACCAGTTATCCAATATCATTAAGAAATATTTTTTCTTTATTTCCTATCCTGTCATTTATTATAATTACTCAGGAGTCTCAATGCCCTAACTGCAGGAATACATGATGTCAGGAAGGTGTTATTCTATTCAGAATCAAAATAACTGACCTTCCGCAGTCCCTGTAAATAAATTCTAATATAATTTATTCCTAATAGCTATAATTTAAATCATACAAATCCATTCTTTCAGACCCGTGATATCAGCTGGCAGGACAGATTGTTATCTTATTGATTCTACTAACCAAACAACTCTTCTGATTTCAGGGTCTTACATACCCGGATCAACAGCTTGCAGAAAAGATTTTTATCTTGCAGATTCTACTCATCAAACAGCTCATCTGACTTCAGGTTCTTCCTTACACGGGTCACCAGCTTACAGGATTTGACCTGTTTGCTTGTCAGTTTCACACCGGCAGCCTTAACCCCCTTGATAAGATAATCCTCTATACTGAAAGCTTCTTCCAGAATCTTGACCCTGGGCTTTGGAGTATAGCTGACTTTAACTACACCTTTTTCTCCGGTATAAACAAACAGGACCTTGCATTTATCAGGCACAAGCTCATATGACTTATCAAGGATATATTTTTCTATTTTGCATCTCTTGATATAGATAGCCTTGTTTTTTTCATTCCTGTATACAACAGTAAACACTGTTTCTGAAAGGTTTTCCTTCTCTGCCAGACCGCAGTAGAACATCCCCTTGTCTATGAATATTTTTTCAGGAACATTCATGAACGAATAGATGCCGTTGTTTCTTATAACAAGCACCCTGTCATAAGTCGAGACATCAAACAGCGCATCCCCAGTAGTTACAGCATGGCCTAGATAACCGGAATCCTTGTCATACCTCAGTTTCAGGTTTCTCTGGGCAGCTTCCCTTATATCAACTTTATCAAAGGAGATAATCTCGGTATTCCTGCTGAGGCTTTCTGTATACTTATTCTTTATACGCTCAATATAACCCTGAGCATATTCTTTGATATGGGCAAGATGGTATTTGATTTCCTTGAGACGTTCTTTAATTTCCTCCATCTCTTTCTTTGCCTTATTAATATCATAAAGAGAAATTCTTCTTATAGGAATTTTTAAAAGCCTCTCCACATCCTCAACAGTCACTTCCCGCTTAATCTGCTTTTTGAAAGGCTCAAATCCCTTGATTACCGCATTGATAACACCGTCATGAGTCTTCATCTGCTCAATTTTCTTGTAGATCCGTTCCTCAATAAAAATCTGTTCAAGAGTCCTTGCATGAAGTTTATCCCTGAGTTTTCCTTCCTCAAGCTTCAGTTCTTTTGTAAGAATATCAATAAGCCTTGCAGCGCTGTACCCGATAACATCGCTGACAGACATCTGACACGGCTTACCGTCTCTTATAACAAGAAAGTTAACCGATATGGAAATCTCGCAGTCTGTAAATGCATAGAGAGCATCAACAACATCATTTGTCTCGATACCTCTCGGCAGCTTTATTTCAATCTCAACTTTATCTGTTGTAAAGTCGTTGATTGATGCAATTTTAAGCTTATTCTTTTTTGCAGCATTCTCAATGGAAGTTATAAGACTCTCACTTGTCTGTCCGTAGGGAAGTTCCCTTATAACTATTTTCTTTCTGTCTTTAGTATCAAGCTTGGCCCTTACCAGGACCTTGCCATTACCGTCATCATAGCCAGAAACATCAATATAACCGCCTGTCGGGAAATCAGGATACAGCTTTACAGTTTTACCTTTTATTGAAGCAGAAACAGCATCGAGAACCTCAATAAAATTATGAGGCAGAATTTTCGTCGACATACCGACAGCAATACCTTCAGCCCCCATTACAAGGAGAATAGGAAGTTTTGCAGGAAAAGCGACAGGCTCCTTATTCCTTCCGTCATACGAAGGGATATATTCTGTAAGCTCGGGATTATAGAGAATATCCTTTGCAAGAGGCAGTATTCTACACTCAATATACCTTGCAGCAGATGCCTCGTCCCCTGTATAGAGGTTTCCGAAGTTCCCCTGTTTATCTATGAAGAGATCCTTGTTTGCAAGGACTACAAGAGCTGAATATATGGATGCATCACCATGCGGATGATACTTCATGCAGTGTCCGACTATATTTGCAACTTTATGAAACTTCCCGTCATCAACTTCAAACAGCGAATGCAGAATTCTTCTCTGTACCGGTTTCAGCCCGTCTTCAATATCAGGAATAGCCCTTTCCTTGATTACATACGAAGCATATTCAAGAAAATTCACATCAAATAGATTTTTTATATATGTCATCAGATAAGGTTCTCCATGATATATTGTTTACGCGCAGGTGTATTTTTACCCATATAGAATTCAAGAGTATCGGGAATTGTCTTCAGTGATTTTATGCTCACCTTGAGCAGCCTCATATCATCGCCTATAAACTGGCCGAATTCTTTCGGCGATATCTCACCGAGTCCCTTGAAACGGGTAACTTCGGCTCCGGAAATTTCACCAATAGCCTCATCCCTTTCTTTTATGGAATAACAGTATTTTGTGACTTTTTTGTTTCTGACTCTGAAAAGAGGTGTTTCAAGAATATATACCCTGTTTTCCACAATAAGCTCTTCAAAGTAATTGAGGAAAAAAGTAAGCAGAAGGTTTCTGATATGAAAACCATCGTTATCCGCATCGGTCGCAACAACAATCCGCCCGTACCTGAGATTTTCAACATCATTCTCAATTCCGAGAGCCATCATCATGTAGTAAAGCTCTTCATTTTTATATATTTCAGCCTTCTTCTTACCGAACATGTTCTGGGGCTTTCCGCGGAGAGAAAAAATCGCCTGTGTATAGGCATCCCTTGCCCCTACAATTGAACCGGATGCGGACTGTCCCTCTGTAATAAATATTGTGGAGTTTTCCCCTTTTACGCCGTCAGTAAGATGGTGCTTGCAGTCCTTAAGCTTCGGTATCTTAAGCGATATCTTCTTTGCAGCTTCCTTTGCCTCTTTCTTTACTACATTGAGTTCTTTCCTGAGCTTTTCATTGTTTATAATCTTGTCTTCGAGTTTCTTTGAGAGGGGCTGGTTCTTGTGAAGAAAATCAACAACAGCTGATTTCACCTCATTTACAATCCAGCTCCTGACCTCTGTATTTCCAAGCTTGTTCTTTGTCTGGCTCTCGAAAACAGGGTCTTTCAGCTTGATGGATATTGTGCCTGCAATACCTTCACGCACATCCTGTCCGGTATAGCTTTTCTTGAAATAATCATTAACACCTTTCAGAATACCTTCCCTGAAAGCTGACAGGTGTGTACCCCCGTCGCTGGTAAACTGCCCGTTTACAAACGAGAAAAAAGTTTCCCCGTAGTTCCTTGTATGGGAAAAAGCAAACTCCAGTTTTTCTCCCCTGTGATGGATGATATCATAAAATGTATCATCCCCTACTTCCGAATAGAGAAGATCAAGGAGCCCGTTCTCTGATACAAAAGCCTGCTTACCCATCTTCAGAGTGAGTCCCCTGTTAAGGTACGCGTAATTCCAGAGCCGCTGCTCAAGGTATTCAAAGTTATATGTATAATCCCCGAATATCTCACTGTCTGGAGTGAATTCTATATAGGTCCCGTTTTTTTCCTTTGCTGTTGTCCCTTTCTTTTCAGACAAAAGAGTACCTTTGCTGAAAATTGCTTCCTTATACTTGCCGTCCCTGAATGCGACAACACGAAAATGGGAGGACAGGGCATTTACAGCCTTTGTACCGACACCGTTCAGCCCGACACTGAACTGGAACACGTCATCGTTGTACTTTGCCCCTGTATTGATTACAGAAACACATTCTACAACCTTACCAAGGGGAATACCCCTTCCGAAGTCGCGCACCTTTACAAGATTGTCCTTGATATCGATAAGTATCCGCTTGCCGTGTCCCATTATAAATTCATCAATACTGTTATCAATAACTTCCTTTAAAAGTATGTAGATCCCGTCATCCTGGTTGCTTCCGTCGCCCAGGCGTCCGATATACATACCGCTTCTGAGTCTTATATGTTCCAGAGAACTCAGCGTTTTAATTTTGCTTTCATCGTAGGATTGAGTTTTTTTTGCTGACATAATTACTTCCATAATAACTAATTAAACTTCATTTGTACAGGAGAGATATTCACAGAGAGAATATACAGCTTTATACATGCTGCTACTGTATCTGCAGTTTATTTGTTTCTTTCCAGCTTACACACAAGCTGTTTCTGATTTTCCCAGGTTAAATAATACGGGTATTTTTATAAATATTTACTGAAGCTTCTTCCCGCAGGATGGACAGTATACCCATGACACATCTGCTTCAGCGCCGCAGTTGGGGCAAATGCTGCTTCCGGTTTCTTCATTGCCACCCCTGCCGTCATAACAGGGCTGAGTATGATGTCCCCTGAAAAGAATATTGTTAAGCTCCCAGTAGCTGTATGAATCTTTTTCTTCAGAAACGTTAAAAACTGTGCCGCATGATTCACAGACAACACGGTATTTCTTACCCCAGGTAATAAGCGGAATGAAGAAAAAATGAAATCTGTAATATTCCCTGTAAAGTGTACAGCTGCTGCAGGAACATTCCCTGCATACAGTATCATGCAGGGCTTTTATCTCTTCATTTTTCTTATCAATACCGAATATACCTATAAAAAACATACTTTTTCCTTATATCCAGGGAACATTCCCCGCGTATATTATCATAAAAAGTGCCGGTGAAAAAGAATAATGCCTTTATCAGGGCAGGCTGTTTCCGGCAAACATATTGCTGATCTGCTTTTAAATATCACCGAACCGCTCAAGCAGCCATCTCTTCTTGTAAAGAGTAAACACACTGAGTGATGCATTATTTATCTTCAGTCCGCTTCTGGCATTCAGAGGTATGTTCAGTATAATTCTCAGGAAAAAATTAATAAATCCCCTGTGGGTTACTGCCAGAACATTTTCCCCTTCATGGCTTTCTGCAATATATTCCATGAAAGAAATAACCTTGTCCCTGTAGGCAGCCCTGCTTTCCCCTTCCGGAATTTCATAAGAATCATCATCAGAGACAAGGAGGCGGAAGTCATCACTGTAATTCTCCCTCACATAATCCCAGCTGTGCCCTTCAAAAACACCCATGTTTCTTTCCCTGAGCCTCTCATCCTCTTTTATTTCAAGTCCAAGGCTGTTGTTGATAAGCCTTGAAGTTTCAAATGCTCTTCCAAGATCACTTGTATAGAGGGCTGAAAAATCGGCATCAAGTTCTTTAAGCTTCCCCCCCATACGCTCGGCATGACTTCTCCCCTTATCTGTAAGAGGGCTGTCTTTTACCCCCTGCATCTTATCCAGTGTATTCCAGACAGTCTCTCCATGCCTTACTATATACAGATGTGTTCCCATTCTTTTCTCCGTTATTTCATCAGTTAATGGAATATAATAATTCCCAATCAGTTATTTTTCAACTTCTATTTAATAAGCTGTAAAATACTGAACAGCATCTTAGAGATTCCCCTATAATATTTTTCGTTTTTTTACCCTGTTTTAAGGATAGTGATTTGTATTAATGTTATAATCTGAAAAAGCATAATTTTTACTACAGGATAACAATAAATTGAAAAAGTATATCAAAGTTACATTAAAACTTTCTTTAACACTCATAATACTCACAGCTGCCGCATCATGTGCAGGATGCAGATCTGCAGAACCGGCCAGGGCCGGAGGCGAGAAGACTTCTTCAGATGCAACAAGCAGTATAATACCGGAAACAGACTCCAGAGAAATAAGAAACAGGGATGCATCTGCATTATACTACAGCGGAAAGACTGAAGAAGCTGTTGAAATGTATAAATCAATTCTGAAACATGAAAAGGGTAACCGGAAAGCAAGTTTAAGCCTTGCAATGCTTCTCTTCGAGACAGGAAATTACAGAGAAGCATTATCATATATCTCTGATACGGCAGAAACAAATTCAGAAAGGCTCAAGCCCGGCACAGTATGGGAAGACCCTCTTTTACCGGTTTTTCTCTCAGGCAATTCCGAAGAATATCTTGAAAAGATAAATTCAGAAGAGGGAATATACAGTAAACAGGAAAATGCTCCGCCTGAACTTCAGAATGAAATAATCAGTGAAAGACTTTTTTTCACAGCCCTTGCCTGGCTTGATACAGGAAATAGGGACAAGGCTGTGGAAATGCTTGAAAAAGCTCTCTCTAAAAGGGGGTATTTCCCGATAGCCAGCCTGCTCCTGGGACAGCTTTATTTTGAAAAAAACGAGTTTGCTCTCGCGGCAAAAAACCTGAACACTGCGCTTAAGAATGATTCGAACCAGACTGCAGGAAGGGTTACTCTTGCAAAAACCATACTTGCAGGGGGCAGGCTCTCAGAGGGACATGCGGCACTGAAAAGGGCTGCCGCTATCAGGCCGTGGGACAGGGAAACAGGAGAATTCCTGAAAAGATTTGAGGAGAACAATCCCGACATTGTAAGTACGAAAAAAGCTGTTGAAGAAAAACGCAGACTTTCTGTCTCTGTACCTGAAGCAAAAGTATTTACCCCCGAGCCGGATAAAATGCCTTCAATACGGGTGGGGCTTGCAGAAAACCTGAGGGAACTCCATATAAAACCGGGCGGAGATTTCAGGATAACAGATAAATCAGGAACTCTGCTGGCAGAGGGAAAACAGAACCAGGTCCTGAAAATTACATCTTCATACAGGACTATTTTTATAAGTTCAGATGACGGCAAACCGGTCCTGAATCATCAGGGGGATACTGTAATCACCTGCAATTCACCTTCAGATACAATACTGATGTTCAATGTTGTCCACAGCACAGGGTACCTCTCTGCCGGAAGAGAGGACAGGTCATACCGGGGAACAATCTCACTGAAACCATCAGGGGGAAGGATCACGGTAATAAACACACTGCCGCTTGAGGAATATCTCTACTCTGTCGTCCCGTCGGAAATACCCTCCTACTGGCCCGAGGAAGCGCTCTGCGCACAGGCAGTAGCTGCAAGGTCATACACACTTGCAAACAGGGGAAAATACAGGAAAAAGGGATACGATGTAACAGGATCAATAAAATCCCATTTCTACAGAGGCTTTACCGGCGAAAATGAAAAAACAACTTCCGCAGTTGAAAAGACCCGCGGAATTGTTCTCAGGGCAGAGGGAAAATACCTGAACGCTTTCTACTCAGCAAATTCCGCTGGAAGGACAGAGTCTGCAGAAAGTGTATGGGGGGGGAAATACCCTCTTTTAGGTGTAACAGATCCGCAGCTTTCCTTTGAAACAGAACCTCCGGCGCCCTATGAACTTGCAAGATGGATACTTTCAGAACCTGAAAGCTTCAGCTCCCATCCGAAATACTATTTCAGGTCCTCCTACAGGTGGCGTCTGATTGTGCCGGCCGATGAGATAGAGGCAAGGACAGGAAACAGCGTAGGAGATATTATATCTGTTACAACTGCAGGCAGGGGAAAAAGCGGCAGAGTCGAAAGAATCCTTATAAAGGGAACTGCAGGGGAGAAGATTATAAGGGGCGATAAAATAAGGAAAAGCCTGGGAGGCCTGAGAAGCAGCCTGTTCATAATGATGCCGAAACTCGGCAGGAACAGCATGCCTGAATATTTTATATTTGCAGGTGCCGGCTGGGGACATGGAGTGGGTATGTGCCAGACAGGTGCGGCAGGGATGGCTCACGAAGGATATACACATCAGCAGATACTGAACCACTACTACCCTGCGGCAGAAATTGTCTCAATTTACTGAAAAGCCCTGTATGCTGAATCCCGTATTATTGTTATCCGCTTTCTCTTCACAACCTGTCCCGGTCAGGCAGAAGAAATTATTCTAATTAATTACTTTAAAAAAGATTCATTGCAGTTATAATGACATGAGAGAAAGTTATGAAAAAAAAGATACATATAAGTAAAGCAGATGAAGCCTACAACAGGCTTGAAGAAATGATTGTCACCCTGGAAATCAAACCCGGAACAAACTGGACAGAAAATGAACTCAGCGAACTGATCGGCATAGGGAGGATGCCGGTAAGGGAAAGCCTGAAAAGACTTGAGAGAAGCCATCTGCTGACAGTTGTTCCGAGACACGGTATACATATCAATGAAATCAGCATTGAAAGCCTCTACCTTCAGATGGAAGTAAGGAGAATCCTTGAAAGACTCATAGCCAGGAGGGCTGCCAGGTTTTCAACCCCGGATGAAAGAAAGAATTTCCTTCAGCTTGCACGGGATTACGAAGAGGCAACATCCAGCAGAGATACTCTCGGAGCTGTAAGAATTGACAATGAATTCAATTTATTCATAGCAGACTGCGCAAGAAACAAATTTGCAAAGGAAGCTCTTCAGCCTCTTCATGCTCTTGCAAGGCGGATTTACTTCATGCAGTATGAAACTGACCCGGATCTTATTGAAAAAATTAACAATGCCCACTGTTCCCTGATGAGGGTTGTTGCTTCGGGAGATGAAAAGCTAGCAGCAGAAAAATCAGATATTCTTCTCGATTATGTGGAAACACTTTATAAACAGACACTGAATGTCTTTATCTGAACAGGTCTGAATAGATAGAAAAATAGGCCTGAACCTGGCCAGACCTTTAAAAACAAATCAGTAAATATTATATAAATTATTATTCAGAATAAAAACATTGCAAGGATATCAGATAAATGCTTCCTTTATCCCGATATATTGTTCTTTTCAGCCTTCAGAGACATTACAGAGTTTAAAAGCATTGCCGCAAGAATAAGTGATCCCCCTGCAAAAGTATTTGCTGTCGGCATCTCACGCAGAAAAATCCATACCCAGACCGCGCCAAGCCAGGTTTCATTAACCATGACAAGACCTACTTCCGGAGAAGGAAGGTATTTTGTCCCGGTCGAAAGAAGGAGCTGTGAAAAAGGGAGTACAACCAGGCCGAGAAGAGCAAGATAAAAAAGCCCGGACAGGGGAACAGAAAGAGGGGAAGCAAGAGGCAGAGCAATCAATGCTGTCACAATACCTCCTATAAACACAGAAGCTGTCCTGCTGACATCCGGATGCTTTCTCATATGTGTAAGATTGAGAGCAAGACAGAAAGGGGCAAGAAGTGCAAAAATATTGCCGGTCATATTTCCCGAACCGAGATCTCCAGTGACAATTACAACCACACCTGTAAAAGCGACTATAATCGAAAACCAGGTTCTTAAAGGGATGAATTCCCTGAGCATGAAAAAACTCATTACTGCTGCAAAGACAGGGGACAGGCTCAGAAAAACAAGGGCATTTGCAACAAGAGTCATCTTCACGCCGAGTACAAAGAAAAAGCCGCTCAAACCCCACAGCAGCCCTGAAAAAAGCATGGGAATTCCGCCTGACTTCAGAATATTTACTGAGTTTCTCCTGTTTGTTCTGAGAAAAAGAATTCCCAGAATCAGGAATATGAAAAATCCCCTGTAGAAGGCCACATTCCAGCTGGAAACAGAGGCAAGCCTGATCAGAAGTGAGTCGAAACTCATCAGAAATATTCCGGAAAAAGATATTATCAGACCGTATTTTCTGGAATCAGTTTTATTCATCAATTCAGCCTCCTGATATTCTGAAAAGATGCAGACACATCTGTTTTAACCAGAAACTTTCCTGCAGCTTTAGACAGGTAGACAATAGTATTTAAATACAAAAAGGTAAATATAAACAAAGCCAGAATAATTCCGAAATCATCAAATCTGGTAGGAAGGTCTGGAAGAATAAAAACAAGAAGGCTCTTTACAACGAAAAACAATGATGCCAGCACGGTAGACATCCAATAGGGGATAATCAATGCAGCAAAAATATATATCTGGATAAGAGCAATAATAATTTTATGAATCCTGAAAAGGTTGCCGGGAATATCAAATCCTGAAGGAAGAACAACTTCAAAAAACAACACCAGATAAACAGAAAACAGAACTGTGAAGAGATACACCCTTGTAAATTTCTTTTTCACAAACAGGCATACAGATAGATACAGCAGCAGGGGAATATAAATGTATTGAAGAGTATGAATTACTAGTTTCACAAAAATAAAAAGACCTGTTTTAACAAGAAAAGAGGAAGCAATGAAAATTATTTTAACGATACCGCTGCAGAAACCAGCGGCAAGATAAACCGAGTAGAAAACAAAAAAAGAGGGAAGTAAATAAAGTGCAGTTTTTAAAGGATGCTTTTTTACATATCCGGCAAAAGAAACAACTTTTTTATATATACTGTTCATTTAATGAATTTTAATCTTATTGGAATATTTTACAAATTAATTTGTAATTATAGAAAATTAAACACAGATTCTGTCTTCAGTTGTTTTCTGTTTTAAGATACACATTTTCAAAAAGAACTGCTCGCCAGCCCTCATCTTTTGAATTCGGTTTTCTGGGAGGACTCAGAACAGTCCCTATTCCCTGGTTTTCCATATACCTGCCCACTACCCTTATCCTCTTGTACATCTTCTGGTAAAGGGGACATACAGATGGTTTACAGAGTGAAAGACAGGCTGCCGACTCTTCAGGATACATTATTTCAGCAATCCTGCTGCAGTATACAGGCGCACTGTCAGACTCAATTAAGAGCCTGAAGAGTTTTTTATTCTGCTCTGTAAGATGAACATCAACAGGGTTGCTGTTAAATTTTATTTCTTTGCCGTTTATTTCAAGCCAGTTTCCGGGATTTGAAAGAAAAAACACAGACTGAAGAAAAAGCACAATAAAAATCACTCTGTCATGAAGATAAAAAAACTGGTAGAACATTTTGCTGCTGTCAGAAAACTGATCCCGTATTGAGACATCCCGGAAAACAAGAAGAGCTGCCATGTAAAACCAAAGGAACCAGAACAGCAGGCGGGACACCTTATCATTATCCCGGCTGTCTCCGAACCGCAGCCTTCCGCGGTGAAGGAGGAAAATACTTAAATAAACTGCCAGGCATTTTATCAGCATAAATAAAACTGTCTCTTCCGGGATGAAAAAACTCAAAGTTATAAGCATTGCAGCATAAATACTCCCGGCACAGATAAACAGCTTCATTCTCTTTGAACTGCCGGGATACCCGAATGGAATAAGTGCAGAAATAAAATATACTAAGGAATAAAAAAGAACAGCAGTATGGGGCAGGTAAAAAAGCTTCAGTTCAAGTGCAACAAAAACAACATTAAAAAGAGCAAGCAGGACTGCAGGAACAGATATATTTCCGGCAGACCACATAGTAACTGCAGATGACTTTTTCTGAATACTGTTTACTGAAGGAAAAGAGTTATGAGTCTCTTTTTCGGCAAGGGAAAACAGTTTTTCAGGTTCCGTCTCAAGCTGCGGCTCGACTTCAAGTCTCACACCGGAAAAAAGCCTGAATTCCCACCCCTCCTCCTTTATATCTCTCTTGTTTTCAGGTGAATAAATACCTGCAATACCAAGATGTTCAAGAGTCTTTTTCATGGACGCTATATTGCGGTAAATACTTATATAAGCCCTGCACATTGAGGGTTTGCAGCTCCCTTTACAGTCACAGTCTGTTTCAGGACCCCAGTCCTGGCTGCAGAGATCAGCAACAATTTCACTGCAACAGACACGGCTGTCCCGGGCAAGAATAAATTTCCCGAGAATATACCGCTGCAGCCGGTTGAAACTCCCGGAGATATCTTCATTTCTGAATATTATTTTATCCTTTAATATTTTAAGAGAATCGCGGGAACTGTTTCTGAGGTTTACAAGCAGAAGGACTGCAGGGATGAAATATAGACCTCCGAAAGCACCTTCAGAAAAAGAAGCCTCAGGAGAATGTATGTAACGGTAAACATTGAGAAAGACAAGAAGAATGCTGTAGGATGTCAGGATCATAATAATCCTGTTTATGCCGGGAGCAAGCTGATCAAAGGAACTCCTTCTCATGTATTTTTTTACAATATAGAAACCGGATGCAAGAAACGGACCGGGATAAAAGACTGTTACAATCCGGAGGAAAACCGGGGACAGCATTCTTCCAAGAATAACTCCGGAGGCTGCGGTGAATGCGAGAAGAATAATACCGCGCAAAACAGCGGATTTAAAATTCACGGCAAAGTTTATAAAAGAAATAAGCACAAGCTGTATAACAACAGCTGCGGCTCCGGCTGCAAGGTTATAAAATGCAGGATAAAGATTTCCCCCTGATATGAAAACTGAATATACAGATGCAGCCGGAAAAGGAATAATCATATAGAGAATCAGTAAAGCATAATAAAATCGTTTCCGGGAAAAATAAATTTTCATCAGTTCTCCGCAGCCTTGACAAACGCCATTCTGGCAACAGCAAGAGGAAGCACAGCAAGCAGCACAGACAGTGAACCGAAAACCGGATATGCCATTGCAACAATGACTGCCCCCAGACTGCCGAGAAGAGCATCAGGGAGAACTGGAAGAAATATATCAGCAAAGTATTTCCTGAAATTTCTTTTCTCCTCAAGTTTATAAAACAGGGCATTCAGAATACATGAAAAAAGAAAAAAGAACGGAGCTGTGACAATTGCAGGAATAAGAAAAAGGCCGCCGGTTATCTTTGAGAAAAACATGAAAACCATATCGATCAGCATCAGTATAAGGATGTAATGGCACAGATTAAACAGAGTCAGCCGGAAAGGTGTATTGAATATGAAGCGGATTTTCCCGCCTCCTTTGTGAATGCTGAAAATAAAAGACACAACAATTACTGCTGCAGCTGTTTGCACCCCTTCACAGAGATAGGCTGCATAGAATACAGCATCAGTTACTGCAATATAGATATTTCCCTTTGAACTGTAAACTGTAAGCGACTCACTTAAAATTCCGGCTAGAAACCATACAGCAGCAACTGATAAGGGGGCGTGTATATTCATTGAATTTCTGAATATATAAAAAAAAGACAGTATCATAGTTATCCCGAGTAAAATCAGAAAAATCAGCGCAGTTACTGGATATTTAGTATTCAAGGAGATACTCCGGAAATATCTTTCCAGGGCCATCGGCAAGATGAATCCCTTTACGATAAAGACATAAAGCAGATTATTTTCACCCCGGAATTTTATGCAATTATAACTGATTAATTACAACTGTTAATAGTATAAAAACTATATTCCCGGTAAAAATGCTTGAAAATGCCAGCCCTGTTTCTGTACTTGTTTCAGCTTCAACATTTTTATTATCAATCACGCATTTCAGTCATTGAGTTTTTTCATATGCATCGGAAAGGAGGCAAGGCTCACGCCTGCCGGCCAGCCAACAGTTCCCCTTTCAGGTCTGTAGAGGTCTTTCTCCTCCTCACAGTAGTGCCCGCCGGTCGCACAATTAAAAAGGGCTGTGCCAGGATATCCGGCACAGCCCTGCAGTTAAGAAGTCTGTCGTATATAACAACATGGCCTGCAGGTTTCAGATCTGTAGAACCCGCAGGGAAGGAATACCTTTTAAAGGCATAGAAGATTAATGCTGTTTCTTTACTTTCCGTTCATCTCTCCAGTTCTGATAAAGAGGTACTCCGAAAGAAAGAAGTGCTGTAAGAAGAAGAATAAGGCTTACAGGGCGTGTAAAGAAAACATCATATCCGCCCATAATAACCGCTCTCCTGAAATTTGTTTCTGCAAGTTTTCCAAGGACCATTCCCAGAACAATCGGCGCTCCCGGAAACCCGTATTTCTTTAAAAGCCATCCTGCAATACCGAAACCGATACAGGTTGCCACATCAAAGAATGAATACTGTACAGCAAAACTCCCTATTATTGATATTGCCAGAATACAGGGAAGAAGTATTTTCTTGGGTATTACTGTCACCTTTATCCACAGGCGGGATCCGAACATACCGAGAACAAGCATTACTATATTCGCAATGAGGAGGGATGCGAACAGTGAATAAATAATATCAGGCCTTTCAACAAAGAGAAGAGGGCCGGGAACAAGGTCATGAATCATCAGCGCTCCTACAAGAACAGCTGTTGTTGCGCTTCCGGGAATACCAAGGGCAAGCAGCGGAACCAGGGCACCTCCGACAGAACTTGAATTGGCTGCTTCTGCAGCTGCAACTCCGTCGGGATTCCCTTTTCCGAAACTGTCAGGATCCTTGCTTGATTTCTTTGCAAGGTCATAAGAAAGGAATGCAGCTATTGTCGCACCTGCTCCGGGAAAAATTCCGATAAGAGTTCCGAGAACAGATGATCTTATAATTGTAAGCTTCATCTTCCAGTATTCAAAAAAAGAGGGCCAGTGTGTCTTTTCAAAAGTTGTCTCTTTTCCCTTTTCAAGTTTATATTCTTCTATCCTTGTAAAAACTTCGCTTAGCGCAAACAGCCCTATAAGCGCAGGGATGAGAGAAAAGCCGTCAAAAAGTCTGTATGTACCGAATGTAAATCTTTTCACACCTGATATCGGATCAATTCCGATAGTATTTATCAAAAGCCCCAGCATTGCTGCGACAAAGGCTTTTGCCCAGTTTTTCCCGCCAAGAGAGGCAACTGTTGTAAGGCCGAAAACTGCAAGGGCAAAATACTCAGCCGGATGCAGCTTGACTGCAAGACGGGCAAGAGGTACAGAGAAAAAAATCAGTATGATTGTACCGATAATACCCCCGAGAGTAGAAGCTACAAGTGATGTTCCCAGACCGACACCTGCCTTGCCCTGAAGAGTCAGGGGGTAGCCGTCAAATGAAGTTACAACAGCCGAAGGTGTTCCCGGCGTATTTATTGTAACAGCAGTGATTGATCCCCCGTAATTTGCAGCTATATAAATTGATACAAGCAGTATCAGCGCAATCTGCGGGGAAAGTTTATATGTAAAAGGTACAAGAAGCGCAACTCCCATTGAAGGAGAAAGACCGGGCATTGCACCTGCCAGTATGCCGAGAATTACTCCGGCGATGATTGCCACAACAGGCTGGATACCGACAAGATATCCGAATCCCTGAAAAAGATTAGCTAGTAATTCCATATAAAAAAGCTCCTTACCCAAATATCCGTTCAATAAGTATCCCTTTGGGAAGAGGGACATAGAGTAGTTTAAAAAATACTAAGTATGAAAAAACCACCCATCCGATTGAGATTGTTACCATTACTTTCCAGTTCCTGTAGGAAAGATACATCATACCTCCAATCAGATAGGCAAGAGTTGCAACTGTATAACCTATAACCTGCATTACAAACAGATAAAGAACAGTCATGCCTATAAACATCAGCACTTTTTTTGTTTTTCCCCACTCTGGATCAGCTTCTTCTTTACCGGCAAGTCCTCTAACAAGTAAAAAAGAGGAAAGAAGAAGAATGCCGGCTATCCACAATCCGGGGACAACGCCGGGGCCTACCTCATCAGCCGATCCCTTTGGAAAACCAAGTGCCATAATTCCGAATACAGAAGCAAACTCGATAAAAATCAGGGGGACAATGATTCTCCCTGTATAATTCCTGAGCTTTGATCTTTTAATCAGAAATCCTGCAGCAGAGAGAACTGCCGCCATAAATATAATCAGGACCCAGAATCCCGATCCTTTTCCAAGGTATTTTATTATTTCCATTATATTCCTGCCAACTATCAAGACCTGTCAAATCAGAACATGCTCTTTGAAATTCTTTGAGCAAGACTAAACACCCCCGGGATAAATCCCGAAGGTGTATAAAACAGTCTTAAACAGTTTATTATTTTGCAGCTGCCTTATAAGCAGCATAATCATCCTGTACAAGCTTGTTAAACTCATCTTTTGTTTTATGTACAAGCATGTTGCCCTGAGGCTCATAAGTTGCCTTCCAGTCAGGATCATTTGTTACTTTTTCAAAAATATCATCATACCATGCAATTACATTGTCAGGAGTTCCTGCCTTGACAGCAAAACCTCGCCACATGATTTCATTTTCAAGCCCGTCAAGCCCAAGTTCCTTGAAAGTGGGAACATCTGGAAACTGGGGAAGTCTCTCAGCAGCACATACTGCAGCTACAGAAAAATCAGGTTTTCCAATAATTTCTCCGGGATTACCTGTATATGTGACACCCTGTTTACCCAGAAGAGCAGCCTTGGCTTTTCCGCCGCTTGCAAATGGAACCCATTTTGCACTGATACCTGCTTTCTTCCATATAGCCTGTGCAGTTACATGGTCGAGTCCGCCAGCTGCAGGTCCAAGCCAGAGCTGTTCGCCGTTTTTGGCTTTTGCATCTGCAACAACCTCTTCCCATGTTACAATACCGCTCTTGTTATTTGTAATAACACATTCAGGGTCTATCTGCATCAGAGAAATCCAGTCAAAAGTCATTGGATCAAGTTCAGAATTTGTAGTAACAAGTTTTGATATATTTGATTTTGTCATATACATAAGTGTATAGCCGTCAGGTTTTGTTGTCGCAACATATTCCATTGCAACAATACCGCCTGCGCCGGCTTTGTTTTCAACAACAAATGTAGCATCGGTGTACTTGCTTGCAATATCTGTGAATTTTCTTGCAAGTATATCCCCTGCTCCGCCCGGACCTGTATAAACAATAAGTTTTATAGGTTTTTCCGGAAAGTTTGATGCAGCCTCTTTATTGCCGCCTGCAAAAACCACTGCTGAAAAAATCAGCATAATTGTGATAACAGCTGTTATTTTTTTCATTTATTTTCCTCCATAACGCTTTCGAGCACTTTCCTCCGGAAAGTCTCTGCCGCGGATGATAAAAAACAAGTTTTTATCATCCACCTATTTTAAATTACCTTTTACAGAATCTTTTATTGCTCTTACATAGTTTATGTTTTCTTTACCCCAAAGTCCAAGTTTTTTCACAGTATTTTTAACAAGCCCGGTATCAGGGTCTTCTGCTGCAACTGTTACATATTCTTTTCCGTCAATTTTAACAGTCGCATACTCAACTATACATCCGTCAACATCGTAAAGATCCCTGACTTTAACAACTTCTACAGGAACAAGCCTGGGATTATGTTTTGCTTCTTCAAGAAATTCCTCAAACGGAACCGGGTCAGATTTAAATGCAGGCATTGAAAGCCTGTAGATTTCAAAAACTTTTTCCATCTCTGAAAGAGGCAGTGGAAACTCAACCTTGATAACAGGCTTCCACTGCTCAAGACCGTCCCTGTCAACTCTCTGAAGAGACTTAACATCCATTTTATTGTCCCGGAATTTGGGATTTTCATCCACAACTGTTGACGGGATATACATTTCTGTACTTTCAACATGCCGTGTTTTTTCATATTCAGAAAGATCAATAGAAAGCTTGATCTCTTTTGCAAAATGGCGCCATTCCCATCTCGGGATTATTTCGCCCATAGTCGTACCTCCGTTTTCCTTTACTTATTTCGCTGGTCATGAATCATTTCACAGATTTCATTACGCGGGTTTCTTTGTAAACAAAGTATACTGGGGAAACAGATATAATTTCCAATTCAAATAAGTTATCAGGCTGATAGCAAATTTGAATCGATAATTCCTGATCTATTTATTGATTTTTTTCACAGTTGGGATATCCTTATTATTTATGGAGGACAAAATGTTAAACCATTTTTTATTTGATTCAAAATTCAGTCTTAATAAAAAGGATAAAGTATGTATCGTAATGGGAAACGAAGCAGCAGATCTTGATTCAATGGCTTCGTCTGTTGTTTATGCATATTATCTTCAGTCACAGAATAAAGATGACAAAAGTATATATCTCCCGCTTATTAATATACCCAAAAAGGATTTCAAACTCAGAACAGAGGCGGTATACCTTTTTTCCGAGGCAGGAATAGATTCGGAAAACCTGATTTTCAATGATGAAATAAATATTGATGAAATTGATAAATCAGGAAAGTTGTGCCTTATACTTGTGGACCACAACAGGATATCCGCAGGGTTAAGCAGTTATTCAGACAAAGTGATAGAAGTCATTGACCATCACAAAGACGAGGGGATATATGACAGTTCAATAACTGTAATTGAACCGGTAGGTTCAGCAGCAACCCTTGTTTCTGAAAAAATACTTGAAAACAATAAATCACTTTTTGACGAAAGCACTGCAAAACTGATGGCAGGTACTGTTCTTCTCGATACAGTCAATTTCAACCCTGATGCAAAAAGAACAACAGACAAAGATATGAAAGTTACAGAATATCTTCTGGAGACTTTCAATCTTGACAGGGAAAAACTCTTTGAAAAACTCCAGTTTGAAAAATTCAATACATCATCCCTTTCTACAATTGATCTTCTCAGAAAGGACTATAAAGAATGGAATATGGGGGGGGAAAAATGCGGATTCAGTTCAGCGCTCCTTCCTTCAGCTAAATGGCTTGCAAAAGATGATAAAATCTCTGAAAACACAGCAGACTACTGCAGAGACAGGAATCTCGATATTCTCTTTATCATGATTGCATACACTGAACCGGAATTTACAAGAGAGCTTATGCTGTTTTCAGATGACGGGGCTTTAAGAAAACAGCTGATTGACTGTATGCAGGAAAATGATCTTCAGCTTGAAGCAATAAGAGGAATTGAGAATCCGGACATAAACAGGATGGATATTTTTGCCCAGAAAAACGCGGCATATTCCAGGAAGAAACTTCAGCCTGTTATTCAGGAATTTCTGGAAGCCTGAATAGTAAAATTAATAAAACTCTGAAGAGGGGGAGACAATTTCCTGTCTTTTCTGTAAATAAGATCAATATGGCGGTGAGATTTCAGATCTTTTATGGGAACAGCTCTGACCTCCTTCCCCTCTTCAATCATTGACGAACAGAGAACAGAAATACCGAGGCTGTTGCCAACCATTTTTTTTATCATTTCGTTATTGGCAATTTCATATTCAATATTAAGTTTAAGCCCCTTCCTTTTTACCTCATCTTCGAGGACCTTACGGGTAAAAGTGTTTTTTCCGGGAAGAATAAGGCTCTCTTCAGCAATATCCTCGATTGCCACAGACTCGGCATTGTAAAACCTGTGATTCTGCCCGATACATGCGACAAGCTGATCCTTAAGCAGAATAATATTTTCAAGATTGCTGTTAAAAACAACCCCTTCTGGCGATCCCACGATTCCGACATGAAGTATATTGTCCAGTACAGCTTTCTCTATTTCAGATGAATAATTGACCTGAAGATCAATTTTTATATCGGGAAAATCTGATCTGAATTCTGCAAGGACAGATGGAAGATAATAAACTCCCGGAAGAACGCTTGTTCCCAGTTTTATCCGTCCCTTGCTTTTCTGAAATGCATTCTGGACATAATACCGGGACTCTTCAAACTTTGTAACAAGGTCCTCTGCATAGGGAAGAAGAAGCTCCCCTGCTTCTGTAAGTTTTATCTTTTTACCAATCCTCTCAAAAAGTTCCACATTGTAGTAATTTTCAAGTTCCTTTATCTGGGCGCTTATTGCAGGCTGTGAAAAATAAAGCTCTTCAGATGCTTTCCTGAAATTCTTCAGCCTTGCTACTGTTATAAATGATTTCAGCTTTATCAGATCCACTGTATTATTCCTCTTCCTTTTCTGTGCCTGCCGCATTCATATAAAGAAGCCCGCTTATATATTTATATTTTTTTTCATAAAAATCCGAATGGACCGCTTCTGCCAATTTATTGTAAAAAACACTGTACCGGCTCTCACCTGTTTCTGAATAACCTGTAATTTTTCTTATTACAGATTCTGTTTCAGTAGTATGGGGAGGAGAAGAGGGGACATAAAACACACTGCCGTTTTCAACCCTGTAAACAAGTCCTGACTGTTCCAGTATATTAAGCAGCTGAATATCTATCCCGTCAGTTTCTCCTGCCTCTGATAATTCATCAGCAGTAATTCCCCCGCTGTTTTCCATGTATCTTTCCGAAATCATAAGATAGGTCTCAAAAGCAGATCTGAACCTGTTAAACATCATAGAATCATCATATGAATCAATATCAGCACCATTGTTCTGCCAGACATATGATATTTCAACACTCAGCAGAATGACAAGCCAGATTATATAAAGCCATATGAGGAAAATCGGAATAAGGGCAATAGATCCGTAAATAAGCGAGTAACTGATAGCTGTAGCAGACCATGTGGCGAAAAGCTTTTTTACTCCCCACATCAGAAGTCCGCCGAAAACAGCACCGGCAAAAGCCCCGGTAATTTTTACACGAACAGAGGGAACAGCAAGTATAATGATAAACAGTGTAAAAGAAAAAAGCACCTTGGGAGAAAAAGTTATAAGAAACTGTATTGCCTGGTTTATTCTGAGAAAAGATATATCTGCCGCCCTGCTTTTAATCCAGCCGGTTATTGCAAATCCTGAACCTATCAGGAGCGTACTCAGTATGATTACAGAAATATAGACAGCAAACTGGCTGAAAAAATTTCTTTTTTTCCTGACTTTCCATATATCATTGAAATTCCCCTGTATATTGGATATCAGGAAAACAGATGTAATTGTAAAAAGCAGAAGCCCTACAACTCCGAGAGCTTTTGTGTTTTCTATGAATATATTAATATACTGTATTATATCATTCTGTCTTGTCGGAAGCAGCTGCTGAAAGATAATTACCTGTATTGTTTCTTTTAATTTGTCAAAAGCTCCGAATGCTGTGAGCAGTGAAAAAACAAGGGCACTAAGCGGGACAAGGGCAAGAAGTGAGGAATATGCCATGCCGGAAGCCCTTATAAGACATCTGTCCTTATAAAAATGAATAAGCACATTTCTGCTGAAAACGAGAATTTTAATAATATGACAATACAGTATCCCCTGTATTTCTTTAAATGTTTTTTTACCCATGTATAAATCTGCGCCTGCTGAGCTTTTATATAAAATGATTATAACACATCGTTAGACAGCTCAGCTTTTATCCTGAAGTTTCCTGATTTTCATGAAGTGCCTGACATCTGCCTTCATCCGGGACATGAATACATTTGCTGTAAAAGGCTTTGAAATAAAGTTATCAGCACCTGCAACAACAATATTATTTATCACCCTGTTATTATTTTCCGAGATAACAGCAGTTACAAAACTGTCCCTGTTTCTTTCCCGTATATTTTTAATTACTTTTTCGCCGGAAACCCTCGGCATTGTTATGTCTAGAATATAAAAATCATGACACTTGCTGCTGTAAAGAAGCTCCTCCGGCTCAGAAAAATATTCAGCATTTCCAATACCGTAAAAATCAAACATTGCCCTATAGCATTTAATACACTGGATATTACCGTCAAGAACAGCAATTGATAACTTTCTCAGCTCCTTGAGAAGACGGTCTTCCCTGAGAAAAACATCAAAAAAACTTTTAAAATTCTCGTCACTGATATATTTCTTGTTTATTATATCAATTACACCGTAACAGAACAGCCTGTCATCAAGAACCAGATCATCATCCTCGGTAAGAATAAGGACAGGGCGGACAGGTAAATCTTTTTCATGAATCTCCCGCAGGAAAACTTCCCCTTCAGGATTTTCTTTATCAAGCCCCGTGATTATGAAATCAATATCTTCGTTAATTAATATATCAACAGCTTTGCTGTTCTCAGTGCAGTTATGTACTGAATTACCGCTCTCTTCTATTATTTTCTTTACAATACCTGAAATCAGAGCACTCTTTTCAATATGAAGGAAATTCATTAAACAGCTCCTTAGCAGGCGCCTTAAAAACCCTGAGGCTTTTTTCATCGGCACCAGGCACACAGGAATCTCTCTTTGAGGATTCCCTGATTATCATGGTTCAAAGTATAATATATTTTGACAGGTTCAGAGAATATTTTTTTTAAATATTTGAGCTGTGTTATTGCCCTACAACCCGATCTTCAAATTCATGCCGCAGCAGTTTTGTTAAAAAGACTAAAAAAATACGAAAAGCTCATTTCCTGAATTATCCTCAAGAGCTGCAGATTTATCTGAAATCCACTTTCTTCCCGCTCTTCCCGCTTTCTTCGCAGAGCTTCAGGATTTTTAAAACTGCAACAACCTGGTCAGGCTTCACCTCGACTTCACCCGCCCCTCTTACAGCAGCTGCCAGGTTGTCATAAAAGTGCGAATAATTGCCATTTACTGTTCTGTACTTTTCAGCCCCTTTGCCGTCAATATCAAGCATTCCCCAGTTCTCCCTGTTATCGGCTCCCCAGTCTTTCCCTTCCGGCAGAACAATTCCGCCGCTTCTGAGTAGAGCCTCCTGGGGGTCTATTCCGAACTTCAGATATGATCCGTTAAGCGCATTGACGTGAAATCTGTGTGAAAAGATCTTCTCCACATATGAACACCTGAGCTCAGCTGTCATTTTTTCATAAAAAAGGGTAATTGTAATAAAGTCGTCTATCCTGGTACCGGGCCGGTTTCTCCTGGATATGCAGAAAACAGATTCAGGGTTTCCGAAAAGAGAGACTGCCTGGTCAACCAGATGAGGACCAATATTAAAAAGAGCTCCGGAACCTTTTTCTCCGCTCTCGCTCCACTTTTCACGGTTGAAATTAACAGAGAACTTCGAGAACGTTGACCGGAATTCAACTACATCTTTGAGTTTTTCAGATTCTATCAACTCTTTCACTGTCATGAAATCACCGTCAAAACGCCTGTTCTGATAGGGGGTAATAACAAGATCTTTTTCCGCTGCTATTGAAAGAAGCTCCTCAGCCTCTTCAATGCTTTTGGTAAAGGGCTTTTCAATTACAACATGCTTTCCTGCAAGAAGGGCTTTTTTAGCCATCTCATAATGAAGATAATCAGGTGTGTTTACAACAATAAGCTCTATTTCAGGGTCCTCAACCAGGCTGCCGAAATCAGGCACTATTTCAACTGGAAAAGGAAAATCGGGCAGCTCTTTTTCCTCTGCGTTTCTTATTACAATTTTCTTCAGATCAATATTTTCATTTACAGTAAGAAAGGGATAATGGAAGGCTCTGCCGGATAAGCCGAAAGAAGCAAGGCCGGTTACAATTTTTTTCATATCAGATCCTTTGTTTATTCGATATAGTTAAACATAATACTTATCTCACTGATCTGCCAGCATATATTGCTTGAGCAACATGTTTGCAAAGATATTCAGGTGCTAGATATTCACACTCAGGCCGTCCCAGGCAACTTCAATCCCATGCTCTTTCATAACCGAATTCAGCCTGTCATGCCCGTAATTTCTGTGGCTGATATGAGTGATTATCATTCTTTCAGGATCCAGATTTTTTTTAATACGGAGGACCCCTTCAATATCTGTATGTCCGGATTTACCGGCAGGGAGTCTGTCAAATGTACATTCATAGACCAGGCAGTCAAGCTTTGTTTTTTCAAGAATTTCAAGAGTTGACAATGGAAGATCAGCCGAGGAGTCAACCATATATGCCAGAGTTTTCCCGTCAGCGGAAAAAAGGTAGCCGTGGCATTCCCTCCTCGATGGTATAACAGAATGATTTGAGAGGTGATTCGAATCAAGGGCCAGGATCTCAAGATCCTTTATTTTCACATTTTCTGTGTGCTTAAGCATGTTGATACTGTAATAGTCAGAAAAATCTGTCATATTCAGATCCGGCTGGTCAGGATAATAACGCTCATTGAAAGCTGTTTTACAGCAGTCCTCAGGCATATAGACGGGCAACGGAGATTTTACAACATGGCCGCTGGTTTTCCTGGAGCCGAACAAATGATAAAGACCTCCTGTGTGGTCCTTATGATAATGTGTCAGCAGGATTGAATCCATGGCATTGTCATCAATCCCGTTTGAATCAAGCAGGGTAGCAATCTGTGGAGGCATATCCACAAGAACAGATGCTCCCCCTGCTTTTATATAAAATGAACTGTTAAACCTCTTGTGCTTCCCTTTTTTAAGCCTTGCTTCCCGGCAGGTGAAGCATTCACACCTGAAAGCCGGAATTCCCTCTGCAGCACCTGTTCCTAAAAATATTATCTCCATAATTTGTCCTTGCAATTGCAGTCTTTTCAGAAAAGATATCCCCGGATTGAACTAAATCAGGTCCGGGAATATTTTTTATTATAAAATCATAACAGCTCTATAAAAAGGGGTATTTCAGGAATTTTCACACCGACCCCTTCAATACAGTTGAGCCTCAGCCATTATCCAAACATTTTCCTGAAATAATCTATTGATGATTTGAATCCGTCAATAAAATCCTTGCCATCAGGCCTGTAGTTTGCTTCGAGAGAAACAACACCGTCATACCCATCAGCCCTGAGTGCGTTTCCGATGTCAGAAAGGTAAGGAGCCATATCGCCCTGGCCGAGGGAGCAGAACTCTACTCTTGCCCCGGCTATATCAATTCTCGCATCCTTGATATGAATGTGGCCGAAGTATTTTTTTCCTCTTTCATATCCTTCAGGGTAAGGCTTTTCTGTACAGTACATAGCGTTGCATGGATCCCACAGGATCTTGAGATTATCGCTTCCGAGTTCTTCAATCATTTTAACTGCAAGAATGTTTGATGTAATCTGACCCCCGTTGCAGTTCTCTGTAACAATTGCTGTGCCCATTTTTTCAGCATAAGCAACAGGCTCTCTGAAAATTTCAACCTGGGCATCCCATGCGCCAGTTGCTGTTACCCACTGTTCAGCTCCGTTGCTGCCGAAAAGTATCATGTCTTTCCTGCCGCTCATCAGTCTCACAAGGGGGGCCTCAAGTTTATTCGCAATCTCAAAACACCTTTTATATTTTTCAAAATGAATTTTATAGGCTTCTGACCCGACAGATTCCATTTTGCAGGGAAGACCTGCAAAGTTATGTCTTGTAAGACAGTGAAGTTTTACACCGTATTTCCTGAGTATTTTTTTAAGTTTCCGGACTGATTCATCACTCTGATCCCCTATTTCACCGTCATCCAGGAACTGGAAATCAATATATTCAAGTCCGTATTCCGCAGCTACCCTGCAGGCGACCTCCGGATCCCTGCTTATCCCGTCTGATATTACTGCCAGTTTCATTTATCTGCCTCCTTTATTCCCTGCTCACGCCTGATCGCCTTTTACTTCAACACCTGCAACCTGTTCAAGAAGTCTGATGATTGACCAGTTGTCCCCATCAGGGAAGAGCGATTTTCCCGATCTGAAAAGTTCATATGCAGCAGCTGTTGTAAACATTGCACAGCCTTCCTCTTTGGCAAGGTCCATTGAAATACCGAGGTCTTTATACATTGTTCCGATATGGGAACCTGTTTTTTCGAATTTCCTATCAAGGATTAGCCTTCCGCAGTTTCTGAGAAGCCCGGAACCTGCACCGCTTGAGCAGAAGACATTGTATAGAGTTTCAGGATCTGCCCCGGCCTTGGTTCCAAGTACAAGAGCTTCGAAAATTGCTGTAAAACTTGATCCGATAAGAGCCTGCAGAGCAGCCTTGATTGTCTGCCCCTGCCCGATTTCCTCACCTACATGGAAAATATCCTTACCGACAGCATCGAGGACATCTTTGTTTGCATCAAAGACATCTTTTTTTGCTGCTGCCATCATTGTAAGGGTGCCGTTTTCCGCGCCGCTCTTTCCGCCGCTTACAGGGGTGTCGATAAGATTGACGCCTGCAGCTGCAGCAGGTTCAGCAAGCGCCCTGATTTCTGCCGGCTTGATTGTTGCAGAAACAATTATTGTTGCTCCTTTCTTAATCCTGGAAAGAAGGCTGTTTTCACCGAGTACAATACTTTTCACCTGTGTTCCGTTAAGAACCATTATAAATACTGCATCGCAGTCTGCGAAGTCAGCTATTGATCCTGCAGCATTCCCGCCGAGAGGGGCAAGCATTTTTTTCCTTTCATCCCTGAGATCCAGCCCGATGCATGGGAACCCGGCTCTTATTACATTTTTGGCAAGGCCTATACCCATATCGCCCAGCCCGATGACGCCTACCTTTTTCATGGTAAACCTCCGTTTTTATTATTTTGCCCGGAAGGTCTTCAATTTAATTAATACACCGGCAAACTGCCGGGTAATGTTTTCTATCAGAAAATATCCCTGTCATCTGGAAAGAAAACATTCCTTACTGAAGAGCAGACAGATATTCTTCAGGATTCAATCTAAAACAGTTCACAAAACGATTCCTGCTCTATATTGATTTTTTTCTGCGCTATATTGATTTTAAGGATTTTTATAATATAATTCCCATATGATTCTCAGGTGGGAAGATGAAATCCGGCAAAGCAGCAATACACACTATGTACTTAAAAGACAGTCGGAAAGAGTAAGGCCTTTCCTTCCCCTTCACAGACATGAGTACGGGGAAATCTTTTTCATACAGAAAGGGAACTGCAGCTGCATAATCAACGGGACAAAACATACTGCAGATAAAAACCATATTATATTTACCCGTCCCGAACTGGATGAGCACTGTATAGAAAGCTGCAGTGAGGATTTTGAAATGATCCAGGTTATGTTTGAAAAGGATTCATACAGCTTTCTACATGACAGGTATAAGGGAAGGGGCATCAGCAGGTTATGGACAGACAGGGCAGCTGATTTCAGGCACATACACCATGTAAATCCCATATGGTTTGAATCCTGCTTCAACAGGCTTTTAACAGCTGACGGGTCTCTTTTTGAACTGGACCATTTCCTCATAAATCTTCTTGATTACCTGGAAAACAGTAAATCTCTTCCATCAACAGAAAAAAACGACTGGCTTGATTACGCGCTCAGGGAAATCAGGAAACCGGAAAATTTCAGAAACGGTACAGGAGAATTTGCAAGACTCTGCGGAAAATCACTCGAACATATTGAAAGAAAACTGAAAACAAAAACAGGTTATACTGTCTCCCAGATTGTCAACCGGGCACGCATGCAGTGGGCATCCTATATGCTGGTTTTTACAAGCTATGATATTCAGAACATAAGCTATGACTGCGGGTTCAAAAGCCAGGGACACTTTTACAAAGTCTTTAAAAATTTTTTCGGAGAAACTCCCCACAGATACAGAAAGAGCAGACGGAACACAATAGATCCAGGAAGAAGGAATACTATTGAATACCTCTATAACCCGTTTATTCTCATGGATGAAGATGCTGATGAAGGCTGAGAAAACAGGATAACCAGGAAAAAAGAAGTACCTCGGAACCATCAAAAACAGAAGAAAAATTACTC
>CAXXHA010000034.1:0-39188 GCA_963662265.2 Spirochaetia bacterium | reverse complement strand
CACTGGCTACGATTGAGAAAGGACTTAATCTTGGAATAGCTGATTATATAATCAAGCCGTTTACATATGAACGATTCAGGGAAGCACTAGTCTGCGCCGGAAAAAGGATTAAACTGTTAAACACAGGTGAAATAACAGATCAGGAAAAACTGGATCAGCTGATAATGAAAAACAGGCTGACCCCGATGGAGGAACAGGATTTCGACGACAGTGACAAGGTTATTGAAAAGGGGCTCAGTTATCATACACTCAAGGCTGTTAAAAAGGTTATTGAACAGGAGAATGGCGATTTTACAGCCGAGACCCTGGGGGAAAAAGCCGGGTTAGCCAGGGTTACAGTAAGGCGGTATATTGAATACCTTGTAAAGGAAGGATTCCTCGATATGGAGCTCTCCTATGGAAAGGTTGGCAGACCACAGCATTTTTACCGGATGAAGAAATGAGAAAGAACCTATTTATCTCGGGAACTGTAATTATTCTGCTTGTCGCCTCGCTGCTTGTAATGAACAGAGAGGAAAAAACTGATGTAGTTGTTATCGGGGGCGGTGCGGCAGGGATGACCGCCGCGATAGAAGCTTATGACAACGGTTCAGATGTAATTCTTCTTGAAAAAATGCCTTTTGTAGGGGGAAATACAGGCAGGGCAGCCAGCGGCATGAATGGCACAGGAACAAGTCTCCAGAAAAAATTAGGCATAAAATGGAGCCGTGATCTTTATTACCAGGACACAATGAAATCAGGGCATTACCTGAACAATGAAAAACTTGTTGCAATACTTGTAGATAACAGCCGCAATGCAGTTGAATGGCTTAAACAGCTGGGCGCAGATCTTTCAGACCTTGGTATCCTCGGGGGACACTCTGTTCCAAGGACACACCGCCCGTCAGGCGGAGCTGCTGTCGGAGGCCATATTGTCGGAATACTTGAAAAGCAGGTGAGGAAGAGAAATATTGATCTGCGGCTTGAAAACAGGGCTGTTGCTGTAATATATGACGGCAGGGCAAAAGGTGTTGAAGTCATAAACCAGACAGGGCGGGAATATAAAATCCTTGCGAAGAGTGTTGTTTTTGCTTCGGGAGGTTTCGGAGGAAGTCCCGAATTGTTTGTCAGGTATAATCCGCAACTTACAGGTTTTAATTCAACCAACCATCCCGGAGCAACAGGTGATGCGATAAAACTGGGGGAGGAAGTCGGGGCTGATTTTATTGGTATGAACTATATTCAGACTCATCCCACAGTTGTTCCTGATTATGGTGTCATGATTACGGAAGCAGTCAGAGGCAACGGAGCAATACTTGTAAACCAGAAAGGGAGGCGGTTTACAGATGAGCTGTCCTACCGTGATGTTCTGAGCTCGGATATTCTTGAACAGGATGGTAAATATGCATATCTGATTTTTGATGAAAAAGTGAGGAATAGCCTTTCTGCTGCTGATGATTATATTTCGATGAAGCTGATAAAGAGCGGTTCCACATATGATGAACTTGCCGCACTGCTAAACATGGACAGCATTATATTCTCTTCAACAATAAGCAAATATAACAGCTGCGTATTATCTGGAAAAGATTCTGAATACAACCGCAAAAACCTTGCTTCAGCAATTGATACACCACCTTATTACGGAGTCAGGGTTGCTCCCGCAGTTCACTACTGCATGGGGGGGATAAAAATTGATTCAAGGACAAGGGTTATTGACAGGGAAGGGAATGTTCTGAAAGGACTCTTTGCCGCAGGAGAGGTTACAGGCGGGGTGCATGGGGCAAACAGGCTCGGGGGTAATTCCCTTACTGAGACAATAGTCTTCGGCAGGATGGCCGGCCGGGAAGCTGCTGATTCAGCAAAATAGGCTGCTGTAAATCATAATTTTGATACATAAAACTTTTTTTAAAGATCTGTGTTTTATTTTTGTCTGGTTTAATTGGAATCAAGGCTGTGTATTCCTTTATAATTATAATTCCTGATTAAATGAAATTTTTTTTCTGCATCCTTTCCTTCCTCAGGAGGTGATTTCCCGCACTGCATACCTCCCTGAAAAAAACCGCAGATACGGAGTTTTATGGATTGAAGTAAATTCCCTCTTTATCTGTTCACTTCTTCAGTATAAAACCCGGTTTTTGATTCAGCCTGTCTTATAACTGGAAATATTATCAATAAATGTCTGAAAATGCTTAAAATCTTAATATATGACAATAAAAATTACAGATTTTATACAGGTTTTAGTTGATTTTTTTGCCATAATATATGAAAATCAGACAAAGAAATTTTAAAAATCTTGTCAAATCCTGTAAAATAGGTTTGTCATAATCCCCCAAAATATTTATGCTAATGGGGTGAAAATTAAAATAAAAAAAGGATGAGGAAATGGGAGTATTAGACAAAATCAAACCCGGTGTTGTTTACGGCGAAGATCTCAAAACACTCTTTGATATCTGTAAAAAAGAAGGATTTGCACTTCCTGCAGTTAACTGTGTTGGAAGCGATTCTGTGAATGCAGTTCTTGAAGCAGCAGCAAGAGTTAAATCACCTGTAATGATTCAGTTTTCAAACGGCGGCGGCCAGTTTTATGCTGGTAAAGGACTTGCAGCGGAAGGACAGGACAGGGCTGTTCTCGGTTCTATTTCAGGTGCTATGCATGTTCACCTTATGGCAGAAAAATACGGTGTTCCTGTAGTACTTCATACAGACCACTGTGCAAAAAAACTTATGCCATGGGTTGACGGACTTCTTGATGCTGGTGAGGAATACTTTAAAAAGAACGGCAAACCGCTTTTTTCTTCACACATGCTTGACCTTTCAGAAGAGCCAATCGAAGAGAATATTGAAATCAGCAAAAAATATCTCGAAAGAATGAGTAAGATGGGAATGTTTCTCGAAATCGAACTCGGTATAACTGGCGGCGAGGAAGATGGTGTAGATAATTCAGATGCAGCTCCTGAAGATCTATATTCAAAACCTGAAGAAATTGATTATGCATATACAGAACTCAGCAAGGTAAGTCCAAACTTCACAATTGCTGCAGCTTTCGGTAATGTTCACGGTGTTTACAAACCGGGAAATGTAAAACTCACACCTGCAATTCTCGGCAATTCACAGAAATATATAATTGAAAAGCATGGTCTTTCAGAAGATCATCCTGTAACTTTTGTATTCCACGGCGGATCAGGTTCTTCACAGGAAGAAATCAGGGAAGCTATCAGCTACGGTGTTGTTAAAATGAATATCGATACAGATACTCAGTGGGCATCATGGGAAGGTGTTCTCAACTACTACAATGAAAAGAAAGACTACCTCCAGGGACAGCTTGGCAACCCTTCAGGTCCTGATGCACCTAACAAGAAAAACTATGACCCCAGAGTTTGGCTCAGAAAAGCTCAGGAAAGCATGGTTGCAAGAGTTGAAAAAGCATTTGCAGACCTCAACTGTGTAGGCAGAAACTAATATAAAATATCAGCTCTGCTTTATATTTAAACAGTTTTAAATAATTAAACATATAAGCCCCGGAAATTTAATTTCCGGGGTTTTTCTTTGACTGTCCGGAAAGCTCTGTCTTCTCCTTAAGCCTGAAAAAATCTCCATGCCCGGCATATCGAGTTATGTGCATCATATCTGATTTCTGCATTCAGCAGTATTGTCTGATTTGCACAGTAGATGCTGTAAGCATTAAAATTGAAAAACATAAAAACTGGAAAAACAAATAATCAATTCTTCAAATTTCCCTGCATGATGTAGACTAAGAAAATTATAAAACTGTATACTTTAAATATTAAAAAAAATGGGGTATATAATGAAAAGACTGATCAAATATGTATTTATTACTGCTGTAATTTTTTTTCTTTCCACAGGCTGTTTCCAATCTGAAAAAAACAGTGAAAATAAAATAAATCCGGATTTTCTCGAAGATGAAAATGAAATAGATGTAAGCGAATTTACGAATCTTCCGGATATTAAAGATATAATTGCTCCTGAAGAAATTGTAAAAGCTGATGATGATTTATCATCAATAAATGTGAATTACTTCAATCCCGATGATTTTGACCTGAGCGGATTTGTATCTTCTCAAGGAGAGGGTGGGGATTTTCATGTCGCCGATTTTTCACCATCCGGAATGCTTCCGAATGAAATGAGTAAAAAACCGGTGATTTCAGTTGTTTTTTCAGATCCGGTTGTCCCCCTTTCCAGGCTGGGAAAAACTCTTGCTGAATCCCCTGTAATGAAAATAGATCCTCCGGTTCAGGGAAAATACAGGTGGTACGGGTCAAGAACACTGAGCTTTGAACCTGACGGGAAACTGCTACCCCAGAAGGAATATACTGTGTCTGTTTCTGCTGATACAAAATCAGTAACAGGGGCCAGCCTCAGGGAAGGTATTGAATTCAGCTTTTATACTGAATACATCGATTTTACATCTGTATACCCTTCGACCCCTGATAATTCTGAATATATAAATATCAGGGATATTCCCCTGCCTGATGCCAGGAAGATAACAGTACAGCTGTCCTATCCTTTCGATATTGATGTGATAAAAGACTATATAGAAGTTGTAACTTCAAAATCTCCTCTCAATGCTGTTCCTTTCGGAATATCAAGGAGTGAATACCTTCTGGAAGATGAAAACCTCTATGAAAGAACTGCTGTACTCAGTTTCAGCGAGGATTTTCCTGAAGATACAGATATTGTTGTAAGTCTTAAAAAAGGGGCAAAGTCATATGAAGATTCACTCGGAAGATCTGATGATTCAAGCAGAAACCTTCATACTATAAAACCTTTCCGTTTCAGGTATTCAGACAACTACAGCTACAGTTTTCCCCGAAGCCAGAAGCCTGATTCCAATCCTGTGTACCTTACATTTACCCATCCTGTCTCACCTGATGCAGGCAGGATTCTGGAATTTATTGAAACAACACTTGATACAGTTATTTCAGAAGACAATATAGAGATATTCGACAATATTGTTAAAATAAACAATCTCCCGGTTGAATATAATTCTAAATATACAGTGACAGTCAGGAAGGGGCTTACTGATATTTACGGAAGAGAACTTACCCGTAACTATTTCGAAGAGATTGAAGTTCCTGATGCTGCATCCTATGCTTATTTCAGGGATTCTGGATTCAAGACACTGGAAGCACAGTTTGATCCTAAAATGATTTTTGAATTCCAGAACCTCGAGGACAGCTACTGGAATATCGGCAAGGTGGATGACTGGACCGGTTACAGCTATCCTTATGAATACAGGACATTTGATACTTCATACATGCAGAAAAACAGGAAGTATTTCAGGACTGTCGATTTGAAGGATTATCTCAATGACTCCGGTTTCGGAACTGTAGGCCTCAGGTGGAAGATGGGGGTAAAAAGAAAGAAATACGGTACAGAGGACTATGAAACCAGGTACAGGTACAACAAACTCATTCTCCAGGTTTCTGATCTCGGTGCCACTGTCAGGTACGGTTATGACAAGGCTGCTGTCTGGGTCAACTCGCTCTCTTCAGGCAGCCCTGTTGCAGATGCAACAGTGGAACTTATTGACGGAAAAAGAGGACTTGTTGCTTCAGGTGTGACAGACAGCAGCGGGCTGTCGGTAATAGAATATGAAAAAGACAGTTTTTCACCTGTAAGGACAAAATGGGACAGAAACAAGCCATCCTATTATAAAGAGGGGATGATCGTAAAAATAACAAAAGGGGATGATACACTCTATTTTCAGCCAGGTTACGGTCATAACAGGTACCGGTGGAATATTTACGGCATGAATGAGCCGTGGAGTGTTACAAAGCCTGTGCAGCATGCGATGCTTTTTACAGACAGGGGCCTGTATAAACCGGGGGAAACAGTAACTTTCAGGGGGATTGTGCAGAAGAGATCCACAGGCGAATGGTCTCCTGATACAGGGACAAAGTGCATAACTGTTCCTGAACTCGACAACAGGTCAAAAAATATTTATGCAGGAGATTTTACCCTTACTGAAGAGGGGGGCTTTTCCGGGGAATTTAAAATACCGGAAAATACTCCTGTGGGGGAATACAGGATAATGTTTTTCAACAGCAGCCTTGAAAACAGGAAAAGATATGCAGACAGGAGCATATATTTCAGGGTTGCTGAATTCAAGAGGGCGGAATTCCAGGTTGATATTTCCCCGTCAGAAATGACCTACTATGCAGGCGACAGCATATCGCTGGAAGCGGAGGCATCATTCCTTTCGGGGGGGAACATGTCGGATGCTCCCTACAGAAGCAGCTGGAGAAGAAGCAGTATCAGCTATTCCCCCTCAGGCAGAGAACTCAAAAATTATGTTTACGGACCTGACAGGAGCGATTACCTCAGAACTCTCGGGTCAAAGAGGGGGAAACTTTCAGGCAGCGGGAAGGCTGAGCTTGTACAGAAAACAGGAAGCGACCATGGTGAAGGTCTGACCTACAGGTATACGGCAGAAATAAGCGTGCAGGACCTGAGTAACCAGGAACTTGCCGCTGCAAGAAATGTTACAGTACATCCTTCAGAATTCTATATAGGGGCAAAGATCAAGTCAAAATCCGATTCATCCTGGTGGAGCACCTTTGTCAGCAAGGGGGATCCTGTCCTGTTTGATATCAACAGCATCACACCTGAAGAGGAGCTTTATGTTAAAGATGTTCAGGTAAAGGCTGAGCTTATCAGAAAGGAATGGAAAAGTTCCACCCAGAGAGGTGTCTACGGCAGGATGAACTATAACTGGGAAATGGTTGAGAGTGTCGAAAAAACTGTAACAATAGATATGAAAAACGGCATATCTGAGGCTGAATTCCTTCCTGAGAACTGCGGCAGTTACAAGCTCCGTCTTACTTCAGTCGATATGAAGGAAAGAGCTGTAATAACTGAACTGGATTTTTACGTGACAGGGGGGAGCTGGGTCAACTGGGGCCTGAGGTCTCCTGAAAATATAGAGCTTATTCCTGACAAGGATGAATACAGGCCGGGGGAAACTGCGAAAATACTTGTAAAAACACCGCTTAATGACGGTAAATACCTTATGACTATTGAGAGGGAAGGGCTTCTAGAGGAAAAACTCATCGATATCAAGGGATCTGCAGGGCTTCTTGAAATACCTGTAAGCGAAAGCTGGGTACCTGTCGTTTATATTGCTCTCTGTTCAAATTCAGAAAGGAAAGAGACTCCCCGTTCCTATTATGACGAGGATATCGGGAAACCCAGAGGTTATTTCGGCATTACACCGATCAGGATATCGACAGAATCGAAAGAATTCGAGGTTGAAATAATACCTGATAAAGATATATATAAACCGGGATCTGAAAGCAGGGTCAGGGTAAGGGTTACAAGAAACGGGAAACCTGTCAAAGATGCGGAAGTCACATTTCTTGCGGTAGACAGGGGTGTTCTTGACCTTATCAATTACCATATACCTGACCCGGTAAAATATTTCTATTCACCGTACCGCTATCCTCATGCAGTTCTCGGGGGCGATTCAAGATCGCTTCTCATTGATCCTGTGACTTACGAGGTTGAAGACCATATTGGGGGTGACAGCGACAAGATGCAGAGGAGAAAGGAATTTTCACCCCTTGCTGTTTTCAAGCCTTTTCTAAAGACAGATGAAAACGGATTTGCAGACGCTGATTTCATTTTTCCCGATACGCTTACAACATACAGATCTACAGCTTTTGTTGTAAAAAGCGGAAATTTCGGCTACAGGGAGCATGAGCTTTTTGTGAGAAACCCTGTAACTGTAAGGGCGGCTTCCCCGCTTGAACTCAGGGTAAGGGATAAGACCGAGGTTAAGGCAGTTCTAACAAACCTTACCGGTAAAGATGTTAAAATCCTTGTTACCGCCGAAAGCAACATATTGAAAATCTCGGGAAAATCAAAAAAAGCAGTCCTTCTGAAAGCGGGAAGCAGCAGGGCAGTTCCTTTTGATTTTACAGCTGTAAAGACAGGGGATGCTGTTGTCCAGTTCCTTGTGCAGGCTGATAACTTCAATGAGATTCTTGAGCAGAAAATTAAAGTCACAAAGCCGCTTGTTAAAGAGACTTTCACAATTACAGGAAACACAGATGCGGAAGGAAGTCCGGACGAGGAAATGTTTATATTTCCCTCGACTGTTAACGGCGGGTACGGAGGGATAAGCCTTGCACTCTCATCAGGGATGTTCCCCTCTTCGGGAAATGCTGTTTCATATCTGGATAACTCGCCATGGAAGATATCGTTATGCGATAATATGTATACTTCGTATCCCGACATGCTTTTCGGGGAAAAACTTTCAGAACTGAGTCCCGGAAACAGTTTTTCAGCTTCCGAATTGTCCGGTTTTGCATCTCTTCTTAAGAAACACCAGTTTTCAGACGGCGGTTTTATAAACGATTACAGGTATAAAGATTATTATTCAAGGTCAGACCTTTATCTCAGCCTTGAAATTGCAGAGTACCAGTCATACGCAAGGCTTCTGGAAAGATCTGTCCTGAGCGAAAAGAGGGAAAATGCTCTTGTTGCCTACCTCGGTAACCAGATGAATGATCCTGATATATCGGTTTTCAGCAAGTGCAGGATTGCATTTCTCCTTTCCAGGTTTGGAAAAGACATGAGAGAAGATGCTCAAAGGCTTCTTGAAAAAGGGGATGAACTGGGTATGTCAGGCTACCTGTACTGCGGACTTTCGCTTTATAACAGCGGCGACAGAAGGAAGGCTGAAGAGGTTCTTGAATACTGCAGGAAATTCGTAAAAACAGGAACAAGGTCTGTGGATTTTTCCGAAACATATGAGGCAAAGGGGTATTTTGATTCTCCTGTTAGAAGACTCTCTCTTCTCTGCATGCTTTACCACAGAATTAAGGGAAGCGATAATATCCTTCCTGTTTATGCATCTACCCTGTGCAGGGCTGAGAAGAACGGCTACTGGAATAACCGTTATGATACACTTACTGTACTGCTTGCTGCAGCAGATTATTCAATGAATGAAAAAAGTGCTTCTGCTGATATGAGTACAGAAGTGAAAATAGGAAATGAAACTCTTTTTTCCGGAAATTTCGAAGGCTTGTCATCTTCTGTTGTAAATGAAAAATTCACTCTCTATGAAAAACCTCTCAATTCGCTTGAAAAAGATACTCCCTATCCGCTTTCTTTCAGTGCTGAAGGCAGGGGGAGGCTTTTCTATTCAGCTTCATTTTCATATGCCCTTCCTTCGGAAATTGTATCTCCCCGTGACGAAGGGATAAGCCTTTTCACCGAGATACGGGACCTTGAGGGAAACAGTATAGAGAGCAGTTCTCTTAAAAACGGTGAAACATACAGGATGAGGTTTGTAATTTCCTCCTCCAAAACACGTTATGACCTGGGGGTTCAGATTCCTGTCCCTTCAGGGTGTGAAATACTTAATTCATCTTTTGTTACAACAGGAAGCTATGCTGAAAGCGGGGGAGTTGACAGTAGAAGCTGGACAGATGAGACTGAGTACGGAGATACAGAAACTTATGTTGATGAGGGCTACATTTTTATAGAAGATGAGGGGATGCGTATATATTCTCTCAAACCTGATAAACAGGTCTACAACAGCAGGGTTTTCTACCGCTTCCCCGCATTCAGGAAGGGGAGCCAGACAGTTGATTTCCTTTTCAGGACTGTTTCTGCCGGTACCTATCCCACACCGCCGGCATATGCAGAGGTTATTGATGAACCTGAGGTCTTCGGAAGGTCAGGCGGTATGCTTATAGAAATTGTAGATGAAAAATAATCAAAGGAAGCAGCTGCTTGTTGCAGCTGCTTTTCTCCTCCTGTCGCTTTCCGCAGTCCTGATTGCTCCTGGTAAGGATACTGATGCATTTAAAAACTGCTCTTTCTCATCCCCTCTTGTGAGCAGGGACGGTAAAATACTCAGAATCCTTCCCCTTGAAAACGGTCTTCACAGGGAGAAGATTGAATATGAAAAAATACCTGAAAAAGTGAGACAGGTTTTTATCAGAAGCGAGGATAAGAGGTTTTCTTTCCATCCCGGTGTCGACCCTGTATCTGTTGCAAGGGCTTTTTCTGATAATCTGACAAGCGGCAAGACAGTCTCAGGGGCATCCACTATCACAATGCAGCTTGCCCGGCAGCTTGTCCCCCATAACGGCGGGCTGAAGGGAAAGATGCGGGAGGCTTTTTCTGCTGTAAGATACAGCATGAGATTCAGCAAGGAATCTGTTTTCATGATGTGGATAAATACAGTTCCGTTCGGCAGAAATATTGAGGGGATACAATCGGCATCCAGGCTTTATTTCGGAATTGGTGCTGAATATCTTACAGAGGCCCAGGCTCTTGTCCTTGCGGTTGTCCCGAGAAGCCCGTCTGTATATGATCCTGTTAAATTCCCTGAAAATGTTGTATCGGCAGCTTCTGAACTGTTATTAAGGTGCGGGTCTGGTATAACAGAAGATGAAATAAGAAAAACTGTAGAAGAGGCTGGAAATCATATAAAGTATTTCAGCTGGCCCTTCCATGCTCCCCATTTCTGCAACAGGATTGAGAAAATGATCAGCTCTGAGGATGCCTGTTCAGGGGAAGCTGTAATTACAACGCTTGATTTTGAACTTCAGAGCAGGCTTGAAGCTGTTCTTGAAAGGCGTATATCCGAAGCAGGTAAATTCAGGATCAGCAACGGAAGTGGGGTAATTATAGATCCTGAAACACATGAAGTTCTGGCTTATGCGGGATCTGCCGATTATTTTTCACTGGAAAGCGAAGGGATGAATGACGGAGTTACAGCCCTGAGGCAGCCCGGTTCCACTCTGAAGCCTTTTCTCTATGAGCTGGCTCTTGAAAAGGGATTTACCCCTTCAACGCTTCTTCCCGATATACCCTGCGAGTTCGGGACAGGGGAAGTCTATATACCGCAGAATTTCAATAATACTTTCAACGGCCCGGTGAGGCTCAGGGATGCTCTCGGGTCATCTCTCAATGTGCCTGCTGTATATACACTTGAAAAGCTTGGGGTTGAGAATTTCAGGAAAAGGCTAGTCGAGCTTGGCTTCAAGTCACTGGCCGGGAAAAAGGATTCTGCAGGGCTTTCTCTTGCTCTCGGGGGCGCTGAAGTATCCCTTCTTGAACTTGTAAACAGCTACTGTATTTTCAGTGATAACCATAAAATCATGGAGCCTGTTTTCCTGACTGGCAGCAGCAGGGGGAGGGAAACAGCTGATCGGAATATTATTGGTATGATAAGTCATGAAGAGTCATCTGTATCTTCAGGTTATGGGGGTTCCTTCTCTTCAGGTATTGTTGATCCTGATTCCGCCCTTATAATACGTGATATCCTGACCGATCCCTTAAGCCGGACTACAGGTTTCGGAAGCAGCAATGTGTTCAAGTCGGATAACGAAGTAATGATTAAGACAGGGACATCGAATCAGTTCAACAACATATGGGCAGCCGGCCTTATGCCTGATCTTGCCGGAGGTATCTGGATGGGTAATTTCTCAGGCGATACAGTAATCGGCGCTCCGGGAAGTTCTCTGCCTGCTGATGCGCTTATCGAGTTTTTCAATGCTTCAGGCGGGGGAGGTGAATTCCGGAGAAACGGCAATACTGTGAAAAAAGAGATATGCGCCATATCAGGTATGCTTGCAGGTGAATACTGCAGTTCTGTTAAAACAGAAATATTCAAGCCTGGAAACATTCCTGCTCCCTGCACTTTCCATACAGCTTCCGGTTCCTCCTATCCTCCCCAGTACAGTGAGTGGCTGAGTTACAGGGGGATTAATTCTGATATTGTTTCAGACAGTAATCAGTCGCTTGAGATTCTTTCTCCCATAAACAATGCAAGCTTTATTCTGGACCCCTATTTCCCGGGTAAAGACCAGATGATAAAAATCAGCGTAGTAAGCGGCAGGGATGAAGAATTAATTCTCAGGCTTGACAGCAGAGTAATTGGAAGAGAGAAGAACGCTGTTTCTGTAATGGTCAGGCTGGAAAAGGGAAGTCATTTGATTACAGCAGATGACGGAAGTGAAACAAGAAGTATCAGCTATGAAGTAAGGTAGCTGTTATGAGTGTTAAAAACTGAATTTTCCTGAAGTATATTATTTCATATATAATATCTCTTTTTATTATCAGAAAAAAAAGTATATAAAAGAATATTTCCTGAATATTTGAAGCAAGTCATATTAATTTAATTCCTTAAAATCAGTATGATATAAATATTTATTTAAATTGTCAGGCGGTAGATTATGAGATCCAGACTGCTTTATGCTTTTCTAATTTGTTTATTTTTCAGCAGCTGCAATAATAATGAAATCAGAAAAAATGCTGATGAAAAATACGGGGAGTGGAAATTTCTTCATATCAAATCCTCTGCAATCGGGGGGACCTGGCATGCATGCGGATCGGCATGGGCAAATCTGATCTGCAGGGATTCAGAATATATTGCAGCAAACAGCATATCTCCGGGACTTGAATTTGAAACTATGCGGAAACTGAGAGACGGCAAGGTTGAAATAGGATATGCAGGAACAAGCATGGCAGATATGGCATACAGGGGTGGAATTTTCTGGGATAAGCCTTTGAAAGGGTTGAGGGCGCTTTTTGCCACCCAGCCGGGTGTACTTAATTTTATTGTGCATAATGATTCAGAAGTAAAGAGTTTAAGCGGATTGAAAGGGAAAAAGATAGCAACATATTCAGAAGGAAATTTCTGGGGCGATTTTGTTATTGAACTGCTTAAGCTTCACGGTGTTGATGAAAAAAACAGCGAGATTCTCAGGATGATGAAAAATGATTCAGCTGACCTGTTTATAGACAGGGAAATTGATGCTGTTATTCATAAATTCGGATACGGACACGGTACACTGAAAAAAATCTGTGATTCTTCAGATATACGGTTCCTGGAAGGAAATCCCGACATAATCAGGGAAGTACTTGTACGGTATCCCTATTTCAGGCTGACCCTTTTCGGAGAGGAAGTAGGTGCTGAAAATGCTTACCAGCTTGTCAGCAACTATCTTACAGTATGTATGGAAGACCTGCCTGAGGAGACAGCTTATGAGGTTACTAAGATATGGTTTGAGAACCGTGAATACCTGATTGATCTTCTCCCGACAATTACATCCAGAATAAACTGGAATAATCCGGCCGAAGGGGTGACAATTCCTTTTCATAAAGGTGCTGTCAGGTATTTCAGGGAAAAGGAGTTGATGTGATGCCGCTTTTTATTCCGGACAGCAGGCTTCATAAGAGACTTCTGATATTATTCTGCCTGCTTTTTATTTTAATTGTCCCGTTTATTACTGTTCCCTCATATAACCGTGTAATTACCATGATCAGGAAAAATAATGAAATCAACAGAATATATGAAAACTGGCTTATTGTAAAAAGTGAAACAATAAAGTACATGCTGAGTTCTCCTGAAAACCGTAGAACTGATACACTTGTAAGGAGTGTTTCTGATTTCGAAATTGTAATGGATAATGTTCTTGATAAGGAACTTTTCTCTGCAGCGGGAATAATCAATAATCAGGCTCAGGATGAAATTGCTACAGTTGTTCTTGTCTGGCAGCAGATACAGCTGAAACTGGTGGAGACTGTTTTGTATAAAAACAATTTTGATATTTTTGTTTCCGAGATTTACAATTTTTCAAACGAGACTGATTTTTTTGAAAAAAAACTGAAAAACATTCTTGTTTACATCGAATCGCATCTTGTTGAAAGAACCAGGTATTACTGGACTGTTTTTATTATCATTGTTTCCATCATGGTCCTGATATTCAGTTTCCTGGTGAATCTGATTCTGAATTACCATATTATTATAAAAAGGGAGCGCAGGATAAGGGATCTTTCCGGGCTGCTTATGAAGATAAGAGACGAAGAACGGCTCAGGATGTCGCTTGACCTTCATGATATTGTAGTTCAGAATGCACTGGTAATAAATAAAAAATGCGAACAGGCTGCCGGCAGGGAAGAAGTTAACTGGCACAGGATTATAAATGATATAAATACAGTTTCTCAGCGTATAATAAAATCTGCAAGAGAAATATCATATAACTTGAGACCGCAGGAACTTGATAAACCTCTCAAAGAATCGCTTGAAAATTTCTGCACTGATTTTTCTTTTTCAAATAACATCAGAACTGATCTGAAATGTATAGGTCTTGATAAAACATCAATTGATGATGAATTTGAGACTGCTGCCTTTAAAATGATTCATGAATGCCTTTTTAATGTTGTCCGTCATTCAAGAGCAACAGAAGTTGCTGTGAGTGTAATACTTGCATTCCCTGAATTTATTATACGGGTTGAAGACAACGGTATAGGATTTGAACCGGATGATAAGCTTGAGGACAGGTTCAACCTAGGTCTCCGGGGACTTGCAGACAGGGTAAATCTTCTGGAAGGTAAGGTCAGGATTAATTCTTCACCGGGCAGCGGAACATCTGTAGTAATCAGGCTTCCATGCCGCGGCAGGGTAAAAGAGACTGCATAGATGATGTTGCTGTTTTATTCGATTTTTATTATTAATCATCATATAATTTATGTGTAACAGGGGGTGTAATGATTTTTAAAGAACTCCCAATGCAGCTTGCGTTTATACTTGTTATTTCCGGTATTGCTTCAGCTTCGCTGGCTGCCTGGGTGGCAGCATGCCGCAGGAAGGTGAACGGGGCTTTTGAATTCTCTCTTTTTCTGCTTTCTGTATCTTTCTACAGTTTCGGATATGCTCTAGAAATCAATCAGAATACACTTCCCGGTATATTTGATTCATTGAGAATACAGTTCCTGGGGATACCTTTTTCAGCTGTTTTGTTCTTTGTATTTACTGTTAAACTTGTTACAGGCAGAAAAATCAAATATTATTTTCTCTGCCTGCTTTTTGCAATACCTGTCATTACAATGCTTCTTGTGCTTAATCTTGAAAATCATGATTTATTCTACAAGACAACCAGTCTTGATTTTGACAGAATATTTCCAATGCTTGAATATTCAGTGGGGCCATGGTATGTGATTAATATGCTCAGCCTTGTGCTATCTTCTTCTGCCGCAGAGATTCTTCTCCTGATAAATATCATTAAAAAAGAGGGGGTTGAAAGGAAACAGTATCTTTTTGTTTTTGTATCAGGACTTCTACCTATAATTTCAGCTGTGATAAATCCTGCAAGAGTGCATAATATAGATCTTCAGCCTTTTTTTCTGACAATAACAGGAATACTTCTTGCAGTAGCTCTTTTCAGATACAGGATGTTTGATATTGTTCCATATGCCAGGGAGATTGCTGTTGATTCCATAAGAGAGATTCTTGTTGTCTTTGATACATACGGAATAGTCCAGGATATTAATTTATCGGCGAAGAAATCTGATATACCCGGCGAAATAATGATAGGATCCTCTCTGCCAGAAACTTCCCCGCTCAGGAGGTTTGCTGATTCTGCTGTACAGTATTCAGAACCTTCTCCGGAAAATCTTGAATACCAGTTTGAATATAATAATAAAAACTATCTTCTGAAGATAACCTATATCAGTAAAGGAAATAAATCCGGAAGAGGTTTTGTTTTTATAATCAGTGATATTACCAAATCTGTTATGCTTATCAGGGAACTTGAATATTTTGCTATTTATGATTCCCTGACAGGTATTTTCAACAGGAGGCATATTCTTGATCTTGCACAGACGGAAATTGATAAAGCCAGGAGAAGCAGTGTTGATCTGGGATTTGTTCTTATTGATATAGATTATTTTAAAAAAATTAACGATGTTTACGGCCATCTTGCAGGGGATTATGTTCTGAAAAAAATCGCATCAGTTTTATCTGATGAATTGAGGGTAACAGATCTGTTCGGAAGATACGGAGGTGAAGAGTTTCTTATAATCTGCCCCGGTTCAGATGCGGAAACAACACTGTCGATTTCCGAAAGACTGAGAAAAGCGGTTGAAAAATATGAATTTGTTTATAATGATGAAATCATTAAAATCAATGCAAGTTTCGGTATCTATGCCCTGATCCCTTCTGATGGTGATAAAATCGATGAAATACTCCACAAAGCTGATATTGCGCTTTATCTGGCAAAAAATCACGGCAGGAACAAATGTGAAGTCTATCAGTAATTATAGTTTCGCTCTATAATCAGCTTTATGCAGAAAAAAAACAAGTTGTCACTGACTGCCGGCCCGGTTAAACATCAGCTTTTTTCCCTTACATGGCCCGGAATCGGGGGCTCTCTTGCGATTACTGTATTCAACCTGACTGATACTTTTTTTGTTTCCCGTCTCGGTACTGATGCTCTTGCAGCAATGGGATTTACATTCCCTGTTATTCTGATTGTTGCAGCTGCAGCTTCAGGTATAAGCCTTGGGTCTGCATCAGTCCTTTCAAGGGCCATGGGAAGCGGTGATTCTCATCTTATGAAGAGGACTGCGACTGACGGTATACTTCTGTCTGCTCTGCTTGTAGGTATTATAAGCCTGGCAGGTATATTTACCCTTGATATTCTGTTCAGTGCAATGGGTGCTTCAGGGGAAGTTCTGAAACTGGTGAAGGAATACATGTTTATATGGTACCTTGGATCTGTAGCTATTATAATGCCGCCTGTCAGTGACAGCTGCCTCAGGGCCACAGGGGATATGATCAGGCCGTTTATTGTCATGATGGTATGTGCCGGTATGAATGTTGTCCTGGACCCTGTTCTTATTTTCGGCTGGCTCGGTTTTCCACCGATGGGTATAAGAGGGGCATCTCTTGCCACAGTTATTTCAAGGTGCGCAGGTATGGCTGCAACACTTTCCTTTCTTCATTTCAGTGCAGGACTTCTGGATTTTTCAAAACCTGGTTTCAGGGAGATCCGGGACTCATGGAAACGGATTCTGCATATTGGAATACCTGCAGCTTTTACCCAGCTTCTTTATCCTTTCACACGGGGAGTTCTCACATCTCTTGCTTCCGCAGCAGGCGGTGCAGCAGCAGTGGCTGCCGTTGCATCAGGTTCAAGAATAGAAAGCTTTGCTGTAATTTTTGTAAGGGCCTACAGCATGGCTCTTGTTCCAATGGTGGGGCAGAATATCGGAGCAGGTAAATGGGGCAGGATAAATTCAATACGGAAGGTTTCCTTTCATCTTTCTGTAATATACGGTTTTTTTGTTTTTGCGGCAGCCCTGCTTCTTGCCCCTGTTCTTTCCGGCATATTCAGCAGTGATTCTGAAGTTATTAATTATACTGTAAGTTATCTGAGAATATTAACAGCAGCTTCAGGTGCGTTTGCATTTTATACCTGGACAGGGCAGTCTCTCAATGCCGCAGGGCTGCCGCATCCCTCTGCACAGCTTAACACAGCAGGAACACTTATCCTCCAGATCCCTCTTGCATATGCGGGAAGCCGTTTTTCCGGATTTACAGGGCTGATTTCCGGTCTTGCACTGGGACAGATTCTTACAGCAGTTACCGCCCTGTTTTATTGCAGAAAGCATCTGGCAAAGACTTCTGATTGCTGAAAATATTTTTTAAATGTTTCAAATATCATCAAAGATATTATAAGCTGTACTATAATGAATAATATAGTTTGAATTTTAAATGCCTTGATATTAGATGTCTTCAGTATAAATTACAGAAAAAAAATGGAGATCTGAATGATTTTTAGAAACTCAGTTTGTAGAGTATTTAAATATCTGTTTTCTGTATTATTAATATTAAATATTATTTCTATATATGCAGCGGATAATGAAGTTGATTTATCTGAACTGAATAATGTCAGGATCAGTCTTACACCGGAAGAGGAGAAATGGCTTGATAATCACAGGAAAGTCAGTATCAGCGGGCCTTTTCATTTTCCTCCGTTCCACTTTTATACAGAAGAGGGAAAAGCTTCCGGCATTGCTGCCGATTACATAGGTTATATAACTTCATCACTCGGTCTTGAAGTGGAATCCTATGAAAAACTTCCCTGGCCTGAAGTTCTTAAAAGAGCAAGGAACAGGGAAATTGATATTATTGCTTGTTCAGCAAGGAGTCCAGAAAGGGAGGAGTACCTTTCCTTTTCCGATTCCTATCTTTCCTTCCCCCTTGTAATTGTAAGCAGGGATGATTCAAGATTCATAGGAGGCCTTCAGGACCTGTATGACCTGAAAGTTGCCCTTGTAAAAGGTGTTGTTGTACATGACTGGCTTAAAGAGGATAAAATTGAAGTTAATCCCTATTTTACAGAATCACCTCTGGAATCTCTTGAAGCTGTTTCTTCCGGACAGGCAGATGCATATATCGGAAACCTTGCAGCTGTCAGTTACCTGATAAATAAAAACGGGCTGTCAAACCTCAAGGTTGCATCGCCGACAAAATATAAAAACTATGAACTGTTTATATCTGTGAGGAGCGACTGGCCTGAACTTATTTCCATAATCAACAAATGGCTTGCTGCTGTTACACCGCAGCAGCATTCTGCAGTCAGGAATGACTGGCTTTCGATAAGATATGAGTATGGACTAAGCTATGCCGATGTTTTCAGGTATATTCTTTTAAGCTCGCTTTTTTTCTGTATTATTCTGATTGTGATATTTATCTGGAACAGGAAATTGAAAAGGGAAATAGAATTCAGGAAGAAGGCTGAACATGAAAAGGAAAATGTTATAATTGAACTCAAGGAGGCGCTCGATAATATCGATATCCTTGGCGGGCTGCTTCCCATCTGTTCGCACTGCAGAAAAATAAGGGATGATAAGGGGTACTGGAAACAGCTTGACAGTTATCTTGAGAAAAAATCGAATCTTTCATTCAGTCACGGTTTATGTCCCGAATGTGAAAAGAATCTTTATGGAAAGGAAAAGTGGTATAACGAGGAATCCTGATGAACCAGGGCCTGTTCTTAAATTTGCATCATTTTATTCCAATTAAGACTATAGCCTCTTGTGTGATAATAATTTTTTGTATATTAAAAACACAGGTTTTTTTTATAGATTCCCCCCCTTCGGGGACAGGTTCCTTGTGGGCAAACATCTAAGGCACTTGTCCGCATCTTACCGGGGAAAAACTCGTAAATAAAAGTTTTCAGAGGTGCCCAAAAATAGCTGTTATGACTGAAAAGCCGGCATTTAATAAAATAAGTATTATAAAACTTTGGAAAAATAAAAAAAAGTTTCATGATTCTGATATGGAGCATGGCAGGATATTTACAGATATACGGAAGTTTGCAGGATGAAAAATGGATAAAAAAGAAGCATTGAAAAAATATTTTAATATAGACAGTTTCAGGGGGATACAGGAGGAGGTGATTGACCGTCTACTGTATGTAAAGAATGGGCATTCTCTTGTTTTAATGCCTACAGGAGGGGGGAAGTCTTTATGCTATCAGCTTCCAGCTCTAATGCTTGAAGGTAAAACTCTTGTTCTGAGTCCCCTGATCTCACTGATGAAAGACCAGGTTGATTCACTGAAGGAAAAAGGGATAGGTGCCTCATATATTAATTCAACTGTTTCGCACCGGGAAAGAAAAAAAAGGCTCGAAGAGTTTGTATATGGAAAGACGAAATTTCTTTATGTGACACCTGAACGGTTTAATAATTCTGATTTCACATTCAGTATCAAAAGGGCTGATATTAATCTTCTTGCAGTTGATGAGGCTCACTGCATTTCCCAGTGGGGACATGATTTCAGGCCTGATTATTCCAGAATCGCGGAAATAAGAAAGCTGCTGGGCAACCCGTTAACCGCAGCATTTACAGCAACAGCGACAAAGGAAGTTCAGGCAGATATTATAAAATCCATGAATCTGAAACCTGATGAAATAACTATATTTCATCAGGGGATAAAGAGGCCGAACCTGAGACTGGAAGCTTCAGAATGTTTTGATGATTTTCAGAAACTTGAAAAAATTGAGAATATTGTTAAATCAGTTGAAGGAAGTGGGATTATTTATTTTTCCCTGATCCGCACACTTAACGAGTTTTCGCATCATCTTGATACCAGGAATATACCCCATCTTATCTATCACGGAAAACTTGATAATCATGCAAGAAAAATTGTCCAGAACAGGTTTATGAAATCTGACAGTCTGATACTTGCAACAAACTCTTTCGGAATGGGAATTGATAAGCCTGATATAAGGTATGTAATTCACGCAGAAATACCGGGAAGCCTTGAATCATATTACCAGGAAATAGGTAGGGCGGGGAGAGACGGAGAATCATCCCTTTGTATGATGCTGTACAGCCAGGATGATCTTGAAATCCACATGGATTTCATCAGGTGGTCCAATCCTGAACCTGCCTTCCTGAAAAAGCTTTATCAGCTTCTTAAATCAAAAGAGCGGGAAGTCCATTCACTCGGCAGGGAATATGTGGCAGAGGAACTTTTTTACAAGAACAGGTTTGACTTCCGTCTGGATACAGGTCTGAACCTGTTTGAGAGATATCATGTAACTGAAGGCAGCCTGGAAGGAAAAAATATCAGAGTGATTTCCGATAAACTGCCAGACAGGCTTCTCGATATGCCGCTGTTTGAAGAGAAAATCTTAAGTGACAGGAAAAAGCTTCTCGGAATAGTAAATTATTTCAGGGATGAAAGGTGCAGGAGACAGGGAATAGAGTCATATTTCGGGTTTGACAACGAGCCTGAGTGCGGAAACTGCGACAGGTGCGGATAATATTTGTATGTGAATAATGTGTCTTTGTAATTGTCAGGTGAACAGCCTTTATGTATTATAGTCCTTAGCGGGGTTGTATCAGTTATGGTTTTTACAGGGCGTATGAAATTTAATATTCTGTTTTCTTTACTTGTTACTCTGGCAATAGATTTTTTAATTATAAAGTCTATTGGTTTCGCTTTTCTTCCCATGCTTGCAATGAGTGCTGTATTCTTTGCGATGTCTTTTCTCCTGGGGCTGATATTTATTTTGATTGCTAAAGAGAGAGGAAAAAAAGCTGGATAATCCGGTTGTTAAATCTCCCCCTTCTCTAAGAAGCTGTAAAAATTAGTCTCTGAGAAAATGATATGGTCAAGCAGCTCTATCCCCAGAATCTTCCCTGCCTTTTTAAGTATATCAGTAACCTCCCTGTCGTCCGGGCTGGGGTCTGTGTTGCCTGACGGGTGGTTATGGCAGACAATAAGGGCGGCAGCGCGGTCTGCAAGAGGGTCTGCAAAGACCTCCCTCGGGTGCACTAATGTGCGGTTTACCAACCCAATAGAAACAACCCTTATTTTTATCACCTCATGAGCGCCGTTCAGAGAAACTGAAAGGAAGGTCTCCTGCCTCCTGTTTGCATAATGTCTTACAACCGGATATATGTCTGTCGGGGATGAAATCCTGCTCTTTTCAGGAACCAGAATTCTTCTTGAGAATTCGACTGCTGCAGACAGGAGCGCTGTCTTTGCTTTCCCCATTCCTGAAACAGATTTCAGTGTATTTATATCAACCGAATAGTTTTCAGCATCAAGTATCTTGAGAATCTCATCAGAGAGTGAATAAACACCTTTTCCTTTTATGCCTGATCCGATAATTATTGAAAGAAGCTCCCTGTCTGACAGGTATTTTACCCCGTTTGAAAAAAGTTTTTCCCTGGGCTTGTCACTGGCTGCCATTTCTCTTACTTCCATAAAATCTACCTCTATATACAGCTAGTTAAACAGGAAAATGTCCTGCTGATTCAAAATAAAGTGAAAACACTCTTTGCTGTCAGATATATGGTTTGCAGAGTTGTTATATTGCGGCAGAGGTCAGTATGTGGTATCTGTCTGCTCATGCAGGGATGCTGACAGCAGAATGTATTATTGAAATACTGATTTTTATTATGAAGGTGATAGTTTAAAAACCGGGTGTTTTTGTATTTTCTTACTATATCAGTATTTATTACCAGATTGTAATTCTCTTCAGCATTTCGCCGTATTGACACTCGCCTCATCAGCATGTTACTTTACCATGACCTCTTTATCCTGCCGTTGTGCAAGGATCAAAGACCAAAAGGAGGAAACATGAGGAAATATGAAGTTACTTTTATCTTCAGAACTGAAGAAGATAGAATGGCGGCTGCTAAAGAAGCAGTAAAATCAATTCTTGAAAAAACATCCGCGAAAATCCTTAAAGAAGAAGACCTCGGAGAAAGAACTCTGGCTTATGAAATCAAAAAACAGGCCAGAGGAAGATACTTTTTCTATGAGCTCGAGATGGACGGAACTGAGATTGATTCAGCTGAAAAAGAGATAAGACTTAACTCTGATGTACTTAAATTTCTGTTTGTAAAAGCAGATCAGTAGTATAATTCTGTCAGAGGATAATTAAATGACAGATATTAACAGAGTTTTTCTTGTCGGCAGACTGACTAGAGATGCAGATCTCAGGTTCACAAATTCAGGTACACCTGTAGGAAAATTCTCCATTGCAGTAAACAGAAGCAGAAAAAACGGTGATAAATGGGATGAAGAGGTAAACTATTTTGACATTGTTTTATGGGGAAGAGTTGCGGAAGCGCTCAGTAAATACCTTTTAAAAGGTAAGCAGGTTGCAGTTGATGGTGAGCTCAGACAGAGCCGATGGGAACAGGATGGCCAGACAAGAAGCAGGGTTGAAATCCATGCAAACAATATTCAGTTGTTAGGCGGTTCTGCAGGCGGAGGACAGCAGGGAAGTTATTCACAGCAGGGAGGAGGCGGCTCATACCAGGGCGGCGGAAATTCCCAGGGCGGTAACAATAATAACTACTCAAGGCCTCAGTCTCCCGATTCCGGTCAGGGCGGCAATTCGCAGCCTTTTGAAAACTACGGTCAGAACAACAATTATTCAAATAATGACCAGTTTGATGATGACGGAATTCCATTTTAATATTCTATAAGGAGAAATAGATGTCAGACGAAGTAAAAGATGCACCAAAAGATGCAAAACCAGCTGGCGATGATAGAGGTATGCCGGGCAAAGGCAGACCAAGGCCAATGTTCAGAAAAAAGGTTTGCAAATTCTGTACACAGAAAATGCCTATTGATTATAAAAACCATGATCTTTTAAGAAGATTTGTTACAGAAAGGGGAAAAATTCTTCCAAGAAGAATTACAGGAACATGCGCTAAGCATCAGAGAGCTCTTACAAGAGAGATCAAGAAAGCAAGAGTTCTTGCATATCTTCCTTTTGTAAAAAAATAATATATTCCTGATATAGAAATTGAGGCTTATTCGGATAATGAAGAAAATTACACCTGATATAATCTGGTTTACAATACTCGCAACATTATTTCATCAGTCCGGATATCTTCTAATGCTGTTTCTCATACCTCTTCAGGTTGTCAGAAACAGACGGGACTTCAGAACATTTTTCATGTCATCATTGGCAGTTCTGTCAGCAGTTCTTGTGATGGCGGTTGTCAGGTCAGGCGGTGTTGAAAACCAGGCTGAGCGTGCTGTTCTTGTAATTTCTGAAGTTCTTCTGCCTGCATATTTGCTGGCAGGATTTTTATACATCAACTATGACTGGCCCGGAAATCCCCGGATGCTTAAAAGAATGCTTGTTGCTGTCGGCGCTGGTTTTATACTGGGTATTCCTGTTCTTCTGTTTTATAATAATCAGATTCTGCAGGCATATTACATTGAACAGTATAATTTTGCGCTTGAGCTTATAAAAGCAACACTGGCACAGGCTGATTCGGTGGAAGCGGGGGAAATGGCTGAAATTATCAGGTCGCTAACGCCCGAAATTATGGCTGAAACAGTGAAGAAATCTGCACTCAGGACATATCTTTTCTGGTATTTCCTGATACTGTCAGTAAGCTGGGCCCTCGGCAGTTCCAGTTTCAGATTCGGAAAATGGAGAAGTTCATTTGTTCCGTCAAAATTTTCCATGCCTGATTTCATGGTATGGCCTCTGATTCTGTCGCTGATGGTTGTTCTTGTTGACAGGAAAATTCCTGTTGGGTTTCTGGGATATACAGGCTGGAATATTTTACTGATTATGGTAACCCTTTACGGTATTAAAGGGCTTGGAATTATACAGAATTTAATGAAAATTCTTAAATTCCCGTATTCGATGAGGATAATGATAATATTTACATTATCACTGCTGCTTGTTCAGCCGGGAGTGAATTATTTTGTCCTTATAGGTGTACCCCTCCTGGGTGTATCTGAGATATGGATAAAATATGAGAAAAATTTGAAGGAGAGATGATAAAACTTGTTTTATCATTAACGACAGAGACTTTTCTGTAAGAAAAGTGCTCGAAAGTGATATAGGAGAATTAATATGGCAATAAAAGTAATCCTTAACCAGGATATGCCAAACCTTGGCGAAGAAGGTGATGTTTGTTCTGTAGCTAACGGATATGGAAGAAACTACCTCCTTCCCAAAGGTCTTGCTGTACCATACAATAAAAAATATATTAATATTTTTGAGCAGAAAAAAGATCAGATTGCGAAGAGGAAAGAGGAAAAAAGAAAAGATGCTCTCAGTCTTAAGGAAAAGATTGAAGGTATTGAAGGTCTTGAAATTAAAGTACCTGCAGGTGATACAGGTAAACTTTTCGGTTCTGTAAACAATGCTGTTGTTGCAGATGCACTTGCCAAAGAGGGAGTTACAATCGAAAGAAAGAAAATTGAAGTTCCTGAAAGTGCTATAAAAATGACTGGTAATTACAGTGTTAAAGTAAAACTTTATGACTCAGAATCAGCAATGCTTAAAGTAGTGGTTGCTGCTGCTGAAGCTAAAGAAGCAGAATAATAGTTTTTTATGGAGTCATCCGGATTAAAAGATAAAATACCGCCTCATAACCTTGAAGCTGAAAAAGCTGCTCTTGGGGCGATTTTACTTGATCCGGATGCTCTGGATATTGCTCTTCAGTACCTCCGTGCCGCAGACTTCTATAAAAACCGGCACAAGCTTATCTTTGATTCCGTAATTGAACTTTCCGAAAAAAACGAAAACATAGACATCCTCACTGTTGTTCAGCAGCTTAAAGCTGCAGGCAAGCTTGATGAGGCAGGAGGGGCAGGTTATATATCTACACTTACATCAGAAGTCCCTTCAAGTGCGAATATTGAGTATTATGCGAAGATTGTTCAGGAAAGCAGTGTAAGACGTCATCTGTTGAAAATATCGGGAAGTATAACTTCAGGTGCCATGGATGACACAATTCCCACAGGCCAGGTGCTTGAGGAAGCTGAGCGGGATATCTTTGAAATAACAGAAAAGCAGTATGTGGGCGGTTATCAGTCTCTGAAGGAACTTCTTCCGGGGGCTCTCGATGCCATACAGAAGCTGATGACTTCTGATGATGTCTGCACAGGGGTTCCTTCCGGTTATGATGATCTTGATCATCTTACAAACGGTTTTCAGAAATCGGAATTCATTGTAATAGGCGCACGTCCGTCAATCGGTAAGACTGCTCTGGCCCTTTCTATGGCTGCAAATATTGCGATACGTCATAAAGTACCTACCGGCTTCTTTTCACTTGAAATGTCATCCCAGGCTATCATGATGAGGCTTCTTGCAAGTGAAGCAAAAATAAGAAGTAACCTTATAAGATCCGGGTACCTTTCTGAAATGCAGATAAGCCAGCTTCACGACGCTGTCGGTGAAATTTATGAGGCTCCTTTATATATTGAAGCAAGTCCTGAAGTTAAGATACTCGATCTCCGGTCCCAGGCCAGGAAGATGCAGAAGCAGAACGGAGTAAAAATTATTTTTATCGACTACCTTACCCTTGTTCAGGCTGAGAATAAATCTATTCCCCGTCATGAGCAGATAGCAGAGATTTCAAGGTCGCTTAAAGCGCTTGCAAGAGAGCTTGAAATGCCTGTTGTTGTTTTATCTCAGGTAAAAAGGGAAACTGAAGGTAAGAAACCGACCCTTGCCGATCTCAGGGAGTCGGGATCAATCGAACAGGATGCAGACCTTGTTATGTTTCTTCACAGGGACAGGATGGGAGAGGATACCGGTTCAAGAGAAATGCCTTCGGCTATTGATACTGAACTGATTGTTGCAAAGCAGAGAAACGGCCCTATCGGTGAAATTAATGTAATATTCAGACCCAGTTATACAAGGTTTGAATCAAAGAGCAATGAAGAGTAGGTAATTATAAGGCTGGACAGCAATGTTTGGAAAGCCTGTTAAATAAAAAGGATAATTGTTGCCGGTACTTAGGTACAGGTGATGCCGGTCTGCCAGTAATGGTACTTTGGCCGGGAAAGGGCCGGATGCACTCAGCAGTCCGGCTTTTTTTATGGATGAAATATGAAGGGTATTTATTTTATCTGTTTCTGCAAGCCTAAGTATGTTTTTTAAGCTGATGATCCGTAATAACGGCTGGTAGAAGTTCTGAACATTAAAACTGCATCTGAAGCGGCAAAAAAATCAAAAATTACTGTTGAAATAAATGTATTTGATTCCCGGATGCAGAAATATTAGAATTTACTTGTAAAACGATAAAAAAAACCGATTATTAAAATAGTTCTATTTGTTATTAAGAGGGTTATGTATGGATATTAACAGCAGTTACAATTTTGAATATCTCAAGAACGAAGCTGAAGAAATAGTTAAGGAAATTCTTGAAAAAGAGCTTGAACATGATGAATCAATATGCAAATGTCAGGATTGCGTTCTTGATATTGTAGCTTTTGCTTTGAACAATATTAAACCTATTTATAAAACATCACTTACAGGTTCTCTGTATGCGAAGAGCGCGAGACACACCGAATATGTAAAGGCTGCCGAGGAAGCTGTGAAATATGCAATTGATGTTGTAAAAAAGAATCCGTCACATTGATGGAGGGGTAATATATATAAAAAAAACGGAAGATTCAGTATGAAGTCTTCCGTTTAATAAGGTCTGTTATTTTTCCTCTTCTACCGGCGCTTGGTCGGGATTGTTTTCCTCATATTCCCTGTAGACTTTCATCAGTGATACATAAGGCGGATTGAGAAATGTTTTAAACGGTTCTGTATCTCTGTGTTCAGCAAGTTTCTCGGCATTTATATCATAGAAGCTTTTTTCAATGGGAAGCAATCCTATCTCATCCTTCTGAAGCCCGTGTATTTCAAAAACCAGTTTTTCATCATGAAGGTTGTTGAAATAAATATTAATTTCATTTTCAGGTTTTACATCATTTTCAATTTTTGAAAGAATGTAGTATTTAACAGATTCTATGACAGAGTCGTCAAGATTTTCCCTCATGATTTTGATTTTTTCCGCAAGTTCATGATATCCAATTACTATTCTGTTCGGTTTTTTAAAACTGTAATCAGATTTGCCCCTGAGGTAGCTGTCTCTGTCTTTTTCAGGTATATAAAGGATATCAATTTTCTTTTCTGCGTTTTTGAACCGGACTGAAAAATCTGGTTTAAGTGTTTTTCCGCAGCTTGAGCATTCGGCAGTCATGAAATTGCCGCTTAAAATCATATCCTCAGTATCCCTGTCAAGAACTGCATTTTCCTCATATTCGAACTGTGAAGGTTTTCCGCATAGACACGGTATCATTACTTTCTTCATATATATATACCTCACTTCTTTATAAAAAATATTAAATCATTAAAAAATGAAAAGAATATTAAAGCAAATATTATTACAAATCCGAAAATCTGATATCTGTATACTGCTTTCGGTTTGAATTTCTTCCTCATAATAATTTCTGACAGTGTGAAAATAATCTGCCCCCCATCCAGTGCCGGTATCGGGAGGAGATTCATGAAGAACAATGCTATGCTGATCAGTGAAAGAAACTGGAAAAAATTTATAATTCCATATTCAAAACTTCTTGAAAATCCCTCTTTCGCTATTTCTCCCATCATGTAGGTTATTCTTATCGGGCCTGAAACTGCATTGTTTACATCGACACCGCTGAAAAGCATTTTAAAACCCTTGATTGAGAGAAACAGGGTCTTGAAAGATTCTGAAGTACCCTTTTTGAATGATTCAGTAAAAGAATAATCAGGTGTCCTGTAGGAATCTATGTTGAATATAAAACCGGGATCTGTGATTCCTGCATCGTTGTATGAAAATATAAGTTTAACAGGTATTATTTCTGCTCCCCGTTTAATTTTTACTGAAAGATAATTAGGTTTCTCGTTGAGAAGCTTATAGAAGTCCATCTGGTTTGATACCGGGTTGTTCTCAGCTTCAATAATGATATCCCCTTTTCTCAATCCCGCAATATCTGCGGATGATCCTTCTGCAACTTCTGAAACAACAGGATCTATCCAGGGATAAACTCCTATTCTTCCTGTACCGTTTGATTTGTTAAGGGCAGGGGTTATGCTGAGGTCCAGTTCCCTGTTGTCCCTTTTTACAGTTATTTTTACCTGTTTATCAGGATTTACCGAGATATTCTCTCTCAAGTCCTGAAAGTGGTATACATCTGTTCCTTCCACCCGGATGATTCTGTCGCCTGTTTCCAGTCCCGCAGCATCAGCCGGCTGGTTTTTGAAATCCTCTGATATTTCAGATGCCAGGATTATTCTGTTGCCGGGAGAATATATTGAAAAACCATGCATCCAGATCAGGGAAAGGACAAGAACCGAGAATACAAGGTTCATGAAAGGGCCTGCGAAAAATACAATTATTCTTTTCCATGGTTTTACACTGAACAGGGAGCCCTCCTCGTAGTCAAGGTAATCAAGGTCTTTTTCAAGTGCCCTTTTTAAGACTTCTTCCCCTTTCATCTGGCAGTAGCCGCCAAGAGGAAGAGCTGATACGCAGTATTCTGTTTCCCCTTTTTTAAAGGAGAACAACTTCTTTCCCCATCCCAGTGAGAATGCCTCTACAGTTATTCCAAAAAGTTTGGCAGCAATGAAATGTCCTGCTTCATGAAAGAATACAACAATTCCAAGACCGACAATTCCGATAATTATATTACTTATCATTTTCTCTCTCTATAAAATATTGTTTGTTATATCTTCTGCCAGTTTTCTTGACATCCTGTCTGTTTCAAAGACTTCGTCAAAGCTTTCAGCCTTGCTCATCCATCCGTGTGACAGTGTTTTCTCTGTTATTACAGGAATATCGAGAAATCTGATTTTTTTCTGTGAAAAAGCTTCTACTGCAACTTCATTTGCAGCGTTGTAGGCTATGTTGTATCCTTCTCCGCTTTCTGCTGCCCTGTATGCAAGGTAAAGCATTCTGTACTTGTCAAAATCCGGCTTTTTGAAATCAAGCGATATGTTTTCAAGATCAAGACTGCCGTAAAGCGAGGGGCCGAGATCAGGGTAGGTAAGGGCATTCTGTATAGGTATTCTCATATCCGGCTTGCTTATCTGTGCATAAAGAGAGCCTTCGTTTGTTCTGATAAGAGAATGCACCATGCTCTGCGGATGGATAAGGACTTTTATATTGTCGAGTCCAACATGAAACAGCTGATGCGCTTCTATTACTTCAAGACCCTTGTTTGCCATTGAAGCTGAATCGATAGTGATCTTGTTTCCCATTGACCAGTTAGGGTGTTTCAGGGCGTCTTCAAGTTTAACCTTTTCAAGGTCTTCTTTTTTGAGGTCTCTGAAAGCACCCCCGGAAGCTGTTATCACTATTTCCCTGACATGTTCTTTCTTCTGTCCCCTTATCAGGTGGAAAATAGCCGAGTGCTCAGAATCAACTGGAATGATAGTTCCTGAATATTTTTCTGCAAGAGAATTGATAAGCCCTCCTGCCATGACAATTGTTTCCTTGTTTGCGAGAGCAAGGTCTTTACCTGTTTCAAGTGAAGTAATTGAAGGTTTCAGCCCCTCAGAACCTGCCACACCGTTTACCACTATATCTGCATCAGTTTCCTGTATCAGATGAGTTATGGAATCTTTTCCATGGTATTTGATTCTGTCTGATTCAGGAGTTTTGCCTGTAAGGGCAAGATTTCTTACTTTAAACTCATCTGCAAGAGAGATAAGCTCTTTTTCTTTTGTATTTGCTGTAAGTGCTGCAATTTCAAAAGACTCAGGCATTGCCCTGACTATATCAATTGTATTCAGTCCGATAGAGCCTGTACAGCCGAGTATTATTACCTTTTTTCTGTCCATTTTGTTAACCTATGATTGAAGGATAAGCATAATATAATAAAAAGCAGGAGCGCTGAAAATAATAGAATCAATATTGTCGAGAATTCCTCCACGTCCCGGAAGAGCATTCCCTGAATCCTTGATCTGTGCAGATCTTTTCATTGCAGATTCTATTAAGTCGCCTACAATTGTGAATACTGCCATAATTGAGCCTATTATGAAGATATTTGCGATGCTGTTGTTGAAATAGCCTGGTTTAATGAAATAGAAGAAAGAGGCTGAAATTAATGATCCGCAGAATCCTCCGATAAATCCTACAAGACTCTTGTTAGGGCTTATAGGAATTACTTTTCTCGAATTCTTGCCCCATAACATGCCTGTACAGTATGCAAGAATATCATTTGCAAATATTGTAATCATGAAAAAAATGATTGAGAATGCCGGATTTTTAAGTGTTGAAAAAAGCATGGCATGTGCAAAAAAAACTCCCGGATAAAGTATTATCATCAGTGCTGCAGAAGTTTTTCTGTTTATATCTTTAAATGATTTTTCATCACGGGTAAATATCTGGTAGGAGAGTGCAAGGAAAATAAGAATACCGATATAATTGCCGACAATCCGGTCTGAAAGCACACCTGCTTTCAGAAAATAGAAAGCAGCCGGTATTGAGAATGCAACAATCCAGATAAATGCTGTATCTGTTTTATTCCTTTTGCCGTGAAAAAGTTTCCATGTTTCAAATGTTCCCGGAAGCTATAAATGCTGTGATAACAAGGCTGATTCCCAGGTAATGATAGTGGGGGAGAAAAAGTATAACAGCAAACAGAAAAGGAACTACTGTGAAAATCAGTAATATTCTTCGTACTAAGTTACTCATCAAGTTTTTTCTCCTGTGGTACAGTACCGAATTTTCGGTCACGTTTCATGTATTCTTTAATTGCTTCTTCAAGTTCTGTTTTTGGTCCATTCAGGCCAGAATTTATCTGAAAAATAGTATTCGCTGTATGCGCTCTCCCATAAAAGGAAATTACTCAGCCTTTTTTCCCCTGCAGTTCTTATTATAAGATCAGGATCGGGAACTCCCGGCTGGTCCATGAATGAGATAAGTGATTCTTCTGTAATGGGAGTATCAGAGGATCTGTTTTCTCTGAGCCACCTGTTGGCAGCCCTGATTATTTCATCCCTTCCGCCATAGTTAATTGCAAGGTTTACAGTTAACCCCTTGAAATCAGCTGTGTCATGCACCACAGATTTTATTTCCTTTCTTACCTGTTCAGGCAGGGTGGTGATGTCGCCGGAATGAAGTACTCTTGTCTGATTTTCTCTGTAAAAATCAAATTCTTTTTTAAGGTGATATTTCAGAAGCTGCATCAGAAACGAAACTTCTGCTTCTGCCCGTTTCCAGTTTTCTGTGGAAAATACGTAGAGTGTTATATATTGTACACCCAGTTCAGAAGCAGCTTTTGTTATTCTTTTTGCAGCTTCAAGGCCTTCTCTGTGCCCGAAACTTCTGGGTTTCCCGAGGTTCTGGGCCCAGCGGCCGTTGCCATCCATAATTATACCGATATGCTGCGGAATAGATTTTTCAGGCATTAGATTTCCATTATTTCCTTTTCTTTTGCTTCAAGGGATTTTGTGATTTCTGCAACATATTTGTCTGTTATTTTCTGAATATCATCAATTCCCTGTTTCTCGTCATCTTCTGTGATTTCACTTTTTTTCTGTTTCTTCTTGAGTTCATCATTTGCATCACGTCTGATGTTTCTGATAGCTACTTTGCTGTTTTCAGCTGTGCTCTTAGCCATCTTGACAAGTTCTTTTCTTCTTTCCTCTGTAAGAGGCGGAATTGCGATTCTGATAATTTTCCCGTCATTGCTGGGGTTGAGTGAAAGCTCTGATTTCTGAATAGCTTTTTCTATTTCCCCTATTATATTTCTGTCCCATGGCTGAATAACAACGAGTCTTGCTTCAGGGATAGATATAGTAGCAACCTGGTTTAAAGGTGTTGCTGTTCCGAAATAATCCACATTGATTTTGTCGAATAATGAAGCAGAAGCTCTGCCGGTTCTGATAGCGCTGAACTCGTCATTCAGTGCAGCAAGGCTTTTCTTCATTTTACTTTCTGCTTTTGATTTGATTTCATCCATTTTTAAAATGTCTCCTTTTCAAGCAGTCGGCTTTGAAATTAAATATTTTATTTAAAAATATAACATATTTACAGTTTTTATGGACACTCTGAAATAAATTTAATTTATCAAATTATATTATTTCCGGTGAAAAAAACTGAAAATCTGATTTTCCCCGATATTATAGTGAAAATTGCTGGTGTTGCATTGGAAGTGATGAACTGGGCAGCTTTGCAATAATACAGGGAATTAATTATGTCGGTCATAACTGCAGTTTAATAAGTTTTCCGTTATATGGAATAAAAAAATACAGCCGCCTGTCATTCGACAGACGGCTGTATCTTGAATTATGTTATGCAGATTCACCAACTCTGAAATAAACATATTCAGCAATATCAAGTTTTGCGCCTGCAGCCTTAGCTGTATCAGCAAGAACCTGAGATACTCTCTTCTTGTCATCCTTAACAAAAGGCTGATTCAGGAAGCAGATTTCTGAAAGATGTTTGTTGAGTTTGCCTTTGATGATTCCCTGTTTTACATTGTCAGGTTTATCAAGGCTTTCTGCCTGTTTTGTAAAAATATCTTCCTGTTCTTTGATATATGCAGGATCAACTGTTTCTGCAGAAAGTGCAACAGGGTTGAATGCAGCAACATGAAGAGCAGAATCAAAAGCAAATTCCTTAACAGCATCATTTGCAAAAGCATCTTTGCTGTCTGCTTTGAGTTTGATAAGAGCTCCGATGTTTCCCACACCGTGAATATAATCAATTACATATTCATCATCAGCAATATCAAGAACCTTTACTCTCTTGAGTTCCATGTTTTCCTTGAGTGTGCCGATAGCTTCTTTTACTATAAGCTTGAGATCTTCTGTCACATCTGTTGCGCCTGTTGAGATTACAGCATCTGTAAGGCTGTTTCCAAGGTTTATAAAATTCTCATTTCTTGCAACAAAGTCTGTTTCGCAGGAAAGTTCAATAATTACAGCTTTTCCATCTGTTATTTTTGTGAAGATTTTACCTTCTTCTGTTGCTCTTGCGCTTCTTTTAGCTGCAGCAGCAAGACCTTTTTCCTTGAGAAGTTTTACAGCTTTAGCAATATTGCCTTCAGCTTCTTTAAGCGCGTTTTTGCAGTCAAGCATACCTGCGCCAGTCTGTTCTCTGAGTTTTTTTACATCAATTGGTTTAATTTCCACAATCAGCTCCTAGTCTTCGTAATATTTATCTGCGTCTACAATTTCTTCTTCTGCTTCCGGTTCAGCTTCAGCTTCAGCTTCGGCAGTTTTTTCTTCAGGTACATAGTCTGAATAATCTTCAGCTGTGAATTTTTCATTATCAGCTTCATCATCATTTCCGATTGCAGCAGCAAGAGATACAGTTTCTACAGCTTCTTCTGCCGCGTTTTCTGTAGTTTCTGCTTCTGCTTCTTCTTCATCCTGGAGGTTTTCAATAACCTGAAGTCCGATTTCGTTGTCAGCTTCAATAACAGCATTTGCAATTGTCTGAGTAAAGAGTGAGATAGCTCTGATTGCATCATCATTACCGGGGATAGGGAAGTCGATACCTTCGGGGTTACAGTTTGTATCTACAACTGCAACTATAGGAATACCGCATCTTCTAGCTTCAGCAACAGCAATTGCTTCGCTTTTTGTATCAATAATGAAAATAATTCCCGGAAGATCTTTCATGTCTTTGATTCCGCCGAGGTTCTTTTCAAGTTTTGCTTTTTCTTTAACAAGTTTAGAGACTTCTTTTTTTGTGAGGCTTTCGAAAGTTCCGTCAACTTCCATTTTCTCAATTTTTTTGAGTCTCATGATTGATTTTTTGATTGTTGAAAAGTTTGTGAGCATACCGCCAAGCCATCTGTTGTTGACGTAAAACATGCCGCATCTTTTTGCCTCTTTTTCTACAGCCATCTGAGCCTGTTTCTTTGTTCCGATAAAGAGGACTGATTTGCCTTCGTGAACTGTTTTTCTTACTTCTTCGTAAGCTTCTTTGATTGCTACGATTGTTTTCTGTAAGTCGATGATGTGGATTCCGTTTCTTTCTGCGAAGATGAATTTCTTCATTCTCGGATCCCATCTTTTTGTCTGGTGACCGAAATGAACACCAGATTCAAGCAGATTTTTCATTGTAAACTACTGCCAATGTTTCCCTCCTGAAAGCGTTATAGTTAAGTCGGCTTATTCTGCCCGAGTAGATTCATAAGGCTGAGTATTGCTTATGATTCCCCTTAAAAATACGCTTTCCGTCTCTTTTTCTCATCCTTCTGAATATTCTCCATCCCCGGTAATGAAATTTGCAGAATATTGAATACTTCTGCTTCTTTACTGCATCAGGATAAATATCATAATGGTGGAATATTAATTTTTTACAGGATACCCCTTGCGTCAAGCATCATACAGAAAAAACGCCTTATTGGCAAGCCCATCACATTGGTATATGAGCCTTCAATTCTTTCTGTAAGGCATCCCCCTTTTTCCTGTATTCTGTATCCGCCTGCTGCTCCCTTCCATTCACCTGTGGATATATACCATTCAATAATATTATCTGAAAGTTCAGGAAATATTACATCTGTAATATCCCTGTCAATGTATTTTCTGTCTTTTTCCCTGCTTGTAGAGTGCAAGACCGGTTGCAAACCTGGTGTTTCTTTTCCTGAAAGCAGTTTTATGTGTCTGAATGCTTCCTCTTCTGTTGCCGGCTGTCCCAGCAGCCTGTTTTCTGAAAAAAACAAGCGTATCGGCTGCGAAAATCCAGTTTTCAGCTGATTCTGTGTTTTCAAGTACTGCATGGTCAAGTTTTTTTTTCGGCAAGCTCAAGTACTGCATCTATATTGTTATGATCTACAGATTCGTCTATATGACATGGGTTTAACTGTATAGGGGATATCCAGCCTTTTTATTATTTCCTGCCGTCCTGGGTGATTTTGATGCAAGTATTATTACTGGTTTTTTCATTGTTCATTTCAATATTTCTCCAGGGTCTTCAGCCGGAATGCTGATAGTCTTATATGTTTTTTTAATGTTTCCATGAGTTTTCTGCAGTGCTGCATAGCAGGCTTATTCTCCATGCATAATGCATCTTAGGTATATTCTTTATAGCTGATACCTGACTGTGCAAAACATGCTTGTTCTTCATGCTGATGCCATGATGTATCTCAGTTATATTTTTATGGCGATACCTGACTGTGTAAATCAGGCTTATTCTGCAGGGCTGATGAAGTTCGTACTTCTCAATCATATGTTTTTTATGCTGATGAAGTGCTGTTGCAATCAGACCTTCCTGATAAAAAACCATCCGCCTGCCGCACCCAGAAAGCTTCCGGGATTGATTTTCAGGTATACGGAGAGAACTGAGATATCAAAACCTACAGGACCGACGCTGAGGTTCATGTCTATTCCTGTCAGGGAGATAAGCCTTTCAAGTATTTCCCAGCACAGGGACCCGATGACTATTCCAAGGATAATAAAGAGATAAAGATATTTCAGGTATTTCTGAGTGATTTTCATGGGTGAATTATACAGATTTATTGCTTTTTTTTCCATTTCTTTGAAGAAAAGCTCAAAATTAATTTGACACAATTAAATAAAACGGTACTAGAATAAATAAAACGAAAGCTTTCGAAACTAATAACAAATAAAACGAAAGAGGTGTGTTATGGAAAAAAGCAGTATTGGAGAGAGAAAAATGCTCTTGCATGGAGTGTTGCAATTCTTGGAGGGTTCTGGACATGGATAACTATGTATCCTTCAATCGGATTCTGGATTCCCAGTTTTGTTGTGTATCTGACATGGGCAAGCGGATTTCTTGCCGGCGGCGGAGTGAATGGTTTTAAGGCATCACTTACAATGAATATAACAGGAGCTGTCTGGGCATATATTGGTATATGGATAGCAGGATTTCTCCCTTTTCTCGGTCTTTTTGCAATGCCTGCAGCTATTTTTATTGTGTGCCTGCCTCTCTGCTGGATGGCTGTGTGGAAATCATTTGAAATAACACCATGCGGATTTATAGGAGGGCTGCTTCAGTTTTTGCTGTATTTAACTCTGTTACTCTTAATCCAACAGGTGTGAACCAGGTTTTTTCTGTCAACTTTGGTTGCAATATTACTTGGTAATGTTACACTTTTTGCATGTGAATACCTTATAAATATATTCATGGGAGTCGAAAACAGAATGTCCTGATTATCTTGTAGGTATTGATGTCGGCACAACCGGCACAAAAGCAATGGTTATGGACACTGAAGGTAATGTTATCAGCAGCGGATACAGAGAGTATCCCTGCATCTATCCCAGGCAGGACTGGGTTGAGCAGGATGCAGAAATGATGATGCAGCAGACTTTTGGTGCCTGTAAAGATGCTATAGAAAGCGGAAAAATTGATAATAGTAAAATTGCCTGGGTCGGGTTTTCTGTCCAGAGAGCTACTTTTCTTTTTATTGCATAAAGACAATGAAGTAATAGGTCGAATTTCTTCGGCTGGCAGGATAACAGGGCAGCTTCTGAGATTGAATATATTAATTCAAAAATACCTGCTGACGAGCTTTACAAAATTGCCGGAATGCCTGTAACCCCTACATTCAGTCTTGAAAAGATAGTCTGGGTATGAGAAATGAACCTGAAATAAACGCAAAGGTTAAAAAAATCCTCCTGACATCTGATTATGTAATGTGGAGATTGGAACAGATGATTTCTTTTGTGAAAGGACCAATGCATGCTGTTCAGGAATGATTGATGTAAATACACTTTCGTGGTCTGACAGGGTACTTGATACATTTGGTATAGAAAAGGAAAAACTGGGGAAACTTGTTGATCCGGCAACTGTAATAGGCTCAGTTTCTGCCGAAGCGGCAGTTTTAACAGGCCTCAAAGAGGGAACACCCCTTGTTACAGGAACAGGTGACCAGCAGTGTGCTGCGGTAGGCGCCGGTGTAAGTGAACCAGTTTATGCATCCCTTACTCTTGGCACTGCAGGTCTTTCTTGTTGTCGGAACAGAGAAGCCGGTGCTTGAGGATAAGTCAGGTTTCATGATGGTCCCTTCATCAGAATACTCGGCATGTATGAGGTTGAAGGTATTCAGCTTGGAGCTGCAAGCAGTTACAGGTGGTGCAGAGATACCATGGCTGATCTTGAAAAAGAACATGGGGGTAAAGAGGAAAAGACCCTTATGTGATTATGGAGGAACATATAAACAACAGCGCTCCCGGTTCAAACGGTGTTATGTTTATGCCGTTTCTGATAGGTTCCGGATATCCCTACTGGAACTCCGAGGCAAAGGGATCGTTTATGGGAATAAAGTTTTCAAATACAAAAAGCGATATGATCCGTTCTGTCATGGAGGGGATTACCCTTGAAAGCAAGGATATGTATGAGAAGATGAAGGAAAACAACATCGAAATAAAGGTCTCTTGCAATTACAGGTGGAGCAACAAAGTCTCCTGCCTGGAGGCAGATGATTGCTGACATGTTCAATGTTGAGGTGAAACAGCTTGAAGTTGAGGATGCAACAATTGTGGGGGCTGCAATACTTGCCGGTGTAGGTGTTGATAAATTTTCTGATGCAGGGAAGGGGATGGATAAAATGGTTACATTACATTGATACAATCAAACCTGATCCTGAAACAGCTGCAGTATACCGGAAAGTTTATGAGGTTTACACATCTGCCTATGAGGCTATGAATCATACAGGACTGTACAGAAAACTTTCTGAATTAAATAAATAATAAAGGATATATATAATGATCGACTTAACAAAACTGAACAAACAGAATGCAGGCAAATTATTTGACTACTCAATATTGCCGAAGAATACACAGGAAAAAGATATCAGGGAGGGGTGCAGAATAGCAGTAAAATACAACTGTGCTGCTTTTTATTCATCATCTCCATACTGGACACCGGTGGTTGCTGAAGAGCTGAAAGGGACAGATATCCGCCCGCTGTAGGTATTTCATTCCCCTTTGGTTCTGCTCCTGCTTCTGTTAAAGCTTTTGAAAACAGAGGATGCTGTTAAAAAAGGGTGTACAGCTGTTGATATAGTTATGAATATCGGGCTTTAAAAGACAAAAGGTATGATGTCGTAAAGGAAGAGCTTGAAGAATTCAAAAAGGCTGCTTCCGGTGCACTTACAAAGGTGATTCTTGAGGTGTGTTTTCTTACAGACGAGGAGATTGCAGCAGCAAGCAAGCTTGTAGCTGAAGCTGGGCTTGATTATGCAAAAACTTCTTCCGGGCAGTTTGATGGTCCGAGTATGGAGCAGTTCCTGGTAATGAAAGAGGCTCTTAAGGGATCTGATGTGCGGCTCAAAGTCTCCGGTGTGAAATTTCCAAGACCACAGAATGCGTTTGCATTTATTATTGCAGGAGCAGAGCTTATTGGTACCAGGGCGGCGCCTGAGATTATAGAGGGGATTGATATGCTCCGTGAAATAGGCATGATTCCTCCTTATAAGGGGTAGGTTAAAAGCTGTGTTTATATTCAGGCGGCTGAAATATGCTGCCTTTAATTATTAATTGAATGTTTGACAATAAACTTCAACAGCAATAAAATCGGAATTATGGATAATAAAGAATCGTGTTTCAGCAGGAAAGGCTTAACAGTATTCTCGAAATGATCTCAGCAAACGGCAGAGTTACTGTGAGAGAGCTATCTGAAGCATTCAGTATATCACTTGTAACTATCAGAAAGGATCTCAAGCAGCTTGAAACAGAGGGAAAGGTTTTAAGGACTCATGGCGGTGCTATCTCAAGTGAGGAGATGTCAACCATGTAGCATTTGAAAAAAGAAAAGTGAAGAATCTTGACAGGAAGATTGAAATAGGGGAAAAAGCTGCATCTCTTGTTTCATCCGGCGATATCATATTCATAGGCGCCAGTACAACAACTGTTGAGATGTGTTCTTTCCTTGCAGATATTAAAAATCTGACAGTCATTACAAACAGCATTGATATAGCCTATAACCTCGGAAAGCCCCTTTCTGTAATGTTGTTATTATAGGCGGGGGGATTAAAAAGGAAACCCTTTCTGTATAGACAGTGATATTGAAAAGACTTTTTCAAATGGGAACTTGATATGGCATTTTTCGGCGGGTGGGGATTTTCTCCCAAAGACGGGATGACAGATGTTCCCGGTGTTCTTATTCAGCAGAAAAAAGTCATAGCTTCTCATTCCAGGATG
>CAXXHA010000033.1:0-6043 GCA_963662265.2 Spirochaetia bacterium | reverse complement strand
CATGTTGTTGATGAAATTAAAAGAGCTTATGATTCCCGTACTGCAATGGAAAGAAAGGATTTTTTCACACTCGGCAAGCTTATGAACAGGTCACATGAGAGTTTGCGTGATAATTTTGAAGTTTCCTGTCCCGAAATAGACTGGCTTGTTAAGAGAGCCCAGGAAATAGACGGAGTTTACGGTTCAAAGATTACCGGAAGCGGATTCGGCGGCTGCACAGTAACACTTATCAAAAATTCTGCGATAGACAAGTATCAGGAAAAGCTTGATGAATATGAACGGATATTCGGATTCAAGGCTGAAATGATTAAATGCACACCCTCCTCTGGTGCAAAAGTAATTTATTCTGTAGATTAAACAAATATGAAAATACTGCTTACAAATGATGACGGAATTACAAGTGCCGGAATCAGGGTTCTTGAAGATATATTGAGCGAGAAACATGAAGTTCTTGTAGTTGCGCCTGATACAGAAAGGAGCGGCTATTCCAATTCCCTTACTCTGGGGCGGAAAGTAATAATCGAGAAAATTGATGAGAATCATTACAAATGTTCCGGAACTCCTGCAGACTGCATTCACAGGACCCTGCTGGGTGCTGTCCCGTATAAGCCAGATATTGTGGTTTCCGGGATTAATATAGGACCTAATCTCGGTACAGACCTCATATATTCCGGTACTGCAGCAGCTGCAAGACAGGCTGCTCTGATGGGAGTCGCTGCAATTGCAGTTTCTTCAGCATCTTTCAAGGAACCTTTCTACTTTGAGAGAGCCGCCGAATTTGTCCTGTCCCACCTTGAATATTTCAGATCATTATGGGACAGAAACTGCTTCTTCAACATCAATATACCTGCTTCCTCTTCTGAAAATAATGAAGTTGAAGTGACAAGACCGGCCAGACGGTTGTATAATGAAACAATTATGAAAAACGTAATAGATGGCTGTATTGAAACAACTCTCGGGTTATCGGATATCGGTCATTTTGATGGAAAAAATATAAATTTTGATGCAGATTCTGATAGAATAGGGACAGATTGTGATGCTGTCATCGGCGGTAAAATCTCGGTTACACCGGTTTATCTGCATCCTGTTCACGATATATCATCCGGTCTCTATTCAGCTGAAAAATTCGGAGAAAACAATGGATAATCCGCTTAAAAAAGCTGTTTTGCTGTATAATGAGAAAAAGTATGAACTGGCCCTCAAAGAGCTCTTAAAATGCGATTATAACCTTGATGAAGATACAGATCTCTCCTATTACCTCGGACTGTGTTATACACGTCTCAAGCATTTTGATGAGGCTGTTGTGTTTCTGGAACAGGTTATAACAACTCATCCCAATGTACTTTATGTCTATCAGTGCAGAATGATACTCTGCTATATATATTCTGTTACAGAACAGTATAAACTGGCGGAATTTGAAATAAAGCGTCTTCTTGAAGATGGTTATGAATCTGCCCAGGTCTTCTCCTCATACGGTTATATTGAATATCACCAGGGGAAGATAGACAGTGCTGTTGACTATTTCAGGGAAGCTCTCAACCTTGATCCTGATTATCCCAATGCTCTCAATTCACTTGGATATATACTTGCAGATGAAAATATTGATCCTGATGAGGCTCTCAAATACTGCCTGAAAGCAAATAACCTGCAGCATGATCATTATCCCTATCTTGATTCGCTCGGCTGGGCATATTTTAAAAACGGGGATATTGAGGCTGCCGAGACTATTCTCCGTGAAGCATACAGCAAGTCGGGGAACAACCGGGTTATTGCCGGTCACCTCAGAGAAGTAATTGATTCAAGTAAAAACTGAAAAATGCCGAATATTATAGTAATAAACTGAAATTCAAGCGGTTTTGCCCTGAGGTTTCAGGATATCTGGTGAAACAGTACGTAGCGTGCCGGTTTCAGCAGTAAAAGAAGTGGCTGCAAAACAGATAATGATCTGGCTGCAGGAGGCTATAAAATGATGAGTGGAATAAATTCTGTAAATATCCAGCCTGTTCAGAAAAATGTAAGTATTGCTCCCCGCCCCCATGCGCTTATTGATGACAGAAGTATAAAGGGGATACTTTTTCTGGGAGTAAAAGGTGATATAAGCAGCATTGTTGAATCAAAAACAAAAATAGATATCTACATATAACAACCTTTAAAGTCTGCTGTAAAATCTTCTCTGTATAAAGTTTCTGGACAAAAAATCATTCATACGGCATAATTACTCTGTGTTTTGGAAAAAGTTTACTGCGGTGAAATATTGTCTTTTTTTATTATTTTTTCTCTGTTCCAGCCTTTATTCTCAGGATTTTATGGATATTTCCAAGGGGATGGACGAGTTTAAATGGGGAATAAAGTCATTTTACAGCGGTTATTATAATAAAGCTATTTTTTCATTCGAAAAATCAATCTCATATAATCCTTCCGATCTCCGTGCGCGGGAGTGGCTGGGTCGTGCATATTATATGTCAGGACTTGATGACACAGCCCTGAACCTCTGGAACTCCCTGCTTGATGAGGGGGCAGGTTCTGTTAATCTGAGGAACAAGCTTGAGATAATCGAGGCAAGAAGGAAGCTGTCTGATAAGGATGAAAACAGTATAAAATGGGTAATTGAAACAGAGATTAACGGAATGGCCGGTGAAGGTTATTACATGTTCAAACGACCATCATCTGTCATTACTTCAGAGTCCGGAGATATAATAATCTCAAGTTTTGCCACAAATGAACTTACCGTGTTTAATCCAAACGGGAGAATGCTCAGGAAAATCAAGGGCGGGTTCGGTATTCTCAATCATCCTTTTGATATACTGCTGCTGGATAACGGCAGTTATATAGTCAGTGAATATGAAGGCAACCAGCTGTCCAGGATAAATTCAAGCGGCTCAATAGAAAAACAGTTTGCGTCCCGGGGAACAGGCGACGGCGAACTTCTGGGTCCGCAGTACCTTGCTGATGATAAGTCAGGATATATCTATGTAACAGACTGGGGAAACAGGCGTGTCTGTAAATTCGATTATGACGGCAACTACATACTCAGCTTTGGAAGGAAAAGCGGAATATATCCCGGGTTTTCCAGTCCCACAGGTATAGCTTCGGTCGGCGGATTCATATATGTGGCTGATTCTGAAAGAAACTGCCTGGATGTTTTTGACAGGAGCGGCAATTACCTCAGGAGCATTGCAAAAGGCTTCTTTCATAAACCTGAAGGTATTTCTGTAATTGATGAAAAAAATCTCATGATTGCAGATACAGACAGGATAATAAAGCTGAATATTGAAAATGAATATCTGGATGAAATTTACACCGCGCGTGAAGGTGAGAGGCTGACATCTGCAGTCTATGATATAAATAATGATATTGTTGCCACTGATTTTGACAGAAGCAGGATCATATTTCTTACAGATATGGCTGCGGTTTACGGCGGTCTTTTTGTCAGAATAGACAGGGTTGTTGAAACTGACTTTCCCAGGGTCAAGGTGCTTGTGAGTGTCGAAGACAGGGATGGAAATCCTGTCTCAGGCCTGGAGAAAGGCAATTTCCGAATATCTGAGGACGGACTTTATCCCGATGATACAGATATGCTTTTCCAGGGGGACCGATCTTCAAGGGCAGATACAGCGCTTGTTTTTGAAAATTCAGTATTTATGAACAGCAATAAAGATTCTCTGAGAAAAGCTGTTGTGGAGTATTATAATTCACTTGATGCGGGAGACAGTGTAAGGCTTGTTGAATCGGGAGAAGAGGCATCTATTGTTGCTGATGAAGGAGCTTCAGAAGAAACTGTTATCAGGGGAATTATCAACAGTTCATCCTATTCTTCTGAATGTTCACCAGGGGCCGGAATCAGGCTTGGCGGGGCGGAACTCTTAAACAGCGCGGATAAGAAGGCTGTTGTATATGTTTATTCAGGATCTCATGTCCGGTTCAATTTTGACAGGTACCGCCTTGTGGATATAATGCAGTTTCTCAAGAATAATAAAATCGGCTTTTATTACATATATCTCGATCCTGACGGCAGAAACGAGGAGCTTGAATATCTCTGCAGCGAGACCGGCGGGAAGAGCTACTACCTGTACAGACCTGAGGGGATAGGAAGTATTGCTGAAGATATAAAAAAGAGGCGTAACGGTTATTATATGCTTGAATATGTATCCAAACAGTTCAGTGAATACGGGAGGAAATATATTCCGCTGCGTGTGGAAGCTGTTTATCATAAAAAAAGCGGCCGGGATGAACTGGGATATTTTGCAGCGTCAGAATGATCTTAAATCCCGGATGCTGAATAATATATGCTGTCCTTCCGGTGAAAATTCCGGTCAACAGTTCCAGTAAAACTGATCTGAGAGAGAAATAAAATATGAAATGGTGGAATAATCTCTGTAAAAAATGCGGCTGCTGCTGTTATAAGAAAAAAGTCATAGAAGGTGTCTGTTTTATCGATATAAATGATCCGTGCGAATTTCTCGATACAGAGACAAAGGAATGCATGGTATATCAAGACAGGTTCCGGATGTGTCCCGAATGCAGGAAGATGACAGTTTTTCATCCTTTCTTCTGCGATTACCTTCCCGACAGCTGCGGTTATGTTGAATTCTTCAGAAAGTACGGGTGGCTTAAAAGGCTGAAAGCTGCTTTGGGAGTTCTCAAGGCAAGACTCAGGAGTAAATAATAATTTTAACGCCTGACATTTTGCTTTATTTTACCGGAGTTTTTTAATTAAATTTTATCCGGCAGAAAGGCAGGTATTGCTTTATGCTGCAGTTTTTAATAAAGATAACATGAAAAGCGAGGTATATTCACATGGAAAAAATTGTTCCGGACAGGGAAAAGGCTTATGCTCTTTTGACTGAGTTTAACCAGAATGACGGTCTTATTAAACATGCTCTTTCAGTTGAAGCTGTTATGAGGCATTTTGCAGAGCTTAAGGGAGAGGATCCTGAAAAGTGGGGAATTATAGGCCTTATTCATGATCTTGATTATGAAAAATATCCTGATCAGCACTGTGTAAAGGTGCGGGAAATAATGGAGGACAGGGGCTGGCCGGAAGACTATATTCATGCTGTTGTGAGCCATGGTTGGGGAATATGCAGCGATGTTGAACCTGAGCATATCATGGAAAAAATACTCTTTACAATTGATGAACTTACCGGGCTTGTTGCTACAACTGCACTTGTAAGACCTTCAAAGAGTGTGCTTGATACAACAGCCAAATCTGTTAAAAAGAAATGGAAGGACAAGAGATTTGCAGCCGGTGTAGACAGGGATATTATTACAAAAGGGGCCGGGATGATTGAGATGGAGCTCTCCGAGGTAATAACTGAAACTATTGAGGGTATGAAAAAAGCGGCTGAAGAAATCGGCCTTAAAGGGAATGTTGAAGCCTGATACCTGGTTCTGAAGATGCATCATGCAGCGAAATACAAGCGCAGAAAACTACTCTGCGGATGATGTAATCCTGAAATCAAACAGATACAGATGGAGAGTGGACAAAATGAAAAATTTCAAGGCAGCAAAGACACCTTTTCTTGAATTCGGGGAAGGGGCTGTTTCAAATATAGGCAGTTATATAAAAAGTACAGGTGCCGGAAGAATTGCAGTTCTTACCGGTTCAGAATCGTTCAGAAAGACGGAACACTGGAAAAACCTCTGCAGTACAATTAAAGATGCAGGCGCCGGGATAATTGATTTCAGGGTGGTGGGGGAGCCTTCTCCCGGGATTGTTGACAGCGCGGCATCAGAGGTGAGAAAAGCCGGTGCAGGCGCAGTCCTCTCTGTAGGGGGGGGGAGTGTTCTTGATGCAGGTAAAGCAGTTGCTGCAATGGCAGTATCTGAAGGAAGTGTCAAAGATTATCTTGAAGGTGTGGGAAGCAGGACACCGGATGGGAAAACACTGCCTTTCTTTGCAGTTCCCACTACATCAGGTACAGGTTCTGAAGCTACCAAGAATGCTGTTATAAGCAGTGTCGGGTCATCAGGTTTCAAGAAATCACTGAGACACGACAATTATGTGCCGGCAGCAGCAATCATAGATCCTGCCCTACATGGT
>CAXXHA010000032.1:0-176143 GCA_963662265.2 Spirochaetia bacterium | reverse complement strand
CACAGCAGATCTTGGATGCGGGTATTTTATAGAGAATGAACTCAGGTGTTATGTCCAGGTAAGGTACAGTTCCGCTATAAGGAAATGCAGGGTAAGGAAAGGGGAAAACGGCAGGGTTCTTGTAATACTTGATGAGAAAGCTGTTATTACTCCAGGCCAGTCTGCAGTATTCTACAGCGGCGATATAGTGCTGGGCGGCGGAATTATCAGCAGGTATTAGCTGTAAAGTATACCCTTTTATTTGTTTTCAGTTTTATTCGCAGGTCGGATCTAATGAGGCTTTCCTTCTTGTCTTCACTCTCCTGGGAATGTCCGCGTAAGACGCGGCCACTCCTCTCGTTCATTTTACAATACCAACAGCTTGCCGGGGGGGTATGTGATTGAAAGGAATGGGTATTCATGCTGAGCCGAATGCTTGAAGATTATTTCAATGATAATCCTGAAAGATATCATATGTAAAAAATGAATATTTTTGTTATAATTAATTTTACAGGGTGTTTTAAATAATAATTATTTAAAACACCCTGTAAAATTAATCAGAGGTGCTTTTTGCAGATACTGAATATTGCAAACCCTTTCAAAGGGGCAGTTGTTTACTATAAAGATGTTACAGACTCTACAATGAATGATGCAAGGACGCTTATCAGGAATAATCCTTTATCTGGAACAATTGTTTCAGCCGGTGAACAGCTTGAAGGGCGGGGAAGGATTGCCGGGAGGAAATGGCTTGGGGGAAAGAATGAAAGCCTCATGTTTACACTCCTTATAAAGGAAGAAGATATCTCTTTTTTTAAGACACTATTTCCTCTTTATGCGGGATTCTGCATTATGAAGTGTCTTGAAAAATATTATAATATAGAAAGCACTATTAAATGGCCCAATGATGTTCTGGTAAAAGGTGAGAAAATTTCGGGAATTCTCTGTGAAAATACTGATCGTTATATTCTCTGCGGATGCGGGATAAACCTGAATCAGAAGGATTTTCATGAATTCAGCACAAGTTCAGGAAAATCTGCTGCAGGGATTCAGCATTCAGGGGCAAGAAGACCTGTTTCTCTCTATCTTCTTACCGGGAAGGAAACAGATCCTTCTGATTTTCTTGTAAAGCTTCTTGATATATTCAGCACAGAAATTAATGAATGTGACTGGAAGGATATCCTCGAAAAAAGACTTTATATGTATGGCGAAAATGCTGTAATCAGGGAAGGGATACCGGGAAAAACAGAAAGGATTGAAGGTCTGATCAAAGGGCTTGGAGAATACGGACAGCTTCTTATAGAGGAAAAAGGAAAACTCAGGGAAGTATACAGCGGAGAGATTTTTTAATTGTCTTGTGTAATAATGACTGTTTTTCGGTGTTAATTTTTTATGACACAAAAATACAAAATTAAAATAAACATTCACAAGGGGATTATTTATTCTTTATTATGATAGTTTTCTTCCTCTTCTTCTGTTCGTAGTGATAAAAATCCTGAAATTTGGTGCAAACAGTAAAAAAAATATATTAAAACAGATAAATAATTGTTGATGATTTTAAAAAGAATTTGTATCTTCTAATTAAATCAAATAGCAATCAATTTATTCGCAGGGCGGGTCTAATATCCCGCAGATGACTGCTTACTTTGAAGTATTTTGTAAGGGGTATATGGTATTTGATCCGTCATAAAATCCATACCTTACAGACCAACATCGGTCTGCTTGCAGAGAGGTCTTGATTTATGTAGCGCTTTAACAAAAATTATTTTTCATTTTGAAAAATAATCCCATACAACCAGTGCTTCTGCATAACGGAGACAGCTGATGGAGTGCTCTTAATATAGAGGATCCCCCAAAGTTCAAATCAGGACCCCTGATTCTATATTCGTAAAAAGGAAGGGATTAGCAAATGGCTAAACAGTTGGAATTTAATGAAGATGCCAGAAAAAAACTTTTTGTAGGTGTTGAAAAACTCTCAAATGCTGTAAAAGTTACACTCGGCCCGAAAGGAAGAAACGTACTCCTAGATAAGAAATTCGGGGCCCCAACAGTAACTAAAGACGGTGTTTCTGTTGCAAAAGAAATTGAATTAGAAGATCCGTTTGAAAATATGGGTGCGCAGCTTGTTAAAGAAGTTGCAACAAAAACTAATGATGTTGCCGGAGACGGTACAACTACTGCTACTGTACTTGCTTACTCAATCACTAAAGAAGGTGTTAAGAGTGTAGCTGCCGGTATAAATCCGATGGGAATTAAAAGAGGTATAGACAAGGCTGTAGCTATTTCTGTTGAAGAAATCAAAAAAGCATCAAAAAGCATCAAGGACAAAGCTGAAATCGCTCAGGTTGCTTCAATTTCTGCAAACAATGACATGGAAATCGGTGAGCAGATTGCAGATGCAATGGAAAAAGTCGGAAAAGACGGTGTTATCACTGTTGAAGAATCAAAAACAATTGATTCAAATATCGACTTTGTTGAAGGTATGCAGTTTGACAGAGGTTACCTCTCTCCTTACTTTGCAACTAATAGAGACAACATGACTGCTGTTCTCAACGATCCGTTTATTCTTATCTATGATAAAAAAATTGCAAATATGAAAGATCTTCTTCCTGTACTTGAAAAAGTAGCACAGTCAGGAAAACCTATTCTTATCATTGCTGAAGATGTTGAAGGCGAAGCTCTTGCAACTCTCGTTGTAAACACAATCAGGGGAACACTTAACGCTGTTGCTGTTAAGGCTCCGGGTTTCGGCGACAGAAGAAAAGCAATGCTTGAAGATATTGCAATTCTTACAGGCGGCCAGGTGATTTCTGAAGATCTCGGTCTTAAACTTGAAAACACAGAGATTGAAAGCCTTGGCAGGGCAAAAACTGTTAAGATTGAAAAAGAAAACACAACAATTATCAACGGCGAAGGAAAAGCAGCTGCTCTTAAAGACAGAATCGGCCAGATCAAAGCTCAGATTGATGAAACAACTTCAGACTATGACAGGGAAAAACTTCAGGAAAGACTTGCAAAACTTGCAGGCGGTGTTGCTGTAATCAATGTAGGTGCTGCTACAGAAGTTGAGCTTAAAGAGAAAAAACACAGAGTTGAAGATGCTCTTTCTGCAACAAGAGCTGCTATTGATGAAGGTGTTATTCCCGGCGGTGGTGTAACTCTCATGCAGGCAGTTGCTGCACTTGAAAAAACTGATCTTGCTGAATATCCTGAAGATGAAAAAGTTGGATTCAGAATTGTTCAGAGAGCTCTCGAAGAACCTATCAGACAGATTGTTGAAAATGCCGGTCTTGACGGTGCTGTTATTGCTGAAAAAGCTAAGCATGAAAAGAAAAGGTGTTGGATACGATGCAGGTAAGATGGAATGGGTTGATATGATTAAAGCAGGTATTATTGATCCTGCAAAAGTTACAAGATCAGCTCTTCAGAATGCGGCATCAATTGCAGCACTTCTTCTTACTACAGAATGTACAATTACAGATCTTCCTGAAAAGGATGCTCCTGCAATGCCTGCCGGCGCTCCCGGTATGGGCGGAATGGGAGGAATGGGCGGCATGATGTAAATCATCCCCCTGAACGATACTATTTCAGATAAACAGAGGGGAAGCCGGAAAAGGCTTCCCCTTTTTTGTAAATATTGTTTATCGTTACAAAGGAAAAAAACGTGATTGGTAGAGAAGATTTTATTTTTACAATTGGTTATGACGGTGACAGTGCAGTTGTAGACAGCAATGCTAAAAAGAAATACGGAAAAAATGACTACAGATCAACTGATAGATGCTGGTCTTTTCAAACCGGCTCTCTGCTCAGCTGTTTATGCGGGTAAAGATGAAGAAATTGAAGCTGTAAAAGCTGCATACAGCAGGGTAACAGGTGCCCAGATATCAGGACCGGATCATCTAAAACTCATACTGGGTGTACAGAGTATTCCTGATAGTATTTCTAAAACCACACTGATTTAGAAATATTTCAATGCATCCGGTATCCGGAAATCATTCTTTGGAGATTTCCTAGCAAACACCTGAAAACTCTTGTAAGTTTTTATATCAGTGTTTGCATTCGGAAATCGTTCTTTGGAGATTTTCTCTCAGAAGCCTGAAAACCTGTTTTTTATCAGTCGGCTTCATATATTCGGGAGTTGTTCTTTTAAAACTCCCCTCCGGGTTTGACATAACAGCTGTTGTATGGAAATTGCAGTATTTAAGCGCCCGGTAAACAGCAGTGTTCTCAAATACAGGAAACTTTCTTGACTATAGCACATATAGTATGATAATTTTTTCTGTAACTCTAATAATATAAAAAGGATAAATTTATTATGACAGATTTTATTGGTAATCTGCCTCTCCTTCAGGCTGCAGGCGGATCAATGGCAACCACTTTCATAACATTTGGTGCTGTTATTGCTGTGTTTTATTTCTTTATAATAAGACCGCAGAGCAAGAAACAGAAGGAAACGCAGAATATGATCAACGCGATCAAGAAGTTCGACAAAGTCGTAACTATCGGTGGGATCAGGGGTGTTGTTCAGGCTGTTAAGGAAACAACTATTGTTGTTAAAGTGGATGATAATACAAAAATTGAATTCACAAAAAATGCAGTAGCATCTGTTTTGGAAAAACACGAAGCAAAAGGCGATAAAGCAGAGACAACTGAAGAAAAATAAAAATAGTTCAACAACTGGAGTACTATATGAGCAAAAGATATAGATTTTTTCTTTCGCTTCTTGTTTTTGTAATTGCCGGAATTTTTCTCTTTCCAACCTTTAAATGGTATTTTCAGATTCCTGAAAACAAGAAAGAAATAGCAACTGGTTCAAAAGAACAGATCAGAACCTATGCTATGAATAAGGCGGCTAAAGAACTTGAAGCAATAAAACAACTTGTTAAAAAAGATCCGGCAACTGATGTTCCGGCAGAGTATGATTTCCTTGTAAAAAAAGCTGAGTATAACAATAAACTCAGTAGAAAAGAGAACCCTTCAAAATGGACAATCGGGGATCTTCTCAAGAGTTTCAGAAATGAACAGATTTTTTACAATGAACTCGAATCTCATTACAGAAATGAAGTAATGGACATGAAAACAAGCAGTGAAGGTATACTTCAGCTTGGACTTGACCTTTCTGGTGGTATGAGTGTTCTCTTAAGGGCAGATATGGAAAGTCTTGAAGAAAGGCTTGGCCATGCTCCGACAAGTGAGGAAAAAAGCGCTGCAATTGACAGGGCAATGGAAATCCTCAATAACCGAATCGATAAATTCGGTGTAACAGAACCGCAGATCAGAAGACAGGGTGATGATTCAATTTTTATTGATGTTCCCGGTGCTGCTGACCCGGAAAGGGTCAACTCATTTCTCATGGGTAAGGGTAAGCTTAATTTTCATATTGTTGATGATGATGCAACCAATACATTAAGACAGTATATTACACAGAATCCGGGCAAGGCTTTAAGACCTGATGATCTTCAGCCTGTAGACAGTAATCTTCTTCCTCCGGGAATTGTTGTAAGAGAGTTTGTACAGAAAGATAATTACGGTATCGACAGGGTTGCAAGATATATTGCAATCAGAGAGGAAATCGGTCTTGACGGTTCACATATTGTTAATGCACAGGTGGGAAGCGATCCTATCACAGGTAAACCTGTAATCAACTTTACACTTGACAGGGAAGGTTCTGATATCTTCTTCAAGCTTACTTCTGCAAATACTGACAAGACAATGGCTATTGTTCTTGACGACAGAGTTAAGGCAGGTGCAAGGATTTCTGAGCCTATACCTTCAGGACAGGTCAGAATGACAGGTTTTGAGAAGAAGGAAGCAACAGACCTTGCTCTCGTCCTCAGAACTGCAGCACTTCCTGTAGACCTCATGGTTGAAAACCAGCAGTCAGTTGGCGCTTCTCTCGGTGAGGACTCTATTGCTCTCGGTATCAGGGCTATAACACTCGGATTCATCCTTGTAATAGCATTTATGCTTATTTACTACCAGGGTGCGGGTTTTATTGCTGATATTGCTCTTATCATGAATCTGTTCCTGATTGTTGCTGTACTTTCAGCTTTCAATCTCACACTTACTATGACAAGTATTGCCGGTCTTATCCTTACAGTAGGTATGGCGGTGGATGCCAATGTAATTATCTTTGAGAGAATCAAAGAGGAATACAGACTTGGTAAATCACCTTCAGCTTCTGTAAATGCAGGTTTCAAGAAGGCTTTCTGGACTATCATGGATGCAAACATAACTACTTTTATTGCAGCAATCTTCCTGTCACAGCTTAGTACAGGTCCTATTCAGGGTTTTGCTTATACACTTGCGGTAGGTATTGTATGTTCAATGTTCACAGCCCTTTTTGTTTCAAGACTTCTTTTTGATTTCAGCCTGAGTACATTCGGCGGCAAACGGTTAAGCATCAGCTGGAGGATCAAATGAGCACAAAAGTAATCAATTTTACAAAGATACGTATACCGATGCTTATTCTTTCACTCATTGTTATTATCGGCGGTATTGCCGGTATCAACATGCAGGGAGGATTCAATCTTGGTATTGATTTTCTTTCAGGTATTAACTTAAGAGTACAGGTTGCTGATGAAGCTTTTACAGTTTCATATTCAGGTGAAGACAGAACTGTTTTAAATATTCAGAATAATGTACTCAGTGTAACAAAATATAAAAACGGCGGTCTTGATAAAGAGGAAAATCTCTTCCCTCTTGAAGATTATGCAAGTATCAGGGATCTCACAGTTGCTGTTTCCAAAATTGACGGAATTACAGTTTCTGTTAAGGGATCAGAAAATGAGCCAGCATTAAGCCTTGCAGGTCTTAACTATGCAAAAGATCTTTCTGATGAAGGATTTTCTGTAAATGCTGTAAATACTGATAAAGCTGATTACATCGGAATTGGAGAAATCAGGGAAACTCTTGAAGGCACAGGTGATCCCCAGATCCAGGTTGCTGGAGCTCCTGAAACTCAGGAATTTATTATCAGGCTTCAGGATGAAGAAGGTGATAAAGATTTCAGTGTAAAAGCAAATAAGATGATTGTAGATGCCCTGGGCAAGAGATACGGAAGCAGTAATATTATTGTTAAGCAGTCTGACTATGTTGGACCTAGATTTTCCCAGTCAATCGGATATCAGTCTGTATCATTAACAGCTTTTGCTCTTGCTCTTATCCTTGTATATATCTGGCTCAGATTTAAGCTTGCATATGCGGTATCTGCGATTTCTGCTCTTGTTCATGACGTTCTTATAATGATTGGTATTATCGGAACATTCAGAATCGAGGTTAACACAGCAACTATTGCAGCTCTCCTGACAATTATAGGTTATTCTCTTAACGATACTATCGTTATCTTTGACCGAATAAGGGAAAACAATGATCTGCTCAAAGAGAAGGACTTCTTAAAAGTTGTTAACATCAGTATTACTCAGTCATTAAGCAGGACCATTATCACATCACTTACAACACTGCTTGCAGTTGTTGCAATATTCCTTTTCGGAACTGGTGTGATTAAGATTTTTGCTCTCAACCTCATGATCGGTGTAATTGTCGGTACATATTCTTCTATCTTTGTTGCATCTCCTATTCTTCTTGCATGGACAGGATTTGTCAGGAACAGAAAAATATCAAAGGCTGAAAAACAGTACAACGAAAAGAAGAAAGATGAAGCACCTGCTGCAGAAAGCACAGAAGCTTCGGCTGAAACTGAAACACCTTCAGTGAAAACTCCGGCAGCTCCTGCTGAAGCTAAACAGGTTAAAAAATCTTCTGCTTCAAGAAAAGAGAGAAAAAGAAAATCTGCTAAAAAATAGATTATACTTTTTTTAAAATATTAAAGCTGCCCGGTCGTATGATCAGGCAGCTTTTTTAATGCCATGATGGCGTTCACCAGTGCTTGTTGACAGACCCTGGCACAGGTTATGCCGGGCAGGCCATGGATGGCCGATAGACTCGGCGAGTTTTATGGATGTAAATCACTGGTAACCGTTTGCCAGGCACTGGCACAGGTTTATTATCCCGAAAAACGGGGGAGATGCCGAGAAGGTGAGGGAAGACTGTTAGACACAGCGGAATTGTAAATAAAACATTCTCTCTCCTGTATCTCTGGCTTACATGACTGCTTATACATTGTTTCATTCAGGGGGTTGTTCAGATATCTTTCCCCGAGAGACTGAGTAGTAGCTACACCTGATTTATCCAGTTTTACCGGCCTTTTATAGACAAGTATTTATTTATAGCATTGGAAAGAATATTATCCCAGTGCTACATCAAGAATCATCATTACTGTAAATCCAATCATTGCGCCCACAGTGCCGGCATCGCTGTGTTTCTTAATCTGTGCCTCAGGAATAAGTTCTTCCACAACAACATAAATCATTGCTCCTGCAGCAAAAGAGAGTGCAAATGGAAGAATATGCCTCATTGTAAGAACAAGAATTACACCGATCAGACCGGAAACCGGTTCTACCAATCCAGATAACTGCCCATACCAGAATGATTTGAGTCTGCTCATTCCTTCTCTCCTCAAAGGAACTGAAACAGATGTGCCTTCAGGGAAATTCTGTATCCCGATCCCGATTGTCAGTGCAACTGCTCCTCCCAGTGTTGCAGATGGAATTCCCACAGCAACAGCGCCGAAAGCTACTCCTACCGCAAGACCTTCAGGAATATTATGAATTGTAATAGCCAGTACAAGAAGAATACTTCTCTGCCATGATGTTTTAATTCCTTCGCTGTTTTGAAATGAGGGATGTGCATGGGGCAGTAATTTATCCACAAGCCAGAGAAAAGCACCGCCGGAAAGAAAACCTGTTGCAGCAGGTATCCATGGCCGTGTAGTGAGTTCTTCTGCCAGTTCTATTCCGGGAGCAAGCAGTGACCAGAAACTGGCTGCAATCATAACACCTGAGGCAAAACCAAGCATCCCGTCAAGCACTGTTTTATTGATCGTTTTAAAAAAGAAAACAAGCGCGGCTCCCAATGCTGTAATAAACCAGGTAAAAAGAGTTGCTATAAATGCCTGTGCAACCGGATTAAGAGAAGAAAAGAATTCTATCATTTATGACTCCTTTATAGTAATGATAACTATGCCGATGCGTACTTCGCATATTGAAAGTTATATCATCAATAGAAGGTCTGAAAAAAACAATTTAAATAAATTATATGACAGTGCATATGCTGTTTCAAACTATTGTTTAATATTGATGCTTGCAACAGAAAAATGAGTGTGCTATAGTTTCACCAATAAAAAATGCATAAAAATACAGCGGATTATTAAAGGAAATTATACTTTTACAGAAACATGTTTGGCATGATTTAATCAGATTCCTTTATCCTGGATTCTTAAAAAATCCGGGCTTACCGGGCACTTTTGCCGCAGTCTCCCGTCCGGAATACAGTACAGAGTAATTTGACACCGGGAAGACGCCTACAAATGCAATAAACTTCGGAGGACAAAATGGATTTTTTTGAAACACATTTAAAGGATGCAGATCCTGAAATCTGGGAAGCAATTGAACATGAAAAATCAAGACAGAACCAGAACCTTGAGCTTATAGCTTCAGAAAACAATGTATCAATGGCTGTTCTTGAAGCAGATGGATCAATCATGACCAACAAGTATGCTGAAGGGTATCCAGCAAGAAGATACTACGGCGGATGTGAGTATGTCGATGTTGCTGAGAAGATTGCTATTGAAAGAATCAAGAAGCTTTTTAACGCTGAATATGCAAATGTTCAGGCTCATTCAGGTTCTCAGGCCAACATGGCTGCATACCTTGCTCTTGTAAAGCCCGGCGATACTGTTCTTGGTATGAGTCTTTCACACGGTGGACACCTTACTCACGGACATCCACTTAATTTTTCAGGTAATCTTTATAATATGGTTGCTTATGAAGTATCACCTGAAACACTTCAGATTGATTATGATGAAGTAAGAAGAATTGCACTTGAAACAAAACCGAAAATGATTATTGCAGGTGCAAGTGCTTATCCGAGATTTATTGACTTCAAGAAATTCAGGGAAATCTGCGATGAAGTAGGGGCATTCCTCATGGTTGATATCGCCCACATCGGGGGACAGGTTGCAACAGGCTTACATCCATCTCCTGTTCCATACGCGCATATAACTACAGGTACAACACATAAGACATTAAGAGGACCGAGAGGCGGATATCTTCTCACTAACGATGAAGATATTGCAAAGAAGATCAACCGGGAAGTATTCCCCGGAATCCAGGGCGGACCTCTTATGCATATTATTGCTGCCAAGGCTGTTGCTTTCGGTGAATGTCTCAAACCTGAATACAGGGAATATATGCAGAAAGTAAATGATAATGCAAAAGAGCTTGCTGCAAAACTCATTGAACAGGGCTTTTCAATTGTTACAGGCGGTACAGATAACCACCTCATGCTTGTAGATGTTTCAGCAATGGGACTTACAGGTAAAGTAGTTGAAAAGGCTCTCGACAAAGCCGGAATCAGCGCCAATAAAAATACTATTCCTTTTGACAAGGAAAAACCAATGATAACCAGCGGTATAAGAATCGGTACACCTTCTCTTACTACAAGAGGCATGGGCAAGCCTGAGATGGCCAGAGTTGCTGAATTTATCAAGAGAGCAGTAGATAACGTTGATAATGATGAAGCTCTTGAAAGCATCAGGCAGGAAGTTTACAAATTCACTGCAGATTATCCGATGTATAAATAATAGTGTTTAAGGACAGTTCTTAACTGATACTTCTATAAAAAAGCCGGGCTATAGTAGTCCGGCTTTTTTATGAAATTCTTGTTTGCAGAGCTGATATTATAAGAAAACAAACAAAGCCTCTGGTTTGAAAATATTAAGCTTCAGTTTGTGTTAATAATAAAAAAGCAAAAAAACTGATTATCAGAATTCACTGAAGCCGTCAAGATCACTCAAATCATCTGAAAGATCAGCGGTATATTCTCTTTGAGTTTCTTTTTTCTCATCATTTTCTGTTTTTACAAAATTATCCGCAGTTTCAGTTTTCTTTTCTTTTCCAGTATTTTCAGTTTTCCTGGCAATTTTCTTTTTTTTCTCAGCTGATTTTGCCTTTTCTTCCGGGACCCTGGCAAACATTTCAGATTCTTTGAGTTTGAAATACTCGACATTGCTCTGCATCAATTCTGACTGGCTGCTCAGTTCTTCCGCCATGGATGCCATTTCTTCCGATGATGATGCATTCTGCTGTATTACTGTATCAAGCTGCTGGAGGGCCTGGTTTATCTGTTCTGCGCCTTTTGTCTGTTCAAGGCTTGAAATATTTATTTCCTGAACAAGCTCTGCAGTTTTCTGTATCTGGGGTACAAGTTCATTGATTAAGTTGCCGGCTTTTTCCGCTGCCTGAACACTGCTTCCTGCTATCTCTGTTATCTCTGCAGCCGCATTCCCCGAGTTCTCTGCAAGCTTTCTTACTTCAGATGCAACAACAGCAAATCCTTTACCCGCATCTCCCGCTCTTGCAGCTTCAATTGCTGCATTCAGAGCCAGCATATTAGTGTTTCTTGCAATATCCTCAATAACAGATATTCTTTCTGCAATACTCTTCATTGCGGAAACAGTCTGATTTACAGCCTCTCCCCCCTGTGTTGCTTCTGTTGTAATTTTTTTGGCAATTTCATCAGCCGATTGTGAACTTTCAGTGTTCTGATGTATATTGGCTGCAAGCTGTTCCATAGCGCTTGATACTTCTTCTGTGCTTGATGCCTGCTCTGTTGCGCCGGAGGAGATCTCCTGGGATGTTGAAGATATCTGCTGGGCTCCGGAAGCAACCTGGTTCGATGCACTGTTTATATCCTTCAAAATGTTGTTCAGGTTCTGTGACATATCTTGAAGGGATGCTGCAAGCTGACCTACTTCATCCTTCTGGTTAATATCAATATCAGCAGTAAGGTCTCCTGATGCTATTTTGGATGCAAAATTCACACTTTTTTTGAGCCTTGAAGAGATACTTCTTGCAAACAGAAGTGAGATAGCTATGCCGAGAATCAGAAATGTTAACCCGACAGATGCTACAATATTACGTACCAGGAAAATAGGTGCCAGAAATTCCTCATCAGGAAGGGTGAGTCCCACACTCCATCCTGTCAGTTCAACCGGTGCATAGCCGCAGCTTTTTGGAATTCCTTCAAATACATATTTATCGACAGCTCTTTTCCCTGATACCATGTTTGCAATGACCTGTTCCATTCCCACTGTCTTTGAAAGGTTTGTTTTCATAATATGATCATGATTCGGATGAGCAAGAATCAGTCCTGTAGAATCTATGATGTATGGATATCCTGTTTCGCCTATTGTTATATCATTTGATATTTTATTGATAAATAAAATATCAATAATGGTTGCCAGCGCACCTGTAATCCTTCCATCAGATGAATAAACAGGTATTCCAATAGGGATAAACGGATCTCCTGTTACCTTGTTTAATCCAACTGCTCCCAAATTTACTTTTCCCTGGAGAGCATCCTTTATATATCCCCTGTCCGAGACAGATACACCCAGATAATTTTCCTGACTGGCTGCAATAATTATTCCTGAAGTATCTGTAGCAATAATTACCTGATAATTTTCACCAAGCCCTTCTGTATTCTGAATATTGGTAAATGTATTATTAAGAGCACTTATCCTGTTATTTACATCATCAGTCTCCATTATTGTTGACGAATCCAATGCGTTAACAGTAACATCAAGGATTGACCAGCTTTTTGCTGTCTTTATCTCATCGGCCAGTACATTATCAATAAGAAGGGCAAGTTCGTTAGCTCTTGTCAGTAACTGCTCATCTGTTGATCGTGTAAGGGCATTTCCGGCAATTGATATTGAAGATATTCCAACAGTTAGAAGTGGTATTGTCATGACTGAAATACCGAACAGCAACAGTTTTGTTGCTATTTTTAGATTTTTAAACATAAATCCTCCTATGTTTTTCAGGAAATATGTTACTTTCTTTAATACACCAATATTTTAAATCACATCTATGTAATATGTTTTATATAATATATTTTAATGTATTTTGAATTGTAATGCAAAATATGTGGGAAACAGCTAAACAATTGGAATAATTTTAGTAATATACACAGATATTGGGAGATTATATTTAATCTGATCAGATACTTTATATCTCTGTTCGAATTTAAATAAATCTTTAAAGCATCTGTATAATTTCTAAAGAGGTCTGAAGAACAGTTTTTTAAATTTTTCCTCATTCATGTTTCTTGTTGCCAGGACAATTAATGTGCAGGTAATGTATGAAAAAATAAACCTGCCGAGAAAGACAATAACAGCATCAGCACCCAGAGAAATCAGCAGCAGGCTGTCTTCTATCAGGCTGTGACAGAGGGAAAGGAATATTATTGTGTAGAAAAGGTCTTTTTTTCCGACTCTACCTGAATTGGCCTCGGCAATAATAAGTCCTCCTCCATATGCATAACCCAGTACAATCCCTATTATTGTTATCGGTATTGCTTTTTTACCGATTCCGAGTCCCTTCAGCACCGGGTGGAGCAGGCGTATGAGAACATTCATGACTCCTGTGGCTTTCAGTATGTTCATAAGGGTAATGAGAGTGAAAATAATACCTGTTATTTTCACATAATTAAGAATTTCCCTGACTGCCCATGCGATATAGCCTGTTTCGTTGTTTTTCGGATACCAGATAATATTGGGGGAGCCCTGAAAAAGTCCTGTTGTCTCAAATATCAGGTTGAGTATGATTCCGAACAGCAGAGCAGATGCCAGTCTGAATATCAGGGAGATCCTCAGTTTTATACCGGCTTTTCTGGCAACAGTTGCCTCTATGGGAAGTGCATGGGCAACAAGAAGCATGATCCCGAGAACAGAAACTTGAGCAGTGTTTACAGGATTATTCAATATGACTTTTGAGAATACAAGCATTGCTGCATAGATGTTTGTACAGATTCCGGCAGCCCATACAAGGCCGTAACTTCCCGGAAGTCCTGCAAGCGACATTAGGGGAGACAGCAGTTCTCCTATATGTGTTATCAGACCCAATTCTGTAATTAATTTCATAAGAATACTGACCGGGATAATTATCCTGAAAAGTGTCAAACATACTTTGTATGTTGATTTTAGGGAGTCAGTCAGTATCGAAAAATTATTTATCATAAGGTTAATTCCCCTGTACAGCTTAAGTAAATAATAGAATCAATAATATAGACTTTTTATAATACAGTTTCAAATAAAAATGAAGATTTTTTTCCTTTATTATCAATGAAAGATTTTCTTGACATCTGAAATGTAGTGATATATACTTTTTGTATTATATAAAACACACCTTTTAAAATATTTATAATGCTAGTTAAAAAAGTTTGCTATCAGAACTAATAACTGTTTTTGGAAGTTTTATACAAGGAGTAAATGAAGGAAATGGGTGGAAAAAAAACTGATTTTTTATATCTTTCTGAAAAAGACATGATTGAGGCTGGTGCACTGGAAATGGAAAGCTGTGTAGATGTAGCTGAAGAAACATTTTCATTGCTTGGTAAAGGTGATTATCTGATGGGTGGAAGTAATCACAACAGTCATGGAATGGGGCTTGTTTTTCCAAAAGAAACAATATTTCCAAATATGCCGGTAGCCGGTCCTGACAGACGTTTTGTTGCAATGCCTGCCTATCTTGGAGGAAGGTTTGATGTATGCGGAGTGAAATGGTATGGATCAAATGCCGCAAATCCTGAAAAAGGGTTGCCCCGTTCAGTTCTTACTGTACTTTTGAATGACAAGGATACAGGAGAGCCTTTGAGTTTCATGTCAGCAAACCTGATTAGTGCTATGCGGACAGGAGCAGTTCCTGGCGTTGCAACACGACATCTTGTTAGAAAAAAATCTGAAGTCTGTTCAGTTATCGGATGTGGTCCTATAAATAAATCATGCACAAGAGCTGTTTTATCTCAGCTTGATAATGTAAAAAAAATTGTTTGTTTCGATCTCTTTCAGGAAAAGGCACAGAACCTGGTTGACTGGGCAAGAGAAGAATATGGAATAGAAGGTTATACAGTTGAAACAGCAGAAGAAGCTGTTAGAGAAGGGGATGTTGTGACTGTTGCTGCTTCAAGGCTGAAACCTCTTCATATTGATTCTTCATGGGTAAAAAAAGGAAGCACTATCCTGTTATCAGGACCTGCAAAAGGAAATGATTCTCTGTGGAAAGAAAGCAAAATTGTATATGATCATGTTCCTCTTCATGAGGCATATGTTGAAGAAGCAGTTGCTTCTGGTGATAAAGCCGGGTATTACAGCGGAGTCATAGGCGGACCAATATATACACTTATTGATGATGGAAAACTGCCCCCACTCAAAGAGTCTACAGGGCTTGGTGATATTGTTAATAAAGAGAAAGAAGGCAGAAATTCCGATGATGAGACAATAATTTTTGTTGCCTGTGGAATGGCAGTTTTTGATGTGGCCTGGGGTTATGATATATACAAAAAAGCTTTGGAAAAGGGAATAGGACAGAAGCTCCTGCTCTGGGAAGAAGCATTCTGGAAATAGAAATTTATATTGACTGTTTTACTGATGTAAAGCAGGGGTAGGGTAAAACTAATCTTAGAAAGGGGGGAAGGTTTTTTATGGAATTATTATTGATGATCATATGTTTCTTTGTACTTATGATCTGTGGATTGCCAATAGCTTATAACTTGATCAGTAGTTCTCTTGTTTACATGATAGCAAGCGGATTTGATATTATGCTTGTAGGTCAGAAAATGTATGAGGGGATGAGTAGTTTTTCTTTTCTGGCAGTTCCATTTTTTGTAATAACCGGGCAGTTGATGCTTAAAGGGCAGCTGTTAGAAAATCTTATTGATTTTGTCAATGTATTTTTTGGAAGGGCAAAAGGTGCTGTTGCAATTGTGACAATAGGGGCAAGTTTACTCATGGGATCAATTGTTGGTCTGGCTGTTGCTGCTGCTGCATCTCTTGGTGTTTTTCTTATTCCGATGATGAAAAAAGAAGGATATAACCCAGCTTTTGCATCAGGAGTAATGGCTTCTGCATCACTTTTAGGTCCGATTATGCCTCCTAGTGTGTTGATGATTCTTTACTGTATTGCTGTTGGTAATACCTCAATAGCTGGTGTTTTTCTGACTGCAATTGTCCCTGCAATAATGATAGCTTTTGGGCAGATACTTGTTGCACACTTTGTATCCAAAAAAAGAGATTATCCCTCTTTCCCTAAAACTTCATTAAAAGAAAAAATTGTTGCTGCAAAAAAAGCTCTTCCTGCACTGATGCTTCCTGTAATAATTCTTGGTGGGATATTCGGTGGAGTCTTCAGTATTACAGAGGCCTCTGCAGTGGCTGTTTTATATAGTGCATTTCTTGGTTTCTTTGTAAATAAGTCTGTTAAGCTTAAAGATATTCCTGAAATATTCAAGGAAGCCGCCTTAACATCGGGTCTTGTGCTCCTTCTAGCTGGTGCCGGAAGTGTTATGGCCTGGGCAATTGCAAATGAGCAGGTTCTCTCTTATGTAATTGAGCCATTGTCTTCAATACCCCCATGGATGTTCCTTTTAATGGTAAATATTCTTCTCCTGATAACAGGATGTTTTATGGATGATTATGCATCTATTGTAATACTTGCTCCCATAATTGCTCCTATTGCCTGGAAGCTTGGTATTCATCCGCTGCACATTGCAGTAGTTATATGTGTCAATCTTGTAGTTGGACTTGCAACTCCTCCATTCGGAATTACATTGTTCGTTACAAGTCCTATTGCTAATGTCAGGGTCGAAGATACTGTCAAAGAGGCAATCCCGTTTATCTTGACAACTTTTAGTGTTTTGTTACTCGTTACTTTTGTTCCAGAAATAAGTCTGTTTCTGCCAAAAATGATGGGTTATTAATAAAAAAAAAGGAGAATTACCTAATGAAAAAACAAAACTTTATTATGAAATCACTTAAGGTGATAATGGTGCTGCTTGTTATGTGTTCAATAATAGCATGCGGTGGAAATTCTAAAAAAGCAGAAGCAGGATCTGCTGAAGATCTTGGATCCTTTGAAATCAGAATTTCTGCTTGCAATTCTCTTGATCACCCGCAGACTCTAGGACTGGGTGTTATGAAAGAATATATTGAAGACAAAACAGATGGAAAGGTTGAGGTCAAAATTTATCCCAACAGCCAGCTGGGAGCTGAAATCGAATCAGTTGAACAGGTTCAGAATGGTACTCTTGAAATGGCTACTGCATCAATCGGACCTATTACAACTTTTGATAAAAAATTTGCAGTACTTGATATTCCCTTTCTTTTTGATAACTACCAGCAGGCGTGGGCTACTTTTGACAGTAAAGTAGGTTCAGATCTGATGGATACACTCGAAGAATCAGGTTTAAAAGGTCTTGCTTATATGGAAAATGGTTTTCGGCATGCGACAAATAATGTAAGACCTATCAAGTCAATAGATGATTTTAAAGGACTTAAAATAAGAACAATGGAAGCTCCAATGCACATGGCAAATTTTTCTGCACTCGGAGCAAATCCGACACCTGTTCCCTGGTCTGAACTTTATTTGTCAATGTCACAGAAAATTGTAGATGGACAGGAAAATCCTCTTGCAAATATATGGGAAGTAAACATGTATGAAGTTCAGGATTATGTATCTCTTACCAACCATATTTATGATGCTATGCCACTTGTGACAAATCTTAAATGGTTTAACTCTCTTCCAGGAGAATATCAGAAAATCATTGAAAAAGGTGCAATTCTCGGACAGAATTACAGCCGTTTTATCAATGCGAACAGGGAAGCACTTATTGTAGAACAGCTCACCAATAAAGGTATGAAGGTCAATTCTTTGACACTGGCAAATCTTGAAGCTATAAAAAAAGTTTCTCAGCCAGTTGTTTCTGATAAGGTTAAAGAAGAAATTGGAAGTGAATTTGTAGATGAATTCATCGCAGGGATTGAAGCTGTAAAAGCAGACACAGCTAAAAGTGTAAAATAATTAAATAATCGGGAAGGAGTATTATGTTAGACACTCTTAATAATGTTGTTAGAAAGACAGGCAGAATAGTTATGATTATGATAATAGCTATAGGAATATGTATGCTGGCAATTGCTCTGCTCCATATATTCAGCCGTTATGTATTAAACAGTTCGCTGACCTGGTCAGAAGAATTGTTAAAAATACTGCTGGTATGGTTTTGTCTCTTGAGCGCCTCCTATATTGCTGTTCGTAGAGAACATGTAAGCATAGTTGTATTCAAGCAGATGTTCCCCAAAAAAGTGGAACATATAATGAACATCAGTGTTCAGATTATCATGTTTCTGGCATCTGTTGTTGTTTTTTACATCGGTATACTTATGATAATCAGATCAGGTAGCAGGGTAACTCCCGCTCTGGGATTTCCTTATGCTGTAAAATATGCTGCAGTTTCTGTTTCTTTTGCTGTGATGTCTTTGTATGAATTGAGAAATATTCTCTTTGATTTATTCAGACCTGGCGAAGAAGCCGCCGTTGTTGGTATATCTGATCATGAAATTGAAGATACCGGTCTTATTACTGAGGATGTTTAGCAGATACTATAATTAAAAAAATGTGCTCTGATTTATCAGAGCACATTTTTAGAACAGGATATTGAGGTATTTAGAGAATGTATTCTATTTCTATTGCTGATAACAAAGTTCATTATAAGGATGAAGTGGAAAAAATCTCAATAGAAATTCCTGAAGTATGTTTTGCAGGGGTAACAGGAAATAGCGATATTACTGCAATAAATGAAAAGGAATTTTTAAACAGTATTTATAACCCTCTGGGGGGGAAGCGGCTTAAGGATATTGTACTTGAACGTAATGCAAAAAGTGCATGTATAATTGTCTCAGATGCAACCAGAAATGTACCGACACAAAGCGCTGCTGAAATAATAGTAAAGGAGTTGACAGACGGTGGAATAACATTGTCAGATATACTTTTTATTGTTGCTCTTGGTGTCCACAGGGAGGCAACAGAAGAGGAAATGCTGAAAATAATCGGGCCGGAACTTTATTCCAAGATGAGAATAGAAAACCATACCCCTTTTGATAGCAGTAATCTGATAAACCTGGGTATAACCTCATTTGGTACTCCTGTTGAGGTTAACAAAAGGGCTTATGAATGTGATATCCATGTTTCAATTGGAAAAGTGGAACCGCATGAATTCGCAGGTTTTTCAGGAGGTAGAAAATCTGTATTGCCTGGAATTTCTTCTGAAAAAACTATTCTTACAAATCATTCAGTTAAAATGATTTCTTCGGAAAAGGCCGTACCTGGTTGTCTGGAGGGAAATCCTGTAAGTAATGACATGATAGAAACAGCAGAGTTTTTCCGTCTCGACTTTTGTGTTAATTTTGTTCAGAATTCTGTTAACCAGACAGCCGCAGTTTTTTCAGGGCCAATGCTTTTATCACATAAGACAGCGGTGAATTATCTTAGAAAGTATTGCAAGAACAGTTTCAAGAAACCTGATATCATTGTAACAACACCTGGTAGTCCTCTTAATATTGATTTTTATCAGTCAGTAAAGGCTCTTATAGCACTTACAGATATACTCGATGATTCAATTACAGTTGCTCTTTACTGTGAATGTCGGGAGGGGATAAATTCACCAGATATGATGAAGCCATTTGAACAGTCTCCTTCTCTTGAGGGGGTTATTGATTATCTGAAAGATAATTACAGGATCCAAATGGACCATTCATTATTGCTTTCAAAGATACTTAAGAAAAATGTTAATATAGTTGTATATTCTCCCAATATTTCAAAATCTGAAATAGAAAAACTGCACATGATTCCGGCTGAAAATGTTAATGATATGATTAATAAAGCGGTAGATTTGTCTGCTAAGGACAATCCGAAGATTCTATTTTATCCGCAGTCTCAGAAGAGCTTGCCTGAACTGTCAGAAACGTAAAATAACCATAGTATGATATAGAAGTATAGTTAATATGTTTTATATCAAAGTAGTTAATACTGCAACATATAGTAATATATACAAAACATGATAAATAAACCGAAGGAGTTTGAAATGTCGGTCAAAATACGCAACAGAGAACAGATATTATCACATGGAGATAAAAAATCCAGGGAGATAGTACTGGACATTACTGAAAAAACGCTTCAGAAACTTGATTCTAAAGAAAGGATTAAAAGCATCATGCATCTGGATGGAGATATTCTCCATATAGGTACAAAAAGCTGGGACCTTTCAAAAAAGAAAAATATATATCTTCTGGGTGCGGGGAAAGCCTGTAACCATATGGCAATGGCAGTAGATGAGATTCTTGGGGATAAGCTTACCCGTGGTATTGCTATTGTAAAAATCGCAGAAGAAACAGATGTTTTTAATAAAACAGAAGTTTATGTGGGGGGGCATCCCCTTCCCAATGAAGCTGGCTATAATGCCTGCAAAAAAATACTTGAAATAGTGGATAATTCAGGACCTGATGACCTTTTTATTGTTGTTATAAGCGGAGGCAGTTCTGCCCTGATGAGCTGTCCTATAGATGGAATATCTCTGGATGATGAAATTGCAGTGACTGATGTAATGCTTAAGTCAGGTGCCAATATTTATGAAATAAATTCCATAAGAAGACATATATCCCAGTTTAACGGGGGAATGCTTGCTAAAAGGATACAGAAACGAGGTGCTGAACTGATAGGGTTCGGGATAAGTGATGCTGTAGGATCTGCAGCAACAGGCGATATTGGAATTCCATATGCAGCATATAAAAGTACACCTATGGGGCCTGATATGACTACTCTTGATGATGCAAGAGCTGTTATCCGTGATTATGATGTGGCTGACAGGCTTCCTAAAAATGTTGTTGATTACCTTATGAATGCTGGTCCTGAAGGGGAAACTCCAAAAGCATTCCCTGATAACACATATTACCTTCTGAATACACTTCCTGATTCATGTATATATGCAAAACATATTGCAGAGGATATGGGTATTAATGCTGTAATTCTTACCTCATTTCTGGAGGGAGAAGCCAGGGATGTAGGTACAATATTTGCATCTATTGCAAGGGAAATACAGGAATATGGAAATCCTGTTAAGGCTCCCTGTGTAATTCTTTCATCAGGTGAGGCAACTACAAAGATTCTGGATAACAATACCATTAAAGGCCATGGCGGGCCGGGGACAGGAAGAAACTTTGAGTTTTGCCCTTTTAGCTGCAAAAACAGAAGGTGCATGCCTTTTATCTATAGATTCTGAAGGTACTGATGGAACAGCTGATATAGCTGGAGGAATAACTGATTCAACAACTTATAAAACAGCTTTGGAAAAAAATGTTGATATACATGCATCACTCAGGGGGCATTCCTGTTATGAAGCATTGGTAGAACTTGAAGATACTGTTTTCACAGGGAATACAGGAACAAACCTCTGTGATTTTAACATAATGTATGTACCTGAAAAATAAATTAAGTAGGAGAGTGATAGATTGGAAAAGATTAAAAATGTAACAGCGAGGCAGATAATAGATTGTAAATGCCGTCCTATGGTTGAAGTTGATATTACTACAGAAAATGGATTTAAGGGTTATGGAAGTTCTCCGACAGGGAGTTCTGTCGGGAAATATGAATCATTTGTCCTGAGAGATAATAATCCTTCTGAGTATGATGGTTTAAGTGTTCATAAAGCAGTTGAAAATGTGAAGAAAATTATTGCTCCTGCATTGATAGGTATGGATATTCAGGACCAGGAAGCTCTTGACAGAAAAATGATTGAACTGGATGGTACCTCTGATAAAAGCGTGCTTGGGGGAAATGCTATCTGCAGTACTTCTATAGCTGCACTTAGAGCAGCTTCTCAGATTTCAAAAATGACTCCTTATAGATATCTCTGCGGAAGAGATATCAGGACAGTTCCAGTTCCATCTTTTAATGTTATAAATGGCGGTAAATATGGGGATGTTACCCTTGCTTTTAACGAATTCCTTATTGTCCCCTATAAAGCTGATACTATATATGAAGCTGTTGAAATAGCTGTAAAGGTTTTTAGTAAACTTGGGGTAATAATTGAAAAATATATGGGGAAAACACCTCAGGTTGCCCGATCTTATGGCTGGGCAACTCCAACAAATGATCCTGTAATTGCATTGCAATTAATGCAGGATGCAGTTGATGAATGCGGGTATCATGATAAAGTGGCATTTGCTCTTGATTGTGCTTCAAGTGAAATGTATGATGCAAAAACAAACACATATCTGCTTAAGGATGAAAGGGTTGGAGCCCAGACAATAATTGACTATACAAAAAAACTGACAGAACAGTTCCCTATAGTTTTTATAGAAGATCTTCTGGATGAAAATGATTGGGGAAATTATACTAAGGCTGTTAGAGAACTTGAAAGAACAATTATTATTGGTGATGATCTTATAGCATCCAACAAAGAAAGGCTTTATAGGGCAATAGAAACTAATGCAGCTGAAGGATTTGTCCTGAAACCAAATCAGGTCGGTACTATAACAGAGGCTCTTGAAACACATAAAATTGCAAATGAACACAATATGTTTACAGTTCCTTCAGGAAGGTCAGGAGGAGTTGTCGGTGATATTGTAATGGATATTTCTGTCGGTCTTGAAGTTGCTTTTCAGAAGAATGGAGCACCTCGGTCGGGAGAGAGGATAGATAAACTTAATTTTCTGATGAGAGCATGTGATGAAACCCCCGGTTGTCAGATGACAGATATTAGCAGTATTGTAAGATTTTAAAATAATTTAGTAGCTAACTGAAGAAAATATTGATAAAGTATGTATAAATAATAACTTATTTATACATACTTTTAAAAATGGTTTAAAGCAGGGGAAGAAAATGTCTGATTTTTCAAATAAAGTTGCAGAGCGGTTTAATGATCTTACGTATTCACAAAAAACAGTAGCTAATTATTTTATTGATAATCCAGATAAATTTGCCTTTTCCACTCTAGATGATGTTGCAATGAAAATCGGTGTAAGTACGACTACGATTATCCGTTTTGCAAGAATGATGGGATATAATGGCTATTCCGATATGCAGAAGGAGGTCCAGAAAGGACTGGTTACAAAAGCAAGTCTGCCAGAGAGATTGATTAACAAAATCGAAACAGGGACACCTGACCAGTTACTTATGGATACTATGCAGAATGATATAGCCGATATTACAACTACAATGACAAAAATATCTCAAAAAGATTTATCTGTTACTATTGATGAAGTAAGTAATGCAAGAAATGTTTATGTTCTTGGTATGAGAAGTTCTTTTGCCTTAGCTCATTATATGACCTCCCGTCTTGGTCAGATAAGACCCAATGTAAGGTTAGTACAGTCTGTCGGAATGATCTTTCCTGAAGAATTGATCGGCTGTAATGAACAGGATATTTGTGTAGCTTTTTTATTTCCAAGATACTCGAAAACAACCGCAAATTTAATATTATGGCTAAGAAAAAGAAATGTTAAGGTTATTCTGTTTACAAGTCAGAATATTTCAGATATAGAAAATTACGGTGATATCATTTTACCATGCAGTGTCGGCGGCATTTCATTCAAAAATTCCTATGTTGCTCCCATGTGTCTGATAAATTATATTTCTGCAGCAATAGCACAGCTTGATCATTCCAGAGCAATTGATACACTTAAGGAAATGGAAGATTTTCTTAACAAAGGTTATTATCTGGGATTGTAGATAAGTATTTTTAATGTGAAATAATATTAAATATTGCATAGGATTGTTATGAAAACCAAAGTTCTTGTTATTATTCCTCTTGATCTTTCCCAGAAAAATAAGCTTTCTCAGTTTGAAAAATATATAGATTTTGAGTTTGCATCAGATTGCAATATAAACCACGATCAAATATCAAATTCGAAAATAATAATTGGGAATCCACCTTTAGAATTATTGGAGCACGCAGAAAAGCTGAAATGGATCCAACTGATTACTGCAGGCGCTGATGCATATCTTAAGGATAATATTCTGAAAGATAGTGTTATTGTTACTAATGCAAGCGGTGCTTATGGGGAAGCCCAGTCAGAGTTTATGTTAGCTTTAACTTTATCTCTGTATAAAAAACTGAATATTTACAGGGACAACCAGAATAATTGTTTATGGAATGATGAAGGCAACGAAAAAATGCTTCAGGATGCTACTGTTTTGATACTTGGCATGGGAGATATTGGAACTCAGTATGCAAAAATGCTTAAAGCTTTTGGTGTACACATTATTGGTGTTAGAAGGTCTATTAATAAAAACAATAAATATGCGGATGAGATGTATTCTTTCAATGATTTGGCAAAAATTATACATCGTGCTGATATTGTTTCCATGTCTTTACCGTCTTCTCCAGAGACAATAAATATTATGGATAAAGAAATGATTTCCAGAATTAAACAGGATGCTGTATTGATAAATGTAGGCCGCGGTAATACTCTCGATATTAATGCTTTATGTGAAGCGATTGAAAACAATAAAATATCAGGAGCAGCATTAGATGTTTTTGAAAATGAACCTCTTCCTCGTAACCATAAAATATGGAATACTAAAAACATAATAATAACTCCTCATATTGCAGGGCATGATTTTCTTCCTCACACATTAAATAAAACTCTTTCTATTATTGAACAAAACATTAAAGCATATATTGAAGGAAAACAGTTGATAAACATTGTTGATCGTAATATATATGAATTTAAATATTGATTAGCTGCAATTTTATATCTATCTAACCTCTGAAAACCTGGAGCCCTCACTTATTACAATAATGAATAGAATTATATCTGTATATTTATTATACTTTTGTAAAATGAATGAAGATATGTGATTTTTTTAATGACTGAATAAAAAAGTGAGTAACTTTTTTATTTTCCGGTTGTTTTTCTATGGTTTGCCCTTTGTACAGGGAAACCATGCTATAATGGCATTAACAGCAAAACCCTGAAACAGGGGGGAGGTTAAAATATTGAAAAGTTTCAGAATAATAGTGATTGCTTTATGTCTATTTATTTTTATGACATTCAGTATTTCCGCGGGAGGAAACAAGGAAGTTCCTGATCTTGAAGTTGCTACTTCGGGAACACAGTATATTTCTCCTGACGGTAATGGTGTTCAGGATTCATCTGAACTTGATTTCAAAGTAAAGATTTATGTTAAGAGCAAGAAGGGGTATGTACCTGAATACGGGCTCCGAATCAAAAACTCATCAGGCGATGTGATAACGGAAGTTATTGAAACTGAAAAATCTGATATTAACTGGTTTATAAGGATATTTACAAAATATTCAGAATTTACACTTGAAAAGTCAGTGAAATGGGACGGGTTTGATACAGAAGGCAACAAGGTTCCTGACGGTATTTATAATGTGGAACTCTGGGTCAAGGATTCATCAGGAAATATTGACGATGTTGCACTTGATGACTTTGTTGTTGATGTTGCTCCCCCGTCAGTTGAACTTGTAAAACCTGACAAGGTGATTTTTTCACCGAATAACGATGGAAATCTTGATGTTCTTGTTATAAAGCAGGAAAAATCCACAGATGAATCCCTATGGACAGGGGAGATGCTTGATGAGGACAGTAATGTTGTAAAGACTTTCAGGTGGGAAAACACTTCTCTTCCCAATGTGGAATGGGACGGGCTTGATAATAACGGAAATCCTGCAGCTGACGGATTATACAGTTACAGAATTAATTCAACAGACCTTGCCGGTAATAAAATGGAGGAAAAATCATTATCCGGATTTATCCTTGATACAACTCTTGCAGATGTGGTTTTTGAACTTACAGATACATATTTTTCACCGAACAATGATGGGAATAAAGATACTATAATAGCAACATTCGGACAGAAAACCGAAGAAGGATTTGTCGGCTGGTCTGTTTCAATGGCAGATTCAAAAGGCAATGTGATCCTATCGGACAAGGGTGCAGAGCCTGGAATTTATGAGGCTGTAATTGACGGCCGTGGAGAGCAGGGGGAAAAACTTCCGCAGGGTTCATATACCCTGGGCTTTTCAAGCGAATATGAAAACGGTGCCAGGATTGTGAAAACAGAGACTGTGTATCTGGATACCACTGCTCCTGTTGTTGATTTCAAGGTAAGCAATCCTGTATTTTCTCCTAACGGAAGCGGAAACAGGGATACTACTGAAATTTCTATGAAATCAAACAAGATTGTCAAATGGAAAGGGCAGATAACTGACAGCGATGGCAATTCAATAGGTGAAATGACAAGCGAGGAAACAACTTCTCTTATTGTCTGGGACGGTACTGATGAAGATGGAAAAGAGCTTGCTGACGGCGACTACTACCTTGAAACATATTTTGAAGATCTTGCAGGTAATCCCTATGTGCCTGAAAAAAAGAAACTGACCATTGACCGGGCTGACAAGAAAGCCCAGCTTGTTAATATTCCAGGCGCGGAAATGATTGAAAAACAGATTGATGGTATTGCTGCATTCAAAGTCGAATCTGATTCAACAGGCGGAATTGAAATGTGGTCTTTCAAGGTAAGTGATACAGACGGTAATGTTATTTATGAAGAATCCGGTGAAGGTGTTTTTCCTGAAATGATTATAATTCCCGGAAGCAGGGATGAGGCTGAAGAGGGTGATTATAACGTATCATTTACCGCAGCTTATGAAAACGGAAGCAAATCACAGCATTTCTTTAAATACTTCTACGACCTTACTCCTCCTGAAACAGATCTTGTAATAACTGCAACACCTTTTGCAGTTAACGGAGAAGTTCTTGACGGCCAGGTTTATATAGATCCAAATGTTAAGGATGATAGCGGTATTTATAAGTGGATACTGAAGCTTAAGGATGAAAGCGGGGAAGAGGATGAGGCTGACGGCAGCGGACTTTCTGATGAAGGTATTGTGCTTTACGGAGAGGACTATATAGCTGATGAAGTTGAGTCAGGCAGCAGATTTGACGCTTCACTTGAGCTTGTTGATATGAACGGAAACAGAGCTGTATGCGAAGGTGATTTTACAATCGATATAATTGCAGAACTTGTAAACGGAAGGTATTACATAAAAGTTCCCAATATAATTTTCTCGGCGTACAAACATAGTCTCTATTCAAGGGGAAAATCAGCCGGAGATGAGAATATGAAGTCGATAAGGAAGGTTGCATCCCTTTCAAAAAAATATCCCGATTATACTATAGTGCTTGAAGGTCATGCTCTTAATGTTTTTCACAGTTCAAAAAGCAATAAAGAGGCAAGGGAGGAGACAGTACTTATTCCTTTAACAGAAAGAAGAGCCTTATCAGTCAAGAAGGCACTCATGGATGAGGGAATTCCTGAAGACAGAATCAGAATTGAATTCTTCGGCGGGAAAAAACCTGTGACTTCAACAAAAGACAAGTCAATCTGGTGGAAAAACAGGCGAGTTGAATTTGGAATTGATATGAAATAGATATCCGGCAGATTATAAGGGAATCTCAAAAAACATAGTTTTTTCGTCTAGATTCCCTTGTGGGCGAAAATCTGAGGCACTTTACCCGGCTTGCCGGGTAAAAAACTCTAAAAAGCGAGTTTTAGAGGAGCTCATAAAATAAAAAAGGTTCACCTGGTAATTGCCGGGTGAACCTTTTTTTATCAGAATTCCCTCTTCGGGGAGTCTTTCTGGCTGTTGCAGATATTTCAGGTGTTTTTCCTGCTTGAAAGAGAAAAAACTCACTACTGCGGATTTTTAAAAGTTCCCGTAAATATTGAATCAGCTATTGAAATTGTCAGGGATATTGTATTTCTACAATATTTTATTCCCTGTGATCTTTTATTTTCTGATCATTCAGAAGACTGAAAAGACCGGGAAATTCATTTTTGAGATTCACAATCTGAAGTGATGTGTTTGTCCATGCATGTACTGTTCTGCCTTCAGCAAGAAGTTTATAATCTGATTTCCTGAATATGCTGTAAATTATTTCAAGCCGGAACGGTGAAACCTTGTCAATTTTTGTTTCCACTACTGCAGTATCACCGTATTTTGCCCCTTCAAGAAATTTAAAGTCCATTTTTGACAGGGGAAGCATAAGCCCCTCTTGTTCCATTCTTGAGTAGGGATACCCCTCTTTCTCCATGTAATCAGTCCTGCCTGCTTCACACCAGACAGGATATACAGAATGATGTACTATTCCCATCTGGTCAGTCTCAGCATATCGCACAATTAATTCAGTTTTTGTCATAACAAGCCTCATTTTCCAGTTGATTTTTTACATTGCTGCGAATTATTATAACAGGAATTATAATTTCAGGCACCTGCTTGCAGGCTGATATTATAATTATTATGAAAATATGTGCAAAACAGCGGTGGGCAAAGATTTATGATTGGGATAACTGCTTACTTTTTTATGAATTGCATCAGGAGTGATAGAAAGATATGGTGATAAAGCTTTTAAGAATATTTTACAAACTGCTTTTCAGTTTCGTTATACTGGTTTTATTCATAATGACAACATCTCTGGTTTTTCTTGTCCCGGCATCGACAGTAACAAAGAGAAAGAGGCTTATGGCGGTGACCGGATTTTATGACAGGTTTGCTCTCAGGGCTCTCTCTGTTGATATAGAATACAAAGGTCTTGAAAATTATGATAAGTCAAAGTCTTATTTCATCATGGGCAACCATCTGACTTTTATTGATATCTTTGCGATTGTAAGTGTTTTCAGGACACTTTTTATTACTTCCAAAGAGCTGAAAAAACGGCCGGTGATGGGGCAGGTTGCTTTTTTTGCAGGATGTCTTTTTGTTGAAAGAAGAAAGATCACAACTTTAAAGGAAGAAATACCCAGGATAGGGGAGGTCCTTAAAAGCGGCTTGAGTATATGTCTTTTCCCGGAAGCCACATGTTCAAACGGGCAGGGGCTTCTCCCTTTCCGGGGCGGGCTTATAGAGGCTGTTCTGGGAACAGGCATCGAAGCATTGCCTGTGGTTCTTACATACCGGAAGATAGACGGAAAGGATATAAAGAGATCTGATTATGTAAGGTTCGGTTATTTCGGCGGAATGAAATTTGTTCCACAGCTGTTGAAAGTGCTCATGTTCAGATCACTTTCGCTGCAGATGGAGGTTCTGCCTCCGGTGTCGACAGATTGCAAAGAGAGGAAAGAGATACGGGATGAACTTTCTGAAGTCATGAATGCAAAGTATGATGAATATCTCGATGGGGTTGATGATTAGCATTTCTGGCTGGATATTATTTTCTGAATCAGATGAATATGATGATAAGATGCTGAAAATATAATTACTGATTCAATGTTATAAAAAGTCCTGAATATTATTCAGGACCTGATATTCCGCTTATGAGGGAATCTCCTAAAATGATGTTTTTCCTTTGTTTTATTATGAATTAAACTATATACCCTTGTGTGATAATAATTTCTTGTAAATAAAAACACAGTTCTTTTCTAGTAGAATCACCTGCTGTCAGGTATTAAAGGCACTTTCCCAGGTTTGCCGGGGGGAAATCACAAAAACCTGGGTTTTTAAAAGTGCCTGTAACGTTTATCCGGATACAGACTTACTGATCCGGCTGTTTATCTATTCCCTTGAAAGATATCTCTGGGTGAAATATTCATCCCCCACATTTCTGTTGAGTACAATTTTCTTTATTTCCAGTATTGATTTCCTTCCGTTGTCATGATTTTCCATTGTCATCAGAAGAGGCCTGTATTTCTTCTTTTCAGGATCAATGAGGCTGATGTTTTCTGTATACATTGTCTTGAAGTGTGTGTCTGTAAAATCATAGAATTCAGCTTTCCTGATTACAAAATCCTCTTTCCCGATCCATCCGATTTTTTTTGAAAACCCGTTTTCATCAGCAGTCTCATAATCCACCGGTATCAGTTCTATGACATGGCATTCTGTGCCTTTGACATTCTCGGATCCGAGAAGTTTGAAGCTGAAGTCGGAGGAGGGGACCGGGGACATATCTGCATAGGAGAATTCTGATCCCATGAAGCTTTTTGATTTTTCAGATGATACTATTCTCCTCACCTTTCTCAGGGCAGGCATGTAGAGCCACATATCATCGTCTTCCTTTTCATAATCGAAAGTGAGAAATCCTGTCCCTTTTACATCTGCCGGAGCAAGAAACCTTATAAGTTTTTTTTCTGTTTCCCCGTTATCATAAAGCTTTGAGATCTGTGCTGTATCTCGCACCCGCTCTCTCCCCTTTTTATCGATTATAACCATTCTTGAGACAGCCTCGCTTCCGTCCAGTCGGTTTCCTGTAACAGCTTTCTCATAAATTTCCTTTGCTGTTAAATTATCATCCGCATAAAGAGGATTTAAAAATGCAGTTATCATGAGAACTGCCATGAGGAAATTACTGAAACTGATTTTAAACATATTTTTCTCCCTTTGTATATTTTTCCAGAAATGAAGGTTTGTATTTGAGGCATAAAGCAGGAATGAAAAGAAGAGCCCCTGCAAGGCATGAGAAAATTGAGATAACAACGAGGAATCCGAAAAATCTTACCGGCATGAATGATGAAAATATAAGCACGATAAATCCTACAATAACTGATAAAGCATTGAATATGATTCCTCTTCCAGTTGTTGTAAGTGTTGTCCTGATTCCTTCCTCCCTGCTTTTCCCTGCTTCAAGCTCTTCTTTGTAGCGCCATATGAAATGAATGGTGTAATCTATCCCCACACCGATCATAATTGACGAGAGAAGCGCTGTGGCAATATTCAGCTCGATTTTAAGAAGCCCCATGAGGCTGAAAAGTATTATAATAGACATTACAAGAGGGATTATTGAAAAAAGGCCTCCCCTGGAAGATTTGAACAGAATCATAAGCATTACAGCTACAACCACTGTTGAGAAGAACAGTGACATAAACTGTCCTTTTACAATATGATCTGCCAGGTCTGTGAAAATCATACCCCATCCGCCTATTGCTGTAACCTCAGGATCATTCTCTGTCATTTGCCTTATTTTATCTGCAACTCCTTTTATTGCCGGGGTATCAGCATTGTTTATTCTTACCATCAGGTGTGAGTTTTCATAAGGGAAATCAACAAGCTTGTCAAAATCCTCGGGATCTCCGCTCATGTTGTAAAGTTCAAAATACTGGGCAATTGCATTTCTGGAATCAGGAATTACATCATAGTACTGCTCTCCCGGCATATTGATTGCTTTCGACATTTCATGAACTGCTGTTGCAATGGATGAGGTGTTTCCCACATAATCAAGTTCTTCAAATTTATTCTCATAGCTGTCAATTTTTTTCATCATATCAGGGTCTTTTATATCTCCTGAGAACATAACAGATATATTCTGGCTTCCTCCGAGATTGTTATTTATTATATTTGAGCTGACAACAACCGGGTGGTTCTCCGGATAATACTTCTCGGGGTTTGCATCAATTTTTACAAGGAAAATGCCTCCTGCCAGGATTACAGTTACAGAAATAAAAACTATTATTATTTTGCCTGGATGTCTTATAACTGAATCTGCAAACAGGTTTAACAGCCTTTCCAGTATATGAACCTTTTTCCCGCTTTTTACAGGTTGTGCGTTTCTCATAATAGATGTTACTGCCGGAATAAAAAGAAGGCTTGCAGACAGTGCATATGCAATACCTATTGCTGCTAAAACAGCAAGCTGCTTTGCCGGCATTATGATATGGGAAAGCATACAGAGCATCCCTGCAATTGTTGTGAGACCTGTTGCAATAACAGGTTTGCCGAGACTCTGAAACATTTTTGAAGCAAGTTGCCTGTTTGTAAGGCTGTTTTCCTCTGTGTTGTCCTCCTGGTATTTTGCAATCATATGAATACCGTAATCATTTGCAATTGCAATCATTATTACAGGAAGCAGTATTATAGGCATTGACATTTTCCATCCGAATACCGGTATAAGCCCCATGGAAAGAATAATAGACATAACAACTACCAGAAATGGAAGAATTACGCCCCTGAGCTGCCTGAAGGAGAAATAGAGAAATACAAGCATAATCAGGATTCCCCCGGGGAGGAAGTTTCGTATATCTGTTTTTATATCCCTGCTTACATCGATTCTTGTAACAGGCATGCCGCCGTAATAAACTTTTTCATTTCCCGGAAACTTGTCAACAATTCCTTTTAATTTACTGACAATTTCAATGTCAGAAACATTTTCTGTTATTGTTGCGATAACTGCTGTAACTCTGAAATCTTCAGATATAACTATTTTATATACGAGATCATTATTCTTAAGCCTTTCCTTAAGCCGGGCTTCTTTTTCGGGAGAGGAAGGTATTCTGTCAACTGCAGGTTCAACAAGCATATATCCCTCTTCTCCAGATATATCCTTGAGTTCGAAAAGCGACATCACTTTATCAACTTCGTTAAGACGGCTAATTTCGCGGGATATGTTTTTTATCCTTTTCAGGGTTTCTGCTTCAAGAATATTATCTGATTCAAAGACAGCCATCAGGAGGTCTGTTCCCCCGAAAATATCTTCAATTCTGTCTGTGTCTACTCTGCTCTGAATATGTTTGGGAAGCATGTTTTTCACTTCCGGATCCACTTCAATATTCTTCAGCTGCATGAGTGACAGTACTGTGACTGCGGCGTATAGAGCAATTATAAGGTATCTGTATCTGATTATTGCATCTGATATTTTTTTCATGCTTAATCTCCTGTCTTTTATAATTTTCATAACAATTACTCCTCTTTGAAGTTTTCCTGAAGTTCTTTTACAGCCCCTGTCATAATCATTTTTATGATCCTGTTGTAAAGAGTGTAAAAATCATCGTCAAATATAATATTGAAACTTTTTGATGCAACAGGCCTGAAAAGGAAGTGGGAGAATACCATGCTGAAGAAGGCAGGACCGATTATACTCAGAAATTTCTCCTCCAGTTCTGCCGGGAGTCCCGCCCTCCTGAAAACAGCCCTGAATATGCTTAAGAGGTTTCTTACTTTTTCCGCTTTAAAGTCAGTTATATCTGATGAATCAACAGGCATTTCAGCAGCAAAAATAAGCACTTCCCTGCTATGGTCCCTGAAAAAGGGAATAATCCGGTCTATAAGGTTTGATACAAACAGAGGCGGATCTGTTGTTATTTCCACAGTGCCCTGTATGACGCTTGAATAATCATCAAAGAATGATGAAAGTATTTCCTTAAGGACTCCGCTTTTTCCGCCAAAGTAATAGGATATCATGGAGATGTTTACCTCAGCCTCCTTTGCAATATCCCTTACTCCTACAGCGGAAAATCCTTTTTCTGAAAAAAGCTTTTTTCCCGCTTCAAGAATTGCCTCTTTTTTTCCCTCTTTAATATTTTTCGAAGTATTTTCCGTCATGACCTTTCTCCAAAAGCTGTGTTCTGAATACTGCAGCTCAGCTTTTTTTCTGGTGTATTTGTTGATTTATCTTCTGTAGTAATTCTGTTTTCAGCTTTTTCCGAAGCTGAGAGGATCTTATCAAGCATTATTATCAGAAACATAGTTTGACCTCCGCGAATACTGAGCTGCTTTTTTCCTCCATCATGCCGAAGAGTGTGTTATCCTTTCCTGCATAGAAAAAAGCGCCACCTGATACTGTAAGGGAATCTGCCGCATCCCATACGACAAGAGGTTTCAGAAAAAGTTCCTCTGTAGTGAAATTCCAGCTTCCGGCTGTTTCCAGTGAAAGTGTTTCATAAAAGAGATCAAGAGATATTCTGAATACAGCCGAGTGAATTATCTCTTCTGTCTGGGAGCTGATTATCCTGTTCATGTTTTCTATTTCCGATTCAGGCACAGTGAGACCTGTAAGGCTCTTTTTTTCAATAAAGTCGGTAATGAACTTTCCCGAATACTGGAGAATCAGCGTAAAGTCTCCTATAGACCTGTCTATTCCCGCAATATATGAAATTTCAGGCGATGGAACATATATTTCTTCATGATCTTTAAAAGGAATAAGAACTGCTGTTTCCCCCCTGATCCCGTAATCAGATACCGCAGTCGAAAAATCAAACCCGATATTATGGATCCTGTATGGCTTCAGAGCCATTGTACTGGATGTTATTCCTGATATACCGGGTGACGGGTTGTAGCCGTTGAAATAGGAAAGTGAGAATTCGAAATCACTGCTTTCAAAATCTGTTTTAACAGCAAACGATGAATTTTCAATGACAGGGTCAGGTTTGCTGAGGCTTGATTCTATAAAAGAGGGGAGTCCCGACTCTTTGTAAAGGGGGAGCCATATTGCTGTAAATGTGAATGGATAAAGGTTAAGTCTCGCTTCTGCGAGCAGATTCCCCATTCTTCTGTCATCTTCAACCGATGATACTGAACTGTTCCGTAAAGGGGTAATTTTATTGGTAGGGTTTACTGCATCAGCCCTGCCCCAGGCAATTATTTTTTCCCCCACCGATATATCGATCAGGCTGCTGTAGATATCAATATATGCTTCTCTAAGTTCAATTTCAGTTTCTCCTGTCTCTGAGTATGGGTTTCCTTTGGCAACAATCTCGGAAAACGCCTTTATATTCCCGGAAGGGGAGGCTGTAACTTTGCCTCTGAATTCTGTAAAAGAGTTTTCTGTGCTGGAATTATCCTCGTTCCTGTTGATCCCGGAGTTCAGGAGAGCTTTTACAGACCCTGAAAAGCTGGCAGATGATCCAGAGGCAGGATTTTCATTCATTTCTTTTTGCTGTTTATCTAATGCTGCACTGCTGTTTGCTTCTGTATATTCACCCGATGATTTATTATCAGAAACTGCTGAATCAAAAAGACCTTCGCCTAAAGCTTCGCCTGTCAGTATAAGCAGGAATATAACAGGCAGGAATAAATACTTCTTATTCACTGTAGCATCCTCCCGGTGCATAAGGATATAATAATCAAACGAACGTTTGAACAATTAATAGTCTATTCATTTCAGATTATTTGTCAACATCTGAAAAATCAAAAAAAGTGAAAAAATGTGTTGTTATAGCTTGTAAAACAGAAAATTTTTGCGCTGAGTTATTAATGACACCTCAAAAACTCACTTTTTCCAGGTTTTTCCCCGGTAAGCTATGAAAATTGCCTCAGACTTTCGCTCACAAGGCACCTGTCCCCGAAGGTGGGGAGTCAATAATAAAAACTCTGTTTTTATTATGCGGGAAATTATTATCATAAAAGTGTCTAGTCTGAATCAGAATAAAATTATGCAAAATATAAAACATGGTTTCCGGGATTCCCTTGTGGTGGAGATAATGAGAAACTTATCAGAGGGATAATGGGTAAAATATTAAATCAGAGTATAAAATATCTCCATAAGAGGGTGGTGCCTACTACACTGTGTCAACCTTCATCATATTGACCCGTTTTGATTCAAGAAGAGGTATTCCTGTAACAAATACTATATTGTCCCCTTTTTTAATGTAATTCAGCTGAAGAGCCAGTTCTTTTGCCCTTTCAAGAGTTGAATCGGTATCAGACATGTTGTCTATCAGTTCCCCTTTTACACCCCAGACAGGTGTTATAAGCTTGATTGTCTCCTCATGATCTACAAATGCAAGGATCGGCGTCTGTATCCTGTATTTTGAAAGACTCCGTGCTGTTTTACCTGTCTTCGTGATAACAATTATAGCAGATGCATTTATATCTACAGCAACAGTACAGACTGCTCTTGTCATTGTATTTACAAACATGTCCTCGGTCTGTTCATTCATCCCTTTTCTCAGTCTTATCCTGTGAAGATCGCTTTCACGGGCCTCGGCCTTCATGCATATCCTCTTCATAATCGATACAGCTTCTACCGGGTACTTTCCTACAGAGGTTTCCGCACTCAGCATTACAGCATCTGTTCCGTCAAGGACAGCATTTGCAACATCGCTTGCTTCGGCACGGGTGGGGCGGGGAGAAGTTATCATTGATTCAAGCATCTGGGTAGCAGTTATTACCGGGGTGTTTTTCCTGATGCAGGTGGAGATAATTGCCTTCTGTATCAGGGGGACTTCTTCAGGATCAACTTCCACACCAAGATCTCCTCTTGCAATCATGACAGCATCGCTTGCATCGCATATTGCCTCAATATCATCAACAGCTTCAGGTCTTTCTATTTTTGCAATAACAGGGACAGATGCGGATTTCCTGAGGATAATTGCTTTAAGTTCTTTTATATCTTCACTTGAGCTTACGAAAGACATTGCAAAGAAGTCTGCCCCGTTGTTTATTCCGAACTCAATATCTTTTCTGTCTTTTTCCGTAATCAGCGGAATTGACAGATTTGTTCCGGGAAGATTTATTCCCTTCCTCGACTGCATGAGTCCGCCGTTTACAACTCTGCACCTGACATCATTACCGCTTATTCCTGTAACTTCGAGTTTTATAAGACCGTCATTTATGAGTACCGGATTTCCGGGTATTATATCATGGGGGAGATTTTTATAGCTTGTCGATACTTTTTCTCTTGTCCCTTTTACATCATCAGAAGTCAGGATAACTTCATCACCTTCCTTTACTTCAAAAGGTTCTTCAATATCGCCAAGCCGCAGTTTTGGACCGCACAGGTCTGCAACAACAGGAATAGGGTATCCGATGATTTTTTCCGCTTCCCTTATGTTTTTTATGGAATTCAGTTTGGTTTCATCTGATCCATGAGACATGTTGATTCTGGCAATATTCATGCCGTTTTTTGCAAGTTCTACTATTTTATCAACACTGTCTGTTGCAGGGCCGATAGTACATAATATTTTTGTCTTATTGAAATTGATTGACATAAAAAACTCCTGACTTAACTTTTATTGAAGATGTTTTTATTTTAACCTGACCTGTGTTCTGAATCAAATTTTAAAATAAAACATTTTGAAAAAGTTATGAAACAGTATTATTACTGGATTTTTTGAAATATTTATTGTGAAGTTGTTGAAGACAAAATATTATGCAATTGCGCTGGAGAATAATTTACTAATATGCTTGGGCGAATTAGTGAAGATTACTTACACCCAAAGGGCATTGCATTCCTTAAAACGTAATGTAACATTCTATGATATGACAACCTAATTAATATGAAATTGATAAGAAAATAAGTAAAAATAAAATTGTCGGTAATTATATTTTTACTTATAAATTGAATCCGTAACCTAAATTAATACCAATTGTATCCATTTTTGCTTTGAAATTATCAACAGTATCAAAGAGTAATTTTGAATATCGTAGATCTGTTATGAATTTTCCATTACCCATAGGAGATTCATATCCAGCACCTATTTCTAATCCTAGACCGACTGAAGTATCAGGTTCATAAGTATCTTTATCAGTAGATGAACTACCGCTTATTTCAATTTTTGTTTTTTGTTTTACATCCCCAAGAATCATTATAAGATCTGGTCCACCAAATAAACAAAATTTACCCCTGCCAGCATTAAACTTAACTTTTGCAAGTACTGGGATTACTAAAGCTGTATTTGTTTCTGTTAATTCAACAGTATCTCCTACATTGTCTTCAATTTCAAATCCACCTTTATAAGTTGTGATTTTAATTTCTGGCTGTATAGAGAAATTATCTGTGATTTCGAAATCAGCAAATCCAGCAACAGAAAATCCTAGTCTGGCTTTGTTAGATGCTTCTCCGTATTTATTTTCAAGGTAATCAATGTAATCATCCCAATCGCTACCGTTATACCAACCGGTATTAATTCCTGCATATGCACCAAGAGTTACATCAGCAAAAATATTTCCTGCTGATATCATCATTACTATAGTTATAAATAGTATTTTTTTCATTAAATAAACATCCTTAAAATTATTTTTTTAATTACCGACTTTTTAATTATATATTTGTTATAATTTATGTCAATGAATATATGGCCACTAACGTAAATATGCTTGAAAATATTTTATGAGAATTAATATCTTAACGAATTACAATACATATACTTGTTTTCTCGATGTGAAAGACAACTTGAAATATTCCTAATTATGCTTCGATAACTATAGATGTCCAGGTGAACTAAAGCCTGAAATTGAATTTTTAAATGTCTTATTTAAAGATCCTGCCATGCAGATAACTGCATGGCAGGTCTTAACATCTGTTTGTGTTAATGGATTAAACTATATCAACCTTCATCATGTTCACTTTCTGTGATTCCAGAAGCGGAATGCCTGCCACAAATATTACGCACTCTCCCGGTTTTATATACCCGAGACTTACAGCCAGCTCCTTTGCTCGTTTAAGTGTTGAGTCTGTATCTGACATGTTGTCTATAAGCTCGCTTTTTACACCCCACACAGGAGTTATCTGTTTTATTACTTTTTCATCCTCGACAAATGCCAGTATTGGTGTGTTGATTCTAAATCTCGATAGTCTCCTTGCAGTTTTTCCTGTTCTTGTTATTACAATAATTGCTGCCGCATCAATATCGGCTGCGAATGAGCAGACTGCCCTTGTCATGTTTTTTACAAGAAAATCCCTTGAGCTGTCTTCATCTTTTCTTTTGAGTCTTATCCTGTTTGAATAAATTCCTCTTTCTTCAGCTTTCAGGCATATTCTTTTCATGATTGATACTGTTTCAAGAGGATATTTACCGACAGATGTTTCGGCGCTCAGCATTACAGCATCTGTTCCGTCGAGAACAGCGTTTGCAACATCGCTTGCCTCGGCCCGGGTAGGGCGGGGAGAAGTTATCATTGATTCAAGCATCTGTGTCGCTGTGATTACAGGTGTATTCTTTTCAATACATCTTGAAATAATCTTTTTCTGAAGCAGCGGAACTTCTTCCGGAAGTACTTCAACCCCGAGATCTCCTCTTGCAATCATAACAGCATCGCTTTCATCACAGATAGCATCAATATCTGCAACAGCATCAGGCCTTTCAACCTTTGCTATGACAGGAATATCTGCTGTTTTTCTCAGGATTATTGATTTCAGTTCCCTTATATCATCGCTGTTTCTTACAAATGACATTGCAAAGAAATCAGCCCCGTATTTTATTCCGAATTCAATATCAGCTTTGTCTTTCTCTGTTATAAGCGGTATTGTCATTTTTGTACCAGGAAGGTTTATCCCTTTTTTTGACTGCATGAGCCCTCCGTCAATAACCCTGCATCTTACATCTTTTCCGTCAGATTCAATTACTTCAAACTTGAGAAGTCCGTCATTTATAAGGATTGGATCGCCCGGGTTTACATCCTGCGGAAGGTTTGTATAGGTTGTTGAAACTTTTTCCTTTGTTCCTTTTATATCTTCCGAAGTAAGGATTATTTCCTCCCCAGCATTTATTTCAAAAGGCTCCTCTATCTCGCCGAGTCTCAGCTTGGGACCGCAAAGGTCAACCATTATCGGTATCGGGTATCCGATTATTTTTTCCGCTTTTCTGATGTTTTTAAGATGATTGAGCTTTACTTCATGTGATTCGTGAGACATGTTCATTCTGGCCACGTTCATTCCGTTTTCCACAAGCTTGATGATTGTCTCAACTTCGCATGTAGCCGGCCCGATCGTGCATATGATTTTTGTCTTGTTAAAATGTAATGGCATACTTTCTCTCCTCCTGATTTATACTAATAGTCTGCCGTTTCAGAGTACCTTCCTGTCAGTGAAAGATTGCTTTTCAAGCGCCTGAAATCCGGAGTCACTAATAGTCAGTCTGCATACCTTTTGCCGTGAGATATGGTTAAGTAAAGATTCTGAGTTCCCTACAATAAAAACTGACCTGCTGCCAGGTGACTCTGCCAGGCAAATCTTCCCTGTTCTGATGTTTCTGCTGACTGCCTGGTCAGGAAATAATCAGTCCAAAGAGGTCTCTGTTTATGATGAGGTGATTTGTTCAGGTAAGCGGCTTTATATCAGCTCTGCCGTTTGAAATATCAGATAATGCTGCCTCTATATCTTTAAAATATTTCTCCGGTACGCGGAATTCGATATACACATGATCAGTAAACTCTTCAGTTATGACTTCTGCCGAATAGCTTTCGGCAGCCCTTTTAATCTGATCGTAAAATTCATATCCTGCAGTGACTGAAAATGCTGTTTCATCAATCAGTTCTTTTACTTTAAGTTCTTTCAAGGCCTGCTGAGCTGCTTCTGTGTATGCCTTTACAAGTCCGCCAGTACCCAGCTTTATTCCGCCGAAATACCTGACTACAGTACACAGTATGTTTGTAATACTGCTCCCCTTTAATACCTGAAGAACAGGGCGTCCTGCTGTCCCCTTTGGTTCTCCGTCATCAGTCATTCCCATGGTCTGGCTGTTTTTTGCCCCGTAAATAAACCCGTAAACAACATGCCTTGCATCCTTATGCTCCTTCCATAAGCTGCTTACAATTGCCTTTGCCTCTTTATCAGACTCGATATAAAAACACTGGCTGATAAATCTGGATTTTTTTACGACAATTTCAGACCTGCTGTTCCCGACCGGTATATAAAGGTTTTCATTCATCATAAATTTTGGAGGTTACTATAGCTGGTCTTTGAACAGTTTATCAATAGATTCGAGAATAAATTTTCTGTTTTTCCCGAAAATTGTTTCAGAAAATAAATTATCACGGCATGAATCGCATACCATGTATGTCGAAGACATGTTTTTTTCCCTGATCTGCTTTGTTATCATTTCTGTAATTTCTTCCCTTGTCCCTATTTTTTTCTCGGGGGGCAGCATTTTAAGGGCCTGATCTGTAATTCTTTCAGTGTATTTATCCGTGGAAAGCGCTTCATCGAGCGTCAGCAATGTGCTGCCTGAATAATCCAGGATACAGCCGCAGGAATCGCAGTTTGCATCAAGATCAATGTTTCCCACTTTTTCCTTGCCTTCAGCTACTCTTTCCTCTCTTTTATTCCACCAGACAGCTGTATTATATATTCTGTCCATGTAATCGGTAAGAAGAATAACTGCGGCAGTTTCACAGTTCTCATCCTGTTCTCTTGCCCACTGGAGTGTTGTCTTCCCGTCTCTGCCCGGAACATTCAGCCTGGCGCCGTTGTTTATCAGAAACTGCAGGGCATCAGGCTGTCCGCTGTAAAGTGCTGCTGCAAGCGGGGTCAGGTTGTCGCTGTTCACTGATTCCAGCAGTTTAATATCTTCTGTTAAGATTCTTTCTATTGTGTCGAGGTCGCCGGTTTCAGCTGCTTTGAATAAATCCTGAATATTGTCCATAATTGAAAAAATCCTTATTATTGTTTTTTTTTAGCATATGCATCCGGAAATTACTTTTGGAGACTTCCTCGCAGTTGCCTGTAAACTGATAAATATCAGTTTTTTTATCGGCAACATGCATTCGGAAATATCTCTTTGGATATTCACAGTTGAAATGCTGTTCTGAAAATAATATACAGCTAAAACCGGCGTCAATCAATACTGAATGTAATTGACATGGTATAAAGGGTAACTGTTTGTAATAATTGTACCAGCGTTTTTTATTCGCAGTTCAGGTCTAAGCCTTCTTGTCTTTACTCTCCTGGGAATATTTTTGTACAACGCGGCCACTCCTCACTCCCATTTGACAATACCCCTGCTTATAAGCGGGGTAATAACCCGCAGCTTGCAACAAATCAGTACCCACCGGAACTGGTGACAAAGTGGTTGTTTATTTCAGGTTTTCAACTTCATGCCAGATCTGAACACCCTGATGCTGAATTGTATAAAAAATCCCCGGCTTAATTGCAGCTTAGACAATTGCTTGCCGGGGTAATTATTCAATCATGGACTGTTAGCCGGGGATGATTTTTCATTCAGAAGATTTTCGCCCTTATATGATTACTCATCCAAAGATTATTTATCCAAAGATGATCACTCATCCAAAGACTATTCGTCTTTGATCCACTCGCTCATTATATGTTTTTCCTTGATCAGTTTGTATCTGACAAAAGCATTCAGGTATTTCATTGCCTTCTCGGCGCTGCTGAATGTCGGAACTCCGCCAGAGTCAAGGATTTTTGAAAGGGAGCTGTAAAGATCATCTCCCGGTTCAACTCCTATTGAGACAACAACAGGTTTTTTATGTTTTTTAACAATTCTGACCAGTTCAGAAGCAATATTTTTTTCATATGATGCAATTTCATCATTTGTAGTATGAAGAGGTCCTGCGCAGGGTATAATGGAAACCATTACAGCATCCACCTTATCGGATTCCAGAAAGACTTCAACCGAATCTATGTATTCCTTGTCTCCTGCCATTGGAGTGAGGTCAAGGAACGGCTCTGCATTGACAAAACCCGGTATTATATCTGTCAGTTTTTTTTCTGTTTTCTGATCCAGTTCCGCTACCTCAAGGTCGCCGATATTGTCGGCAGCATTGGCTTTTTCATATCCTGCATTGGCAACTACCGCTGTTCTTTTCCCGTTTACAGACATACTGCTGAACAGTGAGAAAGTTTTTATGTATCCTGTATGGTCAGCCATTGAATCTGCAACAATTATTCCGGCCTGCTTCATTGCAGCTTTTGCAACTGCATATTCACCTGACATGCTTGCGGTGTGGGACTGTGTCGCATGCATACCAGCTTCTGTTCTTCCTGCCTTGTAGACAACAACAGGTTTTTTAATCTTTGAAACAATATCAAAAAACCTCCGTCCCTCTCCCTGCTTGAATCCTTCTATATAGAGTGCAATTACCTTTATTTTACTGTCTGCCGCAAAAAACGAAACAAGGTCGCAGGGGCCTGTATCCAGTGCGTTTCCATAACTTACTATGGATCTCGGGCTCACGGAATTTCTCAGGTTGTGAATTTCCACAATACCGAGAGCTCCGCTCTGGCTCAGTATTGCGACATTCTGTTTCAGATCCTTGTTAATGCTGAATTTATTTTCCGGGATGAAAAATGTGTTGATATTTCCTTCTGAATGGTAAATACCGAGGCAGTTGGGGCCCATTATCCTGAAGCTGTTATCCCGTGCAGTTTTGAGAATTTCATCTTCCACATCCCTGCTGTCTGTTGTTTCACTGAATCCTCCGGGAATAAGAAGCACTGCCTTTACCTTTTTTTCAGCACATTCTGTTATTGAAGCAGGGACTGCCTTTGCAGGAACTGTAATAATTGCAAAATCCACATCTTCAGGTATTTCAGTAAGGGATTTGTATACTTTCAGGTTTAACCCGTTTATTTCTATTTCACCGCCTCTCGGATTAACACAGAATATTTTCTCTCTTCCTGCCCGAATCAGGTTTTTTACTATAATATTCCCCGATTTATTATTATCCGATGTGCTTACACCAAGTACTGCTATTGATTCCGGGTAGAAGAAGGGATTAAGTGTTTTCCAGCTTTCTTCATCATGTTTTTCTCTGTCTTCCCCCTTCAGGCCGAACGAGGCATATCCGTCAATAGCGCGGAATTTATCTTCCCTGTCAAAAATAAAGGGATTGATTTCAAATTCCTTAAGATAATATTTGCTTTTGGAGGGGAAGAAATTTGAAAAAGCAATAGCAAGATCACTGAATTTTACCTGCGCCTTGTTTATATATTCAATATGGCTGTCCCGCCTGTCTTTTGTGTATTTTTTGTAAATCTCAGTTGATGACAGAAGTGTTTTTGCCCATTTCATTGTAACAGGGGGGAGAACAAGGTTGGGCGGAGAATATCTTGATGCAAAGTGTTCCGCATCTGCGCCCCCCTTGCTGAATGACAGGACAGGGCCGAATGAGGGAGTCTCTCTTAACCCCAGGAGTATTTCATTGCCGATTTCTTCCGAGTAATTTATGAAATCAACAATAAGTATCCCTGTGACCGGGAAGTTGTTGTCCCTGAAGTCCCTGATCATTTTATCAAGAGAATACTTAACAAGTCCTGTATCTTTGTATACTATCCGGACACCGCCGAGTTTCTTCTTATGAATAACACTTTCTGATACTATTTTAAGGACAACTCTTTCACTGCCGAAGCTGTTCAGCAGCTGCCCGGTAATCTGTTCTGAATCTGTGATAAATTTATAATGCGGAGTTTTGATTCCCAGCAGGTTGAGGATTTCATATACCTCGTGCTCGAAAAGCTGATCTCTTCCTTCATTCCATGCTGTATCAAGGATCTTGTCAGTCTTTTCTTCCCAATCTTTGTGTCTGTGCTGTATCATAATTAATATTATAAATCCTGCATGTTCATAAGTAAATAATTTTATTTATATGATTTCCTGTAAAAGGTGAATAAAATAAGGAGAAACAGGAAAAAATACAAAAATAATACGGATAAAAGCTTTGACTGATGTATAAATATCCGGATTATTGTGCCTGGTAGCCGGGGAAGGATAGTTTGAGGGGGTGAATTTACTGTAACTGAAGTTTCTGAAATGGATCAGTCAATAATCATAAAGAGATATAATATTTAGAAAAAACCTGTTCTCTTATGCCGGATTACAGGCGTTCTGTGAATTTGTAATGTGTAAGCTGAACACCAAGATTTTCAAAAAAAGTCTTTGTCTTATCCCTTACTATGTTTGATGAAATTTCAAAATACCGGCATCCGCATGCTTCGGCAGTATCTTTCAGGTTCCAGAACAGTGCCTCACCGATTCCGTTATTCCTGAAATCAGGATCCACAAACATTTCCATCAGTTCTGCTACTTTTCCTGTATGATGAAGTATCATCTGTATATGGATGCTTGCAAAGGCAATTACCTTGTCATTTGATTCAGCGACTATATAAAAAATATTTTTATCATTTAGATTTGTGGAGAAAACTTCTGTGAATTCTTCTATTCCGGGATTTTCCCCTTCAAGTGCACTGATCATTTCATGCACAGAATGTAGATCTTCAGTTGTGCAGTTGCGGATTTCGTAATTAATCATATTAAAACCATAGTAATGAAAGTGATAATTTATGTAAAGACTTCGTTATGAGCTGATAAAATATTTTTGTGTTTTACCTGCTCATGATATATGAAAAATAATGCTTAAGCTGCCGCTGAAAAAGATTTATTCTTCGTTGAAAATATTCCTGTCTGAAATAATTTTTCCAGGGTCAGGTTTCACTGACTGCTGTAACGCATCTGTTTCAGGCAGAAATATGGGAAAAGTAAAAAAAACATTTTTTTCTGCATTGTTCCCTATCCGGGGATAACGCTTGCTGTCAGAAATAAAATGCAAAAACCCGCATAAGCGGATTTTGCATTTTGTTATGGGAACCTCGTGAAATATTGTTTTAGAGATTCCCTTGTTATAATCAGTGTAACAGCAGGAATTATTTTATTGTTACAGACTCCCTGGCCTCAATTTCCCTGACAGCAAGAAGTTTCTGTACTATATAAATTGCAGCAAAGTTAAATATAAAACCGGGGATTATTTCATAAACAGGCAGGAGAGGGAAATTTTTCCATATTATGACTGTAAGAGCTCCTGTTGTCATACCTGCAAACGCTGATTTCCAGCTTATGTTTCTGGAATAGAGAGCTGTAATTACAAGCGGTCCGAAAGAAGCGCCTAGTCCCCCCCATGCGTATGATACAAGCGAAAGGACTGTGTTTCCCGGAACCATTGCCATTAATACTGCAATAACTGCAATTAAAAGGACACATCCTCTTCCCACCCACATCAGTTCTTTTTCGGAAGAATTTTTTCTGATGAAGAATTTGTAGAAATCTTCTGTCAGTGTTGATGATGAAACCAGAAGCTGTGAATCTATTGTCGACATTATCGCGGCAAGGATTGCTGCAAGCAGTATTCCGCTTATCCATGGATTGAAAAGCTTCTGTATAAGGAAAATAAAGACTTTTTCATGATTTCCTTCAGGAAGTGCAGAAAAATAAGGTTTTGCAACGAGTCCGATAATAACTGCCCCTGCAAGAGAGATTATTACCCATACCATTGCAATAATCTTAGATTGCTTAAGTTCGGAAACAGATTTTACGCTCATAAATCTTGTTAATATATGGGGCTGGCCGAAATACCCGAGTCCCCAGGCCATTGATGATAACAGTGCAAGCAGTGAGAAAGATCCGCCTCCTGTATTTAAAATATCAAGATAATTGCTGTTGATAGTCATCTGCACATTCATTTCAGGTGCTTTAATCACTGCAAAGAGCGGAACCAGGATTATTGCGGCAAACATAAGCATCCCCTGGAAAAGGTCTGTCCAGCAGACTGCCATGAATCCTCCGAGAAGAGTGTAGAGTACAATTGCGGCTGACCCGATAAGTACAGCATTTCTGTAATCAATTCCAAACATTGATTCAAAAAGTTTTCCCGCTCCTACAAGGCCGGATGAAGTATAAATTGTAAAGAAGATTAAAATTATTACAGCAGAAACTGACTGGAGAAGACCTGATTTGTCATTGTATTTTTTTGCAAAAAAACCTGAAAGAGTCATTGATTCTGTTTTTTCTGTTGCAACTCTTAGTTTTTCAGATATAAGATGCCAGTTCAGGAATGTTCCTATAGTAAGTCCCACAGCAATCCAGCACTGGTTTAAACCGAAAAGGTAAACTGCGCCCGGAAGTCCCATCAGGAGCCACCCGCTCATATCGCTTGCCTGCGCAGAAATTGCAGTTACCCATTTACCTAGAGATCTCCCTCCCAGAAGATAGTCTTCAATATTCCTGTTTCTCTTATAGAAATAGATTCCGATGAAAAGCATGAATACAAAATATAGAAAAAAAGTAATTATAGTAGCTGTAGTGTCCATATCTATTTACTCCTTTGAAAGTTGAACACCGCGATTATATCAGTAAATAAATAACGATTAAACCCTGTAATATCAAAAATTTGATAAAAATTGCGAAAAATAAACAAAATATTGACTAGTAATTAAAGTACTTTCTGTTTTTGTATTGACAATAAATTGTTCGTAATATATAAAAAAATTGTCTTAAATAAATAAAAAAATAATTATATATACGAAAGGAGACTTATGATGGGTGAAGATTTTTCTGCAAAACTTGATACGCTTGCTTCATGGGAAGCACCGGATTCATGGGAAAAAATTACTGTACTGGATGCTCATACAGGGGGCGAACCGCTCAGGGTATATACAGGAGGACTCCCGGAGATCAAAGGTAAGGATATCCTTGAAAAAAGAAGGTATTTCCGTGATAACCTTGATTATATAAGAACCAGAACAATGTGGGAGCCGAGAGGTCATGCAGATATGTATGGCGCTGTTATCACAGAACCTATAAGTGAAAACGCTGATTTCGGAACATTTTTTCTTCATAATGAAGGATATTCCACCATGTGCGGACATGCGATAATTGCACTTACAAAGCTTGTGCTTGATACAGGAATGATTAAGAAGGATGAGCAGAATCCGGATCTTGTGATTGATGCTCCTCCCGGACTTATCAGATCAAAAGCATTCAGAAATGACAAAGGGATTGTTGAAAAAGTATCTTTTTTAAATGTTCCTTCTTTCCTGTACATGAGAGATAAAACTGTCAATGTACCGGGAATTGGTGAAGTGAAATTTGATATTTCATTCGGCGGAGCTTTTTATGCTTTTGTCGAAGCTGAAGATCTGGGTCTTTCACTTGATAAAAAGGATCATGACAAGCTTATTGATTATGGAAGAAGGATTAAATACGCTGTAATGGATAATTATGAAATCAAGCATCCTTTCTTTGATGATCTGTCCTTTCTGTACGGAACAATTATCACAGGGAAACCGCATGACAGCAGTCATCACAGCAGAAACGTATGTGTTTTTGCAGAAGGAGAGGTTGACAGATCATCTACCGGTTCCGGTGTAAGTGCAAGAGCAGCTCTCCATTATGCAAAGGGAGAACTTGAGTTTGATGAAGAAATTGTCATTGAATCAATTATCGGTACAACAATGTCGGTAAAAGTAGCTGAAGTTACTGAATATGGTCCGCATAAGGCTGTTGTTCCGCAGGTTTCAGGAACTGCGAATTTGTCGGGAAAATGTGAATTTTTCTTTGATCCTGAAGATAATCTCAAAGATGGATTTATTTTAAGATAATTATAAAAATTGTTTTAATAAATAATATAATACTTCTACTCAATCCGTTTACTGCAGAAACACGTGGTGTTTCTGCAGTTTTTTTCATCAAAATATTGACTGTTTTTGCAAGAAAGGGGACAATTACCCCAGTTAAGATATTTATTCAGGGGAATAGTAATTATGGATGACAAAATAATAAATCCTTTTCTGAAACCTTTTGTTCCTATTGTCAAAGGACTTGGTGTTGTACTCGGGCCTGATTATGAGGTAGCGCTTCATGATGTATCAAATCCCCAGTGTTCACTTGTGGAAATTGCAAACCCACATGTAACAGGAAGAAAAGTCGGTGAACCGATGAATGATCTTGGTAATTATATTCTTGAAACAGCAACGCTGCAGGATGCTGACTATGTTCCGAATTATTTTGAAATTGCTAAAAACGGTAAAAGACTCAATGCAAGTGCTGTATGTATAAAAGATGATAAAGGAAAAATTGTAGGTTTTTTATGTATTAACTATGATATGACACGAGCTGAAATTGCAGAAAGCTTTATTAAAGACATGATTCAGACCCGTTCATATGATTTTTATTCAAAAAACAATGCCTCTGCTACAGAAACCGAAGGTTTTGCAGATGATCTGATCAATAAATATCTGGAAGAGGTAAAGAAGAAAATCGGTAAGCCTCTGGATAAAACAAAGAAAAATGAAAAAATGTATATAATCAGCAGTCTTGATAAAAAAGGTTATTTCCAGCTCAAGGGATCTGTAGAATATCTTGCAGATATCCTGGGAAATACCAAATACACAATATATTCCTATCTTCGTGAAGTTAAATCAAGATATACAAAAGAATAATACCTTATTCAGTCATTGAATCGTGAAAATGAAAAGGAAAGCATTATCAGGCTTTCCTTTTTTTTGCGTAAAAAAATAACGAAATAGAACAAAATTTTGATTTAAATATATTGACAAAAAATTGATCTAAATATATAAAAAAAGTGCTTTAAATAAATAAAAAAATATCTAAAGGTATACCTGGATCTAAATTGAAGGAGTTTTTTATGACAACTGGAAATGTTGCAGGGATTAAAAATGATTCCCGGAATAAAATTAATGACATGAAAAGTCTTGTGATTTTTACAGTCATTGTTGCTGCTTTTTTTGCTGCTCTTGTAACAAAAATGGGTGTGGCAAACTTGTTTTCAACCATGATGAAAACAGCATATGATCTTCTTATGAGCACATCTTTTTATATTCTTGCTGTTGCTGTAATTGCAGGGGCTATGGGAAGAGTTGCCAGTGAGTTCGAATTTCTTAAAATACTTGATAAGATTTTTTCACCCATGATGAAACCGCTTTACGGTTTACCCGGGGCGTCTTTTCTCGGTGCTACTGTAAGCTATATTTCTGATAATCCTGCTATCTGTCCTCTTATGAAAGACAGAAAATTCTCATCTTATTTCAGAAAACATCAGGTACCGTGTCTTACAATTCTCGGAACAACCGCTGGTATGGGACTTATTGTTACAACATTTGTTATCGGCCAGGGATTTGTTAAAGAGGCTGTTGTAGGTAATATTGCTGCATTCCTTGGATGCGCTGTAGGTATCCGTGTAATGATGATTAAAACAAAGAAGGCTCTTGGAACTGATTTTGTAAATCCTGAAGATTTCATGGATGAAGCTGATATTGAAAATGAAAAAAAAGCTGAGGAAAATCAGGCTGCCAATGAGCAGAAAAAGAGTTTTGCAATGAGATTTCTTGATGCAGGGGTTAAAGGTGGACAGTATGGTGTTGAACTCGGTATATCACTGATTGCTGCTGTTCTTGTAATCTGTACATTCATAATGCTTCTCACTAAAGGTGTTGCAGATCCTTCACTTGGATATCAGGGTCTTCCCTACGAGGGAATCGGTCTTATTCCATGGCTCGGCAAGCTTGCAGCTCCTGTTTTAAAACCGCTTTTCGGTTTTTCAAATCCTGAAGCTATTGCTTTTCCTGTAACAGCTCTCGGAAGTGTAGGTGCTTCTCTCGGTCTTATCCCCGAGTTTATAAAGAGTGGAATTATTGTTTCAAGAGATGTTGCAGTATACACAGCGATTGGTATTACTTTTGCAGGATTCCTCTGCACACATGTTGCAATGATGGAAAGCTTCAAAAGTGAAAAATTTGTCGGTCTTGCAATAAACATCCAGCTGCTTGCAGGTGTAACTGCCGGTATTATTGCAAATATTCTCATGATGATATTCTAGATAAAATCAAATTACTGCTGCTGTGCAGCAGTAATATATAGTTTATAATAACTGAAGGAGTTGAGATTATGCAGAAAGGTATTGTTATGAATATTCAGAAATATTCAGTTCATGATGGACCTGGCATAAGAACAACAGTTTTTTTTAACGGCTGTCCTTTGTCCTGTCTATGGTGCCATAATCCAGAAAGCCAGAGTCTTATGCCTGATTTGATTTTTCTGAAAAACAGATGTACAGGATGCGGAGTCTGCATGTCAAAATGCGTAAATAATGCAATCACAATAGAAAACGGATATCCTGTAACAGACAGAAACAAGTGTCTGAAATGCGGAAAATGTGCTTTATTCTGTCCTCATGGCGCCAGAGAAATCTGCGGGGAAGAAATGTCTGTGACTGATGTCATGAAAGAGATTCTCAAGGACAGTATTTTCTATGAAGAATCAAACGGCGGGGTAACCTTTTCCGGCGGGGAATGCTTTATGCAGCATGATTTTCTAAAAGAATTACTTGTGAAATGCAGGGAAAAGGGAATACATACAGCTGTTGATACTTCAGGTTATGTTTCTGAAAATATAATAAAAGATCTGGCAGAATATATTGATCTGTTTTTATATGATCTTAAAGCAGTTGATAATGAAATACACAGAGATTTTACAGGTGTTTCAAATGAAGTAATAATAAGGAATCTTAAAATGCTTTCCGAAATGGGGAAGGATATTTTTATAAGAATACCTGTTATTCCCGGTTTCAATGAATATGATGAAAACTGGAACAGAACAGTGGAAATCCTGAAAACTGTAAAAGTCATTAAAGTGAGTCTGCTGCCTTATAATAATTTTGCCGAGTCAAAATACAACCGAATTGAAAAAAAGTATCAGATGTCTGAAAATACCGTGCCATCAGATAAACGTATGGAACGTATAAAAAATATTTTTGATACTGCAGGTATAAAAGCTGAAATTGGAGGCTGATGATGAATGAAAGGGTAATAAAGCTCAGAGAACAGAGTCTAAACGCTGTCCCGAGTATTTCTATAGAGAGAGCTAAACTTGTTACTGAAGTTTATAAAAAATATGAAGGAACAGTATCAATCCCAATGCTGCGGGCTCTTGTTTTTAAAAATATTATGGAAAACAAGGAGCTCTGTATTAATGATGGAGAAATTATAGTCGGCGAAAGAGGTGAGAGGCCTGCTGCCACTTCCACATATCCTGAATTATGCTGTCATACTCTGGATGATTTCGAGATAATGAATAAAAGGAAGAAAATTTCCTATAAAGTATCTGATGAAATTTTTGAGTATCAGAAAAATGAAATAATTCCTTTCTGGGAAAACAGGGCTTTGAGAGGTAAAATACTCTCTTCCATGACTGATGAATGGAAAGAATGTTATTCAGCAGGAATTTTCACAGAATTCATGGAGCAGAGGGGCCCCGGCCATACTGTTGCTGATGGTAAGATATATAAAAGAGGTTTTCTTGATTTCAAAAAAGATATAGAAAAAGCTGCGGGAGAACTTGATTTTCTGAATGATCCCAAAGCATTTGAAAAAAAGGAACAGCTTGATGCAATGGCTGTTACCTGTGATGCAATCATGAAGTATGCCGGGCGTTATGCTGATTATGCTGCGGAAAAGGCAGCTTCTGAAAAAGATCCGGTCAGAAAGAGTGAGCTTGAAAAAATAGCTCTCAACTGCCGAAGAGTACCAGCTTATCCGCCTGAAACATTTGAGCAGGCTGTCCAGATGTACTGGTTTGTTCATATAGCTGTTGTTTCTGAAATGAATAACTGGGACTCCTTTAATCCCGGAAGGCTTGATCAGCACCTCTATCCTTTTTACAGAAAGGAAACAGAAGAGGGAACTCTCGACAGGGATCAGGCAAGGGAAATCCTTGAATGCCTCTGGGTCAAGTTCAATAATCAGCCTGCACCTCCAAAAGTAGGTGTGACTCTGAAGGAAAGTGGTACATATACAGATTTTGCCAATATCAATTCAGGCGGGCTTACTGCAGAAGGGGAAGATGGTGTAAATGATGTTACCTACCTTGTTCTTGATGTTATAAGCGATATGCATCTTCTTCAGCCCAGTTCAAATGTACAGGTAAGCAAGAAGAATCCAAACAAGTTTGTAAAAAGGGCATGCGAAGTTATCCGTGAGGGATGGGGTCAGCCTTCAGTTTTTAATGCTGATGCTGTTGTCTCTGAAATGGTTAGAGCCGGAAAGAAAATTGAAGATGCCCGTGACGGCGGAACAAGCGGATGTGTTGAAACAGGCGCATTCGGTAAAGAATCATATATCCTTACAGGCTACATGAACCTGACCAAGATAATGGAAATTACTCTTTACAACGGTCTTGATAAAATGACTGGTAAAAAACTCGGTCTTGAAACAGGAAAAGCAGAAGATTTTCAGTCATTTGATGATTTCTTCAATGCTTTCAAGAAGCAGCTGGATTATTTCATAAATATCAAGATTCACGGCAATAATACAATTGAGAAAATCTATTCCAACTATATGCCGGTACCTTTTCTCTCTGTAATTATAGATGACTGTATTAAAGAGGGAAAAGATTATAATTCAGGCGGGGCCAGGTATAACACGAGATATATTCAGGGAGTAGGTATAGGATCTATTACTGACAGTTTTTCTTCCATAAAAAAACATGTCTTTGATGAAAAAAATCTTTCCATGAAAGAGCTTCTTGAAGCGCTTGATAACGATTTTCAGGATCCTTCCATCCATAATCTCTTCAAGAACAAGACTCCCAAATATGGAAATGATGATGATTATGCTGATGACCTGATGAAGATGATTTTTGATTCATATTTTGATTCTGTTGACGGAAGACCTACAATGAATGGTGGACAGTACAGAATCAACATGCTTCCTACAACATGCCATGTTTATTTCGGTTCAGTAATCGGTGCAACACCTGACGGAAGGAAGAGCGGTATGCCTCTTTCTGAAGGTATTTCTCCTGCTACAGATGCTGACAGAAACGGGCCTACAGCTGTAGTGAAATCTGCTGCCAAAATGGACCATTTGAGAACAGGAGGAACCCTGCTCAACCAGAAATTCTCTCCGTCTGTTCTTGAGGGGGACAGTAATATTGACAAACTAGTTGCCCTGATAAGATCTTATTTCAAACTTGATGGTCATCATATTCAGTTCAATGTTGTTGACAAGAAAATTCTGCTCAAGGCACAGGAGAATCCTGAACAGTATTCAGATCTTATTGTCCGAGTTGCAGGATACAGCGATTATTTCAATAATCTTGAAAAACCTCTTCAGGATGAGATTATCAACCGTACTGAACAGAATTTCGGCTGCTGAAACTTAAGATAAAGGTGTTTAAATGAAATATAAAATAGGAATAATTGGTACCGGAAACATGGGCCGGGCAATTATCGGGGGAATTATATCCTCCGGTTTTGCCTGTGCCGGCGAAATAATTGTTTCTGATAAAAACCCGGAATCTCTTTCTTTAATGGAAAAGGATTTTCCGGGAATTGATGTGACTGCTGATAACTGCAGGCTTTCTGAGAATTCAGAAATAATAATTCTTGCTGTAAAGCCGGATATATACAAGTATGTTCTTGATGAAATCAATAAAAAGGTGTCTGAGAAAACAGTCATTGTTACAATTGCAGCAGGTATAACTGTTGAATCGGTTGAGAAATACTTCTCATTCCCTGTTAAAGTCATCAGGACAATGCCTAACACTCCCGCTCTTGTCGGAGAAGGGATGAGCGTTCTCTGCAGGGGCAGGAATGTAACAGATGAAGAACTGGGATATGTCGAAAAAATATTCCAGAGCTTCGGTTTAACAGAAGTAATTGATGAGAAGTATATTGATGTCTGTACTGCTGTTTCAGGCTCATCTCCGGCATATGTCTATATGTTTATAGAAGCTCTCGCAGACGGGGCAGTCCTTGAGGGACTTCCAAGGGCAACTGCATATAAGCTTGCATCTCAGGCTGTACTCGGTTCAGCCAGAGTTGTAAGGGAAACAGGAAAGCATCCGGGCGAACTTAAAGACATGGTCTGTTCACCGGGCGGTACAACTATAGAGGCAGTTCAGGTTCTTGAAAAAAACAGTTTCAGATATTCTGTCATAGATGCTGTAAGGGCCTGCAGAGAAAAAGCCTCAAAACTCGGCTGATAACAGGTGGTAAAAATGTATCCAAGTATATTCAACGATGTGATCGGACCTGTTATGAGGGGGCCTTCGAGTTCCCACTGTGCCGCTTCTGTAAGAATCGGCCTTCTGGCAAGAGACCTTATGGGTGGTGAAATATCAGATATAACTATAAAATTCGATCCTGATGGTTCTCTTGCCACAACTCATGATACACAGGGCTCTGATATGGGGCTTTTCGGAGGGTTCCTGGGATGGGAGCCTTCTGATGAAAGACTTGTAGACTATTTAAAGGGAGCTGAAGAAGCCGGGCTTGATATTGATATCCAAATTGAAAAACTCAATTATGATCATCCGAATACATACCTGATAATACTCAGCAACAAGACTGAATCACATAGAATAACTGCTGTCTCAACAGGCGGCGGTATGATTGAGATAGTTGATATAGACGGTTTTGAAATATCTGTCTGCGGAGACTATTTTGAGACACTTGTTTTTACAGATAAATATGACAGTGAAATAGATGATTATCTTGAAAGACAAACAGATCATGAATTTATTGTTAAGACTGAAAGCAGGAATGGCTGTCTTTTTGAAATTAAATCATCATCTTTTCTGCCGGACAGTATAAAACAGGAAATTGCTGAAAAATATGAAATCAGACAAATCCGGGAGCTGAAACCTGTCCTGCCTGTTCTTTCAAGAAAAAATATATCTGTTCCGTTTATTACTGCTGATGAAATGAAGAAATACAACAGCAGCAGAAATATTAAACTCTGGGAACTTGCACTCGAATATGAATCTGCAAGGGGAAATATTTCAAAAGATGAAGTATTCGTGAAGATGAAAGATATTGTTGCTGTTTTAAGGAAATCCATTAGAGCGGGGATTGCCGGAACAGAATACCGCGACAGAATACTCGGTTATCAGTCAGGCAGTTTCAAGGCGAAAATGGACAGTGATGAACTTCTTAACTGCGGGCTTTTAAACAGGATAATACTTTATACAACAGCACTGATGGAGATTAAAAGTTCCATGGGTGTAATTGTGGCTGCTCCCACAGCCGGATCCTGCGGAGGCCTCCCCGGAGCTGTAATAGGTGCGGCTGATGAAATGAACCTTTCGGAAGATGTAATGGCTAAAGCCCTGCTTGCTGCCGGAATGATAGGCGTTTTCATAGCACAGCATGCAACTTTTTCAGCAGAAGTGGGGGGGTGCCAGGCTGAATGCGGAGCAGGATCCGGGATGGCTGCTGCTGCTCTTTCTGCAATTGCCGATCTGCCACTGAATGAGTCATTGGCAGCTGTTTCAATGGCGCTTCAGAATATTCTCGGAATGATCTGTGATCCTGTTGCCAACAGGGTTGAAGTTCCATGCCTGGGTAAGAATGTAATGGCTGCTTCAAATGCTTTATCTTCTGTAAATATGGCAATTGCAGGATTTGATCATGTAGTCAGTGTTGATGAGGTGATTGATACCATGGATAAAGTGGGAAAGAGTATTCCATGCGAACTGCGCTGCACAGCACTAGGCGGATTGTCAATTACAAAGACCTCGAAAAAAATAGAGGCGGAATTAAAGGATAAATAAGGATAATTAAGGAAAGGATAATGATAATACTGAACCAGAAAAATATTTTGGAAGCTGTAACAATGAATGAAATCATGGACAGTGTGGAAGAGGCTCTCAGAATATATGAATCAAAAGATTATATAATGCCTGAACGTGTCACAATTGACTGCAAGGATAGCAATTCACTGCTACTGATGCCATGTGTGGCAAAGGGCGATATAGCTACAAAAATACTTACCCTGTTTCCGGGGAATAAAAAATACAGCAAGCCTACAATCAACGGCGGAATAATGCTTAATGATCCGGATACGGGAGAAATCCTCGCAATAATGGATGGGAAAATTATTACTGCACTTCGAACAGGTGCCTGCGGGGGTGTGAGTGTAAGACATCATTCAAGAAAGGATTCTGAATCACTCGGTATAATCGGCTGTGGTGTACAGGGGTTTTATCAGGTTATTGCTGCATGCAGTGCAAGAAATATTAAAAATGTGTACTTGTATGATATGTTTCCTGAAGGTCTCCCGGCTTTTACAGACAGGCTCAAAGAGGCTCTTCCCGAGCTTAATGTCTTTCATTCAGAAACAGTAAATGAACTGATTGAAAAATCTGATATAGTTATTACTACAACAACTGCAAAGGATCCTGTAATTCCTGATGATCCTGAACTTTTGAAGAATAAGCATTTCGTTGCTGTGGGATCTTTTCAGCCTGAAGTAAGGGAATTCACCGATGCAATATTCAGCCTGACAGATAAGGTCTGGGTGGATATTGATTTTGCAAAAGAGGAATCAGGTGAAATTCTCATTCCCCTTGAAGAGGGAACAATAAAAGAGGATCAGATTGAAACTCTTGGAAATTTCATAAATTCAGGAAGAGAACCTGAAAGAGGCGAATACGGTACAACATTTTTCAAGACAGTGGGTATGGCATTGTTTGACCTCTACGCTGCAAAAGCTGTTTATGAAAAATGCAGGGAAAAAAAGATAGGATTTGAAATTGATTTCTAGTCAGCGGTAAATATGGTTGATTTATCGTGATAAACAGCATTTCCTGTCACGGAAGTGCTGTTTTATATTACTATTTCAAATAATGGTGGATTATGATTAATAAAAATGTTGATATCCCGGTCCCTACAATCAGGAGAATCCCATATTACCTGAGGCTTCTCTATGAGTATGACCAGATGGATTTTGAATGGATATCTGCAACAGATATAGGTTTCAGGCTTAATTTAAATTCAATACAGGTAAGAAAAGATCTTACATTTACCAATATTGTAGGACGGCCCAAGAGAGGATACCTGGTCAAGGATCTGATCGCTTCAATCGAAGAATTCCTCGGGTGGGACAGGGATACCAGGGCTGTACTGGTCGGGGCAGGTTCCCTTGGAGAGGCGCTGCTTGGATATCATGAATTTAAACGGCATGGACTGAGGATAATTGCGGCATTCGACAATAATCCCGAAAAAACCGGGAAAACAGTTCGATCTGTAAGAATACATAACATGAATGAACTTTATGACTATATCAGGGAAAACAATATAGAACTCGGGATATTATCTGTACCCTCTGCAAATGCACAGGCAGCCGCGATAAAAATGGTTGATTCGGGAATAAAAGCTATATGGAATTTTTCCCCTGCAAAACTGCAGCTGCCGGATGATATTATTGTTACTGAAGAAGATCTTTCTGAAGGGTACGCGATAATGTCAGTAATGCTGAAGCACCGCTCTGAATAACTCTTCCAGTCTTTCCCTGGTTTTCCAAAACTTCAGAAATAAAAAGGTTTATTAAAAAGAGTTGAAATGCAGTTTATCAGCTTCTGTTGACTTTGGTATTCTCTCTTCCCTTTTTTCCGGGTACCCCAGGCCTATGAGAGAAAGTACTGCATAGTTTTCCGGAATTGCAAGAACATTTCTGACAAAATCTTCTGAAAGAACTCCTTCTTCTGTTTCCCTTTTTCTTATCTGGACCCAGCAAGACCCCAGGTCAAGGGTTTCCGCTTCAAGCTGGATAATAATCGATGCAATGGAACAGTCTTCTACCCAGACATCGCTTTTGTTTTTATCTGCTATTACAGCAATAACAAGCGGCGCTTGTTTGAGAAAAGATGATCCTGATTTTTTTGACTCTGAAAGGCTTTTTATCCTGCCGGAGTCAGTTATAGCAATGAATTCCCAGGGATCATGATTTCTTGATGAAGGGGAGAGCAGGGCAGCTTCCAAAAGCTTTTCAATTTTACTGTTTTCTACAGCCCTGCCGTCGAAAATTCTGACAGATTTTCTTTTTCTTAGAATATCAAGCATATTTTTTTCTTTTTCTCCCTCTGTTCAGGTATGAAAGGTCTGCATATTCAAGCGAGTTCCTTTCCGCAATTTCACAGCACAGATCTATGGATGCATCTGCATCTTCCGGTCTGTGAGCATCGGAATTACAGAGAACTTTTATTTTATAATCTGATGCAATTTCCCAGAACCTGGGGTGCGGATATGCAAAACGCCTTCCGTCTTCAAAATCCATTTTAGGTTTTCTGAATCCGTAACCGTTTATTTCCAGAGGTATATTGCAGCTTTCTGCTGCTGCGCAGATTTCCCGTGAATAGAAATCTGTTTCATCACTCCATTTATCTGTAAATCGTGAAAAAAGATCCGGGTGCGCAATGAATTCAAATATGCCGGATTCCATCATTTCTATCATATGCTCTGCATAATATTTAAGATTGCCTTTCGCATTCTCATTATAGCAGAATACCCATTCTCCCTTAACCCGGAACCAGTGCATGCCGCCTACCAGATAATCATAGTTTCTCTTTCCAAGAAGATCATCTTTAAAGTAGTTTTTATATTCACTTACCCAGTCGCATTCCATCCCTTTCAGGATGATAATATCTTTACGCTTTTTGAGCGAATCAATTTCCTTTCCGTAATCATCCAGTTCACAGAAATCCATCCTGACATCATTCCACCTGTCATCGGGAAAAGGGTTGTGGTCTGAAAATCCCAGTACATCCAACCCTTTTTCAGCTGCGCTGTCAGCATAATCTGCTGCAGTTCCTGATGCATGCTTGCATCTGTAAGTATGTGTGTGATAGTTACATTTTATCTGTTTATCTTTGCTGTTCATGGTATGTAATAATACATTATTGATAAAGTTGTTACAACATCCGTAAAGGTAAGTGAATTTTCAGCGGAAAAAGACTGCTGTGTGCAGGAAATCACAGACTGCCTTTGCAGCCTTATTGATATAAAAAAGTCATATGTCTGTTTTGAAGGAAAAGGACTTCAGCAATATTATTTTATCCACTTATGAATAATTATTTCCCAAGCTGGTTCATTAATAAGGAATAAAGTTTTTTTTCTTCTGCCGGATCATTAGAATAAAAAGATGTAGAAGGGGTTTTTATTTTTCTGTTATAGTAGCTGAAATATGCATTTTTATCATGTAATAAGACTTCCAGCACAGGGACTTTTCCCCAGCTGACCATTATATCCCCCTTGTCAGGCATTGTATTCAGTAAAGACAGGATTTCTGTAATTACATCTTTATCATATGTTTCACAGCTTTTCGGCTTTTTCCCTTTTCTTGCATCAGTATTATTTTTATAATAGTTGATTGTTATTCTGCTGCATGATTTTACCTTGAAAGTCTCAATATACTGCATTATTATTCACCTCTTTAGATGTATTATTTAAACATTGTTCTCTGTATCAAAAATACAGCTGATATCCCGGGTAAAACCGTTATTTTGCAGCAGTATAACAACCTGCATCAGAATATTCAGCTTGTTTCCTTTACCTTGATATGCTGAACAAATCCCAGTTTTATTCCGTTTGGATCTTCGGCATGTAGCAGAAACACATTATGCGGAAGTTTTACAGGGCCTGAAATTATTTTTACACCATTGTGTTCAAGGTGTTCCTTTGTTGAGTTTATGTCATCCACTTCAAATCCAATGGAGATGTTGCTGTGTATACTTTCTTCCAGTTCCACTTTGCTGATAAGTTCAATTTTGGTTCCATGGTTATCAGACAGAAATGCTATTTCGACATCCTGTGCAGGAGAATATTTATCATAAAGTGTGAAACCAAGGACATCCTGATAAAATTTGATTGATTTTTCCATGGAAATTGTCCCGATTGAAATAAAATCAATATTCATTTACAGCTCCTTTTCAACATGGTATCTTTCAATCTCCGGAATAAAGATTGGAAAATTCCTCTTGAAATTCATACATCCGGTAAAACTGAGAAAATTGTGATGTTTTCCAGATTTTTTTTGCAGATGTATCCAGCAGAGACTCAAGATGTGTAAAATTTTGCTGATTGATGACATGAAGCTTTTTGTATTTTTTAAATAACAATATGTCATATATATAAGTATAGAGCATCTAACTAAAATTTCAATAAATAACGAGGAAATTCCCAAAGAGCAATTTCCGAATGCAGATGCCGGAAGGAGAAAACCTGAGAAGGTTTTCAAGGTATCTGTTAGGAAATTCCCAAAGAGCAATTTCCGAATGCAGATGCCGGAAGGAGAAAACCTGAGAAGGTTTTCAAGGCATCTGTTAGGAAATTCCCAAAGAGCAATTTCCGAATGCAGATGCCGGAAGGAGAAAACCTGAGAAGGTTTTCAAGGCATCTGTTAGGAAATTCCCAAAGAGCAATTTCCGAATGCAGATGCCGGAAGGAGAAAACCTGAGAAGGTTTTCAAGGCTCCCGCTTTCTAATACCGGTTACCCTCGACTTTAAGAAGGTTGAATTTCCCGACATTGCTTATCAGCATTACTGACATTACACCTGCTTCAATAGGGTCTGTAACTACAAGGTCGGCCTCTTCTGTAACAGAGCCTGCCATGCTCAGCGCAAGAACCGGAATACCGTATTCTTCCCTCAGTGTTTTTACAGCTTCGGTGATTTTGCCGCCCATCAGGGCCCCTGCGAGAACAAGCATTCCCGCACGGTGAAGTTTCCCAACTGCAAGAATTGTGTTTGCAATCTCTTTTTCACCGACAATCGCTGTTGTATCAACAGATATGGTTTCTCCCCGTATATTGTGCCTGTCAGCTTCTGCTATAGCACCAGAGGCAACACTTGCAACCTGTGCACCTCCGCCGATTATGATTATTCTTTTTCCCCAGGTGTTAATATTTGTAGGGATATGTTTTATTGAATTTATCTCTCTGATTTTTGAAAGTTTTTCGATTATTGTCTTTTCACAGCAGTCATTGTCGATCTGCAGCAGTGTATGCGGTTTTCCGTCATATTCATTCCATGACTGGAAAAATGCCAGGTTGCCGCCGTTTTCATAAATTACTGCCGACATGTCTGATATCAGCCCCGGCTTGTCATCTGAAATAATCTCAAGCGCGAATCCCGGTGTTTTTTCAAGGGCTGAATGCTTCTTGAACCACGTATAACGTTCTTTTAGTTTTTCTGGTACTGATCTCATAGTAATAATTTCCCTTAAAATTATTTGTTAGTCAATTATGGGATCAATAATTTTATCTATTTTAAACATTGATTGTGAAAAAAATTGCAAATATTATTAATAATATGATTTTATAAATTATCACTCTGTATATTAAATGATAGTATGGTTTTATGAATGAACTTGAATATCTTCGGAGTTTTGTGCATTACGATAATAAAACTGTATCTGATATTGAGAAAGAAAGTGAAGGGCGGGATGATATACAGCCTTTTGTTGAACCTGAAACAGGGAGGTTTCTTTCTTTCCTTGTTAAGCTGACCGGGGCAGAGCTGGTTCTTGAATTCGGTACCGGGATCGGGAATTCCTCAATATGGATTGGTGAAGCGCTTAAAGAGAGGGGAGGGCGTCTTATCACTGTAGATAACCACCCCAGGACCAGGACAGAGGCTGAGGCAAATATAAAAAAAGCAGGACTTGATGATATTGTGGAGATGAGGTTTGCAGATGCCGAGAAAGAGGCTGAAAAACTGCTCTCCGTATACAGAGGGAAATTTGATATTGTATTTCAGGATTGCGGAAAATATCTTTACCCTCTTATGATTGACCGTATATATGATCTTACCAGGGACGGAGGATTGATAGTTGCGGATGATACACTGTTCAGGGCAAATCCCGATGTGAGGAAAAATCTTGGCCGTTATACTGATGAATACAACCGTATGATATACAGCAGGGACGACCTTTACTCATCAATGCTCCCTGTCGGGCATGGTCTTACCATGAGCATAAAGAAAAATAAACTATGCTAAAACATTGTTTACGAAAGATTTAAATGTCTGTACAATAACTGTTATGCATATTGTTAAAGCTGAAAACATGGGCTTCTGTATGGGGGTAAGACGTGCTATGCAGATAGTTCAGGATATTATAGATTCATCCCCTTCCTGCCCTGTATATACTTTCGGTCCGTTGATTCACAACCGGCTTGTGCTTGAGGATCTTGAGAAGAACGGGGTAAGAGTGCTTGAGAATCCAGAAGATGCGGAAGGGGTAGTAGTTATACGGGCGCATGGTATACAGCCTGAAATCAAAGTGATGCTTGAAGAGAAATGTGAAAAACTTGTGGATGCAACATGTCCGAGGGTTCTTCATTCTCAGAAAAAGGTTCTTGAAGCATCGGAAAAAGGATGTCATGTTGTAATTGCTGGTGACAGGGACCATGGGGAGGTTATCGGGATTGCCGGGTATGCCTCGTCAGTTGATATTGTTCAGAGTGCTGCGGATGCGGAAAAACTTTCCATACCGGAAAACACACTGGTAATAAGCCAGACAACTTTCAGTGAAAGGGAATATGATGAAATTTGCCGTATACTTTCATCAAAGGTCTGCAATATTCAGATAAGCAAGTCAATATGTCCTGCCACGGCGAAGAGGCAGAAGGCTCTTTCCAGTCTTCTTGAGCAGGTTGAAGCTGTAATTGTTATTGGGGGTAAAAACAGTGCCAATACAAGGCGTCTTTACAATACAGCCCTGAAAGCAAACCGAAATTCATGGCATATTGAAAAAGCAGATGAAATTCCTCCGGAAATAGGGGATTTCAGCATAGTTGGGATAACAGCAGGTGCATCTACACCTGACTGGATAATAAAAGAAGTGGAAGATAAACTTAAATCATATTAAAATATAGTAAATATTATGAATGAAGTAATTGAAAAGATTATTAAAGCACTTATTATCAAGAGGCGTAATCCCTCAATAAACTACACGTTTTTTATGGATCAGCTGACTTCCTATTATGAATCCAATAAGGGAAGTATTGAAGCAAGGAATCTTGAGGATTTTAAACTGGCTGCAATACCGATGCTGAAAAAAATGGAGCATGACGGGAGCTGTACAATCAATTATGATGCTTCCCGTATTTCCTCATTTCAGGTTCATAAATATTACAGACAGCTTATTCTGCCTAAATACAAGGAACTTGAAGACAGGCCTGAATTGCCCTATCCTGACCTGAAATCATTCAGTTTTATGATTGATAACAGCTGGATAATTGTTTTTGATATTAAGACAGATTTTCTTAATACGATGAAACTGTCTGATGATGAGAAGGGAAAGGTTGTTCTTATCCAGTTTCCCGAGGGAATAGGAGATATTGTACTTCCTCCGGAAATTCTTAAAAATATACTGTTTGATGTTGTTTTGAAAAAACTCCATCTTTATGTGAGGAATCAGAATAACTATGCATATATAGGAAGATATCTCCGTAAGGCAATTCCCGGAAAGGACCTTGCAGTTAAAAAGCTTATGGAATCCATACTTGCAGGTCCCGGTAATTTCAAGAACCAGGTGCTTAAGCCTAATGATTTTTCATTCAAATTTTTCTCATTTTTCTGTAATAAAGTCATAAAAGATGTTCTGGACAAGAATGATTAAAACAGCATCAGATATATACACATGCCAGTCCCTTTATATGCTCAGAGCCCTTTATCACTTATTTCAGGGGGCTGATGCAGAAGGAAAACCAGAAGAAAACAGATTATAAGGAGCTTTCAGACTCTGTAAAAAAACCGCCACATATATTTTCAATTACTGAAATGTATGATCTGAAAGATAAAAGCGGAAAAGCATACAGTTCCAAGTATAGCAGGGATTTTGTCAACAATTTTATAAAAAGAGAGACAGCTGTAAAAGAAGGGGAGGATCTTCCCTATCTTGTAAGAGTGGTTCCTGAGCGGCGAAAGGAATACTATATCCAGAGGGGATATGGTTCCCCAGGTTTTTCTTAAAAAACTCATAGATTCAGGTAAAGAGGTTCATGATCAGTTCCTGGTGAAATGGACCGAAAACATGAAAAATTTCAACAAGACAAAAGATATGCAGCGTGATGATGTTTTTATAGCAGCAATTGAAGATTGTGTTAAAAATGATCATAAACTTCTCAACGCCCTTCTTAATCCCGGGCTTATATATCTTTCCAACCAGTCAAATTCCCTGCATGAAAATATTAAAAATTCCGTGTCAGGCTGTTTTGCCTCAAATGGGAAATTCAAGACACTCGACAACCTTCTTGGTGTTGACAGGGTAGACCTTTTAAAAGAGGCCAGGGTTAACCTTCCTATTGTATACAGCCTTCCTGTATTTGGAAAGATGATTGTAATGCTGGGCAGGATGTTCACCGGAAAGAAAAAGAAGTAAAGATACTTCTGCAGATATGCAGGAAGCTGGAAACGGGTCTGCTTACCAGGAACTCAGGCCGCCGGAAGCTATGAATCAGCCCTGCAATGTACAAGCCTTCTTCAGTCGATAAGGCAAAAGACAGCGCAAATTATGCTGCAGCAGTAAGAACCCTGAAGAAACAGTTTTCTCGGTTCAGATAAAAGCAATATAAACGAGGGTCTGGATGAGGCTTTCCGAGAAATGGAATCCTCTTTATGATGAACAGGCAAGGGCAAATCTTGTTGAAGATGTCAATTCTCTCATAAGGGATTTTATCAGGACAAAAAAGAAGCTTTTCATGAAATATCCTCCTGATGCAAAGAGGATATCAGCACTTGCCGAAGACCTTGTGAATAAAACATCAAATGTCGGGATAAAGAAACAGGAACCCTATAAAAGATATGTCGAGCTTTACATAATAAAGCTTCTTGAAAATATCAAAAGATAATTATTTCCTCCTGATTCCGCGTACCGGGTTTTTTGTGCTGTGAATTATGATGTGAGCTGAAAAGTTATGTATCTTTACAGATATAAACCTGCTGCTGTCTTCCCGAACATGTAATGACTTACTTGAACGATGTTCTTGTTTCATTGCTGGCAAGAACAGCAACGCAACTGAATGCCGGCAAGACAGTTTTATGCACCTCTCAATACAGCAGGTATATTTCTTTTTTCCAGTATTCTGACAAACTCTTTGTATTCTTCGTCAGAATATGTGATATGTTTTTCCCATTCGCTGTCAAGTGTGTTGACAGCCTGAAACCTGTTGAGTGTGTACCTCATGCATCCTTCTGCAAGTTCCGCAATTTTTTCCATATCACTGTAATCAACTATTCCGGGTACAAGAGTTGTCCTGAATTCATGATCAATACCGGAATTCTTTATCCAGTCTATCGACTCTGTTATTTTTGAACTGAGATTCCTGTCTATAATGTTTCCTGCAACAAGGCTGTATTTTTCAGGAACAGTTTTTATATCCATAGCAATATAATCAACATTAATATCAGGGAGCTTTTCCGGAAATGAACCGTTTGTATCCAGTTTTACGGAAAGCCCCATATCTTTTATTCTTGAGATAAGCATGTTGAGATCTTTGTGTATGAGCGGCTCGCCGCCTGTTATGCATATTCCTTCAAGTATGTTCTTTTTTGAATTGATATATTCAATAATATCTTCAGATGGAATCAGCGAATAATCATTATTCAGAACAAGGTCTCTGTTGTGGCAGTAAGGACATCTGAAATTACATCCCGGAAGGAATACAGTTGATGCAACCTTTCCGGGATAATCAAGCAGGGTTGTTTTCAGAAGTCCTGCTTTTGTTACAGACATATGATTAAACAGCTGCTGCTATTTCTGAATCAATATTTTCTTTAAGATCTTTCAGGTTGTGGGCCCTGAATATCTCATTGTCGCTGTTGTCGTAGAATACTACTGTAGGCACACCGAAAACCTGTGAATCTGATGCTGATTCAAGCCCGTTTTCTGTATCCACATCTATGTGCTCGCTGTCCAGCTCAAGGTTTTCAACATATCCCTTTACAGAAGGGCAGTTCGGGCAGGTTTTTCTGAAAAAGTATTTGTATTTCACCGCATCTGAAAAACTTATCTGGCTGTCTGTTTTTTCTTCACATGGTGCAGCATTTTCTGTTTTTTTTTCAGTGCTGCTGTATTCTGAAAAGCAGATCCTGTGGTTGTATTCCTCTCTTTTTCCCTTGTTCCAGTTTTTAACAGCCCTGTAGTAGCCTACAATTCTTGTATATACTTCAGCTTCTGTTCCTTTCACTTCGTTAAGCTGCCTTTCCAGTTCAATGATCTGTGAATCAATTTTTTCTACTGATGTCATTTTTCCCCCCCGATTAATTTTTCTTTTTCTTTTTTTAATTCAGCAATCTGTTTTTTTATTTCGTTTTCCTCTTCCTCTTTGCATTTGGGGCAGTAAAAGTGCTCCCCTGAAAGGTATCCGTGGATCGGACATACGGAAAAGGTCGGCGAAATAGTAAAAAACGGAATTTTATAGTTGTTTGCCATGGCTTTGACAAGTTTGCTGCATGATTCCCAGTCATCAAGCGCTTCCCCGATAAAGCCGTGAAACATTGTTCCGCCGGTATATTTTGTCTGAAGCGATTCCTGGTGATCCAGCGCTTCGAAAATATCTGTTGTGAAGTTAACAGGCAGCTGGGAAGAGTTTGTGTAATAAGGGTCTTTTTCCCCTGATGTAATAATATCGGGATAATGTTCCCTGTCATGCTTTGCAAGGCGATAGCTTGTACTCTCGGCAGGAGTTGCTTCGAGGTTGAAGAGATCACCTGTTTTTTCCTGATATTCAGAAAGCCTTTCTCTCATGAAATCAAGGATTTCTTCAGCAAATGCCTTTCCCTCTTCTTCAGTTATATCTTTTCCCAGAAAGTTTAAAAGGCACTCGTTCATTCCTGAAATACCGATTGTTGAAAAATGGTTGTTCAGGTGCTTGAGATATCGCCTTGTATATGGAAAAAGACCCGCATTCATCAGCCTGTTTATCACTTTCCGTTTGATTGAAAGTGATTTTGATGCTATATCCATGAGGTTTGAGAGACGGTTGTAAAAATCAACCTTTGAACCGGCCAGATAGCCGATTCGGGGCAGGTTGATAGTTACAACGCCGATTGATCCTGTAAATTCATCAGAACCGAATAGTCCCCCTCCCCGTTTTCTGAGTTCCCTTTTGTCCAGCTGGAGACGGCAGCACATAGACCTCACATCCTCAGGGTTGAGATCGCTGTTAATGAAATTCTGAAAATTAGGTGTTCCATATTTTGCAGTCATTTCAAAAAGCAGTTTTGCATTGTCGCTGTCCCAGTCGAAATTTCTTGTTATGTTGTAAGTCGGAATAGGGTACTGGAATCCCCGTCCGTTTGCATCTCCGTCAAGCATTAGCTCTATAAAAGCCCTGTTGATAATATCCATTTCCCTCTGGCAGTCGCCGTATGTGAAATCCATTTCAACACCGCCTACAATAGCCGGTTTATCCTTAAGATCCTCCGGTACTGTCCAGTCGAGAGTTATGTTTGTAAACGGAGCCTGGCTTCCCCACCTGGATGGTGTGTTGACTCCGAAAACAAAGCTCTGCAGATACTGTTTTGTATTCTTGTGTGTAAGCTTGTCAGCCTTTACAAACGGGGCAAGGTATGTGTCAAAACTTGAAAGTGCCTGAGCACCCGCCCATTCGTTCTGCATTATTCCCAGGAAGTTGACAATCTGCTGAACAAGGGTTGAAAGGTGTTTTGCCGGCTTTGATGTAATTTTATCCGGCACACCTCCGAGTCCTTCCTGAATCAGCTGCCTCAGTGACCATCCTGCACAGTATCCTGAAAACATTGAAAGGTCATGAATATGAAAGTCGGCATTCTTGTGAGCATCTGCAATATCTTCTGAATAGATATTTTTAAGCCAGTAGTTTGCAGTTATTGTTCCTGAATTATGGAGAATCAGCCCTCCCAGCGAGAAATTTACATTTGCATTCTCGTTGACTCTCCAGTCTGACTGCGAAAGATAGCCGTCCATTGTAGAGTTGATATCAAGCATCAGTTTCCTGGCATCTCTGAGTGCCTCATGCTTGACCCTGTAAATTATATAAGCTTTTGCAATTGACGGCATGTTTTCTTCTATGAGAACAGTTTCAACAATATCCTGAATTTCCTCAATAGCAGGTATTGAATTGGGATGCCTTGTCAGTTTGAATTCCCTGATTTTATCTTCTGTTCTAGCAGTAAGTTTTTCTGTAAGTTCCTTGTCTTCTTTCTCTCTTACTGCAATTATTGCCCTGCTTATTGCACTGGCAATTTTCCACCTGTCATACTGCTCAATTTTTCCGTCTCTTTTTACAATCTGCTGAATAACTCTGCTGCTTCCCTGTTCATCAAGATCCAGAAAGGCTTTCCAGTCGTTGCTGGTATTCACCGTCACAATCCCCCCTCTGATTGTCCCTGAAATTTTTCTCAGATCATGCAAAATAAACGAAGCTGTGTTAAGATTCGTTTCCTGCCGTACTCTGAGATGAAAGTGCTGCCTGCCTTTTCATTCTTCAGGTATTTTTTCAATTTCCTTAATAAATTCATTTACATTGCTGAACATCTTGTAGACTGATGCAAAGCGGACATATGCTACCTTATCCAGTTTGAAGAGCTGTCTGAGCACAATTTCGCCCAAATCTTCAGTTGATATTTCGTGTCCTTTTTTTCCAACGCTGTATGCTTCATCTTCAATTGCGTGAAGAAGCGCTTCAATCTGATCTCCTGTAACAGGTCTTTTTTCAAGCGATTTTGAAAGACCTCTGAAAATCTTCTGGGTGTCGAAATTCTCTCTGCTTCCATCCCTCTTTATTACCATGAGCTGCTTTTCTTCAATATGCTCATAGGATGTGAAGCGGTATCTGCATTCCAGACATTCCCGCCTTCTTCGTATTACTGTTGCGCTGGCATTCTGTCGTGATTCTATAACCCTGTCTTCAGGATTGCCGCAATGAGGGCATTTCATTTTTTAATTACCCTTAATAAATTACCCGCTATATGTGGGTGTTGTTTTCTGATAAAAAGATATTATCACACTATATATCGGGTGACAAGCCTTTTTTTATAAGTAATTTTAAAAATGTTTTATTGATTTCTGCGTGATGAGAGTTGATATATGTAAGTTAATTAGATAATATTAACTGCAATGAAAAAAATACTGAATCAGACACTGCTGATCATCATATTATTCATATTCTGGCTTGTAATCTCTGAAACCGGAACAGCCAATTCTTTTCTCGTGCCTTCTCCGTTTAAAGTGTTCAGGAGCGGAATTGTCCTTCTGGAAAACGGAAAACTTTTTACCCATATAGGTATTTCCTTTTTACGGGTGATTTACGGTTTTTCGCTGACTGTAATGATTGCAGTCCCTCTCTCTTTCTCTTTTTACTTTATACCCGGTTTATACACTTTTTTCAAAGGTTTTTTTTCACTTTTGAAAAGTATTCCGCCTCTTGCAACTGTTCCGCTTCTTATTCTGTGGTTCGGGATCGGAGAAGGGTCAAAACTGGCTATAATATTCCTTGCAAGCTTTTTCCCTATTTTTCTTGATACTTTTTCAGGCCTTTCACAGGTTGACAGGAGAATACTTGAAATGGGAGATACTCTTGAACTCTCTTACCGGGAAAAAATATTTCATATACTGATCCCTGAAGCGCTTCCTTCAATAATAACAGGGCTTCGCCTGGGATTCGCATACTGCTGGAGGGCCCTGATTGGCGCTGAAATGATTGCAGCATCATCAGGACTTGGTTACATGATTCTGGATGCCGAAGAGATGGCGAGGACAGATATTGTGTACCTCGGGATAATTATGATCGGTGTGCTGGGGCTTTTAATTGAATTTACTGCCCTGAAAACAGTTGAAACACTTTTTCCATGGATGAAGGGTGTGAGGGGAGTCAGGTAGATGGCACTTGTAGAACTTGAGAATGTATCCAAAATATACAACATAGAGGGCAGGGAGATTCGGGCACTCGACAATATATCATTTAAAATCGAAAAAGGATCCTTTGTCTCTGTGGTCGGCCGGAGCGGGGCCGGGAAAACAACCCTGCTGAGAGTAATCAACTCACTTGAACAGGCTGACAGCGGCATAATAACATTTGAAAAAACAGAGAGAACCGGAACTGTTTTCCAGGAACCGCGTCTCATAAGAACAAAAACTGTGGAAAAAAATATAATGCTTGCGCTTAAGCATGAAAAGGATGAAGAGGTCAGGCAGAAGAGGGTTGATGATGTTCTTAAGATGCTTGACCTGTATCAGTTCCGTCATGCTTATCCTTTTCAGCTTTCAGGAGGAATGGCTCAGAGAGTTTCGCTTGGCAGGGCTCTCTGCCGGGAGCCAGAGCTTCTGCTTATGGATGAACCCTTCGGTGCACTTGATGCTATTACCCGGGAGACTCTTCAGAACGAGCTTCTTGATATCTACAGAAAAAACGGGATTACAATTATTTTTATTACCCACGATGTGAATGAAGCAATATACCTCAGCAGCAGAATCATTGTAATTGGTGACGGAAAAATAACAGATGATATTTCTGTTGAAGATATAAAAAATGAATCAGGCGATATTGAAGCATCTGATTTCATAGAACTTAAAAAAGATCTGTATAATTCTATAAGAATTCCGGCAGGAACTGAAAAAAACAGGGATTTTGCCTGATAAAAGGGGGGAACCCTAGTTAAAACTATTGCCGGACAACGCAAATCAGACTTAATCTATATGAAAAGTATGTGATAGCTTTGTTGTGAGCTTCTGATCCTGTTTTTCTGAACATGAAGGTTTGGGAAATAATCAGGTATATAAAAACATTATTATTTTGTGCAGGAGGTTTGGTTACTGCTTTTTCTAATCTGTAATCATGTCTGACATAAAAAAAGGAGAATATGGATGAAAAAAATTGTTGTTTTTCTGCTTGTGACAACTGTGGTTTTTACAGCAGCTGCGGGAGGCAAAAAAGAGGCTAAGGGGCTTGAAAACCTGAAGGAAATAAATGTTTCCTATGTGAAATCTCCTTTTAATCTTCCCTCAATCGTGGCTAAAAAACGAGGCATGCTGGAAAAAGCTTTCGCTGAAAAAGGGGTCAAAGTTAATTTCTATGAAATTAATTCCGGAGCAAAACAGTCAGAGGCTATGGCTGCAGGATCTCTTGATATAGGTGGAGTAGTGAATACTACATCTGTAATTCTGGCAAATGCCAACGGCAACAATGTTGAGATTGTATCAGGGTACAGCAGACCGGTTGAAGTGTTTGCACTTGTTGTAAACTCAGATATCAGGACAATCAGAGACCTTAAGGGTAAGAAAATTGCAGGTCCCAAAGGCACCGTTCTCCATCAGATGCTTGCATCAGCGCTTGAATCTGAAGGGATGGATATGGATGATGTTGAGCTGATACAGATGGGACTTCCAAAAGGCGCTGCAGCTCTTCAGGCTGGATCAATTGACGGTGCGCTTCTCGCGGCAGGACTTCTTATAAACTCTGTAAAAGCCGGAGGACATGTCCTTTTCACAGCTGACGGTTATGTGAAACCCATACTTGTGATTGCTGCAAGAGATGATTTTAAAAAGGACTATCCAGCTGCTGTAAAGCTTTATGTTGATGTCCATAAGGAAGCATACAGCTGGATAAGGGAAAACTACAAAGAAGCAGTGCAGATGGGTGCTGATGAGCAGGGAATCAGTTTTGAAGATGCTGAAAAGCTTTACAACTGGACAGAATTTGACTTCTCAATCTCTGAAAATGATATTGATTTCATGAAAAAGGATATTCAGTTCCTGAAAGACTCCGGAATGCTTGAGCAGTCAGTGGAACTTGACCCTGAAGGTTTTATTGAAACTGAATAAAGAATAAAATTTGTGCCGATGTATATGTTATTAATAATATTTTAACGTTATCGGAACATTATCTTAATAAAACTCCTGTATATTTTAACTCAGATGATATTACAGGAGTTTTATTATGTATAGATTATACTTAGGATTATCGGTTATTGGCGCTGTAGCTTTTTTTATTTTCCTTGTTATTCTGGGGACTTTTTAATTTTATATTTTTATATGGCATTTATCCCCGAATGGGGGAATTGTAAGAAAAAAACTATGTTTTTTAGTATATAACAAATTATTATCACACAGGAATTTCTGTTCTGAATTAGAATAAAAACAAATATTTAGTGATTTCCTTATATTATTATTGATGTTAAAAACAGGATAATATTTCTTTTCTTTTTAAAATTTATAAAAACAATATAAAATTTGCTCATGTATCTTTTATAAGTTAAACTGGATAATGGAAGTTGGCATATGAAAGAGGACAGTAACGAACTGAAAAAAGCTCTCGGAGTTCTTGAGGTTTTTTCCATATCTGCAGGGGCCATGATCAGTTCCGGGCTTTTTGTACTTCCTGCTGTAACATATCTCAAGGCAGGGCCTTCTATTATTTTTGCATATTTTCTTTCAGCTGTTTTTGTAATACCTGCCCTTTTTTCCAAGGCTGAGCTTGCAACAGCAATGCCCAAGGCGGGGGGTGTTTATTTCTTTATTAACAGGAGTTTCGGGGCTCTTTTCGGAACTTTTGCCGGGTTTTCCTCCTGGTTTGCCCTGTCGCTTAAGAGCGCTTTTGCGCTTGTCGGAATCGGTATATTTCTTGAACCTCTTTTTCCCCATTATTCTGCAGAAACTGTGAAGATAATTGCAGTAACATTTACTGTGTTTTTTACTTTACTGAATATTCTAAGTGTCGGTGAGAGCGGAAGGCTCCAGGTTTTTCTCGTATTCGGACTTATCATTCTCCTGATATATTACATATTTTCCGGCATGCCTCATATTAATATTCACCGCTATGTCCCCTTTGCCCCGTCAGGATGGAGAAAGGTTTTTACAGTCACAGGTCTTATCTTTATTTCCTACGGTGGTCTCACCAAGGTTGCATCGGTTGCGGAGGAGGTCAGGAATCCCAAGAAGACCCTGCCTGCCGGAATGATTGCAGCATATGTTTTTGTTTCAATACTTTATGTTTTAGTTATCTTTGTCACTGTCGGTCTTTTAGACAGCTCTGAATTCAGGCAGACACTTACCCCTATATCGCTTGCTGCTTCAAAATATTCAGGAAACAGCGGATTTATTGTACTTGCAGTTGCAGCTCTTCTTGCTTTTATTACTACCGCAAATGCAGGTATAATGGCAGCTGCCCGTTCACCCCTTGCAATGGCGAAAGATCATTTGCTTCCCCAGTTTTTTGCCAATGTCAGTATGAGATTCAGGACACCTGTAGTTTCAATAATCCTGACTTCACTCTTCATGATTGTCTGCATAACAGTTCTTGATCTTGAAAACCTTGTAAAGGTTGCATCAACAATGAAACTTCTCCTTTTCATGTCTGTAAATATGTCTGTTATTATCATGAGGGAGAGTAAGATTGTTTCGTATAAACCTGCTTTCAGAACACCCCTTTATCCTTTTCCCCAGATTGCAGGTATTGTGGTTTATATTATTCTTATAATCGGAATGGGGAAAATACCTCTTCTGATAACAGCTGGTTTCTTCATCATGTCTCTGCTCTGGTATTTTCTCTATTCAAAATCCCGTAATGAAAAGCAGTCAGCAATTGTTCACATAGTTGAAAGGGTTACTTCCCGCGAATTAAAGACAAAAACACTTCCCGATGAGCTCCGGGATATTCTTATCAGGAGGGATGAAATTATTGAAGACCGTTTCGACAGGATAATCAGGGAGGCGGAAATTATTGATATAGATGAAGAAGCAGATATGTATGGGCTGTTCAGAATTCTCTCAGATCATTTTTCAAGACGGTTGAATATTGAGAGCAGTCAGGTGTATGAACTGCTGAAGGAGAGGGAGAAGGATTCCACAACCGTTATTCATGAGGGGCTTGCAATTCCACATATTGTGATTGAGGGGAAATCTCTTTTTGATATTATAGTTACAAGGTCTGTGAAGGGGATTTCATTTGGAAGTGATACTCCTCCTGTTCACATGGTATTTGCCCTTGCCGGCTCAAAGGATGAAAGAAATTTCCATCTGCAGGCACTAATGGCGATAGCCCAGATAGTGCAGAATCCGGATTTTACAGGCAAATGGCTCAAGACTGGCGATAAAAATTCTCTCAGGAACCTTATTCTTCTCGCAGAAAGGGTCAGGAAAGGGGAACTTTAGATACTTCAGGTTTTGCAATTGCAGATCTGTTATTTTTTCAACCCCTGCCGGAAGCGCCAAGTTCTCTGATTTTTTCAGCTGCTTTTTCATAAACAGCAGAAAGCGCTTTTTCTGTGAGTGTTAATCTGTCGAAAGCCCCGGGAGAGGATTCAAAATCACTTCTCATAGTATATCCCCATGCCTGCCGTAAAACAGTACCTATATTGCATTTTGATACTCTGCTTGAAAGGAGCTTTTTAAGATCACAGGACGGGATTCCTGATGTTCCGTGCAGCACCAGGGGCGTATCAACCCTGCTCCCTATTTTCTCAAGCAGGACTGTATCAATTACAGCTTCCGCTTTTTTAAGCTTATGTATATTTCCTACTGCAACAGCAACAGCATCAGCTCCTGATTTTTCCGCATATTCCGCTGCTTCTGAAGGATCTGTTTTTTCATCCTTAATAGGGCTCCTTTCATCAGTGTAAGGAACAGAACCTATTTCCCCTTCTACAGAAATCCCCATCCTGTGAGCCCTGTCAGCAACAGCTCTGGTCCTCCTGATATTCTCATCAAGCGGAAGCTGGGACCCGTCAAACATTACAGATGAAAAGCCTGATTCCATTGCCCTGAATATAATATCCTCTTGATATGTATGATCGAGGTGAACACATACAGGGTATGATGACTGAACAGCAACAGCTTCCATCATTCTTCCCAGTATTTCTACAGGATATTTCTTTACCATATCCTTGTTTACCATGAGGATTACAGGGCTTTTTTCTGCCTCAGCTGCCTTCATTACCTGACAGGCCTCATCCATTCCGAAGATATTAAATCCCGGCACTATGTAATTTGAACCTGCAGCTTCCGGAAGAAGCTCTTTAAGATTTACAATCATTTTACTGTCCGTTTACTTGAATTTAGAAACCATATCCTTGATACCCGGGATTGTATGCACCTGGTATTCATGGGCTTTTTCAAAATTCTGCTGAAGGTATTTCTTTGTCTTTCCCACAAGTATTGTGAAGTAATACATTTCATATCCGGGAGCAGCACATACAGGGTGAAAACCTCTTTCAAGAAGAATAGTGCTTCCTGTCTTTATATGGTAAACAGGCCCCAGGTCATTTTCATGAGTATATGCAAACTGTGCTCCGAAGCCGTGTTCCGGGTTGAAGGCAAAGTAGTAGACTTCTTCGAAAGCAGTTTCCTTTCCTTCAATATCCTCATCATGTTTGTGAGGGGGAAAACCTGACCAACCGCCGGCGCCTACTGTGAATAGTTCACTTACAAGGAGTCTTCCAACCTTTTCCCTGTTTTTCTGACCCAGTACATGGTAGATTTTCCTGTGAGTCTTGGTTTCATCTGAACCGTACTGAACTGTATCGACATCGTCCTGAGTAACTCTGAAAGGTTTCAGCTTTTCCTCATATCTTCCCCCCGCGATAAGAATAACAGCTTCTTCGCTTACAGCAGTGAGAACAGCTTCCGAGTCGAGAGGCACATATACCGAATCAGGTTTGCCTTCGAAGAGTTTTTTCCTTACACCTATATTCTTAAACTCTTCCCCGTCTACAGTTATATTAAAAGTTCCCGAATATCCGACACAAACAGATTCATACTCTGCAAGCCTGTAGCTGTGTTTTTCCCCTTTTTTCAGTTTTACATGGTTCAGGTATGTTCTTGGTACAAGCTTATCACCTGTATCAACTATGGGTCTGTTGAAATTGTCATATGGTTTTATATGTGCCGGCATTGTTATTCTCCTTTATATTGCAGTTACTTATATGAATTAATAAAATCGTTTATTTCCTTTTCAGTAGGGGAGGCTGCCGAGCAGCTTTTTCTTGAAATTACTATACTTGCTGCTGCCGCACCTTTATCTATTGCATTTGCAACATCACCATCTTTCATCAGGTAGTGGAGTGTTGTACCAAGGAATGCATCTCCTGCTCCGAAAGGTTTTTTAAGAGCTGTTTTATAGAGTCTTCCTTCATGCTCTGTTCCGTCTTTCTCTATTGCAAGAGCTCCTTTTCCTCCTCCCTGTTTATAGATAGCAAGAGAACAGCCTCTTTCAATCCATGGTTTTACTGCTGCCTTACCGTCATTTACAGTTTCCGGATACATTATCTTGTTGAGTACTGAAAATTCCTCATCATTTCCTATAAGGATATCTGCTTTTTCAGCTGCAATTCCCATATAAATGGATGCTTCATAGTCTGATCTCCATGAATAGGGCCTGTAGTCAAGATCTAGAATTACTGTTGTTCCCTGCCTTTTCGCATATTCAATAGCAATAATTGCAGCATCCCTTCCAGGAGCTTCTGAGAGAGCAAAGCCTGAAATAACAATACCTGCTGCCTGTCCTATGTAATCTTCGCTGATTTCCTCAGGGCAGAGCTGCTGGTCAGATGCATTGTTCCTGTAGATTATTACACCGCAGTTCTCCGGTTTCATCTCTGTTATTGCAAGACTTGTTCTTGAACCGCTTGAATCCCTGATTACCTGTGATGTATCCGAGTTTATGGAATCAAAATATGAGATAACATATTTCCCGATAAGATCGTCAGAAACTTTTGTTATAAGACCGGTTTTCCGCCCCAGAGTTGCAAGCATTGCTGTTATATTTCCCGGTGATCCTCCGACAAATTTTCTGAATGAGAGAACATTATTGAAGTCTGTGTTTTCCTCATCTGCATAGAGATCAAGGCCTGCCCGGCCCTGAGCGAGAAAATCAAATTTTCTGTTTTCAGGAAATAATGTCATGTTTCCTCCTGTCTCATGGAAAACCAGTTTTTATTTTTTTAAAAATTCATTCAGGAGCTTCCATTGTGTTCACACAAGTGTTATGAACATTGCAGAAAAACTCTTTACCCCGGGAGGGTGTTTCGCATTTGTCTGTACAGACTTTTTTTAATATTCATCGCCTGTGTTTATCCGGTTGAGAGCTTTTGCTGATTTCCCTGAACAGGTTGAAGTAATCAGCTTTTAATTAAATATCATAAACAGCTGGTATAACCTGTTTACATTCTTATTTTTTAATTACCTGAAAATATTCTACTCAAACGTTTGCTTAATTGTCAAGGCCTGATTTGCATCAAGTATGGATCGGCCTCAAGAATATATACAGTATAAAGCTGAATATCGGGTGGAAATATGAAGCATTGGTTAAAATGCTGATATATCTGTTTAAAACCTCAAAAACCAGGTTTATTGCAAGGCAAACGTCTGAGCTGTAAAGGGCAGACGTGCTTTTAAACTCTCTTTTGGTTATATATATCATATTGCTGTATTGTGATTTAACAGGTTACAATGATGTAGTCAGGTTATCGGGAGGTTTATATGTACAGTTTTAAAAATGATTACAGCGAAGGAGCTCATCCTGAAGTCCTTAAAGCGCTTATAGATAATAACAGCCGCCAGGAGGAAGGATACGGGCTGGACAGTTTCTCAGCAGCAGCAGCTGAAAAAATTAAAAAACTTGCATGCAGTCCTGATTGTTCAGTTCATTTTCTGTCAGGAGGCACTCAAACCAATCTTCTTGCAGTCAGCGCTTTTTTGAGGCCTCATGAAGCTGTCATTTCCCCATGTACAGGACATGTTGCAGTACATGAAGCCGGCGCGATTGAAGCGACCGGGCATAAGGTTGTAACAGTTGAAGCAGAAGATGGAAAACTGAATCCTGATATGATAACACCTGTGCTGCAGGAACATCATTTCGAACACATGGTAAAACCCCGGCTTGTGTATATTTCCAATCCAACAGAATTGGGCACAGTTTACAGCAGAAAGGAACTTGAAGCACTCTATGCTTTCTGCAGGGAAAAGGAACTTCTGCTTTATATTGACGGAGCAAGGCTGGGTTCTGCTGTTGCGGTTGAAGAAGCCGGATTATCTCTTAGGGTGATTCATGACAACTGTGATGCCTTTTTTATCGGGGGGACGAAAAACGGGACTTTACTGGGTGAAGCGCTGATAATCTGTAATGAAAGCATGAAAGAGGATACACGTTATCTGATAAAGCAGAAGGGGGCTCTCCTTTCAAAGGGAAGAGTTCTTGGAGTACAGTTCAATGCGCTTTTTCAAAACAATCTTTACTTTAATCTGGCTCTGCATGCAAATAAAATGGCCCAGTATCTGGTAAGTGAGCTTAAGAAGTGCGGCTGCAGTTTTTTAATTGATTCCCCCACCAATCAGATATTTCCTGTAATGGAAAACAGCGTAATAGATAAGCTGAGTGAGATATATGGTTTCTATATATGGAAAAGCATTGATGAAAACAAATCTGCAATAAGACTTATAACTTCATGGGCGACAGAAGAGGAAATTGTCAAATGTTTTGTAAATGATTACAGGAAACTTGTTGAGACCTGATAATTTTTTTATTCCTGATCAGACTTTTTTTTTATATATTTATTTAAGTAACGGTTTTAGAATATCCGGCTGATGTTTGATTGAAATTTCCATGACACAACCGCCTGTGTTTTAAAATTTTTTTGAATTAAAAATGGGGACATAAATGCATCTACATGATTATCTTCCGGCAAAACCTCTAGCCGGTCTCTGGTTTCTTCTTGACAGATACAGAAAGAGATATTTTACAGCTCTGGTTTTCCAGGCAGGATCTGTTGCGGCAGGTACAGCCGGTTATTTCGTGCTGCGTTTTTATATAAATGATATAGCATCATCAGGAGACTGGCGTTTCCCCCTGATTTACTTTTCTCTTTTTTATATCCTGCTTGCGCTTGTAAGGGGGGGATTTTCCTTTATGAATGCAAGACTGACAGGTTCAACAGCAGAAGGTATTGCCCGGGACCTTCGAAATACTCTTTTCGACCATACTCAGAAACTATCCTTTGCCTATCATGATAAAACAAGTACAGGGGAACTTATTCAGAGGTCAACTTCAGATGTTGATACTGTCAGACGTTTTTTCAGCGATATGATTCCGGGCCTGAACCGTATTGTATTCATGTTTCTGATCAATTTTTCTTCAATTGTTTATCTTGACATCAAACTGGCGCTTGTTTCTGTCCATGCAATCCCGATTATAATTTTCATGTCTGTAGTCTTTTTCAGAAAGATTCATGATGCGTATGAGCAGTATCAGGAACAGGACGGCAGGCTTTCATCCGCAATTCAGGAAAACCTGACAGGTGTGAGGATTGTAAGGGCTTTTGCCAGGCAGGAATTTGAAAAAGAGAAATTTGACGGGGTTAACAGGGAAAAATACAAAAGGGGGCGGATATTTTTAATGAACCATGCTCTCTACTGGCCTGTTTCCCATACTGTCTGTGCTGTACAGCAGATCGGAGGAATTGCATTTGCAGCACTCATGGTAATGGACGGTAAGCTTGATATCGGCGATATGGTTGCATATATCGGATTTCTCAACACAATTATCTGGCCTGTTCAGCAGATGGGACGTATTATTGCACAGCTTTCAACTGCCTGGGTTTCTTACAGCCGTGTTTCCTCTGTTCTTGTTAATAAACAGGAGGACCTTGAAAAGGGTGACAGCATGAGGACCGTAGAGGGGAAAATAGAATTTGATAATGTCTCATTCAGCTATGACAGTTCAGTCCCTGTTCTAAAGAATATAAATTTCAGATGCATGCCGGGAGAATCTGTTGCCCTGCTTGGGGAAACAGGTTCCGGGAAAACAACCCTTGTCAATCTTCTTCCCCGCTTCTACCATGCAGACAGCGGATCACTTCTTATAGATGATATATCTGTTGAAAATTATTCCAGGCGTTTCCTGAGAGAAAATATAGGTATTGTTGAGCAGGAGCCTTTCCTTTTTTCAACAACAGTAAGGGAAAACATTCTCTATGGTGTAAAGCGGGATGTCTGCGAAGATGAGATAATAAAGGCTGCAAAAGCTGCTTCTGTTCACGAGAGTATTATGGGGTTTCCGGATAAGTATGAAACTGTTGTCGGGGAGAAAGGGGTGACTCTTTCGGGTGGGCAGAAGCAGAGAATTGCCATAGCAAGAACAATACTCAAAAACCCTAAGATCCTGATTCTCGATGACTCGACTTCCGCTGTTGATGCGGAAACTGAAGATGAAATAAGAGAGGCCCTTTCTGAACTGATGAAGGGGAGGACAACTTTTATTATCGCCCACCGCCTCCAGAGCCTGGTAAATGCCGACAGGATTATTGTATTCAGAGAGGGGGAAATTATACAGGAAGGAAACCACCGGAAGCTGATAGGTGAAGAGGGATTTTATAAAAAAGTCTTTGAACTGCAGAGCAGGATAGAAAAGGAACTTGAAGAGGAACTTACTCATGGCTGAGAAACATTTTCATGAAGAGGATTTTTCAGATAAACTCACAGGAAAGACTGCGCTGAGAATACTTTCACTGGCAAAGCCTCATATTTTTCTTCTTATCGGATTTGTCATCTGTATAATGGCAACAGCGTTTCTTGAAGCACTGAATACATATATTGTAAAGCAGGCGCTTGATAACGCAGTTATCCCCGGCGACAGGGTGCTTCTTTTCAGGTATCTTTTTTTCTACGGTGTTCTTCACATTGTTCTTGCCCTGTCTGTCTTCGGTTTCATATACGGGGCTGGAAGGCTTGGTGAGATTATTCAGTATGATCTAAGGAAAAAACTGTTTTCACATATACAGGAGCTTTCTTTCTCTTTTTTTGACAGGACCCCTGTCGGATGGATAATATCGAGAATGACTTCCGATATCGGGAGGATTTCAGACCTTGTAACATGGAACCTTCTTGATGTTGTGTGGGCAGTTACCAATATAACATCAGCACTTATCTTCATGCTGGCAATTAACTGGAAACTGGCCCTAACAGTACTTGTATTTATTCCTCTTATTATCACATCTGCCCTGAAATTTCAGAAACTGATTATTGCGGAATTCAGGAAGGTGAGATCGATCAATTCAAAGATCACAGGCGCGTATAATGAAAACATTACCGGTGTGAAAGTCATAAAAGCTCTTGTGAGGGAGGAGAAAAACCTTGAGTCCTTCAGCGGACTCACAGATGACATGTACTCGGCATCATACAGGGCTGTCATTCTCTCCTCTGTATTTCTCCCTGTTGTCCAGCTTATTTCATCAGCTGCAGTAGGTGCTGTTCTCTGGTTCGGCGGTTTCCAGTTTAAAACCGGACTCATAACTGTAGGGGGAATACAGGCATTTATAAGCTATATAACTTTCATGCTCTGGCCTGTGCAGGATATTGCAAGGGTCTATGCCGAGATGCAGAAGTCGGTTGCAAGCGCTGAGAGGGTGTTTTCCCTTCTTGACAGGGAGCCTGATATAAAAGATTCAGAAGATGCTTTATCAGCAGACTCAGTAAAAAAAGACATTGATTTTGAGAATGTATATTTTCAGTACGAGAGTGACAAGACAGTAATTGATAACCTGTCTCTTCATGTAAGGCAGGGGGAGAAAATCGCCCTTGTAGGTCCAACAGGAGGGGGGAAGTCAACAATTGTGAATCTGCTCTGCCGTTTTTATGAACCTGTCAAGGGGGCAATAAAAATAGGGAAACATGATTATAGGGAATATACACAGCAGTCGCTCCAGTCGAAGCTTGGGGTTGTTCTTCAGACTCCTCATCTTTTCTCCGGTTCAATAATGGATAATATCCGTTACGGCAGGCTTGATGCTGAAGACAGTGAAGTTGTTGAAGCTTCAAAAAAAGCACATGCACATGATTTTATCGTGAAGCTTGAAAAAGGGTATTCAGAAGATGTGGGTGAAGAGGGGACTCTTCTTTCTACCGGGCAGAAACAGCTTATTTCCCTTGCAAGGGCAATACTTGCAGAACCGGAACTGATTATCATGGACGAGGCTACAAGTTCGATAGATACTCTTTCGGAAGAGCTTATACACAAGGGGATGGAGAATCTTCTTGAAAATGCAACTGCATTTATTATTGCTCACAGGCTTTCAACTATCAGGGATGCTGACAGGATTCTGTATATTGATAACGGGGAAATAATTGAATCAGGCAGTCACAGTGAACTGCTTGATCTGAAAGGTCATTATTATAATTTATATACAAGACAGTTCAGAAAAGACAGGGAAAGGGATTTGCATGTATTCGGGTGATGCTGTTTTAGGCAGGCGGTAAAAAAATTATATATACCTTGTTTATTATTTAAATACAGTAATTAATTTTATTCTCCATTCCGTTTTATGGATAAAAGGTGAATCTGATTTCAATTAACCTCATGAATAAGATTGAGATGTAATTTTAAGAGTGATATATGCTTATTTATCTGTCTCTGCTGTAAAGGTCAGGTTTAGATGACCCTAATAAAAGAAAGCAGCTCAAACCTTTGAGCTGCTTTAATATGGCTTATAGTTATTACAGGAACAACTACTGTTTTATTTACTGGTGGAAATAATCAGCTGTTGATATATTCTACAACCTTGTCGCCGAACTCTGTTGTTGATAGTACATCCGGTCCTGTTTTGCCTTTTGCAAGTTCATATGTTGTAAAACCGTCATCAAAGATTTTAAAGAGTGCATTCCATATAAGGGCTGCCTCCTCCTGCAGGTCGAAAATCATGTCAAACATGAATGCAACACTTCCAATCATTGAGTACGGGTTTGCTATGTTTTTACCTGCAATATCAGGTGCTGATCCGTGAGCAGCCTCGACATATCCTTTTTCATCCCCGATACATGCAGAAGGCATGAGTCCCATTGAGCCGAGTACACCTCCTGCCTGGTCTGTGAGTATGTCGCCCATCATGTTTTCAAGAAGCATTACACCGTTGAACTGGCAGGGATTTATCATCAGCTGGTATGCGGCATTGTCAACAAGAACTGACTTGTATTCAATATCCTGGTAATCCTTTCGTACCTCTTCCACAACTGCATTCCAGAAACGGGATGTTGCAAGAACATTTGATTTGTGGATATTTGTCATTACTGCTTTTCTTTTTCTGGCTTCTTCAAAGGCAACCCGTGCAATTCTTTCAATCTGGTCCCGTGAATATCTGCAGTCATCGCTGGAAAATTCCATGTTGTTTTCTTCACCCTCAGACTTAGCTCCGAAATAGATTCCTCCTACAAGCTCCCTTATCATCAGTATGTCAACACCGCCTGCAATTATTTCTTTTTTCAGGGGTGAAAAGTCTGCTAGAGCTTCTGGAAGTCTTACAGGTCTGTAGTTTGCAAATGTATCATATCTTTTTCTTAAAGGCAGAATTGCCCCTGCCTCGGGTCTCATTTTCTGAGGTATGGTATTCATTTTCTCAACGGAAAGACCTACTGGTCCCTTGATAATAGCATCTGCCTCATCGCAGACTTTTTTTGTGCTGTCAGGGAATGGTGATCCATCTGTAAAATAGGCTGATGCACCGAAAGGTGTATAAATCAGTTCAAACTCATGTCCGAATTTTTTTTCAACAGCTTTGAGAACTTTTATCCCTTCTGCCATAATTTCCGGTCCTATTCCGTCTCCTTCAAGTACTGCAATTATTTTTTTCACAGCTTTGTTTCTCCTTTCCGTTAGTATTTTAATGTTGAACTATACTGATTAGTATATATTTAACCATTTTCAGCAGGTTATGATCAGTTATATTATACAGCAGAGTTAAATATAAATTAAGTCCCTTAAGTGATACTTTATACATAAAAAACGAAATATCCTCTTTTTTTATTTGAAAGACTTGTTATATTTCATAATTTTCCAGGGGAAGATCCTTGAAGATGTCTTGTAATCCTGTTCTGCAGGGAATTGCCTGGTAATGAGTTTCTTTGCAGTATGAAAATGCTCTTCGTTGTGACAGTGCCAGACTGCTTGCTGCCGCAAAAGGGGATTGACTACTCAATCCCCTGAATACAGATTTTAACGTTTTCTTTCGCTTAAGAGAATTATATGCCTGAGTTCCTCTTCGTTTAGGGCGGCCTGCCATCTCTTTTCAAAATTTTCACTCTGTACTATCTGGGCAATAGCCATCAGGGCTTTCAGGTGGAAATTTCTTTCATTCTTTCCCCCTGCCAGTGAAAACACTGTTTTTATGGAAGGTGTTTCATCAGAAAACCAGACTCCCTTATGAATTCTTGCGACTACAATATAAAAGTTGTCATCCTCTTCAAGTACTATATGTGGAATGGCAAGTCTCGGATCCAGTGCTGTAGTTGATGATTCTTCTCTTTTCCAAAGCTTCTGAAGAAGCACATCATACGGTGTTTTTACTTTGATTGCAAAAGCAGCTGCTATTTTCTTGAAAAGTTCCTCAACTGTAATTTCCTCTTTAATATCTATTACGACAGCTTCTCTTATCAGCTTGTCAAACCTGTCTTCATGTATATCATCCCTGTCAAACAGGATCTCTGTCAGTTCCTCGTGAAGTCTGGGGCCTGTGAAATCTTTTGAAATTACCCTTTCGACAATACGTATAAGTGCTGAATCCCTGAGTCCTGTATCTCTTGTAAAGAAAGCAAACCATAGAGATGTAAGCAGGAAAAAAACGCCTGTAATAAGAAGGGGCATTTCACCCATTCCGGCAATAAGCACCAGGTAGGCGATGATTCCGGCTATCTGTAAATAGGGATAAAAAGGTGATTTATATTTAGGCCTGTAGGATACTATCTTGCTTTCCCTCATCAGGATAACTGAAAAATTTACAAGAGTGAAAAGTATAAGCATCATTGTTGATGCGGTTTTTACAAGTGATTTCAAATCAAGAGCAGTAATAACAATTATCATGAAGATACTTGTCAGTAATATTGAAAGCCATGGTATTTTATGTTTTTTTGTTTTTACTGCAATTCCTTCGGGCAGGAGTTTGTCTTCTGCCATGGCCAGCGGGATTCTGGATGCTGATAAAATTGAAGCATTGGCTGTTGTCGCAAACGAAAAAATCGCCCCTATTGAAAGCAGTATCAGGCCTGTTTTTCCGGAAAATGTCTCAGCTGCTGTTGAGAGGGGTGTATAGGTCCCTGAAAGAGTGCTGCTGGTTAAGATTCCCACAGTCACAATGATAGACAGTATATAAAGTATATTAACCACAACAAAACTCAGAAACATTCCTGCAGGCAGTGTTTTCCCGGGATTATTTATTTCCGCTGCCAGGGATGCCACCTTTGTCAAACCGCCGTACGAAATAAATACCATTCCGGCAGTTGCCAGGATGCTGAGTTTGCCGTTAGGAATAAAAGGTACAAAGTTGGTGTAGTCAACTCTGACAGACCCGTATGCAATATAAAATATCAGAATAGCTATGAGCGCGAAAACCATGAAATCCTGGGCATGTCCCGAGTGTTTGGTACTGATTATATTGATGAGGGTAAACAATACAACAAAAGCGACTGCTGCAAGTTTTATATGTATTATAGTCACATCAGGTACAATCAGCTTCAGAAATGCTCCCATTCCTATAAGCGCAAATGCACCTTTCAGACTTATTGAAAACCAGTTTGCAAGTCCTGCAAAGCTCCCCATGAGAGGGCCAAGGCTTCTTCCGACAAAAAAGTATGTGCCGCCTGCCTTCGGCATTGCTGTTCCAAGCTCTGCCTTTGAAAACATTGCAGGTATTACCAGTATTCCCGCGATTATGTATGAAACAACAATTCCGGGGCCTGCAATGCCGTATACAACCGCCGGCAGGACAAAAAGTCCTGAACTTATCATTGCTCCTGATGCTATGCAGAAAACTTCAAGCATTCCAAGAGGCTTTTTATCTTTTGCCATTTTATATACTCCTGAATTATATCTGTAAGCAGTCAATCTTAATTTACATTACCTTATTTAAAAAAGCCAGAAAAAGTTTGTTTTATTGTCAGTTTTGCTGATTCATAAAAAATGAAAATGGGGGGGGTATAGTAAGAAGTGTTTGAGTATTGACCTTTTCTTCAGCTGCCGTGATAGTTTTTAAAAGAGGAGTTTTACTGCAGACAGCAGGGTAGCTGCATAAATAACAATCCTGAAAAGCTTTTCATTTATTTTTTTTACAATGAAAATACCTGTAAATATTCCTGCCGCCAGCAAGGGCAGCATAAATAAATCTGTCATCAGGGATTGTTTGCTTATATTCTTCCATATAAAAAAGTATAAAGGCGCTTTGATCAGGTTTACTATGAAGAAAAACCATGCAGTTGTCCCGATAAACGAGTTTTTACTTACTCCAAGCATCAGGTAGTATGTTGAAATTACAGGTCCGCCTGAACCGCCAAGCATTGAAACAAATCCTGTTGCAGTACTGAATACAGGTCCGGATTTTGATAAAACTGATTTGCTGTTTTCCTCGGAGTCCGGAGTAATATTTTCTTTCTTTTTCTGGAGTTTTTGATTTAAAAGGTTTATTGTAAGACTGATTATAATTAAGCCTGAAATGATTTTTTTAAATGTTTCACCGGAAATAAACTTTCCAGTAACCATTCCTATAATAATTCCTGCAGCAGCAAACGGAACAAGCTGTTTTAAACTTTCTTTATCTGCATGTTTTTTATAATAAGTGACAGAAAACAGATCTCCTGCAATCAGAATCGGAATCATATAACCGAGAGCATTGACAGCACCCATGCTTCCCACAAGCAGCGGAACAGCAGGCATTAGCGATGCTCTTAATCCGGCTCTTTCCCATCCTGCAAGAAAAGCATAAAGCGCCAGGAATAATAATTGATATAAAGTAATTTCCATATCAACAGATCATGATTTTTTATTCTTTACTCATAGCTTCTTTAAGCTTATCCTTGATATTTTCAATATGTTCAAGAAGTCCATCCCTGGCTTTTGCAGGATCACCTGTTTTAATGCTGTCAAGAAGGTCGCTGTGTTCAATGGAAATCTTCTTGTAGTCATTGTAAGCCTTGTATGTCTGTTTTATTTCTTCCCACAGAAAATTTTCAAGGACTGAAAAAATAGAAGAAAAAGTGCTGTTTTCATTACTGGAAATAATTATATTATGAAACCTGTAATCACAGTTGATAATATCCCTGATGGAAAGTTCATTTATTGCTTTGTCGAAATCAACAATAACCTCTTCCAGCTGTTTTACAAAGGATTTTGCTTTTTCATCGCCGTTTTTATATTTCTCAGTCAGGTTCAGTATGGCATAGAGTTCTATTGAACCTCTTATCTCAACCATTTCAAAAAGATCGTCATTTCCGAGCAGTACAGCCCATTTCATCAATTCTGTTGTAATGTTGTTCCGTTCGCAGACATATGTTCCCTTTGCAGTTCGGGATTCCAGGACGCCCAGGTAGTTGAATACTTTGATAGCTTCCCTGATAGATGATCTGCCCAGACCGAACATTTCTGCAAGTTCGTTTTCTGTCGGAAGTCTGTCATTTACCTTGTATTCACCTGATGAAATCAGATCTCTGATTTTGTCCATGACTGTTTCTACTACTGTCTGCTTTTTAATTTTTTCTATCACTGTTTTTTTTCCTGTTTGTCTGATATTTATTTTTTTTTAACATATTTTACCTAAAAGTGGAAGGGAAGAGCCGGGCTTTACCCCCGGTATCAAATTAAAACTTGTATATACAGCCGATTAATCATTATTTCTGTATTTTTATAATACAGCATTTTATAAATATGAATTATTTTTTAGTCTTCCTGATAAAACACAGGGTAATTTAAAAAAGGAAGAAGCCCCTGCTTGACAGCATGGAACTTCTCCCTCTTTTCTTATTTTATGTACTTTTAAAATCTGGGGGGGAACTTTATATTAATAATACCTGTATCTTTTAACTCCGGTTATATGTTTTCCAAGCCTTATAACCTGCTTTGTATACCCGTATTCATTATCATACCACAGATAGATTACAATTGATTTTCCATCGCTTGAAACCTGAGTCGCAGGGCTGTCAAATATTGAGGTGCAGTTTTCTCCTATCCCGTCAGAAGAGACAAATTCTGTTGAATTGCTGTATAGAATCTGCTCAATAAGCTCACCTTTCATTGAAACATCATAGAACATCCTGTCGATTTCTTCTTTTGTAGTCTCTTTTTCTACAGTAAGACTTAAAATCGCGAGAGACATATTTGGTGTGGGTACTCTTATGGCACTTGCTGTTAGCTTGCCCTGAAGAGTGGGAATTGCCTTTGCTGCTGCTTTGGCAGCACCTGTATCAGTTATTACCATGTTAAGAGGTGCACTTCTTCCCCGTCTTTTTTTACTGTGAAAATTATCGAGAAGGTTCTGGTCATTTGTATATGAATGGATTGTTTCAAGGTGTCCCTTTACAATACCTAAATTATTCTCAATCACAGAAAGTGCCGGGACTATTGCATTTGTGGTGCATGAGGCAGCAGATACAATTGATTCCTCCTGGATTCCATCCTGATTCTGGTTTACTCCGTATACAACGTTTGGAAGATCCCCTTTTCCCGGTGCTGTAAGAAGTACTTTTGATATCCCTCTGGATTCAAGATGTTTTGAAAGCCCCTCTCTGTCTCTCCAGACACCTGTACTGTCTATAAGAAGAGCATTATGAATATCTTCACTGGTATAATCAACAGATTCAGGTGAATCTGAAGTAATCATCTTTACCCGGTGTCCATTTATATTCAGGCACATGTTGTCATAATCAATATCCACAACACCTGTAAAACTTCCGTGAACTGAATCTCTCTGGAAAAGATCAGCCCTTTTTTTAAGATCCTCTTTGCTGCACTTTCTGGTGACAATTGCTCTCAGCCTGAGCTGGTTACCATTACCTGACTGTGTTATCAGTTCTCTGGCCGCCATTCGGCCTATCCTTCCGAAACCGTAAATAACAACATCCTTGTCTTCCAGATTTCGCGGATTAACATTTATAATTGAAGAAAGTTTTGATTCAATAAACAGATTTGGATCATTTCCAAATGAATCTGCTTCTTCATCCCATTCCCTGTTAAGCCTTGCAAGGTCTATTCTTGCAGGTGCAACATTTGAAGCCAGGATAGCTTTCGCAAATTTCAGGGAATTCTCCACCCTGACCGGATGTGACAGTGTTTTTTCAGCAAAAAGATGTGTGTTCAGTATACTTCCTGCCCCTTTGTCATTAAGCGGTCTTCCCAGGATTATAAGCTCTATTGTCTTATCAAATCTTAAAATCCCCGATACATTCAGCAGTTCTGTTGCTGCTTTTTCATCAGAAACCCATTTATTCAGCCTCTGATTATAGTTATCCAGTTTCTCCAGCGATATACCTGTGTCCATAATAACCCTCAAATTAATAAATTAAAGAAGATTACTATACCTATTTAAAGCAAGTCAATCGATAACTAAGAGTTATTTTAATAGCAAACGTTTCCATTTTGAAAAAAATACAGTGTTTAGATGTTTACTGTAAAACTATACAGCAATTTCGGTTTTTTCATGGAAAAATCTGATGCCTGCATGTTTATTCAGGGATAGCTATTGAGTAATTGTATTTTTTATCCCCAGGGTTTCAGGACTTGACAATTATATTATCTGATACTATTTTTATTTTAACAGCAATGACGGAGACGAGTAGGTACATTCTGTGTCCAGAGAGAGGAAATACTGTCTTCCAAGAAGGGAAGCAGGCTGAGATATTTCCGGCATAAGGGTATTCGAAAACCACTCCCGAGCTTCCATCCGAAAAGCAGCAGATATTTGAACTGTGCCGGAACTGGTTCCGGACGAATTTATAGAGAAATATTCATGTTCAAAGCTGTGCTGAGTAGATATGGACAGATTCCCCGCTGTTACAGGGGTAAACAAGTGCGGCAGCCGGACCGCTTTAAAGGTCTGGAACCGAAAATAGGTGGAACCGCGGAAAGTACATAGCCTTTATGCTTTTCGTCCTTATTATTTCCTTATTATATGGGGAATATCAGGGCGAGAGGTATAAAGGCTTTTTTATTTTATGGATGAACCTGTCCCTATGCGGTACGGGTGCCCCTGTGTGTGCACAAGGTCCCCTTCAGGGGGTGGATGAACGACAAGCATTGGGTAATACAGGATGTAGCAATCCTGGGCGTCCATTTATTATCCCGAGGTACGAGGGAGGATGGACGACCGCAAGGTGTAAGCTGTGTTGCTTCCAGTTTAAAGGATTGAATAATCCCTAACCTGTATGGATGTGGGAAGGTCCGGCAAAAATCCTGATGGCATTCACAGTGCCATACAATGCCTGGGTTTGTAGCATTTCAGTGCATGGCAGGCAGAATGTGAGGTCCTGTCCGGAAAAAACCGGGTGAATCAGGTTTTGATTGAATATGTTTCAGAGCAATCAGCTCTTATAAATAATAAACTGAATAGTTTTTAACAAGGAGATAAATGTTATGGCTGCAAATGAAAAACTGGATAAAATCCGGCATTCAATGGCTCATGTTATGGCGGAAGCTGTAATTCAGATGTTCCCGGGCGCAAAAGTGGCAATCGGACCTTCTATTGAAAATGGTTTTTACTATGATTTTGATCTTCCAAGAGCTTTGAAACCGGAGGATCTCGAAGAAATTGAAAACAGGATGAAAGATATCCTTAAATCAAAGAAAGAATTCAGGAAATCTGTTATTTCAAAAGAAGAAGCTCTTTCAATGTTCAGGGATCAGGAATATAAGATTGAACTTATAAATGACCTTCCTGCAGATGAAGAGATTTCTGTCTATAATCAGGGCGATTTTACAGATCTCTGCCGGGGACCTCATGTAGATGATACCGGCAAGCTTAATCCCCAGGCATTCAAGCTTCTTTCTATTGCAGGAGCTTACTGGAGAGGGGACGAGAAGAGACCTATGCTTCAGAGAATCTACGGAACAGCCTGGGCAAATCCGAAAGATCTCAGGGCCCATCTCAAGCACCTCGAAGAAATGGAAAAGAGGGATCACAGGAAACTTGGCAGGGAGCTTGATCTCTTTTCACTCCATGAAGAGGCTGGTCCCGGCCTTGTCTACTGGCATCCGAAAGGTGCAAGAATCAGGCATGAAATAGAAAAATTCTGGAAAGATGAGCATTATAAAAACGGGTATGAACTCTTGTATACACCTCATGTAGGTAAATCATGGCTGTGGGAAACTTCAGGCCACCTTGATTTTTATGCAGAAGGGATGTATCCGGAAATGGTTATGGATAAGGCAAATTATTATGCCAAGCCCATGAACTGCCCGTTCCATATTATGATTTACAAAACTGGAATGAGATCTTACAGGGATCTTCCTTTCAGATGGGCGGAACTTGGAACTGTATACAGATATGAGAAATCAGGTACGCTTCACGGCCTGTTGAGAGTAAGGGGATTTACCCAGGATGATGCTCATATATTCTGTACACCGGACCAGATTGAAGATGAAATTTCTGAAGTCTTAAGGTTCAGTCTTTTTATGCTCAGATCATTCGGATTTGAAGATATCCAGGCTTATATCTCTACAAGGCCTGAAAAATCTGTAGGAGATCCTGAGCAGTGGAAAGTTGCAGAGGAATCACTTAAGAATTCTCTGAATGCTGAAGGAATTGAATATGATGTTGATGAAGGGGGCGGCGCGTTTTACGGTCCTAAAATTGATCTCAAGGTAAAAGATGCTCTGGGACGTTCATGGCAGCTTTCTACAATACAGTTTGATTTTAATGAGCCTGAAAGGTTTGATATGACTTTTGTAGATCATGACGGGAAGGAAAAAAGACCTTACATGGTTCACAGGGCGCTGCTCGGTTCTCTTGAAAGGTTTTTCGGAGTACTTGTTGAAAACTTTGCAGGCGCTTTCCCTGTATGGCTTTCACCTTATCAGGTATCAGTTATTCCTGTTGCTCCTGCTTTTAATGAATATGCTGAAAAAATCAACAAGATTTTAAGACAAAACATGATTCGAAGCCAGGTTGATCTCAGTGATCAGAGAATGAATGCCAAAATCAGAAATGCCCAGAATGAAAAGATACCATATATGTTTATCATAGGTGAAAAAGAAGCTGAAGAGGGGGGAGCTTCAATCCGTCTCAGGACAGGCAAGCAAATGAACGGTCTGACAACTGATGAAGCTGTGAAGTTTGTTCTAGATAAAATCAGCTTAAAAGAGCTTATCTGATAAACCTGAAAATATTTCAATAAAAGAATTTATTTAATTATATTCAAGGCTGCAGTATTCTGAAAAAGAGGGATGCTACAGCCTGTTTTTGTTTTCTGGTACATGCGGCGCTGAAATAAAACCTGTAAATCAGAATATGAATTCCGGATTATTCAGGTTATAATAAAACCTATGACAGAAAAAGATATTAAAAAACTCAAAAAAATTGACTCTGAGATCAATCTGCTTGCACATACATCCTCGCTTTTGAGCTGGGATCAGGAAACATATATCCCGTCCGGTTCAATAGAAGAAAGAAGCAGGCAGCTTTCTCTTTTAAGCGGTCTGATTCATGAAAGACTGACTTCAGATGTTGTGAAATCTGTATTTGCCGGAGCAGAGAGCTTCGAAGATCTTGATCTTTCCGCTCTTGATGAAACTGGCAGAGGTTATGTCAGGAAATTTTTTGATAATTACAGAAAACAGACAGCTCTTTCTGCCGATCTTGTCATGGAGCTTTCACGACAGGCCAGTATTACACAGTCTGTCTGGGTTGAAGCCAGAAAAAAAGATGATTTCAAACTCTTTTCTCAGCAGTTTGAAAAACTTCTCTCTCTTGTTCTTGAAAAAGCAAAACGCTTCGGATATGAAAAGAGCCCTTATGATGCACTTCTTGATGAATATGAAAAAGGGATGACTGCCTCTGAAGTTGATTCGGTTTTCACACCTCTTGAGACTGAGGTCAGAAAGCTTCTTGAAAAAATAAAATCATCCTCCCAGATAGATGACAGTTTCCTCAGAAAGCATTATCCATCACATCTTCAGGAAAAGGCCGGGAAGCTTCTTCTTCCTCCGATGGGATATGACATGTCCCGGGGAAGGCTTGATATATCTGCCCATCCTTTTACAACCAAGCTGGGTTTTGATGATGTAAGGATAACAACAAGGTATGATGAGAATTATTATCCTTCCGGTCTTTACAGTATTATTCACGAAGCAGGGCATGCGCTTTATGAGCAGGGTATTTCTGGGAAGCTTAAAGACACATGCCTGGGTGAAGGAACATCTCTTGGGATTCATGAATCACAGTCACGTATGTGGGAAAATTTCATTGGGAGAAGTCTGGCTTTCTGGAAATATTTTACACCTCAGCTTAAGAATATTTTTTCAGATAATCTTGGTGATGTTGATTATATGATGCTATTTAAGGCGGTAAACCGGGTGGAGCCATCTTTTATCCGGGTTGAGGCGGATGAAGTGACCTACAACCTGCATGTAATTCTCCGGTTCAGGATTGAAAAAGAACTTGTAGAAGGAAATATAAAGGTTGAAGATCTTCCTGATGTCTGGAACAGTCTGAGTTCTGATCTTCTTGGAATAATTCCCGATTCAAATAGAAATGGCGTGCTTCAGGATGTTCACTGGTCAATGGGGGCTATAGGTTATTTTCCGACATATCTTCTCGGCAATCTTTACTGCGCCCAGTTTTTTGACAAGCTGGAACAGGATAAGGGCTGTACAGATCCCTTTGTGGAAAAAGGGGAGCTTTCTTTGATTCTGAACTGGCTCAGGGAAAATATTCATCAGCATGGAAGCCTTTATACACCCGGAGAACTTGTGAATAAGGTAACTGGAAAACCTCTTGATTCAGAATATTTTATACGATATCTTAACAGCAAGTATCAGCAGGTCTATGATTTCTGATACGTTTTAACCGTTCTTTTATTCTCAGGCCGGGTTTTATACTACGCTTCTTGCGGTGTAATTTTAGAATATCAGGGAGGTACTGGATTGTATATATTTCTAAAATTTTAGATCCGGCATACAATCCATTCCTTACAGATCTGCAACCCCGTTGCTTATATGGAACTTTACTCATCGGAACAGTTTTGGGAGGGGGTGTAGATCAGCTGCCTTTTTTTCTGATGGGATTAAAGGCAGTTTTTTTAAGCTTGTAAATGTTCTTTATATTTAAGATTTTCTCTGCCGGTATGAAAAGGCTCTGCTGTTATTGTTTTTGAAACAGATTCTCCCGGCAGTACATGATCATGTGTTTTGTCCTCTTTTACTGTTCGGGTTTTTATATTTATGTTTTTCTGCTTCTGTAATGAGTTATTAATTGTAGATTTGATATAAAAAATCATTGTTGACTTACAATTGTCTTATGATGATTGACATAACCGTTATAACATTTTACATTTTTATATTATGAATTTAGCTAATTTTTTAACTTCACTGAGAATTTTTCTTTCTCCGTTTTTCCTTGCAGTTTTTTTTCTACCTGTCTGGACTGACGGCAGTTTTAAAGTCTTATCTGTTATTATATTCTGGATACTTTTCATAGTAATGGAGTTGTCAGATCTTTTTGATGGTATGGCTGCCAGAGCAGCAGGGACTGTGTCTGACCTTGGAAAGGTCTTTGATCCTTTTGCTGATGTAGTCAGCCGTATGACCTATTTTCTGTGTCTTGTCGGTATTGATCTGATGCCGGTATGGGTATTTGCGATTATTATGTACAGAGAGCTTGGAATAATATTTATACGTCTTCTTGCTGTTCGCCGGGGATTTGTAATGGGTGCTAGAATGGGAGGCAAGCTTAAGGCCTGGACATATGCATTCGGAGGAATTTCCGGATTGCTTTATGTTTCATTTGAAAGAACAGGTCTCTTTGCAGGAATTCTTCCGCAATTGAGAACAGCCGCTGAAATATGTTTTTATCTTTCTGCAGGTGCTGCGCTTATTTCTCTCACAGATTATCTTATCATGCTCTATAATAAGTTCAAGGTCGCAGATCAGTAAGTGTATAAAGGAAATGAGCAGTTATATATCTGTTAAACATAAAGAGGGTGTATATCCGGTTTTTTTAAACTGAATATACACCCTCTTTTTTTGAAAATTTTATGCAGGCGGGAGTCTGTTTTCAAGTGGATTCCATATATTAAAAAAAGGTCTGATTATATTAAAAAAAAGTTAAAAACCTTGTTGACAAAATAAAGGATAAAAACTATATTAACACTCGCCTGAAGGGGTTAGCGAGAGCTGATTCACTTCAGTATTGCCGGAAAATATCGGTAATAAGATCTTTTTAAATAATGAATAGAGAAGGGACCTGAAGCGGGTCAAAAAGTTAATTTTTGACAGTTTTAATCTTTTGATAAGAGTAAAGCTGGGAAAAAACCAAAATTGTAACTAACGTTCTTCGGAACGTTGGAATATATAATGGAGAGTTTGATCCTGGCTCAGAACGAACGCTGGCGGCGCGTTTTAAGCATGCAAGTCGAACGGTAGAGAAGTGCTTGCACTTCTTGAGAGTGGCGAACGGGTGAGTAACACGTGAGTGATCTGCCTTGAGATTGGGGATAGCCCATGGAAACATGGGGTAATACCGAATAAGCTAAAAAACTTTGAATTGTTTTTTAGGAAAAGAGCTACGGCTCTGTCTCATGATGAGCTCGCGGTCCATTAGCTAGTTGGTGGGGTAAAGGCCTACCAAGGCGACGATGGATAGCCGGCCTGAGAGGGTGACCGGCCACATTGGGACTGAGACACGGCCCAGACTCCTACGGGAGGCAGCAGCTAAGAATCTTCCGCAATGGGCGAAAGCCTGACGGAGCGACGCCGCGTGAACGATGAAGGCAGAGATGTTGTAAAGTTCTTTTCCAGAGGAGGAATAAGGAATAGAGGGAATGCTATTTCGATGACGTTAATCTGGGAATAAGCAACGGCTAATTACGTGCCAGCAGCCGCGGTAACACGTAAGTTGCAAGCGTTGTTCGGATTTATTGGGCGTAAAGGGCACGTAGGCGGCCTGTCAAGCTTGGTGTGAAAGACCTCGGCTCAACCGAGGGACCGCGCTGAGAACTGGCAAGCTAGAGTCTAAGAGGGGGAGTTAGAATTCCAGGTGTAGGGGTGAAATCTGTAGATATCTGGAAGAATACCGGTGGCGAAGGCGAACTCCTGGTAATAGACTGACGCTGAGGTGCGAAAGTGTGGGGAGCGAACAGGATTAGATACCCTGGTAGTCCACACTGTAAACGATGTGCACTAGGTGTTGGATGGTTACATTCAGTGCCGTAGCAAACGTGTTAAGTGCACCGCCTGGGGAGTATGCTCGCAAGGGTGAAACTCAAAGGAATTGACGGGGGCCCGCACAAGCGGTGGAGCATGTGGTTTAATTCGATGATACGCGAGAAACCTTACCAGGGCTTGACATATAAAGGAATGTTGTAGAGATACAGCAGCTGCTTGCAGTCTTTATACAGGTGCTGCATGGCTGTCGTCAGCTCGTGCTGTGAAGTGTTGGGTTAAGTCCCGCAACGAGCGCAACCCCTTTTGTCTGTTGCCAGCATTTAAGATGGGGACTCAGACAATACTGCCGGTGACAAACCGGAGGAAGGTGGGGACGACGTCAAGTCATCATGGCCCTTATGTCCTGGGCTACACACGTGCTACAATGGCAGGTACAGAGCGAAGCGAAACAGCGATGTGGAGCAAATCGCAGAAAGCTTGCCTCAGTTCGGATTGGAGTCTGAAACCCGACTCCATGAAGGTGGAATCGCTAGTAATCGCGCATCAGCATGGCGCGGTGAATACGTTCCCGGGCCTTGTACACACCGCCCGTCACACCACCCGAGTTGGGGGTACCCGAAGTCGTTAGTCTAACCAGCAATGGGGGACGATGCCGAAGGTATGCCTGGTAAGGGGGGTGAAGTCGTAACAAGGTAGCCGTACCGGAAGGTGCGGCTGGATCACCTCCTTTCTAAGAGAAAGGTAATTATCCAAATGTACTGGATACAGTAGTTCATTTATTTGAATTACAAAATTGGGTCTTTAATTAGATCCGGATCCGCTTCAGGAAACTTTTTTATATATAATGGGAGATTGTTGAGCAATAGTTTGTACAGTTGATCTCCATTTATGGGCTGGTCACAAATCTTTGATTTGCTGCCCGCCAACGAGTCGTACCGCAGGTGCTGCGCATCGGGGAACGATCTCGGATGCAAATGGGCCTGTAGCTCAGTTGGTTAGAGCGCACGCCTGATAAGCGTGAGGTCACAAGTTCAACTCTTGTCAGGCCCAAAATGAATTATCTGAAAATGATAGTTCAGGCTTACAGCTGTGAAAACAGCAATGTTCTTTAATAGATAAACATTAACACATATAAGGATTTAGAAATAAATCTGGTGTTTTTGATAAGAGAAGGGTTAAAAAATAATATGGTCAAGCGAATAAGGGTCTACGGTGGATGCCTTGGAGCTGTCTGACGAAGAAGGTCGTGGTAAGCTGCGATATGCTGCGGGGAGGAGCAAACATCCAATGATCCGCAGATAACCGAATGGGGTAACCCACATAGTTTTAATATTATGTACAATGCACTGAACACATAGGTGTATTGAGGAAAACCCAGGGAACTGAACCATCTAAGTACCTGGAGGAAAAGAAATCAACATTGAGATTCCCTGAGTAGCGGCGAGCGAACGGGGAGGAGCCTAAACCTGATATATGTAAGACTTACATCGTTGTATGTCAGGGGTTGCAGGATAGATTATCTGAGTGTGTAAGAACTCAGGCACAGTTATAGAAAACTTATTGTTAGAAGAACGGTACTGGGAAGGCCGGCCAGAGAGGGTGAAAGCCCCGTAATTTAAAACGATAAGCCTGTGTAATTTATTCCTAAGTAGGGCGGGACACGAGAAATCCTGCTTGAATCCGGGAGGACCACCTTCCAAGGCTAAATACATGACAGCTACCGATAGCGTATAGTACCGTGAGGGAAAGGTGAAAAGAACCCCGGGAGGGGAGTGAAATAGAATCTGAAACCGTAGACTTACAAACGGTCAGAGCCTTAGTTTACTAGGGTGATGGCGTGCCTTTTGTAGAATGAGCCTGCGAGTTAATGTATATTGCGAGGTTAAGGGATAGAAGTCCCGGAGCCGGAGGGAAACCGAGTCTGAAATGGGCGCTTTAGTAGTATGCATTAGACCCGAAGCCGAGTGATCTATCCATGGTCAGGTTGAAGCTCTGGTAACACAGAGTGGAGGACCGAACCCTAGTCTGTTTAAAAAGGCAGGGATGAACTGTGGATCGGAGTGAAAGGCTAATCAAACTCGGAGATAGCTGGTTCTCCCCGAAATAGCTTTAGGGCTAGCCTCATATTAGAATGTAACGGAGGTAGAGCACTGAATGGGTACGGGCCCTTCACCGGGTACCAAACTCAACCAAACTCCGAATGCCGTTACAGGATTTATGGGAGTCAGACTACGGGTGATAATATTCGTGGTCAAGAGGGAAACAGCCCAGACCGACGGCTAAGGTCTCAAATCTATGCTAAGTGGAAAAGGAAGTGTAATTGCGAAGACAGCCAGGAGGTTGGCTTAGAAGCAGCCATACCTTGAAAGAGTGCGTAATAGCTCACTGGTCGAGTAGTCATGCGCCGACAATGTAACGGGGCTAAGCATAGAACCGAAGCCACGGCTTTGTAATTTATTACAAGGGGTAGGGGAGCATTCTGGATGTCGACGAAGGTGTACTGTAAGGTATGCTGGAGATAACAGAAGAGAGGATGCAGGCATGAGTAACGAATAGAGGGGTGAGATCCCCCTCCGCCGAAAGCCTAAGGTTTCCAGGGTTAAGGTAATCTTCCCAAGGGTTAGTCGGCCCCTAAGGCGAGGCTGAAAAGCGTAGTCGATGGGAAACTGGTTAATATTCCAGTACCTCTCTTACTTTCGAGGGGATGACGCATAAGGTGAAGCCCGGCCGGGCGACGGTAGTCCCGGTCTAAATAACAAGTTGTTGAAGTGTGCAGGCAAATCCACACACTGAGGTGAGTTATGATGGCGAGCGAATCTACGGAGGAGCGAAGCGGGTGTAGTCATGGTGCCAAGAAATAATCTCTAAGGATAGGGTAAGAGGGACCGTACCGCAAACCGACACAGGTAGGCGGGCTGAGAATGCTAAGGCGTACGGGAGAACTCGCGTTAAGGAACTCGGCAAAATACACACGTAACTTCGGGAGAAGTGTGGCCTCTTTTGGATGTCAAAGTTTAAGAGAGGTTGCAGAGAATAGGCCCAATCGACTGTTTACCAAAAACACAGGTCTATGCGAAATTGCAAAATGACGTATATGGACTGACACCTGCCCGGTGCCGGAAGGTTAAGAGGAGGGGTTAGCTTTTGCGAAGCTCTGAATTGAAGCCCCGGTAAACGGCGGCCGTAACTATAACGGTCCTAAGGTAGCGAAATTCCTTGTCGGGTAAGTTCCGACCCGCACGAATGGTGTAACGAATTGGGCGCTGTCTCAACGCGAGACCCGGTGAAATTGGAGTACCGGTGAAGATACCGGTTACCCGTGGTTAGACGGAAAGACCCCGTGAACCTTTACTGCAGCTTGACACTGAAACTTGTCCTGGTATGTGTAGGATAGGTGGGAAACTTTGATGCATGGTCGCCAGATTGTGCGGAGTTGTTGTTGAAATACCACCCTTATCAGGTTAGGTTTCTAACGGATGCCTTTATCAGGTATCTGGACACTGTCAGGTGGGCGGTTTGACTGGGGCGGTCGCCTCCTAAAGAGTAACGGAGGCGCGCGAAGGTTACCTTGCGGTGGTTGGAAATCATCGTGTAAGTGTAAAGGCATAAGGTAGCCTGACTGCGAGACCAACAAGTCGAGCAGGTACGAAAGTAGGTCTTAGTGATCCGGCGGTCCCGCGTGGAAGGGCCGTCGCTTAACGGACAAAAGGTACTCCGGGGATAACAGGCTGATTTTGCCCAAGAGTTCATATCGACGGCAAAGTTTGGCACCTCGATGTCGGCTCATCGCATCCTGGGGCTGGAGCAGGTCCCAAGGGTTTGGCTGTTCGCCAATTAAAGCGGTACGTGAGCTGGGTTCAGAACGTCGCGAGACAGTTCGGTCCCTATCTGCCACGGGCGTTGGATGTTTGAGAGGAGCTGTTTTTAGTACGAGAGGACCGAAACGGACGAACCTCTAGTGTATCAGTTATCGTGCCAACGGTAAGTGCTGAGTAGCTACGTTCGGAAGGGATAACCGCTGAAAGCATCTAAGTGGGAAGCCCCCCTCAAGATTAAACATCCCTGAGGATTTAATCCTCCTAAAGACACCAGAGAGAAGATCTGGTTGATAGGCTGGGAGTGTAAGTGCAGTAATGTATTCAGCTTACCAGTACTAATCAGTCGTGAGGCTTGACCATATTATTATTTAACTCATTCTCGAATCTTGATAAGCAATGGATGTGCTTGTACATACATTGCCGAAGCGAGGAAGGGTACTGCCGATAGGCAGCGACCTATTCTCAATTTTCTGTAAGTGTGGTGCTTTTAATACTTGCAGAGATAAAAACATAAAAAGCTTTTTGCTTTAGTTTTTAACTGAAAAAGGAGTTTTCAGGGTAATTTGATAAAGTTACTTGCAAACAATCCTGATAAATGTTAAAAACCTGAGTGAAAAAAATTAGTCTGGTGACTATGGCTGAGGGGTTCCACCCGTTCCCATCCCGAACACGGAAGTTAAGCCCTCACGCGCCGATGATACTGCTAAGGCGGGAAAGTAGGTCGTTGCCAGACTTTTTTTTATTAATACACATCAATTAGTCATTCCAATTAGTCATTCCAATTAGTCATTCCAATTAGTCATTCCAATTAGTCATTCCAATTAGTCATTCCAATTAGTCATTCCAATTAGTCATTCCAATTAGTCATTCCAATTAGTCATTCCAATTAGTCATTCCAATTAGTCATTCCAATTAGTCATTCCAATTAGTCATTCCACATCGATTATGAAGATCTCATTTTATCAATAAATCTTAAAATAATTGTGGCATAACGAATAGATATCTCTGCTGTTGTTTATGCCAGGCTGTGAAACAGTGTTTAAGCAGGAGAAGGACCTGGTTTTTAATGAAGTTTGTGTAAAAGTGCCAGTGAGGCAATATTTCTGATAAAATATAAAAAACCTGTTTTATTCCATAGAAATAAGATTTGTAAGCATGTGTTTGTTGAAATATTAGCAGATTATACTTTGAAGGTATTATGGAAAAAATGAATTTGTGTTTTTCAAGGTATGCTGATAAAATATTAATGATGTAATTTATTGGTTATTGATGTTTCTAAAAGTAGAAACAAAAAGTAGTTAAAAAACATGATATAATGATTTATGTATATTTTGTTCAGAAAAACAACATATTTTTCTTGACTTATGAAAATATTATTTTAAACTGGATATATCATTACACAGTTGAAACTTAAAGTTTTACACCTTGAGGAATGAAGTTAAATAACTGTAACTTCAATAACGTGAATGAATCATCATTGCTTTTCCCTTAAAAATACACCTTGTTTCTAAAATACATCCTAATTTGAGCTTCCAAAGTTATTCCCGTATGCTTTACAACAGTAAAAAACAGCAGTGTCAGGCATAAATATTTAAAGTATTGAAGAACGCATTTTTAAATGCTTCTGAATATTTTGGATATGCAGACGGCTGCATAAATTAAACCGTAGTTAAAGAAATTTAACGACAGTTTTTTTAGAAAAACTGAAATTTTGCTGAAACTTGTAAAGGGGGTTTTACAGTGAAAAAAATGGGATTGAAAAAATTGTTATTCACCTTAAGTTTAATTGCAGTTTTGACAACAGTTCTGTTTGTTATGAGCAGTTGTGCTGAAAAAGCAGAAACAGCAGCTAGTGAAGCAGCACAACCAAAAGAAACAATCAAATGGAGACTTCAGTCATATGCAGGCCCGGCGTTAAACGAGCATGTTGTTAAAAATGCAATTGATGAGTTCAATATTGCTGCTAACGGTGAAATGGTTATTGAAGTTTATACAGCTGACCAGCTTGTTCCTCATGGAGAACTTTTCAGAGCACTCCAGGAAGGAACTGTAGATGCGGTAGTCAGTGATGATGACTCAATGGCTTCACCTGTTGATGTTTCTGTTTTTGGTGCATATTTTCCACTTGCAGCAAGATACGGACTCGATGTCAATGTTCTCTGGAACTGGTATGGACTTAATGAAATCTGGGAAGAAGCATATGCGGAAATTGACAATGTGACATGGCTTAGCCAGGGATCCTGGGACCCATGTAACTTTGCTACAACTAAACCAATCAAATCAATTAATGATCTGAAAGGTTTAAGAATGTATATGTTCCCTACCGGGGGAAAATTCATGGAACAGTTCGGAGTAATCCCTACAGTTATGCCTTATGAAGATGTTGAAATGGCAATTCAGACAGGTATGCTTGATGGTGTTGCATGGTCAGGAATTACTGAAGACTACACAGTCGGTTGGGCAGATGTAACAAAATATTACCTTACCAACCCTATTTCAGGTGCATGGTCAGGCGGATGGTTTGTTAATACAGAAGCATGGGAAAAAGTACCGGCTCATCTTCAGCAGCTTTATAAACTGGCAATTGATAAATCTCATTATTACAGACTTCACTGGTACTGGTGGGGTGAAGCTGAATACCGAGTTAACGGTGGTAAGCTTGAGCTGACAACTATTCCTGATTCAGAATGGAAAGTTGTTGAAGAAGCGGCTTATAAGTACTGGGATGAAATTGCAGCAAAGAGTGAAAGAAATGCACGTGTTGTAAATATACTTAAGAAATATGTAGATACAATGAAAAAAGCAGGTGCACCTTATCGATATTAATTACTGTAAAAATATTTAAAAAAATAATCCCTTTCCTGCCTGATGTTCAGGTTTGGAAGGGGAGTCTTTATGCGCCCAGTTTAGTTTAAGAGGAGGATTATTAATGAATAAAGCTGCAAAAGCCTATGTGCGAACCATTGATAAAATGAGCCGGGCAATTGGTAAGTTTGCTATGTTGTTGGTCCTTGGTATGATAGCTATTCTTCTTTATGAAGCTTTATCAAGAACTATTTTTAATAAACCGCATATATGGCCTGTTGAAATGGCACAGTTTGTAATGGCGGCATACTATTTGCTTGGAGGTGCCTATACACTCCTTTTAGACGGGCATGTCAGGATGGATTTGCTTTATCACAGGTGGAGTACTAAAAAGAAAGCTGTTGCAGATGTAATAACCTTTTTTATTGTTCTGATTTATATGGTAGTACTTATAATCGGAGGTGTAAAAGGGCTTATTTATGCTGTTAAATATAATCAGGTGTCCTATTCTGCATGGGCTCCGACTGTAATACCAATAAAGATTATTATGAATTTTGGTATTTTTGTCATGTTTCTTCAGACAATTTCAGAACTTATCAAAGATTTTGCAGTTGCCCGCGGTGAAGATATTACTGTAGTAAGAGCGGAGGATAGAAAATGAGTGCATATGGTTTAATGGCGATTTTAATGTTCTCTTCAATGATAGTTATGCTTCTTACAGGAAGACATATTTACGCTGTTATTGGAGGGGTTGCTTCTATTTTTGCTCTTTTGTTATGGGGGAAAGGTGGAGTCGGTATGGCTTTTCAGGCAAGTTTTTCACTTCTTGTCTGGTATCCTCTTCTCACCCTGCCTATATTCATATATATGGGATATATGTTTGCCAAGTCCGGTATTGCAGATGACTTATATGCAATGATACATGTCTGGATGGGCCCTATAAGAGGCGGACTTGCAATCGGAACTATCGGGCTTATGTCTATAATCTCTGCAATCAACGGACTCAGTGTTGCGGGTATGGCTGTCGGTAGTACAATAGCTCTGCCTGAGATGCTTAAAAGAAAGTATGACAAAAAAATGCTTACAGGAGTTATTCAGGCAGGGAGTTCTCTTGGTATTCTTATTCCTCCAAGTGTAGTTCTTGTATTGTATGGAATGATAGCGCGTCAGCCGGTAGGAAGACTCTGGCTTGCAGGTGTATTCCCTGGACTTCTTCTTACAGTACTTTTTATATTATATATTCTTATCAGATGTTTTTTTCAGCCTGAGCTGGGGCCTGTTCTTCCTCTTGAGGAAAGACATGTTCCATGGAAAGAAAAGCTGCTGCTTTTGAGGGCTGCTATTATGCCTCTTTTGATAATTTTCTCTATGTCTGGTCTGTTTTTTATGGGTGTTACAAGCCTTGTTGAAAGTTCTGCTGTAGGTGCAACAGCAACAACAATAGCTGCGCTTATCAAAAAGAGGCTTAGCTGGGATGTAATGGTGGAAGTGTTGAGAGAAACTTTGAGTGTAAGCTGTATGTTCATGTGGGTTATTCTTTCAGCCCTTGCTTTCGGTGCAATTTTTGACGGTCTTGGTGCGGTACATGCTATCCAGGAATTATTCCTCTCTTATGGTTTCGGCCCATGGGGAATTATTATAATGATGCAGCTGTCATTTGTTATAATGGGTATGTTTCTTGATGATACTGCCATGCTTATTATAGTTGCACCTCTTTATGTTCCTCTTGTAATCAAGCTTGGATTTGATCCAATCTGGTATGGTGTTCTTTATACAATAACATGTCAGATAGCGTATTTAACACCTCCTTTCGGATATAACCTTTTTCTGATGAAAGCTATGGCTCCAAAGGAAATAACACTTGGTGATATCTATCGTTCAGTTGTCCCTTTTGTTGCTGTTATGCTTCTTGCTCTTGTAATTATTATGATCTTTCCGAATATAGCTGTCTGGCTTCCTAATTTATATTATGCCTCATAATTCCTTCCTGTCCCTCCTTTAAGGAGGGACATTGTTTCGTACAACTACAAAATATTTTCATTTTCCTGATGCATATTATTTTTTGTTTTTTTTATCTGAAATATTGACATAAATATGATAAAAGTGTATTTTTCAAATCGCAACGTTAAGTTGTATGGGATGGGAATTGGAAAGCCTTTCGAGAAACAGGCAGATGCCTGCTGCTTTTAATTCCAAAAATTATCATTACTGAAAAAACTGTTTCTGTATTATAGGTATAGATACTCTTTTTTATTGCTGAATAATTATGTTCAGTTTATTTTTGTCTGTTGCTGAATTGCTATCAGTATCGGGTAAAAGTTTGCTGAGGCTTATAATATTTGGTAATTGTAGTGATTAAGCTTGTTTTAACTGGTATACCGGTTAAAAAGTTTTAAAACTTTTTAACAAAACCGGTTGACAGAGAAAAGAGTAAATGATAAAACATTAGAGCATTTGGCACGGAAGTTGCTTGATGCTTAAAAAATAAAAAGCAGAAGCTTGAAGTGAGAACTTAAAGCGGAAGCGAATGCCGATCTTAACGTCATTCATGGCTGATCGGATTTTCGGGCCTGGTGCCTGAGTAGTTCTTTTTAAATAATGAATAGAGAAGGGACCTGAAGCGGGTCAAAAAGTTAATTTTTGACAGTTTTAATCTTTTGATAAGAGTAAAGCTGGGAAAAGACCAAAATTGTAACTAACGTTCTTCGGAACGTTGGAATATATAATGGAGAGTTTGATCCTGGCTCAGAACGAACGCTGGCGGCGCGTTTTAAGCATGCAAGTCGAACGGTAGAGAAGTGCTTGCACTTCTTGAGAGTGGCGAACGGGTGAGTAACACGTGAGTGATCTGCCTTGAGATTGGGGATAGCCCATGGAAACATGGGGTAATACCGAATAAGCTAAAAGACTTTGAATGGTCTTTTAGGAAAAGAGCTACGGCTCTGTCTCATGATGAGCTCGCGGTCCATTAGCTAGTTGGTGGGGTAAAGGCCTACCAAGGCGACGATGGATAGCCGGCCTGAGAGGGTGACCGGCCACATTGGGACTGAGACACGGCCCAGACTCCTACGGGAGGCAGCAGCTAAGAATCTTCCGCAATGGGCGAAAGCCTGACGGAGCGACGCCGCGTGAACGATGAAGGCAGAGATGTTGTAAAGTTCTTTTCCAGAGGAGGAATAAGGAATAGAGGGAATGCTATTTCGATGACGTTAATCTGGGAATAAGCAACGGCTAATTACGTGCCAGCAGCCGCGGTAACACGTAAGTTGCAAGCGTTGTTCGGATTTATTGGGCGTAAAGGGCACGTAGGCGGCCTGTCAAGCTTGGTGTGAAAGACCTCGGCTCAACCGAGGGACCGCGCTGAGAACTGGCAAGCTAGAGTCTAAGAGGGGGAGTTAGAATTCCAGGTGTAGGGGTGAAATCTGTAGATATCTGGAAGAATACCGGTGGCGAAGGCGAACTCCTGGTAATAGACTGACGCTGAGGTGCGAAAGTGTGGGGAGCGAACAGGATTAGATACCCTGGTAGTCCACACTGTAAACGATGTGCACTAGGTGTTGGATGGTTACATTCAGTGCCGTAGCAAACGTGTTAAGTGCACCGCCTGGGGAGTATGCTCGCAAGGGTGAAACTCAAAGGAATTGACGGGGGCCCGCACAAGCGGTGGAGCATGTGGTTTAATTCGATGATACGCGAGAAACCTTACCAGGGCTTGACATATAAAGGAATGTTGTAGAGATACAGCAGCTGCTTGCAGTCTTTATACAGGTGCTGCATGGCTGTCGTCAGCTCGTGCTGTGAAGTGTTGGGTTAAGTCCCGCAACGAGCGCAACCCCTTTTGTCTGTTGCCAGCATTTAAGATGGGGACTCAGACAATACTGCCGGTGACAAACCGGAGGAAGGTGGGGACGACGTCAAGTCATCATGGCCCTTATGTCCTGGGCTACACACGTGCTACAATGGCAGGTACAGAGCGAAGCGAAACAGCGATGTGGAGCAAATCGCAGAAAGCTTGCCTCAGTTCAGATTGGAGTCTGAAACCCGACTCCATGAAGGTGGAATCGCTAGTAATCGCGCATCAGCATGGCGCGGTGAATACGTTCCCGGGCCTTGTACACACCGCCCGTCACACCACCCGAGTTGGGGGTACCCGAAGTCGTTAGTCTAACCAGCAATGGGGGACGATGCCGAAGGTATGCCTAGTAAGGGGGGTGAAGTCGTAACAAGGTAGCCGTACCGGAAGGTGCGGCTGGATCACCTCCTTTCTAAGAGAAAGGTAATTATCCAAATGTACTGGATACAGTAGTTCATTTATTTGAATTACAAAATTGGGTCTTTAATTAGATCCGGATCCGCTTCAGGAAACTTTTTTATATATAATGAGGAGAAATCCTCGGTACGGGTTAATACCCGGGTATGGGCTGGTTGTAACCTTTAGTTACTGCTTGTTCATGCAATCATGGGGGCATAGCTCAGTTGGCTAGAGCACCGGCTTTGCAAGCCGGGGGTCCGGGGTTCGAGTCCCCGTGCCTCCAAGAAAATAGTGGAAAACGAAAGTTAACTGCTTTTTTTTAAAGTAGAGAATGGAGATATTTGATATTTTTAGTTTTTACTTTTATATGAATCTGAAAGATTTTCTTTAGATTCATGTTTATAGCTGTGAAAACAGCAATGTTCTTTAATAGATAAACATTAACACATATAAGGATTTAGAAATAAATCTGGTGTTTTTGATAAGAGAAGGGTTAAAAAATAATATGGTCAAGCGAATAAGGGTCTACGGTGGATGCCTTGGAGCTGTCTGACGAAGAAGGTCGTGGTAAGCTGCGAAAAGCTGCGGGGAGAGGCAAACACTCAATAATCCGCAGATAACCGAATGGGGTAACCCACATAGTTTTAATATTATGTACAATGCACTGAACACATAGGTGTATTGAGGAAAACCCAGGGAACTGAACCATCTAAGTACCTGGAGGAAAAGAAATCAACATTGAGATTCCCTGAGTAGCGGCGAGCGAACGGGGAGGAGCCTAAACCTGATATATGTAAGACTTACATCGTTGTATGTCAGGGGTTGCAGGATAGATTATCTGAGTGTGTAAGAACTCAGGCACAGTTATAGAAAACTTATTGTTAGAAGAACGGTACTGGGAAGGCCGGCCAGAGAGGGTGAAAGCCCCGTAATTTAAAATAATAAGTCTGTGTAATTTATTCCTAAGTAGGGCGGGACACGAGAAATCCTGCTTGAATCCGGGAGGACCACCTTCCAAGGCTAAATACATGACAGCTACCGATAGCGTATAGTACCGTGAGGGAAAGGTGAAAAGAACCCCGGGAGGGGAGTGAAATAGAATCTGAAACCGTAGACTTACAAACGGTCAGAGCCTTAATTTATTAGGGTGATGGCGTGCCTTTTGTAGAATGAGCCTGCGAGTTAATGTATATTGCGAGGTTAAGGGATAGAAGTCCCGGAGCCGGAGGGAAACCGAGTCTGAAATGGGCGCTTTAGTAGTATGCATTAGACCCGAAGCCGAGTGATCTATCCATGGTCAGGTTGAAGCTCTGGTAACACAGAGTGGAGGACCGAACCCTAGTCTGTTTAAAAAGGCAGGGATGAACTGTGGATCGGAGTGAAAGGCTAATCAAACTCGGAGATAGCTGGTTCTCCCCGAAATAGCTTTAGGGCTAGCCTCATATTAGAATGTAACGGAGGTAGAGCACTGAATGGGTACGGGCCCTTCACCGGGTACCAAACTCAACCAAACTCCGAATGCCGTTACAGGATTTATGGGAGTCAGACTACGGGTGATAATATTCGTGGTCAAGAGGGAAACAGCCCAGACCGACGGCTAAGGTCTCAAATCTATGCTAAGTGGAAAAGGAAGTGTAATTGCGAAGACAGCCAGGAGGTTGGCTTAGAAGCAGCCATACCTTGAAAGAGTGCGTAATAGCTCACTGGTCGAGTAGTCATGCGCCGACAATGTAACGGGGCTAAGCATAGAACCGAAGCCACGGCTTTGTAATTTATTACAAGGGGTAGGGGAGCATTCTGGATGTCGACGAAGGTGTACTGTAAGGTATGCTGGAGATAACAGAAGAGAGGATGCAGGCATGAGTAACGAATAGAGGGGTGAGATCCCCCTCCGCCGAAAGCCTAAGGTTTCCAGGGTTAAGGTAATCTTCCCAAGGGTTAGTCGGCCCCTAAGGCGAGGCTGAAAAGCGTAGTCGATGGGAAACTGGTTAATATTCCAGTACCTCTCTTACTTTCGAGGGGATGACGCATAAGGTGAAGCCCGGCCGGGCGACGGTAGTCCCGGTCTAAATAACAAGTTGTTGAAGTGTGCAGGCAAATCCACACACTGAGGTGAGTTATGATGGCGAGCGAATCTACGGAGGAGCGAAGCGGGTGTAGTCATGGTGCCAAGAAATAATCTCTAAGGATAGGGTAAGAGGGACCGTACCGCAAACCGACACAGGTAGGCGGGCTGAGAATGCTAAGGCGTACGGGAGAACTCGCGTTAAGGAACTCGGCAAAATACACACGTAACTTCGGGAGAAGTGTGGCCTCTTTTGGATGTCAAAGTTTAAGAGAGGTTGCAGAGAATAGGCCCAATCGACTGTTTACCAAAAACACAGGTCTATGCGAAATTGCAAAATGACGTATATGGACTGACACCTGCCCGGTGCCGGAAGGTTAAGAGGAGGGGTTAGCTTTTGCGAAGCTCTGAATTGAAGCCCCGGTAAACGGCGGCCGTAACTATAACGGTCCTAAGGTAGCGAAATTCCTTGTCGGGTAAGTTCCGACCCGCACGAATGGTGTAACGAATTGGGCGCTGTCTCAACGCGAGACCCGGTGAAATTGGAGTACCGGTGAAGATACCGGTTACCCGTGGTTAGACGGAAAGACCCCGTGAACCTTTACTGCAGCTTGACACTGAAACTTGTCCTGGTATGTGTAGGATAGGTGGGAAACTTTGATGCATGGTCGCCAGATTGTGCGGAGTTGTTGTTGAAATACCACCCTTATCAGGTTAGGTTTCTAACGGATGCCTTTATCAGGTATCTGGACACTGTCAGGTGGGCGGTTTGACTGGGGCGGTCGCCTCCTAAAGAGTAACGGAGGCGCGCGAAGGTTACCTTGCGGTGGTTGGAAATCATCGTGTAAGTGTAAAGGCATAAGGTAGCCTGACTGCGAGACCAACAAGTCGAGCAGGTACGAAAGTAGGTCTTAGTGATCCGGCGGTCCCGCGTGGAAGGGCCGTCGCTTAACGGACAAAAGGTACTCCGGGGATAACAGGCTGATTTTGCCCAAGAGTTCATATCGACGGCAAAGTTTGGCACCTCGATGTCGGCTCATCGCATCCTGGGGCTGGAGCAGGTCCCAAGGGTTTGGCTGTTCGCCAATTAAAGCGGTACGTGAGCTGGGTTCAGAACGTCGCGAGACAGTTCGGTCCCTATCTGCCACGGGCGTTGGATGTTTGAGAGGAGCTGTTTTTAGTACGAGAGGACCGAAACGGACGAACCTCTAGTGTATCAGTTATCGTGCCAACGGTAAGTGCTGAGTAGCTACGTTCGGAAGGGATAACCGCTGAAAGCATCTAAGTGGGAAGCCCCCCTCAAGATTAAACATCCCTGAGGATTTAATCCTCCTAAAGACACCAGAGAGAAGATCTGGTTGATAGGCTGGGAGTGTAAGTGCAGTAATGTATTCAGCTTACCAGTACTAATCAGTCGTGAGGCTTGACCATATTATTATTTAACTCATTCTCGAATCTTGATAAGCAATGGATGTGCTTGTACATACATTGCCGAAGCGAGGAAGGGTACTGCCGATAGGCAGCGACCTATTCTCAATTTTCTGTAAGTGTGGTGCTTTTAATACTTGCAGAGATAAAAACATAAAAAGCTTTTTGCTTTAGTTTTTAACTGAAAAAGGAGTTTTCAGGGTAATTTGATAAAGTTACTTGCAAACAATCCTGATAAATGTTAAAAACCTGAGTGAAAAAAATTAGTCTGGTGACTATGGCTGAGGGGTTCCACCCGTTCCCATCCCGAACACGGAAGTTAAGCCCTCACGCGCCGATGATACTGCTAAGGCGGGAAAGTAGGTCGTTGCCAGACTTTTTTTTATTAATACACATCTGAAAAAAATATAACTGAAATACATTTCTATAAAATATTTTCATGTAATACATTAACTTACAGAGGGGAACTCTTTATGACAAGGAGTTAGCATGCAATAAAATAGGTATTGATAAATGGTGTATTATTTCTAAGAAAATATATTATATAAGAAGAAAATGTCATCACCGCTGTTAAACTGCAATTTTAGAACGGTGTTGACACTAAAGATAAAAGTCCTGATGCGTGAAACACGCATCAGGACTTTTATTAGTAAAATAATATCATAATAGTATAATTTTGATGTAAAGAAAAAAACATACAATAAATATTGTTAACTGCGTTTTATAATAGAAATTAAATTTATTAATCTCCATATGCTCTATACCAGAAATCCCAATCAATTGATTTAGAGCTCCAATTAGACCATGTTCCCATTTCTGTATCGGAAGTTCCGGTACAATCATAAGCAAAACCAGCAGGATTACTGCCACTACTGACTTCCGCTCTTATTGATGAATATTTACTTGGATCGCCTGAAGATCCATAGACAAAGGTTGTAAATATATATGATGCAGTTGTTGCTGGAGAATAGTTAAAACCAGTCCAGTAAATCCACCCACCGCTGAATGAACTTGGGAGATTTAAAGTTCGTGTCTGCATAATAGTCCCAGAACTATTTCTTAGATCTAACCTGAGACTTACAGCATTTCCTCCGAAACCACTTGTTAAGTAGAACCCGAATGTTTTAATAGTTGATCCTGCTGTTAGTGTAATACCACCCTGTCCAGCACCTATTGTGTCAGTTGTTCTACCACCAAGTAATTGAGAACCAAGCACAAGCCCATTAGTATATGTATTAGACCATGAATAACTGATAGTCGATGCAGAAGCGGTTCCGGACCAGTTACCGGCAGTGTCTCCAGACTGAACATATACATAATGCGTCTGACCTGCAGTTAATCCTGATGAAATTGTTGTACTTCCAGAAGTAGTAATTGTTGCGCCTGTAGTAAGATTTGTGTTGTTTAGTTTATATCTGTATCTTGTAGCTCCTGATGCTGACCATGACCATGTTGCAGAACCTGCATTATATGGATCAACACTTACTGAAGGGATAGGAGGTGCTGTCGTATCAATTGTTACAGATAATCCAGTGGAGCTGCTGGATATGTTTCCTGCAATATCAGTTGCTCTGGCACTTATATTTCTATTGCTCCCTGCAGAAAGACTTATATCTCCAGAATATGTGCCGCCAGAGGCTGTAAAAGTTCCTCTTGCTGTTGAATTTTCATATATAGTCACTGATGATCCTGCTTCAGCAGTTCCTGAAAATGTTAGATTTGAAGTCTGGTTTGTGATATTATCACTGCTGGAGCTTCCATGGTCATCTGCTGTTGCAAGATCAGGTGTTGAAGGGGCAGATGGTGAAGTTGTATCAATTGTTACAGATAATCCAGTAGAGCTGCTGGATATGTTTCCTGCAATATCAGTTGCTCTGGCACTTATATTTTTATTGCTCCCTGCAGAGAGACTTATATCTCCAGAATATGTGCCGCCAGAGGCTGTAAAAGTTCCTCTTGCTGTTGAACTTTCATATATAGTCACTGATGATCCTGCTTCAGCAGTTCCTGAAAATGTAAGATTTGAAGTCTGGTTTGTGATATTATCACTGCTGGAGCTTCCATGGTCATCTGCTGCCGCAAGATCAGGTGTTGAAGGGGCAGATGGTAATGTAGTATCTATAGTGATTGATAATGTTGATGAATATGGAGATTGATTTCCTGCTGTATCAATACATATGGCTCTGACTGATTTTACTCCGTCTCCTGAGAGACTTATATCGCCTGAAAAATCACCTGATCCGTTTGTATTTACAGTAGTCAGAAGTGTTGTATTATTGTAAATCAATACTTCTGAATTTGATTCTGCATTTCCTGATATTGTAAGATTGGAAGTCGTTCTTGTTATATTATCTGAATTTGATGATCCTGTATCGTCTGATTCAGCAAGATCAAGACCAGTTGGTGATGGCGGCAATTCTGTATCAATCGTAACAGTATGTGTACCAGGTGCTGACCAGTTTCCAGCAGCATCTGCTGCCTGAAGATGGAATTCATGGTCTTGATTTTCATAAAGAGGATCATCAGGAGTATATGAAGTTACATCTCCGAGTTCTATTATTGGGAAATCGGGGAAGTAACATCTATAGTTTACAGCACCAGGAACAGCTGCCCATGTCCATGTAGGTTTTGTATTATTTGTTGGTGTTGCAGTAGTTGGGGATGGTATTGGGGGTGCTGCATTGTCAAGATCTATTGTATCTGAAAAAACCGCGCTGTTTCCTGCAATATCTGAAAGCCTTACATAAACAGTCCTTGTACCTACTTCAGATCTCAAAACCCAGGGTTTTGGTGTTATACTGCCTGTTGAAACAGTTTCTTTTGCGCTCCAGCTGCCCCCGTCATTACGGTATTCAGCCCACATTTTATGTTCTGAATCAAATACTGTTTCAGATATATCATAAGATAAAGTTACTGATATTGATGAAGCAATTGCTGCCCCTCCATTGATACTAAAATTTGAAGTGGAAGGAGCTGTTGTATCAAGATAGGGCTGATGGCCGTCTACAGGGGAATTAGGAAAAACATTAGGAGTGCCTGCATTTGTGACAAACTGAGCATATACAGTCTTTTCTCCGTCTCCTGCAGGCAGGGACCAGTCATATTCTTCTGAAAAAGGAATTAAGGGGGTTACAGCATCCCATGATGAAATATTATTATCAATAAAGGTATTTGAAAATCTCATAGACTCTACATTTGTTATGTTCATGCAGAGTTTTACTGATGTTGTATTGGTATATTCATGCTGGTTGTCTTCTACCGGGTTATCTATTAAGCCATTACCGAAAATATAAAATTCTCCCCCCGGTGCACCAGTATTCAGTGTTATTGTATTTTCCCTGGAAACAACATGATGTCCTTCATCCCTGTATTCAGCATATACTGTTTTAAGCCCATCCAGAAAACTGAGGTCCCATATTTTTGTATTTGAATAAGTTTCCCAATCCGACCAGTTATCTCCTGAATTTCTGAATCTCATTTCAAGTGCATCTTCCTCTTTTGTAACATCTGAATAAAGAGTGACTGTCCTTGATGCAGTTGTAGGTCCTGATCCTATTGTAAATGAATCAGCAACCGGATCAGAAACTTTCAGTTCCACAAGATCTCTCATCTGGTTATTGGGGCAGGATATAATATTAAATAGAAGTATTATGGTTGCAAATAATAGTATTGTTTTTTTTATATTAATATACATGGATTTCTCCTGCGTTTTTTTGTATTTTCATGGATCGGTTAAAAAAGAATTTAATAATAAGAAATATGGTTGTAGATTCAAATGTTAATTATTAAATTACACACTTAATTATCTATTATAATACTGAAATGTTAAATCAGCAAGTTTGCGTAATATAAGTTAAAGCAGGATTATGGATATAAATTATTTAAATATTCATGATAGATTACACTTTTGTGCTGTAATAAACATATATTGGGAATAAAAAAGGGCTGCCGGTAATGACAGCCCTTGTCTTAAAAAGAAAGCAAATATTAAACAAATTTCCCTACGAAATCGATCATATCATTTGTAGCCTGTGAAAAGAGGGCTGCATTTTCTTTGAGTGATACAATTTCATTGAACTGTTCAACAGCATAACCGTCTTCTTCATATCCTTCCACGAAGAAAGGAACCTGGTAGAGTTTTTTCAATACATCATCTGAAGTCTGTCTGTCCCACTGAGGAGTGATTTCTCTGTTCCTGTAGTGGTAGAGAATATCACCGATCATTGGAGGTGGACATGTATAAACAACAGGTCCTCCGGCAAACATATCAAAGTGAGGGTAAAATACATTACCTTCGAAATCTACATGCTTTCTTGCTGAACAGAAAAGAATCTTGGCTTCAAGATTATCTCTTTCAATCAGTTTTGCGCACTTCTTGACAACAGCATTTGATGCTTCTCTGAGTTCGAGAGGACTGATATCCATGTTGTTTTTGTTGATATATCCTCTGAATGCTGCAGAATCTTCGAATCGGCCAGACATCTGGGTAATTACTGCTCTCCATCCATGTCTTTCGCTACCGCTTTTTCTGTGTTCCCTGATACCTTCAGTAACAGCATTTGCAACTGCCATAATCTGGGGAAGGTTGAAACATGTTGTCGCGTTTGTAGCAATACCTTTTGATGCGAGGTGTTTGAATACAGGAATACCCTGTGTTGATGCTGAAACCTTGATCATCACGTTTGGTCCAAGATCTGCAAGTTCTTCAGCCATTTCAATCATTGCTGCTTTGTCTTTAATAAGGTTGGGATCTACCTGGCCTGAAATATGACCGAGTTTTCCGTTTGACGCTTCGAAAAGCGGCAGAAATTTTTCCGCACCTCTTTTAATATTTTCCTTATAAACTTCTCTGAAAAGACCGTACTGTGATCTTCCCTTGTAGCTTTTTCTGATATTTTTGATGATTTCAACCCATTCATCAGTTCTCTGCTGAAGTACTGCCCATGAAAGGGGAGGGTTTGTTGTACATCCCTTGAAAATCCAGTTTTCTACCGGTGCATCGAGAAACATGCTGTTGAGTTCATCAACAAACCATTTTCTGTCAGCTTCAGGAAGTTTTTTCTGATAGTCGTTTACAAAGTTAGGCCATACAAGCGGGGAAGAATCCCACCAGATTTCTGTTTCCGGGTTTAACGCCTGTAATCGTCTCCATACATTCTCTAACATTGTTATCTCCTCCTGAGGATATTATTAAACATAATCTGAAAATATGCAATAACAGAATATCAGACAAAGCGGAAAAAAGTATGAAAAATCTTGATTTCTGCAGTATTTATAATGATAGATAGGTAATAAATTAGGTTAAAATAACTTAAAAAGAGTAAATATGGTAATTTATCAGGAAAAATAGCGGTATAAAGGTAAATATAGCTGAAAAAGGTTAATTAATCTTTATAGACAGCGATTATATCTTTTATTTCTTCCCAGTTGCTGAAAAAGGTTTCAACTACTTCAGGATCGAAACTTATCTCCTTTTCATCTTCGATATACTGCAGAACTTTGCCTGTCTCCCAGGCTTTCTTGTAGATCCTGTCATTTGAAAGAGCATCAAATACATCTACAAGGCTTACTATCCTGGATACCCTGTCTATTTCATTCTTTTTCAAGCCGTTCGGATATCCTTTTCCGTTCCATTTTTCATGATGCTGCAGAGCAATCAGGGCAGCAGTTTTCAAGAGTTCTTTGGATGAACTGGAAAGAAGCTTGTAGCCTATACTTGTATGGGTCTTTATTTTATCAAATTCTATATCAGTAAGTTTACCGGGTTTGAGGAGGATTGAATCCGGTATCCCAATTTTTCCAACATCATGCAGGGGGGATGCATGAGAATATCTTTCTGTATCTTCATCAGAGAATCCCATCTTTTTCATTATTATTTCTGTCATTTTACTTACTCTTGTAACATGATAAGCTGTTTCATGGGATCTGTTTTCGATTATTTCACCAAGAACCTGGATAAGTTCTATCTGGGTGTTTATTATTTCATTATTGAGGAAAAGATTTTCAAAAGCAATTCCGATTTTTTCATTTATCAGTGTAAGGAGCTGTTTTTCATCTAAAGACTCCGGTTTGAAATCTTTCAGATAAATCAGGTGTTTTTTAAACTGGGCAGGCGATATGAGGTATGAACTGCTCTGGTCTTCAAAATAGTGTTTTCTCTGATGTGAATAATTTATTAATTTATTATATATATCTGAATTGCTGTCTGATATCTCATCTGTTTCAGTTAAATCACCCTTTTTGGAAAGAATATTGATTTTATCCTCCTGCAGCAGTGCTGAAAAACTCTTGACAGGTATATTTTCAGAATCCAGTAGTTGGGCAAGATCATGTATGAACTCGAGTGATTTATCCGCCATTTTATTAACTGATCTGGTCTTTACAAGGTCATCGGATGCATCAAGTATAAAGCGGACCGCTTCTCTCCCTTTTTTTACTGCAACAATATCTTTGTATGCCCGTAAAGCTGAGTAAACAGTTGTGAACAGTTTCTGGGAAGTAAGTTCGTTTTTTTCCTTGTAGTCATTTATATCATATTCCATTACAACTTTTTTTTCAGGAGCATGGCCGGGCTGGCCTGTTCTCAGGATTATTCTTATATTTGTATTTTTCAGTTCCTCCCTGATTACTTTAATTATATCGAGGCCGGCTGAAGTACTTTCCATGACTACATCAAGAAGCACTACTGCTGCATCCGGATTATCTTTCAGCACATCTACCAGTTCAGAGGCTGAATAAGCGCTGATAAAATTAATTTTCCTGTCATCATAAATCAGATCGCTGAGGACGATACGGGTTGATGAATGTACCTGTATATCATCATCTGCAATTATTACTTTCCAGGGTTTAGAAATATGTAAAGATTTTTCTATGGCCTCTGAATCACCAGGTATTGATTCGTTGTCATTGAAAAGCAGATCAGAATCTTTTTTATCAGTTTCTTTATTTAATAATTCATTCTTCTTAATATGCTGCATAATTGTTTATTTTGGAAAAGTGATTATAAAAACAGTTCCGCTGCTTTTATTACTTTTACAGGTGATAACCCCCTCCAGACGTTTTGTCACAAGATTGTACACTATATTCATGCCGAGTCCGGCTCCGCCCCTGCCTCTCTTTGTGGTGAAAAAAGGTTCGAATATCCTGCTAAGCTGCTCAATTTCCATTCCTATGCCGTCATCGGAATAATTTATTATTATTTTATCATCATTTTCTTCAACAGCAATATAAATATTTCCTTCATTTCTTCCTTCAAAACCATGCTGAATTGAATTATTGATGAGATTATTTATTATCTGGAGAAAAATACCCGGATATGAATTGATCATAAGCTGCCCTTCTGGATCGAAATTGATTTTATAATTAGTTCCCTTCAGGGTAGGGCGGATACTCATGATTACCTCATTGAGGTATTCCTTGATGTTGAAATCCCTCTTTTCCTCAACAATCTGGTCAACAGCAACATTTTTAAAGCTTTTAATAAGCTTACTTGACCTGTCGATATTGTGAATTGCTCCTGAAAGCGCTTCAATTATTACGCTCAGATTTTCCTCAAAGAAAGTTTTTGAAAGGCGGTTTTCCCTGTACATATCATTGAGGTCGTGCAGTTTTTCATTTATATAAGTTATATTGGTATATGTGATACCCAGAGGAGTGTTTATTTCGTGAGCTACCCCGGCAACGAGGTTTCCAAGAGATGCGAGTTTTTCTGATTCAACCAGTTCATCCTGGGCTGTCTGAAGATCTTTGAGTGATTTTTCAAGTTTTTCTGTTCTACGCTTGACAATTCTTTCAAGCTCATTATTCATTTCAATCAGTGTATTATGGGCATTTACAAGTTCCGTGATATCGTTGCCTTCAATCAGGAGATATTTAATGAATCTGTCACTCAGGGAAACAGGCTGTATGAAAATATCAAGATAGACTTTATTATTGTTCTTTATTAATTCAGTTTTATACTTCCTTCTTTCTCCGTTTAAGCATTCGAGAAATATGCTTTTGAGAAGATCTGTGTTTTTATCATTGAAGGATTCCAGGATATCCCATATTTTTGTATTTTCGGATTCGTAGTTTCCAAGCTCAAAGAAATCTATTGATGTCCTGTTTGCCTTTGCAAATGAACCGTCTGTATTCAGAAGTCCTATGAAATGAGGTGAATTGTTGAAGATCCCCTGCAGTTTAAGTTCCTCAAATACAAGGTTTTTATTGGCCTTATATGTCTGAAATGCGGAATACATTGACATTGATATTATTATTATTGTTGAAATCAGAAGGATAAAAACTACATCACTTATCCTTGTTTTTAATTCCATGTCAATGTCATCCATATAAAGCCCTGTTCCTATTATCCAGCCCCAGGGTTTGAACCGTTTAAGGTATGCTATCTTCGGCTGTATGTTGCTGCTATCTCCGTAAAACTGCCAGTTGTAAAAATGAAAATTCTCACCGGTTTCTTCAGTAACCTTAACAAACTCTTCAAAAAGCTGTATGGATTCCGGTGTTATCAGCTTGTTTGTTTCAATATCAACAAGATCCTTTCGATAGGGGTGTGCAATGAGTATTGTATCCATGTTTGATATCCAGAAGTACTCTTTCATTTCCGGTCCGTATCGCAGTGATTCTATTGTTTTTATAATTTCTGTTTTTGCATCATTTTCTGAAATAAGCCCGTTAAGATATTTATCATAGGCATTATCTATAATATGCCAAGAAGTTGATATTATGTTCTTGAGAAAGTATTTCTTCTGTTCAATCATGAAATTTTTGAATGAGGGTACTATGGTAAAAAAGATTATATAGATGAAAATTATAAATGTTACAAGAACAGGTGCAAGAGTTCTGTAAAAATATTTCAATCCGGATATCTTTGATATAAATTTCATTGTCAAATATATTATTATTACTATATTTGCCTTTGTCAAATCAAAATACCGTGGTACCTGTAATTTGATTTGAATAAAGAGTTTTTTACCCAGATATACCTGATTTATTTTCCAAAACTGTGTATGAAGGAATTACACCTGATAAATAATAACAAATAAAAAAGGGTATCTGCATGAAACTTGCAGATACCCCTGTAATTATTATGGAATATTTCAGCGGAAGCTGACTATGCAGTATCCGCTGAATCCCGGTTAAACCTGAATAAAACAACAGGTTGTACTTAAAATTACATTAAGCCGCCGAGATTTTTGTAGAAATCCATTCTTCTTTTCGCATCAACTTCTGCTTCTGCAAAAAGTTTTTCTGCTTCTTCAGGAGCTGTTTTAAGAAGAGCTGTATATCTTCTTTCACTTCTGATGAAGTCCTGGAAGCTTTCCTTAGGTTCTCTGGTTTCCCAGGTGAATTTTTCACCTTCAGGTGCTTCAGGATTATATCTGTAGAGAGGCCAGTAGCCAGCTTCAACAGCTCTCTTCTGCTCATTCTGAGTCTTTGACATATCAATACCGTGTGCAATACATGGTGAGTAAGCCATAATGATTGAAGGTCCGTTGTAAGCTTCAGCTTCCCTGAATGCCTTGATTGTCTGTGCCCTGTTTGCTCCCATAGCTACAGATGCAACATAAACGTAACCATAGCTCATACACATGAAGCCGAGGTTTTTCTTGCCGAGTCTCATGCCAGCGTTGGCAAACTTGGCAACCGCACCGATAGGTGTAGCTTTAGAAGCCTGTCCGCCAGTGTTAGAGTAAACCTCTGTATCAAGAACAAGGATATTAACGTTTTTGCCGGAAGCAACAACATGGTCAACACCACCGTATCCGATGTCGTATGCCCATCCGTCACCACCGAGGATCCATACACTCTTGTCTATAAAATAGTCTTTGAGTTCAAGGATTTTTCTGAGGTCTTCCTTAACTTCGCCAGAAGCAGCATCAACTGCAGCAGGGAGAAGTTTGCCGACAGCAGTCTGTGCAGCAATTGCTTCTGCATCTTTTTTGTCCCAGAGTGAAACACATTTATCAAGCGCAGCTTTAAGATCTGCATTGATTCCTGCTTTCATTACATTGTCGACTTTTACTTTAAGAAGTTTTCTGTTGCTGTCAACAGCAAGTCTCATACCGAAACCGTATTCAGCATTATCTTCAAACAGTGAGTTACCCCATGTAGGTCCTCTTCCTCTGTCATCTTTGCAGTATGGAATTGTCGGGAAAGTACCGCCGTAGATTGATGAACAGCCGGTAGCATTTGCAACAACCATGTTTTCACCGCAAACCTGAGTTGCAAGTTTAACATAAGGTGTTTCACCGCATCCTGCGCAGGCTCCTGAGAACTCGAAGAGAGGCTGTTTGAAACCGATGCCTTTAACATTAGTTTCTGCAGCGCCGTCCAGAACATTGTTTGGAAGTCCTTCGAAGAAACAAACTGCCTCATTCTGTCCAGCTTCTCTTTCTGCTTCAAGAGTACTGAACTCGAGTGCTTTCTGCTGTTTTTTGCCTGGACATACATCTACACAGACACCGCATCCTGTACAGTCTTCGATATAAACCTGAAGTCTGTATTCAAGATCTTTTTCATTTTTAGTGTTTGATTTTATTGTTTCAAAGCATGCAGGTTTGTCTTTAAGATCTGCAGGAGCAACCTGTTTAGCTCTTACTACTGCATGAGGACATGCCATAACACACTGGTTACACTGAATACAGTTGTCTGAAACCCATTTTGGAACTCTGGGTGCAACACCCCGTTTTTCAAGTTTTGTTGTTCCTGAAGGAATAGTTCCGTCAAATGACATAGCTGAAACAGGAATATCATCACCTTTCTGATGCATGATAGGTTCAATTATTTTTTTGGCAAATGTACCTTCAGATTCACAGATCAGTTCAGCAGGTTTGTATGATTCTGTAATTGATGCTGGTACTTCTACTTTCTGAAGCGCTGCTGATGTGTTGTCTACAGCTGCCCAGTTCATCTTTACAATATCTTCACCTTTTTTGATGAAAGTTTTCTTGATTGCATCCTTGATAAGCTTGATAGCTTCATCTTCAGGAAGGATGCCTGAGATTTTAAAGAATGCTGCCTGCATTACAGTGTTGATTCTTCCGCCGAGACCTGAAGCTTCAGCAATCTTGAGAGCATCAATGTTGTAGAACTTGATTTTTCTGTCAATTATAAGCTGCTGTTCTTCTTTTGTAAGGTGGTTGAATACTTCAGCACTGTCGATTTCTGAGTTGAGAAGGAACACTCCCCCTTCTTTCAGAGGACTGAGCATATCATATCTTCCGATATATGCAGGGTTGTGACATGCAACAAAGTCTGCATCTGTGATAAGCCATGGCATGTTCACTGTGCTCTTACCGAATCTGAGGTGTGATACTGTTACACCACCTGATTTCTTTGAGTCATATGAAAAGTATGCCTGAGCATTCATATCAGTGTTTCCACCGATGATTTTAATTGAGTTTTTGTTTGCACCTACAGTACCGTCAGCTCCGAGTCCCCAGAACATGCAGCTGATAACATCTTCTGCAGAAACATCGATTTCTTCAGTAACCTTAAGTGAAAGGTTTGTAACATCATCTTCAATACCGACAGTAAAGTTGTGGAAAGCTGCACCGTCAAGGTGATCATATACAGCTTTAACCATTGAAGGTGTAAACTCTTTACTTGAGAGACCGTATCTACCGCCGATGATTTTGATACCTTTGCCGTTAAGTGCTGTAACAATATCAAGGTAGAGTGGTTCACCGATTGATCCCGGTTCTTTTGTTCTGTCAAGAACTGCAATTTTCTTACAGCTTGCAGGAACAGCGCCGATGAAAGCATCTACAGAAAATGGTCTGTAGAGTCTTACTTTAATTGCTCCGACTTTTTCACCTTTTGCAACAAGGTATTTCACTGTCATGTCGATTGTATCGCATGCTGAGCCCATTGCAATGATAACTTTTTCAGCATCAGGAGCACCAACATAATCGAAAAGATTATATTTTCTTCCTGTTACTTCTGCAACCTTGTTCATGTAGTCCTGAACAATTGCAGGAAGATCATCATAGTATTTGTTGACTGTTTCTCTTCCCTGGAAGTATACATCCGGGTTCTGAGCACCTACTTTGATGATAGGATTATCAGGTCTCATAGCTCTGTCTCTGAATCTTTCAATATATTCAGGTTCAATAAGACTCTTGATTGTATCAAATGAAATTTCTTCTACTTTCTGGATTTCATGAGAAGTTCTGAATCCGTCAAAGAAACTCAGGAAAGGAATCTGACCTTTGAGTGAAGAAAGATGAGCTACAAGAGCGAGGTCCATTGTTTCCTGAATAGAAGCCGCAGCTGTCATTGCGAAACCTGTATTTCTGACAGCCATTACATCTGAATGGTCTCCGAAGATTGAAAGAGACTGAGCAGCGATAGATCTTGCAGAAACGTGGAATACTGTGGGAAGCATTTCCCCTGCAATTTTGTGCATGTTGGGAATCATCAGGAAAAGTCCCTGTGATGCTGTAAATGTAGTTGTAAGAGCTCCAGCACTTAATGATCCGTGTACTGCACCTGCAGCTCCGGCTTCTGACTGCATTTCAATTACATCAACAGTCTTGCCGAAAACGTTTTTCATCCCTTTTGATGCCCATTCATCTGAATATTCACCCATTGGTGAAGAAGGTGTAATAGGATAGATAGCAGCCACTTCACTGAAAGCATATGCTACATGCGCGGCAGCAGCATTACCGTCAATAGTGACCCATTTTTTTTCTGACATTATTTTTCCTCATCTTTTAAAGAATATTTTCGCCATTATTATAGAAAAATTCTATTTCAATGACAATAGTATAAAGATCATGTGATTTTATTCACATGTGAGAACCATTTGGAGTTGTATAAGATCAAGACAGAAGTACTATAACATGCTTTTATATAATGCTCAATTTGAAATTACTAAAAGTTATTGAAAATAACATATAAATAACAAAGCAAATGTTTGCTGACTAAAAGTTATCGATGATAAATTAATCATCCCGGTCCGTTGATTAAACGCACAGATTTATGAGTTGTGAATTTTAATAAAAGTTTTTCAGTTATTCCTGAGTGATTAGCTGTGCAAGGTGAATCCAGTCTGTATGAATTTACTATTTTTTTAAAGTTTTCTGCAAATATTCCCGGACCGAAATATTCTGATATATCTCTGCATGTTATATCCGGTTCAGACTGCAGTAAAGTCAATGTCTTTGTAAGTAAAGCACTGTTTATTTCCTTGAGTTCAGTTCTGAATTCTGAACTTTTAACTGCCCTTTCCAGTATTTCTCCCTGGATATCGGATGGCAGATATGAATAATCCACAGTATTACCCTGCATGATTGCTTTTATATAATCTTCCCGATCAAGTAAAGTTGAGATTTCCCTGTCTATTTCTGAAAAATAGGTTTTTATCCTTTCCGACATCCTGTTTTTGAGTTCCGGTGAAAGCGGTATTCTGAATGTTCTGTAGAAGTGTGAATTGTTTTCAGAAAAGAGCGGAAGGAAGTCTTCCGATGTTTCAAGATATCTTGAAAGAATAGGTTTGCCCCATGAAATTGTATCTGTAAATATGTAGCCGAACCCCTCCATCACAGATGATGAAATTATAATATCGCTTATCCCTATTATCTCTTTAAGGTCAGCTTCTGCAGGGGATCCCGTTATCCCGGTTCCCCAGATACCTTTAATGCTGCCGTCCCTGTAATGATTGGAAACTGTTCTTGAATATGATATTTCCTGATCAGAAATTCCCGGCAGAGTCTGAATAAGATTTCCCCCCTCCCCGGTGAGCCGTACTATGAGACCTGCCTCCAGAATGTTTTTCCTTCTTATCGCCCTTACAGGATAGAGAAAGACTGGTTTTTCAGGATCAAAGGAGAAAAATCCTTTTGTGTTTCTGTAAAGTTTCTCTTTTATTTTTTTCTTTTCAGATTTCTCCATTTTACTGAAGGCGGATTTTCCCTGAATGACAGGGTTTGGAAGGAGAAACAGTGAATTGTCATCAATTCCTGCATCTTTCAGATAATTATAGTCTCTGGAATTGAGAACTGCGTATTTAATATTGCTTCCTGAAGGGTAGGGATTATCCACAGTTTTTTTCAGAAACCTGTAATTGCTGTACCTGGAGCATTCAGGAAAATCATGGATATGGAAAAAAAACTTTTCATCACTGTTTTTTTCGGCAAATTCTGCAGCAGTTTTTGTAAAGAGAGGATTTTTACCTATATGATGGTTGTGGATCCAGTAAATATATCCCCTGTATTTTTCAAGCATTTCTGTGATAGCGGATTCTTTGACGGAATCATTTTCTGCATCGTCTCTTACATAATCAATTTCAGGAACAGTCTCCCATGAGATTTCTATCTTACCGGTGTTGTTCTTTTCACCTGAAACTGATGATTTTATTACAGATACCAGGTTTTCCGCATTATCATCTCTGCCTGAAACAAGAACAATTTTTTCTATATTATTCAGGTTTTCAAGCAGTGAAATAAGTGAAAGCTTTACTACTGTTGTTATTCCTCCGGGAACGAAATGGTAGTGAAATACTGCAAGTTTGATTTTTTCCATGCTTATAATGGTATTATGCATGTATGCATTTTGTCAAAAAATCTTTTAAAGATCCTGATAAGTATATTATTCAGACTGCCCTGTTTGTATATTAAAATACCCGGTAAATGCTTTTTTATTTGCAGAGTAAGAATAGTTGTAATATTGTTTAAGTATTATGAAAGAAAATATTAAAAATCTCCTTGAATTTATCTACAGCAGTGATATCTGCAGCCAGGTATCAGAAAAATTCCAGTTCCTGCTTGATACGGAAAGCTCTAAAATAATTCAGCCTGCAGGAAGTCTTAAAAAGGATCTTCCGGTTAATGAGAAAGACGCAATTGTAATAACATACGGGGACCAGTTCCATGGAACAGATGTCAATCCCCTGAATAATCTAAAATCATTTCTTGATTCATACCTTAAGGATTCTGTATCCGGTGTCCATATTCTTCCCTTTTCCCCGTATTCCTCCGATGACGGGTTCTCTGTAATAGATTACAGGGAAGTTGATCCTGATATGGGGACCTGGGATGATATAAGGGAAATTGCCTCCTCCTACAGGCTGATGGCAGATCTTGTTCTGAATCACTGTTCTGTAAAGAGTGACTGGTTTCAGAAATTTCTCGAATGGGATGAAAAATATAAAGATTATTTTATTACTGTTGAACCGGGCACTGATCTTTCCTATGTTTTCAGACCAAGGGCGCTTCCCCTCCTGACTGAATTTGAAACAAGAGACGGCAAAAAACTTGTCTGGACAACTTTCAGTGCAGACCAGGTTGATCTGAATTACAGCAACCCGGAGGTGATGATGGAAATGATTCAAATTCTTTTCTATTACATACAGATGGGGGTCCAGGTAATAAGACTCGATGCTGTCGCTTTTCTCTGGAAAGAAGAGGGGCATCCCTGTCTTCATCATGAGAAGACACATGCTGCTGTAAAGCTTTTCCGCGAAATTATCCGGGAATATGCCCCCTGGGTAATTATAATTACAGAAACAAATGTGCCTCACAAGGATAACCTTTCATATTTCGGAAACGGATATGATGAGGCCCAGATGGTTTACCAGTTTGCCCTTCCTCCTCTCACCTTTGATGCTTTCCTCCGTGAAGATGCCAGCCACTTGAGGGAATGGGCTGCAGGGGCGCTTGATAAACCCTCCGACAGTGTTTCTTTTTTCAATTTTCATGCATCTCATGACGGTATTGGGGTACTTCCTGCAAAAGGTATTCTTAACAGCGAAGAGATGGATAATATGCTTTCGGAAGTTGAAAAAAGAGGCGGGCTTATATCATACAAGGCGACAAAAGACGGCGATATCCCCTATGAGCTGAATATCAATTATTTTTCCGCAATATCAGGTAATGAGAAAGATAATGACACAGCTGTTTCCAAATTCCTCACCTCTCAGTCTGTTATCCTTGCAATGACAGGCATGCCGGGGATTTATATCCACAGTCTGCTTGGTTCTGTAAACTACAGGGCCGGGGTTTCTGTTACAGGTATGAACCGTACAATTAACAGGGAAAAACTTGATTACAACAGGCTTGTTGAAGAGCTTTCAGATCCAAAGTCGATGAGAAGCAGGGTTCTTTCAGGGTACAGGAAAATGCTTGATGCAAGGCGGAAGGAACCAGCCTTTGATCCCGGGGGTAAACAGGAAATACTCGATACATCGGGACCTCTTCTTGCAATTCTCAGGATATCTCCTGACGGCAATGAAAAAGTACTGTGTCTTGTAAACATAAGCGGAAAGCTTCTCAAATCTTTTGTTCACTGGGATGTATTAAGCTGTTTTGACAAAAAAAGATTATATGATATAATCTTTCAGCAGGGGTCTGGTGCCCTGATCATTTCACATGATCCTGAAAGGGAAAAGAGTGATTCCGGGAACTGCTGCTGTGATAATAATGATGAAGGATCAGGTTGTTCTGCAATGATCACCCTGCATCCATGGGAAGTTGTATGGCTCAAATAAACAAAGATATTGATGAAATTTTCAATGCTGCCCTTGACCGGGTAAATCCCTACAAGATGATTACAGGTAACATGAAGGTTGCCGGAAATATTCTGGAACTTCGGTCGGGGAGAGAGATAAAATCTGTTAATCTTGATGATTTTGAAAGAATTGTTGTTACAGGTATAGGAAAAGCGACAGCCAGAATGGCTCTTGCGGTTGAAAAGGTTCTGGGAAGCAGGAATTTCAGGCGGCCTTATTAGTGTCAAAACAGGACATACTGAAAAGCTTGAATATATTGAAACAATAGAAGCTGAATACCCTGTGCCGGGTGAGAAAAGCCTTGAAGCGGGGAAAAGAATAAGGGAGCTTCACCTGTCCGGTGATGAGAAAACCCTGTTTATCAATTTGATTTCAGGGGGAGGATCTGCTCTCTACTGCAATCCTGTCTCTAATGATAAAATTTCACTGACACTTGCTGAAAAACAGGAGACAACAAAGCTTCTTCTTTCATGCGGTGCTGATATCCATGAACTTAATACAATAAGGAAACACCTTTCAGATGTTAAGGGGGGAAAGACAGCAGCTGCCATGTATCCTGCTGTTTCATTCAACATTATTCTTTCCGATGTTGTTGGTGATGATCTTTCTGTAATTGCATCGGGAATTACTTCTCCCGACAGAAGCAGTTTCAATGATACAAAAAATATATTTCTGAAATACGGAATATATGACAGTCTTCCTGAGAATGTGAAGAATGCTGTTGAGCTTGGCTGCAGCGGTGAAATTCCAGATACACCTGATGAGAATGATGCTGTCTTTGATAAAGTGAATAATATCCTGATGGGGACAAATACGGAATCATTGATATCTGCCAGGGAAAAAGCAGTTTCTCTCGGTTATGAAACATATGTCCTTTCATCTTCAATTACCGGGGAGGCAAGGGAAGTGGCAAAATTCTATTCAGCCCTGGCGAGGGACGGCAGGAGCCTTCTTGCAGGAGGTACTGATAAGCCTGTCTGCATTATAGCAGGCGGAGAGACTACAGTAACTATCCGTGGAAAAGGCAAGGGGGGCAGGAACCAGGAAATGGCTCTTGCGTTTCTAGATGAAATTAAAAGATCTCCTTCCCTTTATGAAAACTGCTGTTTCCTTTCCGGCGGAACTGATGGTAATGACGGGCCTACAGATGCGGCAGGCGCATATGCATCTCTTGAAGTGCTTGAAAAGAGCAGCGGGAAAGATCTTGATATCCAGGACTATCTGAGCCGTAATGATTCATACCATTTTTTCAAAAAATGTGATTCGCTTCTTATGACTGGCGCCACAAATACCAATGTCGGGGATGTTCAGATAATACTGCTGGGTTAGATTTAAACATATCTGAAAGCTGCCATCCGGCAGCTTTTTTTTTTGTTACAGGCCCGTGATACAGGGGCTCAGCAGCATGCTGACTCAAAACTGTGTAGTGTTTGTTCTGAGGGTGATGACTGATACTCTTTGTTTAAGTGTGATCAGGAAAATCCTCTGATTCCGAATGTGTATGTTTGAGTTTATTCAGCTTATATATGGGAAAAGAGGGGGTGGCTTTAAATAAAGCCCCCCTCATCATATTATTTCCCGGTTATTTATTATCTTTATCCAGGTTAAGATCACAGCAGTTTCTCATGTTGTATGGCTGACCTGTCGCCTGAAGCACATTGTTCCAGAACTGGGATTTTATATCGATTATTTTCCTTTCAGATACCGCGATTTCAATCGGCACATGTACATAGACATTGTTTATAAGCCCCACAACCATTTCTGTTTTTCCGGCCATTCCTGCATGCACTGCATACTGTCCGAGAAGTGCGCAGAAAAGAGAGTCGTTCGGGCAGGCAGGCTCACTCCTTATGATGTAGCTTGGATCAATGTATTTCACATTGACTTCCATCCTGTCTCTGAAATAGTTATCAATCCTGTCTTTTAAATACAAGCCTATATCCTTCAGTTTCACATTGCCGGATTTATCTGTTCCCAGTTCCTTGTCTGATTTTATCAGTTCCTGTCCAGCCCCTTCCGCAACACAGATTACTGCGTGCTTTCTCTTGATAAGATACTGCTCAAGGTGGGCCAACAGTCCGTTGGGAGGATCAAGGTCGAATGTGTCTTCCGGGACAAGCACAAAGTTTACATCATTCATGGCAAGTGTAGCGTAGGCTGCTATAAAGCCTGAATGCCTACCCATCAGTTTGACAATGCCGATACCGTTCGGCGCCCCGTTTGCTTCAACATGGGCCCCTGATATTGCCTCAACAGCCTTGGAGAATGCTGTTTCAAAACCGAATGATTTCTGGATATAGTTAATATCATTGTCAATTGTCTTCGGAATACCTATCACGGAAAGCGGCAGTCCCCGTTCAGATGCCCTTTTAGAAATATCCCTTGCCCCGCTTAATGTTCCGTCGCCCCCTATAGCATAAAGAATATTTATTCCCATATGCTCAAGCGCATCTACAAGCTCATCAATATTGTCTGTACCGCCCCTCGATGATCCGAGTATTGTTCCCCCTATAGTATGGATATCCTTGACAACATCGGGGGTCAGCTCGATAGGTGGATATTTTTTAAAATTCTTAAGCCCGTTGTACCCGTACCTGATACCTGTAATCGAATTTATGCCGTAATGATAATGTGATTCCATTACAATTGACCGGATCACATCGTTGAGACCGGGGCAGAGGCCTCCGCAGGTAACAATAGCTGCTCTTGTATAGGGAGGGTTGAAATAAATATCTCTTCTCTGCCCTGCTATTTCCAAGGTAGGTTCTTCGCTGCTTTCAGTATTCTCGTCAACAATTACATTAAGCCTTACCCTTTTGCTGTCATCGACAAAGGCTGTCTGTAATTTATCCAGGTCATCAATTAAAGGTGATTTATACCTGCATTCTCCGAGATTCTTGATTCTGAAGTCCATTTATTCCCCCTGTTTAATATCTTTAAACTGTTTATTTAATACTGAATTCATATTCTTTCGTTTTTTTAAATCAAACTATGATTTTTTAAAGTAGTAATATCAGAATGTCTGATAATTAAAGCTGCCGGTTTGCAGAGTACAACCATCTGCTTACAAGGATTGGCTGCAGATGATAAACCGAAATAACTGCTCTGCTGTTTTCAATAATATTATAAAAGGAAAAATCAGAAAATAAAAGAAAGAATATCTTTTATATCATCGGTGCCTGATACTGCCATTACCAGCCTGTCAATGCCGAGAGCTGTCCCTGAGCAGGGGGGGAAGGAATGAAACAGGTCTGTATATGAGAAATCAACACAATGGGGGACGGAGGATTCTGATTTCAGTCTGAATTCTGACCTGAAGAAACTGTCCACAATATCTTTGTCAGTTTCCTCGGTGTAGCAGTTTGCTGTCTCTATTCCGTTGATATAGAGTTCCCATCTTTCATGGAATTTCCCGTTTTCTGTCTTCTTCGCAAGGCATGGTATCTGCCCAGGGTAGTCGAACAATGCAACCGGCCTGTCTGCCGGGAGACGGGACTCAACCTCGGAAAGAAAAACTGAATTAAATGCCTCTTCCCAGCTGTATCCGCCGCCGACTTCATACCCGCACCTTTTTATCTCCTCGTGCAGTTCATCAGTTGTCCCGCATCTGCTTAGATCTATGCCTGTGTAGCTGTCAAAAGCCTCGCTCATCGATATCTTCAGAACCGGCTTTTCTATGCTTTCTGATCTGAACCTGCCGTGGAGTTCTTCTAGGAGCTCTTCTGTAAGGCTTAGAGAGCTGTTGTAATCTGCGCCCATTGTATACCATTCCATCATGGTAAACTCGTTGTTGTGCTGTTTTCCTTTCTGCTCCGAGTTTCTGAAAGATTTTGTAATCTGGAAAATATTTCCGGACCCTTCTGAAATTGCTTTTTTCATCCATATTTCTGGAGAAGGTGTTAGGTACATTTCTGCCCGGCTGCTGCTGTAGGGGGATATTCTTTCTGTTTTGAATATTTCTATCGGTGCTTCAGGTATAAGATGGGGCGACAGAAGAGGTGTTTCTATTTCAAGATAGTTCCTGTTGTAAAAAAAATCCCTCACTGTCCTGATAATATCTGAACGTTTTTTCAAAAGCTCGAATCTCATATCTTTTTTGTAATCAGCAAAACAGTTATTGTCAATAGACTGCTCTCCTGACAGTGCTTCATAAAACCTGAGAGCACATAATACTCACTTTTTTCCCTATATTGTTTAATTGCATGTATTTCAATGAATAAGACTTTGAGAAAACCCGGGTTCATATTGAAAACAGATTGCATTTGAAATTTGCCTTGTTATCAGGATTATGCTCATTATTATTGAAATAATATCTGAATACAGAAAAAAACAGCTAAAACCTTTCATTACTGTACCTAATTATCTCCTTACTGTGTTTACAGTTAATGACAGAAATGTATATCCTTACAGACAGTGTTTTTCAGCACAGGACAGGATGCTTAAATCCTAAAAATCGCTTCAGGCAGGTGTTCCCTTGGAAAAATATGAAAACATTAAAATAGTAAAATCAGTTTCTGATGACCTCGGAATAGCTGAAAAAAATATAAAAGCAGTACTTAAACTTCTTGAAGAAGGGGCAACTGTTCCGTTTATTGCCAGGTACAGGAAAGAGATGACAGGCTCTCTTGATGAGACTGTTATACAGGCAGTCAAGGAAAAACAGGACTTCTATGAAAAGCTTGAAAAGCGGAAGCAGTACATAAGGGAAGTTATAGAGAAAAAAGACTCGCTTACTGATGATCTTGAAAAAAGAATAAACAGTGCAGAGACTCTTGCAGAACTCGAGGATCTGTACCTTCCCTACAAGTCGGGAAGAAAAACAAGGGCAAAGGCAGCAAAAGAGAAAGGGCTTGAAGGGCTTGCTGACAGCATCTTCTATGGAAAGACAGTCAGCCCTGAAAAAGAAGCTCAGAAATATATTGATCCGGATAAAGGGGTTGCCACAACAGAAGAAGCTCTTAAAGGGGCATCCGATATTATCGCTGAAAAGGTGAATGAAAATGCTGATGTGAGAAAAGTCCTGAGGGAGTTCTATGAAAAGACATCTCTTCTGACATCATCAGTCATAAAGAAGAAACAGGACGAGGCATCCCGTTTCCGGGATTATTTTGATTACAGTGAGAGAGCTTACAGGGCAGCTCCCCACCGTATACTTGCAGTTCTCAGGGGGAAGAACAGTTCCTTCCTCACTGTCAAGATAGAGGTTGATGAGGAGAAGGCTCTTTCAATAATCAAAAGAACTGTGTTAAGCAGAAATATAAAATATTCCGACCAGGTATATTCATTTCTAATAGAGTCGTTTCTCGACAGTTTCAGCCGGCTTCTCCATCCCTCTCTTGAAAACGAGGTGATTTCAGCTTTACGTGAAAAGGCTGATGATGTTTCTATTGCTATTTTTTCAGACAATCTTAAAAACCTTCTCCTAGAGTCTCCTTATGGAAACAAGGCTGTTATTGCCGTGGATCCGGGTATCAGGACAGGGTGCAAGGTTGTCGCAGTCGATGAGACAGGCAAACTGCTGGAATATGGTGTGTTTTTTCCTTTTGATGAGAAAAAAAAGGAAAACGGGGTGGATATTATAAAGAGGTTTCACGATAAGTATAATATTGAAGCTGTTGCTGTTGGCAACGGAACTGGTGGAAGGGAAGTTCTTGATTTTCTCAAGTCTATCTCATTTCTGAAAGATACGCCCTGTGTAATTGTAAATGAAAGCGGAGCATCTGTGTATTCAGCATCAGAAAATGCAAGAAGGGAATTTCCTGATCTTGACCTTACAATAAGGGGGGCTGTTTCAATTGGACGGCGTCTTCAGGATCCTCTTTCCGAGCTGATAAAAATTGATCCGAAATCAATTGGAGTGGGGCAGTACCAGCATGATGTGAATCAGAAAAAACTGACATCTGCTCTTGATGATGTTGTAATTTCCTGTGTAAACCAGGTAGGTGTGGATTTGAACAGCTGCGGAACAGAGCTTTTAAACTATGTTTCCGGTCTTAACAGCAGGCTTGCAGATAATATAGTTCTGTACAGGAATGAAAACGGCAGGTTCAAAAACCGTACAGAGCTTCTGAAAGTAAAGGGTATGGGAGATAAATCATATCAGCAGGCTGCCGGATTTCTTAAAATCAAGGGGGGGAATAATCCTCTTGATTCAAGCTCTGTCCATCCCGAAAGTTATGAAACTGTCTACAGGATAGCAGAAGACATTGGGGAGCCGCTTGAAAAGCTTGTTGGAAACAGGGATTATGTTTCCAGGATAAGGATAGAAAAATATATTACAGATAAAACAGGTCTTCCGACACTGAAAGATATTGTCAGTGAACTTGAAAAGCCGGGCAGAGACCCGAGAAAAGAGTATGAGCTTTTCAGTTATACTGACGGGATCAATTCTATCGAGGATCTTGAGGAAGGACTTGTTCTTTCAGGTACTGTTACCAATATAACAGCTTTCGGAGCATTTGTTGATATAGGTGTCCATCAGGACGGGCTTGTGCATAAGAGCAGGATTGCAGATGCATTTGTGAATGACCCTGCTGATTTCCTGAAGGTAAACCAGAAAGTAAAGGTGAGAGTGATTGAGATTGACACTGAAAGGAAGAGGATTTCACTTTCCATCAGGGATGTATAACAGCCTGAAATTGACAGCTCTATTGAATGATAAAATGCCTTAAGCTGCCTGCAGGCTGAAAACACAACAGGGTAATAATTACCCTGGGAGTTTGAGAAGGCATTAAGGTGAAATCATGAGCTTCAGATATGAAAGCATTGTCTGTTGAATCAGACCATGATGCCGTGTTTTGACTTAATAAAGCCTGACACAGCATCTGAAAGAAAACAACCGGGGAGTAATTATTAATGAAAATTGGCGAATCAAAATACGGTTTTAAATTTGTTTCTGAGGATGATCTCGGCGAGTACAGATCATCCGGAAAAAGATTTATCCATGAAGAAACCGGATGCGATTTATATCATATAGCAAATGACAGCGAGGAGAATTTCTTTTCCTTTATTTTCAGGACTCTCCCCCTGGGCAACAAAGGGACTGCGCATATTATAGAACATTCTGTTCTTGCCGGTTCAAGGGAATTTCCCCTCAGGGATCCGTTTATCGAGCTTCTGAAAAGCAGCATGTACACATTTCTGAATGCAATGACATATCCTGATAAAACAGTCTATCCCGGGGCAAGTACGGTTGAAAAAGATTATTTCAACCTCATGAAGGTTTACGGGGATGCTGTATTTTACCCTCTTCTGAAGAAGGAGACATTCATGCAGGAGGGGATAAGGTATGAAAAAGAGGGCGATAAGCTAGTACCCGGAGGAATTGTATTCAATGAAATGAAGGGAAGCTATAGCGATCATAACTCTGTTCTTGCGGAATGGTCTTACCGCTCCCTTTTTCCTGATAACAACTATAAATACGATTCCGGCGGTATGCCTGATGAAATTAAGAAGCTGACATATGAGGAATTTCTTGAATTCCACAAAATATACTATCACCCATCAAACTGCAGAATCTTTCTTTACGGCTCCTTTGATACAGAAAAACAGCTTGAATTCCTGCAGGAGAATTTCCTTAAGAGTTTTTCAAAACCTGAATTCAGCCCCCCTGAAACACCTCTTCAGGAAAAAATAGAACCGTTAAAACTTGTCAGGACATCCCATTCAGAGGATGGCAAGGGTATATGCAGTATAACACTCAACTGGCTCTGCGGAGATTCAACAGATCCTGTTGAAGCCCTTGAAATGGAGCTTCTTACAGAAATCCTGATAGGTTCTTCCGCATCTCCTTTGTATCTTGAAATTGTAAAATCTGATATAGGCGGGGATCTCGCCCCTGTAAGCGGAATTGATACAGACCTCAGGCAGATTGTCTTTTCAGTAGGTATGAGAGATACATCCCCCGGGAGGGAAGAGGATTTTGAAAAGCTGATTTTCAATACTCTTGAAAAGGCTGCGTCTGAAGGGCTTGATAAAAACCTGATAGAGGGAGCGTTAAGGACAGCGGAATTTGTAAACCGTGAAATAAAAGGGGGAAGGCCGTACGGGCTTTTTCTCATGGATATGACATGCCAGGGATGGCTTCATGGGAAAGAACCTTCACATACAATCGGTTTCACCAGCCACATGAAAACTGTAAGAAGCAACCTTGAAAAAGATGAGCATTACTTTGAGAAGCTTATTAAAGAAAAGCTCCTTAAAAACAGTCACCGTTCTATTGTTACTGTAAAGCCTGACAGCAGTGATGTTAAGGAAGAGGATGAATATATTCCCGAAATAAACCCTGAGCAGCTTGAAGAAGATACTGACCTGTTTGAAAAATACAGGGACAGCAGGGACAGCGAAGAGGATCTCAGGAAAATACCTGTTCTTGATAAAAGCGACATCCCCGGGAAAGTGCTTACAATTGACTATACAGAAGGGAGGATAAATTCCTCACCCTGCTTCTATCATGATTATTTTACTGCCGGCATAGTCTATGCTGATTTTTTCTATGACATAAGAACGATGGATGAAGAGCTGAAAATGTATATTCCGCTCTTTGCTAGAGCAATGAGGGAATCAGGCCTGCCGGGAGTCCCGTTTTATGATGTTGCAAGGGAACTTGCGCTCAACACAGGCGGTTTCTTTGTTTTTCCAGAGACAGGCAAGGCTTTTGACAGCAGTATCAATGAATATGTAATTGTGAGGTATAAGGCTATTGAAGAGCGTTTTGAAAGCGCGTCTGATCTTGTTTTCAGCATACTTGAAGGGGCAGATTTTGATGATCATGACAGACTGAAAGATATTATCACAGAGCTTAAAAGCGATTTCAGGGCATCACTCCTTAGGAGAGGCAACTATGTCGCATCCCTTGCAGCATCAAAAAAAATGAGCAGGTCGCTGAAAAGGCAGGCCGGATGGGCAGGAGCTGATCAGGTGATGTTTCTGACAGATATTGATACCGAGAATCCCGATGTCATCAGAAATACCGCAGGCATACTCAAGAAAATAAGGGACTGGATTGTCAATAACGCAACTGTAACTGCGGGACTCACATCAGACAAAAAGTGTTTTGAAAAAAATTCTGAAATACTTTCAAGGTATTTAAAGAATCCCCAGTCTGTTTCATCTTCCCCTGTCTATGATGATAATAATGAATCAGGCGCGGCAGGTAATAATTATCAGGCTATGATTATTCCGTCGCTTGTCAATTACAACGCTGCTGTGATCAGGGCATCAAGATCGGGAAGCAGGGAATTTATCCATGAAAAGCTTTTGACAAGGATTATTGATACAGGTTTCCTCTGGGAGAAGGTGAGGATGGAAAACGGTGCTTACGGTGTCGGTTCTGCAGTCAACGGCATGGAGGGTATTCTTACCTTTTCATCCTACAGGGACCCTTCAATAAGAGGGACACAGGATGCTTTCCATGATTCTCTCAAATATATTATTGATGGAAATATTACAAAGGATGAACTTTTTAAAGCAGTTCTCAACTGTGTCGGAAAAGAGATAAAGCCTCTTTCCCCCGGAGAAAAAGGTCATGTAAACATCAGAAGGTATTTATACGGCCTTTCGGATGAGATAAGGCAGAAAAACAGAGAAAGAATGCTGAAAACAACTGTCAGTGATATCGTAAAAGCTGCTGAACGGCTCTATGAAAACTACAACAGCGCTTCAAGATCCTCTCTGTGCGGCAGTGAAGCGCTTGAATCATACAGTGAATATTTTTCCAGATATAAATTGGATAAGATAAAGCTGCCTGTTTGATTTATGCATAGATGTTTTAAAATATTCTGAAAATCCTCTGTTAAAATATTTTACAGATTTTTTTAAATTTCAGTTGAATAAACAGCTCAATATCTATAATACTCATGCTCATGATTTACCGGTGATAGACTGATTCCGGATTTTATGTAAGTATAGATCATACAATGAAATGTAGTTAAAAAATTCTGCTGTGAGTTAGATCTTCACCGGAGAATGCAGATTTTATGGAACAATACTTCAAAAAATATAATTTTAGGAATTGCATATAAACTGATCATGTTAAAGGAGATATTATGGCTGATGATGATAAAAAAATAATTTACTCGATGATGAGGGTAAGCAAGAGCCACGGTACAAAAAAGGTTCTTGAAGATATTTCACTTTCCTATTTCTACGGGGCAAAAATAGGTGTCCTTGGTCTCAACGGATCCGGGAAAAGTTCCCTCCTGAAAATACTTGCAGGAGTCGACAAGGAGTTCAACGGTGAAACTGCTGTAAGCCCAGGATATACACTGGGCTATCTTGAACAGGAACCTGAACTTGATCCTGAAAAAACAGTAAGGGATATTGTTGAAGAGGGTGTGGGCCCTGTTGTTGCTCTTCTTAAAGAGTTTGATGAGATCAATGAAAAATTCGGCGAGCCTATGGATGATGATGAGATGGACAAGCTTCTCATCCGGCAGGGAAAGGTCCAGGAGGAACTTGATGCTGCAGATGCATGGGAGCTTGATTCAAGGCTTGAAATGGCAATGGATGCACTCAGGTGCCCGCCTGAAGATACTAAAGTTCAGGTCCTTTCAGGAGGGGAGAAAAGAAGGGTGGCTCTCTGCCGTCTTCTCCTTCAGAAACCTGATATTCTCCTCCTTGATGAACCGACAAACCATCTTGATGCTGAAACTGTTGCATGGCTTGAACACCATCTCCAGAGATATGAGGGTACAATTATTGCAGTAACTCATGACAGGTATTTTCTAGATAATGTTGCAGGCTGGATTCTAGAGCTTGACAGGGGCAAGGGAATTCCATGGAAAGGTAACTATTCATCATGGCTTGAGCAGAAGGAAAACAGGCTTGCTCAGGAAGCCAAACAGGAAACTGAAAGACAGAAGACTCTCCAGAAAGAGCTTGAATGGATCAGAATGAATCCCAAGGGGCGACATGCAAAATCAAAGGCAAGGATCAGTTCATACGAGAACCTGTTGAGCCAGGAGGCAAAAGCGACCCTCTCTGATCTTCAGATTTATATTCCGCCGGGACCCCGGCTTGGTGATGTGGTTATTGAAGCTAAAAATATTACAAAGAGCTTTGAGGACAGGATACTTGTCGAAGGCATGGATTTTACCCTGCCTCCCGGAGGTATTATCGGTATAGTAGGGCCTAACGGAGCTGGTAAGACAACACTGTTTAAGATGATTACAGGTGTTGAAACACCTGACAACGGAAGCATTAAACTCGGTGAAACTGTTAAACTTGCCCATGTCGACCAGACAAGGGAAGGGCTTGATGACAATAAGACTATCTGGGAAACAATTTCCGGCAACAGCGATATAGTAAAAATCGGAAGCAAGGAGATGAATTCCCGTGCCTATGTTGCCAGGTTTAATTTTACCGGAGCTGATCAGCAGAAAAAACTTGAAGTGCTTTCCGGTGGAGAAAGAAACAGGGTTAACCTTGCGATGATGCTTAAGGAAGAGGCTAATGTTCTTCTTCTTGATGAGCCGACCAACGACCTTGATGTCAACACTCTCCGTGCTCTTGAAGAGGGACTTCTGAACTTTGCAGGCTGTGCTGTTGTCATAAGCCACGACAGGTGGTTCCTTGACAGGATTGCAACACATATTCTTGCTTTCGAGGGAGACAGCAAGGTTTACTGGTTTGAAGGCAACTACTCAGAGTATGAGGCTGACAGAAAGAAAAGGCTCGGCATAGATGCAGACCAGCCTCACAGGATCAAGTACAGGCACCTGACAAGGGACTAATTTATCCTGTTTTTTATTGAAAATTATTATGTTCATGTACCCTGAAGCATTAAGCAACGGCACTTGGCAGATGATTCGTATGTTTTGAGAATCATGCTGCCCCGGTGTCCAGCCTTGCAGAGTAGCGGCACCTGACACGGGATTATAAAATTATATGATGCGGTTCTTCCCCAGGGGAAACCGCATTTTTTTATTTTTTCTAAAGGAAGGTTTTGTTCTCCTTCCTTTGCCCCGGGGAAAATACCTTAAACATTTTAACACCGGTTTTACAGGGGAATAACTTCCGCATATCCCGGAAAGTTGGCTGCAATATTACACCATGGATGAGCGGGTTGAGATTCCTCCATATCTATTTATAACCTGAAGTTACCCTGCTGATATTGTTATTAATATTTATTGCTAAATTCTGTGAATATCTGTACAATTTCATAAAGATATATCTTTATAAATCATCAAAGGAGACATCTAGTGAAAAAGCTTTTAACAGTACTGCTTGCAGTTATGCTGCTTGCATCAGTAATGTCATGCAGCAAAAGTGAATCAGATACAAAATCAGGAGCTCTGAAATTTGCAACAATAGGTACAGGGGGAGTTACCGGTACTTACTATCCTACAGGCGGTTCTATCAGTAAAATTGTCAACAAAAAATCTGATATATATAACCTTAAAGTTACAGTTGAATCTACAGGCGGATCAGTATTCAATGTAAATGCTATTCTTGCAGGTGACCTCGAGTTCGGTATGGTTCAGTCTGACAGACAGTATCAGGCATACTATGGAACTGCAGAGTGGGCAGAAAAAGGAAAACAGGAAAAATTAAGAGCAGTATGTTCCATCTATCCGGAATCAATTACACTTCTTGCTGCTGATGACGCGGGAATTACAGATTTTGAAAGCCTCAAGGGTAAGGTTGTAAATATCGGTAATCCGGGAAGCGGAAACAGGGGAAATGCAATTGAAACATTCAAGGCTTACGGCATGGACTGGGAAAAAGATATTACTCCTGAAGGACTTAAACCGTCAGAATGTGCAAAAATGCTTCAGGACGGAAGAATTGATGCTTATTTCTATACAGTAGGTCATCCTAACGGTTCTTTCAAGGAAGCTACTGCCGGTACAAGAAAAACACATTTTGTAAGCATTGATAAGGTTGATAATCTTCTTGCTGAATTCCCTTATTTTGCAAAATCAACAATTCCTGTAAAATACTATCCAAATGCTACAAACAAGGATGATGCTGTAACATATGGTGTTAAAGCTACTCTCTGTACTTCTTCTGATGTGAGTGATGATATTGTTTATGCAATAACAAAAGAGCTTTTCGACAATCTCGAAGATTTCAAGACTCTTCATCCTGCATTTGCAGATATAACAAAAGAAAGCATGCTTACAGGTCTTTCTGCTCCGATTCATGACGGTGCAATGAAATACTTCAAGGAAGCAGGACTCAAGTAATATAGATATCACAAGTATTAAAACAATACTGATAAGAGAGGCTTCTGCTGATTATGGAAGCCTCTTTTAAATTCTACTGATAATTTCTGCTGAAAAGTTTCTGCCTGATAAAAAAGCCGGCAATCCTGCCAAAAAAACTGTCCTTCAATTTCAGAGCTATTTACTGCTTTAATATATTCATTTAAAATACAATCTGGACATGCATTTTATTTGCCCGGTACCGGGTCATTATGCTGACTAATCCTTACAGTATATACCTTTATATTACGGTTTTTATTCCTGCAGAGTAAACAGGCTTGTCTGTATATCCTGTTTGTAATGAAGATATTGTAAGTGTAAATTAAAATATCCCGTTTTTCCGTTATTGCAAAACAGGATCATACAACAGATACAGGAGACAGAATTTGGCTATTGATGAAATAAAGAGAGAAGATATTGATGAGGCACAGAGGATAGTTGATGAAGCTGAAGGTGATTTAAGAAAAATTGATAACTGGACTAAATGGCTTATCCCCGCAGTTGCTGCAGCCTGGTCCCTTTTTCAGCTTTCACTTGCAACATTTCTGCTCCTTAATTCGACAATTGTCAGGGCAATACATTTTGCATTTGCAATTTTTCTTGTATTTTTGAGCCATCCTTTTTTTAAAAAGCCCAAAAAGAACAGGATCCTCAACTATTTTGCCTCCAGGGACAGAATTACAATGTTTGATCTGGCAATAGCACTGACTGCTTCCCTTGCAGCTCTTTACATTGCATTTGATTATGTTGGAATCAGCACCAGGCAGGGCTCGCCTCTTCCCCGCGATATAATTGTCGGTTTTGTTTTGATTGTGCTGCTTCTTGAAGCTGCAAGAAGATCACTGGGACCAGCCCTGTCTGTGATTGCATCTTTTTTTATTCTTTATGCTTTTTTCGGCCCCTATATGCCTGCTGTCATAGCTTTTAAAGGGGTATCTGTAAACCGTTTCCTGGGACAGCTTACTCTTTCGACTGAAGGTATTTACGGTGTTCCACTTGATGTATCTGCAACTATTGTATTTCTGTTTGTCCTTTTCGGGGCAATGCTTGACAAGGCCGGGGCGGGGAAATATTTCGTTGATATAGCGTTTTCTCTCCTCGGACGTTTCAGGGGGGGGCCTGCAAAAGCTGCAATTCTTGCAAGCGGTCTTACCGGAATGGTCTCCGGGTCAAGTATTGCAAACACAGTAACTACCGGGACATTTACAATACCGCTCATGAAGAGTGTCGGGTACCCGGCACACAAGGCTGGGGCTGTAGAGGTTGCATGCAGTACAAACGGCCAGCTGATGCCCCCTATCATGGGAGCTGCAGCGTTCATAATAGCAGAATACTGCAACATACCTTATTTCGAAGTTATCAAAGCAGCTTTTATTCCTGCAGTAATTGCATATGTTGCTCTTGTTTATATATCACATATTGAAGCTGGAAAACTGGGACTCAAAGGACTTCCAAAAGATGAGATACCGAACTTTTTCAAGACTCTTATTTCCGGTCTTCACTTCATGCTTCCGCTTCTGTTCCTTATTATTGAACTTGTTGTTTTCAGGCATTCTCCTCAGCTTGCAGCTTTCAAGGCTATCTGTGTTCTTGCAGTACTTATTCCTGTGCAGAATATTATAATTGCAAGGAGGGACGGAGGATCCCTGAAAGAGGCTCTTATAATGAGTGCAAGGCAGATTTATGACGCGCTTGTTGCAGGCGGAAAAAACATGATGGGAATCGGTGTTGCAGTTGCAGCTGCCGGTATTATTGTAGGTGTTGTTACTCTCGGGCTGGGCGGAATTATTACAGAGGTTATTGAAATACTCTCAGGGGGGAATTTTATACTCATCCTTGTAATTACTGCAATAGCAAGTCTCATACTCGGTATGGGGCTCCCGACTACAGCCAACTACATAGTAATGGCAACACTTACAGCCCCTGTTATTGTGACACTCGGGGCAAAGGCAGGGGTTGAATTTCCCCTTATTGCGGCACATTTGTTTGTATTCTTTTTCGGAATACTCGCCGATGTTACCCCCCCGGTTGGACTTGCAGCATTTGCAGCCGCGGCACTTGCAAAATCAAATCCGATAAAAACAGGAATACAGGCATTCAGCTATTCACTGAGAACTGTAATACTTCCCTTTATTTTCATATTCAATACAGACCTTCTCCTGATCGGAATATCATCAGTCTATAAGGTTGTATGGATTTTCTTTACTTCGCTTATTGCCATGTTTGCCTTCTCATCAGGAACACAGAATTTCACTGTGATGAAAAACAGGTGGTATGAGACTGTAATGCTGATAATAATAACTTTCACACTTTTCAGGCCATATCTTGTTGCTGATATGATTGGAATCGGCGGGAAAAGTATAATTGTTTCAGTTCTCTCTGTAGCGGTTTATTTCGGAATTATTCTTGTACAGAAGAGAAGGCTTGCGAAAGAATCTGCCAAAGTGATTTAAAATACTTAAACATAGATTTAACATTGCACAAAAGCCTTGCATCCGTCTTGACTGTTTATAAATGCGGGGCTTTTTGTTTAAAAGATGTTTTCTTAACTGGAATCATTATTGAAAAAAAGGCTGAATGCTTCTGATAAATATTACCGGCAGCTTTCAGCCTGTATTTTATGATATTTCCCTGCTTTCAGGTATCAAAGGAAAAAACACGTATTTCCAGAAATGCCTACAAGATGTTAATACCTGTCTTTTCCGGCATGCCAGCAGGTGGAAGCTGCTGAATTATAACATGAAACAGAACAGAATTCTCATGATCCGGGATACTTAAATTACATCCCTGTCTCTGAATCCGAGAAGGTATAGAAGACCATCAAGGCCGAGAGATGATATTGAATATTCTGAGTTTTCCTTTACAACCGGTTTCGCATGGAATGCCACGCCAAGCCCCGCGAGATTGATCATTGGAAGATCATTGGCACCGTCTCCCACCGCAATACTCTGGTCAGGGTGGATTTTTTCAATTTCAATGAGTGTCTTCAGGTATTCCGCTTTTTTCGCACCGTCAACAATTTCACCCACATGTTTCCCTGTGAGTTTTCCGTTCTTTATTTCAAGTTCATTGGAAAATACATAGTCGACGCCAAGTACTTTCTTCAGATGATTTCCGAAGTAAGTGAAACCTCCTGAAAGTATTGCAACCTTGTATCCCAGGTGCTTCAGGTTTCTGATTAACCTTTCAGCCCCTTCTGTTATGGGAAGGCTTTCAGCTATTTCCTTCATGACAGACTCATCAAGCCCTTTAAGAAGTGCTACCCGTCTTTTGAAGCTTTCCTTGAAGTCGAATTCCCCCCTCATTGCAGCTTCTGTAATTTCGGCAACTTTTTCACCAACACCTGCCCGTTTTGCAAGCTCTACAATAACCTCGCACTGTATCAGTGTTGAATCCATGTCAAAGCAGATAAGCCTTCTGTTTCGTCTGTATATATTGTCTTTCTGAAATGAAATATCAATATTCTGTTCATGGCTTATTTCAAGAAATTTCTTTTTCATTTCAGAAATATTGTCAGGAGTTCCTCTTACTGCAAATTCTATACAGGACCTCTTTATTTTCCTGTTGTCTTCGCATCCAACAGGAATCCTCTCGGAGAGCCTGTCAATTTTATCTATATTGAATCCCTGGTCATAGATAATAGTTGTTATTTCTGAAATATGATTTGATGTCAGTTCCCTTCCCAGAAGTGTAATAATGAAAAGGTCTCTTCCCTGGGAATTGACCCATTCTGAGTAATGTTCTTCCGGGATAGGATCGAATTTGACATTTATTCCAAGTTCATGAGTTTTAAAAAGGAGATCTTTCAGGATTGGCGAGGAATTATGCTTTCCGGGTACTTCAAACAGTATACCCAGCGACAGTACATCATGTATTACTGCCTGACCGATATCAAGAATGTTAACATCATAATCAGCAAGAATTTTTGTCAGTGTTGCTGTAAGACCTGGTTTGTCTTCTCCTGATACGTTTAAAAGTATAATTTCTCTTCCATCCATAATTTTCTCCATATTTATGTGCTGTTTAGAGTCTTCTATCTTGTTTCTTTTGATAGAATCTACATTGTCCATATTATGCCGGAAATAATAATTTTTAACCATCAAAAAATAAAAAAATATTTATTTAACAGGAAAATATTTATAGCTATTTTTATGTATTATTCACCGGCTCCAGTTCATTTCATTAAACGGTATAATAGATAAATAAAGAAATATAATCAATATGGGGGTTTTGATAACAAAAAGGAAAATATTTGAAGCAAAAATTTAATGATTTTGAATTTAAAATTGAAACGAACACTTTTAATGCTTACAATTATATCTATGGATACAATTAAACCCAGAATCTTTGTAAGCAAATGCCTCGGATTTGCAAAGTGCAGGTATGACGGGCAGACACTTAAAGATCCTTTTGTCGAAAAAATCAGAAATTATGCAGAAATTGTAACAACATGTCCTGAAACAGAAATAGGACTTGGAGTTCCGAGAAAAGCTGTCAGAATATCCGATATTAATGGAAAATATAAACTTTTCCAGCCATCTTCTGATCTTGATGTTACTGATAAAATGAATGATTTTATTGATACATATCTTGAAGGTTCTGGAGAAATAGACGGATTTATACTTAAAAACCGTTCTCCTACATGCGGAATTTCTGATGTAAAGATTTATAAAGGGACAGATCCTTCTGCAAGAAGTTATCGGGGTAATGGTTTTTTCGGATCAGCTGTATTGGAAAAATATCCTCATGCAGCAGTCGAAGATGAGGGAAGACTCAGGAATTTTTCTATCAGGGAACATTTTCTTATAAAACTTTTTACATTAGCAAGATTTCGGCAAATAAAAAAAGATGAAAAAATGAAAGATCTTGTTAAATTCCAGGCATCTCACAAGCTCCTTTTTCTTGCTTACCGGGAATCATCGTTCCGTAAATGCGGTTCAATTGTTGCCAATCACAAAAAGCTTAATCATAATGAAGTCTTTTCACTTTATGAAAAAGAAATGAATAAAATACTTTCATCTCCTCCTAAATATACTGCAATAATTAATTCGCTTTATCATGCATTCGGATGGATATCAGAGGGGCTGTCTACAGATGAAAAAAAGCTGTTTCTTGATACTGTCGAAGAATACAGGGATGAAAGAATTCCTTTGAGCGTGCCTCTCCATATGCTTGATTCATATGCAGTCAGATTCAACAACACTTATTTAAAAGGACAGTTTTTTTTGAAACCATATCCTGCAAAACTGACAGTTATTACTGATTCTGGAAAGGGGAGGGATTACTGATTCTTTAACTGAAGATAAATTATAATCATTTTTTCAATATAAATAATCGATAAAACACTATCAGCAATAGTTGACATTAAACCTTGCTGAGTGTATATATCCTGAAGCTGATAATTGTTTACCAGAATTTTATAAAATATAAGGAACCCGGAAGGATGAGTACAGCAGCAGTAAAGAACAAGAGATTTACACCGGAAAAAATAATGGGGCTCTTCGGGGCAATTCTTACAACAGTAATGTTTTCCAGCATGATAGAAATTGCAGTCAATAACCACCGGGGAATTACAACAATCTGGTTTCAGCCATTAATGACAATTATAAGTACAGTTGTGTGGTTTGCTTACGGTTTATACAGGAAAGACCTGTTTCTTCTTATTGCAAATGGTGCAGGCTTTTTCTTCTCGCTTATTACTATAGGTGCTATATTTTTCTAGAAACAGCTTTGCTTACATAGATTTTCAGAAAACTTTCCATGAAAATTCTCATATATTATGAATGTCTTCCCTTGATTTACAGTAAATTCCTGTTTTTCAAAGCATGAACAGTAAGGAAGGTATTCCATTCCCTGTTTTTTACCTCGCCCCACGAACCGTCTCTGTTCTGATTACTTAAAATAGAGGGAAGTGCTTTATTTATGATTATGTCTGAATATTCTGATTTTATATGGGCTGCTGCATTTACTGCCTGGTAAAACGGCAGTTCCCCGTCCCAGTCACCTTTTTCAGACTGTGTTTCTATAAGCATTTTTATTATCCTTTCAGTTTCGGGATGAAACATATATTCAGGTGTTACTGCAAGGGCTCTGAAAAGATTGTGGCTGAATACAATACTGTCTGCAGGAGATGTAAAACTGCCTGATAAAGAAGTGATATTTTTAAAAAGCTTATCAGCTGCCCGGGTGCCTGACAGTCCGAAAATAGATGCCAGAAAGAGTGCAGCTGCAGGGATGACAATGAAGTTCTTTCCTGAGGCAAAAGGAAGATTTTCAAGATCAGGTTCCGATATTAATGATTCTTCCATGGTTGTCAGAAAAACTTCCGATTTCTCAATCAGTCTGAAAAGCGCATCTTCAATTTCAGGTGTCTTATCCCTTACTGTGAGATGAAGACTGAAAAGCTTTCTGACAACTGAAGCTGTATTATCATCATCCCAGATTCCGTTATCAAGGATTTTATCTACAGTAATTTTAAAATCCCTTTTCCATTCCAGGGATTCAGATTCTCCTATCCATTTTTTTCTGGCATAAAGAGCTGCCGGGGATTTGCTCTGTTTAAAGATTTGGTATGGTGAATGTTTTAATTTCATAACAATAAACCGGCTTTTATTATATCATATAAAGGGCTGCCCGTTATTTTGTACTGGATAAATAAATGTATTAAGATTATATTAAGTAACTTATTTTTTCCTGTAAGAGATATATATGAAATATAACAGCCTACTTGATATACCATTCAGGACTGCTGAGCAGTTTCCTGACAGAATTTCTCATAAAGACAACCGCAGTAAATCTTTTGTCCCTGTAAAATACAGTGATTTTGCCCGTTTTATAAGAATTCTTACTGCCGGTTTTGATTATTTCGAAATAGAAAAGAATGATCATGTTTCTTTCTTTGTTAACAACAGATATGAATGGATAAGCACTGATTTTGCCCTTATCGCACTGGGTGCCGTATCTGTACCGAGAGGCTCGGATTCAACCCCGGCTGAGCTTAATTTTATTTACCGGCATTCAGATTCTGTATATATGATACTGGAAAGCAACAGCCAGTTAAGCAGCCTACTTGACTTCTTCTCTTCCGGGGACTGGGAAAGATGCAGAAAGATTTTTATCATGGATAATGATGAAGCAGTCACAATCCCTGATTATATCCTTGAAAAATGCGTTTATTACAAGGAACTTTCTGAAGCAGGGGAACGAGAATATGAAAAAGAACCTCTGCTTGTTGAAAAACTTTCAGAAAGAATTACTGAAAATGATATCATGACAATTGTCTATACATCCGGAACAACAGGCAACCCGAAAGGGGTAATGCTTTCTCATAAAAATTTTCTTCAGAATGTTTACGGGAATACTCCCCGGCTTAAAATTGATACAGCAAAGGGGGAAAAAACTGTTATCATGCTTCCCTCATGGCATGTTTATGAAAGAGCATTTGAATTCTGCGGAATATCTGCCGCCCTTACTTTTATATACTCATCAGCATCCAGATTTGCAGCAGACCTTGAGACAGAAAAGCCTGAGAATATAATTTCAGTTCCCAGAATCTGGGAATCTGTATATCAGAAGATAATTAAGGCTGTCAGCCGGATGTCTCCCGTGAAAAGGAATTTAATTCTTGTTCTCATTAAAATAAACCAGGTTTTTCTTTCATCTTCCCTGTACCTTAAGGGCTGTTATGTTTCACTCAGGAAAAGGAATATTTTTGCAATGACAACAGCAGGAATTTATCATTTTCTCAGGGTTATATTATTCTATCCCGGACACAGGGCGGCAGAATTGCTGTTCAGACCTTTCAGGGAAAAAGTCGGGGGGAGACTGAGAGTTGCAACCTCGGGGGCAGGATCTCTGCCCAAGTATCTGGATGAGTTTTTCGGTGCCCTGGGAATCAGAATTGTCAATGCATACGGCATGACAGAATCAGCCCCCGGAATCCTTTCAAGAACAATAGAATGTAACACATTCGGTACTGCAGGTATCCCCTTTATAAACACTGAAGTGGAAATAAGGAGAGATAACGGTGAAATACCTGGTATCGGTGAGCAGGGTACACTTTTTGTCCGCGGACCTCAGGTAATGTCTGGATACTACAAGAATGAGAAAGCTACAAAAGCTGTGCTGAGTTCTGACGGATGGCTTAATACAGGAGACCTTGCTGTAAGGAGTGAAAACGGGGAGTTTATCATTGTGGGAAGAAGCAAGGACACAATAGTGCTTCTGGGGGGAGAAAATGTGGAACCTGAACCTATTGAAGATAAAATGAAGGAAAGCCGTTATATCGATCACGCCGTAGTCCTCGGGCAGGATCAGAAGCAGCTGTCTGCAATTGTGGCAATTAATGAAGAAGAGCTGCTGAGCATGGCTGAAGAGCTTAAACTGACAGTAACAGATGTAAAGACAGAAGGCAGGTATTCAATAGAACATGATGTGATCTATGAAAGGCTTATGAGAGATATAAATTCTCTGATTACAAAAGAACATGGGTTCAAGCCTTTTGAAAGCATATCAAAGATAAAAATAGTCCCCAATGATTTCAAGATGGGAGAAGAGCTTACCCAGACACTGAAGATCAAAAGGAAATATATTGCAGAAAGATTTCATGAACTTATTGATAAGCTGCATGATGACAGAGGCAGAAAGAAAAGATAGATTGAAGGTCCGGCAACCGGGCAGCAGACTGCCCCTCAAATAGTGGGCACCTTTTATGTTAGGTTATAATTATAAAGGGAGTGTCTGATTAACTGTTTTTTTCCTGAAACAAATTATATTATTTCAGGAGAAGCAAATGATTTCAGATCAGGATGAATTTTGTTTATTTACAGTTATTTCTGTCTTATCTGCGTCGGTAAAGTATCTTTAACAGCAGCATGCAGTGAATCCTTTATTATCCTTCCAGCATCTTCTTTTTGAGTTTCCTGTCTGCAGGATCGTCTCCCAGCCAGATTGAAAAAAGGACTTCCCTGAACCTGTCATCAAGAATAACGGTGAGCTTGTCATATCCCTTGTATGCTGTGACGCCTACTCCCGGAAGGCTTACAAAGGTAAACTGATCCCCTTTTTTAATTTCCTCGCTGAACACTGCGATAAAATTATCAATCTGTTTCTGAAGCGGGGCGGTGTTCCCGTTCATTGCTTTTTCAAAGCCTTCCTGGATAGTCTCCTTCATGAGTTTACTAGTTATCAGTTTTGAAATTATATCGAGCCGTATGACAGAAGCTACAGGTCCTTTTAAAATTCTTTCTTCGTTTTTTGCCTCCCTGTTTGTATAGAGTGATCCGACATAAAGCTTCAGTACAAGTTTTTTTCTTATTCCTGCACCATTCAGTTTGTATTCATATCCGTCATACATGACGCTGTCTTCCAGCTGTACTCCGGCAATTTTCGGGGCTGCGTAAAGTGAAACAGAAGATACTGCAATTATTAAAAAAATGAGAAAAGTCTTTTTCATAATCACCTCTTTTGACATATTATACCTTAAAAAATAATTATTTCAAAATTATAATTTCAGCAGTTTTCGGCTCTTTTCCGTTTCCTGATTTTTATTTTAAAAAGATCTGAAGCTCAATGAACCAGATGCAGATTTCAGAAAATCAATTGAAGATGAAATCAGGTTTTTCAATCAGCCTATAGACCGGATTTATATTACAAATAAAGAAAAGGATTTTCTTTCAGGTAAAAGAATTATTCCCTACAATTATCAGGCGGCTAAATCCTACTGGGTAAAAATATCATTAAAAAGACTTATCCTTTTGTATTTGTTTTAAACGGAATAAGGTATCAGATGAATTAATGAGGTTGGAAACAGAGCCTTTAAGGTTGAAAAGTCTGTTTTTTTGCTTGAATGGGTAATGACATGCGGAGAAAGATCGCTCCTGGGGTTGTGTGAGAGATTGCGAACAATAGATCCCCGACTATCCTGTTGAATTGATATAAAAAATAATACATCCTGTTTGTCTTTTATTCAGAATAAGAATAAGATATACAATATGGAAATTTTTGATATTCTGGGCCCTGTAATGATTGGCCCCTCAAGTTCCCATACAGCAGGTGCTGTAAGGATGGGGAATCTCGCATCAAACCTACTTAATGACAGGATTGTCAGTGCGGAAATTGTTCTTCACGGATCATTTGCCATGACTGCGAAGGGGCATGGTACTGACAGGGCAATAATCGGCGGACTCCTCGGGTTTGCCCCTGATGATGAAAGAATCAGGGACAGTTTTATTCATGCTGAAAAGAGAGGCCTGGTTTATAAATTTGAAGCTTCTGACCTGGGAAGTGTTCATCCAAATACTGCTTTAATCAGGGCAAGCGGCGAAAAGGGAAGAAGTATTGCTGTTCTACTTTCTTCAATAGGCGGCGGGAAGATCATACTCAGTGAAATTGACGGGGTCATGGTCCGTTTTGAAGGAAAGTATCCTACTCTGGTGATTTTCAATGAAGATGTCCCCGGAGTTGTTGTATCTGTCAGCAGCTTAATTGCAAACCAGAAGATAAATATTGTGGAAATGAGGGTTTACCAGTCTGAAGATAATAGAAATTCTGTTATGATTGTAAATCTGGATAAGCCTGTTGATGATAACTTTCTTCAGAACTGCAGGTCTGTCCCTGAAATTGAAAAAATAATCTATCTTGATAGATTATACTGATTGCGGAGTAGATATGGATAGTATACATGACCTTGTTGATTCAGCTATAGAAAAAAATGTTTCAATATCATCAATAATTGTTACTCAGCAGGCTCTTGACTCATCAGTTCCTGAAAAGGATCTGATTGAAAAAATGTCATTAAGGTATCAGGTTATGAGAGACTCTGTTCGGGCAGGGATAAGAGTGAATAAAAAATCAGTGACTGGATTGAGCGGCGGTGATGCCTGTCTTATGGATAAATTTATCGAAGGAGAAAATAATTCCGGTGCTGAACTGAGTTCCCGGATTATTAGAAATGCTTTAGCAGTATCAGAAGTAAATGCATCCATGGGCAGGATTGTGGCTGCACCCACAGCCGGTTCCTGCGGGATAATTCCGGGACTTCTCACAGTGCTGGAGGATGAAAAGAAAATTGAAAGAGATAAAGTAGTGCTTTCCCTTTTCACAGCTGCAGGATTCGGCACCATAATTGACAGGAACAGTACCCTTTCAGGCGCTGAAGGGGGATGTCAGGCAGAATGCGGTTCAGCAGCAGCCATGGCAGCAGCTGCCGGATGTGAGCTTCTGGGAGGAAACCCTGAGCAGGTTTCAAATGCATTCTCTCTTTCCCTTATTAATTCAATGGGACTTGTCTGTGATCCTGTAGGGGGCTATGTCGAGTATCCCTGTGTGTACCGGAATGGAATGGGAGCTGTCAATGCTTTTGCAGCAATCGAAATGGCTCTTGCCGGTATAAAAAGCATTATACCTCCTGATGAAATAATATCTGCCATGAAGGAAATAGGCAGTAAAATGGATATGACTCTCAAAGAAACTTCCCTCGGAGGGCTTGCCGCAACGCCTGCTGCATGCAGAATATCAAAGAATCTGCGGAATCTGTAGTCTTAGAGTTTTTTGATCAACAGGGTTAAAAATTTTATATTAAAAACCCCTCATATTTTCATTTTTGCTAATCGATAAAAAATTAAAAAATACAAGCATTAGTTACCTGAATATATTATTAAATATTAGGAGAGAGAACAATGAAAAACCTTGATTCCGGTAACAGAATATTTGTTGGCTTTTATGGAATACAAAATGAAAAAACGGTAACCAGGGGGGGCTTTTTTTTATCATGCCTGTTATTACCTAACCCCTCCTGTGCGAGTCTGCTTTTTGCCCTAATTACTAGATCTGCAATGCTCGAAGTTTTGAACCAGCCTTATATGAACACAGGACTTGCCAGAAGGCTGACATGGAAAGATGCTGTAAGGAAACATGCAATAGCCAATACATCATTCCCTTTAGTAATTCTGGGTAAGGACTTATAATAGCTGAAGTTGTTGTAACAGAAACAATTTTCGGATGGACAGGAACAGGAAGACTTCTTGTCTAAACAGTCAGCAGCAGAGACTACAATATTGTTCAGATAATTATTATGTTTATAAGCTGTTCTTGAAGAATAATGTTTGAAACAAGCGCCTGGAAGGAAGTAGTATTATAATTAGTCTTACAATCCTTTCAGCGCTTTTTTTGTCAGCAATAATTGACTGGATGATTTCAGAATAAAAGGCTGAATTATTACGGGGAAGATAATTATGAAAAACACTTATAAAGAAATTCTTGATAAAATACTTGGTAAACAGCCTCAGTATCTTGAAAATTCTGAAAAGCTGCCTGCTTCTGAAGCTCTCTGTGAGGCAGATAAGAAACATGGACTTAATCTTGAAAGCATTCATGATACAGACAGGCGGCTCAGGCGTTTCGCCCCGTTTCTTGAAAAAGAATTTCCTGATACAGATGGCGGCATCATAGAATCGGAACTTAAAAGTGCTTTTTCCTTTTCAAAGGAAGTTCTGGGGCTTTGGGATAATTTCTATATCAAGTGCGACTCATCCCTTCCGGTTGCAGGTTCTATCAAGGCAAGGGGGGGAATATATGAGATTCTTAAGTTTGCCGAAAAACTGGCGATTGAAAACTGCCTGGTTACTCCTGAATCTGACTATTCTGTTTTTTCATCCCCTGAAATAAAAAATATCCTTTCCAGATACCATATTGTTGTCGGTTCAACAGGCAACCTGGGGATGAGTATAGGTATAATATCTGCAAAACTCGGTTTCAAAGTTACTATTCACATGTCAAGAGATGCCAAAGAGTGGAAGAAAAACAGGCTCAGGAGCCTCGGTGTAAATGTTATCGAGCATCAGGGTTCCTATGCTGAAGCTGTTGAAGGGGGGAGGAAGGAGTGTGAAAAAGACCCTTTTTCATATTTTGTCGATGATGAGAATTCCAGGGAACTTTTCCTCGGATACAGCGCTGCCGCTTTAAGGCTTGAAAAACAGCTTGATGAAAAAGGGATAATAGTTGACAGTGAAAATCCACTCCATGTTTATCTTCCATGCGGGGTGGGGGGCGCGCCCGGCGGTATAAGCTTCGGGCTTAAGCATGTTTATGGTGATAATGTTAAGTGCTACTTTGCAGAACCTGTCAGCGCCCCTTCTATCATGCTTGGTTTTCTGGAAAAAAGAAAAATATATTTCTCTGAATATGATTTCTCCATGGATACAGATGCAGACGGGCTTGCCGTGGATTCCCCGTCAGAGCTAGTCCTTGACATCTGCACAACACTGATTGACGGATTTTATACACTGGAAGATGACATCATGTACAGAGACCTCTTCAAACTGAAACTGCTTGAAGATGAGAAGATTGAAGTCTCTGCTGCAGCCTCTCTTCATGGACCGGTATTTACCGGTAATGCATTGAAAAAAGGAATTCACATCGCATGGCTTACAGGGGGGCTGTTTGTCCCTGAAGATGAATACCGGTCCATGCTTGAAACAGGGAAGAGACTTGGCTGATACCTGTCTGTGCCTCTGAGCTTTATTTATATAAAAATAAGTTTACAGCTGAAAGATCCCCTATTAAAATAGTATAGATGGGAGGGCTTTTGACAGATTTTGTAGAATATTGTAAAGACTATCTAGATCAGGCCCCATACGGGTTATTTATTTTTGACAGGATCGGCAGAATTCTTGAAGTCAATCCTGAAGCATGTCATATATGCGGCAGAAGCAGGGAAGATCTCCTGTCAATGACTCTCTCCAAACTTTTTGCAGAATCATCAGGCGGTGATTCATTTCTACACCTTAATAGACTTCTTGATGAGGGATCTTCTTCCGGTGTTGTTTTCTATAAACAGCCTGACTGCAGCGACTGCTTCCTGAAGGTTGATGCTGTTAAAGTAAAGGAAAACAGGTATTTTGCTTTTGTAAGCGATGTGACTGAAGAAAAAAAGACAAAAGAGGATCTTCAGGCCCGTCTCAGGCTCGAAAAGGTAATTTCCACGTTTTCATCCAGTCTTACTATTGCTGATTCTGATAATATTGATGAAAAAGTAAACCATGCATTCAGGCATCTTGGAATTGAAACAGGTGTCGACAGGGTATATTATTTCACCTATTCAGATGACCTGGTTTTCTTTTCCAATATTTATGAATGGTGCTCCGAAGGGATTGAGCCGGAAATAGACAATCTACAGAACATAAAATCTTCCACTGCCCCCTGGTGGACAGTTCAAATGAAGGCAAATATACCTATATGTTATGAGGATATCAGCAATATGCCTGCCGAAGCTTCATATGAAAAGAAAGTTCTTGAAGATCAGAATATAAAATCAATAGCTATCATACCTTCATTTTATGACAACAGTCTCAGGGGTTTTTTCGGTTTTGATTCAGTTAAAAATGGGCGGAAATGGACTGATGAGGATATTTATCTTCTCAGAATGGCTGGTAATGCTCTATGTAATTCAATTATCAGAATTAAAAACCAGGCGGAAAAGAAAGAACTTGAAGGGAAAATTGCAGGAATTCAGAGGCTTGATTCCATAGGAAACCTTGCAGGGGGAGTCGCTCATGACTTCAACAATATCATGCAGATTATTTCAGGTTATACAGAACTTGCACAGGAAGCAGACAGCGAGACAGTTAAAAAATATCTTGATGAGATAAAAAAAGCTTCTTCAAAAGCCTCTGACCTTACAGGTCAGCTGCTGGCATTTGCCAGAAAACAGCATGTATCACCCAGAACCATAGATCTTAATTCTACTCTGCAGAAATCATTAAATCTTCTGGAACGGCTTATCAATCCTGATATAAATATTGAATTGAAGATTGAAAAGGATCTCTGGCCGGTTGTTATTGATCCGTCACAGGTTGACCAGATAATAACAAATCTGATAATCAACAGCAGTGATTCGATTTCGGGTAAGAAGGGATCCATAATTGTGGAGACTTTCAATTCGGTCATTGATGAAGAATACTGTAATCTCCATCCATACTTTTCACCGGGTGAATTTGTTGTTTTATCAGTAAGTGATAACGGGTGCGGTATGAGCAGTGAAACAAGGGCCCATATTTTTGAACCTTTCTTTTCCACAAAAACCTCTTCAAGTGCAGGGCTTGGTCTTTCAACTGTTTACGGGATAGTAAAGCAGAACAGCGGATATATAATTCCCTATTCAGAAGAAGGGATAGGAAGTACATTTAAAATTTATTTTAAGAAAGGGGACAGTCCTGTGTCTGAAAGCAAAAAGGAAATAGAAGAAAACAGCAGCTTATCTGCAGAGAACAGGAATATTCTTGTAGTAGAAGATGAAGAATCAATACTTACCCTTATTACAAGGGTTCTGCAGAAAGCAAGTTATAATGTTCTGACTGCTGAAAACGGAAAAGATGCCATCGAAGCGATAAAGAAAAGTTCCCTTAAATTTGATCTTCTTATTACTGATGTTGTAATGCCGGGAATGAATGGGCAAGAACTTAATGACAGGGTCAGGGAAATGTTTCCCGATATCAGGACAATCTTCATGTCAGGTTATACTGCCAATATAATTGCAGACAGCGGTATTCTTGACGAAGGGATAAATTTCCTGCAGAAACCATTCAGCGTAAATCAGCTCATAGATAAGGTTAATGAAGTCCTGGAAAATTAAGCTGTATTTCTGATTTATATATCCCTTTTTTTAAAAAACCATTATAATAAATACTCATGAATGTGACGATCAAGGATATTGCGAAAGAACTTGGTATATGCTATTCCTCAGTTTCCAGGGCATTGAATGGAAAACCCGGAGTCAGCGAGGCAACAAGAAAAAAAATAACAGAAACTGCCGAGAAGATGGGGTACAGGCCTAATGAACTTGCAAGAGGTCTTGTAAGCAGAATATCGAGGACAATTGGGGTTATTATACCTGAAATTCTCAACCCTCTCTTTAATGAAATAGCAACTGGAATACTCGAAACAGCTAACAAGAATAAATATGACGTTTTTCTCTGCATATCAAACTGGGACCGGAAAAAAGAGGCTGAATACCTGAGAGCCTTTGTCGAAAAAAGGGTGGATGGGGTGATTATAAAGTCTGCCGATGATTCTCCTGCTGATAATTTTGAAAACCTCAGGCTTCCTGTCATTGGTTTTGAAAACAGTTCAGCCCGTGAAAACTACAGCTTTGTGGAAGTGGATAATGTTAAGGGGGGATATATTGCGGCTAAATATCTGCTTGACTGCGGTTACAGGAAAATAGCATTCATAGGCGGCAAGAAAAATTCTTTTTCCCACAGCGACAGATATAAAGGCTTCCTGAAAGCTTTTGAGGAAAAGCATATTTCCTATGACAGATCACTAACCTTTACAGGTGAGTTCAATATTGACAGCGGTTATAATGTGGCAAAAGATGTGTTTTCCCTTCATAAAGATGTGGATGCTGTTTTTGCCTGCAACGATGTGACAGCGCTCGGAGTGCTTAAATATCTGGATCAGAATAATATCAAGGCGGGAGATGATGTAGGTGTCGTGGGATTTGATGATATTAAATACTCGGATCTTCCAATGGTTAATCTTACAACAGTCAAGCAGCCTAAATATTTGATCGGAAAAATCATGATGGAAACTCTTCTTGAAGATATAAGAAAGAAGGAAGAGGGGCTTGAAACAGTATCCAGGAAAATAGTACTTGAACCGGAGCTCATTGAGCGGGGAACAACGAGGCGTAATTTTCTCAATATATCCAGGCACTCCTGATTATCAGTAAAAATTAAAAGCAGAAAATAAATAATACCCAAACGTTTGCAGCGATGTTTTATCATATGTGGCCAATATATTGATAATCAACTGTAAAAAGCAGGTATGTTCTGTGAAATTCATTGACTTCTCCAATATTATGAATTAAGATATCTGTATTAAAAAACAAACGTTTGCGTATATATTTGATTGAAAATAATTAACTGACTTTCAGTGGAGGAAAAGACATGGAAAAAATCAAGGTTGGAATAGTAGGTCTCGGAAGGCTCGGAATTGTTCATGCTGGTAATCTTGCATTCAGAATACCCAATGCAGAACTTATTGCTGTATGCAGTGCGGAACAGGGTGAAGTTGACAAGGTGCAGAAAGAGTGGGGGATTAAATACGGTTATACAGATTATACAGAGATGATAAACAATGAGGAGCTTGATGCTGTTGCAGTTCTCTCCCCATCACCTCTTCATGTTGAACATATTGTTGCTGCTCTTGATAAGAAACTCCATGTTTTTACTGATAAGCCTCTTGGTGTTAATATAGATGAATGCAAAGAAGCAGAAAAAGCTGTTGAAAGAAACCCTGAAAAAGTGTTTTTTCTCGGTTTCATGAGAAGATATGATCCTTCATATGCATATGCCAAGAAACTTATTGAACAGGGAAAAATCGGAAAACCTTTTCTTGTTAAAAGCACAAGCTGTGACCCTGAGCATACAATTGAAGGTGCTATAAGGTTCGGTGCGACAAGCGGGGGGCTTTTCATTGATATGGCTGTTCATGATATAGATCTTGCAAGATGGTTTCTCGAATCAGAGGTTGAAGAGGTATATGCGATAGGCGGAAGCTACGCATACAAGGAATTCGATGCATATGATGATGGAGACAACACTTGTGCTCTAATGAAATTCAAGGACAAATCTATGGCAATGCTTCACAGCGGAAGAATTGCCCAGCACGGTTACCAGGTTGAAACAGAAATTACCGGTACCAGGGGAACACTGAGAATTGCTGCAGAACCTGTTAAGAATATGTGTGCAATTTTCGACAACACAGGCGTAGTAAGGGAATGTTCTCAGAACTTCCAGGAGAGATTTTCAGAAGCATACAGGCTTGAGATGCAGGAATTTATCGACTGCATAATTGAGAACAGAAAACCGGGTATTACTGTATATGACGGCACTAAAAACACAGAAGTTGCTTTTGCTGCAACAGAAGCTTTCAGGGAAGGTAAAATAGTAAAACTTTAGTCCTGTCTCTGAAGTAATCGGAAACTGAATTATAAGAAACAAACAGAAAAATCCGGTTGAAAATAAAGGAAAGCTGCCTGAGGTGATTATCTTGAGCAGCTTTTTTATTGGGAGTGAAATTATCCATGATCTGCCTATACTCTCTTTTATTTATTTATATGAAATGATAATATTTTCAGTAATTTTACTATTATCTGACTAACTTATCAGGAGTTGCAATATGGAATGGAGAGCAAGCCACATTCTTGTCAAAGATGAAAGTCTTGCAAGAAATCTTGTACAGAAGGCAAAGCAGGGAGCTAGTTTCGAAGCACTTGCAAGGGAGTATTCTACATGTCCCAGTAAATCAAGCGGGGGAGACCTCGGGTGGTTCGGAGAAGGGAAGATGGTTCCTGAATTTGAAAGAGCTGTGAGAAATCTCGGGGCAGGCAGCATCAGCGATGTTGTAAGGACTCAGTTCGGCTACCATGTTATTAAATGCACCGGCAAGCGGTAACAATATAAAAACTTACCATTAGTATCATGATTCTGTGAATAATCCGGCTCAAAAAGGCCGGATATTTTTTTATAAAAATATCCGGGGATGTTTTAGGTTGTATGGAAGACAGCTTAAGGCTACTTCCTGTAGTTTCCAGGTGTTATTCCGGCCCTTGCCTTAAACAGCTTTGAAAAATACTGGGGATACTCGAATCCGAGTTCATATGCAATTTCACTTACAGATTTATCTGAACTCAAGAGAAGTGTTTTTGCCTTTTCCATGACATGGTAATGGATATGTTCCTGTGTATTTTTTCCTGTTTCCTTTTTCAGGAGATCGCTCAGATAGTTGGGAGAAAGAGCCATTTCTTCTCCGCAGTATTTTACTGACGGTATTCCTTCAGTTTCAAGTCTTCCGGAATTTATGTATTCCTTGATAAAATATTCGAATTTTACTGCAATGTCATGATTCATCCTGTTCCGTGTTATAAACTGTCTGCTGTAAAACCTCTTGCAGTAATTCAAGAGCAGTTCAATATTTGAAATAATCAGATCCTGTGTAAAGCTGTCTATGTTGGAGTTTATTTCCTGATCTATTTTCTGGAAAATATAAATAAGTATTTCTCTCTCTTTGTCTGAAAGATGCAGAGCCTCCTCTGTATCATATGAAAAAAAAGTATATTCATGTATTTTTCTGCCAAGGCTGCTCCTCCTGATGAGATCTGGATGAAAATAGAGTGCCCACCCCTTATGATTATCATGACTGTTTTCTTTTGGTTCCTGTTCTATAGTTAGTACCTGGTCAGGAGATACACAGAGCAGAGTACCTTCCTGGAAATCCAGTTTCTTCCTTCCGTATCTCAGAGTTCCGCATTTGACTTCCTTGAGTGTAACTGAATAGAGTTCCTGCAGTATTTTTGTATTTCCAGGCAAAGCATCTGGTCTGATTTTTGAGAGATCAATAACAGATACAAGCGGATGATTCGGTTTTTCATATCCGATTCCTTCATGGAGCTGTGATATTGTTTCCAGTTTTATTATATTATCCACACCAATCCCTTTTTTTATAAAGATTACAGTTTTCAGCTGTATAATTCTAATTAAGGTTAAGTCATAATTCCCTGCTGCATTCTTGATAATTTCTTTTCAGGCTGGAAAAAAGACTTTATTTCTGCAGTACTTTGTCCTCTTCCTTTATTTCTGTGAGAATGTAATCTGTTGATCCAAGGCCGGTTTTTTCCGCGTAGGGAAACACATCATTCCCCCTGAATTTTTTCCCGTTCTCTTTGATTATATCATAACAGGCCTTATCAACTGCTACAGGATCTGTAGAGATGAAAATTCCTATATCATCCATGAGAGGCTTCATCTTCCTCGGCTCACAGTCGCAGCCTGCAGTAATATTCATTACAAAGTTGATATAAATGTTTCGTCTTTCCTTATCGGATGCATATGCATATTCTGCAAGCTTTTCCCTGAAATCCCTGCCTCTTCCGAACATCCTGGTAATCCCCCTGACAGATATTATTGAAACTGCCTTGTGAGGACATATTGAAACACATGCTCCGCATCCGACACATTTGTCATGGTCTATGAATGATTTTTTCCCGATTGTTATTGCATCTTCATTGCATCTAGTTTTGCAGAGGTTGCAATTCCTGCATTTCCTGTTGATTATGTGGGGTTTTATTCCCATATGCATTGCAAGCTTGCCCCCCTTGGAAGCATATCCCATCGAAAGCTGCTTTATAGCTCCTCCGAATCCTGCAAGCATATGCCCCTTAAAATGGGAAAGTACGATTATCTGGTCATATCCTGTAAGTTCTTTACCTATTTTGCAGCTTTTATAATGCTTCCTGTTTATTTCAATCTCTTTAAAGCTTTCCCCGTGATCGCCGTCTGCAATAACCACAGGTACTCTGTTAAATCCATGTTCCTCTGCTGTTTTCATGTGAAGCATGCGGTTATGCCGCTGACCGCCGTACATTACAGAAGTTTCCATATAGCAGGTTTCTATGCTGTTTTCTTCAAGATAATCTATAATCCCTTCATAATTTTCCTGCTTCACATATGAATGATTCCCTTTTTCACCGAAATGGACTTTGAGCGGGACTTTCTTTTCAAGCGTGATGTTTTTATCACTGATGTAATTTTCAAGAAGATTTCTTGAAATACTCTGTATTTCTTCTGCAGTTGTTTTGCTGTTGATCCTTGTAAAATAAACATCTGTGCTTTTGTAATTACTCATAAAAAATCCCCTGTTATTATTCTAAAGTTATTCTGTTTAGTCTTCTCTGAATGGTACATATTATTATTAACATGCAGGAGAGGGAATCCTGTTATACAAATTACTGATTCTGTAATACTAAATACATTTTTTCGGGGTTGCAACCTTATCTGCTCTTCCTCAAGACATCATCTGTTTTGATGATGAAGAAAAAGATTTAAAACCTGGAGGATCTGCTTAAAGGGTCTTTGCATATACTGCTGGCTTTCATATAAAAAACAGGCCTGATATGAATCTCAGACCTGTTTCAGATGTTTATCCGCAGTGCGGATCTGATACCTTTCGGCAGCTTGTAATTTGCAGCCTGCTGCAAGGGGGGGGATCTGGGCCGGCTGGTCTTTATATGCCGGCCATTATCTGCATCAATCCTCCTCCGTTCTTTACATTTGTAAAGCCCAGATTATCAAGTATTCTCTTCCCGTATGCGCTTCGTGCGCCTGATGCGCAGTACAGTATAATCTCCCTGTTTTTATCACCCAGCTGCTCAATACTTTGTTCAAGATCATCCAGCGGAATATTTACAGCTTCAGGATGTGCTCCCATCTCATATTCTTCTACTGTTCTGACATCTATAAGAATCTTGCCGCTGCTTTTAAGGTTTTCCCTTGTGCTGTCATTTCCTTTTTCCTCATGCCTGCTGTCCTCTTCTGAAAGACTTTTTGCTTCGATTTTTTTCTCCGGCACAGGCAGGAAACTGAAACCGGAAACAGCTGCATATCTCTCGAGGCTTATATATCCTCCGCTCACATAAAACGCGTTTTCATATCCTTCCATAAGAAGTTTTCTGACAACCCTGTGTGCAGTCTTTCCTGTTTCATCAATAACCAGAAGGTATGCACTGTCTGGAAGATTTTTAACAGCTTCAGATACCCTGTCTTCCGGTATGTTTGAAGCACCTTCAAGGTGTCTGTTGTTGAATGAGAAATAATCCCTTATATCAATTACAGCTGTTTTCCTGTCTTTCAAGTAATCTTCAAGCTCAGATACTGTAATAGCCGGGCTGTACCCTGCTATCCTGTTTGATGCGGCAAACCCTGCCATATTTACTGGATCGTTTGCAGATCCGAATGGGGGAGAGTATGAGAGGTCAAGTTCCCCGATATCTTCAACAGTCATGCCGGCAGCTATTGCTGTAGACAGTACATCAAGCCGTTTGTCTGAACCGTTGAAACCAGCTGTCTGTGCTCCGAGAATTTTCCCCGATTTCCTGTCATATACAAGGTGAACAGTAACCATTTCTGCTCCCGGGTAGTATGTTACATGGTTCTCCTTGTGAACTGTTATTGACTGAACATCAAGCCCCGCATTTAGTGCCTGTTTAAGACTTATACCTGTAATACCTGCAGCAGCTTCAAATGCCCGTACTATAGATGTCCCCTGGGCCCCGTTGTATGCAATTTTATCTTCTTCCCTTTCTGCAAGTGCATTTGTAGCAGCTATCCTTCCCTGCCTGTTTGCAGGTCCTGCAAGAGGTATTCTCACCTTCCTGCCCAGAATCCTGTGAGTAGTTTCAGCCATGTCTCCGCCTGCAAATATGCTGCTGTCCGAAGTCTGAAGATATTTATCGACAAGAAGACCTCCTGATTCCCCTATTTCAAGGCCTGCAGCTTCTGCAAGTCTTAAGGTGGGCCTTACCCCCACAGACATGAGCACCATATCTGCGTCGACTTCATTTCCGTCATCAAGCAGCACAGAATTTTTCCTTATAGCTGTTACAGAACGCCCTGTATACAGGTTGACACCAAAGTCTTTCAGTTCCTGCTGAAGAAATCCTGCGATCTCCCCTTCAAGCATAGGCATTACATGGTCTGCAAGCTCCACATTGCTGACTTCAAGACCCCGCTTCCTGAGTGCTTCAACCATTTCAAGCCCTATAAATCCTCCGCCGACAACAACGGCTGTTTCCGGATTATTTTCCTTTATATAGCTGTCAATCCTGTCCATATCCTCGAGTGTCCATAGTGAAAAGACATTTGAATTATCAGCACCTTCTAGTCCCGGAATAAAAGGCTTTCCTCCCTGGGCCAGAATCAGTCTGTCATAACTGTAATTTATATTTTTCCCGGTTTTTCTGTTAAATGCTTTTACCGTTTTAGACTCTCTGTCAATTTCAAATGCTTCAGTCATAGTGTGGACATTTACATTATACTGCTCCCTGAAGCTTTCAGGGCTTTGAAGGATCAGTTTGCTTCTGCTTTTTATATCTCCGCCTATATAATAAGGCAGTCCGCAGTTTGCAAATGAAACATCCGGTCCTGATTCAAGTATAGTTATTTCAATATTGTTATTTAAACGCCTGGCCCTGGCTGCAGCTGTTGCACCCACAGCAACCCCGCCAATTATCAGTAATTTTTCCATAATCATCTCCTGTGTTGATAATCATATATATAATAAATACTATATAGGAAAAAATCAAGGGGGAAATAGGTATTTTTTTATTTAAATAAGTAGTGTTATTCCGCTTTTTGAAGAATCCAGCTGTCTTTCCGGTTTTCAGTTCAAACATTGCACCTTTCTTGTATGTATAAAAGGTACCCTTCTGAATTAAAGATAAAACTGCCTTGATTTCATATTTGTAATTTGCATGATAGAGAAAAAAGGTTATAATGAACAAAAGTTTATTATTATAATGCTTTTGCTGCTGAAAAACTGAAGTCAAAGGAGTTTCTCATGAAGAAAATAGGAATAATTATCTGTGACCGGTATCACAGCTGTGCAGGTGGCAAATGCTTCCGTTCTCTGAAAAAAAGGGAAGGGGGATTTTCTGTTTACAGGGATGAGGAAGTTGAACTTGTCGGTTACACAACCTGCGGAGGCTGCCCAGGCGGAAATATTGAATATGCCCCGGCAGAAATGAAAAAGAACGGGGCTGAGGTTATTCATCTTGCAACAGGCCTTGTTGTCGGTTATCCCCCCTGTCCCCGAATAAATGATTTTATGAAGTTTATACCTGAAAAGTACGGAATTGATGTTGTTCTCGGTACCCATCCTGTTCCTGAAAGTTATTATGAAACACATTCTGCCCTGGGCACCTGGAAAAGCGAGGCTTCAAGGGAAAGGCTTAAAGATCTCTTTGCAGATGAAAAAACACGTCTTGATTATAACTGACAGCTTCAGTTCCGGGTATTGCTTCCTGCTTTATCAAGGGCTCTGCCTGTGAAAAGGAGAATGAAACTGTTTTCCTTATTCTTTTCTGCAGCATAGTCTGTGTATTTTTTTCTGCTTGCATATTCTGTTACAAAGACAGGTTTGTTTTTTCCTTTCAGGTTATCCAGGTTTTTCTGTATTTTTTCAGTATGTTCGGTGTCCTGTTTCCTGTTCCCGTCAGTATAAAGGTCTTCTATCCCGATTGCGTCAATAACTCCTGTATACTCCGGGTAATTAAGGAGTTCAGAACCGTTCTGGGGTACAATAATGAAGTCTTTAGATTTTTTTCTGCAGAACTCTGATATTACTGTAACCCATTCTATCATGTCTTTCCGGTAGCTGTTTCCTGTCTCCGGGTTTATCCTGTCTTTTATCCATTCGCCTGTTTTCCTGTCATATTCGAAATACTGGTATGCATCCACTATATCGAGATATATCCCGTCAAAACCCTGGTTAATGATTATTTCAATATAATCCAGAATAATTTTCTGCCATTCTCTGTTCCAGAAGAAAACCTTGTAGTTACCCTCCCATTCAGGGTTTTCTTTTTCCAGGTAGGCAGCTTTTTTATCCCAGTAATACCTGTAATCTTCAGCTTCACCTATTGATATGTATGAAATGATTTTCCGCCCTTTCCTGCTGTTTTTTATTTCAAGAATTTCATTCCTTTTCCACCTGTCTTCATCATATCCCGAGTAGGAGTAGTCAAGAATGAGGAGATCTCTTTTTGTTTCTGCAAGCTCTGTAACAGCTTTTTCCCTGTTTTTTACAAAGCTGTCTGCCTGAAGAATATATGTGAAATTCTTTATTTCAGACATCTTCTGCGCATGTAATGATGATACAGTCACGAATAAAACGGATAATAATATTATCAGAAACCTTAATTTATATGTTTTCTGTATATTCATGAAAATCCTCATAACAGTATTATAATCCTTTTCCGGTTATTTTTCTGAAAAACGTCTGTCTGATGAATTATACTTTTTTGTGAAAGGTTATCTGAAACATTCAGGAGGCTATATATGAGCAATAAAACATTAATATATACAGCTGTACTTCTTATATTGATTTTATCAGGATGTGCAACTGAAATCTCCTCAGAAAGGGCAGTTGAAAACCTCTCATGGGATGTTATTGACAGATTATACAGCCTTGAGGACAGAACTCTTGCTGTTTATTACTTTACAGAAAACGGCAGTGAGTCTGAATTGAGCGACTATCTTATCAATTCACTTACTTCTCAGATTGCTTCTGCTGTAAGTGATGAACATCTGGGGCACAAGGTTGTAAGCCGGCAGGCCCTTGACAGGATTATGAAAGAATATAAATTCCAGATGGGATCTCTGGTTGATGAAGAAACACAATCGCAGATTGGAAAGCATCTGGGCGCAGATCTCATACTCACAGGTACCTTAAACAGGGAAGATGATATTTATACTCTGAATGCACAGCTGATTGAGGTTGAATCAGGTGTTGTGCTTGACGGCTTTATCTACAGAATGTGGTGGGACGGGTAGATTCAAGTCCTGATATTTAAAAATAAGTCTTTCGTGAAAAAGATTACAGTCCCTGCATGTAATCTTATTGCTGTTATTCATTCAACTCTGTACTAATGTTTTTAATTATGTTAGTTTCCATATGAATACAGGAGGATGTCACTTCTGTTCCGTTCTTTATTTCTCAAAAACAAATTCAAAAAAATCATCTGTAACTGTAGAAGCTGTATCAGCTGTAAAAAAGATATTTTTAGGAAATAATAAACAAAAAACACATAACAGGCTGTTTTTTACAGCCATGGAGTAATATATGTCATTCGAAAAATTCGGTATAAATGCCGCAATTCTTGATGCCCTGAAAAAAGAGGGCTTTAAAACACCTACACCTATACAGGCCCGTGCAGTGCCTGCCCTGCTTGCAGGAAGCGACCTTCTGGGAGGTGCAGAGACTGGTACAGGAAAGACAGCTGCGTTTTCAATACCTCTTCTCGATAAGCTGAGCTGCAAGAAAAGCAGCGGAAAACATCCGAGGGCGCTCATTCTTGTCCCGACACGGGAGCTTGCGCTTCAGGTCTATGAAAACGTGAAAAGCTACGGTAGATACCTCAGGCTCAGGAGCACAGAAGTCTACGGCGGGGTAAATATACAGAACCAGATAAAGAAACTGGACAGAGGCACTGATATTGTGATAGCAACCCCGGGAAGGCTCCTGGATCTCATTAATCAGGATGTGATAAAACTGAAAAACATTGAAATGCTTGTCCTTGATGAGGCTGACCGTATGCTTGATATGGGCTTTATCAATGATATCAAGAAAATCCTCGGGTATATTCCCAAAGAAAGGCAGACAATGATGTTTTCCGCCACTTTCCCTTCCGAAATAAAAAAACTTGCCGACAGAATGCTTGATAATCCAGAAGTAATTGAACTTTCCCGGAACAACAGGGCGGCAAAAACTGTTACCCAGTCTGCATATCCTGTTAAAAATGACAAGAAACTGAAACTTCTTTACCGCCTGATCAAGGATGAAGGCTGGTATCAGGTTTTAATATTTACAAAAACAAAGAGAAGGGCACAGAGCCTTGCTCTTCAGCTTGTGAAAAAAGGTGTTCCCTCTGATTCCATTCACGGCGACAAGAGCCAGGGGGCAAGAACCCGGGCGCTGAAAAATTTCAAGACCGGGAAAATACAGGCTCTTGTAGCAACCGATATAGCTGCCCGCGGTATTGATATCAACCAGCTTGACTGTGTTATTAATTTCCAGCTTCCTCAGGTTCCTGAAGATTATATCCACAGGATAGGAAGGACAGGCCGTGCCGGGGAGGCCGGAACTGCTGTATCACTGATATCTTCTGAAGATCTTGATCAGTTCAGGAATATTGAAAAGCATCTCAACAGCAGCATAAAAAAAATAATTCTGGAAGATTTTGTTTCCGAGAGCCTGAAAGCAGAAATTGAAAAAAGCGGGGGAAGTACAGGAAAAAGCAAACCCGGCAGCAGAAAAAGTGTTTCTCCTCATAACAAAGGCAGGATATCTGCTTCTGACCAGGGCAGAAGAAAAAGGAATATATCTTCACGTGTTAATAGAAATGATTCTGAACCGGAACAGAGAAGAAGGGGATCAAATTCTTCTTACGGGAAAAAAAGGAATTCTGATGATTCCACTGCCGGAAAGAGTGTAGGCAAGTATACCGGGAGGACTGGAAAACGAATCCGCAGTATGTAATAATCAGTAACTGCGGATAAGAAGGCTTTCTGTAATTTCCCTTAAGGTATTTTTTGAGGCGCATTCAGGAAGTCTGTCAATTTCCCTTAATGCTCTTGCTGTGTATATGGATGCTGATTTTTCAGCCTCATCAATTCCGCCGGTTTCTTCAACAAGTTTTATAATTTTTTTTCTCTGACTGTTTGACCAGGGTTTCCTTTTTAAAAGCCGGCGAAGTTCCCTGTTCTCTGTATCAAGAGAGTGGAGAAACGGAGCTGTATATATTCCCTCTTTCAGGTCGTTTCCTGCAGGTTTTCCTGTTGTTTTTTCCGAACCTGTATAATCAAGAATATCATCAGTTATCTGAAAGCTCATTCCAATGTTGTATCCGATTCTTTTGAATAAAGAGAGCAGGGAGGATGAACAACTGCTTTCGGAAGCGCCCAGGTAAAGACTGATCATGAATAAAAGAGCTGTTTTTGCAGTAATTCTTCTCTTGTAGGATCTCATGCTGAAATCATCAGAAAAACGGGAGCTGTTCTGCCTGATTTCCCCGTCGCATATACTGCTCATGAGCAAGGCAGATGTTTCCCTGTTTTCAGATATTGAGTTTTCCGCTAAAAGCGCAAAGCTTTTTGAGAAGATATAATCTCCCAGAAGAACGCTGATCTTGTTTCCGAAGAGTTTCATTGCTGTAGGCCTGTTTCTTCTTGTATCTGAATTGTCAATTATATCATCATGCACAAGGGATGCCATGTGAAGCATTTCAACGGCTGCTGCAATGTTCAGTATCCTGTCCCTGTCATGGTTTCCGAATTCTGCTGCAAGGATCACAAAAGAAGGTCTGAGCATTTTCCCTCCCCCTTCAAGGAGGGAGGAAATATAGGCCCTGACAGGCGGTGCGGAATTTTCTGATGATAGAGCAATAATCTCTTTCACCTTTTCAATTTTATCTTTCAGCTGACAATTGCTGACCAAATTACTTTTCAATTTCTTCCTGCTTCCGATGTATTCCTTATTTTGTTTTTCTGTTTCTCCTGACCGGTTCATTGAGGTAGAGAAAAGTCCTTTTTGCGATAGAAGTGCTGTTCCACCACTTTTTTATTAACGGCATTACCCAGTGGTCAATTCCAAGGCTTCTTCCTGCACCACCCAGCATCAAAAATGCCGCGAAAACAAACCATGCCTGGTCCCAGCTGAACATTCCTGAGAATGTGAAGACAAAGCACATTGCAATTGATGCTGCAGCTGCCAGCCATGTAAACAGTCCTCCCAGCAGCGCAAGGCCGATTGCAATTTCTGTAACTACAATCATTGTCTGGAAAAAAGGATAGCTTATATATGCCATCATATTATCCATGAATGTTTCCCTGAACCAGGTAACAAATGCTGAATCATATGGAATTATTGAATTGCCTGTTTCCCATATCTTTGCGAAAACAGGTGTTACTGTTTCTGTAAGGCCGGATGCAGCGCTTACCGCATCTGCTGCTGCATCAGCTGGTTCTGTAACAGTTTCCGAAGCTGATGCAATTGCATCCACCCCTTTCTGTACAATGCCCGGACTGAACATCCAGCCTGATTTTGTTCCTGAAGAGAATGACAGCCATCCTTCTCCTATTTTATTGACACCTTCTGCAATCCACATTATTCCGAGCCAGGCCCTGAGAGGGACTCCCCACCAGCCCTGGATTTTCCATGATAAATGGTCTCCCAGGAAGCATCTTCTGTCTTTCATATCAAAGAACTCATGTTTCAGGTAATTCCATACAGCATTTAACCCGGCAAGGCCAAACAGGTAATGGAGATTTACAACATGTTTCATTGCCATTGCAAAAAAACCGGAGAGTTTGATTCCTCCCGCATTTGAAACAGCATATCTTCCCCCGACCGATACCATGAAACCATGGTAGTTTGATTTGAATTCTTTCTTGTTTTTGTTTTCTATATCTGCCGCAATGTTTTCTGCAGCACATTTGCCTGTCTGAAGAGCAGTTTCCACAATCTGGGGAAGAACCTTTCCGTTTTCAAGGTACCACATGTTGTCTCCGACAATATATACATCATCGTGATCATCTGACTGCATAAACTCGTTTACAAGAAGCCTTCCTCTTTTCCCCACAATATATCTTTCGTTTTCATCGAACCTGCAGCCTTTCATTCCATGGATACCTTCGGAAGAGGCAAAGCTGCATTCCCCCCTTGCTGTGTGTCCCTTTGCAAGGTTTATTCTTGATGTGAATTCTGAACCATGTATTCCACATGTCCAGACGAAAGTATCAGTTTTGATTTTTTTTCCGCTGTCTGTTATTACAGAATCTTCTTCAGCTCCGGTAATCTTTGTGTTGAGGAGAATTTCCACTCCATGTTTTTCAAGGTAATTGATTGTTTTTATCCGCAAATTGTCTTCAATAATCGGGAGTATCTTATCAAGCGCTTCAATTATCATTATTTTGACATCAGATTTGTCAATGTGATATTTTCTGCAGAGTACATCTCTTCTTTCGAGGAATTCCCCCGCAAGTTCGATCCCTGTAAAACCTGCTCCCGCAACCGCGAAAGTCAGCATCTGCTTTTTTCTCACAATATCTGTTTCTTTTGCAGCAAGACGGAATTGTTCTTCAAAATGCTCCCTGATGCGCATTGAATCCTCAAGAGACCACAGAGAGAATGAGTGTTCCTGTATTCCCGGGATATCGAAGAATTCAGGCGCTCCCCCTGTTCCCAGAACCAGATAATCATACGGGTAACTCTGTTTTTCCGATTTAACTTCTTTTGACTCAAAATTAATATCTGTAATAAAATCTGTTACTAAATTGATTTCTGTTCCTGCAAAAATTCTGTCATAGCTGACCATTACAGAGTCAGGCTCTACCCTTGATCCCGCGACTTCATGAAGTTCTGTCATAAGGGTATGGTAGGTGTTTTTATCAATAAGCGTGATGCTGATACTCTTTTTTTTCCTGAATTTTCTGCAAAGCACTTTCGCAGTTTCTATTCCTGCATACCCTCCGCCGAGGACTACTATATTTGTTTTCTCCATGTTATCTCCCCATATCGAAATTATCTTAAAAAATTTTATCTTTAAGCGATAATACGGAAAAAAACGCAAATAAGTATATATAATTAATAATTATGGTAATATTGATCTTATTCTTCTTTAATATCAGGTACGTTATCAGTTGTTTTTAATAATATCATTACTATAAGATAAAGCACTGTGTTTAATTTCAGGTCTTTATTACAAGGGAAGCATGAAAAGCTATGTTTTTTCGTCAGGCCCCACTGAGGTGAAAACGCCTTGAGGGCGAATAACTGAGTTGGAAAAACTGCAGAAGAGAGTTTTCTCAAGCTGCCCGTAAACAGAAAACAAGCAGACAGGGGTGAATTATGGCATACAGGGACTTACAGCATTTTGCCGAAATCCTGAGAAAAAACAAGCTTCTCAGGCAGATAGATGCTGAGGTTGACAGTTATCTTGAGATAACAGAAATTGCAGACAGGACTGTGAAAAAGGGGGGCGAGGCTCTTCTTTTTACCAATGTGAAAGGCTCTGATTACCCTGTTCTTATTAATACATTTGCAGGTTACGATAAACTGAATCTCGCGTTTGAAGTTGAATCGATTGAACAGATCGCTTCAGATATCGAAGAACTTATTAATGTTTCAGGGTACATGTCTCTCCTGGATAAGATCAAGGCTGTTCCCCGCCTTTCCAGAATGATCTCTGTTTTTCCGAAAAATGTTGCAAAAGGGATATGCCAGGAAGTTGTTGAAGACTGCGACCTGTCAGCCCTACCTGTTCTTCACTGCTGGCCTGAAGACGGCGGGCGGTTTATAACGCTTCCCCTCGTGATAACAAGAGATCCTGATTCAGGGCAGCAGAATATGGGGATGTACCGGATGCAGGTATATTCAAAGAACACGACAGGGATGCACTGGCACAAGCATAAAGATGGTTCATCGATATTTGAGAAATACAGAAAGCGTGGAGAAATCATGCCTGTTTCTGTTGTCCTCGGATCAGACCCCGCGCTTATATACGCGGCCACAGCCCCGCTTCCCCCGATTATCGATGAGATGATGTTTGCCGGTTTCCTGAGAAAGTCGGCTGTCGAAACTGTAAAGTGTATTACTAATGATATACGGGTTCCGGCCAACGCGGAGTTTGTGCTGGAAGGATATGTGGATCCGGCAGAACCTCTCAGGGAAGAGGGGCCGTTTGGAGACCATACAGGTTATTACTCACTCAAGGGGATGTACCCTGTCTTTCATGTTGAAAAAATAACAAGGAGAAAAAAACCTGTTTATCCTGCCACAATAGTGGGCAAACCTCCCATGGAAGACTGTTTCCTCGGGAAGGCGACTGAACGGATTTTTCTCCCCCTCCTTAAAATACAGTGTCCTGAAATAGTTGATATAAACTTTCCCCTGGAAGGGGTTTTCCATAACTGCGTAATCGTATCTATCAGGAAGCAGTTCCCGGGTCATGCGAAAAAGATCATGTATTCTCTCTGGGGAATGGGGCAGATGATGTATACAAAGATGATAGTTGTTGTTGATGAAAATATAGATCCTTCTGACCTCTCAACAGTCGCATGGAAGGTATTCAATAATATTGATCCGAAACGTGATATCGTGATTACGGAAGGACCTCTTGATGCGCTTGACCATGCTTCTCCCCATCCCCTGTTCGGCAACAGGATGGGTATAGATGCTACTGTGAAACGGGGGGAAGAAGGGCACAACAGGGAATGGCCCGGTGATATTGAAATGAGCAGCGATATCAAAAAGATGGTGGATGAACGGTGGGAGGAATATGGTTTTTAAGAGACTTAAAAACTACGGTGAGATGGTTATGTTCTCCCATACCCTTTTCTCCCTTCCTTTTACTCTTGCTTCAATGCTGCTTGCCGGAAACAGGGTACCTGAACTTCCTGTAATTATACTGATAACAGCAGCATTCACAGGCGCCCGGACAGCTGCAAATGCACTTAACAGGATAATTGACAGGGATATTGATGCTAAAAACCCGAGGACCAGGGGAAGGCATATACCTTCAGGCAGAGTCAGTATGAAAGAAGCTTATGCAGTTACTGCCCTGTCCGGGGTAGTTCTTGCTGCCTCTGCATGGCTCCTCCGGCCCCTGTGTTTCTATCTGCTTCCACTTGCAGGATTCGTGTTTATACTCTACTCATACTCGAAGCGTTTTACCTTTTTCAGCCACCTGATTCTGGGAGCTGCCTGCGCAGGGGGAACGCTTGGTGCATGGATTGCTGTAACAGGAGGTATCAGCCTGAGTTCTCTTGTGCTGACATCTGCAAATGCGCTCTGGGTTTCCGGATTTGACATAATCTATTCAACGCAGGATACTGATTTTGACAGGCAGGAGAATCTCTATTCTGTCCCTGCAATGTTCGGGAAAAGGGTGAGTATGTTTGTGTCTGCGGGAAGTCATATTCTTACAATCCTGTTTCTGTTTGTTTTTTCATTTATGGAAAAGAGGGGACTCTTCTTCCATGTTGGAACAGCTTCTGTTCTTGTTCTTCTTTTTACAGAGCACTTTATTGCCTGGAGAAGGAAAAACAAAATAGAGACAGCATCATACAGTATAAACAAGCTTATCGGTGTCCTGTTTCTTGTTTTCACATTTTGCGATGTTTATTTTTCCGGAGGGATTAATTGAAAAAAATAGTTATCGGTATAACAGGAGCAAGCGGCAGTATTTACGGAATAAAAGTAATCAGGGAGCTTGTAAATCATGGTATCCAGGTCCATGTAATTGCAACAGACAACGGGAAAAAGGTGGTTGAATTCGAAACAGGGGAAAATCTGGATAATCATTTTTCAGATTTATTGAAAGCAGGCAGTATTGTCATGCATGAAGTTGACAACCTTTTTGCCCCTGTTGCAAGCGGGTCTTTCCGGTTCGACGGCATGGCTGTTGTTCCCTGCAGCATGACTTCACTGTCCGGGATTGCATCAGGATCACTTAATAATCTTCTCGGGAGGGCCTGCTCTGTAACGCTTAAAGAGGGGAGGAAACTTGTTGTTGTTCCGAGGGAGAGTCCATACAGCAGGATAAATCTTGAGGCCATGCTGAAACTTCATGATGCGGGAGGTATCATTCTCCCTGCCTCCCCCGGGTTTTACTTCAAACCTGCCTCAATTGGTGAAATTGTCGATTTTATTGCAGGACGGATACTATCTGCACTTGATATAGAAAATAACCTCACAGATGAATGGAGTTGATTTAATGAAAAAAATTATATTTGTATTGATAGTTTTTTCAGCCCTGATGCCGCTTTACGGCAGCGGAAAAAACGAAACAGCGGCTGTCAGGATTGCACTTCTTCCTGATCTCAATTCAATACCGTTTGCTGTCGCTGATATCAACGGATATTTCATGGATGAGGGGCTTGATGTTGAAATTGAATACTACAGAAGCGCCAAAGACAGGGATACTGCTTTCTTTTCCGGCAGTGTCAACGGCGTGAGTTCAGACCTTCTTTCTGCAGCATTTGCTGAAAACAGCGGGTTTGACATTGATGTGACATCAAAAACTACAGGGTCATACCGGATAGTGGCATCAGGCAGTCTTGATATAAATTCAGTTGATGGGCTTGAAAACCGGACAATCGGTATATCAAGAAACACTATAATTGAATATGCCGCGGACAGGATACTCGAAAAGAGGGGCTCAGATCCCGATTTTGTCAGAAAGGTTGTAATTCCCCAGATGCCTGTACGGCTCCAGATGCTTGATGAAGGGAAACTGGATTCAGCTCTCCTGCCGGAACCTCTTGCATCCCTTGCTGTCAGCAAAGGGGGTAAGGTGATTGATATGACAGACAACCTGTTGATTGAACCTGCTGTAATGATATTTAAGGGTGATTTTGTGAAAAAGAACGATAAACTGCTGGACAGGTTCTACACAGCCTATAACAGGGCATGTGAATATATAAACAGTACTGATCAGAACGAGTGGATTGACAGTATTATCTCTGAAATAGGATTCCCGCCTCCTGTCAAAGGAATTATCGAGATACCGTTTTACCCTGAAGCTGAAGTACCCGGCTATCCTGAAATGGAAAATGTTCTCGAATGGCTGAAAAAACGGGATCTTGTTGAAAGTTCACTGTCAGCAGAAGATATTCTGAAATCATCATACAGAGTTGATAAAAAAGGAAAATAATTGAGAAAAATTACCGGGACGATACTGGCTCTGCTGTTTATCGCTTCAGTGTGGCAGGTCTTGTCTGCAGCTTCAGATACTCCGCTGCTCCCCCCTCCCGGTAAAATATTGCAAAACCTTTCTGATTTATCAGGCAGACACCCTCTGCCGCACCTTGCAGCAACTTTTTTCAGGCTTGCCTCAGGTTTTACTCTGGGCGCGCTGACCGGGTTTTCCGCCGGTTTCTTTGCAGGGAGAAACAGATCTGTTGATAACCTGACAGCCCCCCTTTTTTATGCAATTTTTCCAATCCCCAAAGTGCTTTTAATACCTCTACTGATGATTCTTTTCGGGACAGGCGAGCTGTCAAAGATAATTCTGATTTTTATCATTGTTTTTTTTCCGTCAGCTGTTTCGGCGAGAGACAGCATAAAGGAAATAAATGAGGAATTTTTCATTTCATATTATTCGATAGGTGGGGACAGATGGGGATCTGTGAGGAATATAATAATCCCTTATTCTCTCCCTGATATATTAACATCTCTCAAGATATCTGCGGGAATATCATGCGCAGTCCTTTTTTTTATCGAGTACTACGGGACTGAAAAAGGAATGGGATACTACATAATGGATGCATGGCTGAGGCTTGATTATATTGATCTTTATTCAGGGATCACAGTTCTCTCCCTGTCAGTGTTTATCCTCTATGTTTCAATTGATCTTCTTGAGAAATGGCTGTGCAGGTGGAAAACACTATGACAGCTTATACTCCGGGCTCTATGTAAATGGAAGCTTGTATATTTTTGTGCCGGCCTGCTTCCAGTTGAGGATTTGTTAATATTTTTTACCTGTTCTGCCCCACGGGACAAATCTTCTTTCCAGGTATCCTGCTATGGAATAAAGAACAATACCGACAGCAGCTGTAGCTGCTATCCCGGCTGCCATCATCGGGTAGTCAATTATTGACCAGCTTGTCATTACAAAATTACCAAGTCCGTATGATGAGGGGGAAGCTGATTCTGTGAAGAAGGCCACAGCAATGGCTGCAGATATTCCTATCCTGAGAGCTGTAAAATAGGAAGTAAGTACAGAGGGGATTACTATGTATCGGAGGTTATCCATTTTTCTCCCCCCTATGGATGCAAGCGACAGGAAGTATTGCCTGCTTATTCTGCTGCTTTTGTCTCTCACTGCAATCAGTATCTGAAAAAAAAGTACAAGAGACATTATAAACACTGCCGCCCTGCTGTTAAGGCCGAGAAGTATTATAGCAAGAGGATAAACAGATATTTTCGGTACTGTGTAGAGGATGTAAACCAGGGGACTGAAGAAGCTTTTCCATTTTCCTGATAATCCGAGACATATTCCTGCAGGTACTGCTGTAATTGTCGATAGAAGTATTGCTGCTGCAATACGGAGAACAGTTGCGCCTGAGTGCATCAGTATATTTACCGCTGTAATGTACAGATCAGCTGTTTCCAGAATATTTCTCCATAATTTCCCTGACTTCCAGGCAGCATTTAAAGAATATTTCAGATTTTCTGGAATGCCCCCCCGAACCGAAGGGATTTTCAATCTTCCTTTTGAAGCCTTCATGGGGGGAGGGGGGCATGATATAAATCGAAGAGGAAAGGAAAACAGCCTCTTCAATACTGTGGGTTACGATCAGGGATCCTGTTTCCCTTTCTGAAAGAATTTCAAGAAGCAGATCCTGTATCGATTCTCTTGTAATAGCATCAAGTGCTGAGAAAGGTT
>CAXXHA010000031.1:0-15413 GCA_963662265.2 Spirochaetia bacterium | reverse complement strand
TGGGATCAAGCAGAATTATTGCGATGGATATTCTAGATAAGCTGTCTCTTGATAATGATTTTACAAGATATAGTATTGAGACTCCTGACAGCGATATCTACCAAAAGAAGAGGAATACTTTCTGACGATAAACTCGATCCTGATGAGGACAGGAGATGCCTCAGCTGCGGGACAATCTGTGAAGTATGTACCGAAGTATGCCCGAACAGGGCGAATATTGCAGTTTCCCTTTCTGATGAGTTGGGAATATTCAGAGACAGGCATCAGATAATTCACATTGACGGTATGTGTAATGAATGCGGAAACTGTACAGTTTTCTGTCCCCATGACGGGAGTCCCTATCTTGATAAAGTAACACTTTTCTGGTCGGAAGAGGATTTTCAGGACAGCGACAATACAGGTTTTCTCAAGCTGAATGAAAGACTTTTCAGGATTCGCAGCAGCAGCGGGGAAGTGTTTGATGTCGAACCTGGAAGCAGCAGGATATCTTCTGAAATGAATGCACTGATAAAGACAGTTTCTGAGAAGTACAGTTATCTTTATATGGAATAAGTTACAGGTTTAAGCGATATGGCATAACAGAATATTCCAGCTGCAGTTCTGTTTTCGAACACGAGAGAAGCTTTCTTTCCTGTATGTAGACAGGAAAAAACATAATGCAGCCCGTCTGGCGAAAGCGTTAACTGCTTTTTTTTAACAGGCTGTTTGTATTTCCAATAAGCCTTTTTATATGATAATAAGCTGTTGTTTTTTTATTTTATGATTGTCTGTAAAGTCCTGAAAATAACGGAGTAGCGGTCGGCTGTTGACTAAGTTGTTGTATTATAATAATATGCATGTGTGAAGTAAACTTGATTAGTATTTTTTTTGTGAGTGTGTTAATGCATTTGTAGTAATATTACAAGCTGAAATTTTATGAAGAAAATTGAGTTGAAAAATATTTTTTTGGAACTGGGGTTTATTCAGGGTCTGAACAAGGCAATGAATTATACTACAATAAGTGGTATAAAGTGAGTCGAAAGGCGAAACTTAAGCACTCTAACTCTATAATAACTTATAGGGTTAGAGTGCTTTTTTTGCTGTAACCTGATTCAGTTATAAAAACTAATTTGTAACAAGAAATAATATTTAATATATTTCTGGGGGTTTATATATGTTTTCAATAACAGCAATATGTCCGGAATGCAGGGCAAAAATAATTTTCAATAACAGTGTTGACTGGAAAACGGGCTATATCAGATGTCCGGGATGTAAAAACAGGGTCTTTGTTGAGTTGAAAAAAAATAAAAAAAACGACAGAAAATAAACGGTTGATACCGGAAGAGGATAATAATGGCATTAATTGAAGTACGGGATTTGTATAAAATATTCGGACCTAATCCAAAAAAGCAAAACAGCTCACAGATAAGGGGCTGTCCAAACAGGAAGTAAAAAAGAAGACCGGATGTACAGTTGCGATTAATGGTGCAACTTTTGATATTGAAAGAAAAGAAACTTTTGTTGTCATGGGTTTGTCAGGCAGCGGGAAATCAACATTTATAAGATGCCTGAACCGTCTCATAAAACCGACATTCGGAAAACTTATTGTTGATGGCGAGGATGTTGTAAAAATGAGTTCTGAAAAGCTTCGAGAACTCAGGCGTTATAAGATGTCAATGGTTTTCCAGAATTTCGGCCTTCTTCCCCACAGGGATGTTGTAAGCAACGTGGAATTCGGCCTTGAACTGGGTGGTGAAGGAAAGGAATCAAGGAGAGAAAAAGCGCTTCAGGCACTTAAGCTTGTAGGGCTTGAAGGGTTTGAGTTCAGCCTGCCAAGTGAACTGTCGGGCGGTATGCAGCAGCGCGTCGGTCTTGCCAGAGCCCTGGCAAATGATCCTGAAATACTCCTGATGGATGAAGCGTTCAGCGCTCTTGATCCACTTATAAGAACCCAGATGCAGGATGAGCTTGTTGAGCTTCAGTCCAGCATGCACAAGACAATTATTTTTATTACACATGATCTTGATGAAGCTTTAAAGATTGGCGACAGAATTGCTATTCTGGGTCCTGACGGTAAAGTCCGGCAGATAGGCACACCTGAAGAGATTCTCTCATCTCCTGCTGACAGCTATGTTAAGGAATTTGTCCAGAATGTTGACAGAACAAAAGTTATAACAGCAGGTACAATAATGCACAAAACACCGCTTTTAAATGTAACAAAAGACGGTCCAAAGACAGCTCTTCATTTAATGGAGAAGACAGGTGAATCATACGCATATCTTGTTGATTCAGAAAGAATTCTGCTTGGTATTATCTATATCGAAGATGTAATAGAACTTAAGAAGAAAAAAGAAAAAGACCTCTCCTCTATTGTAAGGCATGATTTTTATACTACTTACAAAGAGACTTCAATTGCAGATTTACTTGGAACAGCTTTTGAGTCTAAAACCCCTCTTGTTGTTATAAATGAGAATAATAAATTCCTGGGCATCATCGATAGAGAAGTAATTATTTCAGAAATGAATGAAGGAGCTGATGAATCAGAAGCTCCAACTGTATTCAGTGAAATAATTGATGAACAGACAATTGAGAATAAATAAGGATAAATACAAATATGGATGGAATTCGTAATATTTTAGATATAGGAAAAGGCTTTGAAAAAATAATTGAATGGCTGACAGATAACGCTGACTGGCTGTTTGATTTTATTGCTTTAATAGTAGAGGGATTTCTCGATGGCATAAACTGGCTGTTTAATTTTCCACCTGCAATAGTCATGATTGTGATTTTTACACTTATTGCCTGGAAAATAGCTGGCAGGGGAGTAGCTGTTTTTTCAGTTCTCGGATTCAGCATGATTGCCTACATGGGTTACTGGAATGAAACAATGGATACTCTTTCCCTTGTTTTTTCAGCAGTGATTTTCGGTTTGCTTACAGGAATACCACTTGGAATCTGGGCATCAAAATCTGATTCTGCCTGGAGAGTCCTCCGTCCTGTACTTGACTTTATGCAGACACTGCCAGCGTTTGTATATCTTATACCGGCAGTACTCCTGTTCAGGCTTGGGCCTGTCCCCGGTGTAATCGCCACCCTGATATTTTCACTGCCCCCTGTTGTAAGACTTACAAACCTGGGAATAAGGCAGGTTCCTGTTGAGATTAAGGAAGCATGCAGGGCTTTCGGCGCTACACCTAAGCAGATGCTTATAAAGGCTGAACTTCCGGTTGCGCTCCCCACACTTATGGCTGGTGTAAACCAGACAATAATGCTTGCCCTTTCAATGGTTGTTATTTCGGGAATGATCGGTGCAGGTGGTCTCGGGAATGTCGTTTTAAAGGGAATAACACAGCTCAAAATTGACATGGGATTTGAAGGCGGTGTTTCAATTGTTATTCTTGCAATTTTTCTTGACAGGGTAACCCAGGCGTTGAGCGATATATCGGGAAAAAATAAAAAATAATTTTTTATAAAAATATATAAGGAGAAATAATGAGTTTTAACAAGAAAATTGTAACAGCATTTTTAATTATGATGGTTTTAAGCAGTGCGGTTTTTGCCGGCGGAAGCAATGAATCCAAAGATCCTGCTAAAACAGCTAACCTGGTTTATGCGAACTGGGAAGAAGGTGTTGCATATACACACCTCGCAAAAGTAGTTCTTGAAGATAAGATGGGTTATGATGTAACAATCACTGCTTCAGATGTTGCGCCTGCATATGCAAGCGTTGCAAGCGGAGATCAGGATGCATTTATGGAAACATGGCTTCCTGTTCTGCATAAGGATTATATAGAAAAATATGGTGAAGACCTTGTTGACCTAGGTCATGTTTATGAAGGAACTCTCAGCGGACTTGCAATCCCGACATATATGTATGATGCTGGTATTAAGACAATTTCTGATCTTAAAAAAGATGAAGCTGTAAAAAAACTTGATTTAACAATTACAGGTATTGATGCAGGTGCCGGAATCATGAAGACTACTGAAAATGTAGTGTTTGATAAATACGGGCTTAACGAAGCAGGATACAACTTACTTGCATCCTCTGGACCAGCTATGATGGCAGCTCTTAAAGATGCTTATAAAAATGAGGAATGGATTGTTGTAACAGCATGGAAACCTCATTCAATGTTCGGCTATTTTGACCTTAAATTCCTTGAACAGGATGGTGAAAAAGTCTGGGGCGAAGGAAATATCCATATTACAGCAAGAAAAAATATCAAAGAAGATAAACCTGAACTTGCACAGTTTCTTTCAAATATGATTCTTACCAACAGCGAAGTTGGATCTCTGATGGTTGCAATAAGAGAATCCAACAAAAGTGAAGAAGATGCTGCACGAGAATGGCTGAAAGAAAACGAAGAAGTTATTGCTGACTGGATCAAATAAAACATCTGCCCCCGCTTTCAGGCGGGGGTAAATTTCCTGACGTCTTTTTCTTGTCTCTGACATCAGCCAGGAATTTCATATGTGAGTAAATCTCTGCAGGCAGAATTAATTATTTTTTCAGGATTTTATTCAATATCTTGTCTTTATCAATCTTCCTGGTACAGAAAAACCAGTCCTGGCATTCCATTTCTTCTTTTCCATCCATCCTGTTTTTAGCGACACCGCAAGATCCTGCAGGAGAAATTATAACATCATCGCCTGGTCTCCAGTCAGCAGGGGTTGCTACATCAAAATTATCAGAAGTCTGCAGGGCAATCAGAACCCTGTATATTTCATCAAAATTACGGCCCAGGCTGAGAGGATAATAGATAATTGTTCTGATTACCCCTTTCGGATCAATGTAAAAAACTGCTCTTACAGCTTTTGTGGTGTCTTCTCCCGGCTGAATCATTCCGTATTTTTTAGCAACTTCCATTGTTATATCTTCAATCAGTGGAAAATTGACTTCTACATTCTTTTTACCCTTGTATTCAATTTTTTCCTTGATTGTCCTGAGCCAGGCAATGTGACTGTATAATCCATCTACAGAAAGCCCTACAAGTTTGCAGTTTGCTTTAAGTAGATCCTGTTCCATTGATGCGAAAGTAATAAATTCTGATGTGCATACTGGTGTGAAGTCTGCGGGATGGCTGAATAGAATTACCCAGTTGCCGCTGTAATCTGAAGGGAAATTTATCTCTCCCTGGGTAGTGACTGCTTTGAAAACTGGTGCTTTGTCGCCGATCCGTGGCATGGCAAATGATACTTCTTCGTGTTCCATGTAATTGATCTCCTTTTTAAATTGAATATAGTACCTAAAATTATAGTACAACCAGTTTCCCTAAACAAATTTGCCTTGCCAGAATCTGATGGATAATCCGTGTTTCAGGATTTAATAAAAATCAGGTTTTTTAATAAACGTTATTGTTCAATAATTTTCTGCTTTAACTCTTGATTTCCGGTTTCAAACCTATAAACTTTTTAATTATAGAGGAAGTAAAAACGCAATTAAAATAATTTCAGGTAATTTCTGGATTATTGATTTGAAAAAGTAAAAGCAGCCTGCAGTTTTTAACCTCAAGACATCAGAAAATCCTCATCAAGATAACTATCAAGGTAAGAATACCGCTTACAGGAGGAAGATATGGGTGAAATGGGCAAGTGCCCTGTTACAGGGATGGGACATTCTGCGGCTAAAGGCACTTCCAATAAAGACTGGTGGCCTAATCAGCTAAACCTTAAAATACTGCACCAGAACCCGTCAAAACTGAATCCGATGGACAATGATTTCAACTATGCAGAGGAATTCAGAAAACTTGATTTTCAGGCACTTAAAAAAGATCTCTATGATGTCATGACTGACTCGAAAGACTGGTGGCCTGCCGATTACGGGCATTACGGTCCATTGTTTATACGTATGGCCTGGCACAGCGCGGGAACATACAGGAACTCTGACGGACGCGGTGGGGGTAACACAGGCAACCAGAGGTTTGCGCCGCTTAACAGCTGGCCTGACAATGTCAACCTTGACAAGGCCCGCCGTCTTCTCTGGCCGATAAAGAAAAAATACGGGAAAAAGATTTCATGGGCTGATTTAATGATACTTGCAGGCAACTGCGCCCTTGAATCGATGGGATTTAAAACTTTCGGTTTCGGAGGGGGGCGTGAGGATATCTGGGAACCGGAGGAAGATGTGTACTGGGGAACAGAGACTGAATGGCTTGATGACAAGAGGTATTCAGGTATACGGGACCTTGAAAATCCTCTTGCTGCAGTGCAGATGGGACTGATCTATGTAAATCCGGAAGGACCCAACGGATCACCTGTACCGAAGGATTCAGCTCATGATGTCAGGGACACCTTTGCCCGGATGGGAATGAATGATGAGGAAACAGTTGCTCTCGTAGCAGGGGGCCACACATTCGGTAAATGCCACGGTGCGGGAGATGCTGCCCATGTAGGCCCGGAACCTGAAGCTGCACCAATGGAGGATCAGGGACTTGGCTGGAAAAGCAGTTTCAGAAGTGGAAAGGGGGGCGACACAATAAGCAGCGGCATAGAAGGCGCCTGGAAACCCAATCCAACCAGATGGGATTCCGGATACCTTAAAGTGATGTTTAAATATGATTGGGAGCTTCTGAAGAGTCCTGCAGGCGCCTACATGTGGCTTGCGAAAGATGTTGATGAAGAGGATATGGTTGTTGATGCACATGATCCTTCAAAGAAACACAGGCCTATGATGACAACAGCGGATCTTTCCCTTAAATTTGATCCTGCCTATGAAAAAATTGCACGCCGCTATCTGGATAACCCTGAAGAATTCGCAGATGCATTCGCAAGGGCTTGGTTCAAGCTTACACACAGGGATATGGGACCGAAGAGCAGGTATATTGGCCCTGAAGTACCGGAAGAAGAGCTGATATGGCAGGATCCTGTACCGGCCGCTGATTATAAAATCATCGATAAGGATGATATAGCTGAACTGAAGAAAAAAATACTCTCATCAGGACTTTCTGTCTCCCGGCTGGTTTCAACAGCATGGGCATCAGCCTCTTCTTACCGCGGCTCGGATTACAGGGGAGGGGCAAATGGGGCCAGGATAAGGCTCGAACCCCAGAAGAAATGGGAAGTAAATGAGCCTGATGAGCTTGGGAAAGTCTTTGATACGCTTGGTAAAATACAGAATGATTTCAACAGTTCCCAGTCGGGTGGAAAGAAAGTCTCTCTTGCCGATCTGATTGTTCTTGGCGGATGTGCAGCTATTGAAAAAGCTGCGGAAGATGCCGGCAGCAGGATTACAGTTCCTTTTTCTCCGGGACGTACAGATACAGTGCAGGAACAGACAGCTGTTATCTCTTTTTCACTGCTTGAACCCTGCGCAGATGGCTTCCGGAATTACCAGAAAACAAAATACAGTGTCTCTTCCGAAGAGCTTCTTCTTGACAGGGCCCAGCTTCTGACACTGACTGCTCCCGAGATGACTGTTCTTATCGGCGGATTGCGTGTATTGAATGTTAATTATAAAAATACAAGTCACGGGGTTTTTACAGATAACCCCGGCATTCTCAGCAATGATTTTTTTGTAAACCTCCTTGATATGGCTACAGAATGGAAGCCTCTTTCAAAAGAGGGGGATGAATTTGAGGGTGTTGACCGGATTACAGGTAAAAGAAAATGGACAGCTACCCGTGTGGATCTTGTCTTCGGTTCAAACTCACAGCTCAGGGCTCTGGCTGAAGTTTACGCCTGTGAAGATTCCGGGGAAAAGTTTCTGAAAGATTTTGTGAAGGCCTGGGAAAAGGTTATGAATCTTGACCGTTTTGATCTCAAATAAAATTAACTGAAAAATATAACCGGTGATAAGGCAGGGTGAGCTTTATTACCGGTTATCATTTAACTGCAGATAAAATCCGGAAATTGTGCGTTATTGTAATAAAGTTCCTGTACAGTACTGGAGTTTTTTATCAAAAATCATAAAAAATTATTTACGATTTATTTTTAATTTATTAATTTATCTTAAAACAAAATTTATTCTATTTTCTCGGGAGATCATATTGGCATGAAGGATCATATTAATATCAAATGTCCCAGCTGCAGAAAATCGTTTAAAGCAGGTTTTTCAGAAATCGAGTTTATGAATGTTCATAAATGTCATAAATGCGGCTATCAGTTTTCCGGGCCTGAAAAAACCGAACTCTATAACGCTGTATATACATTTATGAAAAACAAATACAGAAAGTATTGGGGCAATAATCAGAACAGCAACTATGCATGAAAATTTCAGAAGCAGCAATGTTAAAAATTGCTGCTTTTTTTTTGAATCATTTTTACACAAAAAATCCATAATAAAAAAATGAAAATGTATATTATTGACACACTTTTTCTCTTGCTAGGGTAAATATGATACAATTCCTGGTTTCTGATAATAATTTTGAAAACAAATAAATCCTTGTATTATAAGCATTTAATGCTTGAAGATGATTTTGGCACAGTTTTTGCAACTGTATTAGTAAAGATTAAATAACGGAGGCACGTTATGGGTAAAGAACTGGCATTATTTAAAGACTTCTGGAGTGATGTTCCTTCAGTATTTGATTATCACAAAAACCTTTTCAGGGGTTTTCCTGATGATTTTACAAAAATCATGAACGGCAGATGTGATTATGAGGAACTGGATGACAGGTACCGGATTGAGCTTGAAGTTCCGGGAATCAGGAAGAATGAAATTGATATTACAGTAAACAATGATCTTCTTAAGATATCCTGGTCACGTACAAGGGAAAACAGGAAAGGGTTTATGAAAAAGTCAAAGTATGAAAGAAGTGAAGGTAGTTTCTCCAGAAATTTCCAGGTAACAGGTGCAGATTCCAATAAAATATCTGCAGAACTTAAAGACGGTGTTCTGAGAGTTGAAATCCCGAAACAGGATGATTTCAAACCACGACAGATTAAAATTAATTAATTCAGGGAGGCTTTTACCATGTATAAAACTATTTTTGATGATCTTTTTGAACTTAACAGGGAAATGAACCGGGTTTTCAGAAATGCCGGTGTTACAGGAAAATCCAACTGGCCTGAAACCAATACCTATGAAAACAATGAGGAATATATTCTTGTTTCAAAAGTTCCGGGAATTGAAAAAGATGATATTGAAATAACTCTGAAAGATAATTCACTCTCAATCAGGGGAAGAAGAAAAAAAGAACCAGCTGAAGATCTTAAAAAGCATCTTGATGAAAGGTTTTCCGGAGAATTTGAAAGAAATATCATGCTGAACAATAAAATTGATATGGATAATATCAAGGCGGAAGCTTCAGATGGACTTTTAATTATCAAGCTTCCGAAATCAGCTGAAATGAAACCGAAAAAAATTGAGATTAAATAAGGGGGATATCATGGAAATTATCAAAAAAGATAAAAACAATGTTGAATCAACAAAAGGAAATATCTACAAGACACCTGATTGCGATATATATGAAAATGACAATGAATATGTAATGTATTTTGATATACCTGGTGTTGAAAAAGATGATATTTCTCTGAAAGTTGAAAAAGATATCTTAACTCTCACTGCTGAATGTACCAAAAGGGCCGGAGAAAACTACACCTGTTTGAGAGACGAAATGATGTATTCCGGTTTCAAAAGATCATTTGATCTTGGCGATTCAGTTAACAGCGATGAAATTAATGCTGATTATAAAAACGGAACCCTGAAACTCCTTCTGCCCAAAAAAGAAAAGCAGAAAACAAGACAAATAAGCATAAACGTATCTTAAACGCTTATGACTTAAGAGAAGCTGTTCCCTGACATGGAGCAGCTTCTTTTTTTATAAAAAAGAAATATAGTGTTATAATTTAATTTATGGGTGAAAATAAAACATATGAAAATCTTGTAAATATTGAGTATATACTTCCAATAATAAATCAAATCCCTATATTCGGCGGGCTTAATGATAAGCAGCTTTATACATTGTTTAAAAGTCTTAAAAAGGTTTCTTTTCAGAAAAATGAGATTATCTTTGAAGAAGGCACATCCCCTTCCTGTCTTTATATAATAAAATCCGGAAAAGTCAGGCTTGTTAAATATTACAGGGAATCTCCCCATCAGTTGATAGAATTTGAGAAAGGGCATTCCTTCGGCGATAACGAGTTGATCGGCATTGAACCACATACTGCAACTGCAATTGCTGTGGAAGATACTGAACTGATAGTGCTGTCCAGCAACACGCTTTATAAGCTGTATGAAACTGATAAGGAGCTGTACTGCATGCTTATTCTCAACATTGCACGTGAACTTTCAAGACGGCTGAATCAGACTGAAGATATTCTTCTGCATTATTATTCAGATTGATATTAATAAAACTGTAAAATATGAAAATCCGCCTACATGAAATTTCAGGAGATTTGGAACTATGAACGAAAGTAAATAAAGTTTTATCCCGAATAAGTTTTGTTAAGCATTTGAAACAATATTGGTTGTACTGCTTCGCAATTACAGAATCAGAACCACTTCTTTTTCCTGAAAATATAGATCATGACAGATGCAATTCCCACCATTCCTGCAAGAAATATATAGTAGCTGTACCTGTAGTCGAGTTCGGGAAGGTATTTGAAATTTGTCCCGTATATTCCTGCTATAAATGTCAGCGGGATGAATATCGTAGAAAAGATAGTAAGAAATCTGAAAATATCATTGCTTCTGTTGTTCAGTATTGAATTATACAGATTGTAATAATCTGAAAGCATTTCCCTGTATACATCAATACCGTCAACTGCCTTGAAAATAAGGTCCTGCAGATCCTTGAAAAAGATTTCTATCTCGTCTGAAATAATACTGTTCTCAAATTTAAGAAGTCTTATCACTGCTTCCTTGACAGGTCTGACTGTTTTGCTTATGAAATTAATCTCTTTTTTATAAACATTTATTTTTCTCAGAATAGCAGGTGAGGGGTTTTCCAGAATTGTATTTTCAAGTTCCTCAATCCTGTCGCCGATTATTTCGATTATATGAAGATAATTGTCTGCTATTGTATCAAGAAGAGCATAGGCAAGATAATCAGATCCTGAAGATCTTATCCTTCCCCTGCTTTTTCTTATTCTGTCCCTGACTGGATCAAAAACATCTCCCGGCTGTTCCTGGAAAGTTATAACAAGGTTCTTTTTAACTACCATTGCAACCTGTTCTGTGCTGACGATTTTTCTTTTTTCATCAAAATCAAGCATCTTTATAATAACAAAAATCTCATTGTCATCTTCCTCGATTTTAGGCCGCTGCCCGGTGTTCAGAATATCTTCTGTCAGAAGGGGATGGAGGGTGAATATTTTACCGGCTTTCTTTATCAGATCTGTGTCATGTATTCCGTCAATATTTATCCACCTGATAAACTTATCATCAGTACTCTTTCCAAAATCATCCGGGCTTTCAAGAATATTTTCTGCAATAGTTTCTTCGTTATACTCCATAATTGATATTCTTGAAAAATCAACTTTCTGTTTTCCTATGAATACGAAAGAACCGGGGGGAAGCCCGTTACTGTCACTCTGGTTTCGGATAAATCTTGCCATTATAAATCTCCTTAAACATCACTTTTTTTCTTTTTTTTCATCAAACCTTTACCCGGTATTTTCATATTGAAAAATTTCAGCCTGTTTTTTTTCATTGAATTGATTATTTCCTTTGATGCAGGGATTATGCTGAGGTTAATATGCTCATCCAGAAAAAGGACCATGTAATCCAGTTCATTGAGAGGGTTGAATACAGGGTAAATATAGGCATTCATAGAATCAATCTTCTTCATAGTCCTGCTTGATACAAGTGAATCAATTTCTGCAGAAATACTGAAATCGGGGAAAATATCTGTTATCATTCTGCTTTTCAGTAAAACACTGTTCCCTTCCTTTTTTTCAATTGAGTCAGAGACAAAAACCATCTCACCTGTTACTGAAAGAACAATGACCTTTTTCTCAATAAAAGTGAAAATTATGTTTATCAGCCGGTTGAGTGACGCTATTTTGAGCGATTTTCTTTCGCTTATGCTGTTGAGTTCCAGGTAGATTTCAGAAAGTTTATTACCGAGCCTTCCCAGTTTTTTCAGCCCCTCTGCGGTTGAAACACCGTGAGTCCTGCTCATTAAGAGGAGTTTATCAAGGGATTTTTCAAACCTGAAACTTTTTATAATTATCCTTGCTCCTGAAAACAATATCAGGATAAAGAGAGTCAGTCCCCAGAAAAAATACTTTTTTCCGCAGCCGCCCTTTATATATTCTCCTGATGCAGATTCCAGTGAAAAAAATCATCACATATGTATATATTCCGAATCCGAGAAAAAGGAGTGAAACTGCAATGATAAAAAAATAAATTGAACTCTTTTTTGAAACTATCATAAACTATTCTGACGCCTTGATAAAATCCTCGATATCCCTGTTCCTTCCTGCCACAATAAGAATATCATTCTCCTGAAGCGAAACTGAATCTTCAGGAATAATAATGCTTATTTCCTTTTCCGGGTTTCCAACTTCATCAATATCAAGCTTTATTCTCTTTACATAAATCAGGTTAAGGGAAAATTTTGTACTGATCTGAAGATCTGAAACCTGTTTCCCGAAAAACACAGACGGCAGCATGATCTCGGAAAGGCTGTGTTCAGGGGAGAAGGAAACCCTTTCAAGAAGCTGGGGAGCTATAAGTCTTTTTTCCAAGTCTCATTCCGCCCCCGATCTCAAGGTTTATAACCTCGTTAGCCCCCAATCTGTCTCAGTACTTTCTGGTGAAGGTCTGTAACAGATTCTTGATATTACATAGGGAACAGATATCTGTTTGAGGATCGCGGTTGTAAGTATATTTGCCTCCACATTATCCCCAATTGCAACAATCGCAATATCTACTTCATCAGTCAGCAGTGCTGATAAGGCATTCTCATCTGTTGAATCAAGAATTACCGCTTTTTGTGACAATCTCGTTCATCTGGTCAACAAGGGACAGGATCATTGTCAACTGCAATAAACCTTGCCCCCGTTTTTCAGTTATTGTTGTACAGAGCTGTCTCCCGAATGATCCGAGTCCCGATTACTGCAAATACTTTTTCCATATATTCTCCTTAAACACTTTTTATAAACGCTAACGAGCACTTTCTTCCAGGAAGTCTCTATCGCTTATGTCAAAAAACAAGCTTTTATCATTTTTACTTTAACGCTTTCGAGCACTTCCATAAACGGAAGTCCTTTTACTTGCGTGCACTTCCTTACAGGAAGTCGCTTACTTATGATAAAACTTATCATTCCTCCTTAAACGCTAACGAGCAACTTTCTTTCAGAAAGTCTCTGTCGCTTATGATAAAAACAGGTTTTATCATCCTTACCCGATTGATATTTCCGCTTCGGGATAACTTATATTTGTTTTAACTGCGCTGCTTCTTCCGAGGGAAGTGACAATAGTCCAAAGGCCCCAGTCTTCCCAGAAACATGAGTATTATAATTATTATTTTCCCGTAAGCGGAAAGCATTGGTGTTATTCCGGTTGAAAAGCCCTACAGTCCCGAAAGCTGAAACAGTTTTCAAAAAAGTATCTTATGCAGGGGGAAGTCCTCTGTAAACTGACAGTATAAAAAAATCCTGCTGTGGACTATAAACATGCCTGAAACAATAAACTGTAAAGGATTTTATTATTGCGGATGGGGGACAGCTGGTAATTATAAAGTGTTGTCTCTTTCCTGTTATAAAAAAACAGATTTGAAAATAGGAAAGAATTACAGCTATGTTGTTGACTTTTACTCCCCCGGCAGTGCTTCCTGTAGCTCCCCCTATAAACATGAACACAGTCATTAAAAGAAAAAGCGGAACTGAGGACTGCATTGAAATCAATTGAATTGAATCCTGCGGTTTCTGAGAGTTACAGACTGGAAAAAAGCATTGACATACTGATCTGCAAGAGGACATCTCCTTCATTGTTCTTCCATGCTCTGAATAGTAGAAAAGCAGTGTCCCTGCAAGGAGAAGTAATGCTGTTACCTGTAGCACAACAAACAGTATTAAGGCTTATTTTCTGTTTTGCCCTGTTTCCGGGATTCAGAACCCTGTTTTTTCCCTTTTTCATAGATATCATTAATTACTGAAAAATCCCAGTCCGCCGGCAATAATCAGGAATGAAAACAGTGAGCATAACTCCTGAATTGTTTTCTGAATGATACCAGGCTGTCTGAATAAAGAGCAAAAACCTGCGTTGCAGAAAGCTGAAAACAGAATGGAAAAAGGGAATAAAAAAGCCTTTCAACTGCAGGCAGAGCGCTTCCTGAAAAAAAACAGAAACAGCAAACCTGCGGCCTGATAATTCTATGACAACTGTAGCTGCTGTTATCCTTTTTACAGCAGAAGCAACATTGGATATTTCATCTTCATCTACCATGTATGAAAGCATCAGTTTGTTTTCAATCGAGATCCCCCGTTTCATGATGAAAAGGGCTGAAAATGATATTATCATTATCCCGAGTCCGCCTGCCCTGGATAAGGAAAAGTATGATAATCTTTCCCCAAAATGCTGAATCCTGAAGCTGTATCAACTACTGCAAGGCCTGTAACACATACAGCAGAGGTTGATGTGAAGAAAACTGTCCAGAAAAGGTATCCTTGATCCGTCTGCCGATGAAAAAGGCATTGAAAGAAGGAGTGAGCCTGCAACAATCAGCATGAGGAAGCTGAGTACAATTGTCTGTGAAGGATGTGTAATAATATTCTGAAGGAAAATGCTGAGTTTCTGAAACCTTGAGAATATTTTCAGAAAAATAAAAATGTTTCTGAAAACAATTATTGATGCATAACCCTTGAAAATGTTTTTCCTTTCCATAGAAATAGAAAATATTTTGAGAAAATAAAAAAAAGCAATGTAAAACTGCAAGGAAAAGAAGTGATATCATGTTGCGTCTCAGGTATACACTCCTGTAGCTTGCTTTTTTCAGGTCGGATAACACATCCAGCAGGGAAAGGGCTACTATTGAAAAGTCTATTGTATTTATAAAAACTGTTTTCCAGTAATGATCCCTTTGAAATGTATTCAAAAAAAAAGCGATAATATGCCTAACAGAAGAACCAGAAGATTAATTGCCTTTTTCAATAAATCCCTCTTTTAAAAAAAATTATTTTTTATTTATGGGCACCTCTGAAAACTCGCTTTTGCGAGTTTTTTTCCCTAGATGTTTGCCCACAAGGAAATCTATAAGAAGAAAACTATGTTTTAGTATACAACAAATTATTATCACACAAGAGGCTATAGTTTAAATTAGAATAAAATGATGTGAAATAAAAAAAACATAGTTTTTGAGATTTCCTTATAACATATTATATATACATGTATTAGAATAATAAAAGATATGATATTTAAAGATTTTATTATAGACAGTATTACACATATGAGGACCGGTTCTGTCGATATATGGATCAGTAAAAAAGGGAATGAATGGTTTCTCTGTTACAGGCACAGCAGTGAAAAAACTGCTGACAATTGTTGAAAAAAA
>CAXXHA010000030.1:0-88189 GCA_963662265.2 Spirochaetia bacterium | reverse complement strand
ACAGATGAAGTTCTGACTTCTCTTGCAATTCCCTATAACGAAGGGTTCAGGGCTGAAAATGTCCCTTCTGACGCAGATCTTGTCATCCATTCATCTGCATATTCAAGGGAGTCAAATCCGGAACTTATTGCAGCTGCCGGTAAGGGGCTGGTTATCAAGGAATATACCGAGGCTCTCGGTGCGTTTTCTGCAGATATAAAGTCGTGCGGAATTGCAGGTGTACACGGCAAGACAACAACAACTGGTCTGCTCGGTACAGTGCTTAAGAGTATAAAGCTTCCTGTTTCTGTACTTGCAGGCTCAGCAGTTTCAAACTTTGACGGAAAATCAACACTGATAAAAAGGCAGGGAATATTTTGCAGCAGAAACATGTGAATACAAGAGGCATTTCCTTTCCTTTAACCCTGATCTGATACTGCTTACAGGGATAGAACCTGATCACCTTGACTATTTCAAAGACTATGATGATATATTCAGTGCATTTTATGAATATGCGGTAAAACTGCCGCAAGGGGGGACTCTTGTCTACTGCGCCGATGACAGCGGAGCTTCATCACTTGCTGCAAAACTTGCAGAAGATAGAAATGATATTAATCTGATTCCGTACGGATTTACAGCTGAGGGTGATTTTAAAGTAACAGGTATTGAACAGAAAGCAGGAAAAAGCTCTTTCCATCTGGCAGGTTTTGATACGGAATTTTCTGTCAGGATTCCCGGGAAACATACAGTTCTCAATAGTGCAGGAGCTGCTGCTGCAGCTCTTGTAATCTACAGCAGTATTAAAGGTGTAACAGGCTCTGATAAGCTTAATAAAGCTTCTGATTCAGCTGTTTCATCTGAAGAATATAATTATTTAAAAGATACAGGAAAAATGATATCAGATGCAGGTAAGGAATTTGAAGAAAAGCTTGCTGAGGGCCTATTTGCATTTTCCGGAAGCAGGAGAAGGAGTGAAATCCTCGGGGAAAGAGAGGGTATTCTTTTCATGGATGATTATGCCCATCATCCGACAGCGTTGAAGACAACTATTGAAGGCTTTAAAAGCTTCTATCCCGGGAGAAGAATTATTGTTGATTTCATGTCCCATACATATTCACGAACAGAAGCTCTTTTTGATGATTTTGCATCTGCTTTTTCTGCAGCAGACCTGGTGATTATTAATAAAATCTATTCTTCTGCAAGAGAAAAAGGGATAAAAACCGATCTTGACCGAAGATTTTTCGACAGAGTATGTGACTTTCATGACAATGTCTGTTATTATGAAGAACCTCTATCAGCATATGATTACCTGAAAAAAGAACTTAAAAAAGGCGATGTGTTTATCACCATGGGGGCCGGCGACAACTGGACCCTGGGCAGAAAACTCTTTGAAAGCTACGGAAACGGAGAATAGCATATGAAAAGCATGACAGGATACGGATACAACGAAATTCAGAATGAAAAAATAGGACTGGTTGTTGAACTTAAATCATACAACAACAGGTATCTGGACCTTAATATGAATATGCCTTCTTTTCTTTCCCAGCTTGAGCCTGAGCTCAGGAATTACCTGTCTGAAAGAATAGAAAGAGGCAAGGTTGAATTCAATATAAGGGTCAAGGAAATTGAAGAGGATGTATCTGTAATAATTGACCGTGCTGTCGCATCTGCAAGTATTGAAGCACTGAGAGAACTTTCAGAGCTTGCCGGTATTGAGAAGGGAATTACACTGTCGAATATCATGAGGATGGAAGGTGTTTTCAAGAAGGTGAAAAACCGGGATATTGAATATTTCAGAGACATAATATTCAGCACTCTTGATAAAACATATAAACAGTATGATGAAAACAGGGACAGGGAGGCTGAAAAAACTGCGGAAGATATAAACAGCCAGCTCTCTGTAATTGAAAATACAGTTTTGAAAATTGAAGAAAAAGCTGAAACACTTGAACAGGATATAAAGAATAACCTGAGAGAAAAGTTTAAGGATCTTCTGGGAGAGGGTATTGATGATACAAGGATTTACACAGAAACAGCTGTAATGCTTGTACGATTCAGTATAAACGAGGAAATAGTGAGGCTCAAGAGCCATATCGAGGGCTTCAGAAAGACATTCAATTCCGGCGACAGCCTTGTAGGTAAGAAACTGGACTTCATATGTCAGGAAATGAACAGGGAAATCAACACAATAGGATCAAAAAGTATTAAAATAGAAATAAATCAGGCAATAGTAGATGCACGTGATGCACTTGAAAATATAAGAGAACAGGTGAGGAATATAGCTTAAATGAAAATTGCAATTTCAGGTAAAAGCGGTTGCGGTAATACAACTGTAAGCAAGATTGTTGCTGAAAAACTTAATTTTAAACTTATCAACTACACTTTTCATACTATGGCTGAAGAGCAGGGTATTGATTTTGATGATTTCTGCAGAATGGCTGAAAAAGACAACAAGTATGATATTTATCTTGATAACAGGCAGAAGGAGCTTGCCTCCGAAGGTGAATGCGTGCTGGGATCAAGACTTGCTGTATGGCTGATTGAAGATGCTGATCTCAGGGTTTTCCTTGATGCAGGCGAGGAGATCAGGGCGGCAAGAATTCACAGGAGAGAGGGTGGGGATTATCAGGAAATTCTTGATAAGACAATTGCAAGGGATGAAAGAGACACTGAAAGATACAAGAATCTCTACAGTATCGATAACAATGACTACAGACATGTTGATATTCTTATAAATACTGAGCATTTTCTGCCTGATGCAGTTGCTGAAATAATTCTGAAAGCTGTTGAGATCAGAAAAAGAAATCTTCTGAATTAAATAAAAGTGATTTAATTACAGTGCTGCTGCAGGCTGACTGCAATTTCAGGATGTTGTATAAATCTTTACTTTTGTTGTATTATTTAATATAGTACAGGTTATATCTCTATGGCAGTGAAGGAGTTATAGAGATATTTAAAATATGATAATTAAGATCAGTCTTTTTCTGGTTTTAAACAAATATATAGGAGATGAATGCTGATGATTCCAATCGACAAACTTGTTGATAATGAAGAAAATGTATATGAAATGACATGTGCTGCTATTAAAAGAGCTTCACAGATAACAGTAACAGGAGATGATGATCTTGAAGATGGGAAAGAAAAAGTAGTTTCAGCATCACTCAAGCAGATTCTTACTGATAAAATCGAATACAGACTGGAAGATTAATATTGAAATCGCAGCAGAAGAAATCTTCTGCTGCTGTTATATACCGTACTGATTATCAGTAGCGGTTAAATCTTAAATACACATTAAAAAACTGCCTGTTTAAGCGGAAATAGCTGCTGCAGGCATTTTTTTATATAAGGGAATCTCTAAAAACTATGTTTTTTATTTTGTTTCATTTATTCTAATTTTGACTATAGACACTTGTGTGGTAATAATTTCTTGTAAAACAAAAACATAGTTTTTCTCTTGCAGATTCCCTTGTGGGCGAAAATCTAAGGAAAAAACTCGCAAAAGCGAGTTTTTGGAAGTGCCCATAAAATATACTTTAAATTCATAATAACAGAGGCTGTTTCCCTTGAATAAAATTCCTGTAATAGTAATTTTCGGACCGACAGCTGTCGGTAAGACAGAATTCCTCCTTAATTTCAGCCGAATATCTGAAATAGTTAATCTCGATTCGCTCCAGGTATATAAATACATGGATATCGGGACTGCTGCGCCTGAAAGGGAAATCACCGACAGGATAAAGCATCACCTGACAGGATTTCTTACTCCTGACAGGGAATTCGGTGCAGGTGAGTTTGTAAGGGAAGGCGACCGCCTGTGCAGTGAGATATATGAAAGGGGCAGAATACCTCTTGTATCAGGCGGGAATGCTTTTTTCCTCATGAATTTTATCTACGGACTGCCTGAATCACCCGAAAGCTCACCTGAAATAAGGGAGAAAATACAGATCAGGCTTGAGACTGAAGGTCCTGAATCATTAAGAAGGGAACTTGAGAAAGTCGATCCTGTTTCATTTAACAGAATATCTGAAAATGACCACTACCGCATCACAAGGGCGCTCGAAGTGTTTCATGCATCGGGGAGACCTCTTTCATCGTTTAAAGTGCCTGACAGGCCGAGGGAGAAATATGATTTTCTCCTTATAGGGCTTATACGCGACAGGGAAGAGCTCTACAGCCGGATAAACAGGCGTGTTGAAATAATGTTTGAAAACGGACTTGTAGATGAATACAGGAAGCTCAGAAAGATGGGGTATGGTGAGGCTGATCCGGGAATGAGCGGAATCGGATACAGCGAATTCCTTCTCATGGAAAGGACAGGATGCTTTACTATTTCAGATATCAAGGAGCTTATAAAGCAGGATTCCAGAAAATATGCAAAAAGGCAGATCACGTTTTTCAAAAAGCTTGAAAATGTGATCTGGGAAAGCCCTGAAAATTCAGACTCAATTCTGGATAAAGTCAGGTCTTTCCTGAGTAAGTATAACTTCAATATCTGATTTTCATCCTGTAAATATCAACTGAAACAATAACCTCTTTTGAAATCCAGATATCCTTCTATTCAGAATTAGATTTCATATTATACAGATCCAACTGCTGACCTCACTCTTAATGATCACACTAAAAAAGCTTTGATAAAATGCTTAATATCATTTAACATTTAAGTATGAAGAAGATATTTATTGTTTTATTGATTATATTATCCCCATTTTTTCTTGCTGCCCAGAGCCAGCCGGCCTGTGTTATTATCTATGCAGAGGGTGAGGGCTTTACTGTTGTCAGCGGCAATGAAGAGTTTTATTTTGACCTCTATGAAGAGGATGTAATAGGACTTGAACTTACCAGGAATGACATGGTATTTACAGAGGAGGATACTCTTCTGGAAATACAGATTGCCAGTTCCAATAATATTATAAAGGTTTCTGAAAACTCCAGCTTTCTTATAGATGATTTCGAAGAAAAGGGGGGCGGAAACTTCCAGCTGACATACGGTAAAATCCGGGCCAAAGTTGAGAAGCTGACAGGTACTCAGCAGTTTAAGATTGACGGTAAAAGCGCTGTGTGCGGAGTGAGGGGGACTGACTTCGGATATGATATAGTGGCGGATCCGCTGGGTGTCGAAGAAGATCTGATTACCCGTATTTACTGCTTTGAAGGTTCTGTAGAAGTTGAAAAAAAAGAGGAAATTGCTCTTGAAACTGTAGGTGAAGTTGAAGAAATACCTGCAGAAGTCGCAGAACTGGAAGAGATTGTTGAACCTGCAAAAATAATTATATCTGCGGAAGAAATGGTATCACTTTCAACACGGGAGCCTGAGAAGGAGCTTGTAAGTGAGAAAATATCAGAGGAAATAACAGCTTACTGGGGACTACATGAATTCAAGACAGAACCTCTTACAATCATTACAATGAAAGATCTGCAGGAAATTAAAAAAGAAACAAGGTTCAGGGAACGGAATAAGATATTCTGGGGAAGTATGAGCCTCATGTTTGCGGGAACTGCGCTTGAGCTTACCTCTTTTTTTATGAATGAATTTTCTCCATCTTCTACAGAGAACCTCCGGTTTGCGTTTGCTGTTTCAGGCGGCGTTCTAATCTTCGGAGGAGTAGGGGGGCTGGTCAGGTATGGCACATATCCGAATGAATATTAAAATAAATAACAAATATCAATAACTGGAATAAAATCAGTACTCTCTTACAATTGTCAGTATTATCGGAAATTGCATATCTATTGCCAAATAAATAATATTGTTATATACATAATGCTGTAATGAGGCGGTTGTTGATGAAAAATGTTGCAAATCTGAAAAAAATCCTGCTTGTTTTCTATGTTTTTACAGCATGCATGGTATTTTCGGATTTTAATGATAATAATAAAGAATATGATGAATACTGCGGTTACGGTATATCCGGAAAACCGGATTACATTGATCTGCTTGATAAACCTGTCAGGATTCTTAAAGAATATAACAAGACAGATGGAAAAAGATTCTCCATAATTTCAGATTATCATATGCTGATCCCCTGTTCTGTGAGTGAGCTTGCAGAACTTCTCTCCAATCTTGATTCTTCTGAAGATGTGTTTCCGAGAATGGCTTTGTCGGAAGTATACTATCATGCAAAGTTCCCGAGGGATATTTATTACCAGAAAGTTATAACTGATTTTGAAACTCTCGGTTTCGGCAGGGAATATGAATATACCATGAAGGTTTATTTTGATGAAAACTCTGACACCCGTTTCAAAATGAGATGGACTCTTAATGAATCTGTTGATAACACATTTTCTGTATTTGAAGGTTCCTGGTATTGTGAAGAAGTTATTTTTCAGGATAAAAAATACACATACCTCCGGAATTTTACAGAAACAGAATTTATTGATCCGGGGTTTATTACTGTTTTTGCTGTTAAGCATTTTTCTGAAGGTGAAATCCGGAAAGCTTTTAAATCAATCAAAACTGCAATTCAATAATGTTATAAATCTATCAGTTTTAGAGATACAGCATATTTTATAAGTTCTGTCTGATCCTTGAGATGAAGTTTCTGCATGATATTGTACCTGTGTGCTGATGCTGTTTTGGGACTTATAAAAAGTTTTTTTGCAATTGATTTATAGTTCAATCCCTCAGCAAGCAGAATAAAGATCTCCTGTTCCCTGTGCGATAGGCTGTTATATAAATCAATTTCACCGGGATTGTCAGTTTTCATATATTCAGCTATTTCCAGAACCTCTTTTTCGCACCAGAAATTTCTCCCTTCCGGATTGTCCAGTGCTTCAGCTATTATATCTGCAGAACTGTCTTTAAGGAAATAACCGTTGTAATTGGAGTAAGCCCTGTTGATATGAAAAGCCTGCCTGTGCATTGAAAGGAAAAATATATATTTAACCCTGTTTTTGATTTTTTCAGCTATGTCAAAACCTGATTCATTTTTAAGAGATATATCAATAACTGCAGAATCCACAGTAGAACCACTTAATATTTTATTAACCTGATAAAAATTTTCCGCATAAAGAAAATTAAAACGGTTAGATAATTTTTTCAGATGAAGAAGCAGCCCTTCATATATCAGTTTGTGATCATCAATTATTAAAATATTTTTTTCTTTTTTATATTTATCATTCATGACAGATTATCCAAATTCTAACTATCTTTGATATTACATTCTTACATACTGAATATACATTTATATATGTATATTATTAAATATCATAATAATGGAAAATATAATATTAAAATATCCATAAAATAGGAAATTTTCCTAAATACAAATAAAACATTACAAATTAAAATATTTCCAAAAGTATGATTTAAAAACTGATTGAAAGATGTTTATTGTAAAAAGTGATATTTAATAATTTTAAAAAGAGATAACTGGAATAGGTAATAAAATATTTATTCCCCGAAAACTTCTGCAGTATAGATAAAGAGCTCTGTCTGTTCATCCAGAAATGCATCTGTTGGAAGACCTGCTTTTGTGCATGTATAACGTACAAATGTTTCCCTGTCCCACCCCTGTTCAACCGCTACCTGGGGGAGAAGTGTGCCTGAAGAAAAACCCTTTTTAAGAAAAAGTCCATGCTTGCCCGGTTCAAGTTCTTCAATGGAATCAATTTTTTTCATTGGTGATAATACCGATATTTCAATTTTTATATCATTGAATTCGTCAGCTTCAACAGGATGGAATCTGGGATCATTAAAAGCGCTTGATACAGCCATATCCTTTATTGTATCAAAAAGCGGTTTTAATCCTGTAAGGTAGCCTATGCATCCTCTTAAATTTCCTTTTTTATGAAGTGTAACAAAAGCGCCGCAGTTTTCCCTGAGAAGTTCTGTCGGTTCGCTGTAGTCAGGTGCTCTCTTTTCGAGAAAAGATGATATTGTCTCTCTGGCTGTCTGTAGAAGGAGTTTTTTTTCATAGTCAGATAATGAAAAATCCATAAATATAATTCCTATATTTTTTGTTCAACAGATATTGAGGCATAGCAAACAACTTTGCCCCTGTCTTTGCCGCTTTTTGCAGAATCCTTTGTTTTAAGTACATTTATATCAGCGTTATTTCCAATCAGGGAAAGAAGAGACGCAATTGTGGATAATCCCTTGGATTTATGATTGCATTTGTCAACTTCATCCAGAATTGAATCAATATTGCCTGATTTAATCAGGGAGAGAAGATATTGAAAATATTCATGAGCAGTTTCTGTTTCAAGATATGACACTATGTTTGAAGATGCTGTTATTAATATGTTGCTGAAATCATTGTTGAAAACTTTTTTTAACGCATCAACCAGTGTTTTTACCAGCTTTGAGGAGTTTTTCCCTATGAGTATTGGTATGATTTCTGCTTCCGGAAATATATGTGCAATAAAAGGAAGCTGAATTTCTATGCAGTGTTCCTCAAGATGAGGAATGTCGTTAATTTTAAAAGCTGAATCACAGTTCAGGAGTTTTTCTACAGAATCTGTATCAACTTTGATATTTGCGGTAGGAATGCTGAAGAAATCAGATTCAGAAAGAAAAATACTATCTGTATAATCCCGGTGTACCGGTGCAATAATTATAACTTTATCTATTTTTCTGTCTGCCGCAGACTGGAAGGCTGCAGCAGCAAGTTCGCCTGAAAAAGCAAATGCAGCATGTGGTGTGATTATCCCTGATGATTTACCCGGTTTTACTTTTGAGTTCTCAATTAATAGTTCAACTTTATTGTGAAGAAGCAGATCATCATCAGGATAAAATATCCCATCAACAATAGGTCCGCGAATTTTAAAATTTTCGTATGAAATATTTGAATAATCTTTTGTCATGACATTTATTATTCTGTATAAATTCTATTTTATCAATATTTTAAATCAACTTTTTTAATTAAATATTGTTAGTTTTGTTAAACTTCATGAACAAAAACATATTTTATTTGAATTGGTGTGCCCCATGAAAAGTAGACAACCTAACTATGCAGCTATTGCTGTTTGCTTTTCATATTCAGCCGGGCTTATATACCCAATTGCTGAATGTTTTCTTTTCCTGTTATAGAATATCTCGATGTATTCAAAAACACCAGCTTTTAATTCTTCAACGCTCTGATAGTTATTCGGATAAATTAATTCTACTTTCAGTCTGCTGAAAAATGATTCCATTGGGGCATTATCCCAGCAGTTTCCTCTTCTACTCATACTTAGCAGACAACCTTTTGATTGTGCAAAATCTATATATTTTTGAGCACGGTACTGTACTCCCCGATCTGAATGAAGTATTAATCCTTCAGAAAATCCTCTTCTTCCGAATGCTATCGATAATGCTTCAATTACAAGATTTTCCGTCATACTTGTATCTAATGCCCAGCCAACTATTTTTCTTGAATATAGATCCATAACTGTGGCCAAATACATCCACTTGTTTCTTACCCAAATATATGTAATATCTGTAGTCCATTTTTTATTAGGATTATCTGCAGTAAAATCTCTCCACAATATGTTATCTGATACATTATTCATTGACTGGCTTTTCCGGCTATACTTAAACCCCTTACCATTCAAAGCCTTTATATCATTCTCTTGCATAATTTTAGCTATGAAGTTTGTTGAACATTTCCAGCCAAGTGAATTTAATTCTTCTGCTATTCTCCTTGAACCATAACGGGCTTTAAATGCCTCATAAGTATTTTTAATCAGTTCTTCTATTTTCTCTTTATATTGATGTCTCTTTCCTGGTTTTCTATTTATCCACTTATAATATCCGGATCTGGAAACTCCCAGGACTCTACACATCAGTGATATTTCATATTGACCTGTAAATTGATGCATTAATGCGTACTTCACTTCTGGTCGTTCGCAAAGTACGCAGCAGCTTTTTTTAAGAATTCTATTTCATCTTTTAATTTCTTATTTTCTCTGCGTAGTTTTCTTACTTCTTCACTTTCATTTTTTGAATAATCAACTCCATTTAAGGAATTAAATTGTTTATCGCTTAGCCTGTTAAATTGACGCTTCCAGTTATAAATTTGCTGGGCGCTTATCCCCAGTTCTTCTGCTACTTTAGCTGCAGAACTACCCTCTTTTTCTGATCGTTTTACAGCTTCTCTTCTAAACTCTTCGGTATACGCCTGTACCTTTTTTCTTGCCATTTGACACTCCCCTTATAATTATAATCTAACTATAGTTGGTGTCCACTTTTTGTGGGGCAGTCCGGAATATAACGCTTAAAATAAATATAAAATCATATAAAAATGTTTCAAAAAGAGCTTTTTATCCTAATTATCTGAATCAAACATTTTTTTAAGTCTCTTGTCATCAATCGTAATTGAAAGGTTTTTCTCCTGGGTTGGTATTACAAGACCTGTTTTACCGTTTTTTGTCCTTCTCAGGTACTTGACCTGTGTATAATATACTTCACCCTTTCCTGAGTTTTTACCCTTGCTGTAAAAAACCGCAAGGTTGCCTGCATCAAGAAGTGTTTCCAGTGGGACAGATTTTCCCCTCATGTTTTTAATAAATATATATCCGCCGGGATAATCTCTTGCATGAAGCCAGTAATCATTGCCTTTCACATGGTGCCTCAGAAGTTCATCGTTTTCTTTAGCCCCCCGTCCCACAAGAATTATAAACCCTCCTGAATAGAATTGCAGCCCCGGGATCGGCTTTTTCCCTTCATCCTTCTTTTCTGTTTCAGTTTCCTTCAGCCAGGATGTAAGAGTCTTAATGCTGTTTTCCGATTCTGTTTCTTTTATCCTGTTTCTGATCCTCTTAAGACGGTTTTCCAGGTTTTCAAGTTCATCAAGAAAATTTTCCCTCGATTTTTTTAGTTTTTTATACTTTGAAAAATACTTATCTGCATTTTTTTCAATTGATATTTCCGGGTCAACTTCAATCCTTATGATATTGTTGTTGTCATAATAGTTTTCAGCATCCAGCCATTTTTCCCCTTTTTTCCACTTGTGGGAAAAACTCAAAAGAAGTTCTCCGTATTGTTTGAAGGATTCAGCTGAGTCATATTTATCGAAGTTGTTTTCCCTGTTCTTTATTTTAGCTTCCAGGCTCAGCGCCTTTTTATTGAGATTTGTGAGAAGCCTGGTTTTTATTCTTTCCAGTTTTTCCCTGTTTTCAATTTCCTGGTAATAGCTGTCTATAAAGCTGTTGAAATCTGCAGTGTCAGGATAATCTCTAACAGAGAATTTATTAATATTCCTGTTTTCTCTGGACGGCAGGACAAAAATGCTCCCGCTCTGTTCCTTTTTTCCCGGTCTTCTGTAGAATGCATCCAGAATAATGTCCTCTGAATCTGATGCAATTATGTTTGCATTTCCGCCCCAAAGCCTGATATAAAGGTTTGTTAACTCTCCTCCCTTGACAACAGTAAGTTTAACTATTCTGTCGTGGCCCGGCTGGGAGGCTTCTGTTATCCTGCCGCTTAATATTCTTGACCTTAGAAACTGTTCAAAGCGCTGAAGTTTGGCCCCTTTTTTCCCTCTTGATGATGTCCTGCACAGTCTTGTTTTTCCAGGGGAAAGTGATATTTTTAGTTCAAACTTGTTGCCCGGTTTATAAAGGGTAAAATAGAGTGACTGGAAGTCGGATTGTATTACTTTCTGTATGTAACTGCCTGAAAGGTCGAGTTCATTTAATATAAGATCTATTTCCTTTGTGTTCAGAGACATTTTTACTCCGGTTTTTTGAATTATGATGAATAGATTTAAATGCCTGTTTAACAGACATTTTATATGGAATATCCGGTTCTGATAATTACAGATAAATACAAGAACCGGAAATATAAAAATCAGGATTTAAAAAGTTATATTTCTCCCCGTATTTTCTTCAGAAAAATATCCATATCTCCCCGGCTGAAAAAAACAAAATAAACCTTTTCCGGTTTTTTGTTATGTTCAAGAAATTCTGTTACAGTTTTATATGCTGTTTCAGCTGCTTCTGTCTTTGGATATCCGTATATTCCTGTTGATATTGCAGGGAAGGCAATTGTATCAAGATCCTGGGACAATGCGAGTTTAAGGCAGTTGAGGTATGCTTTTTCTAGAATAACCTTTTCCCCTTTTTTACCTCCGTGCCACACAGGACCAACTGTATGGATAACATAATCTGCCGGAAGATATCCTCCTCCGGTTATGACAGCATTGCCGGGAGGCATGCCGGAAGGGTAGGTTGTCTTTCTTATTTCCCTGCATTCTTCAAGAATATCAGGCCCGCCGCATCTGTGAATTGCCCCGTCAACTCCGCCTCCGCCCATAAGAGAGGAATTTGCCGCGTTAACAATTGCATCTACCTCAAGTTTTGTTATATCACCTGTCATCACAGTTATTCTATTATTAAAAAGATTTTCCAATTCACTTGTCTCCTGTTAATAATTTTTTAATTTCTGATGCCATGTAAAATGATCCTGTTACCGCAATATATTTTATGCTGTCTGAATACTTTTCAGCCAGGCTAAGAGCTTTATCAGCTTCTGCTTCAAGTATAATATTTTTTTCAGGAAAAATCATTTTCAGATCCCTGTAAATGTTTTCCGGGCTGCTTTTCTTAAAAGTCCCAGGTTTTGATATTATAATATCTTCAAAACAGGATTCAAGATTTCTCATCATGCTGATATGGTCTTTTCCCTCAACAGAGCCGAATATAAGCACTCCTTTTTCATTATAGATACTGTTCATTGTTTCGGCAAACATCTTTGCCGAGTCTGGAGTGTGGGAACTGTCAATTATTATATCAGATCTGCTGTTCCTGCTTATTATCTCAATTCTTCCCTTCAGCGGGATATTTTTAAGTGATTTAACTGCATCTTCCCATGAAATATTGAGAAGATTCTTAACAGTCAGCAGGGCAAGGGATGAGTTATATGCCTGGAAAATACCGGGCAGATTGATGGAAATCCCGTATTTCCTGTTGTCAGCATTAAGGAAGAAATCAGTACCGCTGCTTCCAACATTAATATCAGTTATTTCAATATTTTCATCCAGTATGAAAAGGGGAGAAATTTTTTCTCCTGCAGTTTTTTTTATGACTTTTAGCGGTTCTTCCTTCTGGGGAGAAACAAATACCGGTTTTCCCTCTTTTATGATTCCGCATTTTTCAAATGCTATTTTTACGATAGTATCCCCGAGAATATCGGCATGTTCCATTTCAATAGGTGTAATTACTGATGCCTCAGGCACTGCGACATTTGTCGCATCAAGCCTGCCTCCGATCCCTGTTTCAACGACTGCCCATTCACAGCCTGTATCAGTGAATACAAGAAACGCATAGAGGGTAAGCAGTTCAAATGTAGTAGGGGGATCGGGAAAAGGTATATTTTCATTTTCCAGTATTTTCCTGATCCTGTTTCCGGTTTTGATGAAATCTCTGTCATCTATGAAAACACCTGCATGGGTTATCCTTTCCCTGTATGATATCAGGTGGGGCGATGTATAGAGACCTGTTTTGTATCCCAGTGAGGAGAGTATTGACGCAGCTGCAGCTGCAGTTGATCCTTTTCCCTTGGATCCTGCCACATGTATAATCTTCAGTTTGTTCTGTGGGTTGCCGAAAAGGTCAAGGAGATAATGCATTCTGTCAAGACGGTATTCCCGTTCAGTAAAACTCATACTCCTTTCAAGGTTTGTAAAAGATTCAAAGTACAGGAATACCTTTTCCGGATCGGTGAAATCCATTTACTTCCTCAGCTTGAGCGCGTTTGAATGTGTTACAAATCCCTCGTAATCTGCAAGTGCAGTAACATGAGGTGCAATATCTGAAAGTCCCTTTTCATCGACCTTTACAATTGATGAAAATTTCATGAAATCCCTTACAGATACCGGGGAAAATGTTTTAGCCATTCCTCCTGTAGGGAGAACTGCATTTGCACCTGTGGAATAGTTTGCAATTGAAAAAGGAGTGTTCTGGCCGAGAAGTATTTCTCCTGCGTTTATTATCATGTCAGCAGTTTTTTCCGGGTTTCCAGTTGCAATCTGAAGATGCTCAGGAGCATAGCTGTTGACAATTTCCGCTCCCTTTTCCATGTTTTCAGCTATTATCACACCGCCGTAGCCTGAAAATACATCTTCCAGAAATGTCTTTCTCGGTTCAGATATATCTTCAAGGAGTTTTTCTATATTTTCAGCTGTCCTGTCCCCCAGCTCTTTTGAATCTGTTACAAGTATTGCTGAAGAATCTGAACCGTGTTCCGCCTCTATCATCAGGTCGAGTGCAGCCCTGTAGGGATCTGCGCTCTTATCTGCAAGAATTACAGATTCAGAAGGACCTGCCGGAAGTCCTACATCAACAGTCCCGTACAGAATTCTTTTGGCAGCAGTAACATACATGCTGCCCGGGCCTGTAATTTTAACAACAGGTGCAATTGATTCTGTGCCGTATGTGAGAGCTGCAATTGCCTGAGCCCCACCGACCCTGTAGATTTCACTTATTCCGCATTTTTTTGCAGCATAAAGGCATGCCGGATCAACAGAACCATCCTCGTTCGGAGGTGTAACTACACATATTCTTTTTACACCGGCAATAACAGCAGGGACTGCAAGCATGTACAGCATTGAAGGAAAGCTGCCTCTTCCCCTGGGGACATAGAGACCGGCAGATTCAATAGGGGTTGCTCTTTCCCCGGCTGTAATACCGGGTGCAAGTTTTACCGGATTTTCTTTTTCAGGAAGCTGCAGTTCATGGTATTTCCTGATATTATCGATTGAATATTCTATTGCTTTCTTTACATCATCTGAAACCAGGGATTCCGCCTTTTCAAATTCTTCTTCAGTTACTCTGAGAGGCATATTTTTAAGATCAACTCTATCGAATTCCCTGGTAAAACTGTAAAGAGCATTGTCTTTTTCCTTACGCACTTCATCAATAATTACACCAACAGATTTTTTTACTTCCGAAATATCAATTTCTGATCTTGAAAGTATCATGTTTCTTTCTGATTCCTGCAATTTGTCCCAAATCCAGTAATTAATGCCCATTTATTTAATCCTTTTCACAATTTTGTCCTATAATATGTGGAGTATTGTATTGACCTATTTGGATTCTTGCAATATTATTCCCGTTCGTTTTTTGAATAATAATATTTTAAATATAGTTAAAACCATATAATGAGAGGTGAATAATGGAAAAAGGTGAAATAATTTTTAACAAACTTACTGCAAGAGGCAGAGACTTTCTCGGAGTCGAGTATCCGATACTCGGCGGCGCTATGTCCTGGATTTCAAATTCAAAACTTGTTGCTGCAATATCAAATGCTGGCGGTTTTGGAGTTCTTGCAGGTGGTAATATGCCTATAGATCTGTTTATAAAAGAGGTTGAAGAGACAAAAAGGCTCACAGATAAACCATTCGGGCTGAATATGATAACAATATCTCCAGCTTTCAAGGACCAGGTTGATTATGCATGTAAAATTAAATTCCCGATTGTTATTTTTGCGGGAGGACTTCCCCCCAGAGATGCTATCAGGAAAGTCAAGGAAGCAGGATGTAAGCTTATCTGTTTCGCCCCTTCGATTGAAGCTGCAAGACTCAATATAAGAATGGGATGTGATGCACTTGTAATTGAAGGACATGAAGCTGGCGGACATATAGGGCCTGTATCGACAAGTGTTCTTGCTGAGCAGATTCTTCCGGAAGTTAAGGATATCCCTGTATTTGTCGCAGGGGGAATCGGAAGCGGATTTCTTACAGCCCACTATCTTCTCATGGGAGCTGCCGGAATTCAGCTTGGAACAAGGTTTGCTGTTGCAGAGGAATCTCCTGCACATGACAACTTCAAGCAGGCATTTGTAAAGGCACAGGCAAAAGATGTACAGCCCTGTGCGAAATTTGATCCGAGAGTGCCTGTTATCCCTGTACGGTCAATTGTTAATGAGGGAGTGAGGGATTTTACAGCTCTTCAGCTTGAGCTTATCAAGAAGATAGAAAAAGAAGAGATAAATGCAAAGGATGCCGGAGAAGAGCTTGAAAAATTCTGGCTCGGAGCTCTCAGGAAAGCTGCAGTTGACGGAGATGTCGAGCACGGTTCCATGATGGCTGGCCAGAGCATCAACTTTGTCAGGGAGATTAAGTCTGTATCTGCTGTTATTGAAGAGATAAAGACACAGGCGACAGAAGAGCTTGGCAGGGTAATGTCGCTTTCAGAGTAATAATTATATAAAAGCCTGAATAAGGTGCGAAAAATATCTATATTACTATTTTCTGATTATGACCGGGGCAGTGTAAATTACACTGCTCCCTGTTTAATTACTGATAATCAATATTAAATCTTGTCAAAAGTCTGTAAATAATGCATTATAACCGGACAAAAATCAGGCGGTCGTATCCTGGCACCCGCCTTAACAAAACAATGGAGAAAATAATGTCAAACGAATTTCTTTGGATATTGATGCTTGCCATCAATTTCATATCCATCCTTATTTTTTACAGGTTTATGGGAAAGACCGGTCTATTTGTATGGGTTCCTATATCTGTAATACTTGCAAATATCCAGGTTCTGAAAACAGTTGAACTTTTCGGAATAACAAACACACTTGGTAATATTGTTTATGCGACTTCCTTTCTTGTAACAGATATCCTGTCGGAAAACTATTCAAAGAAAGATGCTTTTAAAGCTGTGGTTATCGGTTTCATGTCATTGATTTTCATGACACTGATTATGCAGATTGCAATTGTATTCAAACCTTCTGCTGATGATTTTGCGCAAAGCAGCCTTCAGACAATTTTCGGTTTAATGCCCCGTATAGCTCTTGCAAGTCTTATTGCGTTTCTTTTATCGGAATTTCATGATATCTGGGCATATAATTTCTGGAAAAAGAAATTTACAGCTCCCAAATATATCTGGATAAGGAACAACGCAAGTACTATTGTCAGCCAGCTGATAGACAGCACAGTATTCACATGTATTGCTTTTCTGGGAGTATTTCCGAAAGAGATATTTTTCCAGGTGCTTGTAACAACCTGTGTGCTTAAGTGGATTGTTGCGGCAATGGATACACCCTGTGTATATATTGCAGAATACTGGCACAGGACAGGGGTTGTTGAATAGTATTCAGAATATTCTGTTTTTGATAAAAATTAATATGTGATTTGAAAAAAGCCTGTTTGCAACAGAGGTTAATTACCTTTAAGTACATCCAGGATGCTAATATTGCAGGACCTGATGCTGTCCCTGCCGGGAGGCTTCAGGTCCTGTCTTCAGCGGACAGGCTTGATATTTCATCTGTTTAAGGGAAGTTTCTTAAGTATCAGATTTCATAAGGTGTTCTTATGTAAACATCCTTGACCCACTGCTGAAAAAACTCGAGGCTGTGGCCTCTCCAGTTGTTTTTAGGATCATCTATATCCAGATTCAGAGGCAGCGAGACATCGCTTCGCCCCTTTTCCATATCCCTTCTATATTCATTTATCAGCCTGTCAGTTTCATACTCAGGGTGCCCCAGGTGCATTATAAAAGATTTATCTGCAGTTTCAAAAATCAGGTATCCTGCTATGTCAGAATGTGCAAGCAGATTTATATTCCCTTTATCCCTTTCAGCTTCCAGTACTTCATCGCTGATTCCCGCATGTCTTGACTGGGGACACATGAATACATCATCAAGGTCCCCGGTTATGCGGTGATTCCTGTCAATGTTGTTAAAAGGGTATACACCGAAGAGTTTATGATTGAATACTGTTTTTTCTATTCCTATGTAATTTGCCAGTGCAAGACCGCCCCAGCAAATGCCCAGGGTTGATGCAATATTGTTTTTTGCATAATCAAGTATTTCAGATAGTTCATCCCAGAACCAGACATCCTTGAATGATTTTTCCTCGACAGGTGCCCCTGTTATTACAAGACCGTCAAAACCCCTGTCTTTTACAGCTTCCTCAAAAGTTATGTAAAGCTCCTCAAGGTGTGTCTTGCTTGTGCTTGTGTATGAATGAGTTTTAAGCCTTATCCACACAGGTTCGATCTGTATGATAGCCCTTCCTATCGGGAACAGTATGTTATACTCATATGTGTTGGCTTCAGGCATGATATTGAGAATCCCGATTCTGAGCGGTCTGATATCCTGCTTTTTAGCTTCGAAAGAAGTAATGCAATGTACTCTTGCTTTTTCGAGAGCCTGTTTCGCATGGTAGTTTTCCGGTACAATTATTGCCATATATTATCCTTTAAGCGCCTGGTCAAGATCTTCCAGTATATCGTATATATCTTCAATCCCTACAGAAAGCCTTATCATATCAGGCTTTATGCCGGCTGCCTTCTGTTCCCTGTCTGAAAGCTGGGAATGGGTTGTGCTTCCGGGGTGAATTGCGAGACTCTTTACATCACCGACATTTGCGACATGAGAGAAGAGTTTGAGACTGTCGATGAATTTCTCTCCTCCCTTTCTCCCTGATTTGATTCCGAATACAACCATTCCCCCGAAACCCTTTTTAAACTGTTTGAGAGCTGTTTTGTGGGACGGATCATCTGCAAGACCGGGATACCTGACCCAGCTTACATATGGATGTTTTGAAAGGAACTCTGCTGTCTGCATTGCATTGTATGAATGCCTTTCCATTCTGAGCGACAGAGTTTCAAGTCCCTGAAGAAACATCCATGCATTGTCAGGGCTTATGCACGCTCCAAGGTTTCTGAGCGGTATGGTTCTCATCCTGGTTATAAACGGGGGAGTTTCATCGGGAAGATCTGCAAAGACAATGTCGTGGTATGAGCTTTCAGGTTTGCTGTACAGTGAAAACTTGTCATTTTTCCAGTTGAAACTGTTATTGTCTGTTACAATTCCTCCAAGTCCTGTCCCGTGACCCCCTATCCACTTTGTCATTGAATGAAGGACTATGTTTGCTCCGTATTCAAACGGCCTGAAAAGGTTAGGGTGTTGTGAAAGTTGAATCAACTGCCAGAGGTACCTGAAGTTCTTCTGCAATTTTGGAAATTGCCCTGATATCTGCGACATCAAGTGTCGGGTTTCCTATTGTTTCTGTATAAAACAGTTTTGTTTTTTCGGAAGCTGCTTTTCTGAAATTTTCCGGATCTGACTGGTCAACAAAAATTGTTTTTATTCCGAACTGGGGCAATATAGAGGAAAACATTGTATGTGTTTCCCCCGTAAAGCTTTGAAGATGCAATTATTTCATCCCCTTTTTTGCAGATATTGATAACAGTATAGAATACAGCCGAGGTGCCTGATGAGAGTGCAAGTGAAGCTTTTCCCCCTTCAAGAGATGCAATTCTCTTCTCAAGAACATCCTGGGTGGGATTCTGCAGCCTTGTATAAATATTACCGGCTTCCTTCAGGTCAAAAAGATCTGCAGCATGCTTGGTGTTTTTAAAGAGATAGGCAGATGTCCTGTGCACAGGAACGCCGTGTGAACAGTCTTCGCCGGGGTTATATCCGTAATGGAGTGCTTTTGTATCAAATTTCATACATTACCTCCTGGTTTGTTTTTTTGTATTAAAAAGGGACCATAGAAATTATTTTCTGCCGGTCCCTCAATATTTACTAAGCATAAAATGTAACATATAAATATTCTGATGCCCTCTTAAAACAAAGTATAATATATTGAAAAATCAAAAATACTTCTTATATTTATGAAAACATCAATTTGCTGATTATTGTAGGTGAATCAGTTGTAAATTCCTGTTGAGATATATCTTTCCCCGCTGTCGCAGAGTACTGTTACTATTACCTTTCCGCTGTTTTTCTCATGTTCGGATATCATTTCCGCGGCAATAACATTGGCTGCTGAAGAAATACCAGCAAGTATACCTTCATCCTCTCTGAGCTGCTTTGCCATTTTTACAGCATCTTCACTTCTGACCCTTATTATCCTGTCTATAAGGTCCAGTTTCAGGTTTTCAGGTATGAAGCCTGCTCCTATTCCCTGTATTTTATGAGGTGCTGCAGCTTCACCTGATATGACTGATGATTCCCATGGTTCAACAACAGCAGTTTTAAGATCAAATTTCTTTGATTTAAGATATTCAGAGCAGCCTGTTATTGTACCGCCGGTTCCTGCCCCTGCAACAAACCAGTCAATTTCACCATCTGTATCTTTCCATATTTCCCTTGCAGTTGTCCTGAAATGGGCATCAGGATTTGCCTTGTTTGAAAACTGCATCGGCATTATGCTGCCTGGATTCTGAGTAAGTATTTCCTGTGCCTTGTCTATGGCTCCTGCCATACCCCTGCTTCCGGAGGTGAGAACAACTTCTGCCCCCATGGCTTTCAAAAGGTTTACCCTTTCAATGCTCATAGAATCAGGCATTGTCAGTATGAGTCTGTATTTTTTAACCGCACAGACAAGGCAAGGCCGATACCTGTATTCCCGCTTGTCGGTTCTACAATAACTGCCCCCTCTTGAATAAGCCCATCTTTTTCAGCGCTTTCTATCATGTTTAAAGCAGCCCTGTCTTTAATGCTTGAAGCCGGATTCATGAATTCAGCTTTAGCAAGAACAAGATTTCCTGTTTTTTCAGAAATCCTGTTCAGTTTTATCAATGGTGTGCTGCCAATCAAGTCTGTAATTTTTTCCGCAAATACCATTATTCCTCCATGATTAGTAGGATATTGGTATTATCTGTTTATTTCAAAATAATTTCAATAATATTTAAAGAAAAAAATTGCATGTTTACCAACAATATGTAAAAATTAACATTGTGATGAGTAACAAATCCAAAAATATAAAACTGAATGAAAAAAAAATAATTGAAGAACAGGCCAGAAGAGATATTTTTATGGCTGAATTAGGTAATCTGCTTATATCAAATAATATATCTTTCCCGGATGATGAAGAGACTGTAAGGCAGGTTAATGAACTTAAACGGGACATAAAAAAAATAAAATCCGAACAGGATAAAATAAGCCAGTACAGAAAAAGAATTGATTCAATAGTTGCTGATGAGAAAAATGCGTTAAGGAAAATAAAGGAAATAAAAGGGGATAATGAAAAGCATTTTATCGGTATTGGAGAGACAGTCTTTTCCATTTACATGGAAAGACCTGATGAACTGTATGATATACGTGAATATCTTGATGAATTGATAGAGTTGAATGATAAAATTGATGAAATTGATGAGAAAATAGAGAACAGCGAGCGGAAGAAAGATGCAGAGGGATTTTTTCGGAAAACTGATTGTTACAGGTTCCGGAACTGTTCTTGAATCCAGAAAGAAAACTTCTTGACTGCTAAATTTATGTACTGCTTTATAAAAATCGGCCGGCCGGAAAGCTGTGCAATGACAGATACTTTGATAAAACTGAGGATAAGGAGATTCATGGAATTTTCAGTGCATTTGAGGCGAATCTTAAAGTGGTTGAAGATTTTGAAATCAAGCTTGATTCTCTGAAAGCTGAGAAATCGAACTACCAGATAGAAATTGATGAAAAAAACAAAGAACTCAATACTGAATACAATAAAAAACCTGATGATGTGGCTGCTGACAGGGAAGCTGAACTCAATGGAATACTTTTATCAGCAGGCAGGGGATTTTATGATGTCCTTAAGAGTGAAGAAGCACCTGTAACTGTTGATAATGATGATATTGCTGGGTGCATTGAAAAAATAGAAAAAAGTGAATCTGAAACTGATCTCATGCTTCAGGAAAATGAAAAACTAGCCAGGGAAATAGATATAGAAAATAAACAGATCGAGCTTGAAAAACTGCGTGAAACAATTCAGGTCAAGCAGGATAAAGTCAAATCTGTAAAAAAGGAAATTGACAAAATGAACAGGGCTGCAAAAAAACTTGAAAAAGAAATTGAGGATTTACAATAAAAAACTTTACTATATAGAAATATATGAATATATTATGTATGTAAAACGAAACAAGGGGGAGCAATATGGCTGTCAATATAACAAAACAGGATTTTCTGGATAAAGTTTTTGATTACGAGAAGGAAAAGGACTGGAATTTCAAAGGTGAGCTGCCTGTAATAATAGATTTTTATGCAGACTGGTGCGGTCCCTGTAAAATGGTTGCTCCTGTTCTTGATCAGCTTTCTGAAGAATATAAAGGAAAACTGAACATATATAAGGTTAATACTGAAGTTGAACAGGAACTTTCAGCAGCATTCGGAATATCAAGTATTCCTTCTATCCTGTTTATACCGCTTGAAGGTAAACCGCAGATGGCTGCAGGTGCTCTTCCGAAGGAAAGTTTTAAAAATATGATTCAGGATGTTCTTAAAGTGGAATAACTTTATTTATCAGATAATACTTAATGGAGGACTTGATTCAGTCCTCCTTTTTTTTATGAGAGATAATTTCAGGAGTATAATGAAATGAAATATATAGGAGCACATGTCAGTGCTGCAGGCGGTGTTTTTAATGCGCCTTTAAACGCATCTTTAATCGGGGCAAAGGCATTTGCCCTTTTTACAAGGAACCAGAAAAGATGGACATCTCCACCTCTGGGAGATAAAGATATTTCTCTTTTCAGGGAATATCTTGAAAAATCTGAAATATCACCGGAACAGGTTCTTCCCCATGACAGCTATCTGATAAATCTCGGCAATCCCGATCCTGATAAAAGGAAGAAATCCTATGATGCTTTTCTGGATGAAATAAGAAGAGTGGAACAGCTTGGGCTGAAATATCTCAACTTTCATCCCGGAAGCCATCTGAAAGAGGTATCAGAGGAGCAGTGTATTGAGATTATTGCAGATTCTCTTAACAGCATAATGAAGGAAACTGAAGGCAGCAGTACTGTTGCTGTAATTGAGAATACTGCGGGGCAGGGGACCAATATCGGGTATAAGTTTGAGCATTTAAAGGCAATTATAGACCTTGTGGAGAACAAAGAAAGAATCGGTGTATGTCTTGATACATGCCATACATATTCTGCAGGTTATGATATAAAGACTGAATCAGGTTTCAATCAGACTATGGATGATTTTGAAAGGATTGTCGGATTTTATTTTTTGTGCGGTATGCATCTTAATGATTCAAAGAAAGATTATGCTTCCCGTGTTGACAGGCATGATTCCCTGGGCAGGGGAACACTGGGGCTTGATCCGTTCAGCTATATAATGAATGATTCCCGTTTTGATGATATTCCGCTTATTCTGGAAACTCCGGAACCTGAATTATGGGAATCGGAAATAAAACTTCTTTACTCTCTTGAAAAATAAGTATAGAATCGGATGTTTGTTTCTGGAAAAATCCCTTTCTACATGAAAAATGCATCTGGAGATAAATACAATAAGGGATATCCGGACAAACTGGTATTATCTGCATACTGAGAATATTTCAGGAGAGTTGTGATGAGTAGCTGGGATTGTATAATTATAGGAAGCGGACCTTCGGGGCTTGGGGCTGCATTTTATCTTACAGACAACAAGCCGGGAATGAAAATCCTTATTATAGACAAGGAGAAATATTCCACAGGCGGTCTCCGTAATGACTGTAAGATGAATTTTACTTATCCAATCGGATTTCCTGTTGAATACTGGACCAAAGACCGGGCTGATTACTACCTTGATAAAGTTCAGAAAATACTGAGTCCTCCCCACATGGAGAAATTCAATCTCGATATATATCAGAAGAGAGCGGAAAACCTTGATACACAGCTTCTTTCTGTAAAACAGGCCCATCTTGGTACTGACGGGGGGACTGAGGCTTATCAAAGAGCTTGTTGCAAGGCTTGAAAGCAGGGGAGTTGAGTTTTCCCTGGGAGAAGAAGCTGTTTCAATTAACGAAGAGAAAAAAATTCTTACTACAAACCAGACAGAAAGGAAATACAGCACCCTGATTGTTTCTCCAGGCCGTAAGGGATTCAAATTTCTTCAGAATGTAATGAACAGTCTTGAAATTCCTTATGTTGATAATATTGTGGATATAGGTATAAGGGTTGAAACACAGCTTGAATTATATCCCATTGTAAAAGACTATTATGATCCTAAATTTATATTTCCCGGCAAGGTGAGAACATTCTGTACAAACAGCAAGGCTGCTTATGTTGTACAGGAAAAATATACAACAAGTGACGGGGATAACTATTATTCTGTTAACGGTCATGCATGGTCTGATCCCGGCAAGGAAAATAACCTGGTTAATTTTGCAATGCTTAGAACCCTGAAGCTTACAAGGCCTGTTGCCAGCGGCCAGAAATTTGCGGAAATTCTGGGGCTCCAGGCGCGTCTCTGCGGCGGCGGAAAACCTATAATGCAGAGGGTTGGGGATTTCCGACTCGGAAAAAGATCAAAGACAGATACTTTCAACAATGATCTCTATAATTTTCAAGCCTACCCTGGGAAGCTGCACACCGGGGGATATATCACTTGTCATGCCGGATAAAATACTGAGGTCTATCTGGAAGTCAATGAAAATCCTCGATACCATAACTCCAGGAATTCTTCACCCAAGTACAATAATGTATTATCCTGAAATCAAGATGTATGCAAACAAACCTGATTTTATGGATGAATATTTTCAGGCAAAGAAAGATCTCTACCTGATTGGTGATGGTGCAGGTACAAGCCGGGGTATTACAGGTGCCTGGGCAAGCGGAATAAGAGCAGCTGAAGGTATATTAAAAAAACATTGAATAGAATAATAATCGGGAAATATCTGATGATATATTGAACTTACAAAATATTTTGTTTTTAAACAGAAAAAGCAGCCGGAAAAGGCTGCTTTTATTTATTTAGGCTCCCAGTAACATCTCCTGGGAGATATAATAAGTTCCTCTTTCTTGAGTTCCTTGAAAGCTTTATCTGCATCAGCCTTGCTTAAACCTGCAAGATCGGCAGCTTCGCCTGCCTTGAGCGGTTTACCGGCATTCTTCATAGCATCAAGAATTTTTTCCCTGTTATCCATCTGTAATACCCCTGTTTAAATTATATTGATTTAATAGGAATATAATATATAAATTTCGCAATGTAAATAAAAATACTATAAATAATAGTAATTATTACTGATAAATATTTAAGCTTAATACATTAAAAGCCGCACGTTGTAATCAGGCAAATATCCGGAAATATTCTAAAAGGATATTTATTAAAACCTGGATGTTGAAATCTGATTAACTTGAAAAATACTGATTTAAAACAGGAGAAAGCAGCTGGAAATTGCTGTATCAAAGCAAACTAGGGATAGCTTTTCCTGAAAGCGGAAACTCTTGATGTGACATTTAGAGTGTAATCTGAACCTGTGTTGTTCTTAAGATAATGATATCCCAGCCCTGCAATCATTGCCCCGTTATCTCCGCAGAGCTTGAGAGAGGGAGAATAAACAGTCAGTTCACTGTTGTTTTCAAGACAGCTTCTTAGGTATGAATTTGCAGCTACCCCCCCTCCTGTTACTATTTTTGTTATTCCTGTATCTTTGCTTGCCTTGTACAGTCTTTTAAGAAGCATATCTATAGCAGCCTTCTGAAAGGACGCTGCTATATTATTGTCATTAATTTCATGCCCTTCATTGTGAAATGTTTTGAGCTGGTTTACAACAGCTGTTTTAAGTCCTGAGTATGATACATCATATCTGTGGTTTCCCTTATGAAGTGAAGGGTCCGGGAAACTGAAAGCCTTATCATCACCCTCTCTGGACATCCTGTCTATTATTACTCCCCCCGGATAGCCGAAGTTGTAGAATTTGGCTACCTTGTCAAAAGCTTCGCCGCATGCATCATCTATGGTTGTTCCCAGAACCTGCATGTCATCATATCCCTTTACAAGGGCAATAATAGTGTGCCCACCTGAGACCAGAAGACCGAGGTAGGGATAGCTTATTTCATTTTCAAGATGGGCTGCATATATATGGGCGAAAATATGGTCAACACCTGTAAAAGGTTTTTTAGAAGACATTGCAAGACCTTTTGCAAAGGAAAGTCCCACAAGGAGAGAGCCTGTAAGTCCCGGCCTGTTTGTTACAGCAATGCCGTCTATATCATCAAGTGTGACACCTGCTTCCTTTAAAGACTCTTTTACGACACCGTTAATCCATTCGACATGAATCCGGGATGCCACTTCAGGAACAACACCCATGTATGGTTTATGAAGTTCTATCTGGGTAGCTACAAGATTTGAAAGAACTTTTTCACCGTCTTTGACTACTGCAGCTGAACACTCATCACAGGAGCTTTCAATTCCCAGTATAAGCATACTACATGTCTCCAAGAATAAGATCAGACATTTCTTCGAGTGTAAATCCGTCTTCTATAAGATTTGGATAAATTTCCATCATAGTATCTGCGAGTTCTGAAGACCAGACATGCCCTATCATTACGGCATGTCCTTTGTTTTCTGCAATATTAAGTCCTGTATTCATTGATTCCATTATAGCTTCCCTGTTGTCGACATTATCCAGAAATACATCTCTTTTTGCAATAGCGATACCCAGTTTTTCAGAAACTTCTTTGCATTTGGAATGGGATGTTGTAAAGCTGTCTGTGAAAATTATCTGTTTCTGTTTTGCGGTTTTAAGGATAGTTTCTACCATATCAGGCTCTGAGGTAACTGCTGAACCCATATGGTTGTTGAATCCTGAAACAAAGGGGAGAGAATCAAGATTACTGACAAGAATTTCCTTTATTTCACTCTCATTCATCCCAAGCATTATAGCTCCGGGACCGGGATTGTTTTTTCCGAATGCCTCCATCGGCTGGTGAAGAAACACCTGTTTGCCGCTTGCATTTATCATTCTTGCACAGTCGGCAGAGCGGGGAAGTCCGGGAAGAACTGCTATGGTTATTTTACCGGGAAATTCGAGGAAAGGTTTCAGCTGATTAATATTGTAGCCTGCATCGTCAATAATGAAATAAAGCTTCTTTTCCTTTTTTTTGACTATTGATTTTGTCCTGTTTTCAATGATTCTGCTTTTCTTCTGTAAAAGTTTTTCTTCTTCAACAGGGTGTGTTGCAGAAGCAATATCTGATATTTCTACAGGAATTGTATTCTTTTCAGTTGTTTTATTTACTGATTCAGTTGAATCATACTGTGTATCTGAAGCAGTATTCTCTTCAGAAGAAGCTACAGGATCTGAATATTCATTTATATGTTCACTTTCTTCAGGTATTAGAATTACCAGGATTATCACAAGCATGGATATTATAACAAAAAGAGTGGAGATTATAAGTTTGAGTGTGTGTTCTTTATTGTTTTTCAAAACGGGGATATTAATGCAGCTTTACACAGATTTGTAAAGCTGCTGATACATCATTTTTGCAATACCGAGGTTTGCGGTATCTGTTATTTTTTTTGCATAATTATCATAAAGCATATCTTCAAAGTATTTCTGACCTGCATTGTTCTCTGATTTTTCAGCCTTATGCACTGTCTTTCTCATGGAATCAAGCATCTGTTTTACGAAAAGAGTTTCAAAATCCTTGCATGCATCCATAAGCTCCTTGTTTTTTCCTGAAAGCTTTGATGTTTTATCTGACAATGCCTTAATCCTGTTCAGGTCGGAACTGCTGTTCATAATCATTGATTTATCTGTAATATTCATTTATATGTGCCTTATCTCTTCAGGTTGTTTGCTATTCCAAGCATGTTGTCGCTGGTCTGTATTGCTTTTGAGTTGAGTTCGTATGCTCTCTGGGCAACAATCATGTTAACCATTTCCTTAACTACAGATACATTGGACATTTCAAGGAATTTATGGATTATTGTACCCATTCCGTCATATCCCGGTCTTCCCCCTATGGGATCTCCCGATGCATTTGTGACCTTATAAAGGTTTTCACCAATTGCATTCATACCGGCAGGGTTTACAAACCTGTAGAGTTCAAGCTGGCCAACTTCTACAGGATCATTGCTTCCTGCTACTTTTACGCTTATACGGCCATCCTGGGAAACAGTAAGAGATTCCCTCACAAAGTTTTCAGGGAGGACTACTTCAGGCATGAGTTTGTATCCGTTTGAACTTACTATCTGTCCGTTTGAATCAATTTTAAAGGAACCGTCACGTGTATAGCCGTATGTTCCGTCAATAAGAAGGGTTCTGAAAAATCCTTCACCCTGGATAGCCATATCAGAAACATTACCTGTTGCCTGCAATGACCCTTGAGTAAATATTTTCTGGGTGGAAGACGCTTTTACCCCGTGACCAACCTGGGTGGGGGTGGGGACAACCGTAACTTCTGTTGCAGGGGTACCTGCAATCCTTGTTGTCTGGTAAAGCAGGTCTTCAAATTCCGCCCTGTTTTTCTTGAATCCTGTTGTGTTAACGTTTGAAAGGTTGTTTGAAATTGTATCTATGTTAAACTGCTGTCCAACCATTCCTGAAGCGGCAGTCCATAATGATCTCATCATTATATTATCTCCTCAAATAAAATAGGCTTAAAGAAAAATCAGCTTTAAATTACTAAAGACTATAATTTAACAGCATCGTTAATCAGCTTACCTGTCAGTGAATCCTGACTTGAAATAACCTTCTGGTTTGCTTCATAAGCCCTGTTTACTTCAATCATGTTAACCATTTCTTTTACAGGATTAACATTTGACCCTTCGATAAATCCCTGTCTTACTTTCGGTGCAGTATCTGTCATTATCGTTGCTGCTCCCGATTCCGTGGTATCTTTCCATAGTGAATTCCCCTGTTTTCTTAAATATCTGTCTCTTTTAAAATCAACAAGCTTGATAGTATCAATGAGTTCAGTTTCATCCCATTCATTTTCAATCATGGAAATGAGACGCTGCGGATCATCAGGGAATTTTGAATTTTTGAAAATTCTTCCCTTCTGGTCAATAATGAAATTATTTTCTTTTATATGGATCGGTCCTTTTTCTCCAAGTACCGGATATCCCTCTTTTGTAAGAAGCATCCCCTCTTTTCCCAGTGTAAATGCCCCGTTTCTTGTATATCTTTCACCGTATGGTGTATCTACTGCAAAAAAGCCTTTTCCCTCAAGCGCCATATCGAATGGATTTTCAGTTTCCTTAAGCGCTCCCTGGGTAAAAACTGTAAAAACCTCATTCTGTTCAACGCCGGTACCGATTTTCCCGACTATAGGGGCAATATCTGCAGATCCCATGGGGAATTTATATACACCGTTATCATTCATTCTTCTTATAAGCATTTCAGGAAATGCCTTGTGAATTGAAGTGTCTTTTTTGTAACCGTTAAGATTGACGTTTGCGAGATTATTGGACAGAGCGTCCATTTTGTGCATTTGAGCGACCATTCCTGCCGCGCCTGTGTAAAGGCCCCTGATCATAAAACCCCTCCCGAAAGTTTTATACTGAAACAGCTGAATAAGTATTTATCCAGATGCGTAGATGGAAACTATTTATGTTCCTACTTTAAATTATCGGAAAGGTGAAAATTTACTTTACAAGGCAGTTTAAACTCTTTTGAAATAATAGGGGATGAAAAACAGATGCTGTGTTTTATATGAGTTGAAAATAAAGGATAAATAAATAATCTGTAGTTAATCCTGCAATTCAGTACAGATACAGTTCCTGCCGGAAGTTTTCGCTCTGTACAGTTTTTTATCAGTTATACAGTAGAAATCATCAAGGCTTTCGTCTGAATATTCAGAGATTCCAATACTCACGGTATACGGGATTTTTATATTTCTGTAATATGCATTTTCTTTTTCAAGCTTTCTTTTAAGCCTCACTGCAGCTTTTCTGCCTGATTCCAGAGTCGTGTCAGGCATTATAACGGCAAATTCCTCTCCTCCCACTCTGCCTGATATATCTATATCCCGGAAAGTACTTTCAAGAAGATTGCTGAAATGCACCAGGACTGCATCTCCGGCATCATGGCCGTATGTATCATTTATATTTTTAAAATAATCGAGATCTATAAGCATCAGTGACAGAGCTTTATGCTGCCTGCCTGACCTGTGGATTTCCTTTTCCAGTTCCCTGTGGAAACCTGCCCTGTTTTTCAATGAAGTAAGAAAATCTGTTACTGCCAGTTTTTTGAGTTTTTTCTCAGCTTCTTTTCTGTCAGAAATATCATCAATTATCCATATAACCCCTTTATTAAGATCTGCCGGATTATTCCTGTCAATTGCCTTGCCTGACAGTATGCACCAGACAGGTGTTCCGTCTTTTTTTGCAAGTTGATAGTCAATATGAATTCTTTCACCGTGGGCGAGGTTGTTGAAATATTTTTCGCCGAAATAGGTAAATGTTTCATCAGAAATATGGAGTTTTCTCATATTTATTCCTGTCATTTCATCAGGATTATCCCAGCCCAGTATATCTGCAAGTCTCTTGTTGCCTTTTAAAAAATAGCGTCCTCCCTTGAGATACATAATGCCAACCTGGCTGTTTGTGAAAATTGTCTCGAGTTCAGAGTTTGTCTGTTTAAGTTCCCTTTCTGTAAGCTTCTGTTTTTCAAGATTATATTTTATTAAATTCTTTTCCTTGTTCAGAAGGTATTTTTCATAGAAAAGATCAATAATCAACTGCATCATGGGTTTTATCCTGATGATTTTACTTTCCAGAGTATCTGAATCTAATACAGGGATATCCGGGATTCCAGGAATTTCAGGGATTTTATTCAATTGAGGATTTTCGATGTCTTTGAGAATCACCGGTCCCATAATTATCCAGCCGAGAAGCAGGTTGTTGTTTTTTACGGCAAAATGTACTATTGTGAGATTTTTACTGCATGTGAGGAATTCCGGATATTCATTATCACTAAGATTTTTGATCAGATCTATGCAAAAAATGTTTTTAATATCACTGGATGATTTGATATCTGTGCATATATTTTTCCTGTCTGACTTGTACAGAATATTTTTTAAATCCGTGTCAATGAAACAGATTCCCAGGTTCATCGAAGTTGAAAGAAAATCAAGAACTGTTTTCAACCTAGACAAATCCGGAATATAATCCTGTTCCATGTATTACCTCTTCTAAATGATATCAATCCGGCTGCTCTTTGGAAGAACTACCAGAAAATAATATTTAACAGGATAAAGAACTACTTTTCTATACCCTGAGAATTGATTCAACAATCATAAGGAATTTTTCCTTGTTAACCGGCTTGTTCAGGAAATATTTTACACCTAGGTTGAAGCAGCGTTTTCTTGTTGTTTCCTGTATATCAGATGTCAGTGTTATTACAGGTATTTCAGAGCCGATTTCTCTCAGTTTTTCAAGTACTCCGAATCCATCCAGTTCAGGCATCATCAGGTCGAGAAAAATCAGATCCGGTTTGAATTGTTCTATTTTTTCCAGACCGTCTATTCCGTTTACTGCTTCAACAATATCAATATCTTTTTCTTCAAGATAGTTTTTCATATATGTTCTGCTTAAGACTGAATCTTCAATTATAAGAATTTTCTTCTTCAAATAACAACCTCTTTTTATGTGCTATATATTAATATATTACATATTATTTGAGCGGCAATGAGATATTTAAATAAAGTGTATTTTATTGTTTTAAAATAAATAAAAATATCCTGAGTACAGGTAAAAAGCACCTAATCAAGAGCATCCGGCAGTGTATTTACAAATGCCCTGATCTGGTCCCTGACTTTTCTGTAGCAGTCAAGTTTATCCTCTTCCGTGTTTTTTTCTTTTGCCATTGCCGGAGGATCATCAAAACTCCTGTGAATGACTTTGGCTTTTCCGGGGAATACAGGGCATGTTTCATTTGCATGACTGCATACTGTTACAACATAATCTATATCTGTATCAAGGAATTCTCTTATATTCTGTGATTTGTGACCTGAAATATCTACTCCTGCCTCTTTCATCACTTTTACTGCATTTTCATTAAGACCATGTGTTTCAATACCGGCAGAAAAAACATCGAAAATATCGCCTTTCAATACTCTTGTCCAGCCTTCTGCCATCTGGCTCCTGCAGGAGTTCCCTGTGCATAAAAACAGGAGTTTCTTTTTATTCATCTATTTCTCCGATTGAAGCCTGTCCCCATAATAGTCTGGAAACAGACATGATTCAGTTTTTTCATCTTTGCGGAATACATTTTTCAATTTATCATAAAATTCAGGATAATAGCTTAAAGTTCTTTTTGCATTATTTTCTGACCTGTTTTAATTTTCCTGAAATAATCAGATTTCCCCCTCATAAATTATATGTGAATCACCTTCAACCTCTTTCTTGATTATCCTGAGATGATCATCAATTTCAAGGATATTGAAAGATGGTTTGTATATTCCTCTGATTCTCCGTGAAGTTGTGGTTGAACATGTTACAACTTTTATCCCTTCAAAATTCCATATATGCGGAATATGTTTATGTCCTGATAATATTATGTTAACTCCTGATTTTACAGCCATTTTAAGTACATCGCCTGCATCCCGCAGTATATTCATTTCTCTTCCGCTGTTGGGTACAGATATTACATGATGATGCATCGCAAGAATTTTAACACCATTGAAATTTTTAAATGTTTCTTTCAATTCTCCTGTAAGATGTCTTCCAAGCTGGCCGTCATCAAGGTCCGGTTCTGTGGAGTCAGCGCCGCAGATCAGAATATTGCCCATTTCCAGTTTGCTGTCAGGCGGGCCTATAAGCTTTTCAAAGCTTCTGTAGCCTACATTTCTTGCATCGTGATTTCCAGGTACAATAAGCTTATTCTCTACTTCCATCCTGTTTATATAGGAAAGCGCTGTTTCAAATTCATGATAGAAACCTTCTGTTGTAAGGTCTCCTGTAATAAGAAGAGCATCCGGTTTAGAATTATTGATATAACTTATGGTTTTTTCCATAAGTTCAGGAGAAAAATAACCTGAACCGCAGTGGATATCTGATATCTGTATTATTCTTTTCATACTGTTTATTTACCTCTTTTTAATTAATATACTTTTAGAAAATTGTTAAAATAATATTAAATTAATTGCATTTCAAAGTATTATAAATATATAATCACTTTACAAGTTGTTAAAAGAATGCCGGGGGCGGCATAATAAAAACAGGAGTTATTTATGAGAGATAAAAACAGTTACGGATCTATATTTCTTTTACAGATATTTATCGCGCTATTTTTCGCGCTGTCAGGCTTGCTTTTTCTTACAGGATACAATACAGCAGGTGCTCAGTTCATAAGGGGAGTGGGGAAGCTGTTTGGAAAAAATGATATGTGGAGAGTTGTTGTTGCCCTTATACAGCTGTTTTCCGGACTTGTCCTGTTTGTGGGAACATTTATTAAATCAAATCCAAGAAGCCTTTTCTTTGCTTCAATTACAATAACTGTACTCTGGATTATAAATATTGTAATGCAGTTTTTCCTTAATTCATTCATGGAGCCTACATTCATGATATGGCTCAGGGATCTTTCAATGCAGATGATTATTCTTTCCGGATTGTGGGCTATAACAAGACAGTATAATTAAAATGATTCAATTTTTGGCAAGAAACAGATAATTTTCTGATATCTTTTAAGATAATAAGAAGCTGAAATTCCAGGTATTCTGCGGGGTTTCAGCTTTTTTAAATTTATTTTGACAGATCAGTAAAAATATGTATATAATTAACTTGTCTGATAAGTAGACATCATATAAGTAGACAAGGGTGGTTCGTGTTGCATTCAGTAAAAAGAGTGAGGCTTTTCGAAAGTGTAATTGAAGCAATAAAAAAAATGATCGCAGAGGACGGGTTCAAGCCCGGCGATAAATTCTATTCAGAAAACATTCTTACGCAGAAGCTGCATGTATCAAGATCATCGGTGCGGGAAGCTGTGAGGATGCTTGAGGTGACAGGGCAGGTTACTGTAAAACATGGGAAGGGAATATTTATCACAGACAAAATGGAGAAGGAATTCGAAGGATTTTCCGACTGGCTCAAGCACAATGAACAGTCAATACAGGACCATTTCGAAGTCCGGCTTATAATTGATCCCAAGGCAGCCGCAGTTGCTGCAGAAAAAGCTGATAAAAATGATATTTCAAAAATGGAAGAGGTCTGCAGGGATTTTTCCACAAACTCAGATCAGGGCAGTACTGCAGGTCTTGTTAAATGCGATGAAGAGTTTCATCTGCTTTTAAGTAAATCTACCAAGAATAAAACACTTCACTTTCTTATGAAGACAATGACAAAATCCCTTCCCGAAGGCTGGATTTCCAGTCTCCATATTCCGGGAAGAGAGAAAAAAACAATTGAAGAGCACAGGAAAATACTTCAGGCAATAAAGGACAGAGACCCGGTCAAAGCTGAAAAAGCAATGAAAGAGCATCTTGAAAATGCGATAGGGGATATTCTCGGTTCAATTTCTGAATAATATTTGGAGGGGGTTATATGTCTCTAAAAATAACCACACTGATAGAAAATACCCAGGGGGAACATCTTGCCCTGAAAACTGAACATGGTATTTCTTTTTGTATAGAAACTGACGGGAAAAAAATAATTTTCGATACAGGTTCTACTGATTCATTTATCTATAATTCAAAGCTTCTCAACATAGATTTATCAGATACAGATTTTGTTGTCCTTAGCCATGGCCATTATGACCATTCAGGGGGATTAAAATCTTTGATAAATCTGACTGATAGTTTTAGACTATATGTCGGCAGCGGTTTTTTCAATGAAAAATATGCTTTACGGAACAATTCATATGAATTTCTTGGAAATGATTTTACTGAAGAATATCTGAAGCAGAAAAGTATAAAATATGAAGTCTTGGGCAACCAGCTGACACAGCTCACCGAATCAGTTTATATCATTACTTCTTTTGACAGGACATTTGATGATGAAAAAATCAACCCGAGATTTGTTGTCAGAAGGGAAAACCGATTTGAGAGGGATGATTTCAGCGATGAAGTCATGATTGCTGTTGATACACCGAGGGGACTTGTAATTGTACTCGGCTGTTCCCACCCCGGCGTAAAAAATATGATCAGCACAGCTGTGAAGCTTCTTAAAAAACCTGTTCATGCTGTTATCGGCGGAACACATCTTGTTGAGTCAAAGGGGGAAGCGCTTAAGAAATCTGTAAAATATATTATTGACAATGTTGAAGTGATAGGCGTATCCCACTGCACCGGGGCGGAAGCTATGGGTGAACTCAGCGGAGCGGGAAACAGGTATTTTCATAACAGGACAGGAAGCTCTCTATTTGTAGAGTAGTTTTTTGATATTCATGGAAACAGATATAGTTTCTGTTTCCGGAGAAACATTGAAATAATCAAGGAGGTTTTGAAAATGTTTACTCAGAAAAAAATTGTTTTACTGCTTGCAGTTGCTGTTTTAATGACAGGTTTTATGTCATGTCAGAAAAGCGAAAGCGCTGACAGCGGGGAAGCTGCTGCTAAAGTAGAAAAAATTGTCTGGAAATCTTCAGGACATGGTCCTGCAACAGACCCATCACAGATTTATCATGACAAATGCTGTGAAGCTATTACTCTGGCTTCAGGCGGAAGACTCGAAGTTAAGCCTTTTGTAGGCGGTTCAGTTGTTCCTGCTTACAAGGAACTTGATGCTGTTAATGAAGGTGTTCTTCAGATGTGCTATACATGCCCGATGTATAACCTTGATAAATGGCCGGCAGCTGGTCTTATCAGTTCAAGACCTGGCGGACTTCCCGGCGAAGCGCTGAGAACATGGTTCAACTACGGCGGCGGAGCTGACCTGATGAACAAGATGATGGGTGACTATGACACAATGACTTTTCCAGGTGCTCTTTCACCTCTTCCTGCTGAAGTTTTCTTTCATTCAAAAGTAAAACTTGACAGCCTTAAAGATCTTAAAGGTCTTAAAGCAAGATGTATGGGTGACGGCGGAGAAATCCTGAAAAGAATGGGTGCTGCAACTGTAATTATTCCCGGCGGTGAATGTTACGAAGCAATGCAGAGAGGAACAATCGATGCTTTTGAATATTCAACAATAGCTACAAACTGGAAGATGCATTTCAATGAAGTTGCTCCATATATGTACCTTTCACCTGCAAGAGCGCCAAGTGATCCCCAGGTGTTCTTTGTAAGCAAGTCAGCTTTCAACAAACTTCCTGCTGATCTTCAGGAAATTGTTAAAACAGAAATTGACAAATGGTCACAGGCACAGCATGAATATCTTGTATACGAGTCTGTAAAAGCAATTGAAGAATTCAAGAAAGCCGGTGTTGAAGTACATAAAGTTCCAAAAGATATTGAAGATGCTCTTAATGCGGAAGCTGCGAAATTCTACAAGGAAAAAGCTGCTAAAGAATCTCCAATTTTCGGTGAAATCTATACTTCAATGAAAGATTACGGTGAAGCATACTCATCCTCAAATTAATCAATAGAATGACAGGGAGATAAAGTATGGTCATTTTGAAAAAAATACTTAAAACGATAGATTCATTGAGTATGACTGCAGGTTCTGTGGGGAAATGGTTTGCTTTTCTCCTTGTGCTTGTAGGTTCATATGATGCGATAGCCCGGCACTTTTTTAATGCACCAACAATATGGGCCTATGATGTTCTTTGTATGTGCGGCGGAGTTACCTATATGCTTGGTGCCTCCTATGTATATCTCAAAGATTCGCACACAAGGGTTGATATTTTTTACGGCTCTTTTTCCAGAAAGACAAAGGCAATAATGGATATAGTCTGTTCTCTTGTTCTGTTTTTCCCTCTTATGACAGTTATGCTCATACTTGCGACTAAATGGGCAGTAAAGGCATGGAAAATAAACGAAGTAATGTTTACCAGTTTCTGGTATCCGCCTGCTGCCCCGTACAGAACAGTTTTTGCAGTCGGTCTTCTTCTTCTGATTTTTCAGGGGTTAGCAAGATTTGTAAGGGATGTTTTTTATCTTATAAAGGGGGAAGAAATTGATTGAAATGAGTTCTGAACTGATTACATTTCTGATGCTCGGCGGAGTATTCGGACTTGTACTTACCGGTTTCCCCATTGCTTTTGTTATAGGAAGTGTAGCTTTTGTTGTCGGGGTGCTTGTATTCGGACCTGATGTTGCTTACCACATAATGTACAGCAGGTTTTACGGGCTTTCTCTTAACTACCCGTACCTGGCAGTACCTCTTTTCACATTCATGGGTGTAATACTGCAGCATTCCGGTATCACGAGGGATCTTTATGACAGTCTGTATGAAGCACTCGGAAGCCTCCGGGGCGGTCTTGCTGTTGTTACAGTAGTCTTTGGTACAATACTCGCGGCATGCCTGGGAGTAATTGCAGCTTCTGTAACAATCCTGACACTTATAGCTCTTGAACCGATGATAAAGAGGGGATACAACAAACCTCTTGCAGCAGGATCCATAGTAGCATCCGGTACTCTCGGAATTCTTATTCCGCCAAGTATCATGCTTGTTGTATATGCACCGCAGGCAGGTCTTTCAATAGGACAGATGTTTATGGGTGCTGTTTTCCCGGGACTTACACTTTCTGCTCTTTATATCATATACATAGTATTGAGGTGTAAATTCAATCCTGAACTGGGACCTGCAATGGCTGCCGAAGATATAACTCCTTTTAATGCAAAAAAGGCTATTCATCTTCTCAAGTCAATGGTACCTCCTGTACTACTTATAATAGCAGTTCTTGGTACTATCTTTTCAGGTGTTGCTCCTCCTACCGAAGCAGCAGCTGTAGGTTCCCTTGCTGCAATAGCTCTTGCCATAGCTTACAGGAAATTTAGCTGGAAACTTATAAAGCATGCTTCTATTGAAACATTGAAGGTTAGTTCATTTGTAGTAATTATTGCGGCTCTCTGTTACGCTTTTGTAGGTGTTTTCATGAGTGCCGGATGCGGTGATATTGTAACAAAGCTTATTCTTTCTGTTCCCGGTGGACGTTGGGCATCTTTTACTGTAATTATGCTTATTGTATTCCTGCTTGGAATGTTTATCGAGTGGATCGGTATAGTCTTTATTATTGTACCGATTTTTTCTCCGATTTTTGTCAAGCTGGGATTCAATCCCTTATGGGCCGGCATGATGATCTGTATAAATCTTCAGATGGCTTTCCAGACACCGCCTATGGCAATGTCAATATTTGTTCTGAAAGGAACAGCCGATCCTTCTCTGGGACTTACAATGACAGATATAATAAAAGGGGTAATACCGTTTATCCTGATAATCATGTTTACCCTTATACTCTGCATGGTATTCCCTGAAATTATCACATGGCTGCCTGAAAAGATGATCGGGCCCACACATTAAATAAAGATAATTTTAATTTCGAAATAAAAATACCCCTTAAAATTCAAGGGGTATTTTTTTTGCAAAATATTATTTGTTTAAAAATATTCAGATTAAAAGATAAAAATACTTTATAGTTTCTATTTAACAGGGAGTCCGAAGCTTCCTCCGATTGCAAAAGCCCTGTTTTCATCAAGAGTATCTGTTATAAAGGCATCGATAACACATTTATACTCAGCAAGTGCCGGAATTGTTGAAAGATCAACTCTTATACCTGTGTTGAAACTGCCTCTGTATCCTGCATTGGATCCCATTGCGTTGAAACTGTATGAAAAGTTAGCAAAGTCGTTGATCCAGTGAATCAGTCCCTTGAAAGTTGAAGGGAAGAGCAGGAGGTCAAAACCCATACCGAAGTCAATATTATCATCAGGAGCTATATCTCCGAATGTTTTACCTATAGTAACAGTTGTTTCTGCAGGCATCTTAAAGAAATCTCCGGGATATGTTGTTGCAAGATATACCTGGTTTACAGATTCCTCCTGAGCAGCAATCTTGAGAGCCTGATAGTTCATTCCGATTGCCACAGCTGAAGAACTTTTTATAGGAAGTTTAACCTTGGCATTAATAAGCATATCTGAATTGTCTGAATCCTGCTGTGTATCATAAGCAAATGCAATTTCAGTAATTTTAAAAAGGCTGACAGATGCTTTCGGGATACTTGTATTGTCAGGGTCATCCATTATCGCATGGTAGCCGATATCAATTCCCACATCTGCTGATTTTTCCCAGCCGATTCTTGCTGAAGGTATACTGATAAGTCCGGTAGAGCCGTTTAATGACATCCCTTTCAAAGACTGTGCAGAAACACCCAGTGTACATAAAGCAATTAGAATGACTGTAATTAAGATTCTTTTTTTCATTGCATACCTCATTTATAATTTTTGGTAACTATATTTATATCATATTTGAACATAAGCTGTCTTGATAAAAATAACTGATGTTTAAACTTATTCAGTAAAAAAAGCTTTAAAATATTCTAAAAAGCAGTTTACGGAGGGTAAAGAGATAAAAAAAGCTGATGAAAATATTAAAAATAAAACCTGACTGCTTTTTGGGAAAAGACTTTAAGGTTGAAAATCAGGTTCTGGTGAAAAACACAAGTTCTTCAATATCGGTAACACCTGAATCAAGGTATTCAAAAACCTTATCCATATTGAATAAGCCTGACAATAGATTTTCATTGAATTCCCGGTATTCCTCTTTCATTGAAAAAATAATATCAGATGCCAGTATACCGCATTCTTCCATATCCATATCTTTGAAAAGCTGTTTGACAAAAACTGTCTGAAGTTTTGTTATTTCAGTCTCTGATACTGTATCGAAATCAGAAAATTGTTTGTTTTGCAGAAGCCATACTGAAAAACTGGTAAAGAAGTCTGAAGGGGAGAGGTTGGTATTTTCAAGCAGCAGCGGGAGAAATGAAACTGCTTTACCCCTGTTGTAGAAAAGGTTGATACTTTCTGCAGTTTCTGATGCCGATATTATTTCTTCCGCTGTAAAACCTGGTGTTTCTATTATTGTGTAGGGATCTGATTTTCTGTAGACCAGGCCGAATGAATCAGCTTTGTCATAAATATCTGTTCCTTTAAGTACTGCAAGAGGAAAGATATCTATGTGATTAGGAGCCATTGACAGAGCAAAATCAACAGTATCAAGGAATTTTTCAGGCGTGTCGCCGGGAAGTCCGTAAATTATATCAAATCCGTAGACTGCTCCTGCTTCATGGAGCATCAGTACCTTGCTGTAAAAATCATCCTGGTCCAGTTTCCTGTTGACATTTTTAAGAACATCTTCCGAAGAACTCTGGAGACCTATCTGAACAGAACATGTTATTTCTGAAAAAAGTTCTGCTGTTTCAATATCCAGGTATTCACTTCTTGCTTCAAAAGTAAAATGAATATCAGGCGCTTTGTTTTTTATGAGTGTGAGTATTTCCTTTGCCCTTTTTCTGTCAATGTTGAATGTGGGATCAAGGACAAAGACCTGGTCAATACCTGATTTCTTTATTACATCCAGTTCTTTAGTTATTCTTTCAATGGGGAATTTTCTCACCCTTTCACTTCCCCTGGATTCAAAACAGAAACCGCATTTAAAAGGGCATCCCCTTGAAAGCTCCCAGAGAATACCGTCATAGTTTTCAAGACAGATTTTATGTACAAGAATAGGGGAGGGGTATATTGCCGGATCTGAAACAGATATTCTTTCTGTTTCTGGTTTCGAATAAGGCAGTGTGCAGGGGGAGACTGATATATTTTGCTCTTCTGATTCTGAAAGATTTTTAACAACAGTCCTGAAGTATTCTGTAACAGCTTCTTCCCCCTCACCATTGACTATCCAGTCAATATCCGGGTGGTTTCTGAAAAAAACGGGATCAGCTGTTACTTCTGCTCCCCCTGCTATTACAGAGATATCAGGCCTGATCTGTTTCAGCTTTTTTATGAGGGAAAGAATATAATCCCTGTTCCATATATAGACAGAAAATGCTGCTATATCGGTATTCATGCTTATAATTTTTTCTGCAGAAAGTGAAATATCATCATCCAGGAAAAAATCAGTTACTGCTGTTTTTATATTTTTACAGAGAAGGGGATCTCCATCAACAGATGCTGCAAGCAGAGCTGATGACAGGGGAAACGCAAGGGGAGATTTTTTTATATGAACCGAGATAAATGCTGCTGTAATCAATTATTTTACCGCAGAAAAAATAACAGCAATTGAGATAATAAGTCAATCAGGCAAGTAATTATTCTGGCGTTTGTTTTATAGAAAAATGAAAATCAACAATAAGTTGCATCCAAAAGGTATTATGAAAGGTTTATAGAAAATAAAACCCCCTTATTTTGGATTTTTGTCCAACAAAAGGGGGGTATATCAAAATTACTGAAGGTTTAATAACTTTGTAATTATTTGATTTTTTCTCAGAAAATAAACTGCTCATCAACAGTTATTATTTCAATTTCCTGTGTCGGCTCAGTAAGAGTTATTGTGAAACTCTGCCTTACCTCTATGCTCTGTCTCTTTTTATTTTCAGGCAGCTCTTTTATTGCCTGTACAGATACGGAAAATTTACCTGTATCCAGTTTTTCAAGTTCATTGAAATCAAGTTCAGTCCCTTTATATTTTTCATCTGAAAATATAGGTGATGATGAATCACTTGAATAGAGTTTAACAATATAATAGTCAGCCTCAGGTGATTCATTCCATTTAATATTCAGTGAATCCCTGTTATCCATGTTTACTGTTTCATTCTTGTATGGTGATGTTATAACAGGATTGAGAAGAGGTTTTATATTATCAATGAAGAAACTGTATATTCCGGACTCTGGTGTTGAATATTTCTTGCTGTCAAGTCCCTTAACTTTCCAGTAGTATTTTTCCAGGTTTTATTGTTGAAGGCCTGAATTGCAGCCCTTCCGCATCGAAAACGGAAAGATTTCTGTCGAAATCAATTGATTCTGAAATCGTGATTTCATATTCAGGTAGAAGGGGAGAGTGGTTCCATTTGAAAATAAAATTACCGTTTAATATATCTTCAAGGCCGGATACAGAGTTGTTCCTCGGTGACAGGAGAACAGGAGGATCATATATTACAAGTTCACCTATTCTGAAAGGTACAACTGTTTCCTCGCTTGCAGATTCATTCCATCCTAGATCAGCTTTCTTATACGCTTTAAGCCTTGCCGAGTATTTCCCTTCTGTAAGTATTTCTGTATCTTCGAAAGAAAATTCTGTTTTCTCAATATTTTCAATTCTTGTGATCTGTTTTCTGTCACTTTCTCTTGTTATTTCAATAGAATAATAATCAGCTGAATATGTTTTCTCCCAGCTGAAGTCAAGAGTATCATCTCCTATAATTGATACACTTTCATCCGGGATGGGGAGATCATAACAGGTGACGGAATTGGAGTCCGTGTGTTGAAAGAATATATTTTACTGTCAATAACAGGATTATTGTATTCATCAACAACAGATACCTGCCAGAAATATTCACCTGATGCCGGTATCATTGTCTTTCTTGATTTCCCAGAAACATAATCCTCTATAATCGGGGATGAATCAGGAGTATCCTTGAAGAGTGAAAAAACGGTATTTTTTCACCTACAGTACTGTCCCATGTGAATGTCCTGTTGCCGAACATTTCTATTTCAAAGTGATCCTTGTTTTCCGGGTTTATCAGCTCTATTTCCCCGGTTGATTCTTTAATTGACAGTGTCCTGTATGAGGAGTGGGGCAGTATTTCATTGTCATTTGTAACTCCTCCGACTTTCCAGTAATATATTCCCGGTTCAATCCTGTCTTCAACAGAAAAGGAATTCGCATTAAGCGGTTCATTATAGATAGTGCTTGTAAAATCAGTATCTTCCGAAAGATAGAAATGGTATGACTTTATCTCAGCTTCCTCTTTCCATTTGAATTTTATCCCTTGCTGCTTTCAATAGTTGATATTTCAGTATTATTGGGAGGGAAAACAAGCTGAACAGGTTCGAGCGCAGTTGTTTGTATGATTTCAAAAGGCTGGTATTTATTGTTTTTAATATAACCGATGTTTCCAAGTGAATAAAACGGAGTCAGTCTCCAGAAATATTTTCCGCTTGAGAGGGTGTTAAGAAAGTGGAAATTCCCCTTTACTTTTTCAGATATAACGTTATCTGTGAAAATTGGGGTCAAGAGAAACTTCAAGCAGGTAATGTTCCGGAAATATTCCCTGTTCCCAGAGGAAGCGGAGCTTTGGAAGTTCTTTTCTGTATTTGATTTCAACACCTTCTGTCGGGGTGAGCATTTCGGGATATCTGTCGTTTATAACAACAAATCTCCTTATAGGACCTTTCAGAGAGGGATCTGAAGATGAATAAATCTGCCAGTAATAGGTCCCTTCCTGAAGCTCCCTGCTGATGGAATAGATATCAGCTACATTTCATCAGATATAATTTTTTTGAAATCCATATCTTTTGCAATTTTTTAGTGAAGGATCCGGAATCGGATTAAGAAAATTCCATCTGAAATTAACAGCTTTCTTATTGTCGAACGTGAGGAAATACATATTATCTTCAGGGATATCGGGACGTATTGTGATCTCATTAATCAAGAAATCATCAGATCCCTCTGAAAGCAGTGCTTTCTGGTTTGCCTTTACTTCCTGGATTTTATCACCTTTGGAGAGGCCTATATTCCCCTCAACAACTGACAGGTCCAGATTTCCTTCAGTCCCCTGAAGATTTATACTTGCATCATCAAGAGAGATTACAGTATCAGCCGACTTGATTTTTACACCTGCAATATCTTCGCTTTTATTTTTTGCGGAAATATTACCGCCGAGGAATTCAATGTTTTTCTCCTGTCGCTCCATTCAAGAACAATAAGAGAGTTGTCCTGCAACACTATTTCTGTACCGTCATTCATTAGAACTACAGCTTCTGAATCTGTACTGGTCCGGAGCGTATCGTTACTGTAAACAGGAGCCGCAGTTTCTATGTTTTTCCCAGACAGCCCGTCCTGAATATTTCCTCTGGGCAGTGTTTTTCTTGAACATTATAAGCCCGATTTCCTCGCCGCCTGTGTTCTGAAGGGTTGAGTTTATATCTGTATAGAAGAACCAGCCTGCAGTTACAAAGACAATTCCCGAGATTATTACTGCAAGAAAATCCTTAATCAATGATCTCATATTTTACTTCTTTCTCTTCAACATCTGCTATATTATCAAAGTCGCCGATTATACCAACTTTCTGCCTGAGGTCTTTAAGGCTCCTCGGCCTGTTTTCATCATCAAGCCTTCCAAGAACAGCATAAATCTGCTGTGGTTCTGATTTTCCCTTTACTTTGATCTTGTTCATCGGGACGAGGTCATAAATCCCTTCAACAAGATCAGCGGTGTTCTGTGATATGAGAAGGTCTGTCCCCATCGGCTTGTTAAGAGCCTCAATACGTGATGCAAGGTTTACAGCATCTCCGATTACTGTATATTCCATCCTCTCGTTGGAACCGATCTGGCCTGCAAGAACATCCCCTGTATTGAGACCGCAGCTAATCCTTATTATAGGTTTCTTGTCGCTTCCCCTGTCAAGATTGAACCGCATCAGAGCTGTCCGCATCTGAAGAGCACCGTTAATAGCGTTTTCCGTGTCATTTCCGTGGGATATCGGAGTACCCCATACCGCCATGATAGCATCCCCTATGTATTTATCTACAAAACCGTGGTTCTTGTTTACACAATCAACCATAAGAGTCATGTATTCATTCAGAAACTCAACTACTTCAGACGGTGTGAGTTTTTCAGATATAGCTGTAAAAGATCTGATATCTGAAAAGAATATAGTTGCCTGTTTTATTTCACCGCCCAGCTGTATTTCATTTTTCATTGCCATTTCTGCTATTTCCTGGTTTACGAAACGGCCGAATGCATCTTTCATTCTTTCCTTTTCTTCGAGTCCTCTACCCATCTCTACGAATGCGTTTGTAAGAACCCCTATTTCATCCTTGGCTTTTGCCTTCAGGGCTATGTTGAACTGGCCCGTTTTCAATCATTTTTGTCGCGACAACAAGGTTTCTTACAGGGAAAGTAAGTGTTTTTGAAAAGAAATATACAATAAGTACTGCAAGCGAAAGAACCATTATCATGAGGTAATATGTTTCTTCTCTGTATGATATAGATTGCTTCGAAAGCAATATCTTCATTTACCTCGGTAATTATTCCAAGCCTTCCTGTAGGTATTTTCTTGTATGATCCAAGGTTTGTCTGCCCCGATTCTGTTGTATACCTTATCTGGCCGGAGCTTACAGGCTGGTTAAACATATCTTCAACAACTTCAAGACTGCTCAGATTCGAGCCATCTATTACCATATCCTCTTCAGGATGTGCGATCAGTTCCCCTTTTTCGTTTACAATGTAGGTAAGTGTTATACCTCATGTATCTATAAGCTCCATGAAGCTTGTTCTCAGGTCTATAATCCATGACCATGGGCAGCACTGATCTTCCCTGCCTGTAGGGTATGGACAGACACATCATGGGTACGCCCGAAATAGGGGGATACATTGATAACTGATGTTATTCCCTGCATGGCCTGGTTTATTTCCGATGAATTCTCATCTAATTATGTTATCAATGAACTTTTCATCAATAATATATTCAAGCATTATATCCTTGTTGTAGAAATTGACTTCTGCTTCAGGAATACCTGTAAAGAGAACATTTTCCTGGTTTCTGAAGAAATACCTTACAAAATCCTCTTTACCTTCCCCTTCCTGGTTTGCTCCCAGCATAAGAAGGGATGCCGCGTTGCTGAATGAATTAAGGTCTTCCTCAACTTTCATCGAAATAACTTCTGATACTTTGAGGTTAATTTTCCTCAATTCTCACCCGGCTGTCCTGCAGAAAGAAGTAGGTCGCAAGAAAAATCATTCCGGAAAGTGTCATTACTATAATCAGAGAGATGATGGAAATCATCTTGAATCCTATTGAAAAGCGGATTTCCCCTTTCTTGATAGCACTCTTGTAGCCTGTTTTTTCAATATCTGCAGCAGGAGTTTCTTCCGGAATAAGAGATTCATCAATATGTTCTTCCTGTTTCTCCTCGATAATTTCCGGGGAGGCAATTTTCTGTATTGTTTTTATTTCAGGTTCTGTGTAATCCTCAGGCTTGTGAAGGACCCTGATGACTTTACCGTCTATATTGTTTTCCCTGAGGAATTTATCTGCTTTTTTTGTTGTTTTAACAAGCAGGTAGTAGGGAAGGACTGTTTTTCATTGTCTACTGCTGATTTAAGAGGGACCTGAAGCGGACCGTGGATAATAGTGTAGTTTCTCTTATCAAGGTTTTTAAGGGAATCAATAAGTGTATCACGGCTCTTTTGCCTGTAGGCATCAAGATAAAACAAGTGAAATATAGTATTTGCCCCTGTTTTCAGCAATATAACTGCCGGGAAGGTTTATTGACCATGAGAAGTCACTGTCTTTTCCTGAAAGAGAGCTTCTTGAACCTGTTGATCTTGCTGCAGCTGATCTGTCTTTTCTCGTAGGCATTCATTATATCGCTGCTGTCCTGGTATATTTTTAAAATAAGATGAAAGTATTACTTCAGATGAATCTATGTAAAGACCCTCTTTTTCATGAATTTCAATTTGTCCCAGAAATTCTGAGAATTTTCTGAGTATTTTATTGACAAAGTCAAAGGAATTTTTCGTTATATTTCCCGAAAATTTAAGCTGTCTTATATATTCGGAAACCGGATGCAGAAAATCTGAAATTTCAGTCAGTGAAAGAAATGATGCCTGATATGCTGCTCTTTCAAGCCTGGTTTCAATAAAATCAAGATCTTTAAGAGTATAGTCTTTCTTGCTGCTTATAACTGTCTGTATTTCTTTAATCAGTTCATTGGAGTCAGAAACATATTCTGACAGTTCTTTTTTGAATAATTTATCCATTTAATATCCCCGGGAAATTGGTCCTATGATTATTTTCGGCTTTTTTGTTAAAAAATCTTCATCACAGATAACCTGAAATCTCCGGAAGTTTATTGTCAAGGTAATTTAAGATAAGGATTTATTATTTTTCCTTTATTTACTGTCCGTAAAATAATTATATATTGATAACAAGTGATGATTTCATAAAACCAGGATACAGGATTTGCCTATAATCAGGACAGATTGATAAAAAACAAGAAAAAGTTGTGTTTTTCATTATTCCTGTATTAAATTAGATATGTATTAAAAATTTCTATTCAAATAAAAATTTTGGAGGAATATATGGCAAAAATAACTATTCAGGGTAACCTGATTCATACTAACGGCGAACTTCCGTCACCTGGTCATGCAGCTCCTGATTTTGTATTGACAGGAAGAGACCTTGCAGATATACATCTTAAAGATTTCAGGGGGCGGAAAGTAATTCTCAGTATATTTCCGAGTCTTGATACATCTGTATGTGCGGCTTCGGTAAGGAGATTCAATAAAGAGGCAGCTTCACTTGAAAATACTGTTGTTCTTGCTGTTTCCAGGGATCTTCCTTTTGCTCATGAAAGGTTCTGCTCTTCCGAGGGAATTGAAAATGTTGTCAATCTCAGTGAAATGAGAGATTATGTATTCGGAGACAGGTACGGGCTTAGGATGACAGAGGGCCCGCTTAAAGGATTGCTTGCAAGGGCTGTTATAGTTATAGATGAAGAGGGAACTGTAAAATATAGTCAGCTTGTTCCTGAAATATCTACAGAACCTGATTATGAAGATGTTTTAAGGAATATTTAATATGAGATTTATTGAGGTAATAGGGGAATAAGGGAATATTATCAGTATAAATTATTGAAGATTTATCAGGAATAAAGACCTGGTGAAAAAAACTACGGCTGTATAGAACTTTGGAAGCATTGTTTTATACAGCCTGTTTATATTCTATTGACTATTGGTAATAAAGTTTATATCAATTAACTGAAATGCAGGATCTGTCCTGATAATTAAAATACGGAAAAAATAATGACAAAAAAGATATTACTTTTATTATTTACATCATTTTTGCTTTTATCATGTGCTGAAAAAACTATAAATAAAAATATAAGCGCAGTACCTGGAAATACAGCAGTTTCAGAGCCTTCTCTCTTCTGTGATTCTGCAATTCTTGCAGATTATAAAACGGGAAAAATTCTCTATGAAAAGGGGAGTAATATTGTAACTCCTCCAGCCTCAATGACAAAACTTGTTGTAAACTATATTGTCTTCAAGGAGATTGAAGAAGGGAATGTTTCTCTCGATGATTATGTCCCGGTAGACAGTGAAGCTGATTTCAGAAACCAGCCTCCAAGGTCATCTTTGATGTTTATTGAGGAGGGGCAGAAAGTTACTCTGAGGGAGTGCCTGCTTGGCCTTGCTATTCCTTCAGGTAATGATGCAGCAGTCGCAGTTGCAAAATATATTTGCGGAGATGTGGATAGTTTTATTGAACGGATGAATTATGAAATGAAGCAGCTTGGGCTTGAGAAAACTCATTTTGCCGATACATCCGGATACAGTGAACATAATCAGACAACAGCTTCAGAATTCCTGAAATTTATCAGAAAATATGTTGATTTTTTCCCCGGCTCAATAGAAGAATTTCATTCTCTGAAATTATTTGCATATCCTGAAATTGAAAATTACGGTAAAAACAATGGCTCGGTTCACGGTAAAATTGTACAGTACAATCATAACCTTCTGGTAGGAAGGGTTGACGGGGTGGAAGGTCTTAAAACCGGTTATATTGATGAATCAGGTTTCAATGTATCGCTGAGTGCTGAAAGAGACGGGATGCACCTAATAGGGGTTATCATGGGCTCCAGGGCGGAAACACCGAAGGAATGCAGGATACGTGGAAGTTTTGATGCGGCAGTTCTGCTTACATACGGGTTCAGCAGTTTTAGGACAGTAACAATAAGACCTGAACTGAAGGAGCAGATAAGGTTGTGGAAAGGCAATAATAAATATCTTGAAATTGATTTCCCTGAAAATGTAGTTGTTACAGTTCCTCTCAACAGACTTGAAAACCTCAGTTATGATTTTGAAATTCGTGAACCTGTAAGAGCCCCCCTGAAAAAAGACGGCAGTGTTGGTGTTTTGAATATTTATTCAGGACATGAAATTTACAAGACTTTCCCACTGAAAATTAAAGAAGATATAAGTAAAAGCGGCTTATTCAAGTCTATGCTTGATGAGGTTGCTATTTATATCAGATACAGATTACACGCTTCAAGCAGGATCCTGAGAGTGTGTTGAATCCTGATAGTCTATTGAGATAATTTTTTAAAAAGATGCAGCTTGAAATATAAAGCTGCATTATCAGGAAAAGATTTAATATATTTTCCTGACATATCACAGAAAACTGAATACTGCGTAATATCCTGAAACAGAAAGCACTGCAAAAAGAACAGATCCTGCTGCAAGCGCCCTTGAACCTTCACCGGCCGCAGTTTTCACGTTAATTGACAAACCAAGTCCTGTCATTGCAAATAGAATAAATACACTGCTTAGTTTTGATAAAACAGCAAGGAGAGGCTGCGGAATAGTTATAACTGAATTCAGGACAGCTGCTGCAATAAAAACAAAAACATATCCAGGAAATACATTTTTCATATTGCTTCCATTATCTTTCCTCCTGCCTGATAAAAACATAAAAAGAAGAGAAACCGGAATTATAAGAAGAACCCGTGCCATTTTTATTACAGTACCTGCTTCACCTGCAGTTTTACCCATTGCAAATGCGGCAGCAACAGCATGTGCTACCCCATGAAGGGTCAGCCCTGACCATGTTCCGAATTTATATTCATTCAAACAGTCTGAATTAACAGCAATGAAAGAATATATAAGAACACCTGCCGCCCCGAGAAGATTGACCACTGTCACTGCAATAAGGGATTTTTCTTTTTCCGCATTCAGACATGGGGCGAGAGCTGCTACTGCAGAGGCCCCGCATATTGATGAGCCGGCTCCCAGAAGGAGAGCTGTTTTTCTGTCTAACTTGAAAAACTTCCCCAGAATGACGGAAATAAAAAGAGATGCAGCAGCATATGATATTATCAGTAAAAATATCATACTGCCGCTTCTGGTTAAAACAGCTGTATGGAGTTTAAATCCCAGAAGTATAATTCCCCAGTTAAGCAGTTTTTTATGGGAAAAACTGATACCTTCGGAAAATATTTTTCCAGGCCTGAAAAAGCTGCTGATAAAAATACTCAATATAATTGCAATTGTAACATTTTCCGGATTAAACCATCTGCCTATCCATTTGTTTATTAAAACTGAAACAGCTGCAATAACAGATATAAGCAGCAAACCTGGTATAAGTCTGATTATTGTTTTCATGAAGCTATATTACACAAAGATGAGTATTATGTGAAATTATAGTTTATTATGGAAGTATAAGAGCTGCTTATGGGTGTGCGGTGAAAAAGGTGATACAGTCTTTCAGGACAGACAGGGGTTTATTCAAGGCAGTATGAGAAAAAACTTTCAAAAAGATCGTTTTCAAAGCTGTCCAGAAAGAGGAGATTGAATTCCCTTAAAACAGAACAGTTTTTAACAGGTATTATTCTAAGAGTATTTCTGTCCCTGAATTTTTTCAGTACTTCCCTCGATATGAAAGTACAGCCCTGATTTGATTCGACAAGTGATATTATTGCCGTGATATCACCAATCTCTATTGTTATATTGAGATCTGAAATATTAATCCCTTTTTTAATGAAAAAATCTTCTGTAATCTGCCTTGTACCGGAACCTTTTTCCCTCATTATGATTTTTTCAGTGAGCAGTTCCTCTATATTTATATATTCCCGTCCGGAAAAAGGGTGTTCCTTTGATACGATTAAAACAAGCTCATCATCCTTGATCTTTCTGTATTTGACTTTTGACCTGTCAAAAGGTCCTTCAACAAGAGCAAGTTCAATATCACCTGAATACAGTTTTTTTATAATAGTTTCAGTGTTGTTTACATGAAGTTTTATATCTATATTTGGGTGCTCTTTTTTATATGAAGCCAGTTTTCCCGGAATAAAATATCCTCCAATAGTTAGTGTTGCACCGATATTGAAAATTTTCCTGGAAGAAAAACAGTTTCTAAGTTCATTTTTAATAGTTTTATTGAGTCTTTCCAGCTGCAGAGCCTGCTGGTAAAGTAAATTTCCCTCTTCTGTCAGTTCCATGACTCTGCCTGATTTCTTAAGCAGCTTTACCCCGTAAAAATCTTCCAGTGCCCTGATATGCTGAGAAACAGCAGGCTGTGTAATACACAGAATATCAGCAGCTTTGGTGAAGTTTTTTATCCTTGCAACTTCGAGAAATGTTTTAAGCTTGATATCAATCATATTATTGCCTTCAATTACAGCGGTATTTATCAATAATGTGGAGGTTTCTGTATTCCGCCTCTGTCATTGCCTGTCAGTTCGGCAATATCATTGAGCTTGTCAGTAATTTCCCTGATCTGGTTTTCGAGCCGGTCTATTGTTTTCTGCTGTTCTATTACAACACTGTTGAGTTCAGCTATAGTAAGTTCCTGATATGCAAGTTTTGTTTCTATTGATTCAAAACGTTCTTCTGCCATTATTTGCTCCATTCCATCTACAGTGATTTTACAACTATCTTATACAAAACAGTGAATATTTATAAATAGATAATTAATAATAAGATGTTTAAATAAAAAATTATAATGAAATAATGATACAAAAATAGATTTTATATAATTATAGATTCTCTGCTATTATACAGAAAAGATTCCATGCTGCATATGCTTTAAGATTTGAATTAAGCGGTCGGCTGTGCACAGACGAACAATTATACCAATCAACATTAAGTAAATGTGAATTCTGCCATTCTTCTGCCCAGTTCAAATCTTCACAGGGATCAGGCGGATTTGTTTCATAACTTACTGTTGTCCCGTTTCCGCTGCTATCGTAATAACAGACATCATTTGCTCTGAGTTTCATATAATTAGTATTTCCATCAGGATCATATGATTCTATATCAGCAAAATCATACAGATATTTATCATTATCAATACAGAATTGTCTGATCTGCTGATTCCTGAGATTCAGGTTCCCATTTTCTCCTGATCCGTCCAGATGTCCTGTCATATAGACAAAAACAACTTCAGCATATTCTGATTCCAATTGATTCATCAGGGTGAGGTATGTCAAAATATCAGATTCTGAAGCTGTTGATACCTGTCCGCACCATGACCAGATTACAACATTAATTTCCGGATGAGAATCAAGATAATTTCTTGTTGAAGCTGCCCATGTTGTTCGGTTTGGATTACCGAGATCACTTGCCCCTGAAAAAGGAGTGTCTCTCAAGTCGAGAGAATCAACTCCACCCCCGTTTGAATATTTATATAAATCACCTTTAAATGTGACAAGTCCTGCCATACCTGTTATAAGCTGACTGCCATGGGAAGTGTGTCCATAGGCAACATGTAATACTGCTTTTGCATGATTGATGGATCCATCTGTTATCTTTTCGAGTGATGCGTATTTGTGGTTGATTATTTTTGTATTTTTATCTTCCTGAACTGAAGAATTGTAGCAGCTGAATGTTAAAGTAATAGAGATAAGTAGGAATAAAAGACTTTTAATATTCATAAATTAACCTATAAAAATTATAACATGTTTTGCCTGATCCTGCATTTGTTTAAATTGCAGTTGATTAGCAGAATATTGTACTAAGGATATTGATATAATAACAAAAAAAAAGAGGTTATATTAGCTATAACCTCTAGGGATCTGACAGATTTTCAATATGGTGGTGCTATTCAGACTTCATTCAGGATTAATACAAATAATAACACATATTGAGAAAAAAATAAAATTACAAAAAGTTATAATCTGGAAAAAATTAGATTATTTTACTTTTTTTGAAGTTGATTTTTTTCCGGCAGGAGCTTTTTTAGTTGCTGCCGCTTTTTCAGCTTCAAGTTTCTCTAGTTCTCTGATTTCCTTTTTGCTCATTTTTTTTACTTTTATAACACTTTCAGTCTCAATTGCCAGTTTCTGGCCGGTTTCAGGAAGAAAAATCTCACCCCTGGTTGCTATTTCATTATCTATTTTCAAAGTAAGCTTTTCTAAAGCTGAAATTAGATTTTCAGTAGATATAAACAGAGTTGCAAGCTGTTCATCTTTGAGTTTTTCAACATCTTCTGCAGCAGCAGCTTCAGACTGATCAATAATTCCAGTTAATGCTTTATTCAGTTTTGCAAAACTAAGCATGACTTCCTCCTCTTAAATTATGATACCGGCAAAATCTCCTGCTTTCAACAACTTTTTTAATGATGTTGAATTAATAGAATTGAAAAAGAAATAACTGTTTTTTTATTGAAATTATGGATTATTTGAGAATAGAGGAGATTTTAATATTCTGAAAATCTTTGTTTTCCTCGGGGAAATAGAAAATATAATATTTTTTTATTATAAATGAAGCTGTAAACCAGAGAGGAACAAGAATAATAATAAATATAAGAATTTTCAGGTTAAACCACAATATGTTATAGATGCTGAAATTTGAAACACACAGTACCGGTTCCCATATTTTTCTGTACTGCAAGCTGAAATAACTGACTGAAATTCTGTATAAATATGAATGGAGTATAATTGAAAAACTGTAAACAGAAACAACAACTAATCTTAAAAAAATCTTTTTCATGAAATGCAACATATCACAAAAAAAAGAGGCTTTCCAGTTATCTGAAAAGCCTCTGGAAAAAAGGAGTATTATGAAAAGATTCTAACGGTTCAATCTTTGTTTAAAAGATAAACACCTTAGCTGTATTAAAGTTACAAATCTGTTTAAAAACAAAGGCTGTCCCCCGACAGCCTTTGTAATGAAATAAATTATTTAGGAGAGTTTTCGTAAAAAATTATAATTCCTAACAGGCATTACATAAAAGAGAACATCTTAATTTTGATAAAGTTACAAAATATTATTGAAATATCAGAATGCAAATAAAACAGCAGCCCCGACAGTTGAAAGAAGAGCGCCAGCTATCTTAAAAACAGACGGGTATTTTCTGAAAATAATGAATTCAAGCGGTATGAGTATAACAGGGCTCATCTGCATAAGAGCTGTAACTATTCCTGCAGGAGCCAGTCTAAGGGCATATAGTGAAAGTATGATTCCAAGTACAGGACCTGCAAGTGCTGCAAAAACCATAAAAGAGAGAATTTTAATATTATTCATTTTCCTGAAATCTGATACAAACTCTTTTTTCAGAAGCTGCATACCAGCAAGTCCGATTCCCCCTGCAGAGATTCTGATTGCATTTGCACTGACCGGGTGGACAAATACATCTGCTCCTGTTAACCCGTATTTTGCTATAACAAATCCGGCAGCCTGCGTAAATGCTCCCGCAAAAGCCAAAAGAGTCCCCTTTAAATATGAATGTTTGTTGTATAGGGTGGATGATTGATTTGAATCATCTGTACTGTTTGTTTTATCAGATACAACAAGAATAATTCCGGAAATAATTATCAGTATTCCTGACAGTTGCAGAATATTGAGAGATTCGCCCATAGTTATCCATGATATAAGTGCACTGAAAACAGGTGAAAATGTCATTATAACCATTGTTTTGACAGGACCCAGGAAAACAAAAGACCTGAAAATAAGAATATCTGCAATAAAAAACCCTAGAAAACCGGAAATACCGAAATATAAATAAACCTCTGCAGGGTAATTAAGCGGATAGATCGATGAAGTGAAAAACAAGTTTGCAATCATGATTGCCGGAAATGCAATCCATATCCTTACATGAGCTACCGCATTTGATCCGGTTTTTTTTCCAATCCATGAGTAGATAAGTGAATTCTGAGCCCAGCATACCGCAGCAATAAGGGCAAGTAACTGTCCGGTGATATTAATCATGGATAAAGGATTACATGAAAATATAAATGTGTAAACAAGATCGTGTAAATAAAACCGGAGTTTTAAAATTTGTAAAAATAGTATATAATTAAAAAATATTATTTAAGAAAAAATTAAAAACAGGGTAATGAAATGAAATTAATCCTCAGCAAAAAAGTTCTGGTATTCAGTTTTATTCCGGTTCTTTTTTTATCCTCAGTTTTTTTCGCATCAGCAGATTTCAACACAGCAATGGATTCAATACTTACAGAGAACAGGATCTCATACGGAAGCGCATCCTATACCGTTTTATTTGGAACAGATGTGATTGGTGAAGATGTATCTTTTCAGGAAGCGGCAGATAAAATGTCGGAAATGTTTCCTGATACAGCTATGGAGTGGGATAGTCCTGTAACGCTTGGTCAGTTTTCCCACATTGTTATGAGTGCGTACAGCATGGAAGGAGGTCTGATGTACAGGTTGTTTCCAGGTCCCCGGTATGCAGTACGGGAACTCAGGTTCAAAAAGATTATACAGGGTAAAACCTACAGCACAATGCATATATCAGGCGAAAGAGCTTTCAGAATTCTGGGGCGTGTTCTCGAAAGAGAGGAGGGTGATAATGAATAATAAAATCATCTTTCTTTCAGTATTGCTTATTTTCTCAGCCTTGTTTTTTCCCGCATTTGTATTGTCTTTTGAGTATGACTATGGCGGCACTTTTTTAAACAGTACTGATTTTGTCTCTGATGAGACATCTTCAGATACTGAAATTGAGCAGCTGAACCGGCTGGCACTTCTTTTTGAAGCTTACAACGAATCTGAATCAGGAAATGAGACAACTTTTACTGCCCAGGGCAGTTATGAATATACAGATGAAAGAGCATATCTTTTTAATATAGATATGCTGAGTATCAGGGGAACTTTTCCCGGAGCAGTCGGTTCCGATTCCGTCTTTGAAGCTGAGGGTGGGAGAATTTATTTCAGTGATCCTACAGAGATAGTCCTGTCCCATACAGCAGACGGTATTTCCTTTAAATTCCTGTACCCGGGAATAAGATACTTTGTCGAAGCAGGATATACAGGGCTGCTACTCAATCCTTCGAGTGATATCAGAATGACATCTCTTGATATGAGCGAAGAGTCGCTGGAGACAGATGATACATTTTTCGGACCTGCAAAGGCATTTCTTCAGTCAACAATAACTGTTCCTGAACTATGGTGGCTTGATTCCATGTCATTCTTCGGCCTTGCCGTATTTGACCTCAGGGATGAATCGGAAGGTCCGGTGATGCATACCCAGTATCTCGGATTTAATTCCAGCCGCAGTTATGGAAAAAACATGTATCAGAACCTGTTTTTCATACTTCAGCATGCATCTCTCAAAGTCCCGGATATCGACGACAGGAATGCTATCGGACTGATATTCGGCTTGAAACTGAACTATCTGAAAGAGAGCTTTTTCGGTTCAAACTGGCAGTTTAAGCTTATAGGAGCTCCGCCAGATGTTTCTATTGATGATTTAATAGATGTTCCGTTCGGTGTTCTGGGGTTTGTTCCGATGAGCAAGCCTGATCTTGCGAATTCAGTTTCTCCGACTCTTTCAGGTCTCGGTCTTCTGGAGCTTAAATATTCATTCAGGCCTTTTATAAACAGCAGTTCTGAAACAGCATCTGCAATACAGCCTTATACTGCTGCTAGAGGTTTTTTCAGGACATATTCGGTTTCTGTAGACTGGATTGATACAGATACTGAATCAGACGGATTATATATTGGAACAGAAATTGAAGCAGGACTTGTCTGGAGAATTTTTTCAGATCTCGGCCTTGAATTAAACGGCGCGTATTTTCTCCCGGCAACAGGGGGATTCGGCGCGGCATCTGATAATATGGAATCAATATTTGCTTTCCGTACAAGTTTATCAGTCAGTTTCTGACAGGAGGGAAAAATATGTTGAGAAGATTATTATTTATATTAATTTTTGTTGCAGTTTCCGCATCTTTTATTTCAGCAGCTTCAAATGAAGTTACTGTGACTTCCCTGAAAGGGAATGTTAAATACAGAATTGATGGAGAAGAATGGAAAAAACTTTCTGAGGGAATGAAGCTTCCTGTGGGTGCAGTTATATCAACAAGTTTTAAATCTGAAGCAGTCCTTGATCTCGGGAGTTCTGAAATATTTGTAAAACAGCTGACAAGGATGAGCATCAATGAGCTTTCTGAAAAAAATAAAACAGTAAATACAAAGCTTAATATGAGGCTTGGGAGAATAAGCGCTGATGTAAAGACATCTAAAGGTCTTAAACATGATTTTACTATAAAAACACCTGTTTCAACTGCTGCTGTCCGCGGGACAAAGTTCAGTTTTGACGGTGTAAATATAAAAGTCGCAAACGGAAGGGTTGTTGTAAGCAACAGGAATAATCACTCTGCTTCATACAAGAGTGGCGAATCAGGTTCCTCAATCGGGAATAATCCTCCTGAGGGGGGAGCAGCAGGGCGTGAAGAAGGTTTAAGCGTAAGCGCGGATACAAGCGATATTTTAAGCGGTTCAGGAAATCCTTATAACAATCCTTCCGGAACAGGCAGTGAGTCAGGAGTTGAATACGGAAGCGTAAAAATCAAGTGGACATATTCAGGTTCATAAGGGGTTTGTTATGTATAGAAAATTATTAAGAATATTATTTTTCAGTGCAGCTGTGCTTGTTTTAAGCAGCTGCTACCAGATGATTTCTCCAGATTCAGGAACGCTTTCACTGAATGCAACCCTTCCTGCAAAAGCTGCAGGTGATTCAGTATGGGTTGTTTGTGTTGTTGTTGATGCCGCATTTGAGGAGCCTCTAAAAGACATGCTGAGACTTTATGACAGGGGAGACTACTTTGATGATCAGATGAATTATGCTTTAAGTGAAAAATATGAAGATGAAGCTGATGAAATAATGGAAGACATGCTTACCAAAGGTGCTGTCCGTTTTGACGGAGGTAGGTTTTTCTACCAGTTTAAAATGGATTACAGCGGGGGGAACACAGGGGAATTTGCAGTGCCGGGTATTCCTGCTGACAAGGATTATTTTCTCTATGTGCTTGTGTTTAACCAGGAGATAACATCGATAGATGATATGCAGGATGCGGAATCTGATGTATACATGGAAATGAAATATTATGATCCTGATTATTACACAGGTGGGCATCCAGGTATATCAGGTGTTGAAAAAGGGTGGTATTACTTCAATGACTGGGAATATACAGAAACAGGAGGCAATCCTGCTCTATTGGCTTCTACTACAATATGGGAAAAAAGCGGTGTGAAAATTTCAAACCAGCCTTTTACTGTTGCGCCCGGGGATGATACATCTCTTGAAGTTCTCCTGATTGAGAACCTATGATTCGTAATAAACTGAATTAAGAAATTATATAAGCGGATGCTGATTATATATCAGTATCTGCTTTTTTTGTGTCTGAAAATTTGACTATTCGGTTTCAGTTTAAGATATTTGTATATATCTTAGTTTATATATAAGAAAGAGGATTGAAAATGAATAGTTTCACATATTTCATGCCTACAAAAATATTTTTCGGCAGGGGACAGATAGAGAAAATCGGAACAGAAAAGCTGCCCGGAAAAAAAGCACTTATTGTCATATCAGCAGGCGGAAGCATGAAACGCCAGGGATATCTTGAGAGGGTTGAAAAACTTCTTGAAAAAAACAGCTGTGAATATGTTCTCTTTGACAGGATTAAACCAAATCCTGCATACCGGCATGTTATGGAGGGCGCAGAGCTTGCAAGGAAAGAGGGGTGTGATTTTGTCATAGGCCTGGGCGGGGGAAGCAGTATTGATTCAGCCAAGAGTATTTCTGTAATGGCAACAAATGAAGGTGATTACTGGGATTTTATTGCAGGAGGATCGGGTAAGCAGAAACCTGTTGAAAATGATCCTCTGCCTGTGATTGCCATTACAACAACTGCCGGTACCGGAACCGAGGCAGATCCCTGGACAGTTATTACAAGGGAGGAAACAAACGAAAAAATAGGTTTCGGTTATGAAAAAACATTTCCTGTTATTTCAATTGTTGATCCAGACCTTATGATGACAGTTCCTCCGAAACTCACTGCCTACCAGGGCTTTGATGCACTATTTCATGCTGTAGAGGGGTATATAGCAAATATTTCAACACCGTTTAGCGATATTTATGCGCTTAAGAGTATAGAGCTTATAGGGAGATCTCTGGCAAGGGCTGTTAATAACGGATCTGATGCTGATGCCAGGGCTGACATTGCGCTTGCAAATACTATATCAGGATTTGTTGAATCTACATCCAGCTGTACATCTGAACATTCTCTTGAGCATGCATTAAGCGCTTTTCACCATGATCTTCCGCACGGAGCGGGACTTATAATGATATCACTTGCATATCATGAATATTTTTCCGGTAAAGTGCCTGATAGGTATATTGATATGGCACGGGCTCTTGGAAAGAGGGATGCCGATAAACCTGAAGATTTCCTTGCAGCATTAAAAGAGCTTCAGGAGAAATGCGGAGTGGCAGATCTTAGAATGTCTGAATATGGAATTAAAAAGGAAGATTCTGAAAAATATGCTGAAAATGCTTTTGAAAACATGGGAGGTCTTTTCAGCCTTGATCCGGTGCAGATGACAAAAGATGATGCTGTTTCAATTATTGAAAAGTCGTATAAGTAGGCAGTAATCAAATTACAAACCTTAAATATTTTATTAGAATGCGGATATGGTTATTTCAAAATGATTGTATCCGCATTTTTTATGAAATCATTTTTAAAAAATTATTGTGATAAAAAACTTTTAACATTTATGGAATTGTTTGGTATACCTGCTTTAGTATCAGGGCAAAAAAAATGCTTCTGAAAAACAAAGTTTATCAGAAGCCTTTTCAAGTAAAACTAAGATGCCTGAATCAACAGATATCAACAAATGTAAAACTAAGATGCCTGATTGTTAAAGTATCTTTCAAGCTAAGCAATGATGTAAATTAAAAGCTCCCCCGGACAGACTCGAACTGCCGACCTAGTGATTAACAGTCACCCGCTCTACCAACTGAGCTACAGGGGATCATCAAATGTTGAGTTACAATACCCAAATTAGAAAAAAGTGTCAACAGGTTTTTGAAAAAATCCTTATCAAAATCATGCATTTGAAAACAGATTATGAAGTTTGTTTTTTAATCATAAAATAATGAAATATCATATATTAAAAAACAGGGTCCGACATGTTATTTGTGTGAAAAACAGAATAATATTTGGTAAAAACAGGATAATATAAAATTAAATTATGATTTCTGTGTCAAAGCCGCATTTTCTGCACTTGTTGTTTTTAAGGTTAACTGCATAGGCTGAATATCCAGTCCGCTTAATAAGAACTTCACCGCATGAAGGGCAGTTTGTATCTGATTCTTTATAACCTGTATTCCCTGTATAAACAAAGTTGAGTATTTTTGACGCTTCTTTTGCCAGTGTAAATACTTCTGAAGCCGGGGTGGGGGGGATTATATACTTGTATGACGGGAAGTAACATGAAAGGTGATATGGTATGTTTTTGCTGATTGATGCTATGAATGATGCAATTTCAAGGATTTCCTCTTTAGAGTCATTCTTTCCCGGAATAACAAGGGTTGTGATTTCCATATGAATTTTCGAAGATGCTTTTTTTATGAAATTCTTAACAGTTTCAAGGTCACCGAATAATTCAGATTTGTAAAAATCGGAATTGAATGATTTTAAATCAATGTTTGCCGCATCAAGGTTTTCCAGTATGTAATCGGCAGGTTCATCATTGATCATTCCGTTTGTGACAATAACATTTTTATAATTGTTTTGTCTCAGAAGTTTTGAAGTTTCTGTAACCCATTCTATGTGAACTGCAGGTTCAGAATAGGTATAGGCAAGTCCTATTCCACCTTTATTCTTTATAATCGAAAGAACATCAGCAGGACTATATGTTTCATAGCTTATATCTGCATGTGTTGATATTGATGAATTCTGGCAGAAAGGACATTTCAGGTTGCAGCCGAAAAATCCGGCAGAAAGTATTCTGCTTCCGGGGAAATAGTGGTAAAGCGGCTTTTTTTCAATTGGATCAAGGGCAAGTGCTGAGAGTTTTCCGTAATAGGGTATTGAAAGTTTCCCATCCCTGTTGCCCCGTATGAGGCATATGCCGAATTTGTTGTTTTTTATTAAACACCTGTGAGGGCATAATGTACACTGGATAATTTTATTGTCAATATCTGTCCCATCTTTGTCTTTTGAATTAAATAAATCATTGAAGAAAAGAGGTTTCGGATTTTGAATATAATTATCGTTATCCATTTTTCTTTAATTCTCTGTATACCCTGTTTTCAAAATAAGTTTGTATGTGATTCATTTCCTCAGGATCAATGGTATCAAAGATAATAGTTGTATAAAACTCCGACCTGAGTACAGTACAGTCAACTGTAATTATTTTATCTTCTATTTTCAGTGAACAGTATTTAATCTTGCTTCCCTGTCCGAACTGATTGCTGTACTGTTCCGGGATAAGAATTGTTGCGCCTTTTGATGATATTTCTACAACTTTACCCGGTATCAGTTCAAGAGTATCGGGATGGTTGAAAAGAATGCTTACATCGTCATATTCTGTAACAAAATATCTTCTGTATCTCCTGGTTTCCTGGGGAAGTATGTATCTCGAAAAAATACCTTTCAGCCTGTCAATAAGGGAATATTCGTCAAGATCTTCATCAACAAGACCGTTGACACCCAGAAATGCTGATTTCTCGGCATCTTCAAGAGTAAAATATGATGTCTTAAGCAGTATAAATACACACTTGTCATGGGAAAAATATTCCCTGAGTACTTTCAGAAATGGTTTCCAGTGCCTGGGATAATCCTCTGCGCTGAAAATTACCAGTTCGGGAGATATTTCGTATAAGTTGTCCATAGCTTTGACCGGATTTGTATAGAAAATGAAATCAAATCCAAGCGGGGGAAGGTGCTTTTTTATCGGTGCTGTTATCTTTTCTTTATCTGCTACAACAAGTATTTTCATTCTGTCCCTTTGTTGATAACAATATAGTCAGTTATCATCCAGATGTCGTCAATTTTAGTGAGCTTGTATGTATAATCTTTAATTTCTGTCAGATCTTCATATTTAAATTTTTCAGTAACAAGAACTTCACCGTGGTCCTGAGTATACCATGTTTTGTTGATTGTGTAACTCACCGGTACATATATTATATCTTCACTTTTTGCAGTCCTGTAATCTGTCTGCATGAGATTGAGTAGTGATTCTCTGTATTCCTTAACCATATTGTATCTGTCTGTTTCAGACAGCCGTGAGTATCTTTCCCTTCTGCTTTCAGATTTAAGCATCAGTTTTTCAAGATCAAGATAAAGGAAGTACTTCTCATACTCGGCTTTCTGAAGGGATTTCAGCATATATTCAACAACCGCATCAGGTCCCTTTTTCTCTTTCTTGAGTATTTCACCTGTTTTCTCATCTATAACTCTCTGGTATTGTGAGACTCCGATATCCGGCCTGATTGAGAGATCCAGTATGTTTGATTTTATCGGCTGTTTTGAGAATCCCATTCCGGGGAAAAAATCAAGCTGAAGAAAATACAGTCCTGCTTCTTTTATATCAACCATATCTTCAAGGTATATGTTGAAAGCGAAAAATTCACCCGGCAGTATTGTCATGTTCCTGTAGTACACATGCTGAACTGAATTAAGTTCCCTGCTGAATTTATACTGGTCTTCCAGTTCTCTTCCTGTAAGGTCTTTTAAAGTAAGTTTTATATTATAATGTCTGGGTTCAGATACCTGAAATGTAAAATTTTCAGGTGAATTGTTAAAAAGTTCCACTCTCAGCGTGACATTATCGCCTGTATAATATATTTTTTTATTGTAATAACGGATTTTACAGGTTATATCGTCTGAAACTGAAAACGCATAAGCTGCTGTTATGAATAAAAGAAATATTGCTATGGATAATTTTTTCAATTTTATTCTCCTGGTAAAATAGGGATCAAGGTTTATATACAGGATCCTTCTAATCGGCACATAATATTTAATATTGAAAATATGTGCCGGAAACTGCTGTAACAGTTTTGTTATTACAGAATATACCCTGATAAAATATTTCGGGGTTTCCTTATATTATTTTCGGAAAAAAAAATGATAACATTATTTTTAAATGAATTAATAAAAGCACTTAAAAAAACTCAGTCCCATAAAGAGCTGATAAAAAGGTTTATCGATAAGAAATTTCCTCTATATGTCGGAAATATCAGGGGATCTGTCCTCTCTTCCGTGATTTGCGATCTGAAAAACTATACAAAGGGTGATATTGTAGTTGTTTTTCCAACAGAAAAGGAAGCAGGGCTTTTTTTCAATGATACCAGGTTGATGGATGATGATGTAATAAGGTTTTCGTCATGGGAAACACTTCCTTTCAGCGAGGATTCCCCTTCATCCAGGATATCTGGCGACAGAATATCTGCAATATGCAGCATACTTGGAAAGAAGAAAGGGACAAAACACATAATTACAACATCTCTGAAAGGTTATCTCTCATACCTTCCACCGGCTGAATTTCTGAAGAGCTATATAATAAACATCAGAAAAGGACATGAAATAGATATTCAGAATCTTGAGGTTAAGCTCCAGGAGTCGGGTTATCTCAGGGTCCCGAGGGTTAGTGTCCACGGAGAATTTGCACTGAGGGGGGAAGTTCTTGATATTTTCATGTACGGAATGGATGAAGCTGTAAGAGTTGTCTTCAGCTTTGACGAGGTTGAGGAAATCAAGTATTTCGACCCCTTTACCCAGAGTTCAACAGGAAAAACTGATGAGATATCTCTGGTCCCTTCACGTGAAATAATATGGAATGATGAGCTTATAAAAAAGCTGTCTGAAAAATCACTGATAACAGATGAGAAAAAAGAGCAGCTTGTTGAGTTTAAGACTGCAAAAGGTGAGGAATATTTTTTCCCGTTTGCTTTCGAAGATAAAAATATCATTACTGATTATTCAGGGGAAAATGTCACAGTAATCTATGTTGATTCAGAGCTTCTTGACAACAGCAGGAAATCGATAGAAAAGGAATATACAGAACTCTACAGGAGAGCGGGGGGAAGGAAGCTTAATCCAATACCGCCTGAAGAGCTTCTTCCTGATTATGAAAAAGCTTTTTTCGGTGAGGAAAGGAAGATTGTACTTCCAATACTCGGAAACTCTGATATATCAAACCTTATAAGGTATAACTATGAACCGGGAAGATCGTTTTTCGGGAATTTCCAGTTTGTAAAAGATGAATTCACAAGGCTTCTCGAATCCGGTTATAAAATTTATCTTTTCTCTTCATCAGATTCCCAGAAAGTGAGAATTGAAAGCATTCTGAAGGATTTCGACATAAATGTTGTTTCAGGATCTATCTCATCAGGTTTTGTCCTTCCTGATCTTAAAATCATGGCAATCCAGGAAAATGAGATATTCGGAAGGAAAAAGAGGGTCCCCTCATCTGTAAAGAAAAGCACCAGCCAGGTTATTGATTCATTTGTAGACCTCAACCCCGGTGACCATGTAGTTCATATAAACTACGGTATAGGGCGTTTTCTCGGAATCGACAGGATAAAAGCTGCGGGGACTGAAAGGGATTATATACAGCTTGAATACGCGGAAGAAGAGACTATATTCATTCCAATTGAGCAGGTTAACCTTGTACAGAGGTATATCGGAAGCGAAGGCTCTTCTCCCCGTCTTGACAGGATAGGGGGTAAATCGTGGGAGAACAGGAAGAACAAGGTAAGGAAGGCTGCTGAGGATATAGCTGACAAGCTTATCAAGCTTTATTCGAAGAGGAGAAAAGCTCAGGGCTTCTCCTTTTCCAAGGACTCAGACTGGCAGATTGAATTCGAGGCAACATTTCCCTACCAGGAGACAGAGGACCAGCTCAAATGTATTGAAGATGTTAAATCAGATATGCAGTCACCCCGCCCGATGGACAGGCTTATCTGCGGTGATGTAGGCTACGGGAAAACTGAAATTGCCATGCGCGCTGCATTCAAGGCAGCATCGGCGGGACGTCAGGTAATATTTCTGGCACCCACAACAATTCTGGCAGAGCAGCACTATGACAACATGAAGGAGCGTTTTGAAAACTTTCCCATAAATATCAGGATGATGTCCCGTTTTGTCTCCAAGAAGGAGCAGAAGGCAGTACTCAAAGGGCTTGAAGAGGGAAGTGTCGATATTGCTGTCGGAACACACAGGCTGATACAGAAAGATGTAATTATGAAGAACCCCGGCCTCATGATAATAGATGAGGAGCAGAGGTTCGGAGTAAAGGACAAGGAGAGAATGAAGGAGATAAAGCATTCAATCGACAGCCTTGCATTATCTGCAACTCCTATTCCAAGGACTCTTCATATGTCTCTCTTAAAGATAAGGGATATGTCTATTCTTAAGACCCCTCCCTATAACAGGCGCCCTATTGAAACATTTGTACATGAGTTCAGCGAAGAAGCTGTTGTCAGGGCAATCAGGAAAGAGGTTGAAAGGGGGGGACAGGTTTTCTACCTTCATAACAGGATAGAAAGCCTTGATAACATAAAACTGTTCCTGCAGAAACTGATGCCGGAACTTATGATTGAAACAGCCCACGGAAGAATGAGTTCCTCCCAGATAGAAGAGACAATGAAGAGGTTTATTCATCACGGGGCGCATGTCCTTGTATCAACTACAATTGTTGAAAACGGTATAGATATTCCGAATGTCAATACAATTATCATAGACCGTGCAGACATGTACGGAATATCCCAGCTTTACCAGCTAAGGGGCAGGGTGGGAAGATCTGACAGGCTTGCATATGCATATCTTCTGTACCCGGAAAACAGGGCTCTTTCTGAAATCGCCCTCAAGAGGCTTCAGATAATATCAGATAACACTGAACTTGGGTCAGGATTCAAGATTGCGATGAAAGACCTGGAGGTACGGGGTGCCGGAAACCTTCTCGGCAAGCAGCAGAGCGGGGAGATTGCATCAGTCGGATTTGACATGTACCTGAGACTTCTTGACGAGGCAGTCAAGGAACTTGACAAGGATTCCCGTGAAGAGGAAGCACCCGAAGTTTACCTTGAGCTTGAATACTCAGGATACATCCCTGATAATTATATCTCTGACCAGCTTGAAAAGATGGAAGTCTACAAGGGAATTGCCGCAATATCAACTGACGGTGAACTGAACCGGCTTTCTGCTGTCCTTGAAGACAGGTTCGGACCGCTGCCTGATGAGGTCGAGAGCCTTCTTTCCCTTGCAGAGATAAGGATAATCTGCAAGAAGCTTTTTATTGCATCACTCAGGGAAAGGCGGGGTGTTATTGAGATAACATTTGCAAAGGTTTCAATAATCTCTGTTGATAAGGTAATGAGAATAATACAGGAGGGGCAGGGCAAGGTGAAACTAGATCCTGCAAAGCCCAATATCCTCAAGATGGAAACCGGGAATATCGGGCTCAAGGAAAAGTCTGTGTTTATCAGGGAGCGGCTGACGCGGCTTCTGTAGGGTGTATTATATAATTAAGCTTTTATGTGATACTGAGTAATATGCAAAAATATTGTTTCACAAGGGTATAGGTTATATGACTTAAATATTATTTATACCTCTTGTGAAGCGGTCTCACTTCCCCGAAAATCGGGTCTTTGTAATCTTTGATTTCACCGGCATCAACTTTCCTGTCAAATATTTCAATTTTGCTTATCCACGGCATTTTTATCCTTTCAGTCTTTCCGTTTTTCATTACCATCATTGACGAGGATGGTATATGCATGAAGAGAGAACCATCCCTGTATTCTTTCCCTTTTCTCTCATCCTTGAGTATGGAAATAAGAGGATCATGCGAATTAGGGTAGGATACAACCTTGCCTACAAAAATATGCTGGTTGTGCATACCCTTTTCGTATAGATAAACTTTTTCCATTTTTTCATAAGGGGCAAGTATGGAAAGGAATTCTTTTAAAAGACCAGAATCAAAAAGCGGCTGAGGTGTATATGATTCTCCAGAGTACTTGTATTCTCCCGAATGCTGCTTCATATAGTCAATAACATCCATCCTGCTGTAGGGGTAACGTGTGAGAACCGGATTTGTCATGCTGTCGTAGAACTGGATAATGTGAAACAGCCTTAAAAATTCATAGAGATAACGGTTTTCATTCGGGGATGGAAAACCTGTTCCGTCCGGATACTCTTTCTGCATTGTGCATATCAGTCTCGATATTGAAGAAATATCTTCTCTGTCGAGTAGATGTTTTCCTACATTGAGCGATCTCTGTATGAATTTTATTTTTTCATCATCAAGAACCTTACCCGGAGTCAGAACCGGTTTTCCCGAAATAATCTGGTGTACCTTCTGATGAGAATAGCCGATGTTGTGGAGAAGAATTCCTATGGTGGCTTCTGTTATAAAATCCTCAGTGTACTGGTAGATCCCTTCTTTTGATTTCCTTTTTGAAGGATCAAACCTCGAGTCAGACATAGGCCTGTCTTCAAGAATTCTTTTCTTGTTTATATTTGTAAATACATGCAGGTATAATAAAGCTGTATCGATTGCCTGGTTTATCAGTGCGTCACCCATTGTTCTGAAGCGGTTATCCTCATACCAGCTGCTGAGTCTTATTGAATTTGCATGAAACCGCCTCATTGTCCCTCTCTGCTCTTTCTGTCCCGGTTCGAGGGGCTTGAGTTTGTGGTAGCCTGCCTGTATTTCCTTTATTATATCGACTGCAAATTTAAGTTTATATTTACTTATAAGCCTGGAACTGCCTGCTTCAACCTGCTCAAAATTTATTGATTCGAGTTTTCTTGTGAGGAGTTCATTCTCCGACAGGTATTTCTTTTTTCCGGGAACATTAAATGCCTGGTCTTTTTCGCTGAATGGGACATACATGCTGGACAGTGTTTCCCGGAGTCTGACTTTTAAATCCTCGTTGTTTTCAGAAGCTTTATTCTCTATAAAATGTTGTATAAGCTGGGGAATTTTACTGTCCAGTGTCTGTGCTTTTTCCTCTTTGGTCGGATTGACGACTGTAATTACAGAAACATTGAATTTTCCGAGTGCTCCCGCATTGTTTTCAGCTTTCTGACCTGCTTTAATCATATTTCCCGCATCATGATACAGGAAATCTCTGCTTTGCACCCTGTCAAGAGTTTTTCTTTCAATAATAGGCATGGGTTTCCTCTCCCTGTTTTAATTATAATGATTTTTCAGCCGGATGAAATAAAAATGTTATCTATTTATATTAATTTTTCATAAAAAAGGAAATTAACGTTGATGTGTACTATAATTAATTTAATTCAATTCAATTCAATTTAATAGGATTTAATAAGTGAGGTTTATATGAGAAAAATTCATCTGAAAATTATGCTTCTTGTTATAACTGCTTTGCTCCTTCTGGGAACTGTCCTTGGAACAGTCTCAGTTCTGTATATTAATTATATCGGGAAAACAAACCTTGAAACTCTCGACAGAAAACTCAGGGAGGATTTTGACAGGCTTGCAAAAAGCCAGGTTGAAAGTGCTTTGAAGATAGTTGAGAAAGCATATAACAAGAAAGATGAAACAGGAATGAAAGCGGCTGTCGATGAAGCCGTAGCTTATGTAAACAGTATCGAATACGGGGAAAGTGGTTATATTTTTGTATATGATTCAAAAGGTATCACAAAAGTCATGCCTGATATGTCTCTTGCAGGAACAAACAGATGGGACCTTCAGGATGCAAACGGAACATATATGATCCGGGATCTCATAAAAGCTGCAAAGGACGGAACAGGGTTTACTACATACTGGTATCCCAAACCGGGTGAAACAGAAGCATCTCCCAAGAGGTCCTACAGCCAGTATTTTGAACCGCTTGACTGGGTAGTCGGTACCGGTAATTATATTGATGATATTGACGCAATTATCAATGAAGAGATTGTGCGTTTGAAAAAAGAAGTATTAAGTGTTCTTGTAATATTATTAGTCGTGGATTTTACACTCATATTTATCGCTTCAGCTCTTGCCTGGTTTGTTGGAAGAAAGATATCAAATCCGATAGAGTATATAGCAGGAGAGGCAGCCAAAATTGCAGGCGGTGATCTATCTGTGAAAATCGTGGTAAAGGGAAAAGATGAAACTGCAAAGCTTGCTGAATCATTTAATGAAATGGCTTTGAAGCTCCGCAGTACTATCCTGAAAATCATTGATTCGGCGGAAAATATTAATAACAATTCTAAGGAAATATCATCATCTTCACAGCAGGTAGCTACAGGGGCAAGCGAACAGGCATCAAGTACCGAGGAGATCTCTGCATCCATGGAAGAGCTTGCGGCAAACATACAGCATAATTCTGAAAACTCCAGCAATTCAGAAAAAATTATCAGCCAGGCTGCAGATAATGCTGAAGAAGGGGGTAAAGCTGTTGAAAATACCGCCACTTCTGTTGAATTCATTTCTGATAAAATAAAAATTATTGAAGATATAGCCAGAAACACAAATATGCTTGCTCTCAATGCGGCAATAGAAGCTGCAAGGGCAGGAGAAGCTGGAAAAGGGTTTTCTGTTGTAGCAGCCGAAGTAAGGAAACTGGCAGAAAACAGCCAGGCTGCTGCCAATGAGATTATTGAAACAGCACTTGAAACTGTTAAAACAGCAGAGAGTACAAGGGAGCTTATGAGAAATATGGTACCCAATATTCAAAACTCGGCTGAAATATCAAAGGAAATAATGGTTGCCAGCAATGAACAGTCCAAGGGTGCTGATCAGGTAAATGCCGCCCTTATGCAGATGGATCAGGTTATTCAGAGTAATGCTTCTGCAAGCGAAGAAATAGCTGCAATGGCTGCAGAGCTGAGGAATTTATCAGAAGGGCTTAACAGGGCAGTGAGTTTTTTCAGGGTCTGATTTTTCGGAATATAATTAACTGAAAAAAGATATGACATTTTCACTTATTGGATTTCAGGTGGCTTAAATAAAATAATTATTCAAGGAATAAAAAGGTTTACTGTTTCTGATTATTGAAGCATTAAACCTTTTTTTCGCTTTTTAGCCCATGATGAAGCTATGCAGTATAAAACAGCTTGCTAATATTTATTTCAGCAGGGTAGTTTAATATTTTCAGTAATTATATTTTCTTCTGGTTTTATGGGAAAGGCTGCTGTAAAAACAGTTCCCCGGTCAAGTGTTGAATTAAAACTGATTTTCCCGTTGAGATATTTCTCCCCGAGAAGTTTCATGCTGTATGTTCCCATTCCTCTCCCTTTGCATTTTGTTGAAAAGGATCTATGAAAAAGCTGAAGCTGTATATCCTGAGGTATGAAATAGTTATTATGAATATAGAAAAATACATTGTTTTTATCATGATCTGTGCTCAGTGTTACTGTTTCACCCCTGTCTGATGCTTCAAGCGCATTTTTAACTATGTTTCCGAGTATTCTTTTTAACAAAACTTTATCTGTATAAAAAACTGTGTTTATCGCGTTATTTTCTATTTTAATAAACTTCCCTTTTGCCTCAAAATGTGTTCTATAGATGATAGAGATATCTTTAAGTACATCAAGGGAATCAAGCTTTATCTGTTTTACACATAGTTCTCCTTTTTCCGCCTTATCAAGATCTTTCTGGGAATGAATTTCCTCTATCAGTTTTTCTACAGCTTTCATAATAATTTCTTTGTACTCTATGATTTCAAACGGTGTTGCATCTTCAAGCATTTCGGCAAAACCCTGAATTGCTCCCGCTGTGTTTAAAATATCGTGGAAAAAAATACGTTCGAGTGAGGCTTTCTTTTTTTCAAAGCTTATATCTGTTGCTGAAAAAATAGTGAAATTACCATTTTCCGCAACAAAAGGTGTTGTCCATACTCTCAGATCTAAAGGACACCCTGTTTCTGCTGTAATAATTCTGCATTCTTCACACTTTTCTTTTCCCTGAAGTGAATAGTGAATTGCTGTTGCTGCCCCGCAGACCCTGCAGAAATCAGTAGTCCCGCACCCGTGAAATTCTTTCGCATGAACACAGTTTACCAATTCTCCGGGACGTTTTCCCAAAAAAGCTGAATTATTTTCAATATTGAGGTAGGTGAGAAAATTTCTGTTAACAAAAACAGCTTCCCTGTTATTGTTGATAATCATAATTAAATCAGGAACTGCATCAAAAAGATTATTCAACAGCGAATTTTTCCTGAATATCCTGATCTGTGATTCAAGTTCTTCTTTCGAAGATCTTGTTTTTGGAAGGAAATAAGATTGATTACTGTTTGACAATGGAAAATACCTCTTTTTTTAATATTACTTAATTAATTTATAATACATTTTTCCGGACTTTGTTGATAAAAAGTATGCATAAATGCACCCGGATTTGGTGCTGTTATATTAAAAAATATTCAGAAAATTTAAATAACAACCAATAAAATAAGTAAGGACAGAAAAAATAAGGAATTTAAGAATTATGCCTGTTTATTTATTGACTCATAAATAGACATGAAATATAAAGAAATACTGTTGCAGCTGCGATTTGAAACTTAATAAAGCGGGGTATTCTATGAAAGATGCCGATAAAGATTATTATTCTTTATTATCTGAAAGAAAAATTGAACTTGATTATATAATTGCTGAAAAAGATACTATGAAGGCAGTTCCGCTTGCTGCTGAACTTCTTGAAAGAGCTTCCGGTGTTAAACAGTGCAAAATATTCAAACCCTCTGACGAAGACAGGAAAATCTCATGGGCACTCACTGAATACAATTATATTGTGAGGTTTTCTGCAGATATATGCAGAGTGAATATAAGTGAAGCTGAAAAATTACTGCACAGCCAGATACTTGAAGCCAACAGGATTCTTGAAGAGTATAATGCTGTTCTTTTTTCTTCAGCTGTTTACCCTGTTCCCTGTTCAGATAATTTTTCCACAAATGATTCTGAAAACAAAAATGTTTTGCCTGCTGAAATTGACATGAATTATCATTATATGAAATTTTTCCTCCCTTTTAAAAATGAAGATCAGTTTTTCAGGCTCCATACTGCTGTAAGGCTTATTCTCCCGATTCTTCCGGCTCTTACATCAGCATCTCCTGTAATTGACAGTAAAGGTGAATTAATTCTGGACTCAGGACTTGAAATTCTTAAACATAAACTGGACAGGAAAGAATGGGCTTGCAGATCAATAATCCCGGAACCGCTTAAAAACAGAAAGGAATACGAGGGAAGTGTCACTGAATGTCTTAAGTGCTGTAAAGATAATAAAGGAAACAGCCGGATAGATGAATGCAGGGCAGTTACTGCGAATTTTGATGAAGGTACACTTTCTGTAAGAATATTTGATATGCAGGAATCTCCCCACGTGAATTTTGCAGTTGTACGATTTGTAACTTATGTTCTTGAGATGCTTGTTAACTCTCCCAATGGGGCTGAAAAACAGGCGTCAATCAGTAATGAAAACCTCTCTGAAATCTTTGACAGTATTACCATGGAAGGACTTAAGGGGATAGCTTACAACGGGGAATATCTCCGGCTTCTGGGAATAGAGGGGCAGGAGAAAATGAGCGCATGGGGAATCTGGATGCTTCTTGCCAAACAGGTCAAAGAATTTGCCGGTCTTAAAATACCGCCGGTGGAAAATATTCTTAAAACCGGATCTCTTTCAGAACGGATTACCAGGATATCCAGAAACAGGTCTGTAAGGGAAACCTGCCTGGAGCTTGCAGACTGTCTTGAAGAAAATATAATGATGCTTGTATAGGCTGCGTACTTATATTTCCACTCACCTGGTAAAATATTTTTAGATCAGAATTTCATTGAATTCAGCTCTGCTGTTGCTTATAATTTTTATATCAGGAGCTGTAATTATTGTTGTTAAACGGATCTTAATATTCTTATTATTTTTTCACACTTCATTTCTCTATACTGACCCGCTGGTCAATGAATATATTATCACCAATTCTGAAACCTTCCGCCCTTATTCGTATATTGATGATGAGGGAAAACCCCAGGGAATGCTGATTGATTACTGGAAAGAATTTGAAAAACAAACAGGCATTTCTATCGAGTTTAAGCTGACTGACTGGGCAGGCAGTCTTGATCTTGTTAGAAATAATGAAGCTGATATTCATGCAGGACTGTTTAAATCGGAAGAAAGGGATGAGTATCTTGATTTTTCTGTACCGCTTGGAATTACACTGCCAACCAGCCTGTTTACATCCAATGAAATTTCTGTGAGTTCCCTTTTCAATATAGGTGATATAAATGTCGGTGTTATTGAAAGAGGATATGCTGAAAACTTTGTAAAAAAGAATTTTCCGGCTGTAAAACTGACAGGTTTCAAAGATTCCTGGGATATGCTGAAAGCTGCGGTTTCCGGAAAAATATCAGCTTTTGTATCTGATTACCCTACAGCAATGTACTATCTTCATAAAACAGGGAAACATGAAAATTTCCATGCTATAGAAACACTGTATACAGAGGAGCTTCACGCTGCTGTAAAAGAGGGGAATACAGATCTTCTTGCATATCTTAATTATGCAATAACCAGTTTCGATAAAGACAGCAGGGAAATGATTATACAGAAATGGATACAGCCTGAGTCTGTAATTCCTGGATGGGTAATTCCCGGTGTTGTTTTTCTTGTTGCATTTCTCGCTGCAATCTTTATACTTTTATATATATTTGCATTGAAACGGCAGGTTAATCAGAGGACGAAGGAACTAGAAGAGCTTTCCCAGATTGATTTTCTGACAAAGCTGTATAACCGGATGAAAATTGAATCAGTGCTGAAAAAAGAGCTTTACAGGCTTAAACGTTACAATACTCCGCTATCTGTTATTCTCATAGATATTGACAATTTCAAGAGGATAAATGATATGGAAGGTCATGCTGCAGGAGATCTTGTTCTGATAAAATTTACCGAAGTATTGAAAAATAATATCAGGGAATCTGATTCGATAGGCCGCTGGGGAGGCGAGGAATTTCTGATAGTCTGCCCGGATACAAAAAAAGACAAGGCTGTGTTTCTTGCTGAGAAACTCTGCAGCATTATAGATAATCATGATTTTAATACAGTATATAAATGTACAGCAAGTTTCGGTGTAACAGAATCCTTTCCAACAGATACAGACCATGATATTTTCAGACGCGCGGATAAGGCGCTGTATATGTCAAAATCTGAAGGGAAAAACAGAGTTACAGCTGTTTAACTGTATTTGCTGCAGGCAGCAGACAAATTAGGGCTGAAGAATTATTGAAACAGATCAAATATTTCTTTATAGTCTTTTCATGGCAGAAAAATCACAACGGCGGATAAAAAGCTTTGTTTTAAGGCAGGGCAGATTTTCAAAAGGGCAGCAAGAGGCTTTTGAGACTCTCGGCCCCCGCTTTCTCCTTGAATACAGAAAAGAAAAAACAGATTATCAAGCTATATTTAATAATGATAATCCTGTTGTAATGGAAATAGGTTTCGGCAACGGTTTTGCAACTGCTGAAATTGCAGAGAAAAACAAAGAAACAAACTATATTGGAATTGAAGTCTACAAGCCGGGTGTCGGCAATCTTCTCAGGTATATCGGCAGCAGGTCTCTTGAGAATGTGAGGATATTCAACCATGATGCGGTTGAAATTATCGATGATATGATAGCAGAAAACTCTCTTGACGGGTTTCATATATTTTTCCCCGATCCCTGGCATAAGAAAAAACACAATAAAAGACGGCTCATAAATCCCGAATTTACAGATAAACTCTCCTCCCGCCTCAAAAAAGGGGGGTATATCTACGCAGTTACTGACTGGGAGAATTACGGAATACAGATGCAGGAAGTTCTCCGCGGATGCAGCAGACTTGAATCTCCTTTTCCCGGATATGCAACAGAAGAGGAAAAGGCTTTAAAAAAAGTTGAAGTTCCATGGAGGCCTGAAACCCGTTTTGAGGAAAAGGGGCTTAAAAAGAACCATGGTATTTATGAATCCTACTTCATAAAGAAATAAAATAATTACATCCTCGCCGGCTTTACTGCCACCCCGCCTATCGCGGGACAGTTGTCCCTGGCAAGCCGGCATAGTTTCATCCATGGCTGGATCGGAATCACCTGCGACTGGACCGCAGGTACAGGTGAATTACATCCTGTAATTAAAAGAGCCATCCGGTTAATACAGGATGGCTCTGACATTTGAGGTTAAATTATGAAATTATATTATTCAGCTTCGCTTCTTGCTTTTGCTTCAGCAATAACTGTATCTGAAATCTTTCCTGAAATAGGGTTGTAGTGGTCAAACTCAACTTCGAAAGAAGCTGTACCTGCTGTTATTGATCTTAAGTCGATCGCATACTTAAGCAGTTCAGCCTGTGGAACTTCAGCATTGATCTGCTGTATTCCGCCTCCGATTGAATCCTGTCCAAGTACCCGGCCTCTTCTGGAGCTGAGGTCTGAAAGTACATCTCCGAGATACTGGTCATCTACAAATACTGTAAGCTTCATAACAGGCTCAAGAAGGGTAGGTGAAGCCATTTCAAGAACAGCCTTCATACATCCCTTTGCAGCAAGCTTGAATGACATTTCTGATGAATCTACAGGATGCTCCTTACCGTCGAAAAGGTTTACTTCAATATCAACTACCGGGAACCCTGCAAGAACACCTGCTTCCATTCCTTCAGCAATACCTTTTTCAATTCCCGGAACATACCCTTTCGATACTGCGCCGCCCTTGATTGTATTGATGAATTTGAGGTGTTCGCCTCTTGGAATAGGCTGAAGTTCAAAGTGTACTTCACCGAACTGTCCGTGTCCACCTGACTGTTTCTTGTGTCTGTAGGATCCGGATGCTTTCTTTGTGATAGTTTCTCTGTAGGCAACCTGAGGTGTCTTTGTTTCGATAGAGATTTTCTGCTTATCCTTGATCTTGTCAAGAATCATGTTTATATGAAGCTCACCCATACCTGAAATAATTGTTTCCTTTGTTTCAGTATTATAGTTGAGCTGGAATGTTAGATCTTCTTCAGCTGCCTTGTGAAGGAACTGATTTAACTTATCTTCTTCTTTCTTGCTGGCTGCAGATACTGTGAGAGAGTAAACAGGATGCGGTACTTTAAGATGTGCGAATTCCATCTTGTTGTCTGCAGAACAGAGTGAATCATTTGTTTCCGCAGAATTAACTTTTGTTATAATTCCGAGGTCACCTGCATAAAGTTCCTTGACTTCTTCAAGTTTCTTGCCTTCTGCAGAATAGATTTTTGATATTTTTTCCTTTTTACTGTCTTTCACATTGATAAGTTCTGTATCCGGTTTAAGTATACCGTCAACAACCTTGATGTATGAAAGTTTTCCTGAGAACTGGTCAATACTTGTCTTGAATACAAATGTTGAAACTGGCTTATCTGAGGAAATATCGATAAGCTTTTCTTCTCCGTTTTCATCAAGAATTATTTCCTGAATACCGTTTGGAGATGGAGCAACATTTACAAGGAAGTTTAACAAACTTGCAATACCTGATCCGAGAAGCGCTGATCCTGAAAAAACAGGTACAATCTTATTTGCTTTTATACCTTCTTCAAGCCCCTTTCTGATTTCATCCGGAGTAAGAGTTCCCTCTTCAAAATATTTTTCAAGAATTTCATCATCACCTTCAGCCGCAGCTTCGATCATGATTGTTCTGTATTCTTCCACATAGTCGTTCAAATCTGCAGGAATATCTACAGCTGTTTCCTTGCCCGGAGTCTCAGGTACCATGTAAGCCTTGTTTTCTATTAGGTTTATAATACCTTTGAAATCTGCTCCGTTTCCTATTGGAATTGATATGGGAACGAGGGTTTTTTCAAACTTTTCCTTTACATCGTTGAATGCATTTTCGAAGTTAGCTCTGTCTTTTTCAGCTTTTGTAAGGAAAACCATTCTCGGCATGTTCCTCTTATCAAGCCTTCTCCAGATTTTGATTGTTTCAATCTGGACTCCTGTATCAGAACTAACTGTTAGTAGTGCGTTTTCACAGGCTCTGAATCCTGTTACAACTTCACCAATAAAGTCAGATGATCCCGGAGTGTCTATAAAATTAAGTTTTTTGTTATTCCATTCAATGAATGACAATGTTGAATGGATTGAGATATTTCTTTCAATTTCCTCTTCTGAAAAGTCGCTGACTGTTTTTCCGCTTTCAACCGGCTCAGCTTTGGAAATTTTTCCGCCCGCAAGAAGGATGTTTTCGATAAGTGATGTTTTACCGGTTCCAACATGCCCTGCAATGGCTGTGTTTTTAATAGCATCAGTTGTAAAACTCATACAAGACTCCTGTATCATTAACTTGTTTCACAATGATAGCACTGAGTTAAGCAGTTGTCAAAAAAAATCTCAACAATAGCGTATTTTATTGGTTTTATACAAGATCTTTTTGGAAAAAATATTGTTTTTTTATATATTTTTAATAAAACGCTTATTTTTAACAAATCAGGGGCAAATACAAAAATTTTATATCAGCTCCGTCAGCTTAAGACAGTAATCAGACGATATAATGTTAATAATAAGCGTACCTGTTAAGTATGTGTTGAGAAAAAAATAATAAAAAAAAGCACCCTTTGCTGATTTTTATTCATGGCAAAGAATGCTTTTATTCAAGTATTGATATTAACTGTTAAGCCCCTGAAAATATAATAGTAAATAACTAAATTATTTTTATACCAGGCTAAGCCGTTTTATTAATCCTCTTTCTTTGAAAAGTGTGAAAATTCCATGGAAAATGTACCTCTTCCCTGTGTTGAACTTCTCAATGGAGTTGTAAACCCGAACATTTTTGCAAGAGGCGCATGTGCCCTTACATGTTCAGAGCCGGGCCTTGATTCAAGGCTTTCAACAAGACCGCCCCTCATTGTAAGCTGGCTGATTACATCTCCGACATATTCCTTCGGACACATAATATCTACTGTCATAACAGGCTCAAGAAGAATTGGGGATGCGTTTCTGCATACAGAGTCAAATCCCATGGAAGCTGCAGCTTCGAAAGCAAATTCAGTCGAGTTCATTTCTGAATATACAGCATCTTCAACAGTGATAGTCGTGTCAACTACAGGATATCCCATCTGGATGCCTGCAGAAAAACTGCCTGAAATACCCCGTTCAATTGCAGCAGTAATTTCCTTCGGAAGCTTCTTGATAATCTTATCAAGGCTGACAGAGTTTCCTTCTCCCCTGGGAGCTGGTTTAACGCTTAATGTAAGCTCTGCAGTATTTTCATTTCCTGCAATTACCTTGTTGAATTTTTCCACATGTGTATTTTCAGAAGTAACAGATTCCCTGTATGAAACCTGGGGATTTCCGACATTCGCATCAACATTGAACTCTTTAAGCATCCTTGTTACAAGAACTTCGAGGTGAAGCTCTCCCATTCCCGAGATAATAAGCTGCCCGGTGTCCTCGTTTTCCTTCATCTTGAAAGTAGGGTCCTCTTTTGAAAGAATAGCGATTACATCTTTAAGCTTGTCACCCTCTGAAATAGACTTGGGTTCTATTGCTATTGAGATAACAGGTTCCGGGAAATCCATTTTTTCAAGGATTATAGGGAATTTATCTGTTCCCAGGGTATCACCTGTCTGTGAAAATTTAAGTCCTATTGCAACCCCTATATCGCCGGCAGAGAGTGAATCAACAGCTTCTGATCTGTTTGAATGCATTCTCAAGAGCCTGTTTACCCTCTCTTTCTTTCCCTTGTTCAGGTTCTGGAAAGCTGTACCGCTCTTGATAGTTCCGGAATACACACGTATAAAGCTGTATGCACCGGCATCCTTGTCACTCTGTATCTTGAATACAAGGGCAAGAGGCTGTCCTGATTTTGAACATGGAACCTCAACCTCGTCCTCTTTCTTTACATGATGACCTACAGCAGGTTTAAGATCCTCAGGAGACGGAAGATAGTCAACTACAGCATTGAGTACCGGCTGTACACCGATGTTTTTAAGCGATGCTCCTGTGAAAACAGGAAGAAGTTCGTTATTTATTGTTGCTTTTCTTATTGTTTCCTTAATAAGATCCTCTGGTACCTCATCACCGTTGAGGTAGAGTTCTGTTATTTCATCGGAAAAGGCTGAAACCTGGTCCAGGAGGTTTTCCCTCCAGTAGTCTGCAAGACCCTGTCTCTCTTCATGGATATCAGATTCAACCATTTCAGTACCGCTTGACTCCTGATTCCATCTGATTTCCTTCATCTTCATTATATCAATAACGCCTTCGAAATTGCTCTCGCTTCCTATCGGAAGATTTAATGGAAGGGGATTACCCCCGAGTTTTTCCCTGATTTCATCGACAACTGAAAAGAAGTCAGCTCCGATTCTGTCCATCTTGTTGATTAGAGCAATTCTCGGTACATGGTACTTGTCAGCCTGGTGCCAGACTGTTTCAGACTGGGGTTCAACACCGCCCACTGCACAGAAAATAGCAACACCGCCATCAAGTACACGGAGAGCTCTTTCAACTTCTGCTGTGAAGTCCACATGGCCGGGAGTATCTATAATATTTATCTTAAAATCATGCCAGAAACATGTTGTTGCTGCAGAGGTTATTGTAATTCCCCTGTCCTGTTCCTGCTCCATCCAGTCCATGGTTGCATTTCCGTTATCTACCTCGCCAATCCTGTGGCTTTTTCCTGTATAATAGAGAATTCTTTCTGTTGTAGTAGTCTTACCGGCATCAATATGTGCCATAATTCCGATATTCCGCATATTCCTGAGCGACATCTGTATCTCCAGAGTTATTTTGTTAAATATATTTTTCCTGATAATTTCAGGATTTTCTGTAGTTTATGATCAGCAGGTAACTTATATAACGATATGACTGCTGTTTAGTTCTGACTCCATTTTATACCATGAAGAAGAATTATTAATCCATAATAATATATAAAATTAAACTTTAAAACAGCTATTGTTATATGAATGGTTTATATTTATACTTTTAGGGATGAAAATGATAAGAAACCTGCTTGAAGAAGGGAATACGCCCCTTATTATGGGAATTATTAACTGTACTCCCGATTCATTTTACGAAGAGAGCCGGAAATCGGCGCTTAAAGATGCCCTTGATACAGCATTTATGATGATTGAAGAGGGAGCTGATATTATTGATATCGGCGGTGAGTCGACAAGACCTGGATCTGAATATGTTGAATCTGATGAAGAAATCAGCAGAATTCTTCCCTTTATAAAGGAATTCAGGAAGGAAACTGATTTTCCCCTCTCTGTCGATACTCGTAAATCTGAAGTAGCAGAGCGGGCACTCACAAACGGTGCAGATATAATAAATGATATTTCAGCCCTTTCAGACGATCCTTCACTTGCAAAGGTTATAGTAAAGCACAAGGCAGATGTTATTATGATGCACAAGAAAGGACTTCCTGTCGATATGCAGAACAACCCGAATTACAATGATGCAGTTTTCGAGATAAAGGAATACCTTGAAGAGAGAATCATGTATGCACTTGAGACAGGCATCAGGAAGGAACATATTACCCTTGACCCGGGGATTGGATTCGGAAAGAGGCTTGAAGATAATCTTGCAATAATAAAAAATATAGAAACTTTTAAGGAATCAGGATATCCTGTACTTATAGGCCATTCCAGAAAATCATTTCTCGGAATGCTTACAGGGAAAGAGCCTGAAGACCGTCTTGAATCTTCTATTGCGGCAGGAGTAATGTCTGCCTGCTACGGAGCCGACATACTGAGGGTCCATGATGTAAGGGAAACTGCAGATTCTCTGAAAATATTCAGGGCTGTTACTTCAGCATAATTACAGAGGTTATTTTTTTGAGATTAATGGAAAGTCTACATTTTGCGTCAGATATATTAAGGCCCCTTCTCGATGTCCTTGTCATAACTTTCCTCATTTACCAGGTTTACAAGATACTCATACACACCAGGGCAGTTCAGCTGATAAAGGGAAGTGTTGCAATGGCTATGATCTATGCTGTTGCCTATTTTCTAAACCTTGAGGCGCTGCTGTGGATAATGAACAAGCTGGGGACAGTTCTTATTATTATCATAACTATTGTTTTTCAGCCGGAAATAAGAAACCTGTTTACGAGGTTCGGCCAGGGGAAGCTCTTCCGCCTTTCAACAGCATCGACATCGCTTGAGATTGAATCAGTCATGAATGCCGCGGAAATACTATCCACAATGAGAAGAGGATGCCTGATTGTATTTATGAGGCAGATAGGGCTTAAAAATATAATTGATTCAGGGACAAAGCTCAATGCAGATCTTTCCTCAAGCCTGATTCTGACAATATTCGGAAAAGATACACCGCTTCATGACGGGGCAATAGTTATGCAGGGAAGCACAATAGTTGCTGCCGGCTGTTTTCTCCCCCTCTCAGAGCAGCTTGATATAAAGAGAAGTTTTGGAACAAGGCACAGGGCAGCGCTGGGACTTGCAGAGACAACAGATGCTGTTGTGCTTGTTGTCAGCGAAGAGACAGGCGCCATATCGCTTGCCAATGACGGAAGCCTTTACTATGATCTTGATAATGAAGAACTGAAAAGAACTCTCAAGATGCTCCTTACTGTCAAGGAGGGAAGCGATGAGATGGCAAAAGAGGTGACGCTTGAAGATTAGAAAAATCACAGAAAGGCTTTTAAACAACTGGCCTGCCAAGGTCCTTTCTTTTGCACTTGCTGTCCTTCTTCTTTATTTCTACAAGATAAACACAACAGAGGAGCGTTTCTTAAGTATACCTCTTGAAGTGTCTATAGGAAGCAGTTTTACAGCCTCAGAGCGGTATCCGACACATGTAAGGATAACTCTAAGGGGAAGTGAAGAAAACATCTTCATGGTTGAAGAGGCGGATCTCAAGGCATATGCAGACTTCTCAAGGCACAGGAAAAAAGGTTCATACAGGGAACCTGTTGTAATTGAAAGATCAGGCAACGCTCTTTATGCGGATCCCCTTGAAATCAGGGTAGAGCCGATGGAGATAATGCTTGATATCGAGAAAAAGCTTGTACGCAATGTTGATGTTGTTGCAGAGATAAAGGGCTACCCTGCAGAGAATTTTGAACTTGCAGACTATTCTCTCAATCCTGAATACCTAACAGTGGAAGGGCCTGCCAGGATTATAGAAAAAATACTGGTATTCAGAACAGAAGAGATAAACCTTTCAGGAAGATCTGAAAACTTCATACTTCCCGTAAGGATTGATTATAAAAACGAGATGGTTAATTTCCTGGCAGGAAAAGAAGTCCAGTTTAAGGGGATTATTGAGAAGAGCCTTATAATGAAGACTTTTGCACCGGTTAAAGTCTCTGCAAACAACCTTCCTGAAGGATTTGAAGCTGCATTCAACGTGCAGAACGGAAGCCTCAAGGTTGAAGCTGAAAGGACAATACTTGAGACACTTACCAAAGATGATTTTTCACTTGCAGTTGATCTTTCTGAGATAAATGAAACCGGTATTTATACAATGGCTGTTGTTCCTAAAGGAACAGGAGATCTCAAAGTGATAAGTTTTGTACCTGAGACTGTACGAGTATATTTGAGCAGAACAAGGAGATAATAATGATACTTGGAATTGGAATTGATATTGTACACATCGACAGAATGAAAAAATGGCTTGTAAGACCGCTTCTTGTCCAGAGATATTTTCATCCTGATGAAATAAAGGATGCAGAAAAAAGGGGAGTTTCCATGCATCTTTCACTTGCTGCAAGGTTTGCTGCAAAGGAAGCTTTCGGTAAAGCGCTCGGCACAGGTCTTATGGGAATATCTCTCAAGGAAATCCAGGTGGAGAACAACCATAACGGAAAACCTGATATCAGGGTATATGGAAAAGCAAAATCAGCGTTTGAGAAAATGGGAGGCAAAAGCATGCACCTGTCACTAACGCATGAAAGGGACAATGCAGTTGCTGTTGTTATAATCGAGAAATAAAACAAATGCAATAATATTCAATTTTGTATTTAAACAGGTAAAAAAATGGAAGAAAGAAAACCGGCAAGTACATTTCTGTCAAAAACTGAAACCGAGTGCCCTGTATGCGGCAAATCGTTCAAGAAAGAGGAAATGATGACAGGGGGAGGTCGTCTCAACGCGGGAGACCTGACAACAGAACTCAGGCGCCTTTATATTCCGTCAAAAAAATACGGAGAAATAAATCCCCTTATCTATTACATGACAGTTTGCCCGCACTGCCTCTATGCGGCAAACAGCGCGGATTTTTCTGAAATAAGCAGCGACATAGCTGATAAAATAAAACTTGAAACCGAGGAAAGAGAGGCTGAGCTACTTAAAATACTCCCAGGCCTTGATTTTACAGCTTCCCGTACACTAAAAGAGGGGGTTGCTTCATATTACTATGCAATGAAGGCTGCTAACCATTTTACCCCTATAATGAGCCCCTCCATAAAGAGCGGTATATATGCGCTTCGCGCGGCATGGCTGTGTAATGATCTTCATTCAAAAAACCCTTCAGAAAACTATGACTATCTTGCAACTCTCTTCTACAGGAAATCGAGATTTTTCTATGTGCAGGCAATAGCAGGCGAGCAGGATGGTATCAGAGACAATGAGCGGCCTTAAAAACCTAGGACCGGACCTCGACAAGAACTACGGATATGACGGATCTCTCTACATGACTGCATATCTTGAATATAAATTCTGCCCGACAGATGATCTTGTCAGGAGAAAAGCATCGCTTGAAAATGCCAAAAAGACAATAGCCCGTATCTTCGGCATGGGAAAAGCATCGAAAAACAAGCCTGCTGCAATTCTTGACAACTCTAAAGACCTTTTTGACAAGATAAAAACTGAACTGAAGGAATTTGATGAGTAATTCACAACCACCAGCAGAGCAGGTGGTTAGTAAGCCGCGCTCCCCTGGGGAGCTTACGGAGCGGCAAAAGCCACTTAAAAAGAGATTAAATAATATACCCGAATCAGAGACTACCACCAGAGAAGACGGCTTTTGCTTTAGTCAGAAGAGAAACATAAAACTCACTATTGCATATGACGGGACTGAATACTGCGGATGGCAGATCCAGAACAACGAAGTCACTGTTCAGGGCACTATAGAAAAGGCGCTCTCTGTAATCCATAAGAAGGAAATAAAGCTTACAGGATCCGGGAGGACAGATTCAGGTGTCCATGCAAAGGGACAGGTCGCAAATTTCCATACCCACTTAAAATCAATCCCTGAGGAAAACTTCTCACTTGCCCTCAACTCACTCCTTCCCAGAGACATAAGGATTATGAAAAGTGAAGAAGTTGATAATGCTTTTCATTCACGTTATGACGCAAGGGAGAGGATATACAGGTATTACATATCTTCAGGAAATACACCATTCCCCTGGCAGAACAATTACTGCCATTATGTAAGGGACAGTCTTGATATAAAAAAGTTGAACAAAATAGTTTCGCCTCTTACCGGTATACATGACTTTACCACTTTCTCAGCTCCAATGGAGGAGGGTGTTTCCATGACAAGGGAAATATACTCTGCCTCCTTCTATTCAGAATACCCCTATATAGTCTTCAAGATTTCAGGGAAGCGCTTTTCTCCGCAAAATGGTGCGCTCCATAACAGGCACTGTCCTTGACCTTTACGCAAAAGGTGATGACGGAGGGAGAATGAAGGAAATACTTGAAGCGACAGACAGGTCATTAGCCGGCCCTACAGCCCCTGCCAGAGGACTCTTCCTTTATAAAGTTTGTTACTAGCAGATAACTTGTGATATAATGTTCTGTTGTGATATGCAGCATGCATCATGGGCGGAACAACAGTTTTTGTGTTGTTTTTTCAGAACAGCTGTTTTGTAGTGTTTGGGAAGATAATAAACAAGATAAAACTGTTGAATGTAGTATGTTATCTACCCCTTCGGGGGGAGAAAATAACGAAAAATGTTTCAATATATGATAAAATTAAAAGTAGGATAAAAAATGATAAAAAAGAAAACATATAAAATTATATTTAGTATATTAATTATTTTAAAAATCATGGATATTATGCTGAAAATATTCAAAAATACAATTTCACCTAGTATTATTTTCATCAAATCATCTGAATTATTACTTTTACTATCTTTTTTATTTTATTTCATAGAAAATAATAAAATATTTATAGCAGGTTTTTTATTTTTTGATCTTTTCAATACCTGGAATAATTATTAATAATTTAGGAAAAATTGAAATTAGCAGTATTATCTTACTTGCAGCTGCAATTTACATGCTTTTTGATTATTTTAAATATATAAAAACATTTGAACATAAACCAATTATTTTCATACTATCTACGATTTATCCTCATAATGGATTTATAAATATGAATTAGCAAAAATAGAACATAAGAATAGAAAATATGAAAAAGCTACTAAATTAATATATAAATCATACAAACAAGGATTATCAGAATATCATTATAAAAGAAGATATGGATTAATATTATTTGATGAAAAGAAATATGAAAAAGCAATTCAATATTTGAAAGAAGCATACAATATAGACAATAGTGATTCGGAATTATTATATTTTCTTGGTTATGCATATAATTCAATTGAAAAATATAATGATGCTATACAAATGTATACTGATTATTTGGAAAAAGAAAAAAACAATATAGATGCATTACATGATCGAGCTTTATCATACAGCCGAATCGGTGAACACAAAAAGCAATAAAAGATTATTCAATGATATTGGAAAAAGATACAGATAGGGCAGATATTTATTATAATCGTGGTTCTGAATATGATGAAATCAATGAAAATGAAAAGGCTATAAAAGATTGGAAAAAGCCGTTGAAATGAATAATCCAGATCCAAAAGCTTTTATTGTATTAGCTAAAATTGAACATGATAAAGGAAATAAAGAAAAAGCAAAAGAATTATATTTAAAAGCATTAAAATTAGACCAAACATTGAAAGATTATGTTTTCGACGAATATATTGAATAGATAACAAAAAGTTGGAGCAGATTTGGCTATGGTCACGATTCTTGCATGCGCAAGAATACGCGCCATTTGACGCCAAACAGCTCAACTTGGCGTTATGCACCCCCTTCGGGGAAAGAGATGAAAAAGAATTAATATTTATACAAAAATAAACATTTATAGTAATATTAATAAAATAATGATTTAAAAATTATGAAAACCTATTTCATATATAAAAATGTGGGGGATATATAGTGTTAAAAAGTAAAATAATTAATAAAAAAATAATAATTTTCTTTCTTTTTTATTTTATAGGTTTAAATAATATATATTCAGATAATTTAGAATACAAAAAAGCAAAAGATGCAATAATATCTGGAAATGTAAGTCAATTATTGAAATATTTTCAAAATGGATTAAATCCATTTCTTGATAATGAAAAAAATAATAAAAATATATTTCATATTGCCTTAGAATCTGGAAATATTGAAATAATAGAATTATTTATAATTCAAAATATTGATTTGAATTATAATTATTCACAAATCGGATACCCTTTATATTTTGCTTCTGAACAGAATAATGAAAAACTGGTTAAGGTATTATTAGATTATGGTGCTGATCCTTTTATAATGGAAATCAAAGTGATGAAGATTTTAGTTATTTCATTAGTAAAGCAATATATTATGGGAATAACTTATTTCTCAAGACATGTTTAGAATTAGAATATGATCCAGATTATATTAATATGAATGTTTCTTATGATACTCCTTTAATTTTATCCATAAAATGGTCTAATTATGATGCTATGAAGTTACTTATAAAATATGGAGCAAAAATTGATATTGTAAATCATTTGAATAATTTTATGACTCCATTATCAATAGCAACAAAAAATCATGGAGAAAAATCTAATTATGTAAAAATACTAAAAGAAAATAATGCATTAAATATTAAATATAAATTTTCAATAAAAACATATGGAGCATCAAAAACTAATCGTTTGAGGATAAGAGAAAAACCAACTCTTGATGCAGAAGTAGTTGGACATCTAATGGAAGGTGACATAGTTGAAATGATCGAAGTAACTCCATTGGCTTTATACAATAGATGATATGTTATTTCCTTGGGTAAAAATAAAAATAATGAAATATCAGGCTGGGTATTTGGAGGGTATATAAAATTATATACAGATAATTATGGAGCATAACAAAAAGTTGGAGCAGATTTGACTTTTGTCACGGTTCTTGCTGATGCAAGAACACGCGCCAACCCTGGCGGGGCAGTCAAACAGCTCAACTGGGCGTTATGCTTCGGACTGCCCCACAAAAAGTGGACACCAACTATAGTTAGATTATAATTATAAGGGGAGTGTCAAATGGCAAGAAAAAAGGTACAGGCGTATACCGAAGAGTTTAGAAGAGAAGCTGTAAAACGATCAGAAAAAGAGGGTAGTTCTGCAGCTAAAGTAGCAGAAGAACTGGGGATAAGCGCCCAGCAAATTTATAACTGGAAGCGTCAATTTAACAGGCTAAGCGATAAACAATTTAATTCCTTAAATGGAGTTGATTATTCAAAAAATGAAAGTGAAGAAGTAAGAAAACTACGCAGAGAAAATAAGAAATTAAAAGATGAAATAGAATTCTTAAAAAAAGCTGCTGCGTACTTTGCGAACGACCAGAAGTGAAGTACGCATTAATGCATCAATTTACAGGTCAATATGAAATATCACTGATGTGTAGAGTCCTGGAGTTTCCAGATCCGGATATTATAAGTGGATAAATAGAAAACCAGGAAAGAGACATCAATATAAAGAGAAAATAGAAGAACTGATTAAAAATACTTATGAGGCATTTAAAGCCCGTTATGGTTCAAGGAGAATAGCAGAAGAATTAAATTCACTTGGCTGGAAATGTTCAACAAACTTCATAGCTAAAATTATGCAAGAGAATGATATAAAGGCTTTGAATGGTAAGGGGTTTAAGTATAGCCGGAAAAGCCAGTCAATGAATAATGTATCAGATAACATATTGTGGAGAGATTTTACTGCAGATAATCCTAATAAAAAATGGACTACAGATATTACATATATTTGGGTAAGAAACAAGTGGATGTATTTGGCCACAGTTATGGATCTATATTCAAGAAAAATAGTTGGCTGGGCATTAGATACAAGTATGACGGAAAATCTTGTAATTGAAGCATTATCGATAGCATTCGGAAGAAGAGGATTTTCTGAAGGATTAATACTTCATTCAGATCGGGGAGTACAGTACCGTGCTCAAAAATATATAGATTTTGCACAATCAAAAGGTTGTCTGCTAAGTATGAGTAGAAGAGGAAACTGCTGGGATAATGCCCCAATGGAATCATTTTTCAGCAGACTGAAAGTAGAATTAATTTATCCGAATAACTATCAGAGCGTTGAAGAATTAAAAGCTGGTGTTTTTGAATACATCGAGATATTCTATAACAGGAAAAGAAAACATTCAGCAATTGGGTATATAAGCCCGGCTGAATATGAAAAGCAAACAGCAATAGCTGCATAGTTAGGTTGTCTACTTTTCATGGGGCACACCAGCTTTTTGAAAATTTTAGAAATATAAAAGTACACAAAGAGGTGATTTGTGGCAAAAAATAAAGATAAAGAAATTGCAAAATTACTGGGAAATGTATTCATTTTAGACAATATTGATGAATATAAAAATGATAGAAAAAATGTAATAGATCGGTTGATTAATTATGCTGATAGTAAGGAATCAGATTTTGAGTATATTTGTAGTAAAATAAAAAATGATGACTTAAAAAAAATATGTGAATCAATAATAATTAATAATGAACCCATAAAAAAAATAAACAAAGAAAATAAAAAAGTTGTAGAATTAATAAAAAGCGAATTGTTTCCTCCTAAAAAAGTAAGATTTAATAATAT
>CAXXHA010000029.1:0-224953 GCA_963662265.2 Spirochaetia bacterium | reverse complement strand
CAGATTTCCCTGTTGATATTACAAGGGACAACCCTGAAAAAACAAAAAAAATAACAGCAAAAGGCGATTTCAGCGGCAGCAGCACAGACATAAAACTTTCCACAAAAAACAGCAGCATTTACATAATAAAGTATTGAACCGGACCAGGCTTATACTGATTATTTGATATAATTCCCCTCTCATCATATCATTTATATTGTAAGGGGAAAGATATGAAAAAATCACTGTTTGAAAATGCAAAAAGGCAGTTTCAGAGAGCTCTTGCCTTTCTTGATATCGGGGATGATGTTGTTGAAACTATTTTAAACTGCAAGGAATGCAAGGAAGTATCCATACCTGTCAGGCTGGATAACGGTAAACTGAAAATCTTTACAGGCTACAGGGTTCGTCATAACGATGCGAGGGGACCTACAAAGGGGGGACTACGGTACCATCCGGCTGTAACTCTGGATGAGGTCAAGGCTCTTGCTTTCTGGATGACATTTAAATGCGCTGTCGCAGATATACCCTACGGCGGCGGCAAGGGCGGCATAGTTGTCAATCCGAAGAAACTTTCAGAAACTGAACTTGAAAAACTGAGCAGGGGATTTATCGATGCGATGTTTGATTTCATTGGCCCTGAAAAAGATATTCCCGCCCCTGATGTTTATACAAATCCCACAATAATGGGATGGATGTCTGATGAATACAATAAAATTGCAGGTGAAAGCATTCCGCAGATACTGACCGGAAAACCTATAAGCATAGGGGGATCGCTCGGAAGGCGTGAAGCAACTGCTATGGGAGGTTATTTCCTTCTCAGGGAATATATAAAAAAAAGAAACCTTGATATTAAAAAACTTAAAGTAGCTGTTCAGGGATTCGGAAACGCAGGATTCTATATTGCAGATTTTCTCCACAGGGACGGGGCAAGGATAGTAGCTGTAAGCGATTCAAAAAGCGCTGTTTACTGCAGCAGGAGCAAAGGTCTTGATCCTCAGGAAGCTTTCAGGGTAAAAGCTGAAAACGGCAGCTTACTTGCAGATAAACTTGGAAACGATATCAAGTCAATAACAAACAGTGAACTTCTGGAACTTGATGTTGATATACTGATACCGGCAGCAATAGAGAACCAGATAACTGAAGAGAATGCTGACAGAATCAGGGCAAAAACAATATGCGAACTTGCAAACGGACCTGTAACTCTGGAAGCTGATGAAATTCTTCACAGGAACAATATAACACTTATACCTGATATTCTTGCAAACTCAGGCGGTGTAATTGTCAGCTATTTCGAGTGGGTTCAGAACAAGGCTGGTTATTACTGGACAGAGGAAGATGTAAACGAAAAGCTTAAAATAAAGATTGTCAATGCATTTGAAAATGTATACAGCGAGTATCAGTCCCACGATACAGATATGAGAACTGCGGCATATATTGCGGCGCTGAGAAGACTTTCGAGTGCCATAAGCAACAAGATACTGCACTGATTCGGTTTTATAAATCAAGAATTCTCTTTCCCAGGGCAGACAGGATAAATGATTTTATTCTCCTGTCCCTTGTTTTATCACTTCCTGCTGCTTCAGTTTTATTCCCTTTTTTTCCTCTGCTTCTCTCATCAATTTCAACAGATATCATTTTAAGGTTACCTGAACCTGCTGTCATTTCCATAATCAGGTGCGTTTCCCTGTCAGTAAAACCGCGGTTTCCCCTGTCGCTTACTGAAGGATTGTAATATACAGCAAGCCCGCAGGTACCGGATGATGTTTTTCTCAAAGCCTGGTGCATTATCTGCTTTATATCCTGAAGATCTACATCCTCCATTGTAAATGCCTTGAGACGGCTGCTTTTAATTATTTCCCGCTCTCTTTTCCCAGCCTGCTGAAGTCCCAGCAGTACTATGTTTTCAGTATCAAGCCATCCTTCCTCTGTTCCCTTTTCCATAATTTTTTTAAGCAGCGTACTTCCTGATTCTGCCTCATCAAGCGAAGGGGAATCGGAAATCCACAGAAGGCCAAGTGTTTTTACTGATTTCCCGAGCATAGGAATCTTTAAAGTCATTGAACTGCTGTCTGTTACTGCCTTTGCCCCTTTGATAAATTCATCTTTTTCAAAATCAAAATCCCGCCTGAAAAGATGTGGCTCATAGCCAAGCTCCCTCGTTAAAAGGCGCCATTCTCGGTCTGAGGTAATACCTTCTATCCTGTGAAAAAACAGTATATTTGATTCCCTGGCCGACTCATTGTTTACAGGCAGCTTTTCAACATAGGCTGAAGTCATTGAGGCAAGGAGGGCGGAATAGTTGGGTATAAACGATATCCGGTTACCTACAGAGTAATCTGTTTCGCTTTCTGTAAGATTTATCAAAAGATGATCGCTTGAAGCGCCCAGAATTGATATGCCGGGGTCGACAGGGGTAAGCCCATCAATATCAACATCCTCCCTTCCTATATTCAGGATTCCCCTGAGCATTTCTCCCCTGTCGGGAAATTCCTGCCTGTTGCCGAATGCATCTTCCCCTGTTTCCCCTATTGGTACTGAAGGTTTTTTCTTAACTTCAATCAGTTCTGATGAAAGAAGAAAAACTTTCTGCCCTGTACCGGGCCATTTTTTACGGAAAACAGTTTCCCTGCCAAGCAGTATTGCCTCCCCGATTCTGAGATGGTTTATTTCTTCAGGCATTTTACCAGATCGTATCAGCGGCAGGGATGATGAATTCCCACCTGAAAGGATATGCATTTTTCTTGAGAAATTATCTTCAATTCTTTTGGACCAGTCCACAAGCATCTGCATGTTTTTTGCTGAAGGGAGGACCCCTCCATAGCAGGTGAGATTTGTTCCAAGCCCTATTATCTCTATACCGCCCATATCTATTGTCTCGTGTACAGCATGGAGAAGATCCTCAGGCCATATCCCCTCCCTCAGGTCTCCGAGGTCCACCATGAGTATGACTTTATGAAGTTTTTTCCTTTCTCAGCGCGGCATCAGATAAAGCCCTCAGCACAGAAAGCTCTGAATTAAGGCTTATATCGACTGAAGCAACAATATCATCAACTTCTGTTATTGGGGGGATGCGGAGCAGCATTACAGGTTCACTTACCCCCGAAGATCTCAGGCGGTTTATGTTTTCAAGACGGGATTCCCCTATCCCTTTTACACCGCCCCTTATCATGGCTTTTGCTGCCTGAGGCATGCCGCAGACCGCTTTCGTCACACCTGTCACTTCAATACCGTAATCAGCGCAGAATGCGACTACAGCAGCAGCATTATTTTCAAGCTGCTCAAGATCTATTGTAAGTCCCGGTGCACCCATCAGTTTTTCCCCTGCCGCTCCAGGTTATCAAACAGAATTTTCTCAGCATCCTCGGGATGTTTTACCGACAAAACTCCCACAGATGACATTATGTAATTCCTGTCTATAATAATCTCAGCATCTTCATCAGGCACCAGCCTGTTGTGGATCTTCTTCCCTATTGCCCTCTTTAGTATTTCCTCCCCCTCACGCAGCCTTGAAAATGCCCCCCCCGTACCAATTACAGTCCTTACAGCTGAAAGATCTTTTCCTTCAGGCACTGTGTGTTTTCCATGAATTGAATAAATATTCTTTATACTCCCGGCATGCCTTTCAAGCCCTGTCCTTACAGCATGATAGGCAAGTGCTGCAACTATTCTTTCCTGGATTGAATCAACTGGAATATAACCAAGCTTTTCTATAATTTCTGCAGATTGTTTTCTCTCAATTCCAGCCTCTTTTGAAACAGCATGCTCGCCTGCAATTTCAAGGATGTTTTTCCTGTTTACATAAACCCCGAGGTCCCCTTCCACAGTCCTCTTTGCATCAGGTTCAGGTGTTGATATTTCCGCCTCGTATTTTCCGCTGCCGTCAGTTACTGAATGAACATCTGTAGTTGCTCCCCCCACATCAAAGACAACAACACTGCCTCTCTTCTCTGCAAAAAGCTTTGCGCACAGCATCACAGCCCCCGGTGTCGGCAGTATATCGCCTGTAATAAATCTTCTTATTTCTGACATTCCGGGCGCATGAATAATATGTTTTTCAAAAAGGTCATGAATAACTTTTCGCGCAGGGTCTGCGACAAGCCGGTCAATCTGGGGATATACATTCTCAACTGCTGTTATATCCTGGTTTTCACTTCTGAAAATATCAGCAACATCCTCTCTTATATCGCTGTTCCCGGCATAGAGAACAGGTATGACAAGGTTTCTCTCTTTTAGAAAACAGGAGATAGTTTCACTGTTGAAGATCTGTGTTTCTGTATCACCCGAGTCAACTCCACCTGATATCATTATTATGTTCGGCTTTGTTTTTTCTATATTGTCAAGATCGCGCTTTTTCAGCTTCCCTGCAGTTACAAGTAAGATATTTGCCCCTGCGCCGAGCGCTGCCTCCCTGGCAGCCCTTACTGTCATTTCACGCACCAGGCCGTGCACAGACATTCTAAGGCCACCCGCGGCGCTGCTTGAACCGTAAAACCTGTGGCATGACAGGCTTGACACATGAAGCTTTTTCTTCAGATTTTCAATTGCCTCTTCAAGCCCTTTTCCGACATCCCCCTCTTCTACAGTTGTGCGCGACATCCCCTGCCCGAGAAATACCGGTTTTTGAGTTCCTATCTTATCGAAGCAGTTTACCTTTGTTGTGGTGCTCCCTATTTCAGCAACAAGAATATCTACTATCATAACCTGTTTTTTACAAGGAAAGAGGCCACATCAATTCCCTTTGTTCCCCCTTCCGAAACCTGCATCAACTCCCTGTTTTACTGCTACATCGGGAGAAACCTGTGTACCGCCGCATACAATGAGGAATTTCTCCCTGACACCCCTTTCGATGCAGTAGTCACTGAGTTTTTTCATGTTTTTATAATGTATATCATCGTGGCTTATAATTGTTGACGCGATTATTGCATCAGCGCCGGTTTCAACTGCCGCATCAACAAGTTTTTCGACAGGGACAGAAGTTCCCAGGTATATGCATTCAATACCGAAACCTTCAAGTCCCCCGTGCTTGATATCAAGTATCTCCCGTAGTCCAACTGAATGCTCATCATTTCCCACAGTAGCTGCTACTACTTTGAATGGTTTATTCTTCACAGCTTTCCTTATCTCATCATCGCTCATTATGTCGGGTTCGATCGGAATATCAAGTTCATCAATATCAATTGTAAAATCAACCTTCCCCTTTATCTCTATCCTGCATCCTTCGGCAGGGCACATGACTTCGGTGTGAATAATTTCGCACTCTGTGAGGCCCATCCTTATAGCAGTCTCAAGAGCTGCTGCAGATGCTTTTTTCCTGTCAAGCGGAAAAAACATGTTAAGATGTATTATCCCGTCGCCCTGCCATTCCATTTCAGGCTTTACAAGATTTCCCTTCCTGAGTTCCGCAGTGTCTGAAAGCCTTTTATTTACATTGTCATTATCATCTAGCTCATCTATATATTTAATTTTTTCCCTTTTTTCAAATGTACAGCCCCCAATGAGGGATGACGGATTTTTCAAAGCATCTTCACCGAAAGGTGCAAGGTTATTGTAGCCGAAATGTGCTGTAACAGGCGCCATGTAGTCTTTATCCCTCTCAACAACTGATCCTGCTCCAATTCCCCCCTCAGCCTGCCTGAATATCCCGTCTCCGTTTCTTTCAGGATAGCATCCTGAATCCACAAAAAATCCATCTTCAACCGCCCTGAAATACCCTCCTGCTTCAATCATCTCCTCCATGAAGAGTACTGCCCGCTCTTTAAGCTCTCTCACCTTCTCCTTGATATCTTTTGAGTTCCTCTTCACCTCTACCATGCTTTTAAGCCCGTCCATTGCTGCAAAAGCCTGTTTTGCAGTATCAACTCCTTCAATATTGTAGATATGCCATGGGACGTTTCGTCCCTCGTCGGGAGTTATTGTCGACTGAATATCAGCGCTTGTAAGTTCAGATATAAGTATGTTTAATGTATGCGTCACAACAGCTTCCCTTGTAGATGATCCCATATAACGGGTATTCTGCTGAGCCCGCATCCTGTAGCCTTTGAATATTTCACGTAAGGCAATTGCATACGGAAGGTCAATCCTCATGCAGGGCGCGGGGGGCGCTGTGGGCGGTACAGTTGAAAGGCAGATATTTTCCTTTTTAATCCCCGCCTTTACTGAAAAGAGGGAATTTATCGCGTGTTGCACAATAAGTTCCGGCATTACCTTCCATGCCTTTCTCGCTGTTGCGTTTGCATTGTGGGCTCCGTCTATCTGGGCCATGCCTGCCCATGCCATTATTTTCTTTGCAACAGCGGCATCCACAAAACTCCTCACCATGTTGATGTTACGGTAGAGGACATTATACTGTGGATCCTGGTGCGCCCCGTTGACACCCTCTTCCGCAAAAAGAACTGCAATCTCAGGCCCTGCAACACCGCTTACATAGGAGTGGTAGTTTATCTCCCTCCCCACTTCATCCTCGATTAAATCAAGCGCTTTTCTCTGGGCGCGGATCTGCTTGCGTGTTATAGGCACGCCGCCGATTCCCTGCGGAGTACCTTCTATAAGACCGTCAATATGGCTCTGCCCTGCAGTCCTTATCACCATAAGGTGGTCGGCGCCGTGCCACGCAGCCATCCTCATACGGCGGATATCATCCTCGAAACGTCCCGAGGCAATCTCAGTTGTTATGCAGCACAGAGGCTGCGGATCGATGCTGTTAAAGTAATGGGCAGCCGGCAGGGGCTGGTTATTTTCAAGGTTTTCAGATGTTTCATAGTATGTAAAATCTTCAAGCTTCTGGTAAGGATGCGGCTTTCTCCAGGTCCAGCCCCTTCTCCTGGGGGTGTAGTTTTCAAGGCCGGATAAGAGTGCTTCTATATCAATTTTTCTGTCTGCTTCGAGAGGCAGCATGTTCTGTATATTCTGATTACCGGAAGAATTCTCTCCAGATCTGTTTTTTATTATTCCTGATTTATTTTTTCCGTTATTTCTTTCATCTTTTAAAGAAGACTTCTGGTGTGTTTTTTTTTCACTCATTTCATCCCCCTCTCTCTGAAATATTTTTCAGCATCTTCCCAGCCAACACCCTCTGCAAGGGCTGCTCCTGCTTCATAAACCTGCTTTCCGGTCACTAATGATACTGCATAAACTATGTGTCCTGCCCCCTTTCCCAGCAGCAATTTGTCTGAAGCCTGCTTTACTATGGAGGCAGATTCAATGCTGCTGAAACCCATTCTCAGAAGCACAGACCTCTCAATCGAGGGCGATGTATGGGTTTGAGCAAGTTTAATAAGCGGAGAAGTTATCTGGTCGGCAAGTTCCCAGAACCTTTTTTCAAGTTGCTCTTCTGTAAGATTTTTAAGATGCTCAGATCTTTTTTCATAGTCATCACTTCTTTCCATCAAACATTCTCCTTTTATTTTTATTATCAGGGAAGATTCTCTCCATATAATAAGGAGTAACAATTACCATAATTCCTTCACTCCTCAACTTGAACTTGCATTCCGCCTTTTGATGCTGCCTCAAGAATTCTGCACAGCAGCCTAATGATAAAAAACCTTTATATCATATGCGAACTCTTGCCTGTATCAGTTATATCTTTCAGATCATTCAATATCCCTGTCTATATATTCCCTCATATCGCCCAGTACAGCCCTGGGTACAGGAAGATCAAGCATTGTCTTGAGACCGGGATTTGCGTTTATAACATGAGGTATCATGTTGACGCAGATTGCGGCAGTCCCTGTTCCCCCGGGTATTTCAGGCTTTATTGAGAGGTTGATGTCGGGAACACCCCTGATTTTTATGTAATCACCTGTATCAACACCTTCAGATTCCGGTTCAATCTGCTGCGGATGAATCATAGTTATCATCTCCCTGCCGCCTACAAATCCCCTTCCTTCCTGGCGGCATCCTGCAGCTTCTCCCGGTTTAATACTTGTATATTTGGTTTTCCGCTCTGTATTTGATATTATTGCTTTCATTGTCTGAACCGGTTTTCCATCAGCTTTCCATCCGACAGCATCACATATCATCTTTACAGACTCGTTAAATCCAACATGACCGGCAAGAGTTTTACTTTTAATACCTTTCTCAAAATCTTCAGGAGAAAGTCCCACCCCCTGTTCCTCCATCACTGCAGGACCGAAAGGAGAAAGGCTGTTTATCCTTTCAACATTTATTTTACTTACATCCCTGCATACACCTGTAAGCATTACAACCATCAGGTCCATTATAAATCCGGGATTTATTCCTGTACCAAGTACAGACACATTGTTTTCCCTTGCAGCAAGATCTATGGCAGAAGCTATTTCAGGCTCTGATGCAGATGGGTATGACATTTCTTCAGCAGTGGATATGATATTAATCCTGTTTTCAAGAATGTATTTTATTTTTGGAAAGGCTTTTTCCGTGAATGAGTCTGTTGCAAGAATCAGGATGTCGGCTGATCCCGGTTTTATGATTTTTTCTATATCACTTTCTATGATTACTTTTTTATTGTTGATTTTGTCGTCACGTCCAAGGACTGAAATAAAATCTTTTCCGATATTGTCCGGATTTCTGTCACAGACACCGGTTATTTCAATCCCTTTCTTATCCAGCAGAATATCTGCCACAGTGCTTCCCATTGCACCGAAACCCCAGATAACAGTTTTAATCAGTCTTTTCACTTTATATCAAAAACTCCGCGGTAAAATTTTCACGGCCGTGTTAAATGAAGTAAAAAACCAGGTGCTGCTCCAGTACCGTACAACTTAAATTCTACATGCTAATATCTGTATGTCAAGAAAACATTTTGAAAGATTTTCATCATTAAAACTTCGAATTTTGTTTTTTTAAATTATACTATATATAGAGGGGGATCTATATGAAAGAATATAATCATATTACAGATTTCACTCACGATATAATAATTATCGGTGGGGGAACCGCAGGGCTGACACTTGCTGAAGGGGCTTCCAGACTCGGATTAAAGACAATTCTGCTTGAAAACAAAAAAGTCGGGGGCAACTGCCTTTACAACGGGTGTATACCTGCAAAAAATCTTATTAAATTTTCTGCCATGTATTCAAATACTGTTAATTCCGAACTTTATAAATCTTCAATGTTTAAAACACCTGAACCGGATATAAGATCGGTTATGGACCAGGTTAATGATGTGATTGAGCAGAACGAGCTTTATGACAGCGAGGAAAGGCTGACAGATCTCGGGGCAGAGGTCCTGCACTGCAGTCCGAAATTCCTTAACAAATGGCAGCTTGATACAGGTCTCAGTAAAGATCCCGGTGTCAGCGATATTCTCAGTTCCGGCAAGATAATCATTGCAACAGGAAGCAGACCATATATACCTGATATTTTAGGTCTCAATAAGACAGATTACATGACAAACCTTGATTTCTTCAGCATGAACAAGCTTCCCGGAGAGATGATAATAATCGGCGGAGGAATTGAAGGTACTATTATGGGTCAGGCAATGGCACGTATGGGTGTCAGTGTGACAATACTTGAACAGAAGGATCAGATCCTTGGCAGACATGACAGTGATATTGCAGAACTTGTTGAATCAGCACTCGAAGCCGAAGGTATAAAATTCATTAAAAATGTTACTGTAATGAAGGTTGAGCAGAAAGGCCATATTAAAACTGTCTATTACAAAAATGCTGAAGGACATTACAGGGGAACTGAAAATCAGCTTATGGCAGATTCACTGCTGATTACAGCCGGAAGAAGAGGCAATACAGAAACACTGAAACTCAACAAGGCGGGAATAAATACTGTAAACGGTTTTATCAGGACAGATGACCACCTGCGAACTGAAAGTAAAAATATCTATGCTATCGGAGATGTAAACGGGAAATTCCTTTATACACATGTTGCAGGGGCAGAAGCTTCATATCTTCTGAATACACTTGAAATGAAAATGCCCGGAAAATTCAACTATCTCAACATTCCATGGTGCACATACACAGATCCGGGTACAGCATCTATCGGATACAATGTCAGGAATGCTGAAAAAGCTGGAATAAAATTCAGGGTTGCTGTTTCCGATTATCCGGAACTTGAAAACAGCGGACGGATAAAAATACTGATTGACAGCAGGGACAGAATAATCGGCACACAGATAGCAGGGCCCAATGCTGACCAGCTTCTTATTCCTTCTATAATTGCTTTTAACAGGAAACTGAAATTCATGGATATTCTTTCTCCGGTATATCCCTATCCCGCAGTTGGAGCAGCCTATAAATCAGCGGCAGATTCCATATACAATGAAAAGGAATTCAGCCTCCATTCAAAAAAAATGCTCAAATTCATGTACAGGTACAGGGGAAGACAGGAATAATCACATCAGGTATTTAAAGTAGATCCCTGATTTTCCTGTAAATATCCTGATGTGTTTTTCTGAAACATTTCACTACATCCGGGTCAAAATGTTTTGCCGAGTTTTCCACTATAATCGAATATGCTTCATCGTGGGAAAATGCCTTTTTATATCTTCTCTTTGAAACAAGTGCATCATATACATCAGCGACAGCCATTATTCTTGCAGCCAGGGGTATCTCCCTCCCTTTGAGTCCTTCAGGATACCCCGATCCGTCCCATCTTTCATGGTGGTATTTTACAATATCAACTGCAGTATCATATATATCCATCCCGGATTTCTCACGTGTTTCATTGAGAATATCAGCCCCTATTACAGTATGCAGTTTCATTGCATTAAATTCATCTTTGCTGTATTTTCCTTTTTTCAGGAGTATTGAATCTTCAATTGCAATTTTTCCAATATCGTGAAGATAAGATCCGTTGATTACATCACGCATGAAATGCTTTGTAATATGCGATGAATATCTTGATGATGTCTTCATCCTTTTAAGAAGTGTCTTTACTATTATCCCTACTCTTTCCTGGTGGTTCTGTGTCTCATCATCCTTCAGCTCCGATACTCGTCCCAGCAGGCTGAAAGTAACATTGTACAGTTTATTATAGGAATCTTTCTGTATTTCCATGACTTTTTCAGAATATAATTTATATATCAGGCATACAGAAGATACTGAAATAATTGTGACAACTAGAAAACTGTAAAGGTGGGAATCATAGCACCTGAAATTTGTCTGCAGAAAAACAACTGTAATAAGCAGTATAATTGAATAGAATAAAATATATCTTCTCTGAATAAATGTGATTGCAAAGAGCAGCGGCAGTGCCGCTATTGCCTCTACCGGGTAAAAAAAATTTATTTCGAGAAAACTGACTTTTACAAACAGGAGAATCATTGTGGTAAAAAAAAGATGTTTCGATATAAGAAATTTACCCCTGCTGTTAAGGTATAGAGACAGAAAAAGCATCAGATTAACAGCAGTCAGCGGAACATAATTACAGCAGCTGTATTTACCGAATTTTAAACACCTGAGTATAAAATGTATATATTCAATTGTAAAAACCGCTGTCATCACATAAGCAATGTAGCAGTAAACAATATTTCTGTTTTTATCAGTTAAAATCATTTTTAAAGTTCTTTTTATCAGATGTTATCATAATTCAATGATTAATTAACATATTTTTTAAATGACTTTATCTTATTAAGCAAATACTAAAAGTTATTATATTTTGTATGTATAATGTTTATAAAAGTTTTTTTATCTGTTCAAACAGTTTGTGATGAATCTTTGTAAAACATTTAACAATTTCAGGATCAAAATGGGAACCGGCATCAGATTTTATTATCCTGAGCGCTTCATCATCAGACATGGCTTTCTTATATGGACGTTCCGAGATAAGTGCATCGTAAACATCAGCAACAGCCATTATTCTTGCAGGAAGGGGTATTTCATTACCTTTAAGACCTTCAGGATAACCGCCGCCGTCCCATCTTTCATGATGGAATTTTGCTATTTCAACAGCTATCCTGAAAAGCTCCCTGTTTTCTGTCTTATGACGAGCCTGTTCGATCAGTTCAGCACCTTTGGAAGTGTGTTTTTTCATCACTTCGTATTCAACCGGTGTAAGACGCCCCGGCTTCATAAGGATCTTATCATCAACAGCAATTTTTCCTATATCATGAAGAATTGATGCTTTTTCAATATATGTACGGTATTCATCAGTAAGCTCATTGGAATACCTGGATCTTTTTTTAAGGCGATTGAGCAGCATTCTGTTTATATGAACTACACGGTCAAGATGATTATGTGTCTCATCATCCTTGAGTTCTGCAACCCTTCCGAGAAGCGAAAGAGCTGTATTGAATATTTCCTCAGAGGTTTCTCTTTCTTTTTTTTCCAGTTTTTTTACAAATGTCGAATAAAGGATAACTGTACCTGTTATTAAAACAAGCCCCATGAAAGCTGCAATAAATTCTTCTGCAGAATAATAATCGAAAATAATCTCATAAAGAAGAAAATAGATCAGGATAACTGACCCGTAAATCATTATTACTCTTTTCCGGGTAAAGACAATTGAAAGCATTATAGGATATGCAAGAAGTAAATTGTTCTGGTGAAAAAGGTTTTGTTTAAAGAAATTAAGAGAAATAACAGCAATTACTATACTTGAAAAAAATATATGATTTGCAGTCTTCCTGCAGTTCTTTCTATGCAGCAGATATACAGAAATTAATAAAATATTTAAAATATTGAAAATAACGAGACCTGGAGAAAAATAATCTCTATCAATTATGTGCATTATGTTATGTATGTTATTTATGACAGAATATATTATTATACAGTAAACCTGTATCATAATATAAGTCTTATATTTATATTCCCTTATTTCCATTGCCGTCTTTTCATTAAAATCCCTTTTCCCACTCCAATCAGATTCCATGTTAATTTATGATTTTTTTCTATATTGATATGATTTTTGTAATTATATGTTTGTTAAGAAACTTCCTATTTTAAAATTGTTTCATAATATCAGAAAATCATTCTTCTTTAAAGATAATCACCGGCCATGTCATCTAATTCTTAATTCATTATTCCATATTATTATCTTTAAATATTTAGCAGATATACTTCAATTATTTTAAAATTGATTTAATCATTATAATTTTAAAAATATGACAGAACCTTTACATATTAAATCGGTATCTGTAGAATAGTTCCATGAAAAAAGTAATATCTGCCTATTCAGGTTTGCCGCATCAAATTTACATACTCTTTATTTCCAGAATTATTAACAGGATGGGAGATTTTGTTCATATTTTCCTGACACTTTTTCTTACAACAAGAATGGGAATGGATGAAAAGGAGACCGGATTTTTCCTGATGATTGTGGGGTTTTCCAGGATTGCGGGAGTCCTTACAGGGGGTAAGTTATCTGATTTTCTGGGCAGAAAAATGGTTATCGTATATGGACAGTCATTATCCGCACTTTTTTTAATACCCTGCGGTTTTCTCGGCAATTCAATAATAATACCATATCTTATGGCAGTCTCTGGATTTTTCAATGGAGCTGTCAGACCTGCAAGCGGTTCCATGGTAGCGGATCTTGCAGCAGGAAATAAGAGAAAAGCTGCTTATTCACTCATGTATCTCGGAACCAATATTGGTGTAGCTGTAGGTCCCCTTATTGCAGGTTTTCTTTTCAGGAATCACACCCGGTGGATTTTCTGGGGAGACGGGGCAACTGCCCTTTTAAGTTCATTGTTAATTGTTTTATTAATTAAAGAGAGCAGCCCGGGTGAAAAGGAAGAAACAGAAAGTCTTGAAGCAGGTCCTGAAAGTGAAAAGTTAGAAAAAGGCAGTACTTTCAAAGCAATCATGGAAAGACCCTTTCTCATGATATTTTCAATTCTTGCTCTTTTCTGTAGTGCCCTGTATTCGCAGCACTCATTTCTAATTCCCCTCCACCTTGAAATATTATTTCATGATGACAGTGCAAGGATTTTCGGATATATAATGTCATTTAATGCAGTTACAGTATTACTTATGACATCACCTTTACTTGTACTGACAGGAAAAAACAGTGCATCTTTAAATACTGCCATAGCATCATTTTTATATACAGCCGGTTTTGGTATGCTCTACTTCTTCAGCAGCATTCCTTCCTTTTTCATATCTGCATTTATCTGGACTGTCGGTGAAATACTGATGGTCACTAATTTCAGTATATATATAGCAAATCACAGTCCCATAAACCACAGGGGAAGGTTCAACAGCGTGATGAACACAGTCACAGGTACGGGTTTTATTATCGGGCCCTATTTTACAGGTGTGATATCCAGCAGTTCAGGTGTGACAAACACATGGATTGTTGTTGCAGTATTGGGAATTTTTACAGGAACAGCCCTTTCATTGCTGAATAAGTCTGAACGCAACAGGGATTTGATAAACCAGCTTCAGTAAGTAAAACTTTATGTTCATTTCAACTCGTTAACTATATCCCGCGCTACAAAATCAATAAATTCCCTGTCTTTCCAGTATTCTGTATGGCTGAACAGATTCCAGCTTTTAAAAATTGTTCCAAACAAACCTCCTCCCACATTAATTTCAATATCTTTTTTTACAGATTTTTTATAGGAAGGGTTTATAGGCTTGAGAGGCCATCCAAGGGGATCATCCCTGTCATAGAAATTATTCCATTCTATGCTGTAGCCATTTGCCGATGTTTCGATAGGATAAATATCTTTTTTACTGTAACCTCCAATAAAAAGAGGGATATTACATCCTGTTGTATACAGCTTCTTAAGTGTCTTTAATCTTTTGAAATCATCTTTTTTATTATTCAGTTTTTTCGCTTTTTTCCAGACTCCCTGCCCCGGCTTGCTCTGCTGGGAGTCCCAAATATAGTTTGATATGACCTGGCATCCAAGCGAATGTGCAATCAGGAATACAGGGCAGTCCGGGCTTTCCAGTTCACTTAAACTTTTATTTAGTGCTTCCATGATTATTTTCTGTGCTTTTTCATACGGACTTCCATCCTTATGAGGCTTTCTTTCCAGTGTTACAGCATCTGAAAAAGAATACAGGAAAAACTTTCTAGTACTAATCCAGTCTATCTCGACCTTTTTCATTTCCCTGAAAAGCGCATCCTGATTATCCTGTAGAAAATCCTGATAATAAATACTGTTAAAATAAACATTGCCCCACTTTTCATCCCCGACTTCTTTTCTCAGCTTTTTTTCAATTTTATCTGCAAAATTTTCCTTTCGGACCCCCATTCCGTGAATAGCCAATACTGCAATTTTATTTTTCCCCATTTTCATACTCCGTTTTTTAATTTTCCCTTAAATTATAGGAGTAATAATAATTATTGCAAATTCAAAGCTTTTCTTCTCAATTCCATATCTGGCAGCATTATTTTATCGGGTATTGTTTTCTGTTTGAGGATTGTTTTTATGATTCTTTATGTTTTTTGATTATTTTCAGGTCTTTCAAACCTCAGATAAAAGCAGTTACGTCCTGTTTTTCACAGACTACAGGGCAAAAAAAAAGTCCCTGTAAAAACAGGAACTTGATGTTCGGGAGCGACGGGGCTTGAACCCGCGGTCTCCGGCTTGACAGGCCGGCGCGATAACCAGCTTCGCCACGCCCCCTTACGAGAATTGAATATATATTGTATTAAAAAAACAGTCAAGTAGGATCAGCAGATACTTTATTTCTATGGATGTTTTAAAGCGATTTTTTAAGTAATTCTTAAGGCAGTTTAAATTATGATCAGCATATAAAAAAATAAGTCCTTGCAAAACAAGGACTTAATGTTCGGGAGCGACGGGGCTTGAACCCGCGGTCTCCGGCTTGACAGGCCGGCGCGATAACCAGCTTCGCCACGCCCCCTTACGAGAAATGAATATATATTGTATTAAAAAAACAGTCAAGTAGGATTTGTTATTTTTTGTTTATAAAACTTTTTGCTGATTTTATTCATAATTTCTTCATACTTTTCATCCAGTTTTCAAACAATTGTTAATCCTGTTTATCTTTACATATTTTAGTTTAATTGACACAGCTTACAGTGGCATGTTATTCTTTCTAAAAATTAATTTCAGGAATATGGGCATGAAAAAGAAAGACGATAATCAGGTCGAAAAGAAAATCAACAAACATCCGGTTTTATATATATTCAGTGCGATAATACTGGTAATAATAATTGTAACCTTTGTAGGTGCTCCGATTGCCAGTAATTTCAGCGGCGGTCAGAGAATTGTATTCGGAGAATACGATGGTGAAAAAATAGAATATTATCCGGGTAACTATCTTTCAAACCAGAAAGATATGCTTGCACAGAAAATCGATAAAAACAATTCAGGTAATTTCCAGCTTCAGGCATACCAGGTTTGGCGGGGTGCCTATGAAAGAACAGTACTTCATGTTGCTCTTCTTAAAGAAGTTATTGACAGTGGTTTTATTGCATCACAGGATAAAATTGATACAGCAGTAGTTAAATACGGCCCCTACACTGTTAACGGCGAGTTCAGCCCTGAAAAATACAGCAGCGCTTCAAACATGGAAAAAAAGCAGAACAGGAAATATATCGAGGAAACTGTAATTAAAGAACAGTATATCAACGACTACTTCTACGGCAAGAAAATCAGCACAGCAGAGAAAGATTTCATTAAAGATATGGCTTCTGTTGAAAAAAGCTTCAATATTGTAAAACTGCCTTTTTCAGATTATCCCGATTCTGAAGTAGAATCATATAAAGAAGAAAATGAAAATCTATTCAGATCCATGACATTGAGTAAGATTACAGTTCTTTCAGATAAAAAAGACGCTGAAAAAGTTTATCAGATTGTAAAAGACAATCCTGATTCTTTTGCAGACAATGCAAAGAACCATTCAAAAGACAGTTACTCTGCAAACGGCGGAGACATGGGAAATGTTTATTACTATAATCTCAAGACTGAACTTAAAAACGCAGATGATGCTGAAAAAGTATTTTCCCTTTCAAACGGCAGCATAAGCAGCCTTCTTGAAACAAACAACGGCTGGGTTATCTATAAAAGCTCATCATCTGTAAACAGCGAAGCAGACAATTCTAAAGTCAAAGAATACATGATGAGATATGAACTTGGTAAAATTGAGGACTATTTCACTGCACAGGCTGAAAACCTCAAAAACTCCGGCAACCTTATATCTGCTGCTCTTGATAATGATTATGAAGTTATAAAAACAGACAGTTTTCCTATAAACTATGGTAACAGTATGTTTTTCAAACCTGTAAAAGTTGAAGACAAGGATAAATCGCTTACAAACCTCGGTTATAATGATGAATTCCTTCAGGCAGCTTTCTCTCTCGACAAGGGCGAAATATCAGAACCTGTCATTGTAAACAATGCAGTTCTTGTTATAACTCTCGACTCTGTTTCCGAGTCTGAAGGTTCAATGAATGAACTTCTTGATTCATATTATCCTTATATTGTTCAGCAGATGAATGATTCAAGCCTGAGCAGTTTCTATATTACATCAGATAAAGTTAAAGACAATTTCAATGAAACATTTTCAAAATATTTTTTAAGTAATTAGTGGAAAATAGAAATATTATCCCTCCCGGTGTTGTAAAAACCGGTGAGGGATATAATATCTTTTATAACAACAAGTATCTTTATCCTGAAAAAAATCCTTTAAACAGAATAAATCAGAAAATAAACTCTCTCGATATATCAGAAAACACTCTTTTTATTGTTCCGTCACCGCTTCTCTTCCACGGTGCAGAAAATCTTATCAGAAGGCTTGAAAAAAACTGCGGTATTGTTTTTATTGAACATGATAAGATGCTTTACAATATATCTCTTAATACAAAACAGGCTGATGGCAATTTTCATCACGAATCAGAAAACAATAATATTACCGGTTTATTGCGTGAAAACAGCAGCACGGAATATATTCTGGCTGAAAAAGAATATGAAATATCAGAATTCTGCGAATCCTTTGACTTTTCAAATTACAGGAAAGTTGTTCTTCTTCCCCTGAATAACGGATATTTCATCAACAGGGTATTCTACAACAGGGCAGCAGAAATATTCAGGCAGAACATGAACAGGTTCTGGAAAAACAAGATAACACTTATTTCCCTGAGCAGCAGGTGGTACAGCAATATTTTCAAAAACCTCCCCTTTTACGGGAAAAAAAGCTCAGTTTCAGAAATAAACACAGATAAACCTGTTTTCATAGCAGGTGCCGGTGAATCCCTTGAATCAGCACTCCCTGTAATAAAAAAGTACAGAGAGAGAATTACACTCATTGCAATAGATACAGCAGTATCAACCCTTATGCATTACAGTATCAAGCCTGATTACATACTTGCAGTTGAAGCACAGTTTTATAACATGTTTGACTTTTACAGCTGCAGGAATTCCGGAATCCCGGTAATATGCGACATATCATCATATCCGCAGACACTCAGAATAACAGGCGGAAAAAACTATTTCTTTTTCTCTGAATTTTCAACTTCAAACTTCCTTAAGACAATGGAGAATAAAAATCTCCTTCCGGAAAAAATACCCCCGCTGGGATCTGTAGGTGTAATTGCCGTATATATTGCAACCAGGATCACAGATAACCCTGTTATATATTCAGGACTTGATTTTTCATTCATACCGGGTAAAAGCCACAGCAAGGATTCCCCTTTTATTATATTGACTTCCCATCTCGGGAACAGGACAGGCACATCGGGAAATTATTCATTCTGTATAAGAGAAGATAATTTTTCTGAAAAAGATATAAACGGTAAAAAAGTGGTAACAAACAGCAACCTGAGGTCCTACAGCAAATCACTTACCGAAATATTATCAAAAACTGACAGGATATATTCCCTTTTTCCTTCAGGAATAGTGAAAAACCGCAGCACAATTCAATCGGAAGAGGAATTTGAAAGGCTTGTTAATCACCCCTTCACATCAAAACCTTCTGTATCTCATATACCGGGAAGTGAAAGCCTTTCAAGTTTCTACTTATCTGAACACAGCAAACTGGAAAAAATAATCAGCACTGCAGCGGATCTTCTCAACAGCCGCACAGGCAGCTCATCATTTGACAGTTTAAGAGAAATGCTTTATGAATCCGACTATATTACAGAAGACTTTCCCGAAACTTCAGTACCGGAAAATATTTCTCCTCCCTATCTTAAACGGCTTCTCCTTTCATGCTACAGGTATGAAAGAATTATCAGGCAGATAATCAGTACTCTTCAATAAAAAAAGCTGCATATGAAATGCAGCTCTAAAATATATTTTATGAATAATTTTTTATGTTTATATTCATCATTTAAAAGATATTTACATGTCTATTAAAATCATATCCAATAAAATATCTCTTTCAGTTCTTGTTCCACATTCAACTGATAATAATCTGGTTATCAATAAATCAGACCCGACAGGATATCTCTTTTCATCAGTCTTCATCTGAACGGAGTACAGAGAGGAATGCATTCTGAGGCAGCTCAACATTGCCGACCATCTTCATCCGCTTCTTACCCTCTTTCTGTTTCTCAAGCAGCTTTCTCTTACGTGATATATCACCGCCGTAGCACTTGGCTGTAACATCCTTACGCAGCGCTGATATTGTCTCACGTGCAATAATATTTGTACCGATTGCTCCCTGTATAGGTATTTTAAACTGCTGCCTCGGGATTTCCTCTCTCAGTTTTTTACATACAGAAACAGCCTTCTCACGCGCACTGTCTCTGAACACAAGCATTGAAAGGGCATCTACTGCTGTCCCGTTCACAAGGATATCTAGTTTTGCAAGATCGGTTGTCTTGAATCCTTTCACTTCGTAATCAAAAGATGCATATCCCCGGCTTACAGATTTAAGCTTGTCATAGAAATCAAAAAGAACTTCAGCAAGAGGCATATCATATATAACCTCAACTCTTTTTTCATCCAGATAATTCATTGCAATCTGGATTCCCCGTTTTTTCATGCACAGGTTCATGATTGACCCCAGGTAGTCTGTTGGTGTAATTATCTGTGCATTTATAAAAGGCTCTTCTGTATATTCAATAAGCGTTGGATCGGGATATTCCAGAGGATTATCAATCTTCACCATCTCTCCCGATTTAAGGTACACATTGTACTGAACAGAAGGAGATGTGAGTACTATTGAAAGATCAAATTCCCGTTCAAGCCTTTCCTGGACAACCTCAAGGTGTAGAAGTCCCAGAAAACCGCATCTGAATCCGAATCCCAGTGCTGTAGATGAGTCTTTTTCATATATCAGGGATGCATCATTCAGTTTAAGTTTTTCTATAGCTGTCAGAAGCTCGTTGTAGTCATTTGAATCTATGGGATATATCGATGAATATACAACAGGTTTGACCTCTTTGAACCCGTCAAGAGGGCTCTGTGCAGGTTTGTTTTTTCCTGTAACTGTGTCACCTATTCTGATATCGGAAATATTCTTTATCCCCGCAATTATATACCCTACATCACCTGCTGAAAGTGTTTTCTTCTTTTCAAGCTTAAGCCTGAAAAGTCCTGTTTCCTCAACCTTGTAATCAGCATTTGAAGACATCAGCTTTATTTCCATACCTTCCCTGATTTCCCCTTCAAACACTCTCAGATGAACGATAACTCCCCGGTAGGGGTCGTAATGGGAATCAAAGATAAGTGCCTTTAAACTATCGTTTTTATCCCCTTTCGGAGCAGGTATATACTCGACCAGTGACTTCAGAAGATCATCAATTCCAAAACCGGTTTTTGCTGAAACCGGAACTGCCATGTCCGGATCAAGCCCCAGATCATGCTCTATCTGGTGCTTAACCATTTCTATATCAGCGCTTGGAAGGTCAACCTTGTTTATGACAGGTATGATTTCCAGATCATGCTCCATCGCCATATAGAGGTTTGCAAGAGTCTGGGCCTCAACACCCTGTGAAGCATCAATAAGAAGCAGAGCGCCTTCGCATGATGATATTGCCCTGGAAACTTCATATGAAAAGTCAACATGACCCGGAGTGTCAACCAGATTGAGTGTATAGTCTATACCGTCTTTTCCCTTATACGGAATTGTAATTGCCTGGGATTTTATTGTTATTCCCCGCTCCCTCTCAATATCCATGGAATCAAGCATCTGGTCCTTTACATTTCTCTGGTCCAGAATTGCAGCCCTTTCAATAAACCGGTCTGCAAGAGTTGATTTTCCGTGATCTATATGCGCAATAATGCAGAAATTCCTTATGTTTTCCATTTCATCCCTTAGATAATTTATATTTTATTCAACTCAATTTCTGATAATTCTTTATGAGTATATTTTTAATAATTTTGTATTTTTCCGCAGGCATTGAGCCCGCAATCCTATAAACTCTTTAAGCAGTATTTTTAATGAGATTAAAAAATGCCTGTTTATATAGTTATATCAGATTATTTGAATCTAGAGAAGTTATCAGCTGCACTCCGGATTCCATAAATCCGGCTTTTCTCTTTTTAATAAATATTCTTAGAAGTGCATACCTCTTTTTCAGATCATATTTCCAGGCTTTTATTGTAAGAGGATCATTTACAGATATACCTGTTTCAGCAGCTGCTGAACCGTCATAGACTTTCCTTACAGAATACCCTTCCTTGAACATATAGTTTCCTGTACTTTCAAGATCCATTCCGAAAAGCGGAAGAATCACATTTTTCATGCTGTCTTTTTTTATTGCAATATCAAAAGCCTTGTGAGGACGTTTTCCAAGTGCAATAACATCTTCATGCTCGATTCCGTCTCTCTCATAGACAACTTTGACTATTCTCTGCGGAGAATAGGAAAGCAGCTGCTTCTGGACCTGGACTATTGTTTCGGAATTGATTCCGTTTATTGACTTGAGAATATCCCCTTTCTGCAGCCCGGCAAGAGATGCGGATTCCCCCGGTATCGGGTACAGCACTTCAAGGGTATTGTTTTTTTCATACATGCTCATCCCGAGCCATGAATGGTGGACTTCTCCTCCCCTGTATAGTTCCGGAAGAAAATCAACAACCCAGTGGGAAGGTATTGCGAAATTTATCCCTTCAAACTGTTCTATACCGGCAAATACAATTCCTATGGTTTCTCCACTGCTGTTTATGAGAGGCCCGCCCGAGTTACCGGGATTTATCGGAACATCAACCTGCAGAGAATCACCTATAGGCAGAAATCTTCTTCCTGCAGCAGAAATAATACCTGATGTTATTGTATTATCAAGTCCTCCCGGAGAACCTATGGCAAATATATTTTCACCAGGCCTGTAATCTGTATCACTGTTTATGCTGAAAACATATTCAGTCTTCATTTCTGTTTTAAGCAGTGCAACATCAAATACAGGATCCCACCCGATTACTTTTGCAGGTATTTTTGTTCCGGCATAATCTGAAAGCTTGATATAAAGTCTTGAATAACCTTCATACTCGGGGTTTACTTCGCTTTCAATTACATGGTAATTAGTCAGAAGATATCCTCTCTTATCGATGAAAAACCCACTTCCGATAGATCTGTCGGGTGTTCCGACTCCCCTGTCGACTTTTATCCCCTTGTTGACCCAGATTGTAACAGTACCTGTCATCATCTCTGATGTGCTTTCTTTTTTATCGAGATATTTTCTGTATTTTTCTTCTGTATCCTTATCCTTTTCTTCGACAGCAGAAGACAGTTTTGCCAAAACAAATCTGTTCTTTTCTTCGTAAGCTTTCTGCGCATACTTTTTTATAATATTGTTATCAACATTATTTATTTCATTTATATATTTCAGCAGCTGGTAAAAAGCTGTTACATAGTTGTCATCTGAATATTCTTTTTCTATATATTTAATCAGATAGCTGTCTGATTCTTCATAACTGAATATTTTATCATCATAGCAGCCGGCAGTCTTAAGCGACTCAATACTGTTTGCTGCAAACAGATAATCTTCTTCCTTTAATTTCTCATCAATTTCATTTTTAATTTTTCTTAATATCTCATTTTTCTTTTCATAGAGATATTTTTTTTCGATATTGCCTTTTTTCTCTTCAGCAATAATCATCTGCAGCTGGGAGAACGATCTTTCATCCTCTTCAATACTTTCATATCTGGCTTCAAAAGATTTTATATCTATTATCTGCTCTTCCCTGTAGGAATTTTTCGCAGTTGAACAGCTGAACAGTGTAACAGCAACAACAGCAGTTAAAAATATTTTCAGTTTCAATTAATTACCTCAGCATAATAGTTATCTGCAATTTTAAAAACATATATCATCCTGTTGTCAATGTTCATATAAGTGTTTTCCTTTAAACTTTCTGTTATTTTAATGTTATCCGGCCTATCTCCGATCCAGAATAATTTATTCTTTTTATCAAAGTTAACATTGAACCATTTATCATTTTTTCTGACAGAAACAATCCTGCCGTTTATGCTTTTTTCCTCTACATCATATATTCCGTTATATTCAGTAGAAAATCCCCTGAAAACAGCATCTCCTTCATTTTTTTCATAACTTTCATAAATACCGTCTTTGTTGTAATCCCAGTATCTACAGTTCTGCTCTATCTTTATTTCAAATATACCGTCTCCGTCTCCGTCATAAAGCACAGATTCAAGTTTACCGTTTTTATAGATCTCTTTTGTTTCAAAACTGCTGCCATCATTATAATCACGGTTTATATACTTGTAGTTTCCATCCTTAATTATGCCTTCCGCAACTGTCCTGTCATCCCTTATCTCTGTATAGAGCTTGACTCTCCTGTTTTTCATGTACTCAAGAATTCTGAGATTTTTTTCAGAATTATTATTCTGATGCATTGAAGCTCTGGGAAGTATTTTTTCCACCCTGTTTTTGAAATCTCTGTATATTTCAGGTATATTCAGGAATTCTTCTGTTTCGGTAATATCAAAAATTGTATTTCTGTTTGAAAAATCATATATATCAATATTTCTGCCTGTGATTATTATATTTTCAAGAAGCGGATAGTTTACATATTTGACAAGATATTTTTCATTATATTCTATAGTTTCAATATCGCCGTCGCTGTAATATATATAGAAATCGTTTAAACCATCCTGATTCAGATCTTCCCTGTACCAGACCATTACCCCGTTTTCAATTCGGAATACAATTTCATTTATACTGTCATTATTTACATCATCATATATTACAGTACTCAAATGATTTATTTTATCATTGAAAAGCTCTATCACCTCATCTGTATTCAGCACATTTCTGAATTCCCTGAGCATCTTCAGGTTTTCATAACCTTTATTTCTGAAAAATTTTTCTATATCCTCTTTTTCAGCATTTTTTTCAATCTTTATTTTTTCAGTTATTATTTCTGGATATTCTGTCGAAAAACTGCTGATTTTTTCAAGAAGCTCCCTTTTTACACCATCATCATCGGTGTTTTTCAGAACTTCAAGTATTACTTCAGGTTCGAAATCATAAACCTCATTTTTATCCAGTATTTTTATAAGAAGGCTGTCATAATAATCTGAATCAGAATTAATCAGCTTCTTTTTTAATTTCACATTATCGGGAAATTTATCAACCGCTGTATTCAGTATCTGTGATGCAGTAACAAACATACCGCTGTTAAGCAGAGAATCTGTATATGAATCAAGATAATCCTCATCATCAATTTTATCCCCTTCTATAACATACAGGGTTGAAACTGCCTTTTTGTATTCCTTTATAGAAGTGTACATCTTTCCAAGGTAGAAAAAAGCATCTTCTTCCCTGAAAAGATTCCAGTTTCTCAGAATAAGAGCTTTCTTGAGACTATTGATAATTGTTTCTTTATTTTCTGATTTCTTTTCTGCAATAAGACTTTTAAGATAATAAGCATCAGATGAGTCTTTATAATAAAGCAGAGATTTATTTAAAAAAACCTCTGCCTGTGTAATATCATTACTGTCATAAAAACTTTCAGATGTCTTCAAATACAGATCAGCTATTTTTTTTTCTTCCTGAGAAAATACAGCACTGCAGACTGTAATAATCAGCAGTGCCGTCAATATTTTTTTATTCGTTAATATCCTTATCTTCATCCCTTTTTTCTTTTTCATCATCTTTATCTTCAGCTGCTTCTTCCTTTATTACAGTTTCTTCAGCCTCATTTTCAGATGATGGTTTTTCATCTAGAGATATTTTATCATCAACTGTAAAATCTGTTAACTTTTCTTTTTTTTCAAAACCGAGAAAATCCCTTATCTCTGCATCATCAAGTGTTTCAAATTCAACAAGCTTTTCAGTGAGAGTATCAAGTTTATCACGGTTCTTTGTAAGAATGTCTGTAACTTCTGCAAGACAGTCTTCAATTATTATTTTTACTTCTTCATCGATTATTCTTGCTGTTTCATCAGAATAATCCTTGTGCTGTGCAATTTCCTTTCCGATAAATATAGGCTCTTCCTCAGATCCGAGTGATATAGGTCCTATTTTACTGCTCATACCCCATTCACAGACCATTTTCCTTGCTATTCCGGTAGCTTGTTTCAGGTCATTCTGTGTACCAGTTGTTGTGTTGCTGAAAACAAGAGTTTCCGCAACATAGCCGCCCAGAGCTATCTTTATCCTGTCTGTCAGCCACAGCCTGTTTCTTGAATATATCTCTTTTTCCGGTAGTGACAGCGCCATTCCGAGAGCTCTTCCTCTCGGGATAATTGTAACCTTGTGCAGAGGATCGGCATGATCAAGATAATAATGAAGAAGAGCATGTCCTGCTTCATGATAGGCTGTAGCCTTCTTTTCCTCAGGTGAAATAACTCTTGATTTTCTGGCAATACCCAGAAGAAGCTTGTCACGGGCCTCTTCAAAGTCATGCATACCTACTTCTGTCTTGTCTTTCCTTGCTGCAAAAAGAGCAGCTTCATTTACAAGGTTTGCAATATCAGCTCCTGAACTTCCCGGAGTCGCTCTTGCAACCTTATGGAAATCAACATCCGAAGCAACAGGAATTTTTCTTGCGCTTATTTTTAAGATTTCCTCTCTTTCCTTGATATCAGGCATATCGACAACAACCTGCCTGTCAAACCTTCCAGGTCTTAAAAGAGCCGGATCAAGAACATCTGGCCGGTTTGTTGCCGCAAGCATAATTACACCTGACTGTGTATCAAACCCGTCCATTTCAACAAGCATCTGATTTAATGTCTGTTCTCTTTCATCATGTCCGCCGCCGTATCCTGCGCCTCTTGTCCGGCCTACAGCATCAAGCTCATCAATAAAGAGAATACATGGAGCATTTTTCCTTCCCTGTTCAAAAAGATCTCTTACGCGGCTTGCACCGACACCTACAAACATCTCTACAAAGTCTGAACCTGACATATGAAAATATGGTACTTCGGCCTCTCCCGCAATAGCCTTAGCCATGAGAGTCTTACCTGTACCAGGCATTCCCACAAGCAGTACGCCTTTCGGTATTTTCGCACCTATTTTTGTAAATTTATGCGGATTTTTCAGAAAGTCCACAACTTCTGTTAGTTCGTATTTTGCCTCTTCCTGTCCGGCAACATCGGCAAAAGTAATTTTCTTATCTGTATCAAGATATCTTTTAGCCTTGCTCTTTCCGAAGCTGAGGGCCTTGTTGCCGCCGCCCTGCATCTGTCTGAGCATGAACCAGATAAAACCGAACCCTATTATCCATGGAATAAGATCTACAAGGATTCTGTAGGTCGAAACATTTTTTACAGCCCCTGTTACCTTTATACCTTTTTCTTCGAGATTAATCAGAAGGTTATCATCATAGTAAGGTATCCTTGTTTTAAAAGGGATAACCCTGCCGGTACCGTTTTTCATGTTGCCCTGAATTTCCTGATTATCAAATATCTTGACACTTTCTATCTTGTTTTCATCTACATAATTCATAAATGATGTATAAGATATTTCTGTAGTATTATTGTTGTCATTAAAAACAAACATAACCAGAAACATTATTATAAGAGTAATCAGAAAAAATAATGCAAATCTGTTGTTGCCGAAATTATATTTCATCGGGCCTTTGGGGTCTTTATTATCTTTTCGGCTGCCATGTTCACTGCCTGGCTTATTCCCCTCTTTTCTTCCCGGTTCGTTATTATCCATTTATACCTGCCTTATTCTGAAAATTATGACTTTCCTGTTAATATTATTATCTATGTATATTTTTTCCGCTATCCGGTCCCGGTATCCGTAGAAAGACCCCATGACCGCAATAATTCCACTGTCATCACATATCAGCGGAATCCTGTCTTTTAGATCTCGCCTGATACCCATATCTGTAAACAGTTTTTTAATTTTTTTTGTACCGCAATTCAGAGATATCCTGTCACCATCTTCCCTGAACCTTATAAACAGTTTACCTTCTATGCCTTCGGGATCAATCCATAAATCCTTTTCCGTACAGTCGGCAAGCTGCTTTTCTTCTATACAAATATATCTATTTTTATTGATAGGGTAAATGCTTTTTTTATTATCAGTATCAACTGTAATATATTTTTGCTCACCTGTTGTAATGATTCTGCAGAAATACAGCTTTCTTCCTGTCCTGAACAGCTTTAATCCGTATCCGTCAAGGTAACATGTACTGTTTTCTGTATTTCTTTTTTTAAGTACAGATTTGAAAAAGCTGTAGGGTATTCTGATAGTCTCATTTCCAAGAAGCATATCAGCAGTGCTGTAAAGTGATTCAAGCTGAAGTATTTCAGGAGCTTCGAAAAATAAATTAAAATCAGTCATATATCCATCTTCGACAGAAGTCCATTTAATTTTCTCTGCTGTCTCAGACCTGATATATTTCTCAGTCATATCCATTTTTTCTGACAGTGTTATTACTGATTTTTCAAAACCGGGAAATATTTCTGAAGACAGGGGAAGCAGCTGTTTTCTTATCCTGTTTCTGAGATAAAGCTCTTCATTATTTGTGCTGTCGACAGAATATGTGAGACTGTTTTCTTTTATATATTCCATTATATCTTTTTTCGATACATATATGAGCGGCCTTATGATTTCATTATTCCTTCCTGGTATCCCTTTCAGCCCGGAAGCTCCGCTCCCTTTAAAAAGCCGCATCACAACTGTTTCTATCTGGTCATCCAGATTATGGCCGGAAGCAATAAAATCGCAGTTTTCCTCATTAAATACTTTGTCAAGAAACCTGTATCTGTACTTCCTTGCTGCCCCTTCAATCCCCAGAGCCTGTATTTCTTTCTGAATGCTGCCATCATCAGAACCGGTAAAAAGCTCAACTCCCCTTTTTCTGCAGTTGTTTTCAGCAATTTCAAGCTCACGGCCGATTTCATCACTTTCTCTCAGCCGGTGGTTATAATAGGCACAAATAATCTCTAAATTATAGTTTTCTTTAATCCTGGAAAGAACATCCAGAAGTACGGTGGAATCAGGTCCTGATGAGAATGCAATAAGTATTTTTGATTTTATTTTCTTGTCCAGCTCTGCAGACAGGTAATTTTCAACAGCAGATATTATCCTGAGTGTTTTTGATTCTGTTGATTTCATTCATTACCTTCTCAGCAGGATTTACCGTCAGTTTTAGAATATTTTCTGCTGCTGTTTCAGCAGCCCTGTATATTTTTTCCAGATCATTCTGATCAGGAACACCCAGTACATGTTCAACAATACTGCTGCTATTTTTCGGACGGCCTATTCCAATATATATTCTTTTGAATTCTGAAGTCCCGATACAGCTGATAACAGATTTTATTCCGTTATGCCCGGCATCCCCCCCCCGCTGTTTTAGTCTTATTACTCCGGGGTACAGGTCCATGTTATCACATATCAAAATGATATTTTCTGCAGCAACATTATATTTACTCATCAGATCAGCTATTACAGTTCCCGACCTGTTCATATAATTCAGGGGTTTCACAAGAATAATGTCAGTATTCCTGTAAACCCCTTCTGCTATAAGATATTTTCTGAAAAACGGCTTTCGAAAAGCAATGCCGGTTTCAGCTGCTATTTTTTCAACTGTAATAAAACCGGCATTATGTCTGGTGTTTTTATATTTATCACCCGGATTTCCGAGTCCGATTATCATCAAAGACAGAATTATTCTCCGCTTTCAGCTTCTGCTTCAACTTCTTCTTCAGCTTCTTCTTCAGTAACTTCTGCTTCAATAGCTCTTGTATGTACTACATGAACTACAATCTGGTCTTCAGATTCGAGGAATTTAACCCCTTCAATATCTTCAATATCGCTTACATGAATTGAATCTCCGATATTGAGAGCATCAACATTTACGATGATTTTTGCAGGAATATCTTTTGGAAGACATTCAACATTCATTTCATGGATCATCTGCTCAAGAACACCGCCCAGCTTAACACCTGCTGAAGATCCTTCTATAGCTACAGGAATTTTTGCTTTAAGCTTCTTGCCTCTTTCTACTTCAAAGAAATCAAGGTGTGTGATCTGTTCTCTTGTAATATCTTCCTGATAATCCTTAACAAGAACATCTGCTATTTCTTTTCCATCTTCAATAAGTGTAATAATTGTATTTTCAGATACAGAATGAAATTTTTTATTGAATTCTCTTTCATTTACAGAAATGGATATCGGTTCCTTGTGTCCGTAAACAACAGCTGGTATCTGACCCTCTTTTCTCAATCTTTTTGTAACAGTCTTTTTCAGTTCATCTCTTCTTTTCACTGTCAAAGTATTAGCTTCCATAAGAAACTCCTTCTCCTAATTTATACTGGTTTTTCCAATAATAGATAACGACAGGACCAACCTGCTATCCATATCTGGGACGGCAGGATTCGAACCTGCGAATGACGGGACCAAAACCCGTTGGCTTACCACTTGCCGACGTCCCAATTTTGGACATATTACTATATTGTAAATATTTTTTCTATAGTGTATGAGATTTTATTTATCAGTTTTTGGCATTGATATTGCAATATAAAACTGCTTTCAGCTGATAAGACAGGATTAAACAGTTTTTATGTATAAAGAAATATTTTCTTTATACATAAATGTTTATAACCTTTAGTACTAGACAGAGACTACAGCTGCCATGCAAACACCACAGTTTTTTAATGATTCAGAAGTATTCAAACTCCTGAATATTCATCATATAACTGATTATACATTTTTTACTGTATTTATCCAGCCCCTGTCTATTCTCTCAAACAGTTATATTTCCTGTCTGTTAAATTCATCCAGGATTTTATCCTGCAATTGTGATCTGAAGTCTGGAATTATTGGATGAGCGACATCCTTGTATTCCCCTGTTTTTGTTTTTCTGCTTGGCATTGCTATAAAAGTACCGCCTTTCCCGTCAATAACTTTCAGATTGTGTACTACAAAGCAATTGTCAAATGTAACAGTGACATAAGCTTTTAATTTTCCACCAGCTTCAACTTTTCTAATCCTGATGTCAGTAATTTCCATTAAACCCTCCTATAAGTTTCATGGCAAAAAAAATTATTTATCCAGCAAGGGCTTTCCTGCCAGCATTTTTCCATTCCACACAAATGGAAATTTGTTTTTTAATTTATTCACAGCATTTTCAGCATCTTTTATGCTGCTGAAAATACCATATACAGCTGATCCCGAACCTGTAATATTGCAGTATCTGCATCCGGAATTATTCAATTCCAGGAAAATATCCTCAAACACCTTATTCTCTTCAGTCAGTACAGGGGTGAAAGAGTTGAAAAAACCCCACTCTTTCGGATCTTTTTCAAGCAGCTGAGAAATTTCACTTACTGTTAATTCGAAACTTTCATATTCTGAACTTTTTCTGCTGTCAAATAAGTTATAAGCGTCTTTTGTTGATATTTTAAAATCAGGACAGACCAGAACCAGGAAAAAATCTGTCAAATCAGCTTTGACAGGATATATTTCCTCACCCCTTCCCTTTACAAGAGCAGTGACTGCTTTCAGAAAAAACGGGATATCACTTCCGTTTTTCTCAGCTATTTTCATAATCTGATTATTATCAAGAGGAAAATCATTTATTTTATTTATATTATACAAAACATAAGCAGCATCAGAGGATCCCCCTCCAAGACCGCCTCCGTCCGGAATATTTTTTTCAACATCAATAACATAGCTGAATAGAATACCGGACTCTTTTTCAAAATCTTTTATAATCCTGTATATAAGGTTATCTTCTGTACTGCAGTCAAAATTCCCATTAATGATAATTCTTTCATTGTCAGGAGTATTTTCAGTTCTTTTAATTCTTATTTTGATACGGTCGGACAGTTCAATCAGCTGGAACACAGAAAACAGTTTATGAAATCCATTGTCAAGTTTTCCTGTAATATCGAGGTGCAGATTAATTTTTGCAAAGCTTTCAAACTCTATTTTTTTAAGGATCATTCACTTTCTCTGTTTAATAACGATATTTGTTAATTATAGACCAATATCTCAGAATTTCAATTAATATTTTTTTTTATATATTAAAAACATTAATTATCAGTAAAGATTATTGTTATCTGGAGGTTTTATTGCCCTGATTTTTCTTTTTTCAAAGGAATTTCAGCGGCACAACTGAAAATTATTTTTTTATGTTTTTTTCTTAATTCAATTGACATAATCTTCAATGTGGAACTATGTTTAGATAATTATAAATATTAAATCTTATGTTTTTTGCTTTACAGAAGTTATTATTTTGGAGGTTTTATGATTTTGACAGCGGACAAGGAGGAAATATCGCTTTTAAAATTTAAATTTATCCCATGTGAACTGAAATTAAATATATCTGATCTAAAAAAGTATTTTCATGCGCTGTTCAGCAGTGATTTTGATGATGATTTTGATGATTATTCCAGTGATCTTGATGATTATTCAAATGACCAGGAAGATCCTTTCGAAGATGATGATTTTGATGAGGATTCTGACCTTGATGAAGATTTCGATGATGAAGATCCTGAATTTGAGGAAGATTTTGATGATGATTTCATCGAAGATGATGATTTTGATGATGATTCAGTATTTGTTGATAATGATGAATCCGATCTTGATTTTCAGGATGATGAAAATGCTGAAAAATATATAGATCTGGACAATAACCGTGATGATGATTTTGATAACTGATAAAAAATACCGGTTCATGTTTAAACCGGTATTATATCTGTTTCAGTTTTAATAATGCTGTTTATTCGTCACTCTTTTCGACATGACCGAATATAACTTCCCCGTTATACCACAGCTTTTCAAGGTCATAAAAACCCCTTGCTTCTTTATCCATCAGGTGTATGACAAGGTCTCCGCAGTCAATCAGCAGCCATTTATCTGTATCAATTTTCTTATGACGCGACATCGGCAAAAGATCTGCTTCTTCAAGTTTATCATACAGTTCTTTTAAAATACCCCTCAAATGCGCCGAACTCGAAACTGTTGAGATTATAAAATAACTTGTCCAGCTGCTCTGCTTTGATACATCAATCGCAACTGTATCTGTTCCTTTCAGCTCTTCTATTTCCTGTGCAATTTTCCTGATTATTTCATTTTTATTTACAGTATCTTCCATCAAAATCCTTCCCAAGTATTATTACAACATCCAGATTGTCCTCACCAATCTGCAGTTCATCATTCTCATCTGGCAATGTATTGTCTATATTTTTGCATCTTATTAGATTTGCAACTTTTTGTGCAGAAATATATTCATTATTTTTTGAAATTATTTTTGTTTTTTCATAATCGTTTCTATCCGCATTTTTTACGGAAATTATTTCATACCCGAAATTTTTCAGCATGTATGCTGTTCTGTTTGCAAGCCCGGCTGTACTTGTACCGTTCTGTATTTCAACTGTTATATTAATTTCCTCATCGCTTATAATATCTTCATTATCAATTGAAGATATTGTCTGCTTAAGCGTTTCCTTTACAAGGTTGCCGTTGTAATAGGGAAAAAGAAGAATATCGTCATCAATTTTTTTCCTGGTCCCGAGAATTCTCTGGAAAATAATCCTTTCGCTGTCCATCAGTTTTAATTCACGGACAAATGAAATAAGAGATTCCCTGTTAAGGTTTGTTTTTATATTACCTGAAAACCTGCTGAAAACTCTCTTGCTTGTCAGGAAAACCGATTCTTCACCTATTTTTTTAAGGAATCCCTGCAGGAATTTATGCCACCTGCCAATCAGATCTGTATCATTTTCATCATCTGAACTGTATGTTAGAAAAGATACAATCTTGTCGCCGTCAAGCATATTGCTTCCGGACGGTAACAGGACAATATCCTTTTCAGTTATATTTTCAACCGGATTTGCTATAAAAATATCAAGCCCTGATATAAGATCAACTATTTTTGCGACATTCTTTATATCAATATTTATATAATAGGGAATTTCAAGTTCTGTTATTTTTTCAATTTTCTCGACAAAATCTTTCGGTTTTTTATTGTCAAACAGCACATCTATCCGTGCAATTCTTGAGATCTTGTCTATTATTGATCCGTAATTGCCGGGTATGTTGAAAATCGCAGCTTTGTGTGTTTTTGTATTGTATATAAGGAGTTCTGAAAAAAGAAGTTTTTCATTGTCGCAGATATTAATATTTAAGACAATTTCCTCCTGCTGTTCCACCTTGTGTGTTATTTCATCAGTCCTCAGCTGCAGAAATATATATACACCGGTTCCTGCTAAAATAGTCAGGATAAGAAGAAGAAATATTATATTTATATCTGGTTTACTGTTTCTTCGCATGTTTCCAGTTCCTTTAACAGTTCTATTGATATATCTGAAGGCTTTCCGCCTCGTGATTTCATATATTCAATTATAGATTCAAGAACAGTTTTAAGCATTATATTCATATCACTGAAATCAAGATTCTCAAGATATTCTTCAGTTATATGCTTTCTGCATGGTTCAATATAATCTGATATAAAAAGAATTTTTGCAAGACTGCTCATACCGGGAGCTCCGGTTGTATGGAGACGCACTGCGTCAAGTATTTCCTCGTCGCTTACTGAAAAATCATTTTTAAGAATTCCTGCTCCCGCTTTTCCATGAAGAAGTACAGGTTCTCTTTCTTCCCATTCATGTACTTTTTCACCCTTTTCTACACATGTATTTATAATTTCATCATTATCATATTCCCTGGCAATATCATGAACAAGCCCTGTGAAATACCCCTTCACAGGATCTATTCCGAAATTGATGCAGAGTTTTTCAGCAGTTTCAGCTGTCGACAATGAATGAGCATATCTTTCATAGGAAAGGTTTTCTTTTAAATATTTATCAAATTCTTTTATTTTATTATCTGTAATAACCATTTTTTTCAATCATTTCCCTGATTATATCAGGAACAAGGAATTTAACCGATTTACCCTCTTTGATTCTGTTTCTTATATCTGTAGAAGATATCGGCAGAACTGTATTATCTATGTAATAATCAGGGTATTCAGATTCAATTTTCTCATCTGATTCACGTCTCACAACTACCAGATCGATTTTTTTAATGAGTTCATCAACATTTTTCCATGAATTGAACCCCGGCAGAAGATCATCCCCTATTACAAATCCCGGTTTTCCGTCAAATCTGTAGTTCCTGTAAATATGGTCAATTGTATTTACTGAATATGATACTCCGCCATGCTCTATATCAAATCTGTCGACTGTAAAATCAGGATATTCCTTCAATGCCTCTTCAAGCATGCTGAATCTGGCTTCAGGGTCCAGTCCTGTCCTGTCTTCTTTATGCGAAGATATATTTGAAGGGACAAAAATAACTCTGTCGTAGGAAAGTGTGTATTTTGCTTCTTCTGCTATAAACAGATGTCCGTTATGTAGCGGGTTAAAGCTTCCGCCGAATATAAGAATTTTCATTATTCAGCCATCAACCACCTGCGTTGCTGGTGGTTTTGCAGTCTCGCCCCTGAAAGGGGCTTACATTGTGGCAAAAGCAATGCAAATTAAAAGAATTTATATATACCTGCATCAGGAATTATCACCAAATGAATCTGCTTTTTCTTCTGCAAAAACAAGCTCCGAAAAGTATTTTTTAATATCATCTATGCCGTAACCGGAAAATACTGATATCCCGTATATTTTCTCTTCAGGATATTTCTTTTTCAGTTCTTCAAGATTTTCCTCGCTGTTTTCAGTATCCATCTTTGTGGCAAAAATAATTCTTTTCTTGTTGTACAGATCTTCAGAAAATTCCTTCAGTTCCTCCAGAAGAATATCAAAGGCCTCAAGATAGTTATAATCTGAAATATCAATCAGGAAAACAAGGCCGCTTGTTCTTGCAATATGCTTTAGAAACCTGATTCCAAGGCCGGTACCGTGGGATGCTCCCTCGATAATTCCGGGGATATCTGCAAGAATTACATCTCTGTCACCTATTCTGAAAACACCCAAGTTGGGTATTTTAGTAGTAAATGCATAAGCAGCTACCTTTGGATTAGCATTTGTCAGCCTTGACAGAAGACTTGATTTACCGGCATTGGGAAATCCTACAAATCCTGCATCAGCTATAATATTGAGCTCTACCTTGATTTTCCTGCTCTTTCCGGGAATCCCGGGCTGGGCATACCGGGGCGCCTGCTTACGGGAAGTTGCAAAGTTGCTGTTTCCCAGCCCCCCTTTTCCCCCTTTAAGGAAAATCCAGTTTTCTTCTTCTTCTAGATCCTTGAGTATTTCACCTGTATCAGAGTCTTTTATCAGAGTACCCGGCGGAACAAGTATTTCCGCGTCATGGCCATGTCTGCCGTGCCGCTTTCCCCCTTCTCCGGGCCTTCCATTTTCAGCATTGAAGTTTTTTTTGTATCTTAGATGAGCAAGTGTTTTTAGATTTTTTTTAACTATAAAAACAACATTGCCCCCTCTGCCGCCGTCTCCGCCATCGGGACCGCCTTTGGGGGCATATTTTTCTCGTCTGAATGAAACAGAACCGGGTCCGCCGTTTCCTGAGCTTACTTCAATAGTAGTTTCATCAATAAAACCGCGCACAAATAATCCTGATTAAACTGCTTCAACAGAAATATATTTTTTTCCTTTTCTGCTTGTAAATACAACTTTTCCGTCAAGTTTAGCAAAAATTGTATAATCTCTTCCGAGACCTGCATTGTCACCGCAGTGGAATTTTGTACCTTTCTGTCTTACAATGATTGATCCTGCAGTTACTACTTCACCGCCGAATTTTTTTACACCAAGTCTCTTGGAATTTGAATCTCTTCCGTTCTTTGAGCTACCGCCGCCTTTCTTATGAGCCATTTATATCTCCTTCAAATAGTTGTTATATTTATTTCAAAATATTCCGGATATTCATTATCAAGATCTGTTAATCCTGTTAACAAATAATCAGTTATTCCTTTCAACCACTCCGACTTCAGTGATTCATAATGATGAATACTGAAGTCCAGCTGTCCAGGTTCAGGTGCAGAAAACATGGATTTTATTTCTGAATCACATGTAACAGTTCTGCATGCAGACCTGATAAGAGATGTTGCAGCGGCGCAGACTGTATTATGCCCCTTTGCATCATCTCCCGCATGTCCTGATGCTCTGATTTCCCTCAATACTCTGCCTGTATCAAGCCTGATCAGAATTTTCAGCAATTTATCTGTTATGCTCCGACTATGTCGTTGATTTTAACAAGAGTATACTGCTGTCTGTGGCCCTGTGTTCTTTTGTAGTTTTTTCTTCTTTTGTACTTGAACACAACTACCTTTTTATCTTTAATCTGATCCTCTACAGAACCCTGTACCTTGATTCCCTCTACATAAGGAGTACCAATTTTAACATCACTATCATTACTAAGCATAAGAACTTTATCGAATTCGAGAGAATCACCTTTTTCAGAATCAATTCTATCTACTTTGAGGACAGCTCCCTTTTCTGCTTTGTATTGTTTTCCTTTAATTTCAACCAGTGCGTACATTCTAATTCCCTACCATATTGTATTTTTCAGTATATTCATATACCACAATAATCAATCAAGGTCAATAGACCCCTCTTTTGATCACATAACTTCAAGAAACGGTATCCCTATCAGGCTGAAACAGTTTTTCAGTACCTGCAGTACCATTTCGACGAGATATACACGAGCCTCAACAAGATTACTGTCTTCGTTGTTGAGTATCTGAACATCATGATAATATTTACTGAATCTTTTTGCAAGTTCATATGTGTAGGAAGTTACAGAAGCGGGGTTATATTCCCTGCCGGCCTCTTCAACTACATCTGAAAATGCACCTATCATTTTTATCAGATCCCACTCATCATCAGTTTTCAGAAGTGAAGTATCAACCGATGCCCTGTCTGCATTTCTGCCGAATTTTCTTAAAATACTTACTATCCTGGCCCCCATATACTGAAGATAAGGACCTGTGTTTCCGTTGAAGGAGAGAGATTCCTTTGGATTGAATATCATATCCTTTGTCGGATTTGTGGAAAGAAGATAGTAGTTGAGAGCTGAAAGAGCTATTTTTTCCGATGTATCTTCGATATCATCTATAAATTCAGCCCTTTCTTTTTCAATAATCTCATTTTTCGCCATTGATGCGAGTTCAGCAAAAAGATCATCAGCATCAACAACTGTTCCCTCACGGGATTTCATCTTCCCTTCAGGAAGGTTAACCATTCCGTATGAAAGATGGTAAAGGTTTTCAGCCCATTTATAGCCAAGCCTTGAAAGAACTTCGAAAAGAACCTTGAAATGGTACTGCTGCTCAGATGCAACAACATATATAAGAGTTTCAAACGGCCAGTCTCCATGCCGTTTGATAGCAGTTCCTAAATCCTGTGTAAGATATAGAGATGTTCCGTCAGCCCTTAAAAGAACTTTCTTGTCAAGGTTGATATCTTCAAGATCAACCCAGACAGTTCCTTTTTCATCTTTGTAGAAAACCCCTTTTTCAATACCTTTCAGTACTTCCTCTTTACCTGAAGCATATGTTTCGCTTTCATAATATACCTTGTCAAAGGAAATACCTGTCTTCTCATATGTCTCATTAACACCGTCAATTGTCCACCTGTTCATCTGTTTCCAGAGCTTTATGGTTTCTTCATCGCCTTTTTCCCATTTAACAAGCATTTCACGCGCTCTTTCTTCTGCCTTTTCATCCTGTTTTGAAAGATTTGTGAATTCAACATAATACTTGCCTACAAAATGGTCGCTTTTCATGTTTTCAGATTCAGGTGTTGTCCCGTTTCCAAGTTCCTTATAGGCAAGCATTGATTTACATATATGAATACCCCGGTCATTGATCAGGTTCACCTTTTTAACATCAGCTCCGTTTGCCTTGAGAATTCTTGAAACACTTTCACCCAATGAGTCATTTCTTAGGTGCCCGAGGTGAAGAGGCTTATTTGTATTGGGACATGAAAATTCAAGCATTATCTTTTCGCCGCTTCTGCTGTTGCTGAAACCGTACCTGTCCCCCTCTTCTTCCACCTGCCTGAGGGTGTCACTGACAACAGAGTCTCTTTTTATTTTGACATTTATATAGGGGCCTGTTGCCTGATAGCTGTTAGCATCATCTGCTGAAAGCATTTCAGCAATCTGGGAAGCTATCTGAACAGGAGATTTTCTCAAGGCTTTTGCAAAGGGAAACATGGGAAAAGCATAATCCCCGAGTTCCGGCTTCGGAGGTGTTTCAACTACTATATCCTCCGGTTTTGAATCTATATTATCTGCAATACTGCTTACAGCACTGAAGATCTTTTTTCTGAGTATATCTTTAACATTATCCATACCAGTTAAATTATCTAAAATATCCGATTAGTGCAAGCATGAGCCTGAACTGTTTCGGCCCATCTCCGCGGAAAGAATAGAAGTTTTCACTGCAGCAGGTGCAGTTTTCAATTATTTTAATATTTTTAATCCCTTTTTTATCAAGAACAGCTGTATTTGCCTTTATGAGATCAAGATAATATCTTTTTCCGCTTTCTTTTTTATAGCCGGAATTATCCCTTGTAACTACAGAATCACTTCCATAAAGATTTTCAAATACTTCTGCCCTGTCACGGTCCACCTCATAACAGCAGGACCCTATTGAAGGCCCAAGTATGAATTCAAAGTCATCAATCTGTCTGCCGGCATCTTTCTCTATCTCCTGGACAGCTTCTATCGATATGCCGGTACCTTTCCATCCGGAGTGAAGAACCCCGAATACTCCTTCTGATCTGCTGAAGAAAAACACAGGCATGCAGTCTGCGGCAGTAACAGCAAGTATATTTTCACGGCTGAAGGAATAAAGGCCGTCCCCTTCAACAACGTTATCAGCACTGCCTAGATCTGCAGCATTATGAACAATCCGGCTGTGAGTCTGGTTAAGCTTAAAATAATCCTCTACACCTGTCTTTTCCAGAAAATTCCTGCGCTCTGCTGTTTCAGGATCAGTATTTCTTCCCATTCCGCCTGCAGATCTGAGAGACATAATACACTCAGGTGAATCAGATGTGCTGAAATCGAATTTAAGGTAATTATCAGAATCAGTTTCTATAAATTTATTCACTTTTTATACCATAGAGATCAGTAAGGTCATTCAGCATCTTCAGCATTTCCTTGAGATTATTGTTTACAGTATTTATTGATGTCAGCGACATGAAAGTTTTTTCTTCACACACATCTGAAACATTGGAAAGAGTGTCATATTTACCGCCTATATTGCCGTTCACAATTCCATAAAGTACATTGCTGACAGAAACAAATGCATTGTAGTATTCATTGTATTTTTCGAGAAGGCTCTCATTGATTTCGTTTATAAAACGTTCGGTTTTCTTTTTCTGGAGCTTCTTGGATGTCTCTTCGAAATTGTATTTTCTGATATTTTTTATTTCTTCACTCTCGGGATCTATCCTGTTCTTGAAATTTCTGAATTCAACATCTATTGTATTCAGAAAATTATATGCCTCGTATAATTCCTTTTTATTTGTATCCTTGTAAAAAGCACCGTCAAGCAGTACTGCAGAGACAATTCTTTCTATTTTTTTCTGGTAAAATGTGTTTTTAAGCTCTTTCAGATAGAAAAACAGGTTTGCGTATTCAAATCTATAAATACGTTCCTTCACATCCACGGAAAAATTAAGATTCTTCTCATCCGGCAGTGTATCTATGAAATGTCTGAGTTTACGAAGAATATCATTCTTTTTCTGATCGTTCAGAAAGATATCATACTTTCTGTCAATTTTCTCCTTAAGATAATTTTTATAGACATTGAACCACTCTTCACCGCCGGTAATTTTTCCCGGCTCATAATGAAAATCCTTGTACATATATTTTATCAGATTCTTCATAGGGGTGTTTTTGCTGAATGTTTCTATGACATTAAAATCACTTATCAGCTTGTTAAGCATTTTATTCAGAAAATCTTCCCTGGAAACTTTTGCAGCCGCATCACCCTTTTCATAATAGAATTCCGCCATATATCTCAGGAGTTTCTTGTATGGAGCAGAGGAATTCTGTATGTTGAATACTATCTCATACAGATCCCTGATAATTTTTCTGCAGTTGCCGAATGATGAGAATTTATTGCCATTGGGCTCAAATTCAATTTTTCTGGAGAAACTGTCAAAATTAAATATAACAAGCTGCTTTAAAAGAAAAAAAGCCCTGATTATCTCATAAACCTTTTCCTTTTCAATACTGTCAACAGATTCAATAATATCATGATACTGCCTTATAATTTCATTTCGTACTTTTTTACGCTCTGTTACAAGCCCTGTTCTAAGAATAAAGTCAGGATCAGTATTTTTTTCCAGTGTCTCTTCAAGTTCAGACATTTCAGAAGCTGCAATAAACTGGTAAAATTCTGCTTTCCCGAAGTTTTCAATAACATTGAAAACGTCAGTAATATCAGCTATTGAAGTTTTCAGCAGCTGGATTTCATTGCAGTATGGTTCCTTAATTCTTGAATCCTTGATATCAACGAATCCGGGGTAATCATGTTCTACAGATTTCCCAAGATTTTTAATCATCTTTTCTTTCATTAAAGCATATACAGATTTTCCGGTAATAATTTTTTTGATAAACAGCTGTATTTTATCTATAAGACTTGAATTATGATATTCTGTTTCAACAAGTTTGTGTTCCTTGTCTTTCTTTATCTGTTTTTCAGGCTCTTTGCTTTCAACTTTTTGATGCTTCTTGAGATCCTCTTTTATCTCATTCAGCATCGTAATTCTTTCATCATCAGGAAGGTCATCAGCTAGTTGTTCGAAAACATCTTTTTTTCCCATACTATAATTTTATGGTTATTAAAATTACAGGTCAAGCCTATTTTATTCTCTTTTTACCACTAACATCAGTGTTTTTCTGCCTTATTATCATAATTTTTTTTCATAGATAATTGTTTTTTACACTTTTTTTCTTGACAATTTTTAAATCATTAGTTAAACAGGTATATATGACAGAGAAATCCATTAAAAACATTACAATTTCTGCAATTATTAACCTACTCATTATTATTATTCTAATTAGCGGGGAAAATTTGCAGGAAGGATAATGCTGATAACCATAAAAAAAAGCCGTCCTTCAACAGGGCGGCTTTTTTTTTTACCCTGAGTGAATAATAAAACTGGTTTTATTGTCAGAGACTGAGACTTTCTTGAAAACTTGAAAGCAATATAGGAGAGAAAAATTATGGATCAAATTTATATTTTTGATACAACATTAAGAGACGGAGAACAGTCACCCGGTGCATCCATGTCAATTGAACAGAAATATGAAATAGCTGTTCAGCTTGAAAGACTTGGTGTTGATGTTATTGAAGCAGGCTTCCCTGTTTCATCACCATTCCAGTTTCAGGCATGCCAGCAGATAGCTGAAAAAATCAAAAACAGCACAATTGCTGTTCTTGCAAGAACTGTTGAAAAAGATATTGATGCAGCATCAGAAGCCCTTGCAAAAGCAGCGTCTTCCAGAATTCACACTTTTATTGCAACTTCTCCAATCCATATGAAGTACAAGCTTAACAAATCACCCGAAGACGTGATTGAAATGGCAGTCAGGGGAGTCACTTACGCAAGGAACAAGGCAGGTGAAGTTGAATTTTCACCCGAAGATGCATCAAGAAGCGAACCTGAGTTTCTTTACAGGATTATAGAAAAAGTAATTAATGCCGGAGCCACTGTCATAAATATTCCGGATACAGTCGGTTATGCTGTACCCAGGGAATTCGGCAATTTCATTCACAATATTAAAAACAATGTGCCTAATATTGATAAAGCAGTTATTTCTGTTCATTGCCATAATGACCTCGGCCTTGCTGTTGCAAATACTGTAGCAGCTATTGATAACGGGGCAAGACAGGCTGAAGTAACTCTCAATGGCATAGGGGAAAGAGCGGGAAATGCGGCTCTTGAAGAACTTATCATGGCTATGTATGTAAGGAAGGACAAGCTCCCGTATAAAACAAACATAAATACAAATCATATATATAATTCATCACGTCTCATATCAAATATTACAGGGCTTAACCTTGCAAGAAACAAGCCAATAGTAGGTGCAAATGCTTTTGCACATGAATCAGGTATTCATCAGGACGGATTCCTTAAAAACAGGGAAACATATGAAATAATGACACCTGCATCAATCGGAAGGGAAAACAGCGATATTGTACTCGGACGCCATTCCGGTCTTCACGGTTTCAAGAGCAGGGTTTCAGAACTCGGGTTCAAACTGTCGGAAGAGGAAATCCAGAATATTTACAAGAGATTCCTTTATATTGCTGACAGGAAAAAAGAGGTTTATGATGACGACCTTATCACTATTGTTACTGATGAACTTGGAATGAAATCAGCAGTATTCAAGCTTGATTACTTTAATGTTATTTCAGGGAACACATCAGTTCCGACAGCAACTGTAAGAGTACTTAACGATGACAAGGTCATGGAAGAAGCTGCAACAGGTGACGGTCCGGTTGATGCCATATTCAATGCTATAGAAAGGGCGGTAAAAATAAAAGCAACTCTTAAAGAATACAAGGTATCAGCTGTAACACCGGGAAAACAGGCTATGGGGGAAGTTTTTGTTTCAATAGAAGTTGACGGGAACAAGCTCAAAGGAAGAGGGTCTTCCACAGATATCCTTGAAGCAAGCGCAATAGCTTATGTTAATGCATTGAATAAAACCAATTTTTTATAAAAAAGGGAGAGATTTATGAAGAAAATAGACCTATATGATACTACACTACGTGACGGGATGCAGGGTATAGAAATTAATTTCACCCTTTCTGACAAGATAAAGATTGCACATAAACTTGATGAAATGAAAATCGATTATATAGAAGGAGGTTTTCCCCTTGCCAATAAAAAAGAGGCAGCTTTTTTTGAACAGGTGAAAAAGGAAAATTTCAGCCACGCGAAGATTGTAGCATTCGGGTCTACAAAGAAACCGAAAATCAAGGCAGCGGAAGACAGCCATCTTAATGCGCTTCTCGGTTCCGATATGGAGCATATCATAATAGTAGGCAAATCATGGAAGGCACATGTCGAGAAAGTCATAAAGACTACTGACACTGAAAACCTTGAAATGATTTACGAATCAATTGATTACCTGAAGAAAAACGGCCGCCAGGTTTTCTTCGATCTTGAACATTTTTTCGACGGCTTCAAGGATGACAGCGACTACTGCCTTAAAGTGCTTGAAACTGCAACCGAAGCCGGAGCAAAGGCACTTGTTTTATGCGATACCAACGGGGGGGTTCTCCCTTCTGAAGTGATTTCCATATTGAAAAGTCTACCTATAGATAAACTCGCTCCTGTAGGAGTCCACTTTCATAATGACTGTGGAACAGCTGTTGCGAATTCCCTCCTCTCGCTTGATTACGGAGCTGTGCATATACAGGGTACTGTAAACGGCTGGGGAGAAAGATGCGGCAATGCAAACCTGTGTTCAATTGCTCCTACAATTTCCCTTAAATCTGATTACTCTGCAAACATAGATTCTGAAATAGAGAATATCACATCTCTTTCCCGCTATGTATATGAGATGGCAAACATTATCCCTGAGAAAAGACAGCCCTATGTTGGAGAAGCCGCATTCAGCCACAAGGCAGGCCAGCACGCCGATGTAATTGAAAAGGCATCTGAGCTTATGGAGCATGTTGACAGCAGCAAGGTTGGGAACTCCAGGCAGATACTGCTTTCAGAACTTTCGGGAAAATCCACAATCGTAAACAAGCTCAAGAAATACGGAAACTTTGACAAGAACAGCCCTGAAGTTAAAAAACTTATCAATGTTCTCAAGGAAAAAGAGGAATTCGGTTATGAATATGAAGCGGCAGAAGCTTCTTTCGACATACTTATAAGAAAAACCATGGGCATGTATAAACCAATAATAAACCTCAATAACTACCACCTTGAATCATTCAAGACAGGTTCTATCCAGAGTAAAACAGTCGGCCGTGTTTTCATGGAATCGGAAAGCATGAACATGATGGGTGCTGCTGTAGGCGTAGGTCCTGTAGATACTCTTGACAAGTCGTTAAGAGACGCTCTCGTTCCACAGCACCCTTTTCTCGAGAAAATAAGCCTTATTGACTATAAGGTGCGAATACTTGATCCCCAGTCAGCATCTGCGGCAAAGGTTAGAGTATTTGTAACAACTACTGACCACGAGAGAGAATGGGATACTGTGGGTGTTTCAGAAAATATCATAGAAGCATCATGGGAAGCTCTTATAGACAGCTTTGACTACTATTACAACAATTTCAACGGCAACTGATAAAGTATTATTCATCCATTCAGGTGGATAAAAACATTTTTAGCAGAAATATATCAGGCAGCATTGATCCGTTAATTAATCGGTGATCTGCAGCCTGTTTTTTTTTGCATTTTAATATATAAAACTTATAATTATTATATCCTCATATAAGGTTGATTATCGATGGAAACAGCAAATGAAAAAGAATTCAATGAAAAAAGATATAAAACTTTCATACGTGTTTCAAAGACCGGTGCATGGGAATATTACAGGAATACAAATTCATTCTGGTTCAGCGAAGAATATTTTTCAATGCTTGGATGGAATATTGAAAGCTTTATGCCTTTTAACAGTGATTCATTAAAAACATGCTGGATAGAATTGCTTCATGATGAAGACAGAGACAATGCAATTAATACTTTCGATAACTTTGTAAATGATAAAGAAAAGGAACTGTATGAGAATTACTTCAGACTTAGAAAAAAAGACAGCTCCTATTCATGGATACTCTCAAGAGCCTTGAAAATATTAAAACCGGACAGTTCTCTTGACAGGATTATAGGGACGCATATAAATATTTCAGAATTGAAAAAACTCGAAGAGAGTAAACTTGAATATGAAAAAAGATTAAGCCAGACACGTAAACTGGAAGCACTTGGAACACTTTCAAGCGGCATTGCCCATGATTTCAATAATATACTTGCGGCAATACTTGGAAATACCCAGATGGCCCAGAAATATATTAATAATCCTGTTGAACAGATTTCCTTTCTTGAATCAATAGAAGAAGCTGTCGGCAGGGGAATATCAATGGTAAATGAAATCCGTTCCTTTACAAGAAGGAATACAAAGAATTTCAAACCTGTCAGAATATCTCCGATTATAAATGAAATAGTTAATTTCATCACTCCATCTCTGCCGGAAACTATTGTAGTCAATACAACTATTGATGATGATTCTGAGATCTCAGCAGACCCTGTACAGATTTACCAGGTGCTTCTCAATCTCTGTACCAATTCAGTTCAGGCCATTGGAGATAAAGAGGGTGAAATCAGTATCTTATTGAATAAACAGTATCTGGATTATCACTGGCAGAATAATTATATCGATATGAGTCCCGGAAATTATCTTAAAATTGAAATATGTGACACAGGCGCCGGCATGGATAATTATACCAAAGAAAAAATATTTGAACCCTTTTTCACGACAAAGAAAAACAGTAATACAGGCCTTGGAATGTTTCTGGCATACGGGATAATAAAGAGTCACGGGGGAAACATAGCTATCCATTCTGCTCCGGGACTGGGAACGAAAATTGCACTTTTTCTGCCGGTTTCAGATAATTCTGATGATAATATCAATATCCCGGATAATTCATTATCCGGTTCCGGGGAAAATATAATCATTATTGATGAAGATAAATCACTGGGATCTCTTTTACGCAGTATTCTCGATAAATCCAATTACAGGACAGAATTTTATTCATCACCCAATGAAGCTTTTGAAAGAATTGAAAATGTTGATAATAAATTTGATCTGGTAATTTCTGATATCTATATAAATAATACAGATACAGATTCCTTCATCAAAAAACTTTCAGAAATCAATATAACTGTACCTGTATTACTATGCTCAGGATTAATATCTTTCAGCAGCAGAATACCTGCTGAATTTAAATTAACAGGAATTCTGCACAAACCTTTTTCAGGTTCTGAAGTAAGGAAAACGGTATATAAAATCCTGAATCGGTAAAAAAAAACCGTTCAGCTTATCAAAACTGAACGGTTATGCTTTACAGCCCGAGAAGGACTTGAACCCTCAAAACGAGAACCAGAATCTCGCGTGTTGCCAATTACACCATCGGGCTAATAGACTTAAAATGAAGTGATTATAAAATCAATTCATTTTAAGGAACTGAATCAGTGACCTTCAGATCATCTGTTCTGTTCGAAAATAAAAATACATAAAATCAATATTTATGTCAATAGATATCAAAAAACTAGTTTCATAAAATATACAAACTATTCATGATCATAATTTACAACAGTTTTAACTGAATAATCCTTAAGCACCTGATCATAATTAAGAAAGGGAAGTCCGACAAGAGCAAATATTTCTTCAATTTTCCCGCCGTTTTCAGAAATAAGATCACAAGCTGCCCTGATTGTGCCTCCCGTAGCAATAAGATCATCAATAACAATAAATGTATCTTCACTACTGACATCACATTTCTGTATTTCCACCCTGTCTTCTCCATATTCAAGTGAATAGCTTTTTGAAAAAGTTTCCCCCGGAAGCTTTCCTGCTTTCCTTACAAGCACCAGAGGAAGATTAAGCCTGTCTGCAAGTGGAGATGCAAATATAAATCCCCGTGCCTCTACTGCTGCTATTTTGGTAACAGGACTTTTCCTGTAACGTTCTTCCATAATATCAAGACAGTAATTAAAAGCTTCCGGATTGGAAAGCACACTTGTTATATCATAAAAAAGTATCCCCTCTTTCGGAAAATCCTTTACCTTTCTTATTGCTCCGTTAATATCATATTTCATATCCATAAAAATCCCCTGTAATATAAATCAGCATTAATTTTTCTGACAAACCTCTGTCCCGTATATTGCAGATATAAATAATCATGTCAGCATATTCAAATCCATGATAAAGCATTTATTGAAAAATGGAAATCATGATTGTTGGTTTTGAATAAAAGATTCCCGATATATTTTTCAGATATCCATCACTCTGAAAGTTGAAGATAATCCTCCCCAGTTATTTCAGAAAGTATATCTGTAAAAAAATGTAAACCAGACCGGGAGGTATTAGACTTCAGTTTTTCCTGAAAGCCATTTTTCCACAGCCTCTGAAAAACCGCAGCTATTATTTGAACTTACATTTCTGAATATTTTTTTAAATTCATCCGGAGCATTTTCAACAACAAAACTGTTATCCCCGCCCCATTTAAGCATATCAGCGTCATTGTAGTCATTTCCAATCACCATGACATTGCTTTTATCAATTCTTTTTATACCGCAGATCAAATCAGCTGCTTTTGCCTTGGATACTTCAACAGGAAAAATCTCAATCCACAGGGATTTCCCGTCTATAGGAGAAGTAGCTCTTATCACTTTCATATCAGGAAGGCTCTCTTTAATCTCGTGGTAAATCTTTTCAGGATTATTAAATTCTTCTGAACTTTTTATTGCAAGAAACTGTGTGGCATTTTCAAGCTTGAAAATTTCATTTCTGCCGCCTGAAAGTATAAAATCGCTGTAAAGAGTGCAGCGGGTTTCGAAATCACTGTTTTTTTCATCTGACTGTTTCACAGAATAAAAATAATGGTTATAGGGAATTTCCTTGTGCAGCATGAAATCAATTCCTCTTTTTTCAAGCACACTGTAGATATTCCTGATTGATTCTGATTTTATTGAATAGTGGCGGATCAGTTCACCGCTCTTCCATTTCATGATACCTGCCCCGGAAGAAAAAACAAGATAATCTATCGGAAAATCCCGTTCAATGACTTTTGATGCGGAGAAAATAGACCGGCCTGTTGCTATTACCCTTTTTATCCCCATTTCTCCGAGTCTTACTAGTGTATTATAATCCTTCTCATTGACTTTTTTTTCATCGCTGAACAGGGTGCCGTCAAAATCAGTGACAACCATTCCCGGCTCGTTCCTGTTCATGTTTTCTTTAATCTGCATATTTTTCTCAGAATGTTTCATATTCAAGCACTTTAAGCTGCTTTGGAAGTTCTGATATTACTCTTTCAAACATTACACCGTTACGCCTCGGAATGTTATAACCGTAGCTTGTTTTAATTGCCAGCGACAGAAAGCTTACAGCCTTGTTCATAGCCATCGGCAGGCTCTCCCCGTTGAGAAGAGCTCCTGTCAGAACGCTTGTAAAAATATCGCCTGTTCCCGGGTAGTAGGCATCTATAAAATTATGTTCCATTTTCCAGAAGCTTTCTGTATTCCTTTCATAGGCTATTACAGACATCCTGTTGTTTTTTTCAGGAACACTTGTTATTACAACCCTGTCAGGACCCATTTCTGAAAGTTTTTTCAGAACTGTTTTCCTGTGTTTATCGCTTTCCAGCCTGACATCCTCTCCAATCAGCATTGAAGCCTCGGTAACGTTAGGTGTTATTATATCAGCCAGAGACACAAGAGACTTCATCCCGTTGATAATTCCGTCATCTATTGTATCATATGATTTCCCGTTATCTCCCATAACAGGATCAACGACAACTATCTGCCTTTCTTTTCTGAAAAACCTGATAAAATCCTCAATAATTGAAATCTGTCTTCCGGAACCCAGAAAACCTGTATAAACCGCATCAAATTTTATATCAAGTTTTTTCCAGTGCTGAATTACTTTTTCCATGTTATCGGTAAAATCTGCAAATGAATAATCGGTAAAACCGCTTGTCTGTGTGGATAAAACAGATGTAGGGAGAGGACAAACCTGTATCCCCATTGCAGACAGTACAGGAATAGCAACAGTAAGAGATGCTCTCCCGTAACCTGATAAATCATGTATAGCAGCAACTTCCATTACAGGTTTATTCATTTCATTCCCCTCATTTTTCCTACAGAAATGTTTTAATAATTTCCCATTCAGACTTTATTATCATTAAATGACATTCATATTTAATACCAGGAACAGATATTTTCCTGAAAACCAATCATTCATCTTAATCAAAAAAATATCTATTTAGGCATCAGTTTTTAAGCGCATTGATAGGAGCAGGTATTCTACCCCTTCTCCTTATAAAAACATCGCTTGATGCCTTGTGTATATTCATTACAGGCGCCCTTCCGAGTAAACCTCCGAATTCAACCATATCGCCCTCTTTACTTCCCGGTACAGGAATAACTCTCACTGCTGTTGTTTTCTGATTTATCACACCTATTGCAGCTTCATCCGCAATTATTGCTGAAAGCGTCTCTGCGTTTGTATCTCCGGGTACTGCAAACATATCAAGTCCCACAGAACAGACACATGTCATTGCTTCAAGCTTATCAAGCGTAAGTACATCAGCCTTGACCGCATCAATCATTCCCCTGTCTTCGCTGACAGGAATGAAAGAGCCGCTTAAACCCCCGACATAGGAGGAAGCCATTGATCCCCCTTTCTTCACCGCGTCATTGAGAAGAGCCAGTGCTGCTGTTGTACCGTGAGTACCACAGGTTTCAAGCCCCATCTCCTCAAGTATATGTGCCACACTGTCCCCCCTTGCAGGAGTAGGTGCGAGAGAAAGATCCACTATGCCGAAATTTATCCCAAGCCTTCTGGATGCTTCCCTTGCAACAAGTTCCCCGACCCTGGTTATTTTAAAAGCAGCTTTTTTTATCGCTTCAGATACATGACCGAAATCAGCATCAGGGCCTATCTTTTTTATTGCATTCTGAACTACACCGGGACCGCTAACTCCCACATTTATCGCTGCCTCGCTTTCTCCCACTCCGTGGAATGCGCCTGCCATGAAAGGGTTATCCTCAGGTACATTTGCAAATACCACGAGTTTCGCGCACCCGATCGCCTGCCTGTCCTTTGTGAGTTCAGCTGTTTTCTTGATTATATACCCCATCTCGGCAACAGCTTCCATATTGATGCCTGCCCTTGTAGTTGCAATATTTACAGATGAACATACTTTTTCTGTTTCAGAAAGAGCCTGCGGTATGGATGAAAGAAGTATTCTGTCACCCTTTGAAAATCCCTTGTGAACAAGGGCTGAAAAACCGCCTATGAAATTCACACCGCAGGTCTCTGCTGCCCGGTCCAGGGTTTTTGCATATTCTGTATAATCTGTATCATCTGATGCTCCTGCAACAAGTGATACAGGGGTGACTGAAATTCTTTTATTAATTATCGGTATGCCATATTCCCGCTCTATCTGCTCCCCTGTCTTTACAAGATTTTCCGCAATTCTGGTAATTTTCTCATATATTTTTTCCCGGGATCTGCTTCCGCTGCTGTCTGCGCAGTCAAGAAGTGAAATTCCGGCAGTAATAGTTCTTATATCAAGATTCTCCTCATCAATCATCCTGATAGTTTCAATTATTTCTGATGTCTTAAGCATTCTGTTTATCCTCGGATACTGGATTTTTCATGTCTGATTATTGTTAATCAGTTATCTCTTTTTTTAACATTCTTTCATAGATATGTTTGCCCGATATTTATTCAGCAATATTTTCAATATCTATAAATATTTTTCTGGGAAAATATATCAGATTCTGTGCATTGAATGGAAAATATCCTCATGCTGCATCCTGACCTGAACATTCAGCTCCTTTCCCCTCTCCTCGAGTGCTTCAACAACATCGTGAAAACTTATTTCCGATTTTTCAAAATCCACAAGCATAATCATTGTAAAAAGGTCCTGCATTGTTGTCTGTGTAATATCAAGAATATTGATTTTCAGTTCGGCAAGCTTTGCTGTAACGCCTGCAATAATACCTGTTTTATCTGCCCCGAGAACTGTAATAATCGCTCTCTGTGATTTATTTTCTACCATCTGTATTTATTCCCCTTTTTCAGGGCTGCTCCAAGATCTTTTTTCATTTCAAGTGCAGCTTCCTCTGTGTATTTTTTATAGTCTTTTCCATCGCCCTTACCCATCCACGCATATATTATTCCCCTGGATGAATTCACAATCGCTCCTCTGCCGTCAGGATTGAAGCAGTTGACTGCAGCATCTGAAGTCCCCCCCTGTGCGCCGTACCCGGGAACAAGGAAAAGTGTTTTTTTCATCTGTTTTCTGAGTATTTCAGCTTCTTCCGGAAATGTTGCACCGACAACAGCGCCTACAGAGCTGTAGCCTTCCTTTCCTACAAGCTCTTCACCCCAGGAAGATACAAGTTCTCCCATAATCTGGAAGTTTGTCCCTTTTTCGCATGATATACACTGAAATTCTTCAGATCCCTTATTCGATGTCTTTACAAGAATATATATTCCCCTGCCGTATTTCGAGCAGTTTTTTATATACGGTTCAATCCCGTCATAACCCAGGTAACCGTTCACAGTGAGGCAGTCAACACCGAAAATCTCCTCTTCGCTGTCTCCGATTTTAACCTTTCCGAGAAATGCATCTGAATAGGCCTGGCATGTCGATCCTATATCATTTCTCTTTGCATCGCCGATTACAAGAAGCGATTTCTCCTTAGCATATTCCACAGTTTCACGGAATGCCTTTATACCGAATTCCCCGAAAACCTCATAATAGGCAATCTGCGGCTTAACCGCAGGTACAATTGTGCATACAGAATCAATAATTCCCCTGTTGAATTCAAGTACTGCATCTGATGCGGCCTCAGGATCAAACCCCCTGCCGCCCAGGTATTTTTCAACAATGTGTGGAGGCATTTTTTCAAGATTCGGATCAAGCCCCACTACAGAAGGATTCTTTTTTTCATCTATAGCATTCAGCAGTCTGTCTGCAAAATTATTATTCAAATCCATGTTTTTTCCCCCAGTTTTCAGGATCCCTGTTCCAGTCAAGCGCTTTTTCCATTTCGCTGCTGTTTATATATTCTTTCTCAGCCGCAGTTTCTATCAGCCCCGAAAACCTTGAAACAGTAAAAACTCTGCAGCTGTTTTCTTCAAATGCCTTTTTACTGCTTTCCATTTCATAAGTAAAAATAGCAAGGCAGTAATCTACAATACCGTTTTTATCCCTTACCATTTTGACAGCCTTCAACGCGCTGCCCCCCTTGCTGATAAGGTCTTCAATAATAAGAACTCTCCTGCCTGAGACCATGTTGCCTTCTATTTCAGACATCCTGCCGGTATTTCCGGTATCCGACTTTATATAAACAAGTGGTTTATCTAGCCTTTCCGCTATTTTCACTGAATGGGGAATACCTGCCGTAGATGTCCCGCCTATGATATCAAAATTTTCAATTCCTATCTTTGTTTCAATCAGGTTTATCATGAAATCAATAATCCTGTCCCATTTATCGGGATATGAGATAAGAAGCCTGTTGTCGCAGTAAATCGGGCTCAGTATACCGGAGGCATACCTGTAAGGCTCTGAAACAGAGAGTGAAACAGCATTTATTTCAAGAAGTATTTCAGCCCCTTCCCTTACCATGCTTTCATTGTATGATGCTGCAACATTATCTTTGCCTTTTTCAAGCTTCCTGATTATTTCATCAGAAGCCAATCTTTTATCCCTTACAGCATCAGTAAAAAATCATCTTTATCAAAACAGGGAAAGGATCTTTATCCCATCATACTCTTTTTCATCTGAATAGTTTAAAACAGTAAGAACAGCTTTTATATTCACATCAGATTCCCTGAGAGCATCAACTGCGAAATTTATCTTTTCTTCAGATGAATAGTAGTCTGTAAAAAGGACAGCATCTTCTCCGCCTGATATTCTTCCTTCTGTTTTATTCTGTTTTACCGTGTTTTCTTGTTGGAATTTCTTATATATACAAGAGGTTTACCGTAATTTCCGCTTACAGCCACTGTAAACGGTATGCCTGAATGGTCGGCTCCTGCTGCAATATCAAAATCAATTCCCTCTTTTTCAAGAAGACTGCAGAGCTGTTTTTTTTTATGAAATCCCTCTCTTCGGGATGGGACAGTATTCCCGTTTATATCAATAAAAAATGGCGAATATGCAGATTCATCAAGCTTTATCTTTTTATCGAAACTGAATATCACATTATCTGTATTGAAATACTTTTTTATTATATCTGTTTTATTTGTATCCAAGCTGTTACTCCTGTTTATTATTTAATAATTCCATCCTGTTTTCAGATACTGAAACCTGTCAGTTTATCAACTACAAAAGGAATATTCGCACTTTCAACATTTCCAAGAGCAAGCCTCAAAGCCCTCCCCTGGTCAGAACCGAAGCAGGTTCCGGGAAGTGAAACAATATTCTCCTTTTCAATCATCCTGTAACAGAGTTCTTCAGATCCGATCTCTTTATCATAATTGAGATAAAGGAAAAAAGAACCTGATGATACAATTTTAAACATTGATTCTCTTTCCGCAAACAGTTTTAAAAACATTTCCTTCTTTCTTCTCATCAGGCCTTATTTTTTCATCAAGCCATGATGAACATTTTATCCATTCCGGCAAGAGCTGCTGTCCTGTGCAAGAGATGATACGCAGATAATATTTGAATCCTGGATTTTTATAAACTGCCTTATAAAACCGGAAGAAGCTGTTATGTAACCTGCCCTCAGCCCTGTTATGCTGTATATCTTGGAAAAGGAATTTATACACACAGTTCTTGAATCAAGGAAATCATCAAGCCTCATGACAGAACCCTGCATGGGATAATCATCATGGAAAATGGGTATAGACTTCATCGCTTACAAGGTAAATATTATTTTCCATGCAGAAATTATGAAGATTTTCAACCTCTTCCATGCTGTAGGACCTTCCGGTCGGATTTGAAGGATTGACAAATACAACTGCCTTTGTCCTTTTGTTTATTTTTTTCCTTCAGAACTTCAAATGGTATTGAAAAATTATCATCAGAATCAAGAGCAAACTTCAACAGGTACAATTCCGTATGCCTTTATTGACATGTAGTGGTTGAAGTAATACGGGGTAAATATGATTATTTCATCACCTGATTCCGCAATTACCGGAAGAATTGAATAGAAGGCATTATTTGCCCCTGAGGTTACACATATGTTTTCCATTTCTGTATTTACAGAAAACATTGCATTTACCTCTTCAGATATTCTCTGTCTCAGTTCATCTTTCCCTTCATCCTTTGTATAAAAGGAATATGATGGATTTTCAATCTCCTTTCTCACCGCATCTGTGATTTCAACAGGCGCAGGATAGGAAGGGGACTGCCTGGTTCAGATTGATTACAGTTTTGCTTCTGTCAATTCGCTTTTCAGCTTCAGCCTTGAATTTCACTATTGGAGGATCATAAATATCCATGATTCTGTCTGTATATTTATTCATCAGGAATTAATATATCAGATATTGTACTTTTATTCTATTAAATTGGCCGAATTAAGATTTTTACAGTTACTCCATATGTTTAATTTTAATCATAACCTGTTGCAGCTTATTTAATTTTCATGTTCAGTAATAACATGCTAAATAACTTATTCCAATTTAAACATTAATTGTATGTACATATTTTAATAATTATTCTTGAAAAGAATTGACATAATTCCTTATTTAAAATAAATATCGATATGGCTTGTAATTGTGAAAGAAAAAAAAAGTTGCTGACTAAAATTAAAAATTATGCACAGTCAGGTACTGTTTATATGGACTATAATGCGACAACTCCTGTTCTAAAGGAAACAATTGCCGCATTTGAAAAATCATGCAGAGAGCACTGGGCAAACCCCTCAAGCTACCATGCCTCGGGAGTTGTCGCCTGGCAGGCTATGGATAACTGCAGGAGAAATATTGCAGATTTTTTCGGGAAGAATCCGGATCATTTCTATTTTTCATCTTCCGGTTCCGAATCCCTATTTACGGGAATAAAAGGCCTATATAAAACCTTTAATGATTCATTCTTCCTTACAACAGCTATAGAACATTCATCTGTCCTTAAAAACATAACAGAACTCCCGAGACACCGCTATAAAATACTGAAAGTAACAGAAGAGGGAAGAATTGACCTTTCAACCCTTGCATCGGCTGTTTTCAGAAAACAGGGATAAAAAAATCATCTGCGTTTATTCCCCGGTCAATCATGAAACAGGGGGTATACAGCCTGTCAAAGAAATATATTCAAGAATAGCGGATGCAGGGGGTATTGTATTTGCAGATGCTGTGCAGGCAGTACCAAGACTTCCTCTTGAAGAATGGATTGATTACTGTGATATGTTTGCAATGAGCAGCCACAAGATATATGCGCCGAAAGGCACCGGCCTTCTCTACAAACCTGATTCAATACAGATGAAACCTGTCAGGGACGGCGGCAAACAGGAAAACGGTTTTTTCCCCGGCACGGAAAACACGCCGGGAATTGCAGCAATGTCAGAAGCATTTACCCAGCTGAAAAAAAACTGCGACAGTGAATATAAAAGGCTGAAAATACTTACTTCCGAGGGGCTTTCCATACTCACCAGCCTTCCTCACAATATAATACTTGAATCACCTTCCCTCAGGGTTCCCGGCGTCCTCTGCATAAGCCTGCCTGATATATATGATATTGAGGATTTTATTTCTTTTCTCATATTCAATAATATATGTTTAAGCAGATTCAGCGCGTGCTCGGACAATATAAAGGGGAAATCCCAGGTACTAACAGCCATGGGAAGGAATGAGGAAAGAGCATCCAAATCGCTGAGACTTTCACTGGGATTATACAGCAAAAGGGAAGACTTCTACCGTCTCGCTGAAGGGATAAAATATTATTTCAAAAACAGGAACAGGGATTCAGACTGATTTATTTGAAACTTTCAGGCAGCTTAAGCTTTTCTCAGTCAGCATTTCCCCCGCTTCTGGAATAATATTCCGGCCAGGATATTTTACACAATTACACCTTCCGGCTCTCCCCCTTCAAGCTCTGTGATTATATTTCTGCAGAAGAATTCAAACCTCTTCCTGTATGATTTATCAAGGTCAGGTTCCCCCGCATTGTGGGGAGTCATTATAATGTTGCTGTAATTCCTTAGCCTGCTGCCGGAAGGAAGAGGTTCCTCTTTAAAAACATCAAGAGCTGCACCTGAAATCTTCCTGCTGTCCAGCGCCCTGCAGAGGGCATCTTCATCGACAAGAGCGCCTCTTGCCGTATTGATAAGAAAAGCATCTTTTTTCATGAGAGAAAATTCCCTGTCAGAAATCATATCATACTTTTCCCTGCCTGCTGATGTATGAAGAGTCACAATATCAGATTCCGCAAGCAGTTCATCTAGTGTATCAGTGAAATGAATATTTTTTCTGTACCACTTTTCAGAATAAGCTGAATAGACATAAACTTTCATATTAAATACAGAAGCAATTTCCGAAACTCTTCTGCCTATGTTTCCGTAACCGACAATACCTATTGAAAGGTCTGATAATGCTCGCCCCACTTTCTTTTTTGACCAGAGATCTTTCCTGATTTCTGAATCAAGTTCCATAATCTTCTTATACCGCTGGAATATAAAGGCAAATGTATGCTCTGCTACCTCGCTGCAGTTGATTGCAGGTGCATTCATTACCCTTATACCCCTTTCCCTGCAGTATTCAAGGTCAACGTTATCGTAACCCGCGCCTGTCTGAATGACTTTGAGCTTTTCAGCTTTCTGAAGCAATTCCCTGCCGGCTTTCATCTGAGAGGGGATTAGAATATCTGCTTTACCGATCAGATCATCCCAGCCTTCAGGATCAGACATACTAATCTCCCATTCTGAAGGAAAACTTTCCTTTATGATTTCATGAACAGTATTTCCATATTTTTTCAGTATCAGTACTTTCATTGTTCCTATAATACTCCTGTGAGGTAATACAATTGGCGATTCAAATAATTCGTTCTTATGCCGTGTTTTATAATAATATCCCTGTTTTACAATAACAAATATAAAATCTTTTTATTTTTCAGCTTATAATATTATCCAATATTCGTTGTAATCCTGTACTATTTATGGAATAATTTATATAAGTTAATCAATACTACTCTAAGGAGAATATTTTATGGAATTTAAAAAAATAGCATCAGCAGCGAAACTGGCAGCTGTTGTACTTCTGACAGTTATGGTATTAGTTTCATGCGCTTCTACAACTGTAAAGCGTACAGATTCTGAAGAAGTTATCGACTTAAGCGGCAGATGGAATGATACAGATTCACGTCTCGTAGCCGAAGAAATGGTTTCCGATTCTCTTTCAAGACCATGGCTCACAGATTACATAGCAGCAAGGGGCGAAAAACCGGTTCTTATTGTAGGAACAATAAGAAATAAAAGTTCGGAACATATAGAAACAGGTGTTTTCGTCAAAGATATTGAAAGAGAACTCATTAACAGCGGCAAAGTAAAATTTGTAGCAAGCAAGATAGAAAGAGATGAAATCAGGGAAGAGAGAAAAGACCAGCAGACTTTTGCAACTATGGAGACGGTAAAGGATCTTGTTGCGGAAACAGGAGCTGATTTCATGATGATAGGTCAGATCACTTCTGTTACCGATGCAGTAGACGGCAAGAAAGTAGTTCTCTATCAGGTTGATATGGAAATTATAAATCTTGAGAGCAATGAAAAGGTCTGGATAGGATCAAAAGAAGTCAAGAAGTTTATCAAGAAATCAAAAACAAGCTGGTAAAATACTTTAAATGGCTGATTTAATGAAAAAAACAATCAAATATATTATCACTGCCGCGGCAGTGATAATTTTCTCATCCTGCGCCACGACAATGACAAAGCAGGACCAGTATCAGGATGCAGCTGAACATTATGCAACAAGAAACTATGAAGTTGCCGCAGCTGTAATAGAGGGATACAGAGATATCAGCTACAAGGAAAAAGACAGGGTACTTTTTTATCTTGATACAGGGATGCTTTATCATTACGCGGGAAAATATGAAAAAAGCAATGAAGCGCTTACACTGGCTGAACAGGGAATTGAGGAGCTTTATACAAAAAGCATTTCCAAAGCAATCGCTTCTGGTGTAATCAATGACAACACGCTTGACTACAGCGGAGAGGATTATGAAGATATTTATATAAATATCTTCAAAGCGCTCAACTACATAGCCATGCAGCAGAAAGACAGTGCTCTTGTCGAAATAAGAAAAGTAAATATAAAACTCAATGTACTTGAAGACAAATACAGGGAAATGATTGAGGATTATAATTCATCCGATAATCCTGAAGGTGAAATTATTGCAAGAAAAAACCGTTTCCATAACGATGTGCTTGCAAGGTATCTCGGGCTCCTTCTGTACAGATCAGATAAAAGCTATGATGATGCACGTATTGAAGGTGATGAGATAAACAAGGCTTTTCAGTTCCAGAGTCACCTCTACAGCTTCCCTCAGCCTGAAATTCCGGCACTCAGAAAGGAAAAAGACAAGGCATACTTAAGTGTTGTTGCTTTCACAGGCAACTCCCCCAGGAAGCTTGCAGAAACATTTTACCTTCATACAACAGAGGATGTTGTATGGATAGCAGCAACAAGCCAGGACACTGACTATGTGAAGAATGTTGTCGGGTTTGACAATATCTATATGCCCGGAGTTGAAGGGGGCTACCACTTTAAATTCCAGTATCCGAAAATGCACCTGATGGGAACAGCTGTTGACAGGATAGAACTCGAAATTGACGGGACAGTTGTACGGGAACTGGAAAGAATCGAAGATATGGAAAATATTTCCGAGGAAATATATCTTCTTAAACAGCCTTTTGTTATCGGTAAAACAATAATCAGGACAGTTGTTAAAAACATTCTCAAGGAAAAGGCAAAAACCGAAATGGGAACAAGGAACAGCGGAATACTTGGCGGACTGATGGGAATTGCTGCCGATGTTGCTGTTGATGCAACAGAAAACGCAGACCTCAGAATATGCCCCTACTTTCCCGCGCGCGCAAGTGTAACTGACCTTACTCTTCCCCCGGGAGATCATAACATAAGTATTGTCTATTACAGCAACGGTATTCCCGTATTCAGAGATGAAAGGGGAACTGTCAGTGTATCTGCTGACAGTCTCAATATAATTGAGTCTTTCCTTCATGAATAACTTATTCAATCAATCCTGCACATAATGTGCAGGATTTTTTTCAGGGGTTTTACATGTTTTTCATAAACCGTAAATATCATATATTCCTTCTATTACTATTGCTTCCTTTAAACCTGTTTTCAGAAGATTGGCTCTGCAACATGACATCAACATACTGGAAATACAACAATGATTTCCCCGCAAACAATGCTCTTGATATAGAACAGGATTTCAACGGCTACATCTGGATAGCCAGTTATGAAGGTTTAATCCGCTTTGACGGAGTGGATTTTAAAATTTTTAAGAATAACAGGGGCGGATACCCATCTGATACTGCAAGGGTTTTATTAAAAGGCAGTGACACAAAACTCTGGATCGGCACAAACAGCGATGGTCTGATACTGATGGATAATTATAAATTCATCGTTTACGGTACAGAATCCGGCCTGCCCGACCTTTCGGTAAGATCGCTTTCGTTTGACAGGAACGGCAACTTATGGGTAGGCACAGCAGGAGGCCTTCTGTTTGTCCCTGCTGCAGGTTTTGATTCCCCTGAAAAGAAGATATTTCTTGAAAGCAAGATTATCACTTCCCTCTACCTTGACAACAGGGGAATACTTACCGCTGTAACAAATGAGGGCAAATTATACAGCTACACAGGAAGCAGTTTTGCTGAATATTCCCCTCCGGTAAGCAAAAGTTCTGAACAGTACACATCGGTATTTTCAGATTCCTCAAACAGAAACTGGTTTGGCACTGTCTCAGGTTCTGTAATTCTTGAGAAGGAAAACAATATCAGAGAATTCAGGATGGAGAATGTTTTTTCAATCAAAGGCTTTCTGGAAACTTCTGACAGTAAGATATGGTTCTGGTCTGAAGGGGGAATAGGATACTTTGATGAATCCTACGGTAGTTTCAGAATTATCAACGAGGAAAACGGCCTTATAAACAACTCTGTCAATTCACTTTTTCAGGACCGTGAAGATAATTTATGGGTAATATCCGATGTATCCGGAATGCAGAAATACAGCATGGGAAAATTCACAAACTATTCAAATTCATACGGACTTGAGAAAGCAGTTAACACAATAATCAGGTATGACAGCAGTTCACTTATGGCGGGAACTGATGACGGTCTTTATAACCTTTCCGGTGACAGGATAATTGAAAACAGCCTGACAGAATCCCTCAAAGGGACAAGAATCAGGAATATATATAAAGACAGCAAGTCACGTCTGTGGATATCAACATACAGCAGTTCCGGTCTTATTGTAGCTGATAAAGGGAGAATTATCAGGAGTCTGAACAGTGACAACGGACTTTCATTCAACAAGACAAGAACAGTGATTGAGAGTTCCGACAGCTACATATGGAGCGGCACAAGATCGGGGCTTAATAAAATAAACCCTGAAACATTTGAAATTGAAAATATTTACACTGTAAATAACGGTTTAAGCAATGACTATATCCTTTCTCTTCATGAAAACAGGGACGGCAGCATTCTGATAGGCACAGACGGAGGAGGCATCAATATCCTGGATACAAAAAGCGGCAAAATAGAAGTTGTCACTTCTGACAGCGGCAGAATTGCAGGCGATATTGTATTCAGAATTACAGAAGATGCTGAAGGAAATACCTGGATATGTACAAACAAAGGTGTTTCTATATGGTTTGGAGAAGAGATATATCATATATCAGAAAGAAACGGGCTTGATTCCAACGCTGTTTTTTTTTACAGTTTTTGACAGCAATGACAATGTATGGTTTGCCCTGAACAGCGGTCTTCAGACTGTAAAAAAGAGTATTCTCTACACCTATCTTTTTCATAATACACCAATCGAGTTTAAACGCTATGATACAACAGACGGCCTTCTTGCCGGGATAACACCGGTTTCATGGTATTACAAGGATGCTGAAGGAAGTATATGGTTTCCCACAAGCAGGGGTATTTCTGTATATGATCCCGGGATTTCAAATATTAATACTGTAAAATCAAATGCTCTTGTAGAGGAAATTAAACTTGACAATAAAACTCCTGATCTGTTTCCGGAAATAATTGAAGCAGAAGTCAAAAGGATTGATATTGATTACACCGGGTTCAGTTATGTTGTCCCTGAAAAAAACCGGTTTCAGATACTATCTTGAAGGTTTTGATGATAAATGGTCTGAAGAAACACGCCAGAGAAAGACAAGCTATACTAATCTGCCGGCCGGAAATTATAATTTCTACCTCAAGGTAAGCAACAATGACGGCTACTGGTCAGATCCTATCCTGGCATACAGCTTCAGGAAAAAGGATTATTTCTACAACAGCCCCCTCTTTTATCTTCTTGTAACAGTTTTTCTTTTCATTGTCATGCTGGCAGTATTTCTTTTTCTTCACAGTCTCCAGGTGAAGAAGAGACGTGAGCTGCACCAGGTTTATATGGATGCAATAACATCCCTTGCAGGAGCTGTAGAAGCGAAAGATCCATATACTCATGGACATGTCAGCAGGGTTAAAGATCTTTCAAGCAGAATCGGAAAAGCAATGAAGATGGGAAGTGAAAAGATTGAAAACCTTGAATACATGGCTCTTCTTCATGATATAGGAAAGATAGGCATAGCAGACACAATTATCAGGAAAGACGGCCCACTTGACTCAGATGAACTTGATATTATGCAGCAGCATCCCGTAATCGGATCAAAAATCATGGCTGATACGATATCATTAAAAAGGATGTCCCTGGGTGCAAGATATCATCATGAAAACTATGACGGATCAGGATATCCGGACGGCCTGAAAGGAAGCCAGATCCCTCTTGAAGCAAGAATAATTTCTGCGGCAGATGCCTATGATGCAATGACAAGCGACAGGCCGTACAGGAAAGGGCTTTCCCACGAGACTGCAATGGAAGAGCTTAACAAGGGAAGCGGCAGCCAGTTTGACCCAGAAGTAATAAGAGTCATAAACAATATTATGAATGGAAAAAATGAACTCATCTGATAATTCCCTGTCAATAAACCAGTTATGAAAACATTGCTGCAGGATGATTCTATCCTGCAGTAATGTTATATTCAGTTTATTTTAAAATACACTCTTATCAGTTTATAAAACCAGCTCATCCTTTATAAACAATTATTAAATTATTCAATTTCGGTTGACATAACTTATTCTGAGTCCTACAATTGCAACTGGTTGCATTTGATATGAGTTGCATTAGTATACTTAAAGAAAAAGGACTCCGCCTCACACCCCAGAGAAGAATAATAGTCGATGCTATTCATGATTCCAGTCACGAACTGACAGCAGAAACAATTATCTCCGCGGTACAGGAGAAATTGCCTGAAGTCAACAAGTCGACAATATACAGGAATCTTGATCTTCTGGAAAAGGCCGGCTGCGTCTTTAAAAGCGAGGTAGATAACCATACAGTCTACCATCACGCCGAAATCCACCACCACTGCCACCTCATCTGCAAAAAATGCAGAACAATCATAGAATGCGATGAAAAACTATTCGAAAACCTGAAGGACAGCCTGGTTAAAACACATGATTTTCATCCCCATTTTCATCACATTGTTATTGAGGGATATTGCGGCAAATGTATGGGGAAAGATTAAGCAGCTGTTTCAATAAATATTTCTTCATCTGATTCTCAGGTGCAATATTCATATTTTTATACGGATAATATTCATGAAAGTTAAAAGTGATATCATTAAATACTGGAATAAACGAAGCGATACATATGACAGGTTCCCTGCCCCGCGTGAAGAAGCAGAAGAAAAAAAAGCTTATCAGTCTTTATTCGGAAACCACCTGCATGGAGAAAATCTTGATATTCTCGACATCGGTGCAGGTACAGGCTTTGTATCACTTTCCCTGGCTGAAATGGGACACCGTTTAACAGCCATGGATATTACAGAAGGGATGCTGGAAAAAGCCCGCAGCAAAGCTGTTGAAAGCAACCTGGATATAGATTTCCACATAGGTGATGCCGAAGAACTGCCATTCCCGTCAGAATCTTTTGACTGTGTTGTCTGCCGATGGCTTCTGTGGACTCTTCCAAACCCTGAGAAAGCAATTACCCACTGGTCCCGGGTTCTCAGGAACGGGGGTTCAATAATATGTATAGACGGTCAATGGAATTATTTATCTCTCAAAGGAAAGCTGAAAAAACTGTGCAGAAAGGCTGCAATCTTCATCTATGAAAAAAACAATCCCAACAATCTTGGTTATGATCTTCACATAAACGAAAGCCTCCCCTTTTCGACCGGAGTTGCTCCTGAAGAGGCCGGCAATCTATTTGAATACGCGGGACTTGAGAATATTTCAACAGAAACTTTGACAGAAATCAGGAAAATAAGGGCGAAAAATATGCGCCTTCTTTACAGGTTGGCACTTCAGCCGGCAACATTTTTAATAAAAGGGAGAAAAATTAAAAAGGAACATGCAAACAAAAACACTTAAAAAATCAATCACAAAGGCAGTCATAATTCTTGCACTGATCGCCTTTCTTCCGGCAGTAAACTGCCTTGCAGGAGGTAATGAAGAAAAAGGATCAGACAAAGCTCCTGAAATGACAACAGTCACCGACATGGCAGGCAGAGAAGTATCATTATCACTTCCGGCAGACAGGATTATACTGGCATCGTCAAGATACCTGCATGAATTCGCAGCAGTCGGGGGCGCTGAAGTTCTCGACAGTATTGCAGGATGGGGTTCTGATCTCAATCTTTATGACCAGGACACATTTCTTGCCTATAAAAAAGTATACCCCAAGGTTACTGACATACCTGTTGTGGGTCATCATTACAAGGGAGACTTCAGCGTTGAAACTGTCATCAGCCTGCAGCCTGATGTGGTAGTCTTTCCTCTCTGGCTCAAGGATTCAGAAGGGGGTAAGCGAAGATATCAGGCGGCTTGAGAATGTGGGTATCAAGAGTATTTTCCTTGACTATTATCTTGATCCTTTCAACCATCCCGTACCCAGCACAACCCTTATCGGTAAACTATTAGGCAGGGAAGAAAGGGCAAAAAAAGTGACTGACTTTTACACTGACCAGGTAAACATAGTATCCAGCCGTCTCGCATCATTTGACGGTGAAAAGAGAAGCGCCTATATCGAAGTCGGTTCAAAGGGACCTGATACATATGCAAACACCTACTCATCTGAGCAGGGGCTTGGTGCACTAATTGCCAAAGCAGGAGGGGTAAATATTGCAGATGGTGTTATTAAAGGGAGCAGCCCTGTAAACCCGGAATATCTTCTTGATACAGATCCTGACATCATTATAATAAGCGGCTCCTACTGGCCTGCAAATGAGTCTTCCATGCGGCTCGGCTATCATGCCACAGATGATATTTCAAAAAAATCACTTGAAAACTTTACCCGCCGAGACGGCTGGGACATGCTTACCGCAGTAAAAAACAGGCAGGTTCACAGTATATTTCATGGTTTTTCCTTCAGGATCTATAATTTCGCAGGTATACAATCTGTTGCATGCTGGCTCTATCCCGATCTTTTCTCAGATATCGATCCTGAGTCAAATTTCAGGGCTTTTCACGAAAACTTCAGCCCCATACCATACAGCGGTGTATGGATGAAATCTCTGTCAGAATAGGCAGTCTCAAATCTTAGAAAAAGGAGAAAATCAGGATTGAAATCATCTTCCAGACATATATATGAGCATATAACAGGCAGAAAAATATCAATTATTATTGCTCTGTCTTCTGCCACTTTCCTGCTTTTTCTCCTTGATATATCGGTGGGACCCGCAAGGCTCTCACTGACTGATATCTTCAGATCAGTTTTTATCCCCTCATCGGTTGAAAAGGTAACAAGGTTCATAGTATGGGACCTCAGGCTTCCAATTGCCCTTATGGCACTCATTACCGGAGCATCCCTTTCAGCCGCAGGGGCTGAGATGCAGACAATACTGAACAACCCCCTTGCAAGCCCCTACACCCTGGGTGTATCAGCAGCTGCAGGCTTCGGGGCAGCTCTTGCCATAGTCCTGGGTGTCGGAGTAGTTCCCCTCGGTACCACTTTACTGATCCCGCTGAATGCCTTCTTTTTCTCACTTCTTACAAGCATCCTTATCATAGTTCTTGCCAGGAGAAAAAAGTTCAGCTCAGAGACAATGGTACTTGCGGGAATTGCTGTTCTTTTCCTTTTTCATGCTGGAATGGCAGTGCTTGAATACTATGCGGCAGAGGAAGAACTTCAGGCTATTGTCTTCTGGATGTTCGGAAGCCTTTCAAAAACAACATGGCCTAAACTTCTCTTTACAGTTCTGATCTTTCTTGCTATATTACCCATCCTTTTCAGGGATGCATGGGAACTTACTTCCCTGAGACTGGGAGAAACAAAGGCAAAAAGCCTCGGGGTAAATGTAGAAAGACTGAGACTGAGGGTTCTTGTACTTGTATCAATACTTACAGGATCTGTTGTTGCCTTTGTTGGTACTATAGGTTTTGTCGGTCTTGCAGGCCCGCACATAGCAAGAATGCTTGTAGGTGAAGAACAGAGATACTTTCTCCCCGCATCTATCCTTTGCGGTTCTTTCCTCCTTTCAGTTTCTTCCATTCTCAGCAAGATATTGATCCCCGGGACAATTTTTCCAATTGGAATCATCACCTCTTTTATAGGAGTACCTTTTCTTCTTTTCCTCCTTCTCCGTTCAAAAAGGAGTTTCTGGTGAGAGTTGCAATTGAAAATCTTGAGTTTTCTTACAGCAGATCGAAACCTGTACTCAGAAATATATCACTCGATATACCACCCGGCAGGCTTACAGCTCTCATAGGCCCAAATGCTGCAGGGAAATCCACGCTTCTTAAGTGCATAGCAGGGATTGAAAAAGCACATGGAAATATCTTATTTCACAGTAGAAACAGTGGATCTGTCAAAAGCAGGGATCTGTACAGACATATAAGCTACCTCCCCCAGGACACATCATTCAAAGCTCAGATTTCTGTATTTGAAGCTGTCCTTCTCGGGCTTCTGAAGAACCTTACCCTTCGGGTAGGAGATGATGAACTTGAAAAAGTCATGAAAGTCCTGAAGCTTCTCAATATTGATCATCTTGCAACCCGTTATATCAATGAATTGAGCGGAGGGCAGAAACAGCTTGTCTCAATAGCCCAGGCTCTGGTCAACTCTCCTGAAGTACTGCTTCTAGATGAACCGACCAGCAGTCTTGATCTCAGGAATGAACTCAGAATCATTGAACAGATTTCAGCTGTTACAAAGGATAAGGGGATAACGACACTTGTTGCGATTCATTCCCTTTCACTTGCTTCACGTTACGCTGACAATGTTGTAGTCCTTAAAGATGGCACTGTTTACACATCAGGAGAACCTGATACAGTAGTCTGACTCCGGAGATGATCAGGGAGGTTTACAGTGTTGAAGCTAAGATTATAAATGACGGCTCAATGCGTCATATAATACCTATCGGTTCACTTGATAATCATTAAGTTACAGCAGGCTCTGAATATCAGTAATTATTTTTATTCAGACACTTTTTTGATTCAGTAATTATTTTGTTGCAACTGTTTTGGTTCAGACACTGTTTCACATCAATAGAAGATCTTGTTGCACTTCTTCACAACAACAAGATGGCTGACAAAAAATGTCTTTGTTTAAAAACTCAAAAATACAGTTAATTAGACACAACCCTGAAAATACTTTTTAAAGTTTTTTTATTAAAAAAAATGCACTTTAAAAAAAGTGCATTTATTTCATGATTATAATAATTTTACAGTACTTTTGAAAGAAAATCCTTTGTCCTTTCATTCTGCGGATTCCCGAACAGTTCTTCAGGAGGCCTGTTCTCGACAATAACCCCTTCATCAATGAAAAGAACCCTGTTGCTGACCTCTCTTGCAAAACCCCATCTCATGGGTCACAACAACCATTGTCATCCCTTCCGATGCCAGCTTCTTTATTACATCAAGTACTTCACCTACCATTTCAGGATCAAGTGCGCTTGTAGGCTCATCAAAAAGCATGATATCAGGATTCATTGCAAGAGCACGTGCAATAGCTACTCTCTGCTTCTGTCCACCGGAAAGCCGGTTCGGATATTCATTAACCTTGTCAGAAAGCCCTACCCGTTCAAGCAGTTCTACAGCTTTATCCTCTGCCTCTTTAACGCTCATCTTGCCAAGCTTAACAGGTGCAAGAGTTATGTTTTCCATGACAGATTTATGGGGAAACAGATTAAACTGCTGAAAAACCATTCCCACTTTTTCACGCAGCTTGTTTATATCTGTTGCAGTATCTGTAATACTCTGTCCCTTCGATAAAAATATGTCCCGAGGTCGGTTCCTCAAGCAGGTTCAGACATCTCAGGAATGTACTCTTTCCGCTTCCTGAAGGACCTATTACACTTATTACTTCACCAGGTGCAACACTTTCAGTAATTCCCCTGAGGACTTCAAGTTTTCCGAAATATTTATGAAGATCGACTACTTTAATCACTGTTTTTCATCCTCCTTTCAGCCCTTGCAAGAAGATGTGAAAGGGTCAGAGTAAGTATAAGGTAAATGATTGCTGTTGCAATAAGCGGTATTGTCGCCTCATAGGTAATACTTCTTATCTTATTACCTGCTCTCATCAGGTCATTCCCACCGATAAATCCAATTATTGAAGTCTCTTTCAGAAGAACAATAAATTCATTACCCAGAGCGGGAAGAATATTTTTAACTGCCTGCGGAAGTATTATCTCTTTCATTGCCATGCTGTGGGGCATACCTAAAGACCTCGCAGCTTCCATCTGTCCCTTCGAAACAGCCTGTATTCCGGCTCTGATAATTTCTGAAACATATGCTCCGGAGTTAATTCCAAAAGCAATTATTGCAGCCATTGTCTTATTTACATCAAAAGCCTGAAAAACAACAAAATAGATAATAAGAAGCTGTACAAGTACCGGAGTTCCTCTTATTAATTCGGTGTAACCTCTTGCTGTGAGATTGAGTAGTCTGTTTTTGGACATTCTCATGAGAGCAATAATTGTACCCAGCACAACACCTGTAAAAACAGCAAATAAGGTTACCACAAGGGTAACCTTAAGTCCGTTAAATAGAAGTGTTATGCCGTTGGGACCTGCGTCCCAAAGCTCTTCAATTAGAGTCCTTTTTACGGCATCAAACAAATGTGTCTCCTATAATAATATTGGTAAAAACAAGTTTTTATCAAGTTTTATGACGCTATCGAGCACTTTCTCTTCGAGAAAGTCTCTGTCGCTCTTGATAAAAACAAGTTTTTATCAAGTATCTATTTCATGAACTGTGAAAGCAGTTCATCATATTTACCGCTTTCTTTAAGTCTTGAAAGTGTCTTGTTAACAGAATCAAGCAGTTCTTTATTATCCTTTTTTATAGCTATACCATAATACTCAGGATCAAAATCAAATGAAATTATTTCAAGTTCAGGATTTTTATTTACAAAATTCATTGCAGGCTGCTGGTCAATTATAAGACAGTCAACCTTTCCGTTTTTAAGTTCCATTACAGCTTCAAAACCTGTGTTAAACGCAGAAATATTACCTTCTGATGTGTATTTACTTGCCATATCATTTCCGGTTGTACCAAGCTGTACTGACATTTTTTTATCTTTAAGATCATCAATCACCTTTATCACATCCTGACCCTTCTGAACAATAACAGCCTGTGTTGCCTCATAATAAGGTTCTGAAAAGTTCACACTTTCCGCTCTCTTTGGATTGATTGTCATACCTGCTATAACAAAATCTATTTTATCTGCATTAAGCGCTGTAAGAAGTGTATCAAACTCCATATCTTCAATTCTGAGTTCAACGCCGAGATCTTTTGCAATTTCTTTTGCAATCTCTACATCAAATCCTACTACTTCATCACCGGATTCTCCGCCGATAAATTCAAATGGCGGGAATGCAGCATTAGTTCCCATAACAATAGCTTCTTTCTTTTCTGCACATCCAGTGAGCGCAATTAAAGAAATAATCAGTGCAATAATCAATTTACTGAGTTTCATTCATTTCTCCGTTTTTTAAAAAATATGATTCATAATATGTAAAAATATGCATAAAAGTCAATTAGACTGCATATTTATTTATATTATTATTGCTAAACAGCTCTCCGGGATGCTTTTTTTTACATATTTATACCAAAGCTTTCAGTATTATTTCTGAATTCTTTAGCAGCAGGTATTATAAATCATAGAACAATCACATTATAATAATTTAATCTAAACACTGATATTTTCAGTTCTTCTCCAAAAAAAAAACAGCTGAACAATCAGCTGTTTTATCTTTTTCCTGCAATCTCCTTACAAATGAAATTACAAAAAATCTTATTATTTAAGTCCGAATATTCTCTTTAAAATTGATTTTTTTCCGGATTTTTTTCTGCTGTCGTTTTCAGAAACATTCTTATCTGATACTGCAATATTCTCACCGTACTTTTCATTGTAATATTTGATTCGATCTTCATAGGAACGGTTATTCTTCCTGCTTAAGCTGTTATTTTCATTCCGTTTCCTGTTTCCGTAGTTCCCACGGTTTTTCTGGTTTTCTGAAAATCCTTTACGTCTGCTGTCATTCCTGTTTTCATTTCTGCCGCTTTTCACCATTCTACCGGATCTGGATGAAGATGCAGTTTTTCTGCTGTCTGTATAACTGCTGTCAGATACAGGACTTTCTTTCCTGTAATTCTGCCTTTCTGTATTTTTCCGTCCCGAGTCAGTCCTTCTGCTGTTTCCATACCCTGAACTGTGCTGAGTGTTGGAACCCCGCCTGCTTCGGCCTGAAGTTCTCCTGCTGTCAGTTCGTCCCGAAGAAGATCTTCTTTCGTGTCTGAACCTTATTCCCTCGCTCAGGTCTTCCGCGTAAAGTTCTTCATCAGCCCACTCAACCGGAATTTTCATTTTTATATACTCTTCAATTGAAGGAAGCGCAAATACATATTTCTCACAGGCAAGAGATACAGCCTTACCTGTTTTTCCTGCCCTGGCAGTTCTTCCTATTCTGTGTACATAATTCTCACAGTCCTCAGGAAGATCATAGTTGAAAACCATCTCAAGATCATTTATATGAAGTCCCCTCGCAGCAACATCTGTTGCTACAAGCAGCTTGATTTCACCGGACTTTACCCTGTTTATAATTGAAAGCCTTTTCTTCTGAGGCATGTCTCCCATCAGGTAACTTGACTTCAATCCGTTATGGTTCAGTCTTTTCGAAAGCTCTACAGCATGCTGTTTTGTGTTGATAAAAATCACCGCTGTTTCAGGTTTATCCTTATTCAGTATCCCAAGCAGCAGTTTCAGCTTTTCCTCTTTGGAAACATGATATAAAACCTGCTCTATTTCCTCCACAGTAATACTTTCCGGAGCAATTTCTATTTCTTCAGGTTCATTCATATATTCCCAGGCAAGCTGTCTTACACGGCTGTTTAGAGTGGCGCTGAAAAGCATTGTATTCCGCTGTTCTCTTGCCGGCATTTTTCTCATCATCCACCTGAGATCCGGAATAAAACCCATATCAAACATCCTGTCTGCTTCATCAATAATAAGTGTACCTATTTCTCTGAATTTTATTTTACCTGATTTTCCGAAATCAATGAGCCTCCCCGGTGTACCGATTATAACATCTGCACCCTGCTCTATCAGGGCTTCCTGTTTTTTGTATCCTGTACCGCCGAAAATACTTACAATATTTATATCAATATACTTTGAAAGCAGCTTAGCTTCCTGCTCTATCTGTACTGCAAGTTCCCTTGTAGGGACTACGATAAGTGTTTTTCTCCTGTTCTCCCTGTTTTTCTGAAACAGCTGAAATACTGTTATTAAAAATGCTGCGGTTTTTCCTGTTCCAGTCTGCGACTGAACTTCTACATCTTTTCCTTCCAGTGTAAGCCGCAATGTCTGTTCCTGCACCGGCATACATTCTGTGTATCCTGCATCATTCAGTCCACGCAGGAGTTCATCATCAATGTTGAATTCTTCAAATTTCATTATGTTCTCTTCTATATTTATTTTTCTGACAGTTTTTCATGATCAGATTTTTTCTTTTTTTCATTTTTCTCAATTATAATTTAATAATGAATATTATCCAATAGAAAGAAGGGGTGTTATCCGGACTACTGATTCATTTCTACTAACTAAATCAGATTTTCTGTGAGAAGTTTATATAAGGGGATCTCTAAAAACTATGTTTTTCAATTTTACATCATTTTATTCTAATTCAGAATACAGTCTCTTTTGTTATAATAAATTGTGAATCATTTTCTGATTTTTTTCTTTCAGACTCGATTATATGTTTTCAAGTATTTCCCTTATTTTATCCATTGAATAGGGTTTCTGTATTATTCCGGAAATATTTTTACCGGAAAATCTTGCAACAATATCATTATAGCTGTATCCGCTTGCAACAATAACATCAACATCGTTATTTATATTTCTAATTTCACTCAAAGCCTGGCTGCCGTCCATGTTAGGCATTGTAAGATCAAGTATGACAAAATCAATTTCGCTTTTCAGTTCCCTGTATTTCCGGACAGCATCACTTCCGTCAATTGCTGTTACAACATTGTAACCCAGTTTCTTCAGCATATCCGAGCCGAGAAATCTAAGAGTATCTTCGTCATCAACAAACAGTACAGTGCCGGAACCTTTCCAGCTGCTTTTTTCTCCATTTTCATCAGGTTCTGAAATTTTCTTACCGTTGTCAGCCTCAGGAAACATCACCTTGAAGTTGGTTCCCTTGCCCTCTTCACTGTAAACTTTTATTGAACCTTTATGCGACCGGACAATTCCCTGAACCGCCGCGAGCCCCAGTCCCCTGCCTGTAAATTTAGTTGTATAAAACGGTTCAAAAACCCTTTCCACTTCACCGGAAGAAATACCGCATCCTGTATCGGAAATTTCAAAATAAACATATTTTCCAGGTTCAGGATTTTCATATGTTGTTGTTTTCGACAGATAATCAACATCAAAAAAAGATGAACCTGTCGAAATTGAAATAACTCCGTTACTTTCACCAATCGCATCAGAACTGTTTATTATAAGATTCATAATCACCTGGCTTATCTGTGACGGATCTGCGTCAATAGCTGATATATTTTCCTCCAGGCTTAAATTCAGAACAGCTTTCTTGGTTATAAGTGTTTTTACAAGATGAATCATTTCATTTATCAGTTTATTTATATTAACCTTTTCAAGGTTATAGGAGGCACAACCGGTATATGCAAGCATCTGGCTGCACAGCCTTGAGGCTTTTTTTGATGCAGCTTCAATTTCCCTGAGATTGCCGTATGCAGGTGATGCCGAACTTATTTCCATCCGTGCAAGTTCTGTATAGCCGAGAACTGCCATAAGTATGTTATTAAAATCATGGGCAATACCTCCTGCAAGAACGCCAAGGCTTTCAAGTTTCTGAGTCTGAAGTATCTGTTTCTCCATTTTCAGCCGCTTTTCAGCATTGATTCTTCTTTCAGTCACATCCCGGGCAACACCGTAGAAAAAACCGCTGTCACGGCTTATATTCCACTCTACATATCTTTTCCCGTTATCATTGCTGATAACAGCAACTTCCGAAGTTGAAGTATCTCCATCTTCTGTTATTGCTTGAAGTGCAGCTGAAAATTTATCCCTGTCATCCGTATCAATATATGAATAAATATCAGATTCAACAGCATCTTCCATAGATACTCCCATCAGATTCTCACATGCTTCATTTATCTTAATCAGGCATCCGTTTTTATCGAAGACACATAAAATATCTGATTTCAGGCTGAAAAACCTGTCAAATTCCCTTGATTTCTCAACCAGAGTCGCCTGTGCAGCTTTTTTCATATTGTTGGCCCGGATATAGAAAACAATTACTACAAACTGTATGAAAAGAATAATAAAAAGCACTGAGAGAAATATAGAGGTCCTGAAATAAAGGAGATCATATGCTGCTGTTTCCTCGGTTATATCCTGAATAATGCCGAAAACTGTATTTTTATCATGATCATATCTGGCAGTCGATGCTATATCAATTATTCTTCCGTCAGTTTTCCTCTTTATTTTGTACCTTATATTATAATGAATATCTGAACTTACAAGTTCTCGTAACGCACTATCAATCATTTCCCTGTATTCAGGAAGTATTACCTCATAAACTTCAGCTATTGTAAAAACATCATCTTCATATCCGAATATTTTTTTTGCCCCTTCGGAACCGGTAAAATTTCCGTTATTCATATTTAAAACCCAGTTGCCGTATCTTGCAAAACTTTCCGCAATTGCGCCCCTTTCTTCACTGGCTTTAAGTTTATTTTCCATATCTTTTCTTTCAGTTATGTCATGTATGAAAGATGTAAGATATTTTTTCCCCCCGATTTCAACAGGAGATGAATAAACTTCTACATCCCGTATTTTTCCCCCAGAAAGTCTGTGCCTGAATATAAAATGATTTCTTTTTTCATTTACTGTATTATTAATTTCCGAATTGACATCTTCAGCACTCATTGTATTGATTTCACTGATATTCATACCTTTGATTTCATCATAATCATATCCGTAAAAATCAACAGCAGCTTTGTTCAGCTCAACTATTACAGATGTATCAGTATCAATAATAAGAATAGGTACTTTAACTTCACTGAATAATGATTGGCATAAAAGGCTTATATCTACATCTGAATAAACTGAAACAGTTGAAAATATGAAAAGAAATGTATATAAAAAACATACTGATATTTTTTTTATCATAATTTTCCTTGAAAGTGTGTTTTTTTTAATTATTAACTAATTTTAATAGAAAAACTGAATATTTACGACAACTTTTTGTAATAATAATTGTTATCAATTTTATTTACATGAAAGACGAAAATGTATTAAAGATGGAATCACAAAAATATAATTTATTTAAAATACTGATACTCATAATTATAATTTTCTGCACCGGGACTTTCGGATATTATTTTATTGAGAAAGACTGGACACTTATGGACAGCTTCTACATGACAGCTATATCAATTACCACTGTGGGATACGGCGAAACAAAACCGCTGTCAGATGCAGGAAGAATATTCACTGTATTTCTTATTTTCTGCGGACTTGGTTCTGCCGCTGTTTTTGCAACACAGCTGGCAAGAGCTTTTGTTGAAAACAACTTTAAAAGATATTTCGGAGAAAGCAAAATGCTTAAAAAAATTAAAAATCTCAAAGGGCACTACATTATATGCGGTTTCGGTGGAATAGGAAGTTCAATATCATATTCACTCCACGACTCTGATATTCCTTTTGTTGTTGTTGAAAACAATGAGGAAACTGCTTCCTGGGCACAGAAAAGAAATTATCTGACAGTTATTGGAAAGGCAACTTATGATTCAACACTTATCCAGGCTGGAATAAAAAAAGCATCGGGGATTGTTGTAAGCATGGGTGATGATTCCATTAATATGTATGTATCTCTTGCAGCCAGGGAGTTAAACCCTGATCTTTTTATTATTGCACGAGGTTACAAATCAGACATTGAAAACAGGTTGATAAGAGCAGGAGCAAACAAGGTTGTTTATCCTCTTAAGATGGGGGGAGAACAGATTGCCAACCAGATTAAAAAGAAATTCAGTAAAAATAAAAATATTGAAACATCTGACTACAAACAGATGTCAGTCATGGGATATACATTAAAAATATACAACCACTTCAATGATGAGGAAATCACTGTAGCTGATGTAAAAAAGAGGACAGGAGCTGAAAGCATTCCTGTTCTTAAAAAAATGGATAATACTGTATTAAATAATCCTTCACCAGATACTGTACTTGAGAAAAATGATAGTCTGCTTCTGCTTGTAAATGATTCTGAAAAATCAAAAATATTTTCATTGGGATCAAAAACATCATTATTCGACTGGTCTGATGATTACAACACAGGAATACTGGCAATTGACGAGGAACATCAGAATCTTTTTGAAATCACAGATAATTTTACAAAAGCAATAAAAAAAGGATATGACAAGGATCTACTTACTGTTTACTATGACAGGCTGATTGAATCTACAATTGAACATTTTGCAAATGAGGAAGATCTTTTCAGAGAAACAGATTATCCCTTCAGCGAAGATCATATAAAAGAACACAGAATTCTCTCAGAGAAAGTAATTGAACTCAACAGAAACAGGAATTATGCTTTTTCCGATAATGTTGAGGAATTTCTATACAACTGGCTTAAAGATCACATCATGGAAGAAGATTTTAAATTTGCGGAATATTATCATAAAAAAATGTAAAAAATAATTCATCCTATACAGCGCCTGATATCATCATAAATATCCTCTCGCATTTTACTGTTCATTTTTGATGAAACAGGTGTTTTTTCCGGAATTAAAGCAAAGGATGCCAGACTGAATAAATCATCATTGGAAAAAACACTGTTTGGCGGCAGGTCAAGTTTTTCCGCATATTTATCCCTCATATCAAAGAGGCTCAGGAATATTTTCTTGCTTTTTTTGGAAAGGTTTCTGTATCTTCTTTTTTTAAGAATACCGGGTACCGGGTCTTCTGTAATCGGACGTATCTGCAATTCATTATTTTTCAGAATATATGTTTCGATAAGATTCCTTTCAAACATCTCTTTCATAAGTACAGTACTGAGTTTGAAAAGATATGCAACATCTTCTGAAGCATATTCGAGGGCTCCTTTTTGAACAGGCCTCTTCATCCAGTTATATTTCTGATATTTCTTTTTATTCTTCTTATTCAGTATAAAATGATATTCAAGCATCGAATCAAGCCCTTTCTTCTGATAATCGAGGATTTCCGAAGCCAGGTACAGGTCCATTACTGAATTTAAACTTATTCCGTATTTCCGGTAGAGAAGTGTTCTGTCTGTGGAACAGCCATACATTATTTTAAGAACTGAACTGTCTTCGAAAAAATTCTTTATCAGCGATACAGAAACTTTCAGCGGATCAATTATTACACATTGTTCACCGTCATAAATCTGTATAAGGCACAAATGCTCCCCGTAATGATGAAGATTAAACTCCCCTTCCAGGTCTACTGCTGTTTTTTCAATACCTCTCTGTTTCAGAGATGAAAAATACCCGGCTGTTTTTTTATCTGTATCAAGAAAGATATAATTATCCATTATTTTTAAACAGAAAGCCCCTTTAGAAATTTCCTCATAAGCTGATCACCGCAATCTTTATAGTTTTTATGATCCTTCCGCCTGAAAAATGCACTCAGTTCAGATTTAGCAATAGCATATCCGCCGTCGGTAAATGTTCTGATCATTTCATCTTCTTTAAAATTAAAAGCAATTCTCAGTTTTTTCAGTATAAGATTATTATTTAATATTTCTTTTTTAGGTTCCGGTTTTGATGAATCCCTGGGACCTCTTTTTAAAATTATAAGACTGTCAAGAAACTGTATAAGAAGTTCATCACTGCACTCTGTATATCCTTCTTCAATTTCCTTTTTAAGCATGCTGCTTACCTTGGATATATCAAGACTTCTCCCCTGAACTGAAAATATTTCAGTCATCCTCTTGTCATCGGCATTGAGAATATATCGCAGACTTCTTAAAACAGAGTTATTATCCATAAAACAGAACTTCCTTTCATTAAAAAAATAAGCAGAACTCATATTCTGCTTTATTCGCAGGTCATGTCTAATCCCGCAGCTTATAAAAAACCAGTACCACCGGAACTGGTGACAAAGGGGTTGTTGATTAAAGTTTATAGCATTAATACTTATCAATAAACAGGTTAAAGTATTCAGTATAAAAACATATTTTTGATTTTGATCATTTTCAGGCTTTCCTTTATTACCTTGAAATATTTATAAACTGGATAATATCTTAATTTAATCCGCCGTAAAATATTTTTCCATACAGCATACCAGTTACGGCGGATAATTGAACAGCTGTGAAACCTTTAATCAGCATAAATACAGACAGGAAATCATAAAAACAACTTTTTCAGGTAAACAGAAAAAACAAAAGTACAAGAATCACACTGCAAACAATCTGGCGTGAAACAAATATAAAAGCTGAACTCTACTGCCAGTCGTTTTCAGGAGCTTCATTATATATCTGTTCAGGACTTCCTTCTTCCCATGTATCTACAGGTTTCATGAGAATATCATGGTCATGGACTTCAAGATCCACCTGGTTGCCGATATGAAGTTTTTTCATGATATAACCCGGGATTCTTATGCCGAATAAATCCCCCATTGGTTCTACTGATACAAGCATAACAGACCTCCTAAAATTAATTATATTACACAGCAAAGTCTGTTTCAATTTAAATGAGATTTTTACATGATGTTAATTAGTTTTTTTCATGATAAATATCAAACCTTTTCATAAAAAAGCAACTGCCCAATTATTTTTTTGATTTGCATTTATCAATCCGAAAACCTATTATTATTTATGGGCGCTTCTAAAAACTCGCAAAAGCGAGTTTTTTCCATAGACGTTTGCCCACAAGGGAATCTATAAGAAAAAACTATGTTTTTGGAATACAAGAAATTATTATCACGTAAGAATCTAGAGAGTAAATTAGAATAAAATAATGCAAAATTAAAAAACATAGTTTTTATAGATTCCCTTATATATTTTATTCGACACTTATATATCTTCTGGAAGGGATTGAAATGTTTAAGTCACTGAGATCAAAACTCTTATTCTATGTACTTGGAACAATTATATTTACTTTGTTTATCATGATTTTCCTTGTCCAGATTGCTACCCAGAGAACTATTCTTAAATCTCAGAATGAATATGCCCATAACCTTGTAAATTCTATATTTTTAAGCGTCCAGAACCAGTATCAGAGCATACTTTTCCAGAAAGATATATCGAAAAAACAACGACAGAAAGAATTGAAAAACATATCAAATATAGTTTTCAACCTCATTGATTCATATTATAAAAAATATTCAGATGGAGTTTTATCAGAAACAGAGGCAAAAACTGAAGCTTTAAAAAATATAGAAAAAATCAGGTATGACAACGGAGTTGGCTATTTCTGGATCAATGATACAGGAAAACCTTTTCCAGAGATGATAATGCATCCTGTTATGCCTGAACTGAATAATACAATACTAAGCAATGAAGTTTTCAATACTTTTTCAGTTTCCGGTAAAAACCTTTTTCAAGAAATTGTTGATATATGTCTCAGTTCCGGTGAAGGATTTGTGGAATACCTGTGGCCCAAGCCGCTCGGGGAAGAATTGTCTTCTGATCAGCCTAAAATATCACATGTGAAATTATATAAAAAATGGAACTGGATTATAGGAACCGGTGTCTATATCGATGATATTGAAAAAGATGTGGAACTCAGAATAAATGCAGTACTCGAGGAACTGAAAGAGACCTTTTCAAAGGTACAAATAGCTGACAACGGTTATATATATGTTTTCACTGGCGATAATACCATGCTTATTCATCCAACCCTTGAAGGGCAGGATGTAAGGAAAATGATTAATCCTGCAACAGGAAAAAATATTTTCGATGATCTAATTAAAGCATCTGAAACTTCCGATATTCCTTTTTATTATTTATGGGATAAACCTGGATTTGAAAACGATTTCCGGTTCAGAAAACAGGCATATATAATTTATTTTAAACCACTCGACTGGTATATTGCATCATCGATTTATATGGATGAAATAGAAAAACCTGTCAAAAAACTGTCAAAACATATTATATTCCTCTCAGTTTTTTTCATAGGTGTCATCACTGCATTGCTTCTTTTACTTTCACAGAATCTTACAAAACCTCTCCACAAACTTATGATAGCTGCGCAGAACATTGAAAAGAACGGTATAGAAAATTCAGATATTCCTGTCAGCGGGACACTTGAAACAAGGGAGCTTGGAAGTATTCTGGAAAGCATGATTAATTCGATACAGAAATCAGATGAACAGCTCAGGCAGGCTCAGAAAATGGAGACTGTAGGAACCCTTGCAGGAGGTATTGCCCATGATTTCAATAATATGCTGGGAGGAATTATAGGAACTCTTTCCCTGATAGAATACAACCTTTCTGATAACGGAAAAATTGAAACAGACCAACTTACTGAATACATATCCACAATGAATGAATGCAGCAGCAGGGCATCAAACATGGTTAACCAGCTTCTGGCACTGTCAAGGAAACAGGAAATAATTTTCAGCAGAATTGATCTTAATGAAATTGTTAATAATGTAATACAGATTGGAAAAAATTCTTTTGATAAATCGGTAAATATAAATATTATACCTGCTGAAAAACCAGCATTTATAAGAGGAGATTCGAATCTACTGGAACAGGCGCTTCTTAATTTCTGTGTCAACTCAGAACATTCAATGACAATTATGAGGAACAAAGATGATCACTGGGGAGGAGATCTTACAGTGTCGGTAAAGGAAATAACCCCTGATTCATATATGCTGAAAAATCATCCTTCAATGGAAAACATAAAATATTTCATCCTGTCAGTCAAAGACACAGGTGTAGGAATGAATTCAGTAACAATATCAAATATATTTAATCCTTTTTTCACTACAAAGAAAAAAGGTGAAGGAAGCGGCCTGGGACTGTCCATGGTATATAACATAATCAAACAGCATGACGGTTTTATCGATGTATATTCAGAACCTGGTTTCGGATCAAAATTCAATATATATCTTCCCGCTCTGACTGATGATAAAATCATCGGGATAAATCATGACATAAAACAGGAAAGACTGCGTGGTGAAGGTCTTATACTTATTATTGATGATGAAAAAGCCATAAGAAAAACTGCCTCTGATATTCTTAAAACATGCGGATACAGCGTCATGGAAGCTAAAAACGGTCTTGAGGGTGTGAATATATACAAGGAAAATAAAAACAGCATAAAAGCAGTTATACTGGATATGATAATGCCGGAAATGTCGGGAAAGGAGGCATATCTCCTTCTGAAAGAGATAAATCCTGATATAAAAGTGATATTAACATCAGGATTCCAGTATGACAACCGTGTACAGGAAGTTATACAGCTCGGAATAAGCGCTTTTCTTCAGAAGCCTTATACAATCTACACATTATCTAAAACAGTGCATAATATTCTGTATGACAGTTAATTCATGTATTACTCCCGGCTTCATACAATATGTTTTTTTGATCAGCTTATTATAATGGGTTTAATTTAAATGTCTTTTAAGATGTAATGCTTTATATCTCGATTTGTTGTTGAATACAGAATGCTGATAAAGCTTATTTCACATTTCCAGATCCGTTTTATTCCTCTTTCTTTTCCTGGTAATAGTTATAATCGCCTTCGAAAATATTCATTTTGCCATGATCAATTTCAAAAACCCGGTTTACAAAATTCCTGAGAAAATACCTGTCATGACTTACAACCATTACAGTACCTTCAAAATCCCTGAGAGCATTCAGAAGCACCTCCCTGCTTGCAATATCAAGATGGTTTGTAGGCTCATCAAGGACCAGGAAATTAAGAGGCTGTGAGAAAAGAAGAGCAAGCATAACCCGGCTTTTTTCCCCTCCTGAGAGTACTGAAATCTTTTTATCAACATCATCGCCGGAAAACAGAAAAGAACCCAGAAGATTCATGACATAACCTTTTGTCTCATTCGGTATCCTTGAATGCACTTCTTCATATATTGTCTTTTCAGGGTCAAGAATATCAGAAGAATACTGGCTGAAATAGCCTGTTTCCACACTTCCGCCGAGAGTACTGCTGCCTTCAGTTGCATCAGTCTGCCCTGTTATGACTTTTAAGAGTGTTGATTTCCCTGCTCCGTTTACTCCTGTAACAGCTATCTTGTTCTGTCTTTCAACAACACCAGTTATTCCTCTGAAAACGTTCAGTTCTTCCCCGTTATTCATTGTCCAGCTTTTTGCAAGTTTTTCCATGCTTACAACAATATCTCCGCTTCTTCTGCATTCAGGAAGTTTCAGCTTCATTATTTTCTGATCCGGCGGAACAACAATCCTATCTATTTTTTCAATTGTCTTTACCCTGGACTGTACCTGTGCCGCATGAGATGCCCGGGCTGCAAATTTGGCAATAAATTCCTCTTCCTTTGCAAGCATTGCCTGCTGCCTTTTGAAAGATGCTATAAGCTGCTCACGCCGTATTTCCCGTTCCCTCAGGTAAAATTCATAATCACCGGAATAGGTTGTAACTGCACCTGCGGCCGTCTCTATGGTACGGGAACAGAGTCTGGTCATGAATTCCCTGTCATGGCTTGTCATCACAATTGCACCCTTAAAATTCTTGAGCCAGCTTTCAAGCCACACTATGGATTCCATATCCAGGTGATTTGTCGGTTCATCAATTAATAACAGATCAGGATTCAAAAGGAGTATTTTTGCAAGCTCAATTCTCATCTTCCAGCCTCCGCTGAAAGACTCGGCAGGATTATCCCACCTGTCTTCACCTATCCCAAGACCCGAAAGTATAGTCTTCGCATTTGTTTCAAGTTCATAACCGCCTGCATCCTGGAACTCAGCCTGTAGTTCCCCGTACCTGCTCATCACCCTGTCCATCTCTTCATCATCCATGGGCTCTGAAAAAAGATGCTCTATCCTGCCCAGTTCCTCCCCGATTTCCGATATTTTACCTGCGCCGGAAAGAACCTCTTCAAGTGCGCTCCTTCCCCCCATTTCACCGACATCCTGGCTGAAATACCCTATGACAGTACCTGGATCAACAGCTATCACCCCGTCATCAGGTTTTTCCCTGCCTGTAATAACCTTGAATATTGTTGATTTCCCCGAACCGTTCGGCCCGACAAGGCCTATCCTGTCATTTTTCCTTATCAGAAAGTTTTCATTATTAAAAAGCACTCTTTCACCAAGAGTAACTCTTAACCCTGAGACATTTACCATATATTTTCCCGCTTAATTATTTTTTATTCAGTAATATCCGGATAAATATTTATTTGATAACCGGAATATGTAAAAATTTCTGTGATAATACAATATTTCTATTATTTGTTAAAGTTGCATCCACTTTCAAAAACTGTCTTATGATGAAAAATCCCCCTTTATTTCAGGAGGATTTTATAATGGATGAGCCGTAAAACCCTTCCAGATTTACCAGCATAGCTGGTAGTTAATTTTTTATTTTATTAGATATTTCTATATAATTTCTTTCAAAGAATGTAAATATCATCGGAATCAGAAATCTATCCGTTTTTCATCCCTGTCAAAAAGGAGAAAATCTTCTTTAAGATATTCCATACTGCATTTATCCCCTGCTTCAAAGTCAGGGTCTTTGCTTATGCTTGAATAAAAAAATGTTTTGTCAGACTCTGTCTGAAGAATCCATTCAGGTCCAGTTGGGAGCATGGCCGCAACTGTCGCTTCAACTTTCCAGCTTCCGCTTACAGACTCATTTACTTTTGTTTTTTCAGGACGCAGCCCGATATAAACAGTTTTTTCAGCAGCATCGCCCAGACCTGACTCTTTAAGATATTTTATTGCAGAGTCAAAGAGTCCGGATGATATATCTTTTGTTATTATATTTACAGGAGGACTTCCAACAAACTTCGCTACAAAAAGATTTGCAGGTTTTCTGTATATTTCAAGCGGCGTACCATACTGCTGAAGTTTCCCTTCACTCATAACAGCAATCCTTGTTGACAGAGTCATTGCCTCGAGCTGATCATGTGTAACAAAAATTGTTGTATTGCCGAGTTTTTTATGAAGTCTTTTCAGTTCGGACCTCATTTCTATTCTAAGCTGAGCATCGAGGTTTGAAAGAGGTTCATCAAGAAGAAGAACATTGGGCCTGAGTGCCAGCATTCTTGCAAGAGCAACCCTCTGCTGCTGTCCACCTGATATCTGGAATGAATACCTCTTTCCGAGGTTTTCAATCTGCAGAAGCTTAAGAACATTATCTATCCTCTCCTTCTGTTCATTTTTCGGAACATTCTGCTGAACAAGCCCGAATTTGATATTGTCCCTGACAGTCATATGAGGCCATAACGCATAGCTCTGAAAAACCAGGCCCATGTTTCTTTTCTCTGTCGGAACATAATCGCCTGTTCCCGATGAATAAAAAACCGTATCATCAAGGCTGATTGCCCCTGATGTAGGTTCTTCAAGCCCTGCAAGCATACGCAGCGTAGTGGTTTTTCCGCAGCCGGATGGGCCAAGGAAGCTTACAAATTCCCCATCTTCAATAGTTAGTGATAACGAATCAACTGCTTTAACACTTCCGTGAAATTTCTTTACTAGATTTTTTATCTTTATTTCCGCCATAATCAACTTCCTTTTAATCCGCTGGTAATACCGCTGCCTGTAATTTTCTGCAGCAGGAGTGTAAGTACTAAAATTACAAAAACTATAACTACTGTTACAGCATTTGCCATCTGTGTGTATCCATAATCTATATACCGCAGCACCTGTGTAGTCATCATTTCAAGTCCTGGTGTTGCAAGGAAAATTATAAGAACAAGTTCTTTCATCCCTGAAATGAAAGGAAGGATTATACCTGTAACAAGTGTCTTTTTAAGAATTGGTACAACTATTTTAAAAAATCTCTGTCTCCATGGAGCGCCGCAAATCATAGCAGCCTCTTCCGGCTCTTTACCCAGCTGCATCATTGCGGCAGTTCCGGTCCGGGCAGCAAAAGGGAGATATTTGATTGACATGGCAAGTATTATCAGCCCCATTGTTCCGTAAAGACTCGGTATCGGTCCCCTTCTTACAGCGAAAAGAGTAAGATATGCTGCTCCGAAACCAATTGCCGGAATTATGTAAGGAAGGAATGAAAGCTGTTTCAGATATGACGCAATCCTTGTTCCTGAATATTTTACTGAAACATAACCAATAAATGTTCCAAGGCATCCTGAAAGAAGCGCTACAACAGAAACAATTCTCACGCTGTTATAAACAGACATCAGTACATCAGGATTCCGGAGTATTCCTGACAGCCCTGCAAGCCTTGGTATTGATTTCCCTATCCAGTAGTCAAGTGTAAAATTGTCCAGAGTAAAGACTCCCATCCTTAACGACACTGTTGATATCATAAGCGCAAGAATAGGAAGTACTATTGATATCAGTACAATTACCACTACAAACATATAAACAGGATACTTGAAAACTCCAAGCTTCTGTCTGTTCTGAAATGATCCTTTTCCAGAAACAGTAACAAATCTTCTTGCTTCCTTAACAAAAAATATATCAACAGCAACTGCAGACATACCAATAAGTACGATCACCAGAGTCAGAATACTTGCAATTCCCTGTTCACTTCTCTGAACTGCTCCATAGAGTGTAGTGGACAGAAGCGTATACTTGATTGGTGATCCGAGAAGATATGGTGTTCCGAAAGATCCTATTGTTCTTGATACAATAAGAAGACCTGAAGACATAAGCGCAGGAAGCAGCATAGGCATGAGTATTCTTGTCATTATTACATGCCTTTTTGTTCCAACCATCCTTGCTGATTCTTCAAGCTGTACATCGACTGTCTGAAGTGAACTTGCAAACAATAAAAACGACAATGAAAAAAGACTGAACATCAGAGTTATTGCAATCGGTATAAAACCGTATGCAAGCCAGTCAGGTGGCGTGAAACCAAGTGTTTCTGCAATTCCCATGGACCCTGCTATTTTCCGGTTTTTAAATATTGTTATCCACGCGAGGGCAAATGTCCATGAAGGTATGATATATGGAAGTATCATCATTTTACTGAACGCGGATGATCCTGGACAGTCTGTTCTGACGAGAATCCATGCAAGAACAAAACCGAGAAGGATTGATCCTGTCAGGGTTACTACCGCAAGCATCAGTGTTCTCTGAAGAGGCAGCCAGAATATTGTCTTGCTTATTCTTGATGTGAAGACTCTCTGAAAATAATACAATGTCAGAGACCCCTCTTCACTTCCGATACGAGCAACATCCCTGAACTGGGTTCTGAACCCCTCGGTAACAAGGGCAATAAGGGGGCCAAGCACCAGATATGTAAGTGCTGCAACAAGAAGCAGAGCAATGATTGGTGTAGGATCACTGCGAAGCCTGTTATAACGATGTCTTGCCCACAGGGCAAGACTTTGATCGTTTTTATGAAAAAACATATAAAAGATCCTTTAATTTAGTTTAATTATCAGGTTTTATTTACCAACAGTGATCAGCCAGAGATCAAGAACATCCTGTCCGATTTTCCATGTCAGCTCATCATCAAGAACTATCATGTATTTGCTCCATGCATTCCATGATCCAAGATCATCATCCTTGTGAACAGGAATATCTGGATTCGGTGAATAAACACCAATTTTCTTCATGTGAGGCTTAATACCTTCTTCTGTAAGAAGAAATCTTACAAACAGTTTTGCAGCATTGGGATGTTTACACCCTTTAACCGGGTTGGCATATGTTCCGCTTGCAAATCCGATAAAAGGCGCTATATCAAAAGCTACTGCCAGTTTAAGACCATCTTCATTGCCTCTCTGCTTCGCATAAGTATAGAATCCTACAGGAGCTTTTTCCTGTCCCGGAGCACCTACAGCTTCTGCAACATCTCCATCAGACTTCATAATTACAGGATTATTTCTGAACAATCTCAAAAGGAATTCCCATCCCGCATTTTCCTCTTCAAGAATTATTTTTTTCCCGTAAAGCTTTTCATATGCTTTAGCAAGTTTTTCCGCATTTTCAGGTTTTGTCATTGCAACAAAAAATCCCAGAAGAGTCGGGTTTGCAGCAGGGTCATTGGTGAAAACCTTTCCTTTCCATTCTGGTTCTGTCAGCTGCCAGATATTTGTTACAGGACACTTGTCATATGATTCAAAGTTGTATCCGAAAGTCTTCTGTCCTACACGGTAAGTAAGAGGATAATGGAATTCTTTTGGTATTCTGTCCTTGAAATCAGGAGGTATCCAGTTTTCAAGATATCCCTGCGGAATAAGTTCATTCACAATAATAGGGCCGTCACTCAAACCGACGACATCAACCTGGATATTACCGGCATCAACTTCCCTTTTTACTCTCTCAACCTGTTCGGGGTTTTTCATCTTTGTTGCTTTTACTGTTATGCCGTATTTTTCCTGAAAAGCCTTGCCGATTGGAACAATCTTGCTTGATGTATCATATACAACAAGCTCTCCTTCTGCCTTAGCCAGTTCAACCAGTTTGTCATAGGAATATTCTTCTACCGGTTCTTCCTTCTCTACAGGAACTTCTTTCTTTTCTTTTGAGCCGCCGGAAAAAACAGCCACAGGAAAAATAACTACCAGTGCCAGCATTAAAAGTAAGATTTTTTTCATTTTTAAAAACTCCTTTACAGGCGAGAATAAATTTATATTCTTCATACCTTTTTCGGAAGTTTAAAACAGCAAAAGTGAGCAGTCAACAATTATTTTTTCATTTTATTTTCATTTGGAAATATTATTCCATTTTCTTATATATATTGTTTTGTAAATAATATTTTTTTATGTTATCTGTTATAATATTTCTGAATTATTATTCTGCATATTTTTCTACAGATCATCATCATGCCTGTGTCTTTTTAAATAAGGTTTTTTTGAAAGTATTTCTTCAATAGTCATATCAACAAGGGTGCTGAACCATTCACTGTCGCTGTACTGTTCTTCAGAAATTATGAAATGCTGATCAGCATTCTTGTACGGAGTACCCTTTACAGGATTTCTCAGAAAATTCCGCCCTGCATTAGTTCCCGTCAGATACAGTGTTTTATCAACAATACGGGCAAATATTTCACCATTGAAAGTAAAAACATATTTACCAAATTTCTTTGTATATGTTATATAACCGTCTCTTTCTATCTCAATCTGTCCAAGTATAAAATCCAGTATTCTTTTTTTTGTTGCCATATCAGCATTTTATTTACTTAACAGGTTTTCATCAATAGATATACAGATTACTTTGCCTCAGAATCATCTTCAACAATTCTCACAAGATAGTATTTGAGATCAATCCTGACTCCATTCAGTTCATCAGACAGCTCAAGACGTAAATTGTCATCTCCGTCAAAATGAAGCCTTTCCCCCTGCTTCTGACCTTTCCAGAATGTTTCAAGATAAAAACTTATATAATCTTTTTTCACCTGATAATGAAGAGAGAAATTTTCCTCTCCTTTTGTATATACAATATATTCTGTATCCAGAAACTCAATAATCATATCAGGATCTTTAACAGTTTCCCCTGTAGAAAACTCTGCAAGTTCAACTTTCCACTTCCCTATCAGTTTTTTATGAACTGATCCTGCAGAAGAACATGATCCCGTTGTAAAAATAATTACTGAAATAATGACAAATTTTATTACAAGTGTTTTATTGATTCTTTTCATAAATACCCTTTCCATCAGCACATAATACTTATACTTTCTTATTATAATCGGAAAATAAAATATTTTCCCTCTTTTTCCCTGTATTATTGATACAGGGGTCAGTTTAATGTTATTAAAATATAAAGGAGGATATAAATGCTGAATAAAATAATTACAATGACTCTGCAGCTGTATTTCATCTTTACACCTTTTTTTGTAGTAACAATGTTTCTGTCTTATACATCGGATTATACATTCAGAGAAAAGATTGTCCTTGTCCTTAAAACAACACTTGCAGTGGAAGTAATCTGTACTGTGATATTTTTCGGCGGAAATGCGATTTTCAACCTTTTCAGCATAACAATAGATGCATTCAGGATCGGTGCTGGTGCCATACTCTTTTTAAGCGCGGTAGACCTTGTAAGAGGCAACAGCGCACAATCCAAAACTGTTGAGGGAAATGATATCTCTGTTGTTCCGCTTGCAATTCCAATAACTGTCGGCCCTGGCACAACAGGTATTCTGATGGTACTTGGTTCAGAATTCAGCACTCCCGAAGGATATATTACAGGTTTTACAGCCCTGGGACTTTCTGTATTTTTCCTGGGTCTCACACTCTTTGTTTCACCATGGATAGAAAAAATACTTAAGCAAAAAGGACTTTCAATACTGAGCAGAATAACAGGACTTATACTTTCAGCAATATCTGCGGAAATGGTATTCTCAGGAATCAGAAATTATCTCAATTAAAAAAATAATATGTTTTATTTTTCCCCTGTGTATAATAAAATCTGATATATGACAGAAAGGGAAAAATTAATTAAATTATATGATTTCTTTTTCTTTATAAAAAAAGACAGGAATACTATACCCCTGCTATCAAAAATCAGGCTTCTGATTATATATATAATATCCTGTACAGCCCTTTTTTTATCTTTACCATACAGATTATTTCTTATTCCGGCAGATACACTCATCATAAAAATAATGTTTTATACATCTGCTGCCTTATTTGTTTCAGCAACTCCTGTTTTTCTTGCAACAAGAAACCTCTACCCGCCCCAGATTATTATTGTATCTGGGATTTTAATTCTTGCAGCCGGCGAAATAATCAATCTTGGAGGATTTCCAGTTTGGGGGCCCCTGGTAATTTTCGCGATTATCCCTATTTTTTATCTTATTCTTGATTTCAGATTCGGAGTTTTACTGCCCCTGCTTATTGCAGCAGGAACTGTAATAAGAATCGCCGCAGGAGGATTCCCGGAAGAATCATTTTTCAATAATTATGACTACAGAATTTCTTTTACCTTTATAATAATTGTTTCAGGACTTCTCAGTACAGCAACTATTATCTGTATAAGGAAGGTAATAAGATCACTTATAAACCTCGCATTTACAGATCAGATAACAGGGCTTCCCAACAGGAGTAATCTTGAACAGCTGCTTAAAACAAAATGTTTCGCAAACAAATTAACAGATAAATATTTCAGTCTTATCGGAATTGAAATACTGAATTTCAACAACCTCAATAATAATATTGGAACTGAAAACTGCGACATGGTGCTTAAAGAGGCTGCAAAACGGATAATTTCATCAGGCTCTGATATTTCTGGCAGATGGAGCGGATCAGTTTTCATGATAAGCGCCGATATTTCCGAAAAGAAATCTCTTGATTTTTTATGTTCATCTCTGCTTAAAGACTTATCCAGGGTATACAGGATTAATAACAGGAATGTTTATGTAAACTATGCAATTGCTGTTTCAAGGTTTCCTCATGAAGGATCAACAGTTTCCCAGCTTACAGGCAACCTGATATCTCTTTTTGATAAAAAATCAAAATCTCCGGGAGATATCCTCTATCATGACAAGAAATCTGTCATGAAGGAACAGTATATCTACAGGCTTACAGAGGCTCTTCATAAATCTGAATTTGACAGTGAATTTCACATGGAATACCAGCCGAAAATATGCATCAGCGAAAACAGATGCTGCAGCGCTGAAGCCCTCATAAGGTGGATTAACCCGGAACTCGGCATAGTATCACCGGGAGATTTTATTCCGGCTGCCGAGGAAAGCGGTATTATCAGAAATCTCACCAAATGGATAATAAGGAAAGTGTTTTCAGACAGGGCGCATTTTAAACCGCAAGATAAAAAATTCACATTTGCAGTAAACCTTTCAATTCACGACCTTAAAGACAGCACTTTTATCCACTTCATTTCAAGAGAACTTTCACTTTCCGGCTGCAGCCCCCCCCTGATTGAATTTGAAGTTACTGAACGTTTTCAGCTGGATAACGATCCTGTTCTTCTCCAGAATATCCAGGAATTGACAGAAATGGGATTCAGAATAGCAATCGATGATTTCGGGACAGGCTATTCAAGCCTCAGCTACCTTCTTAAAATGGATATACATAACCTGAAAATTGACAAGACTTTTGTTGATTCAATTTCAGAAGGAGCTGACAGGAGCAGTTACCCGATAATAGATGCAGTTATTTCAATGGGTAATTCAATGGGAATTGAAGTTACGGCAGAAGGGGTTGAAAACGAATTCCAGCTAAATTATCTCAAGGGGAAACACTGCACAACTGTTCAGGGATGGTATTATGCAAAGTCGATGAGGCTTGAGAAGCTTGAAGAATATTTAATTACTGATATTAAATGAATACTTATTATTTATTCATTTTTCGGGTTATAATACATACCAGATCAAAAATTATGAGGTTAATAATGATTAATAACAAACAGCTAAAAAATATAATTATTATTTCTGTTATTGCAATAACAGGTTTATTTCTATTTTCCTGTGCAACACTTGAAAACATATTCAAGGAACCTAAAGTATCTTTTGACAAGGCTGAAATATCAGATATCAGTTTCCAGGATATAACTCTTGATTTCTCATTTAATGTTGATAATCCGAATTCTGTCGGTGTCGAAATGGCAGGATATGCCTATGATCTTGAAATTGAGGGGAATTCCCTTATCAAGGGTGAAACAAAAGAGCCTCTTAGAATTGAACCTGATGACAGGAGTGTTATAAAACTTCCCGTTACTCTCACATATAAAGACCTTTACAGCATGTATGGAGATATAAAGGGAAAAGATCAGATTGCCTATAAAATCAAAAATGTTTTCACATTTGATCTGCCTGTTTTCGGCAAAGCTTCTTTTCCGGTTGAACATGAAGGATCTTTTCCCGCAGTGAAGCTTCCGGAAATTGCAATTGACAGCCTCAACCTGAAAAGCCTTAATCCGTTCAAGAGCGAGCTGGAACTTGTATTGCGCATAAGAAACAGGAATAACTTCTCACTTTCACTTGATTCCATTGATTATGATTTCAAGGTCAATACTGTAACATGGGGAAAAGGGATGTCCCGCACAAGCACAGATTTCAAGGAAAACGGGGAAAACAGGATAACACTGCCAATTTCAGTAAATCCTGCAGAAGTAGGTCTTGAACTTATAAAATCTGCAATCAGCGGAAGAAAACTTAACATGAACTTTGACGGCAAGGCAGTATTCAGAACAGGATACCCCGGCTTTGACAAGGCTGAAGTGAAATTCAATACATCTGACCGCAGGGGGATTGACAGCTGACCTGATATGATAAAAAAACTTGTAATTTTGTTTATCTGTTCAGCGCTTAGATTATTTCGTTGACAATGATTTTGTCAAAAATAATATTTCATGTAAACAAAATATGTTATATGTTTTTTCAATTAACCTTGCAAACAGAATCAGTATTCTGGCTTCAACAAATATTTTACAATAAAAAAAACGGCGGAAAATCATCAAAGATTCTCCGCCTTTTATATATAAACAGCTGCATAATACAGCCGGTTGGCTGATATTTAAATTTCAGAAAACATCAGCTTTTAATTTTCATTCATACAGTCCTGAAAAATGCTCAACAGTTTGCTTCATTAACTTTTTCTGCTTCAAATCAGGACAGACACATATTTTATTGATTCTTGAGTTTTGCAAGATTAGAAGTTATCTCGTTTACAGCATCTTCAATCTTCACTTCCCTCTTCTCACCTGTTGATCTTTCCTTTATCTCTACAAGGCCCTGCTCAATCATCTTTGCTCCGATAATCAGCTGCAATGGATATCCGATAAGGTCTGCATCATTCATCTTGAAACCTGCTCTCTCTTTCCTGTCATCAATAGCTGTATCTATTCCCGCAGCCTGAAGCTCTGAGTAGAATTTTTCAGCAAGATCCATCACCTCTTCCTTGTTTGACTGGAGAGGCAGAACAACTGCTTCGAAAGGAGCTATTGCTGCCGGCCATTTAATACCGTATTCATCATGGTTCTGCTCAACTGCAGCTGCCATTGTTCTTCCTACACCTATTCCATAGCAGCCCATGACAATGGGTTTTTCCTTGCCGTTCCGGTCAAGATAATTACAGTTCATAGCCTTTGAATATTTATCACCCAGGAAAAATACCTGTCCCACCTCGATTCCCCTGTATGATTCGAGAGTCCCTTCACAGTGCGGACATTTTTCTCCGGGATGAGCAAAAGTGAAATCTCCAACTTTAAACGGCTTTATATCTCTTTCAGGATCAATACCTGTAAGGTGATAATCAGTCTTGTTTGCGCCGCAAACCATGTCGGTATATGCATAAAGCTGCTCATCGACAAGTATTTTTATATCCTCTTTAAGATTCAATGGTCCTGCAAATCCTACCTCGGCTCCAGTAACGTTCTTTACTGTTTCTTCATCTGCCGGAAAGACAGCGCTTGCGCCGAGAGATGACTGAACTTTGGCTTCATTCGCTTCAAGGTCTCCCCTTACAAGAACTGCAACAGGTTCATCATCAATAAGATAGATAAGAGTCTTAATCATGTGGTCTGCTGATTTCTTGAGGAAATCAGTAATCTCATCAATAGTTTTTGCACCGGGAGTATGAACTTCACTGACTTCACACTTACCAGCATCAGCAGGTTTTTTAATATCCCGTACAGTTACAGCTTTTTCCACATTTGCGGCATATTTGCATTTTGAGCAGGAAAGTATTTCATCCTCCCCTGTTTCCGCAAGCACCTGGAACTCGTGAGACATATCGCCCCCGATTGCTCCTGTAGCAGCATCGACAGCCTTGAACCTGAGACCGCACCGGGTGAATATATCTGTATATGCCTCATACATCTTCTGGTAGCTCTTCTTTGACTCTTCATCATCAGTATCAAAGCTGTACGCATCTTTCATTATGAATTCCCGGCCTCTCATTAAACCAAACCGGGGTCTTATCTCGTCACGGAATTTTGTCTGAATCTGGTAGAGGTTTACAGGAAGCTGCTTGTAGGAATTGATATTCCTTCTGACCATGTCTGTAATTACCTCTTCGTGAGTAGGACCCAGACAGTAATCTGCATTTTTCCTGTCCTTGAAACGGAGAAGTTCAGGTCCGTAGTAGTTCCATCTGCCGCTTTCCTCCCAGAGATCAGAAGGTTGGACTGCAGGCATCAGAACTTCCTGGCAGTCTCTCCTGTCGAGTTCCTCCCTGATAATTGCCTCAATTTTTTTGATAGTCTTCCAGGCAAGCGGCAGATAATTATAAATACCGCTTGTCAGTTTCTGTATCATCCCTGCCCGGTGCATGAGTATATGACTGGGTGTCTGGGCATCCCTGGGAGCTTCCTTATATGTTCTTAGAAAATATCTGCTTAATCTCATTTACATTTTTTCCTTTTATATCTTATTTCACGAAGAAATTACTCAGAAAGCTCCTTGAGGTTCTGCTTCATCTTGTCAATCATCTGACTCATTTCCTCTTTGGCAGCTTTTTCCTTTTCAATAATTTCAGCAGGAGCCTTGTCGAGGAATGAAGGATTACTGAGCTTTCCTTCTGTCCGTTTCAGGAGTTTCTCCTGTTTTTCAATATCTTTCTTAAGCTTTGCAATTTCCTTCGGAATATCAATCACATCCTTGAGCGATACATATACTTCGAACCCGTTTCCTGCAACTGGAATAAATCCCTTTTCCTCAGGTTTCGATGAAATAAATTCAATTTCTGATGCTGCAACAAGGAACTTGATAAGCTCTGTCTGCTCTTCAAAGAAAGAAGCCGCCCTGAATCCCTCATCAGGACAGATAAACATCTTTATTTTCTTTGATGGTGCAACCTGGAACTCACTTCTCATGGTTCTTACAGCCTTGATAAGCTCCTGGAGGGATGAAAAGTTTGATGCAAGCTCAGTGTCCTTGTTTTCCTCTTTATATTCAGGATAGTAAGCATTTACAATACTGCCTTCATTGAGAGGAAGTTTCTGGTAAATCTCCTCTGTAATAAACGGAACAAAAGGATGAAGAAGCTTAAGTGAATCATTAAGTATATGAATAAGTATTGAAATACCCCTGTCCTTCTCTTCATCACTGTCTGAATAGAGAGAAAGCTTGGAAGCTTCAACATACCAGTCGCAGAAATCGTTCCAGAAAAACTCGTATACAGCTTTTGCCGCATCATTAAATCTGTATGATTTCATTGCTTTTTCAACACCTGCAACTGCTTCGTTAAGCTGGTTCAGTATCCATTTATCAGTTGAGTTCTTTTCAATTTTATCGAATTCAATAAGGTTTCTTCCCTCAATATTCATCAGAAGATACCTGGAAGCATTCCAGATCTTGTTTGCAAACTTGGACCCGAATTTGAATGATTCCATATCAATGAGAATATCCTGTCCCTGAGCAGCAAGGAAAGCAAGTGTAAACTTGAATGCATCTGCTCCGTATTCTTCAACTACATCAAGAGGGTCGATTCCGTTGCCGAGAGACTTGGACATTTTCCTCCCGTCTTTAGCCCTTACAAGTCCGTGAATATAAATATCCTTGAATGGAACCTGTCCTGTAAACTCGAGACTTGCCATAATCATCCTGGCTACCCAGAAAAAGATAATATCATAGGCAGTTACAAGTGTTGATGTAGGGAAGAATTTCTTCATATCATCAGTATTTTCAGGCCATCCGAGAGTTGAGAAAGGCCAGAGCCATGAAGAAAACCATGTATCAAGTACATCATCCTCCTGCCTGAGGTTTGTTGATGAACATTTGGGACACTTATCCGGATCTTTTCTTGCAACAATCATCTCGCCGCAGTCTTTGCAGTGCCATACAGGAATTCTGTGCCCCCACCAGAGCTGCCTTGAAATACACCAGTCTCTGATATTTTCAAGCCAGTGCTTGTATGTGTTTTCCCATCTCTTTGGATAGAATTCAACTTCACCGTTTCTCCATGCTGAGAGAGCCTTTTCAGCAAGAGGCTTCATTTTTACAAACCACTGTTCCGACATGAAAGGCTCAATTACAGTGTCACACCTGTAGCAGTGGCCAACCTGGTGAGGATGAACTCTATCCTTTATGTAGAGTCCCTGCTCTTTAAGATCTTCGATAACAGCCTTTCTTGCATCAAGAGGTGTCATACCCCTGTATTTTTCAGGGACATTGTTATTAAGTTTTCCGTCTTCAGTAAGAATATTTATTTTTTCAAGATTATGTCTTTCACTGATTTCCCAGTCATTGGGGTCATGGGCAGGAGTAATTTTCACAACACCTGTACCGAATTCCATATCAACATAGGAGTCTGCAATTACAGGAATCTCCCTTGATGTAAGAGGCAGTTTAACCATCTTTCCGACATATTTTTTATATCTGTCATCTTCGGGATTTACAGCTACACATGTATCACCAAGCATTGTTTCAGGTCTAGTAGTGGCTATTTCAAGTTTGTCTGATCCGTCAGAGAGAGGATAGTAGTAATGGTACATCTTACCCTCTATTTCCTGGTGTTCAACTTCATCGTCTGCAAGCGCAGTACCGCATGAAGAGCACCAGTTTACAAGGTAGTTACCCTTGTAGATAAGACCTCTTTCATAGAGCGTTACAAAAACTTCCCTTACAGCTTCACTCAAGCCCTCATCCATTGTAAACCTTTCTCTGTCCCAGTCACATGATGAGCCGATTTTCTCAAGCTGCTTCTTTATTATATTATGATGTTCCTCTTTAACTTCCCATGTTTTTTCAAGGAATTTTTCTCTTCCAAGGTCATGCCGTGATTTGCCCTCTTTAAGAAGTCTCTTTTCCACAACATTCTGAGTTGCAATACCTGCATGGTCTGTTCCCGGAAGCCAGAGTGTAGGGTTTCCGCACATTCTGTAGTAACGGATAAGAATATCCTGAAGAGAGTTATTTAATCCGTGTCCCATATGAAGGACACCTGTGACATTTGGAGGAGGAATGACTATTGTGAAAGGATTTTTTCCGTTATCGTCTTTCGGGGAGAATTCCTTGTTCTCCATCCATGATTCATAAATCCTGTCTTCAAAATCTTTCGGATTATACGTTTTTTCAAGTTCAATTGCGTTCATTTGAGTATTTCCTCCTGGGTATTTACCGGTATCGCGATATATTATCAAATTAAGAACAGTGATTCAATAAAAAAACTGTTTATGATATATTGATTTCATGAAAAATCTGAAAGGCTTTCTTTTTATACTGCTATTATACTCATGCTCAGCTGCTTTAACCTTTTCACAGGTATCAGGTGAAAGCATGAATGAAAAAAGGGCCCAGCTTATAGATTATTTAAAAGAAAACCAGGGTATAAGGGACAGAAAACTCCTCTATTCTATTGAGCTTATAGACAGGGAATACTTTATCCCTGAACGATTCAGGAAATACACATATACAGAGACTGCTGTTCCCCTTTCCAACGGGAAAAAAATACCTCCGGTATCTGATATAGTGAAGGCACTGAATATGTTTGATACAAGGGAAAAAGAGAAAGTCCTGATTATAGGGAACAATGCAGGTTATGCAGCAGCACTTTTTTCATATTTTTATGATAATGTATATCTGATAGAAACAGACACAACAAAGGAAGATCTCTACGATACCCTCCTTGAGGACAAATACAACAATATAAATATTTTTTACGGTTCAGCAGCTGATGCTTTCCAGGGATACGGGCCGTTTGATGCAATTTTCATCCATGGTTCAGTACAGCAGGTTTCACCTACCTTTTTCGATATCCTCAAATCGCTGGGTGAAATTATTTTCCCCCTTGAAAGCAAAGGGGGACTTCAGCAGATTGTGAAATACAAGAAAGTATACAGTGAAATATCAATTTCAGCAGGAGATATTTCCAATTTCCCGCCACTGAGATAATTTCATCAATTTATTTTTTCATGAGAATCAGCATGCAGATATAAACTCATTTTCACATAAACAGGTCTTTTCCATCCGATGTTTTTCAGTTGTAATTCTTTTTTATGTTTAAGAATATTACAAAGCAGCGATAATCAGAAACCGGACAGGCCCTTCGGGATACTGTTGTGTTTTTGCGTAGTAATTATTTCAATTGATTTAAGATATATCATTTCAGCAAAAATCAGAAACCGGACATAATAGAACTCTTACGTCGTGACTGTTCGATCTTCTCCATTTTCCTGAAGTAATTCGCCTGTTTGGATATTTCCTCGGTATCGGAAGTTCTTATCTTGTTGTCCTGGATAGATATTTTGCTGTTAGCAAAAAGTTCCTTCAAAAGACTCTCAGAATCCTCTTTTGTAAAACCTACCATTTCGATGAGTTCTTTCGGCCCCATTGAGAAAGTAAAACCGGTTTTAGGTGCAACATTGACCCTGGACTTCTCAAGCTGGATAAAAAGTGCATCAAACAGCCTTCCCAGCGGGTTGCTGATCTGCGTATTTTCAAGCTGTTTGTAGCTGAACCATATTCTTTCCGCTAGCAGCTGGGTAAGACGGGTAATCATCTGAGGCTGCTGACTTACCATACGCTGGAAATTAACCTTGTTTACAGCCATCATCACTGTATCTTCATATGCTATTGCAGATGCAGATCTTGGCTTGTTTTCAAGAAGCGACATTTCTCCGAAAATATCCCCTGCTTTCAGAATTGCAATCAGAATTTCATTGTCATTAACAATTTTTGTAATTTTAACACTGCCTTTCTGTATAATATAAAGTTCCTGGCCAGTCTGGCTCTCAGAAAAGATCATAGTATCCTTGGGATAGAACCGTGTTACTTCATTGTTTTCTTCAAGAATAACATTTGTAGCATATGGTTTGATTTTAGCCATTCTTTCCTTGGCTGTTGAAATGTTCTGTCCGGTAGTACAGCATTTTATATACTGGTAATAGGCAAAATATGCGTAATTGTAAAGGCTTTTTCTCGCGTAATATTCTGCCACCTTGAAAAGATGTTCAGGATCCTCTTCCCCTGTGCTTTTCAGAGTTAGTCTTGTAAGCGCCTCATCAAGATATCTCATTTTCCTGGAGAAACTCATTACTATTTTCATCGCAATTGGAGTATTCCGTTCAATGAGGAATCCATACTGGTCTTTTTGTACAGCAATCATTGAAACATCAGTAAGAGCCTGTGCATTTTCTATATGACTGTGAGATGACATTGTGGAAACTACACCGAAGAAATCGCCAGGTCCCAGTATATTTCCATCCTGTTCTTCAACAACTTCAAATTCTCTGCTTATAAGTACTTTACCTGTCCTTACGATGAAGAAATTTGAAGCTTTCTGCTTCCCTTCAACAATTATATAGGCACCTTTCTTGAAATTTACGAGTGATAGCTGTAGAGGATTATTCATATTTCTCCCGGTACTTTTTATTACGTAATAAATTATATTCGCCTGCTGTAATCTTTGTCAACGAAAATACTTGAAGTCACACAAATAATTCCCTGATGATCTGATCTGCATAAAATTACAGATAAAATATTTCAGCAAACTGTTGATATTTTTTTCTCGGCAGAAATTCCCATTAGAAACAGCAGAATTACCACCACTCTACTATTTTTATATCATTCCAGTCTGATTTATAATTCTCTATATTACCTGAAACCTCTTCATAAGATTTCTGAAGGGAGAACATCTTGTTCTTGTGAACTGTTTTTCCGTAAGGAGCAATAAACGGTATTGAGATTATACCTTTTGAAAATGATATATGCCGGCTGTCAATGTTTCCGAAATAATATTCAGCAGGATTTTCTACCTCTGGCATATCCCCGAACCTGGCACCATCACCCAGAGCAGGGTCTACAGGAATCCAGCCGTAATTATTTATGTAAAACTCACTCCAGAAATGCTTTACAACCCTCTTGTCATCATAAACAAGGTATCCTGCAACAGGACGTGAAGGAAGACCAGCCTTTCTGGCCAGTGTAGTAAATATCAGCGCATAGGTAAATGAATCGCCTGTTCCGAGATTAAAGTTGTCTATTACATCTTTTCCGCCGGGACTATATGCAAATTTTATCCGCCTTACATAGTTGTATATCAGTTTCGCCTTCAGGTACGGGTTTGAAGAGCGGGAAATTTTCTTGTATATTAAATCAATTCTTTCATCATTAACTTTTAAAAGATCATCTTCCTTTGTATATTCCTTGAAAAACTTTGAATCCTCATCATAATCCCAGCTTACTTTTTTTGAATTAACTCGTGTTTTAAACTCATATCTCTCAAACCAGACTGTATGCTGTATATTTTTTCTGTCCCCGTCCCTCAGATTGAAAAACCTGTAAAGCATTGTACCGTTGTAATTCTCAAGTTCAGGAGTCAGATTTCTCTCATATTCAATATTCCTCTGTTCAGGAGTATCAGTTAAACCGGGTATCCAGAACGCAAGGCTGTTTCCATCAGAAGCCTTTATTATATTTACATTTACATCATATTTAATCTGATAACCGCGCTTCTGTTCATAACTCTTTGTACCGGTGTTTTCATTGAGTTCAAAATATATGGAATTACTTTTTCCCCTGTCTGTATTCAGCTGCATTTTTCCTGATGTAGCTCCATCAGGAACTTTCACCTTTACTTCATTGTCAGTCCAGCTTATATAATCAAAGTCAAGATCTGATGCTTTTATTTCAGGGTTACCGGTAATTTCTGTTCTATTGATATTTACCGGGGCTGTCAGGGTAAATTCAACAGAACTGTTTTCTTTTTCAAGGCCGAAATTCATTCCGCTTATTGTTATAACATCCCCCACACTCCCGTTAAGCGGTTCTATTCCGGAAATATAAGGCTGACCAGGATCAACCGGTCCTGACAGTATCTGGGGTATTTCCCTCCGGTTCGTAAATATAATTTCATTTGAAGTTCCGTTTTTCGTTTCAATCCATAAAGGCCCTGATTCAGTCTCGGCCGGTATTCGCACCCTGATTTTTTCATCTGACCAGTAAATAAAATCCGACAGCACAAGTCTGTTTTTCGCAATATAGACTGATGATCCTGTAGGCTTCATAACAATGCTTCGTGATATTTTTCTGTCAGGAACTCCGAAATGATGGCCTGATATTTCAAGGACATCTCCCGGATAACCTATTTCCGGAGTAATATGATCAATTATTGGTGAAGGACTGCTGTAATATGAACTGACAGCATAAACAGCATATATAACGATAAAGAGTAGTACAGGAACAAATCCCGATGATTTTATTATTTTTCTTATTCTGTGAGACTTATTCTTTTTTAATTGTTTTCCCAACCTGTTCACTCCCCGGTTCATTTATGCTTTCGATATTATCATAAGGCTGGACTTCAATTTCAAGTACACAGGAGGAAATATTTTCCATTTTTTCATTTAAAAGGCCAAGAGGGAAAAATAACGCCTTCTCTCCCAGTTTAATCGGCAGTGAATTTACAGTTGAATAAAACTTGCTGACCTCTGAATCAACAGGTTTCAGTTTAACATTTGCCTGTGTCAAGAGAAGTATTGATTTCCTGTCAGCATAATATGGAGTCATGTCAGCTTTAATATATAAATTATTTCCTTTCAGATGAATTGACACAGGTTTGCCTGAAAGTGTTGAAAGTTTCCAGTCAGTATTTACCAGTTCCTTTTTTTCATCATCAAGTATCTTAAGGTTTATTTTTATATCATAAAACCTTTCTGTATTTTTCTGTTCTGTTTCTTTTCCGGATTTATCTGAACCTTCTGAAATAATGGTTGTAGAATTATTCTGCTGCAGATTAATTTTTTCAGAAACAATATCTTCAGCAGTTATAACTGATAAAACTGCCAGCTGAATAAAAGTTATAAGAAAAGCACGCTTAATCATTTCAAACAGATCCTGTTATTCATTAGCCTGAAGATAATCAACTTTCCTTATCAGCTGCGGAGTACCGCTGATCTGAAAAAAAGCATCAGCTGGAAGCTGAAGTTCCACCTGAACAGTCTGATCATTGTTCAGAATATGATACTGATTATCATTATTTATATTTACAGCTTCTGATACAGTAAAATTTCTGTAGTCATTTCCGTAGGAATTAAATAACAGTGTTGAAAGAAGAGCTGTTATCATAATAACCAGAAATGATGCAGCTGCCAGAAGAGGAAGCGGAATATTTATTTTCCTGTGCCAGATATCTGGTCTGTTTTTCCTGTCAAGTTCACTCTGAATATTTCCCCAGACAGCTTTTACAGGTATATCTTTCTCATCAAGAGCATTGCTGAAAAGAGTGCTGGCAGATTCCATTACTGACAGGTCCTTCCGGCATTTATTGCATTCCTCAATGTGATTTTCTATTGTAATGCTGAATTTCCCCTCAACTTCATTGTCATAAAAGGCAGAAAGAGTTTCCCGGTCAGGGCACATATATATCTCCTTTATCAATCATCTTTTGAATATTCTCCCGTGCTCTGAATATACGCACTTTAACATTACTTTCACTGATTCCAAGCACTTTTGATATTTCTTTATAATTAAGACCGCTGAATTCACGCAGTACAAGAGGAGCTTTTAATTTTTCAGGCAGTTGTTCAAGAAGTCTGTTCACTGTCTCTTTAGTTTCTTTCTTTAAAATTTCCTTTTCCCCTGTTTCATCAGAATAATAGGGTTCATTTTTTATTTTGTCAAAAACTTTAAGTTTTCTCTTTTCTCTTTTCCCGTAATTGAATGATAAATTTTTAACCACCCTGATAAGCCAGTATTTAGCATCATTCATTGAGGGCAGCGGCACAGGCCTGTTGTAATATTTTATAAATGCTTCCTGGCAGATATCTTCAGCAGCACCCGAATCCCCTGTGATATGATAGGAAACCCGGTATACAATCGGAAAAACTTCATTGTACAGCTGCTCAAATGACTGCGTATCATCCAATTTTTTCATATAGTAAACAACTTCAAACTGTTTAAGTTACATTTTTTTCCATTTTGTTCCGTCAGCAGTGTCTTTTATCTCAATACCCATCTCTTTCAGCGTATCTCTGATTTCATCTGACTTCGCAAAATCCCTGTTTTTTCTTGCTTCGGCTCGTTCTTCAATAAGATCAAGAACTTTCTGATCCACATCATCAGCCTTTTCTTCGGCAGATGCTGTATTCTCAAGATCAAGCCCCAGAACACGGTCAAAATCAAGAATCAGAGTGAGTTTTTCATCTTCTGATATCTCTTTGTCCTTTAAAAGTGTCCATACAACAGCAAGAGCTTTCGGCAGGTTCAGATCATCATTAATACTGTTTCTGAAATCCTCACAATATTTTCCCGCCGCACTGCCTATATTTGATATATCTGCTTTCTTTCCTTTTTCAAGCAGATTTCTCACCTTCTCTACAAGGTTGTTTCTGGCAGTCTTTGCACTGTCAAGCGACTCCCAGCTGAACTGGAGCTGGCTTCTGTAATGACCGCCCAGGCAGAAATATCTGTAATCGAGGGGGTTATATCCCTTTTCCTCAAGAACAGCAAGTGTGAGAAAATTACCTGCAGATTTTGCCATTTTTGCCTTGTTCATTACCAGAAACTCCCCGTGAAGCCAGTAATTAACCCATTTCTTACCTGTAGCAGCCTCTGTCTGTGCTATTTCATTTGTATGATGGATATTTACATGGTCAATGCCGCCGCAGTGTATATCAAACTGATCCCCCAGATATCTTCTGCTCATAGCACTGCATTCAATGTGCCAGCCTGGATATCCCTTCCCCCATGGAGAGTCCCAGAGCATTGCGTGATTTTCAAATTTCGAATTTGTAAACCAGAGTACAAAGTCATGGGGATTCTTCTTGTTGCTGTCAACTTCTATTCTTGCACCTGCAGAAAGCTTCTGCCTGTCAAGGAGTGCCAGTTTTCCGTAATCGGGAAACTTGTCAATGGAAAAATAGATATTTCCACCTGCTTCATAGGTAAATCCCCTGTCTTCAAGAGTCTTGATAAGATCAATCATATCCTGAATATGTTCAGTTGCCTTACAGCTTACATGGGGAGTGAGAATATTGAGTTTTTTTGTATCATCAAAGAAAGCCCTGGTAAAAAACTCTGCAATTTCCCAGACAGTCCTGCCTGTTTCACGTGCGCTTTTTTCCATTTTGTCCTCACCGTCATCAGCATCATCAGTAAGGTGCCCGACATCTGTTATATTCATAACATGTTTGACATTGTAACCAAGGTATTCGAGAGTCCTTCTTAAAAGATCTTCAAAAACATAAGTTTTAAGGTTTCCTATATGAGCGTAGTTATAGACAGTCGGTCCGCATCCGTAGAGTCCCACTTCTGATTCATCGATAGGTTTGAAATCCTGCATTGATCTGCCCATAGTATTGTATAGTTTTAAAGCCACTTAAAAACTCCCTGTAAAAATCAAGATAATTAAAATAATATATGGAAACTTATTTTATTAATAAGTATCATTAGCAATGTGAAAAGTTTACGAAAATTATTCAATAAAATCAATATTGACAGTGAAATCCTCTTTGATGAACCTTTATCAGAGCATTCAACCTTTAAAATCGGGGGAAATGCAGATGCATATGTAAGGGTAAAATCATCTGAAGATATAATTCATATCAAAAAAATTACTGATTGTGAAAATATACCGCTGTACCCGCTTGGAGAGGGAGCAAACATTCTTTTTTCTGACAGGGGATACAGGGGTATAATTCTTGATACTTCGCTTTTGAATTCCTTTGATATTATAACCAGGCCAGGGGAAAAACGTGAAAGTGATTTCAGCCCTGAGACTTCAGAAGAGTCATCACATCAGGCAGACAGCCTTAAGAATGATGAAGTTGTAATCAGAGCAGCTGCAGGTGTCAGGATAAGCAGTCTTGCAAAACTCTGTACTCTGAAAGGTCTTGAGGGTCTTGAGAATTTCTACGGCATGCCCGGTTTTGTGGGCGGCAGTATATATATGAATGCAAGGTGCTACGGAGTATCAATATCAGAAAGAATTAAGACTGTGTGCTATATTGATGAAAATTCTTATAAGAAGGAATATTTATTCTGCAGCAATGACTTTGCCTATAAAAAATCCCCGTTTCAGAATAAAAATGTTATAATAACAGATGCCCTGTTTTCTCTGAAAAAATCATCATCACCTGACCTCAGCGAAAAAATGTTTTCATATAAAGAGGAAAGAAAGTCTAAAGGGCATTACCTTTATCCATGTGCAGGTTCGGTTTTCAAGAATAACAGGGATTTCGGCGAACCGACAGGCAGGATAATCGACAGGCTCGGACTCCGGGGTTATTCTGTAGGAGACGCGGCAGTATCGGAAAAACACGCAAATATTATTGTCAACAAGGGAAATGCATCAGCAAAGGACATAAAAAAGCTTATAGATTATGTATCAGACAGGGTTTTCAACACTTACGGATTTCAGCTTGAAAGAGAAGTGATTTATGTTGATGAGGAGGTAAAATGATAAACAAGATTCAGAATATTAAAGAATACATTAATCTCCTCAAACCGGACGAGATCAAAAACCTTCTGGAGGAATGGTCTCTCCAGGATCTTATTGAAAACTGGGATAATTTCAGTGACGAGGAATCCATTGTTGTATTTAAAAACCTGAACCTTGAGATGAAAGTTGACCTTATTAACGCTCTCTCCTACAAGGAACAGGAAAGAATTCTCGAGGAACTGACAGAAGAATCAATCAAGCAGCTTTTAAATGAAATGGAACCTGATGACCTTGTAGACTTTATACAGTCTGTTTCATCTGATGTCAGAAAATCTGTCTGGGAAAACCTTTCCAATGAGGCAAAAAAAGAGTCCCTCTTCCTGTTGAGGTTTGATGAAGATGATGCTGCAGGTCTGATGACCCCCCGTTATATTGCAATAAAACCCACTATAAAAGTCAAACAGGCACTTAACTTTGTCCGTTCGGGAATGGAAGAGATAGAAACTGTCTACTACTTCTATGTAGTGGACCAGCTCAAAAGGCTGATAGGCGTTGTTTCGCTAAGGGAAATCCTTGCATCGGAAGATGATCAGCTTATTGCAGATATCATGGAGAGGGATATAATTTCTGTACGTGAAGAAACTGACCAGGAAGAGGTAGCAAAAACACTTGAAACCTATAACCTGCTTGCCATGCCGGTAGTTGATGAAAACAATGTACTTCTGGGTATTATTACTTTTGATGATGTAATTGATGTAATCAGGGAGGAACAGACAGAGGACCTCTATAAAATGGGAGCCATGGGCGGAGATTCACTCCCCTACCTTGAAACATCAATAATAGGTCTCGTGAAAAAGAGGATACCGTGGCTGATAATACTCCTCCTTTTCGGAACAATAACTACAAATGTGCTTCATCACTATGAAGATATTATTATCGGCGCTGCCTTTCTTTTCATGTTTATGCCTGTCATTACCCAGACAGGTGGTAATTCCGGAAACCAGTCATCAACCCTGATGATCAGGGGGCTTGCGACTGAAGAGATCCATTTCAAGGATATATGGGTAATAATGCTTAAGGAGATATCTGTAGGGCTTATTATGGGACTCGGAACAGGACTTGTGATTCTGGCAAGGGGAATGTTTCTGCCGCCGGGTATACAGCTTTTTCAGGCAGCAGCAATATCAATATCATTGTGCTTTGTTGTTATATTCTCAAGCCTTGTAGGGGCGCTTGCACCTCTTCTTATTCACAGGATGGGATATGATCCTACTGTAATGTCCGGGCCTCTAATGGCTACAGTAATCGATATATTCGGTCTGACAATTTATTTTGAATCAGCAAAATTCTTTCTGAATATATAATCACCAGTTCAGTCCCCCCCCCGCTGAGAAGCGGAAAACAGATTTCAGATTCACCCCATTCTCATCAACAGTTTCATATTCACCTGCTGAGTATATTTTTATTTTTTCAGATGTAAAACTCAGCTTCCCCTTCACAAGGTTTTCAATTTTTTCATTCTCAGTCCTCCGGCAGCACAAATCAACTTTAATTGTTCCATCTGTCAGATAACAATCATATACAGCTTTTCTCGATACAGGTTTTTTCTGCATGTAAATGTATTCAGGATTAAAACCGAACCCTATAAAATCCCCCCTTATACCTGTTCTGCATCCGAAACAATCCTTGCTTATGTATTCCTCTGCTTCAATACAGTTATTCCTTTCTGCATAGGGGGAGAAAACAAACAGGTCGTTATCATATTCCATCTTTACAAACATTTTCTCTCCTTTCCTGTTTTTAATATCAGAAAGGTATTCAGGGTGGTAAATATCAATATTATATCCAGCTTCAATATTGATATATTTACATACCTCATATTCCCCTTTAAATCCGCGCCTCAGCTTTACAGAGGGATAACCCCGGAATGGCTTTCTGTAACTGCAGTCTGACCACGATACAAGGAAGAAAAGCATCAGGGGACCCAGGTCTGCAGAAGGATGATACCGAAAGTATTTACCGGTTTTAAAACATTTTCCATACGATATACCTGCTGAAAATGAATTGATTAAAAATCCTGTTTTCCGGGATATCTGAACAGCGCTGTTGCATATTTTATACCCGTACTGATAATTTCTGTTTCTGTACCAGCTGTCATCCGATGTTTCATCATAAATTGATTCAGATATAACAGCTGTAATATGAGTTTCATCAGGCATAGAGAAAGACAGGCCTCCCCCTTTTTCGATTATCCTGTAATCATCATTCTCATCGGCAGATGCATATGCTGTAATATTGTTACAGGGCGATAGAATAATACCCCATTTTCCGTTTCTGTTCAGAGTACAGTCTTCTGCAAGTTCAGAGAAGTCAGTATAAGTTTCAGAACCTGCATACCATGAAGATGGATTTGTTATTTCCCTGTACAAACCTTTCTTTCTGAAACGGCCTGCAGAAATTACTGGTGAGTAGAAGCTGTAAACAGTTTTATCCTCCTTTTTTCCTGAAGGATCATCCCTGAAATCCATGACTGTAATTCTGTATTTCATATAATCACAGGATATTTTTCCCGAATAGCCGGTTATATTTGAATAATTTTCCTCAATTTCAAAAGATGCTCTTTCCCTTAAAAATTCTCCCGGTTTTTCATCTTTTAAACATGTTAATGCATTATTGCTGGTCCTGATATTGCATGATATTTTTTCCTGTCCGCAGATTTCAGAAACAGATAATGTAAATAAAAGTATTGTTATAAAGTATTTAATTTTCACATATCTCTTTACCGGTGATTGATATCAACTACTTCATCAATTAATTCAACCGGGTATTTATCAGACAAAAAAGCAATTTTAACACCAGCATAAGCTTTTTAAGCATCATGAATATTGTCTTTTTTTTCTATTTAATGATAAATTAGTTTAAAAGAGGTAACATTAACCTTACATATAATAATTTCCGGAGGAAAATTTTGATAATTCTCGTATTAAACTGCGGTAGTTCATCACTGAAATACCAGGTATATGACTGGGACAAAAAAGCTGTCCTTGCAACAGGTATTGTAGAAAGAATTGCAGCTGCAAATTCTGTAATTAAAAATCAGACACCAGGAAAAGAGGAATATGTTCTTGAACATGACTGTCCTACTCACAAAGAAGCAATCGACCTGATTATGAATACTCTTGTTGATAAGGAAGTTGCTGCAATCAATGCTATCAGCGATATTAAAGCTGTTGGTCACAGAGTTGTACACGGCGGAGAAAAATTCAACAAATCAGTTCTTATTGATGATGAGGTAATCAAGAGCTTTGAAGAAATCTCTGACCTTGCACCTCTTCACAACCCTGCGAACATCATAGGTATCAAAGCTGCTCAGGCAGAACTTCCAGATGTACCTCACTGTGCAATCATGGATACTGCATGGCACCAGACAATGCCTAACAAATCATTCCTTTATGCAACACCATATGAATGGTACAAGAAATACGGTGTGAGAAGATATGGTTTCCATGGAACTTCATTCCTCTACACAGCAAAAAGAGCTGCTGCTCTTCTCGGCAAGGATCCATTTGAAACAAATGTTATTATTGCTCACATCGGTAACGGTTCAAGTATCAATGCAGTTAAGAACGGTCAGTCTTATGACACATCAATGGGTCTCACACCTCTCGAAGGTCTTGTAATGGGAACACGAAGCGGCGACATGGATCCTGCTATTCCTTTCTTCATGATGAACAAAACAGGAATGGCTCCTTCAGAAATGGAAACTACACTCAACAAAAAATGCGGCGTTCTCGGTATTACAGAAAAATGGACTGACAGAAGAGACATTGAAATTGCTGCTGAAGAAGGCAATGAAAGAGCTATTCTGGCACAGGAAATGGAATCTTACAGAATCAGAAAATACATCGGTGCTTACTCATTCGCACTCGGCAGAGTAGATGCTATTGTATTTACAGCAGGTGTTGGTGAAAGAGGACCTGTTACAAGGCTTCTTGCAACTGAAGGACTAGAAGAGTTCGGAATCAAGATTGATCCGGAAAAAAACAAAAACTCAATGTCCAAGTACCTCGAAACAGAAATTACAGCTCCTGATTCAAAAATCAAGGTATTTGTAATTCCCACAGATGAAGAACTTGTAATGACAGAAGACACAAAAGCTCTTCTTGACGGAACATATGATGTACACACAAACTTCAAATACAGTTTCCAGGATCCTGCATATGAAAATCATGCACGAATTGAATCATCTGCTAAAGATGTTAAAAAGTTTCCAGGTCTTAAAGATATTACTGTAAAAGGTAAAAAAGCTTAAGTTATGGATTAATCTGTACTGTTAGTGTAATAAGCACACTTCACAATACGGGAAACGCTGCTCCTCATTGAGGCTGCAGCGTTTTTTTTGCCTTCCCTGAAGTTTGCTGCTGTAAACAGGGTAAAATAAAACCGCTGATTCCATTCAGGTTTCAGCGGTTTTTAATTGGATATATCTGTTTAATATATTTTATCTGCAATCTTCATTTTTCAATGAAATTGTTCTCTTTTGATATTTAAAAAAAGATCTTCGGGGAAATTATCCCCAATATTACTGCTACATGTAAAGGGTCGCTTTAAGTACCTTGTCTGCTGTTTCCCTGTCTATAAGATACTCAATAAGAGCGTGTGAAAAATCCGCTGCAGTACCTGCGCCGCGGGAAGTAATTACATTGCCGTCCACAACGACCCGCTCTTCGGTAAATTCAACATCTACATCAAACTCTTTTTCAAAACCGGGATAGCATGTAGCTTTTTTACCTGCAAGAATTCCTGTTTTATTAAGTACAACAGCAGGTGCTGCGCATATTGCACATACAAGCTTTCCTTCGCCATACATTGTTTTTATGAGTTCCATTACAGGCCTGCATTCTGCAATATTCCTGGACCCGGGCATTCCCCCCGGAATAAAGATTCCATCATAGGTATCAGATATTTCATCAAATGAATGATCTGCAATAAAAGAAATATCATGAGAGCCTGAGACATCAATACCTTTTATTCCGCTTGTCTCAACAATAATACCTGCCCTTTTCATAAGATCTACAGGTGTTACTGCTTCAATCTCTTCAAATCCTTCAGCCAGAACAGTTAATATTTTTTTACTCATCATATCCCCCTTATTTAATTTTAACAGGAATACCCTCCACAGTCTCCCCTTTTCTGCATATTCTGCAGTCAATTTCAGGATTTCCGCCTAACCGTTCTCTTACAAGTGATTCAAGCTTATCAGGGCAGTTGTTTTTATCTGATAGATGGCAGAGATATATCTTCCTGTCCTTTTTTTCTGTACTGTGAAGTTTTTCGATAAATTCAACAGCATCATTGTTTGAAAGATGCCCGTGGTCTGAGGCTATCCTGTTTTTAAGAAACCATGGATATGGTCCGTTTTCAAGCATATCAGGGCAGTAGTTTGCCTCCAGGAAAAGAACATCGGAAACAGAGGCATGTTTTTCCATCTCTTCTGTTATCACACCTGTATCTGTGATTATTGTAAATATTTTCCCCTGTATGTTGAAACTGTATCCAACAGAACCGGCTGAGTCATGAAATGTCCTGAACACGGAAAAATTAAGACTGTTGTAGGAATATTCCCTTCCCTCTTCAACAACAAGCGATTCATGGATTCTTTCAAGATGTGAATTGCTAAGTGATGCTTCCCTGCTCATTACAACAGGTATTCTGTATTTTTCCGAAAGCTTTCCTATCCCCTTTATATGATCTGCATGATCATGGGTCAGGAACAGAAAATCAATATCAGCAGGATTGAATCCTGCTGATTCAGATCTTCTTGTAAATTCACGAAGAGAAAAACCGTTATCAATTACAACAGTAATTGTAGTCTCTTTATCCAACGATGGTTCATACTGAATTATATATGAATTTGCCGATGAACCGCTGCCTAACACTGCATATCTGATCATTATAAATTAAAACCTATCCCATACTGTCAATTCGAGACCTTCTTACCGGCATTGTCATACACCTGACTCCGCCCCCGCCTCTGGCAAGTTCTGTACCAGGTATTGTAACTGCAAGCTTGCTGTAGTTATCAGTACTGTCCCTGCCGTCAATAAATATTTCAGCAGGTTTCACAGCATATCCCGATTTTTCAAGAGATTCCAGTGTAGCGGCATTACAGTCATAACCTATTATTTTCCCGGGCTCAAACGCGAAAAAGTTATTTCCGCTCATCCACTGTTCACGCTGCTGTCTTATAGGATCTTCTCCTCCGCAGAAAACAGGATTCATTATGTATCCCGACTTTTCAAGGTCGCCCAGAAGGCTGTCTATCTCTTTAATTTTTATGCTTCCCGAACTTCCGGTTGTGATTTTTATAAACCTGAGCTTATTAACTCCGCATATATAGGGTTCATATACAAGAACTTCATTCCTGTTGATTATATTAAAAACCATATCAAGGTGTATTGTTGCCCTCTTCCGGGGCAGTATTACGCAGTAAACAGTAATATGTTCATCTATTTTCTTTTTAAGTCTTTCAAGGAGAAGATCCACAGCATCGGGACTTGTTCTTTCAGATAATCCTATTATAAGGGTGTTTCTGTTAAAAACCAGGAAATCTCCCCCCTCAAGTGAAACCTTCTTATCCATAAGTGAATTATTGTAGAAAAGGATTCGCTCTTCAGGAAGCTTGTAGTAACTGCTGAAAATAGTTTTCATCAGAAGGCTTTCAGATTTTCTGACCTTGTATGCCATGGTACCAGCAATACCGAGGTTCCTGAAAACCATGGCAGAATCTCTTGTAAAATACAGGTTAGGCAGAGGAAAATAATCAAATTCCTCCTCAGACAGAAATGAACTCAATGTTGATTTTCTGCTTTTAAGCCCCTCTATAAGGATCCTGCAGAATTCATCAGATTCAAGCCCTTCAAGCTCATCAAGCCTTGCAGGAAGCGAACTGCCTCCCTCTATTCCATCAATTATTGTTTTTCTTGCCTCTTTGTTTTCAGAAAGGGAACAGAGAACATCACGCACATCTACCACATTTGAAATAGTCTTAAGAAAATCTTTAAGAACATTATGCTCTTTCTCCACAACTAAAAGCGGAAGAATATCATTGTAAAGCAGTTTTTCCGCTGTCTGCGGAGTCATTACCTCTATTTCTTCCCCAGGCGAATGAATAATAACTTCTTCAAGCTTTCCTATTTCAGAATCAATATACGGGATGTTCTTTTCATTTCTCATTTTTTAACCTTTTCTGCTATTTTTTTATATTCACTCTCTGAAAATCCTGCAAATGCTCCGAAATCTGTTCTTAAAACAGGTGTCCTGATAAGCTTCTGGTTCTCAAGAATCTCTTCTGAAGCATCATACTCCATGTATTCATACCCTTTTTTCCTGTATTCCGGCGATTCCTTGTTAATAAGATCTTCAGGATCGATAAATCTGCATATATTTCTGAGTTCACCAGCGGAAAGCTCCTTCCTGTTTAAATCAAGAAAGTGGAAATCTATATTTCTTTCCTTGAGGAATCTTTCCGCTTTTTTTGTATTTTTACATTTCTGTCGTCCGATAAGCTGAAGCATTTTTTCTCCTGTAATACAGTGCAGCACTGAATTACCAGTCTGCTGTATAAATAATTGGCAAGTTTTTTTATCTCTGTATCAAATATTTAATAATACCAGCAGGAAAAAGATTTAACAAGCAGTTAATACTTTACAGGTATTTCAATGTTTAACCAAAAGCATATCAATCAGCTTTAAAATGTTTTCAGCATTAAGGTTCCATATCAGACATTCAAATGCAGGAAATCAGTTTACAAGTATATTTGAAATAAGTTATATTTAATCAGTATTAAAAGGAAAACAATGACAGATTTCGTTCATCTACACAATCATACAGACTTTTCATTACTCGACGGCGCGGCAAACATTCCAAGACTTGTGGATACTGCTGTCGAGCAGGGAATGAAAGCTCTTGCTATAACAGACCACGGCAACATGTTCGGTGTACTCCGTTTCTATATGGAATGCAAAAAGAAAGGTATTAAACCTATTATAGGATGTGAATTCTATGTTGCGCCCGGTTCCATGCTTGTAAAAAGCGGCAATGAAAAAGGAAACAAATACCATCACCTGATTCTCATAGCTAAAAACAGTACCGGCTATTCAAACCTCATGAAGCTTGCTTCAATTGCATTTACAGACGGTTTCTACTACAAACCCAGAATCGACTTCGATACAATGAAGAAGCATTCAGAGGGACTTATCTGTTCATCAGCATGTATTGCAGGGCTTATTCCCCAGCTTGTTATTCAGGGCAAGGAGGATGAGGCTGAGAAAAAAGCTCTCGAATACCAGGAGCTTTTCGGAAAAGACCATTACTACCTGGAACTTCAGGACCACGGTATTCCTGAGCAGAAAATAGCAAATGAGGGGCTTATAAGAATATCAGAAAAAACAGGAATTCCTCTAATTGCCACAAATGATATTCATTACATTACAAAAGAGGAAGCTGAAGCACAGGAAATACTGATATGTATCGGTACTCAGAAAAAACTCACAGATTCAGGACGGCTAGTCTTTGATAAGAAAGAGTTTTACATGAAAGATCCCGACACAATGATGTCAATTTTCAGCCATGTACCGGAGGCAATTGAAAATACCAACAGGGTTGCAGAGCTTTGTGAACTTGAAATTGAGCTTCCGGGGCCCCTTCTTCCCGATTTCGACATTCCTGAGCAGTTTGCAGATCCGGATGAATACCTCAGGCATATCACCTATGAAGGTCTCAAGGACAGGTACGGTGAAATAACCGGGAAAATAGAAAAGCGGGCTGAATTCGAACTTGATATTATTATTTCAATGGGATTCACAGGGTATTTCCTTATTGTATGGGACTTTATCCACTGGGCAAAAGAACATGATATACCGGTAGGACCGGGAAGAGGTTCAGGTGCAGGATCTCTTATAGCCTATGCCATGACTATCACAGATATTGATCCGTTCAAATATGATCTTCTTTTCGAGAGATTCCTGAATCCAGAAAGAGTCAGCATGCCTGACTTTGATATCGACTTCTGCTTCGAAAGAAGACAGGAAGTCATTGATTATGTAACACGTAAATACGGCTCAGAGCGTGTCGGCCAGATTATAACATTCGGTACATTGAAGACAAAGGCTGTACTGAAGGATGTTGCAAGGGTTCTTGATATTCCTTTTGATGAATCAAATGCAATAACGAAAATGGTTCCCCCTGACGTTAAGAAGCTCAAGGATGCTATAGAACAGGAAGAGGAGCTTCAGAAGATTATTCAGAGAGGCGGAGTCTATGAGAAGCTGATAACTATTTCAAAATATCTTGAAGGCCTCAACAGGCACTCATCCCTTCATGCGGCAGGTATTGTAATAGGTAAGGAAGAGCTTACAAAGTATGTTCCCCTCTACAAGGATCCCAAGACAGGTGCTGTATCAACACAGTTTACAATGGACCTTCTCGAAGACTGCGGCCTTGTCAAGATGGACTTTCTGGGACTGAAGACTCTGACCCTTATCAAAAATACAGAAAACCTGATTAAAAAACGGGGAATAGATTTTGATATTTCAAAAATCCCTGAAGATGATGAAGCGACATTCAAGATGCTGGGAGAGGGAAAAAGCGCCTGTATATTCCAGTTTGAAAGTGCAGGTATGCAGAAAATCCTGAAAGATGCCCAGCCTGAAAGTATTGAGGACCTCATTGCATTGAATGCACTCTACAGACCGGGCCCGATGGCAAATATTCCCCAGTTTATTGAATCAAAGAAAGATCCGTCAAAAATCAAATATCCGGACCCATCACTTGAAGAAGTTCTTAAACCTACATACGGAGTCATTGTATACCAGGAACAGGTAATGAAAGTTGCCCAGATTATCGGGGGATTTTCACTCGGTAAAGCAGATATCCTGAGGCGTGCAATGGGTAAGAAAAAAGTCAAGGAAATGGAAAAGATGAAAATCGAATTCCTGAAAGGTGCTGTTGAAAAGGGATATAATGAAAAACATGCATCTGATATCTTTGACATGCTTGAGCCGTTTGCAGGCTACGGTTTCAATAAATCGCATGCAGCAGCATATTCTGTACTTGCATACCAGACTGCATACCTGAAAGCCAACTACCCTGCAGAATTTATGGCTGCCAACCTGACAAATGAGATCAGGGATACAGAGAAAATGGCAGAATATATAGCGGAAGCAAAGCAGATGGGAATAGAGATGCTTCCGCCAGATATAAACCTTTCTGAAAAATATTTTACTGTTTCAGAGGGCAGAATTGTCTACGGTCTTATAGGTATAAAAAATGTGGGTTCGGCTGCTGTAGATGAAATAGTAAGGGAAAAAAATGAGGGTGGAGACTTTAAAAATCTCAAAGACCTTCTGGACAGATCAGACCTTAGAGTGGTGAATAAAAAAGTTCTTGAAACACTGATTAAATCAGGACTTTTTGACAGTATCGAGCCTGGAAGAGCACTCCTTTTTCACAACCTTGATCTACTGGTGGAAAGCGCATCAAGGGAACAGGAGAGCAGGAAATTCGGACAGACTTCCCTTTTCGGGGGGGAAAACAACGAGGAACTTCCGGAGGTTGAACTTGAACATGTTCCTGAGTGGCCGGAAAAGGAACTTCTCAATTTCGAGAAGGAAAACCTCGGCTTCTATTTTTCAGGTCATCCCTTAAAAAACTATAAGAAAATATGCGACAGATGTGTTACTCTTAAAGTCAATGAATTTGAAAAAGCATCGGCAGATAAGAAATATACTGTTCTGGGGGCGATAAAAACAATCAGGGAATTTACTACAAAAGCCGGCAAACAGATGGGTACCATAGTTATTGAAACTTTCGAGGGTGAAATCACTGTAGTATTTTTTTCCCATACCTGGTCAAGGTTCAGATATCTTCTGGAAGAGGACAAGGTGCTTGGCTTCACTGTAAAAGCTGACAAGAGAAGTCATGAACCTAAACTTCTTTGTGAAGATGTTATAAACCCGGATGATATGAAGGAAGCAACTTTCAAGGAAGTACATTTTGCCTTCGACGGCAGCTTTAATCAGGAAAACCTTGATTCGTTCAAATCTTTTCTGCTTGAGAATTCAGGCCCCTGCACAACATTTATACATGTCAAAGAGGGTAAAAAAATAACTGTCCTTAGAACACCTACACAGCTTAACCTTTCATCTTCTGATGAAGTTATCAGAGCAGCAGAGCAGAAATACAATTTTATAAGCTCTGTATGGAAAGAATAAATAATAAATATGAGGTAAATAATGGCTAAAAACATTACAGATCTTCTGAGCGGAACAATTTCAATTTATATGCTTCTTATCATAATAAGAATTGTCATGACCTGGTTTTCAACACAATATGCAAATGATCCCAGGAATTTTCTGGCAAAAGTCTGCGATCCTTATCTGAATTATTTCAGAAAACTGAATCTGAGACTCGGGCAGGTGGATTTTTCACCAATTGTCGCAATTACAGTTCTTGTAATAGCAAGCAATATTCTCAACATGATAGGAAGCTACGGCAGAATTACAGTGGGCATCATACTTGGTGTTATCCTGTCATCAGTCTGGCATGCTTTCTCATCACTTCTTACTTTTTTCATTATATTCATTTTTATCAGGCTTATAATGCTTCTTGTAAGCACAAATACTTTTTCTCCGTTTGCAAGCGGCCTTGATTCCATTCTTGTGCCCCTGGCATCAAAGGCAGCTGCCCTCTTTGTAAAAAATGCAGCGACAGGCTACCAGACAAACTTAATGATATTATGCGCGGAAATGATAGCTGTAAAACTTGCAGGAAGCTTTATTATGAAATATATAATCGAATATCTTCCAAAGCTCCCTTTCTAGTTAAATAAATGTCCTCTTTAAAAAACCTTAAAGGGATTGGTCCTGCTTCTGCCAGAAACCTGAAAGAAGCAGGAATAACTTCTGCAGAAGATATTCTCTCCTACTATCCCAGGAAATATGAATTCAGAAACAGGTTTACACATCTTAAAGAGGTTGTACTATCAGAAAACCAAGTACTCGAACTGAACACTGTATGTGAAGTAACTGATCATCAGTATTTCGGTTTCGGTAAAAACAGGACTCTGAAAGTTGAAATAAAAGACCAGAGCGCAACAGCATATCTGATCTGCTTCGGAAGAAGTTTTCTTTCAAACTCCCTCCTTATCGGGAAAAAATTCTTTGTTCACGGAACATTTACTGTCAGGTACAACGAAATACAGAGCTCAAATTTCGATTATGAACCTTTTTCGCAGAAACCTTCCAAATTCAACACCATTCTTCCTGTTTATCCGCTCACTTCAAACCTCTCGCAGAATTTCATGAGAAAAGCTGCTGCATCAGCACTTGAAATATACGGGAAATACAGCAGCAATTATCTTCCTTCCAGCCTTATAAAGGAAAACAATCTTCTTGATAAGAATGAAGCAATTTTAAATATCCATTTCCCTGAATCTGAAGAGATTCTTGATAAAGCTCTAAAAACTCTTAAGTATGAGGAGCTTTACATCTTTCAGGAATCTGTTATAAAAAACAGGCTTCAAAGGGAAAAAACTAAGAGAAAACCAAGGAAACTGCCCCGGGAACTTCAGAAAAAAATTACAGATTCCCTCCCCTTCAAACTGACTGAAGATCAGGTAAATGTCATAGAGGAAATTTATAAAGACTCAATATCTGACACCTGCATGTCAAGAATAATACAGGGGGACACTGGCTGCGGTAAGACTCTCGCAGGGCTCCTTGCAGCACTCCCCTATATTGAATCAGGTTACCAGGCTGCATTCATGGCACCAACCGAGCTTCTTGCAAAACAGCACAGTATGAATGCTGCAAGGCTTTTTGAAGGTACAGGGATTAACATAGCTTTCCTCAGCGGGAAAATACCTGCAGGAAAAAGAAAGCTTCTGCTGGAATCACTGGAAACGGGAGAGGTTAATTTAATAATCGGTACCCATGCACTTCTCTCCTCTCCTGTAAAATTCAAAAACCTGGCCCTTGCTATTGTCGACGAGGAACATAAATTCGGTGTTAAGCAGAGGGAAAGGCTTTTCAGAAAGGGCAGGAATATTGATACAATAATGATGAGTGCCACCCCCATCCCCAGAACTCTTGAAATAACAATAATGGGTGACATGGATATTTCGACTATCAGGACAATGCCGTCCGGCCGTGTCCCTGTAAAAACACACAGCGCTTACAGTGAAAACATGTACAAGGTATATGATTTCGTGAAAAACGAACTTGATTCGGGGTTCCAGGCATATTTTGTTTATCCTCTTATCGGGGAATCTGAAAAACTTGATCTCAAGGATGCTGAAACCATGTACAGAGATATATCTGAAAATATTTTTCCTCAATACAGATGCGCACTTATCCATTCCCGTATCCCTGAAGATGAAAAGGAAAAAACAATGGAGCTTTTTTCCTGTGGAGAGATAAAAGTCCTGGTAGCAACCAGTGTTGTCGAGGTTGGTGTTGATGTCAAAAAAGCTACCTGCATGGTCATAGAACATGCAGAACGTTTCGGCCTTTCATCACTTCATCAGCTCAGGGGGAGAATCGGAAGAAGTACTTACAAATCGTACGCATTTCTGGTTTTTGACAGGAATCTTTCAGAAATATCTGCGAGAAGACTTAAAATCATAAAAGAAAACAATGACGGTTTCATTATTGCTGAAGAGGATTTAAAGCTTAGAGGTCCAGGTGAAGTCACAGGAACAAGGCAGACAGGTTTTCTTGATTTTAAAATTGCAGATATATTCAAAGACAGGGATTTAATAGAAAAAACAAGAAAAGATGTAATCAAACAGCTTAGCTGATTTCCCATAACTTTCTTTCAAAAAAAACTGTATTTTATCTATATTGTATAGTATTGTTATAATCTCAGGTTTATTTATGTTGTTGAATATTAAACCATTATTTTATGACATTATTTTGAATCGATATTTAGACTATATTTGCGGCTGCTGAAATAAAACTGCTGTGATATAATTTTTGTACTTAAAAAGGTTTTATTATGGATAATCAGAATTCCCACATTATCAACATTAAGCTTAATCTAGATGATTTAAATTCGGATACAGCAAACAGTATTATTCCGGATAATGTAAAGCTTGTAATAGGATTTTTATCTCCTGATCTTGATTTCTCAGATACGGCCTATAAACTTAAAACACTGGCCGGCAGCAGTAAAATAATACTCACATCAACAGCAGGAGAGCTATGCAGCTTTAACAGGTCTGAACCTTTAAAACTTTATCACGTTGCAGATGAAAACAGGAAAACAATAGTACTTCAGTGTTTTACTGATAAAATAATAAAAGACACAGATATACATACAATTGATCTTTTTGATCCTGATCTTCCTCCTGACAGGAGAATACCTTTAATAGAAAAAGAATTTAAAACATTCAATCCTTCCTTCAGCCTTGACTACAGGCACTGTGTCGCATATACACTCATAGACGGCCTTTCGAGAAGTGAAAGTTTCTATATGGAAGCTCTGTATAATTCTGAAAAAATACCATGCCTTACAATAGGTGGTTCTGCAGGGGGAAAACTGGATTTCCAGAACACCTATATTTTCAACAATGAAAAAACTGTCCAGAATAAGGCTGTAGTAACACTTATAAATTTTCAGGACAATATCAGGCTGGGTGTATTAAAATCTCAGAATTTCGAGGAAACACCATATAAAATTACAGTTGCGCATGCTAATCCTGCTCAGCGTTATATTAAAAGCATTATCAATAATAAAACAGGTGAAATTACAGATGCAATAAAAGAATTATGTCAATATTTCAACTGCATGGAAGGAGAACTCCTCAATAAACTGAATGATTTCAGTTTTGCAATTAAAATCAACAATGATATTTATGTCCGTTCAATATCAGATATAGATTTCAAAGAAAGAAAAATACATTTTTACTGTGATATTTTCTTCGGAGATGAACTTGTTCTTGTAAAGCATACAGATTTTGTAAATTCCATTGAAAGAGATTTTGAAGATTTTTCCAGGAACAAAGACGGTGTTCTGCTGGGGGGGCTCTTCAATGACTGTATATTAAGGCGCCTTTTCAACAGCAGCAGCCTTTCAAGAGTAAATACTTTCAGTAAAATTCCGGTATCAGGTTTTTCCACATTCGGAGAGCTTCTCGGAGTCAATATAAACCAGACTCTTACAGCACTGATGTTTTACGAAGTTAAGCCTGATAACAATTTCAGGGATGAATATATTGACAGTTTTATTCAGAAATATTCAGCTTTCAAAGAGTTTTTTCTTAAGCGTTCCATAAACCAGGTTATCCAGATAAATAAAATAAAAGACAAACTCTGGATAGACAGCATGGACAGTATAAGAAGCCTTACAAAATTTGTTTCAGCCTCTTCAATAAATGCACAGAAAAATGACAACAAACTCAATCAGATAAATGACGATTTTATCAACCTGCACCAGAGCATAGATGATTCAAAAAATAAAAGTCATTTAATAACAAAGGAACTTGAAAAACTGAGAAGCAGTGCAGATTCCATCGAAAAAATACTTTTTGATATAGTTAATATTGCAGCCCAGATAAATCTTCTCGGCTTCAACGCGTCAATCGAAGCTGCCAGGGCAGGATCTGCAGGAAAAGGATTTTCCGTAATTGCCCGTGAAGTTAAAAAACTTGCAGACAAAACTGAATATAATGTAAAGGAAAGTAAAAATTCCGTTACGGAAATTATCAGCCTTATGACTGATTTAAAAGATAAAGTCGAACTCATCAATTCAATGCAGATGAAGGCAAATGATATAAGCAGCTCAATAAACGAAACAATAAACAGTCTTGTACAGAATTCAAAAGAAACAGAATTTCAAATGAGTGAACATTCGGCCAAGGCTGAATACCTGATGGATAATGTGAACCAGGTTTTTCAGACTCTTGATTCTCTTGAATAAATATAAAAAAGGGGCTTTCCAATCAGTAACTGGAAAGCCCCTTTCTTATTTTAACAAAAATTATTTCTGATCAAATATACCACTGCTCAAGTTTTTCAAATATTATTTCTGTTTTTATACAAATGTATTATTGAATAGACAGCTATTTTTTTTCGACAAAATCAAGAGGGTTTGTAATGACTTCAAAGTGGAGGTGATCTCCTGTAGCCATACCGGTAGCACCCTGTATCCCGAGTATATCCCCCTTTTTCACTCTCTGCCCCTCTTTGACAAATGTATCTTTAAAATGTGCGTATAGAGTAAAAAAGCCTTCTGAATGTTCAATTACTACAAGACCCCCGTATACCGGATGGCCTTTAAAATATCCGTTAGGTGCTGGCCAGTGTTCAACAACCACACCTGATTTTACGGCTTTTATAGGTGAATTATAGGGTCCTACAAGATCCACACCCTTATGAAGTCTCATATCTCCTTCAAGACCTCCCATAGGATTCTTCCTGTAGCCGAATTCACTTGAAATTGCATACCTTTCCATCGGTTTGCCAAAATCCTCTGCCCACAGCGGTAATATTACGACTATCAATATCATGACAGCTGTAACCCGTTTCATGTCCTTCTCCTTCTTTCTTATTCGCTTCTTCTTTATCGATTATGTTTTCTGAACAGCAAATAAAATACATAGAATAAGCTAAAATTTCTATATCCGGATCAGTCAATTAAGCAATTTTTTCAAGTTTTTTCATGTTTTTATCTGTATATTATACCTTCCCCAGAGACAATAAATCTATTATCTCCAATACTTCAATTTCTGTATTTATGAACATACTCCAGTATCTTGTCTTTAATCCACTCAAGTTCTTCATGCTTTAATGCCTGCCCGAAAAGTATTTCATCGCTGTCTGATAAAATCTGAAGAGAATCCGCCATATTTCTTCTTATATCTGAACCTGAAATAATATTCTCTATTCTTCCCAGCATTATTTTTTTCCTGCTGTATATTCTTCCTGCAAAATAAAGTTCAAGCACAATCTCCCCTTCTGTTATATAAAGAAGATCCCTCTTAAGCCCGATTCCTGTAAATATTGCACCTATCATACCCAGCGGCAGCATGATAACCGCAGATCTGCTTAAAATTGATAAAGCAGCTCCTGTTGCAAATACTCCCAATCCCCAGAGAATTGCTGTCTTATAACTTCTTTCAACAGCAAAGTCTTTCTGACCATATAGTATTTTCAGGTATTTTGACCTGAAATCACGCTGGCTTGCATAACTTCTTTTGAAAGGGTCTTCTATCTCCTTTTTTACATCATCATATTGTTTCATGCTGTCAGGATAATCCAGTTTGATTTCATCGTTATCAAAAAGAACAAGAGGCATTTTAAGTATTTCGCTGATTTTATTTATTTTACCCCTGTAGTCATCGTTATCAGGAAGCTTTGCAAATACAATTCCGGAAATATCAGTATTCTCATGATAAAGATAATGTTCATGATATATTTCCCGTTTCACCCTGCTTTCCCGTACTGTTGCTGTAATATATTCCCCAATACCGAGAAATTCATTCATATCAACTTCAACCCTACTGCGTGATATGATATTTCTCTTTTCTATAAAAACCCTGTCTGAATAGATAATTATTATATTTTTATTAAATTCACATAGTCCTATGTATAAAAGTCCTATACCCAGAATAAAAGGGAAAAACTCAAATTTCATCTCCAGGCTAAAACCGTTTTCAAAAAATAGCATGTTTGCCATGGATAAAGTCAGTACAGCACCAAGCAGTGTCATTATTATTCCAATCAGGATACTACCGCCTGATTTGTTTCTGGTAATTATATCTGTCCCTTTCTCCCTCTCTAAATGGATTCTTTCTATTTTTTCTTTAAGAGTTTCAATTTCCTTTCTTTGATTATTTAAAGCGCTTCTGACAGAGAAGAATGAAACAAGAAAAAGAGCAAGCCCCATCAAAGACATTGCCGACATGATAATTATACTGTTCTGAAGTTCCTTTTTGGTATTTACAGGTTCATTTATATAAGGGATATCCGGTTCTTCCGATATTATGAAAAGCGGGATTTCCATCCCTTTATTAATATTTCCGCTTTCTCCATCAAGAAAAACATTGCTGCTGTATTTTTTTCTGTCATATTCATATGTAACTGAAAGAGTCGTTCTTATGTATAAAGGGAAGTCATCATATTCAGGATTATCTGTTTCAACAGGAATATTCTCAAATCCCAGCGGCCTCTGCCGTTTTACAGAGATTTTATTGACAGTTCCTGAAACAGATATTACATCCGGTATGTTTGATATCTCAAAAATACCGGTGTAAATTCCTCCGAATATAAAAATCAGACCGATTACTTTGAAAACTCTGTTGACAGAATTTGATATACTATCTCCACCCATGATAAAAAGAATATTATCACTTTCATGATTAATCAAATTTTAACGTCAGCATTTTTATACTTCATTTTTCATATTTTTTTCATTCTGTCTGAAAAAGATAAACAGGATCAATATAACTGTCCCGACAGCTGCCATAACAGCGAAAGCATTACTCAAGGAATACCTGTCCCCAATCCACCCGACTAAAGGAAAGGCTATAATCATGAAAAAACTGAAGACCATGCTCTGAAAAGATAGAACAGTTGCCCTTGTTTCACTGGGAATCAGCCTGTTTATGTAATCGCTTATCGCAACTACAAGTATTCCCTCTATAATTCCGGTAGATATATAAAATATCTCCTTGTAATCTGTAAGTGCAACTCCCCACAGGCAGACAACAAGTGCAACAGGCATGAAAATCAGGACTCCCTTCTCTCCGATTTTTTTTTTCTATCACAGGCGCTTTGAAGGCAGTGACTCCTGCTGTTAATGCAGATACAGCATAAACAATACCGATATAAAATTCACTCTTTCCCTCTCCTTTCCAGAAATTCTGAAGATAAAAGAAAAGACAGACAATAAAAGTGAATATAATTTCTGAAAAAAGGATAAACATGGCAATCCTGGGCCTTTTTTTTATCACAGATATACTCTCAGCTGTCTGTGAAATCATTGACCTTAATATATCTTTGATGCTGAATTTCAGGCCTGTCTTCTTATCATTGAAAACCGGTTCATGAAAAGTAAGCGCAACAATGAATGATAATGCTGTAAATAATGCAGATATAAAAAAAACTGAAAAATAACTCCTTACAGCAAGGTAGCCTCCTGCAAGGTATGATATTATAAAAGCGCTCTGTAAAATCAGTTCCTGTTTCCCTGCAACTTTTTTATAATTTTCCTTTTCGCCTGATAAAAGCATTGAATCATAGACAAGAGCCTCTCCTGCTCCAGATTCAAGGTTGTAACCTATCGCGCAGAACGCGAAACCGGCAGCCTGGAGAATGAAACTGCCTGAATAGTACATTATTAAAAGACTCAGAAAAAACATTATTCTTCCGCATAAACGGCTTGTTTTTTCTTCCCCAGAGGTCTGCGACAACACCTGTAGGCACTTCCATGAGAAATGATGTTATATGAAACACACCTTCGAAAATACCCAGCTCAAGAAGTGAAAATCCCCTGTATGCCAGATATATCATCCAGACACCTCTTGTAAGGTTCAGGTAGAAAAAGAGGGTAAATATATAGTTTTTGCCGATATTTTTCATCAGACATTCTGTTTTCATAATATAAAATCCTTATTTTAAATTATATTACCAACAGAACATCACGAGACTGATAAAGAAACATCATATCAACCCGGCAAATAATCCGAAATATAATTCGGATACCAACATAAAGAGTATTCTGCTGATAATGTTGCCAGGATCCCGTGACTTTTCAAGCATTTTCAGCTTCTTTTCAGCCAGATTAGAATCCAGATTGGAATAAACTTCCAGATGGAAATTATATCCGGTGATATTTAAATTGTAAAGATTTCTTTTTATCGGTCATTTATTAGTTTTCAATTATTAGTATTTTCTTCATTATATTTTTTAAATATAAATTAACTTTATTTTTTCACTTTATTCTTACTATAATTTTTTAATTATAATTTTTAAATTATGCTGAAACATAAAAACGTTAATTCTCAAGATATTTTGCTATAAATACTTTAATCATTTGTCAATGATTCGAATTCCAAATAATTTATAGTTCAGGCAAACAGGACTTCAACAACACTGTCCCATCTGTTTTCAGATGCATTAACTATAGACTTTTTTTTAAGTTCATTATATTCCTGACTGTCAACAGCAAGCTCAATCATGGCTTCAGCAAAACTATCTTTTGAATTTGATTCTGCGATAATACCGGAACCATGTCTGCTTATTATTTCACCGGGCCCCCCTTTGTCTGAAACAACAGCGGGAAGCCCGCTTGCGTTTGCTTCAAGAACAACATTACCAAAAGTATCAGTCGTACTGGGAAATACAAATATATCAGAACTTGCATAAGCTCTTGACAGTTCAATCCCGTCTAACCTTCCTGTAAAAACTATATTGTCTTTGCCTTCTGTCATTTTCATGTACATATCTTCATCAGGTCCGCTACCTACAACAGCAATCTGAAAATCAAGACCTTTTTTTTCAATTACTTCAGCTGCTTTAAAAAGTGTATCAAGATTTTTTTCTCTTGAAATCCTTCCAACATATAAATAGGTAATTCGTTTATTTAATCCGTATCTTTTCCAGAAATCAGGATCCCTGTAAAGCGGACTGAATTTTTTCATGTCAACTCCCCTTTTCATGACTTTAAGCTGTTCCTTCCGGAATCCGATTTCTTCGAGCTGCTTAAGATATGTATTTGTAGGGACATATATTATTTTCATCCGAGAGTAGAACCACTGCATATATTTTATTGCCAATTCCCCCATGCCTGGATCATCTGTCCAGTTTTCTATATACCTGGGAAAATCAGTATGATAGATACCGGAAATAGGCAGATTAAAAAGAACTGATGCTGCGACTGCAACCAGCCCCATTGGTCCAGGTGTAGATACAATAATTTCTTCATAATCACCATCTTCAAGTTCTTTAAGTATTTCAAGATATGGGGGAAATACTATTTCCTGGTCAGGATAATCATCCAGGCTGAATTTCCCTACAGGCTTGAATTTCTTTAAATCATAGCTACATTCTACTCCACTGTCTGTAGAAGTGAAAACAGTAAGCGGATAATCCATATCAAATGCTATTTCTGATACATTCCTGATTGTCCTGGAGACTCCATTCAGATCATTTATTGTATCGGTAAACCATGCTTTTTTTCTTTTCTTCTTTTTACTTACGGACACACAATGTCTTTCTGCAATTTTTTTCAGAAAATCGGAATCTTTATGCTGAGTAGTGAATGATGTAAGGTATGGTGCAAATCCAATTGCTACAGGAGAAAGAGAAGCAATAGATTCAACAGCCCCGATTAAATGTCCTTTCCTGATTTTATTTAAAAATTTTTGAATAAACACGTATGACAGCTGATGTCCAGCCCTTGTTATAAACTTGAATCTCCGTTCAGTTACAGACATAGATTCAGACAAACCTGTTTTTTTAAGTTTTTTTTCATCAGTAATTACTTTTCTAAATTCCCGGATAATGAATCTTTCAGTTTCCGACAGCTCATTTTTATGCATAATAATCGGGTTTATTATTTTTCTTACAGATCCAGTTAAGATATTTCTTTTACATGATTTATCTTCATTTTTTATAATATTTGAAAATATAGCACCGATAACATTAAATCCGTTATTTTTCTCAGAAAATTTGTCTTTATAATAACTGTACGCAATCTGAATAAGACTTGTAGCAAGTAGAATACTTGATCCATGTTCCCCGCCCGGATAATGTCTCCCACATCTTATGTTATCAAGAAAAGTTTCAACAGATGTAGACTCGGGCGTCTCAGTATAGGCATCAGCCAGAAAAAGTCCGCTGTGATCATCACTGCCGCCTGTAAATGTCTTTACCCATGGACTTTCACCTAACGGCTCAATTCCGTGCTTTTCTGCCAGTTTGAATAATCCATTTTCATCAAGGTTATAGAGTATTTTCGAAGCAGTCTCACAAGCAGCAGGTTTACGGGAACCATTTATTCCTTCAAACCTGTTGAAAAGAACTGCAAGTTTTTCAAACTGTTCTTCAGTAAGAAGTCCGTCAACCCGGAAAAGAGGATGCGCTACACTGTATAGAATATCATTTTCTAAAATATACTCCCTGAGATCATAAATATTTTTCCTGACTAAATTCAGCTCTGCAAACTGCTTTTCTGTAATATTAAAAACAAGGCAGTGAACCTTGGCTCTGTTTTCAGGAAAATAAGTAGTCAGTTCGCTTGATATAAATGTATCAGGATAGTGGGCAATTTCAAGTGCGCCGTCTATGCTGTTATGGTCGGAAATCGTAACAAAATCCATCCCCTTTTTTTTGCAGTTTCTGTAAATCAGCTCAGGTTCAACATAGCTCTCATGTGCACCAATTCTGCGGAGAAACCATTCTGATGGATGATTTGAATATTTACTGTGAATATGAAGATCTGCCTTTGATCTTTTATTATTTTCATTTCTCATACTATATTAATAAAGAATCAGTATTAGTATCAGATTAATTAATTTTTAATATTTGGATAATTTTTTTAAGTTTATATACACATTTATGTTGTTTTTTACAGTATTTAAACAAACAAAACAATATTTATCAGAAAAATGTAAAATCAGGGGTCAGGTCACTCCCACCGAGTGACGGGATTTCCGGTTCTGCTTCAGGTTCCATAAGGATCCTTATAACTGCATCATTTACAAGGTTATCAAGAACTATTTTCCCCTCATTGGTAAGAGATGTGAATTTTATACTGAATCCGAAAGGATAATTACTTGACCGGGACTGAGAATCAATTACCTCGCATTCACTTTCGAGTGAGAAATTTGCAAAATTAATCCTTATCTTGCCCCGGCTTCCTCCCCCGGGGAAAATCATATCAGTCTTAAGATATGCCCCGCCTGAACTTACAGAAAATATTTCAAGTTCGTTCCACTCGATATCATTTTCGGAAAACCATGCTTTCAGAGGCCATGAAAACCTGTTTGCACCCCTTTTATTTCTGTTTTCAGCATTATTTATAAATCTTTTTAAGGATTCTTTATAATCATCTTTGTCTGCATCAATAAAACTGAAGCCGTGTATTGTTTTATCAGACTCAGGCGTCAGAATTACCCCTTCAAGCATTGGAAAGTTGATTTTTACAGAGTTGAAGAAACCGAAATATTCATCAGAAATCTCGGGGATTTCAGCTACAATACATCTTATGTATTCATCTGTAACAAGTGCATGTGCAAGTTCTTCCTTTGAAAAAACCTTTTTTATTTTAATTCCATTGAAATCATCCAGATAAAGATTATCCGAGAAAACTATTACTGTATCCATGACCCTCCCCCGGCAATTATGTTTAATTATTATTAATTGGTCTGATTAACTTTTCATAAATCTGTTATCAGTTATTTTCTTCCCTGAACATATTCTGCCAGATATCAGTCCGCTTCACAGAGTAATCAACTTCATACCGTCCTTTATATCTGTCATTAATTTTAATTTTAACTCTTATCTTTTCTATATCTTTCTCAAAAACAGTGTCTTTCCCTTTTTCCGGTTCAATTTCATAATCATAATCTTTGCCGTTATATACAACAGTAATATAAAACATATAAAAATCACCGGAAGGTTTGCAGTTAATTACAAGTTCTACAGGTATTTCCCTGCCTGTCCTGTCTGTAAAGAATTTTTCATGCATTCTCTGAACAGGTATTGTATCTTTTTTGACAATTTTAAATCCTTCCCAGATTATATACAGATGTTTATAAATCAGATCATTGAAATGCCGTGTCCCGTCGCGGAGAATCACCTTTTTCCCCGGTTTCACTTCAAATTCCTCTTCCCAGTCCCTGAAATTGAATTCCGGCAGTTCAATAACACCAAATTCGTTACCAAGATGTGTTCTTATTTTATGAATACCCGGGGAAATATCATCATGAATAATTGCAGTTCTGCCGTTTCCTGTTGTATAACCGATAAACTCATCATCGAGAAATATTTCCGCGTCATGAATAAATGAAAACAGATGTACAGATCCCGGACTTTCATCCCTCATGGAAATTATTGACCGTTTACCGGAATCTGAAACAAGAGTAACAGCATTTCCTGTCAATGCGAAAAGCACCTGCTCCGATATTTCATGAACAGTATTTTCCGTATATCCCCTGGCAGAGAAAGCAGTTGTTTTACCTGTAACAACATTTACAGCCTTCATATTTATCAGAAGATCTTCCCCTAGAAACACATAGCTGCCGCTCAAAAGATAATCAGCTCCTACCATTTTTCCGACAGCCATGCTGGCATCCTTGTCATCAACTATTCCGCTCAGTTTAAGTTTCTGTTCAAAAAGTATATTTTCAAGATCAGATCTTTCGGTTAACGAAAGTCCTTCAGATGAAGACATGTCGTAAAGAAAAAGACCTTCAACTATTCCCTGAAGATAATCATAGCCGGGATTCCTGTTCATATTTTCTATGGAGAGAAAAGCAGCGCTTATGTTATCGCTGTATGCAGCTGAAGTTAAGATTAAGCTTAATACCAGAAATGATATAGTTTTTTTAATTTTACTCATATTTCTATTCTGAAACCTGCTGATATATTTTGCAAGATATTTATTTTATCATTCATCATATTTTTTCCATTTCAGTATTCAGTATTTTTATCTGGTCAATATTTTCAGATCCGATTTCCTTAAGCCCTGAAGACTGGTCAACAATATCATTTCCCAATTTCTGCAGAAAGGAGATATGCTCTTTTGTGACACTCACTGATCTGTTTATATCCTCTATGCTTTTTTTGCCGCTGTCTATGCTTTTTTCCATAATTTCAAGAGCTGTATTCACATCATTATTTGAATTGGACAGATTATTTACAGAAGAAGTAATTACATATGAACCTTTAATCAGATCCTTGATATTATCGATAATTCCATTCAGCGATTTGCTCACATCTTTTATTTCCTTGATAACAGATCCCATTACTTCTCCGAGATCATCTGAAGCTTTACTTGATATTTCAAGATATTCGTTATTGCTTTCGATACTTTTTCTGATTGCATCAGAGTTTTCTGATGTTTCCTCAGAGAGTTTTCTTATTTCCTCTGCTACAACTGAAAATCCCTTTCCAGCCTCTCCTGCATGGGCAGCCTCTATGGCAGCATTCATTGCCAGCATATTTGTTCTGCTTGATATGGATTCTATAACAGAAATAATCTCAAGTATCTCTGATGAAGACTTTGAAAGATTCTCAATTGACTGAAGAGACTGTTCCAGTTTCGAGTAACCTTCTTCAGATGACTGATTCAGTACTTCAAGTATATTCAGTTTTGATTCAGCTTCATTTGATATTATCTCTATTTTTTCAACCATGTTTTTAAGAGAATCAGAAGCATTCTGTATAGCTTCAGACTGAATATCCATTTTTTCCATTACAAGTTCCCTTGACTCATTAATCTTCATATTAGCATTTTCAGTCCCTTCTGCCGAATTAGTGAGTTCCTTCGAAATATTGTCAAGTTCCTGGATGTTTTCAGAAAGGTTTGCCGATACCCGGGTTGTATTCTCTGCAGCCCCGAGAAGTTTCTCACCGACATTGAATGATGATTTCATCCTACCTACAATAATATTAAGCTGCTGGAAATTTTTATCAGTTTTGTTTTTTTCATGCTGCACAGCTTCAATTGTTCTGAGCTGCATTCTGAAAACCAGGACAGCAAAAAATCCTGCCATGAAAAGAAAAATTATTGAAATAATATATTCACCAATGAAGTTCTCCGTTCCATTAGCTGCTGCGACAGGTACGAGTTTCAGAAAAAAGAAAGCAGTCTGACCGACTATTCCTGCAACAACAATTAAAATCATCTGAAGCACTTTATATGAGAGAAGAGGAGCAACACATATAACAGAAATTATGTATGTTGAAAAAATATAGATATCATTTATATCCTGCGGTTTTTTTATTAAAAATATCCCGAAAGCAGCACCGGTAAACAGCATAACACTTGCAGAACTGCACAGTTTGTACTGCCCCTTGAAGAGAGCCAATATATTCAATGCAAGAAGCAGTGCTATAAGCACTTCACCTGAAGCAACTGCAATATCACCTTTGGCAAATCGGATAACAGCAAATATAAGAAAAAAAACTGCCAGCACCTGGTTGATTACATAGAGTGTCACAGCCTTTTCCCTGTATATGTCATTTTCACTTTTGTAAATTGATTTAATCTTTTTTATAATTTTCATCTGTACTCCTGTAATATTTTTCAAGAAGAATGGATAATATATATTATTATAGAAAAAGTGTAATATTTCTAATAGTTTTTTCAGTAAATATTAAAATGAACTTGAAAAGCGGTTTTAAGAAAGAACTTAAAAACGTTTTTTTAAAAGGGCTGAAGAAGCGATCTTTTTATCAGATGGAAGCTTTATCAGGCAGAAGGTCCCGGATAAACTTTTTAATATCATCAACAGATCTTTTATTATCTGCTTTTGAAAAATATCGTTCCGTGTATGATAGATTCTATTTTACGCTTATTTTAATTTTATATTGTACAGGAAAAACATTCAGAGCAAAAAAAAACGGTATGCCTGGACGTCAATATTGCATACCGTTTATAAGGAACCTCTCAAATTCCCTATATATATTTATGTTCGGTATGATGCAAAGATACTTTAGCCCTCAGACAGCATTTTTACAGCTTTTTTGATGAGTTTTATATGATAGTCGGATGATTTTATCAGGTTGTCATAAATAGAAAGAGAATTGCCTATTACTTTTTTAAAATCTGTTTCCTTTTCCGATGTAAGTATTTTCCGGCTTACCTCCTGCAGGAGAAAACCGGCTGTATCACGGCTCTCACCTGAAAGTATTTCATTGTCTATTCTGTTAAGTTCATCTGCGGCCTGCTCATTATATCGGCCTGATTCAAGCAGCATCCTGCAGATCTCAAGGCCCCTTTCAGATACAGACATCAACTTGTCAAGTGATGATGCTGTATTCTCGCATATTTCTATATACTTTCCCCTGTCTGTAAGATCAGTCTTTATCTCCTCAAGCGTCTCAGATATCTTGTCATCAAGAGACCTTCTTATATCAGGCAGGTTATTAATATAATCATGATCGGTAAGTGTTATCCCCTCAATCTTTATTCCGCTTTCTGAAAGTGTGAGAGTCTTAACATTATGCTGTTTCTGCTGCTCCTCAAACCACTGCCTGTAGATAACAAGACGACGGTCTGTAAAAACAGATCCTCCGGAGTTGCTTTCAGCTTCAATCAGAGATGCATCAGTAAGAAGCTTGTAATCCATGTGGGCTGCCGTCATGGTTCTACCGGACAGAGTATGTGATCTTTCCTCGAAAAAACTCCCCTTGAAGTGGGTCTGTTTTTCGGGATATGAAAGATCAAGCCCTGCAAAAACAACAGGACTGCATCCTGCAATTCTTGCAAAATCCCAGGCAGTAGTTGATACGGATCCTCCTGCCCCGATTTTTCCCCTTCTGTAAGTTTCCTTTTCTATTTTCTGCCCCAGCGGGAAGACAGAACTTGCAAAGATATAATCAGCTTCCGGATTTCTGAATGTGTGGGGATATGTTGAAGGTTCTGAAACAACAATAGTATTTTTAAGAGAGCACCTGTCAAGGTGTCTGAAGTTCCAGTACTGTGGATCAACAACTACAAGGAAATCAGGTTCAACACCGTATCTTAAGGCTGCGCTTAATGAAGTATCAACAGCAATGATAAGACATTTTTCCCTGTAGGATTTTAAATTTTCAAGAGATTTATCAAGACCGGGTCCGCCGGCAAGAATCAGGGCAGGAAGGCCCTTAAACCTCTCTTTTATTGAATCAATTCCCGGAGAATTTGCAAAAACAGGAAGATTGAAAAGGAGGTTTTTTACCCAGAGCTTTCCGAATCTTATGAGTGTATTGTTGTTTACATCCTTTCTGGAAATATATGAGGCAACAGAATCTTTTAGTTTTTCAAAATAATCTGTGTTAAGTTCATACTCGCTTCTTATCTGAAAGTATTTGATTTTTTCAAACTGGAACATATTCAGCGTAGGAATAACTGAACTGCTTTCCGCTCCAATAAGCAGTATTATTCTGCCCGACATCAGCATACCTGAAAGATCTATTTCATCGGCAGCAATTCTGAAAAGTTCAGGGTCAGGTTCGACAACAACAGCTTTTACAGTTTCCGTGTATTTGAGAAATGCCTCAATGTGATAACCGAGCCCGAATCCTCCGAATACCCAGCAGTCTGATGAGCTGTCTGCAGACATTTTTATTATCTTTTCAGCCTCACTCACAGGATCATATCTGCTGTGAATATATTTACCGTTAACCGAAACTGTCTTAAATCCCCTGCGGGTTGTTTCCACAGTATAACTTTTATTCTCTACTGATGATCCTAGATTTCCTGGATCCAGATTGTAATAATCCCGCAGAATAGCATGGTTTTTTTCTGTTATGCTCATTTCAAATCCAGTGTAATTGCTGTTTTTCCTTTTATTTCCGTGCCCGGAGGCGGAGACTGCTGATACACCCAGCCCTCACCATTAATCACTATATCAAGCCGGGGATCTTTTAGAGCTGGAAGTATCTGTTTCTTTGACAGTCCGGTAAAATCAGGAACTGTATCCCCTATTTCACTGACATATTCAGGTTTTGTGAGCACCACTCGTCCTGAATGATCGACAACTACATCACCCTTTCTCGGTATTCCAAGATACGATACAATCTTATCTGCCACTTTACCTACAAGGGGGGCTGATATAACACCTCCGTATATACTTTTCTTTTTTGAATTAATAATTACATTATAAAGAATTATTTCAGGATCTTCCTGAGGGAATATAGCCATGCATGATGATATATATGATTTATCAGAGTATTTACCGGTTTCCCTGTCAAGAAGCTGTGCTGTACCTGTTTTTACAGACATATCAATACCGTCAACAGCAGCTCTCCATCCGGTCCCGCCGTCATGTTTTGATACACTCAGCATCATTTCAAGTATCTGGTCAGCAGTCTCAGGAAGAAGCACCTGCCTTATGGGTTCCCTTCTGTTTTCTTCAATAATCCTGCCGTCATGTGAAAGCACTTTTTTCACTATATGGGGCTTAAGCATCATCCCCTTGTTCGCAAACACAGTTGCGGCTTTCACCATCTGCATCGCGGAAACAGATATCTCCTGCCCGAAAGATATTGTAGGCTTTGACCTTAAAGACCAGTCGGTGTAGTTTCTCAACAGCCCTTTGCTCTCGCCGGGAAGAGGAAGGTTGGTCCTTGTCCCGAAGTCAAACATTTTAAGCATCTGGTAAAATGAATCATCAGATAATGTTTCAGCAGCATAGGCAGCCCCCGAGTTGCAGGAGTATTTAAGTATTGTTTCAGCTGTAACATCACCGTGATTACCCAGACATTTAATTTTTATCGGATCGGTATTTTCCAGCTTAATCTCATAGTAACCGTTACAGTGTAATACTGTATTCCGGTCAATTCCACCAAGATCCAATGCAGATGCTACGGAAAATATCTTGAATACAGAACCAGGTTCATATGCCACATTTAGAGGGCGGTTGATTCTTTCATTTTTAGTTGAATCAGAAAAATTATTCGGGTCAATCTCAGGAACAGATACATAGGCAAGAATTTCACCTGTATCAGCCTCCATTGCCAGAGTTATTACAGAATCCGCATCATATTTCCGGTAAGCTTCCAGAGATGCCTGATAGGCAAAATTCTGGATATTCATATCGATTGTAAGGAATACCTGGTTGCCGTATGTTTCCTTTATTTTACCTCTTTTTTTACCTGACTGAGGAAGAGGAGAAAGAACACTGTCATATGTATATTCTATACCATCAAGCCCTTTATTATCTGTCCCTGTATATCCAATAAGATGGGAAGCAAGTTTTTTTTCAGGATAATTTCTCCCATATTCAGGTTCAAGTCCTATTCCGGGAAGTCGTCCTTCATCAATAAACTGCTGTATAACTTCACTCTCAGAAGGTGATATCTTTCTTTTGACATACATAAACCTGTTTCGGTTTTCAAGATCAGACAGGAGCTGGTTATAATCAATATCAAGTTCAGATGAAAGGATTTCAGCAGTTTTTTCCTTGTCAATAATACCAGGAATCCACGCTGTCACTGAATAAAGGCGTGTCTGTATAGCCAGTATTCTTCCATTCCTGTCAAGAATAGGCCCTCTTTCGACCATGGGTTTCTCATTTATAAAAGCATCATCACTGCTGAAGGAAAAAAGCATAACTGACAGGTACTTGGCTGTAATAATAAAAATTACCAGAGCTGTGAAAACAGTAAATATTGTTTTTCTTAAATCCTTATTCTGAATTTTCATTAAAAGTATATTAATATGTTCCGCTTTAATTGTCGATATAAATAAAGTATTTATGGATAATTTACTTAATTTTAAGCAGAAAATAGTCAAACGAAACAGAAAATCAGTTAACAGTAATTCCATGATATGGAACAGTAAACCTGTTAACGGAAAGGTAAAATCTCATTACCGACATTCAAGGCCTGTAAATTCTGTAAAACAGAATTTCAAGCAGAATTTCAGAAGAAACAGGATACGTAAAAACAGCTTGATCCTGCCGAAACAGATTATTTCACATCTCAGATTAAAGATTGAAGAGAAAAAGAAAGAATCAGCAAAGAGGAAGAAAAAGTTCTCGTTGAAAATCAGATATATTTTCACAAGCGGAACTGCGTTTCTGATTCTATTCGGATTTATTTTTTCAAGCTCAATATCATCAACAGCAGTTAATCCTGCTGAAGATTTTATCATGTTTCAGAAAGATTCATCTGTTGAAGACAGTATGAAATCTGTATTCCTGAACAACGGAGAAAAACAGAAAAATACAGAGGAAGTTGATCTGTCAATACTGAAAGGTCTTAAAATTAAAAAATATACTGTGAAAAACGGTGATTCCCTCTCAACAATAGCATCAAAACATAATGTCTCAATAGGGACAGTTATCAGTTTCAACAAAATTAAAAATGCAAAAAAACTTTACAAAGGAACAGTACTCAACATACCCCAGTATGACGGTATCATGTATGAAGTGAGAAAAGGTGATTCGCTGAGCAGAATTGCCGGGAAATATGATATTTCATTCAACCGCCTTCTCGATATGAATGATCTTGAATCTTCCCTCATAAGAACAGGACAGAAACTTTTCATTCCTGATGCTACAATAAGTTCTTTCGAACTGAAAAAGACTCTCGGGGAACTTTTCCTTTTTCCTGTAAAAGGGAGAATTACATCACCCTTCGGCTACAGAAAAGACCCGTTCACCGGCAGAAGAAGCATGCATAGTGGTATTGATATAGCAAACAAGACAGGAACAGCAGTCAAAGCGACACTTGACGGTAAAGTCCTTAAAACCGGAAGAAGTCTTGTTTACGGCAATTATATAATTATAAAGCACCCCGGCGGTTATCAGTCGCTGTATGCCCACCTGAATAAGTATCTGGTTAGAAAGGGGCAGAATATTTCACAGGGGCAGATAATTGCAGAGCTTGGAAACACAGGGCGGAGTACCGGACCGCATCTCCACTTTTCGATCTACAAGAACCAGAAACCGATTGATCCGCTGAAGCAGCTGAATTAGTGTTTTTAAGGGGACGGAGGATTATTTTAAGACAATCTTAATATTATCCTCCCTCTCAACTTAGTACTTTTTATATTCTTGTTATTTTAAACAAGTATTTTTCCTTGATAATTTTTTTGGTGAGATTATTTTTTAATTTAAGTATTTATTATATTACTGTAATGTAAATTATTTATAACTACATATTTTTTAATTATGGATCAGTGTTTCTTTAACACAACTACTTTGATTTTTAAACAGATTAAAATAATTTTAATTATTATATTTCATAAAAAAGAAAAATTCCCGGGCGGCTCAATAATTTCATGTATTCTGTTTTTTATAAATAAACTTCCGCTGTAATAGTATTCTTCTGCATTTTTAACAATTCCAGCCTTTACAGGATTATTGCTTATATACTCATAAGCTTTTATAAACTGGCTATACGATTCTTCAATTACACTTTTATACCTGTCATACCACACATGTCCGTGAAAACCGTTCATCCTGTTGTATTTAACAGCAAAATTACTCAAAATCCATTGCATTATTTTAGGTAAATCTTTTGAATACAATGGCTTAATAAGAAAATGGATATGATTGTCCATAATACAAAAATTATATATTTTAAAGCTGTATATCTTTTTAGCCCTGATAACAATCAACATAAATAGCTGCTTTATTGCATCAGATTCAAGAATAAATTCCTGCCTGTTTGTTCTGGCAGTAATATGATATAATGCATTTTCTTTAAGCTGCCGGGGACGTCTCATGCCTTAATTAACAGAGTAATTATCAATATTGCTTCAAATCCGGTAAAAGATAGAGTCCTACGTCCCTGTTAAACAGAGCAGAAAATGGCAGAGTAATCCTCCGTCCCCATAACCCCAAGCAAGTCAAATCTGCCTATACAAAAAGGGGCTCCTCCGTCCCCATAAAACCAAACCAAAAACCTACCGGCCGTGGCAGTGCTTATATTTCTTGCCGCTTCCGCAGGGGCACATATCATTCCGCCCAACCTTGGGCACACTTCTCTTCACCTGTACTCCGGAAGGTTTTGAATTAGCAGAACCCGAAGAAAGCTGATTCATCGCCTGGTGTGTCGCCTGTGCAGCTGTATCAGCCGTGGATTTCCTGTCGCTGTCGAAATTTCTTATTCTCACATTTATCAGTTTTCTCACCACAGCTTTCCTGATATCTTCAATCAGGTTGTCAAAAATTTCAAATCCTTCAAGCTTATATTCAAGTAGAGGATTTTTCTGCCCGTAAGTTCTGAGGTAAACAGCCTCTCTAAGCGCTTCAAGGTTTTCAAGATGATCCTGCCATTTCGCATCAATAGATCTCATGTATTCTATTTTTGCAAACATGTTGAAATTTTCCTTTCCAAGCTGATCTTCCTTGTCATCCATGTCAGCCTTGATTGCCTTATAAACTTCATCACGGAATTCATCAGCAGTCATCTCTTCCAGTTTTTCCTGATCAATTTCCGGCTTGTACATCAGAGTTTCTGCCAGCATTTCTGCCGACTGACTGTTTTCCACAGGAGTTTTCACATCAGGGAATATTTCACTCAGATATTCATCTACTATGGATATTATTCTCTCTTTCTGGTTTTCATCGGAAAGTATTGAATCTCTCTGAGTATAAATGTATTTCCTGTGTTCATTGAGTACATCATCAAATTCAAGAAGATGCTTTCTTATTTCATAATTTCTTTCTTCAACCCTTTTCTGTGCCTTTTCTATTGATTTGCTTATCCATGGATGATGAATAGGCTCATCATCCTTCATTCCAGCCTTTGACATCAGGTTTTTCATGTTCTCCCCGCCGAAAAGTCTCATGAGTGTATCATCGAGAGAAATATAAAACTTGGAACGCCCCGGGTCACCCTGACGGCCTGATCGTCCCCTCAGCTGATTATCGATTCGCCTTGATTCATGCCGTTCAGTACCGAGTACAAAGAGTCCTCCGCAGTTTTTAACCTCTTCATAGTCTTTTTTCCACTTTTCATACTCGCGGATATATGCTTTTCTGTATTCTTCCTCACCAGCTTCAGTCCCTGCAGTTTTTCTCGCCCTGAACTCCGGGTTACCCCCGAGCTTGATATCAGTACCTCGTCCTGCCATGTTTGTTGCAATAGTTACTGCACCCTTTGCCCCCGCTTCTGCAATTATCAATGCTTCCCTTGCATGATTCTTTGCATTCAGGATCTCATGACGTATACCCCGTTTTGTAAGCGCTTTTGAAATCAGTTCAGATTTTTCGATAGTAACAGTACCGACAAGTATCGGCTGTCCCTTGCTGTGAGCATCTGATATTTCATCACATATAGCATTTATCTTGAAATCTTCATTGAGATATATTTCATCATCCTGGTCAAGCCTTGCAACAGGTTTGTTGGTGGGTATAACAACTACATCAAGATTGTAAATTCTCGCGAATTCCCTCGCTTCAGTATCGGCAGTACCTGTCATACCGGATATCTTGTCATAAAGCCTGAAAAAGTTCTGGAATGTAATTGTGGCGAGAGTCTTGTTTCTCTGGGCTACCTTTATCTTTTCCTTTGCCTCAATCGCCTGATGAAGCCCGTCTGAATAACGTCTTCCTGAAAGTATACGGCCTGTAAACTCATCAACAATCTGAACAAGTCCCTGCTGAATAACATAGTCAACATCCTTGTGGAAAAGAAGGTGAGCCTTGAGAGCCTGTGTCATATAATGCACATATTCGAAATTTTCATCGATAAAAAGTGAGTCCCTTATAATACCGTTTCTGATAAGTATTTTTTCAAGATTATTCATACCTTCATCGGTAAAAGTCACCCTCTTGCCCTTTTCATCGATTTTATAATCACCGGATGGCTCTTCAGGGTATTCACCAGTTTCAGGATCTTTCCCGCATTCATAAAGCTGATTCACTATTTTGTTTACTTCATAGAATTTCCTGGTATCATCATCAGCCGCACCTGAAATAATAAGCGGAGTTCTTGCTTCATCAATAAGAATTGAGTCTATTTCATCAATTATACAGAAATGATGGGATCTCTGAACAATTTCTGAATTTTTCCATCTCATATTATCCCTGAGATAGTCAAATCCAAGTTCATTGTTTGTTCCGTATGTAATATCGCATTCATAAGCTTTCTGCCTGACCTCGTTAGTCATATTTGAAATAATAAACCCAACAGTAATTCCAAGAAGGTCATAAACAGGCTTCATCCAGCCGGCATCCCTTTCAGCAAGATAATCATTGACTGTTACAATATGGACACCTTCGCCTGTAAGTGCATTAAGATAGGCAGCTGTGACACTGGAAAGTGTTTTACCCTCGCCGGTTTTCATTTCTGTAATCTTGCCCTGGTGAAGTACAATCCCTCCCAGGATCTGCACATCATAGGGCCGTTCCCCTAGAGTTCTTCTTGCAGCTTCTCTTGCAACTGCAAATGCTTCAGGGAGAATATCATCTGTTGTTTCCCCGTTGTTAAGCCTTCCTCTCAACACAGCAGTCTGTTCTTTCAGTTCACTGTCTGAAAGAGCAACAGCCCAACCCTCTTTTTCATTTACTTTATGAAGAATAGGAAGAAGTTCCTTTAAATCTTTTTCATGTTTCGAACCGAAAACAGTTTCAACTATTTTAGTAATCATATACTGATATTCTCCTGATATTTATTCACAGGGCGGGTTTTATATTCCTGATAATTCCTGGACAGATTTCCCGCAGCCTGCTGCGTATTTTTATTTTCAAGTACAGACGATAGTCTATTTCGTTAGATTGTATAAAACCTGCTATACAATCCATATCTTTTATAGTAACCTTCCCCTGCCTGCATTTATTTTACTGACCGTTACTTTACTAACCAGTCATCTGCAATCTGACATATGGGTAAATTATGCCTTTTTTCATGCACAAATGCTGTATATGAATAATAACAAATTAATCTGTATTAAACCAAATTAATTTATATTTTTTTTGTATATACAGTCAAGATTGACATTAAATATGTGTAATAGTATCATTTTCAGCAATGGAAAAAACAATAAAAACAATAATAATCCTGCTTATAATGTTTTCCGCAATTTCCTGCGGATCCGGAAAATCTGATTATATTAAAAGGGAAAAACTTTTTGATATAAGTTACGGCAAACTCGAAGATGAAATTGATCTGACACAGAAAAAATCATTTGATATTCCTATTTCAACTGATCTTGCAATGAAAGATGGTATTATTTATTTACTGAATGGGAATCTCCAGAAAGTGATGAAATTCAACTCATACGGAGACTTGCTGTCTGTGATAATGAATGAGAAACTCAATCCTGTCCCGATTATTGTGGAAAGGGATAACAGTACAGATGTTATATCAAACAGAAAAGGTATTTCTTTCCCGTTTAACAATGCTTCTTCAATAGCTGTGGATTCCAATCAGAATATATATGTAAGTGATCTTCTCCCTCCTGACAGGCAGGAATGGGACAACAACCTCAATACAATGCTTACAGGAGTTGTCTACCGTTTTGACAGAGGTGGGAATTATTCAGATTATATCGGTCAGGATGGTCCAGGAGGAATGCCTTTTCCCTATATTACTGATATGCAGACAAATTCGGAAAACAATCTTGTTGTTGTTTCAAAGACATCAGATTCAAACCCTGTTTACTGGTTTGACAGCACTGGCCAGCTTCTCTATCAGATTGATATAAGAAATACTTCAATTCCAGCACCTGAAGACCGGAATATTCTCCTTACAGTAGATTCTGTACAGATCCCTGAAAGTGATCATAAATTATTTATAAAATGCGATTTCTATAAAAGAATTATCAATAAACAGACTGGAAAGGAAACTGATGTAGATTACTTTAAATCAGCAATCTATGTACTTAATCTTGATACAGGGAATTTCGATACAATCACAGATATTCCAGAAGCATTTACCAGCAGCAGCAGTACTATATCTTTCAGTGATGAGAGGCTTCAGGTTATATACAATACACTGGGGATTGTCGGTAATGACAAGATATTCCTGTCATCAATTGTTGGAGACAACAGTTATCAGCTTTTGATACTCAACACAGATGGTAATGTTTTATATACAACAAAACTCAATACAGGTGACAGTGCATTAAACAGCATGGATTTTGATCTGGACAGCAATGGAATAATTACATCAATTCTATCAGGAACTGATAATTCTTCTGTAGTATGGTGGAGGACTGATCAGATTTTAAAGGATAAATAGATGAAATTAGTAAGTTCTCTACAGATGGGGGAAATCGACCGGAAAGCCCAGTCTGATTATTTTATTCCCGGAATAGTTCTCATGGAAAATGCCGGAATAAAACTTTACAATTCTCTTCTTGACAATGTCTGGGAGGGTATTCTCCCTGAAAAAACTGTTTTTATTGCAGGGAAAGGAAACAATGGCGGTGATTCTCTTGTAATGGCAAGACAGCATTTCCTTAATAAAGGCACTAGTTCTGTAATAATTCCAGACAGCAGTTTCAGAGAAGGACTTGTAAAGACTCATCTTGACAGCTGCCGGGCTCTCGGAATTGATATTATCGACTGGTCTGAAGAAAAGGAAACTGCCTGTGCGTGTATAAGTGACTCTGAATGGATTATTGAAGGTCTTTCTGGTACAGGACTCAAAGGCGAACTTGGAAATATACCTGCAGAAATTACCGGACATATAAACATCTCTTCTGCAAAAGTCTGTTCAATCGACATTCCGTCGGGAATCGGAGATAGTTATATAGAAGGTTACTGCGCAGTTGATGCAGATATAACCCTGACAGTTGAAATCCCGAAATTATCACTGCTCACCCCTTCGGGTAGAAAAAAATGCGGCAAGATAATCTGTGTCCCAATAGGGTTTCCTCCCGATCTCACAGAAGATGATAAAATTAAAAACCGCTACCTTGAATTTGAGGATCTTAAGTCACTTATAAATCCTCCGTCCCCCTATTCCTATAAAAACACAAAGGGACACACACTTATACTGGCAGGCTCTGAAGGAATGACAGGGGCTGCAATTCTATGCGCCTCAGCTGCACTTAATTCGCTTTCAGGTCTTGTTACACTCAAGTTGCCGAAAGAGCTGATCAGCATCCCCAATATATCGCCATCAATAATAACAGGGACGGAGGATTACAGCTGTTTTGACAAATCCTCCCTTGAAAAATACAGTGCTGCTGCTGTAGGCCCCGGCTGGGGGATCTCTGTAAATAAGAAAAAATGGCTGAAATCACTTTTATCGCAGGACTCGATCCCGTGTGTAATTGATGCAGATGCACTAAATCTTCTGTCTGAACTTGTTTCTGAAGGATTTGTAATAAACAACAGCAGATCTGTAATTACTCCTCATATAGGGGAGTTTTCAAGGCTTACAGGCCTATCAGGAAAAGAAATCCAGGACAATCCGCTCGAAATAATCCGCAGTTTTTCTGAAAAACACAATACAGTAACAGTTCTTAAATCACATGTAATATGGATTTCTTCTCCTGACGGCAGAATAACAGTAATTGACGGATCCAATTCTGCAATGGCCACAGCAGGAAGCGGTGATGTCCTTGCAGGAATTATTTCAGCTCTTCTTTCATATGGGCTGAGTTGTGAAGATGCAGCTTCCGCAGGTGTACTAATCCACCAGTATGCGGGACTTTTATGCTATAATGAAGAAGGTTTTTTCAAATCGGAAAAACTTGCTGAATATGCCGGGAAAGCTTTAAGAGCTGTTTTTTCCGGCCTGATTTAAGGAATTTAATATATTATGGATGATGACAAGATACCTGAAAAACCTGAATATGAGTTTCATTATAACCGGGAAGAGAGGCATTCCATGATGCCGGAATCTGTCCTGGAATATAAAAAGAAAAAAAGAAAAAACAAGTCTCTTCTGATTCTCTGGCTTGATATTGCACTCATTGTTTTACTTTCATCAGGATTTCTTATTTATCAGAAAATTTCAGGCAACAGATATACCGGGGATAATTATACTTTTTCGATGAAAACATTTGTTTACAATGATAATCTCCTTATCAGTGTTACTTCAGTAAACAAAAACCCGACAGTTCCAGATGAAAAGGAACCGGAAATACCGGTGGAACTTACTGTTAAACTGTCAAAAATTGACAGTTTTTATGAAAAGATTTTTGATCTCCTTCCCCGTGAAATAAATGAGGAAAAAATATACAGGATTTCAATTCCCCTGTCAGAAATTCCTGATATAAATGACAGTTCACATATTCTCGTCAATATAAAATTCCAGAACAACAGTATTGATATAAAGCATAAAATTGTTTATGAAAAATAAAATTGACGACTGTATCAGTATCAGTTATTATTTAGAAAAGAGGTAGCTGAGATATGGTTCAATTCTATTTTTTATCAATTTTTGTCAATTTCATAGGCGGTTTATTGCTGGCAAATGAAGTAATAAAAAAACAGTTTCCTAAACTGGATGCACTGCAGGAACTCTTTGCAGCACAGAATTTTATTTTGAGTTTCAGCATCATTTCAGCTGTAACAGGGGTATTTAAAATAATCAGTGTTTATGATGGCGATGTTCCGGTTATAGGGGACATGATCCCTGCTCTTTTAAGTATACTTATTGCTGTCTTTCTATTTCTAAACTGGCAGAAGAATAAAGAAGTCGAGATTAATCCGACTCTTGAAAAGACTGATTCTCTGATTGAGAAATACAGAAATATCATTGGTATTGCAGCTATTGTCATATCACTGCTGCATTTTTTCTTTCCCGATGTTCTTTTTATCTGATGCCTGACAGAACATCGACAGCCGGAATCGCATTAATAGACGGCAAGGTTTTTATTGCAAAAAGAAAACCCGGAACTTCAATAGGTGAAAGCTGGGAATTCCCTGGCGGTAAAGCTGAAAAAGGGGAAACACCTCAGGATGCCCTTGTCAGGGAATATAAGGAAGAGTTTGATGTTGATATTGAAGTAAAGGATCTTTTCTGTTCAGGATTCTTTACAAATAAAGGTCGGAAATATACTTTAAAGGCATTTTTCATAAATTTCCTTTCAGACAGAATTAAGCTGAAAGAACATTCAAAAATTGAATGGATCAAAATTGAAAATCTCAGCGAAAGAAAATTTGCAAATTCAGATATGATAATTGTCAACTGCCTTATTAACAGAAAGTGTATGTCTTCATGAGAACATCTCACATGTTTATTGATTTATCTATTCAAGGTAATTGGGATAAACAGGTACAGATAATTTCTCTTTTATTTGTGATAATTCATAGAAATCTGATGTATTAAAATTAAAAAAGAGCTGCTCTTTTTACCGGAGACAGCTCTTTAAATACATTTAATTATTATTGCAATTTATTCTTTGTTATCAGCGGATAATTCTTTTTTCTTTCTGAAAAACAGCAGTATGCTTCTGCCGTATTTTCTCCTGTCAAATATTTCTAGATTCCCGACAGTATCAGGCCATTTCTCCTCTGACGGATGATGTATCATCAGAATACCGTCATCTGAAAGAATATCTTTTCTGCTTACAGAAAGAACCAGATCCTGTTTTTTACCCATCGGAAAAGGGGGATCAAGAAAAATAAGGTCATATTTTTCCCGCGTTATTGAAATAAACCTCTCAACAGACATGATAAATATCTTTTTTTCAGTATCAATCATATCTGTATTTTCATGAATAATCCTCTTCTTGATTCTGTCTTTTTCAACAAAACAAACAGGAGAAGCACCCCGTGATGCAGCCTCTATTCCGATAATTCCGGATCCGCTGAACAGGTCCAGAAATGATTTTCCATGTATATTTCCAAGTATGCTGAAAAGTGATTCCCGCATTCTGTCCATAGCAGGTCTGATTACACCTTTCGGGCATTTTACCTGCCTGCTGAGATATTTTCCCCCTGTTACTCTCATTAATAGACCGCTTCCCTAGTCCCTTCTTCCGAATATTCTCAAGAAGAACAGGAACATGTTTATGAAATCGAGGTACAGTTTAAGAGCTCCAATAATTGAGAACCTCACATAATCGCTTTCATCAAGAGATGAAGAGTAATTCCTGCTCATTGATAGAATCATCTGTGTGTCATAGGCAGTAAGCCCGCAGAAAACAAGAACACCGGCATATGAAATAAGGTAATACATTCCGGGACTTCTTAAAAAGATGTTTACAACAGAGGCAATTATTATTCCAAGAAGCCCCATCATCAGATATTGACCGATTCCGGCAAGGCTTCTTTTTGTGGTTGCAGCATATAGGCTCATCCCTGCAAAAGTTGCTGCTGTTATAAAGAATGTTGATACTATACTTGCCCCGGTATACATCAGAAATATAGTTGAAAGAGTAATACCGTTAAGAAGCGAATATGCTGCAAATGAAAGAGTTGCAGCCTGGGGACTCATGCTCATTATCCTGGCAGAAAGAAACATTACCAGTATAAATTCCCCTATTATCAGGCCCCAGAACATTCCGGACTGCACTATTGAAATAATTCTTGCAGGATTTGACATCATCCAGAGAGAAACAACTCCGGTAAGTGCAAGACCTGCAGTCATCCACATGTAGACATTTCTTATCAGGCTTCTTTCTTTTACTGCCTGAGATTCTGAAATAAAACCTGTATTTTCAAACATATTTTCTCCTATAACATGATAAAAACAAGTTTTTATCATTCCTTGTATAACGCTTTCGAGCACTTTCGCAAGCGAAAGTCTCTATCGCTAATGATAAAAACAAGTTTTTATCATTCCTTGTTTGCAGTTTCGCTGTTTTTCCAACAGATTATTGTTAATGCTATTTCTTTAATTAATATCTCAATTTTTTATTTTAAAGTCAACTTACATCAATATAACATATTGTTATTAACAAAAGCCGAACCTGTTTTTAACAAGAAGCATTACAGCAGATAAAATAAGAACAATAATAACTATCCTTCGGATCATATTTTCATCAATATTTCTGTCTATAAACCTGCTTAAGATTACACCGGAGGCAGCCGCAGGTATAAGCACAAGAAAATTCATAATAATATTCCGGTTGATTATTCCGCTCAGATAATATCCTGTAATTCTTATAATACTTTCTGCTGTAAAGAGAAAACAGATGCTGCCTCTGAAATCCCTTCTGTTCAGCCCCATCCTGCTGAGAACTGCAGGTACAAGTACACCTATTCCATATAGTCCTGTAAGTATTCCTGATAAAAAACCTGTTATTACTATAACAAGCCTTACATGTTTAATTTCCTTTTTTTCCTTTTTTCCTGTCTTGAAGAAATCAATGCTTATTGCAAGAAGAACAAGAGCAAGAACACTCTTCAGTATCCGGTCATTGACAGAATCAAGCAGAAATATTCCCGGAAATATTCCTGAACCTACTGATATAAGAAGCGGTAAAACTATACTGAATCTTATATATCTCCATTCCCTTATAACCATGAAAATATTCACAGGAAGCCCGAGAAGTGTGTCTATAGGCGTGATAAACCTGTTTTCCCGTATAAAAGCCAGCCCCCCGTTTACAATAAGGGTATTCCCGAATCCTGCGATTCCTTTGAGAAAAAATGCTGAAAATATGACCGAATGAAGAATCAGAAGTTCAATCATTTACTTATTCAGAAATCCGTTTTCAACTGCATCATCAATAAGTTTTTCTGCAAATTCCCATAACGTTTCTGAACCGCAGGCTATTTCCGAGTTAACCTCTTTTACCATTTCCGAATTAACATCATGTTTTTTCCAGGTCTTGCCTTCCGCATAATAATTAAGCAGCAGCGGATGCAGCCGGTCCATGCTTTTTGCAAATACAGCTTCATCGCTTTTCTTTTCTTCGAATTCATCCCAGAGAGCTCTGAATTCACTGCATTGTTCATCAGGCAGCATACCGAATATTTTGTCTGCTGCCTCTTTTTCCTTTTTCTCCTGCTCTTTTCTTCCCTCTTCATCATATATGAAGGTATCTCCTGCATATATCTCAACAATATCATGTATAAGAAGCATTGAAATTACCTTTGCAATATCAATTTCCTTTTTATCTGAATATTCTCTGAGTATGAGTGCCATAACGGCTATATGCCATGAATGCTCAGCATCATTTTCATTCCTGGATTTATCTGTGATAAAAGATCTCCTGTATATATTTTTGAGTTTGTCTATTTCTTTAATAAATTCTATCTGTTTTTCAAGTCTTGCTGACATAACTTCCCTCTTAATAATATTCATTATATTGCACCTTATAAATAAATCAGTTATTACTCCATGAATTGAATACTAATCAACAATTCAGTTTAATCATTTTTTTTACACGCAGAACAGTTACACATCCGTCTGGAAGTATAAGTATCTTCGCATTTTTTCCTTTTATGCTTACTGCTTTATTGAGAGCGCTTTTAATATCTTTAAAAGGTGTAATAAAAATACTTTTAAGCAATTCTTCTTCTAATTCTGTTACTGCCCACACTTCAGCTGATAGATTAATTTCGGCCATCTTTCCAGCCTTATGCCACCCGAGTTTATAATTATTCTTAATTTTCTCCAGTACTTCTTGAGGATTTCTACATGATGAAAGCAGTTTAATAAATTCATCTTCACCTACTCCATTTCTGCATGCTGATATAAGTATAAGAATGCCGCCTTCTTTTAAAGCAAGTTTTCCGTTATCAAGCGCTTTCTGCGATTGATAAAGGTCAAAATCCATGGGGTATTTTGCAATACTGATAACAATATCAGCTTCCTCCTCTACATCAACAACAAACACATCATCAGCATATTTTGTTGCTTCATTAAAAGCTGAATGAATATCTCCGGAAGTAGCGGCATAGACTTTATGCTCCTTATCAAGGACAGTCATTATTGTAAAAATGTTTTTGTTTACCACCTTTATGGCATCAATCATATCTTCATGTACTGGATTTCCTTTCAGAGAAAGGCTCTGAGCTTTTTTGTCCAGTGCATGTTTATGGTTCTGTTCAATTGTCTTAAATGATGCAATACCTGGTAAAAGAGCTTTCCGGCCTCCAGTATATCCGGCAAAATAATGGGGTTCAACAGAACCTATTACAAGTATTTTATCTGCCTCAATTGCATGTTTATTTATCCACATTTCTGTTCCGTTATTTGAAGTTCCTAAAAAAATCATATCCTCTGATTTTCTAGAATCATGTACAACAATACGATCTGAATATTTATCATAAGAACTCCCGAATATATATCTGTATTCTTCTTCAGTCGGGGCCCTGTGAACTCCAGTTGCAATAATAAATGTTACATCCTGATTCTCAAGAAATTCATCAAGCACTTTTATGACTGTCCTGGTCGGAGTCGGTCTGGTTCCATCATTTACAATAACGAGAAGCTTTCCTTTCTGCTTGAGAAAATTATCAAAACTTTCACTGCCGGAAGGTTTGCTCAGAGCTTCACTGATCAGCTGTATTTCTTCAGAAGCAGCAATTACATTGTTTGGTTCATAAATTTTTATATTTAAATCTTCAGAAATCGGAAAATCAATCTCATCATTATTATATGTAATTTTCAGACTTTGCGATTCTCTATTCATTTTTATCCACCTTCCTGTTTCGTTCTTTCAAGCTGTGTGTTTTTTTCAAGACAATATCCTGATTATAAAACCACCAGTTATTTATATATAATTGTATTTTTATACACCAGTAAATATAGGAGTCTTACACAAAATATTATACAGAATAATTTATATGATTTCTCTTTTTACAATGTTAAACAGCAATACTTAAACTTACTTTAAGTTATATATATATTGACATCAATTACTTTTAGTAGTATAATATTACTAATTAATTTCCACTACTTTCCGTTTTCCATTGATAATTTCATATTATCACACCTGCTATAAGGACTCACCATTCTTATAGCTTTTTTTTGTCTTAAAAATCTGATTATTTTATTTTAATATTAAAATGTGTCAGAAGATTTACAGCTTCCGGCAATGAAAACACAGCATTTTTTATCTTGTTCTGATTGGGATTTATATTGTAGTTAACAGCCTGCTCAAATACAGCTGCTGTTAAATCAGTGTTATGGAAAAGTGAATCCTTAAGGTCACAGCAGCTGAAATCAGCTTCTTTAAGCACTGTATTGATAAAATCACAGTCAAAAATCAAACATCTGCTGAAATCAGTCTTATTCATATGCAAATCGGTAAAATTAGATGATTTCAGATCACAGGAAACAAATTTCATATCAACAATCATTTTATTGATATTCTGAAAACTCAATCCTGCGATCTTGCATTCTTCAAAAACAACAGAATGGAAACGGGTATTTCTAAGCTCATTTGCACTCAGCTTGCATCCCTTAAATATGCAGTCTGTAAAAACAATATTATTAAAGCTCTCACCTGTAAAATCAATATTTTTAAACTCTTTTTTATCATATTCTTTTTTTGTTAAAATATTATTCATGTCTTTTATTAAAGCATTTTTGATATTTTTTTAAAATATTCAAATAAAAAATAATATTAAAATCTGTTTATGTTACTTTTTATTGAGAGTACAGGTCATCTTTATCCAATGCTGCACCTGATATTCAGAAGACAGCGGCAGAAGAAATATATTTGATATAGAAATAGATATTTTTCTTGGAATATTTGAAAAAAGAATAATATAGATTATTTCATCAAAATAATCTGTCTGAATCTTAATAACAATGTCCTTTTAATCTCAGAATTTTCTATGACTCAGTATTCTGCTGTACTTTTCAATTTCATTGATGCATTCTTTAATAACATATGACAGTTTTCTGATAAAACTCTTATTTTGCGCTGTTTCTTTTTTTTCTTCAAAAACAGTTAATTCCAATAAAATATTATCATTTTTTGACTCTTTTATTGTTTTAACTGCATCTTTATCAAGAACACCGCCGTTAAGCATTCTATGAAGATATATTTCAATATTGGAAGGATCCTGAATAGAATCTTTATAATATTTATTAATAATCCGGATCCAGTTATCATGTTGTTTATCTGTAAAATAAAGTTCATAAAAATTTTTTATTCTGCTTCGATAAACGGAATTCATTACTTTCCCCTCTTTTATCTAATTTTACAAACTACATGCCTATAAATCATCTCCATCTATTATTAATTATATTACAGTTTCATATTTTTCTTATAACTTTTTTTGTTTTTAATGATTTTTAACTTATTTTTAATATTTCAACCTGAAGGGATTCAAACACCTAACTCATACATCAATTTCGAATAACATTGGCATTCCCCCAAAACTGTAGACACTTGATATACTTAGAAACTAAGGAGTATTAAAGTGCCAAAGAGTCCCTACACAGAAGAATTTAAAGACGAAATATTAAAGCAAATAATGGAAGAAGAACACAGTGTTCTTGAAGTATCAAAAGCAACAGGAATAAGTGACGTTACTCTTTATAACTGGCTTAGAAAGGCCGGGTGGAAATCCGGGGAGTCTCGAGAAAAGAAAAAATTAACAGAAGCAGAAAAGGAAAACAGAGAATTAAAAGCAGAGATCAGAAAGCTTAAGATGGAGCGTGATATCTTAAAAAAGGCCGCAGCGTACTTTGCGAAGGAGTCCCAGTAAAGTACGCTTTTATTCGGGACAACAGAAAAGCGTTTCCAATTCGCCCTATGTGCAGGATATTAAAAGTTAATCCATCAGGATTTTATCGGTGGTTAAAAACACCAGAATCTCCTAGAACAATAGAAAATAAAAAAGTGACAGAACTAATCCGTTTTTACTGGGAAGAAAGCGGTCAAGTATATGGAAGTCCAAATATACATGAGGATCTAAAAGAAGCAGGTTATAGCTACGGTGTTAATCGGGTTGCTCGTTTGATGAGAGTAGCTGGAATAAAAGGTGCTTACAGACGGAAACGGCATCATGTACCTTGGGTTCCTGGAGAAATTTACCAGAAGAATACTTTGAATAGAGAATTTTCTGTTGCTGAGCCAAATCAAGCTTGGTGTACTGATATAACATATATCCGAACTTATGAAGGCTGGTTATATCTGGCAGTAGTAATTGATCTATTTAACAGAGGAGTTGTTGGCTGGTCGATGAAGAATCATCAGAAAGCAATTATTGTTATGGATGCTTTGTTTATGGCAGTAAAAAGAAGAAGACCTACAAAGTCTGTTCTTATCCATTCTGATCAAGGGTGTCAGTTTACAAGTAAGGATTGGGAGGATTTTTGTGAGGCCCACTCTTTGGAAATTAGCATGAGTAGAAGAGGTAATTGTTGGGATAATTCTGTAGTTGAATCATTCTTTTCAAATCTTAAAAGAGAAAGAATCAGGAATAAAATTTATAAAACCAGAGAGGAGGCAAGAAAAGATATTTTTAATTATATTGAAATGTTTTACAATACAAAAAGACGGCATGGTCATTTAGGAAAGCGAAGCCCTGCTGATTTTGAAGATAAGTTTTCATCAGATTAAAGTGTCTACAGAATCAGGGGAATGCCACATTGATAATCATTTTAACGGTTAGTTTTTGAGTAAAATTATCTTTCTCTTTAAGCATATTGTTTACATACAGGATATGATATGAAAAGACAAAAAAAAGGCCTAAATCCTTATTATTTAAGAATTTAGGCTTTGGGCGATGACGGGCTCGAACCGCCGACATCCTGCTTGTAAGGCAGGCGCTCTCCCAACTGAGCTAATCGCCCTTACGGTTAGTAATTTATCAGATTGCTATTTTAATGTCAACTAAGTTGTAAAAATTAAATTAAAATGTTTTATCAAACACGGCATTATTCTTTGTTATTACAACGTTATTTTAAATGCAGCATAATAAATATTTCAAGTCATTAATCGTAAACAATTCTTAATTATTCAACAGACGAAATAATATTGTTAAATACAATACTAAAAAAATCCCTGCGACACGTCTGGAAAAAGGGATCTGATAAAAAATTACAGAATAATAATAATTTTTCAAGGGTAATTTAATTTCAACCCGAAATATTTAATATGCAATGACAAAAAAAGCCTAAATCCTTATTATTTAAGAATTTAGGCTTTGGGCGATGACGGGCTCGAACCGCCGACATCCTGCTTGTAAGGCAGGCGCTCTCCCAACTGAGCTAATCGCCCTTACGGATAGTAATCTATCAGATTGCCATATTTATGTCAACAGAATTTGGAATTCCAAAATACAACATATTTCATATTAAAATCAGATCAATATCATATGTATTCACTGTTAAATTATTCCAGATCCCCGGAAAATAATTAACTGCTTATTTCTGATATTCTCTTTTCAACATCAGCAAGTTTCTTCTGAAGTGTTGAAATTGTCTTCTCAATTTTATGCTTTTCAGCTTCCAGCATTGTAACAGGATCTATGTCCTCTTCCTGTTTGATATCATTTTTTGCAAATACTTTTACAAGATCCGGGCTTTCATGCTTGAGAAATTCTTTTTCAACTTCAGTTCTCCTGTCATGATTTGCAACCGATGCAACAGTTTTCATGTTTTCATATCCAATTTCAGGACTGATATCATATGAATTGAGTTTTATAACAGTTTTTGCCACACTTCGGTGAAGGTTCAGCTCCCTGTCTGCGTAGTCATCAAAACTCATGTGTTTTTTCACACAGAGTTCTCTTGCCCGGAAAAGGAGGGAACCTAGTTTTTTCATCAGCTCCCCGTTTTTCTTTATATAGTTTTCCCTGATTTCCGCTGTAAGTTTTACAAAATCATCATCTGTTTTAAATGGATTAGAATATATCTTCTTCTTTTCTGCTTTTTTTAAAAGGTCATGAAAAACTGCCCAGAACTGTGATGTATGGCATCTCCCCGACACAGGTATTCCCGATGTGCAGCAGTGAACATGATGTGCGAATTCATGTATAGCTGTATACATCAGATCATGGTCGCCTGTCATATTGTGATTATGAATTACTATTTCCCTTGATTCAGGCTTATAGAGCCCGTCAACTTTTGTACTTTTTTTCCCTGAAAAAATTACGCTGAAGTCCGGGACTTCAGCGAGCTTTTTGAGTTTATTTTTAACCTGGTCCTGATTCATGTAAATATTAACTGTTCTTTTATTCAGACTCCTCTGCTGCCTTGTATATTGCATCCTTTATCTGAGTTATAAATTCATTGTCTGCATTTATATCCCTGAATAGTTTTATAACAGCCCTTTCCTGTGCCTGATCCCAGTCCAGTCCCCCCTCTTTATATTCTTTGCTCTCATAAGAATATATATTGCTTCCCTCTTTTAATAAAGATATTGAAGCTTTAGCTTTGGTTAAAAACACACCATAGCTGTTTTCAGGGAGATTCCTGAAATACATTGAAAATACAATAGAAAATCTTTCATTGTTGCCGCCGTCAGACAGTTTTACAGCAAATTCATCCCTTGAAAAAAGAGTTTTAACAGAATCCTTGAGGCTTTCTATTTTAAAGTCCCCGTTTACCTGAAGTTTAAGAAGTACACTTATGTGGTTCATCTGTATTTTAAGCTGTTTCTCAGGCGCAATAATGCTGCTTTTCATCATACCGGGGGAGAGCCCGAATTCATCGAGTGCTATTGCAGCAGTGACATCGCTTTTACCTGTAGGCAGGGATGAGAATTTGATTTTCCCGCTATACTTCCCGTTCTGATCAGTTATTATCTCGGCGCATTTGATATTATCTTTTTTTGTGTAGAACCCTATTTTAATCTGTCCAGGTTTTTCCCCGTTCCTGTTTACTACACTTACTTTTATATTTTCATATTTTCCGGGCTCAGTTGTTATTTCAGACGGTAAAATATTTATTTCAAGGTCTTTTGTCACCCTCCCCATATTCATCTCAATGAGATCTATGAGAAGTCCTGATTCACCTTTGAATGAACTGTCAATAGTACCTTCATATGGTGATTCAACAACTACATTCCAGCTTTTAGAAAGTGATGATATTTTATCCACTGCTGTTGAATCGGAATTATCATAAACAGGGTTTATAAGACTCTTTACCCTGTCATCAATTGCCATTTTTTCCATAGCCTGTATTGCAGCCCATTTAGCCTTTGAAAGTTTGTAGAAAAACCAGTAACCTGATTTCTCGGAATAATAGGAATCTGCAACTTCGACATCCTTGAAATTGTTGCTGACAGCCTGGTTTATCTGAACTTCAGCAGACTGGTATGCATTTCCTTTAGAATCTTCCTTTACAACAAATTCCTGTTCACTGGAAATCTGTACTGAAATTGCCGCGGCAAGATCTGTAAGAGCTTTTGCTTTTGCAGTTTCCATATCTGCAGATTTATTTCCAGTGTTCGAAGACCCCACTCCAATATAGTATGCGCTGTCCACCGGGTAATTATCAATCCATTCCGGCTTGCCTTCTTCTTCAGGTGCGGATACGGTTGATGTTGTTCCGCATCCGAAAAGAAACATTACCAGAACTGTTATAATCAGAGGGGTCAGTATTTTTTAAAAAACAACATTTTTTTCTCCTGTTCATATTTTATTGTTTTACAGATATCTGAATATGAAATCAGATATTTTATTTATTTTTTCTTTAGTTAACAGATACTTTGATTATATGATGATAAAAAAATATATAAAAGGAAATCTTTAATTATTTATCCTTTATAATTCCCAGTGAATAAAAATTATTCAAATCAGGGCTCCACCATCGCCTTATTATATAAAAACCTTTAAGTTCGGAACTGGAATACTCATATCCGCTGATATTACTGTAATTATATCCTGAATCAGTAAAAACTGTAATATTTTTCTGTTTTATCATTTCTTCAAGTGCCGCATCATCAGCTTTTCGCACAGAATCTGAAATTCTGCTGAACCTTCCCGATACTCCGATGCTGAACAGATAACCGTCAATCTCAGGGTTTTTTTTTAATCCAGGATGGGGTTTTGCCTTCTGCAGATAATTCAACTTCCGGCATACTCATGCTTTTTTTTATTTTAAATATTCTGTAGACACTGTCTCTGTCTTTATATGTTGATTCTATTTCAAAATTATCCCTGTAATAATCATAATCTGAACTGTTGTAAATATAATTAAAAGAATTACCAGTTCTTGTCCCGACATTGGGTCCTGGTTGAAATCCTCCCTGAAACTCCGAAAACGCTGTTAAAAACAGCAGCAGACTGGGAAGCATCTTTTAATAATATTTCATCAGATTTTGTTTCATCAAGGTAATACGGGGATATCCCGGTAAAATACATGTAACCGTCATCATAATTCATATTCCACACAGCTTCAGGGAATTTTACTTATCAAAGTTTTATCAGTTTTCTCTTTTTCGACTGTATCTGAAGTACTGATATTTCCCTTCAATGATGAATCTCCTGTTGCTGCACATGATGCTGTTAAAAGAATTATTGCTAATACCGGGCAGTAAAATATATTTTTTCCTGACAATTTATTCTCCGCTGATTTTTTAAAAACTATCTACATGAAAAAGGATTTAAATTGAATAAAAAAATCCCGCTTTTTAAAGCGGGATTTACTTGTTACTCAGTAACAGGATTTGATTTTGTTGGATTATTGCTGAGTTCAAAATTGAGTTTATCAAGAGCCTGGGATGCTTTAAAATTCTGAGAAAGCTGCTTCTTCGTTTCTCTTGAATACATCGGCAGCATCTTCCTTTAAATTGCTTATTCTGTACTCAACCAGTGCATAGATAGTTCCATCTTTTGCAGCATACATTTCCTTCGGTTTTGCGCCCTGAAGTTTAGCATCTGCAATCTGTCTTGAAACAGTTTCTACAAACTTAAGTGCCTGGGAAGCATCTGCTCCAGCTTCCTGCGCATAGTCAGTAATAGCATTTTTTACCTGAAGATTAACCTGTCTGGCAATATCATCTCTTGCTCTTGAGATTGACATTGTTCTTGACATATCAAGTGAAGACATTTTTGCAACACCTACTCCGTAGAGAGCATCTTCTGCAGTTGGAGGCATCAGGAAAAACTGGGGAACATCAGCCATTGACTGAGGCTGTGGAGCTGGTTCCGGTGCTGGTTCGGGTGCCGGAGCCGGTGATGAACCGCATCCTGCAGCAAATACTATCAAAGCAATAGTTAACAGTACTAAAATTTTCTTAGTCATTTCTTTTCTCCTTTACTTTAACATTGTTTTATTTTTAAAATATGTTTTTAAATTATAAGCTATATTATGATGAATTATACAAGACCTTTCAAATATTTTTGCCTTTTTTCCTCTTCAAAACGTTCTATTGAATATCTTAACATTGTTCGGGGCATTTCTCTGTAATGTTTTTTCAGGAATTTCTCCTCTTCTTCAAGGTTTTTCTTTCCAATTTCTCTCAGCATCCATCCTACAGCCTTATGTATAAGATCATGCTCATGTTTTAATAACAATTCAGATATTGAAAATGTTTCAAAAAAATCACCTTTTTTAATAAAGTACATTGTTGAAAGAATCGAAATACGCTGCTTCCACAAATCTCTGGATCCGGCAAGACTGTAAAGAAGTTCCCTTTCCCTGTCATACAGCCAGGCGCCGAGTATTTTAGGTGCTGAAAGATCAACAAGATCCCAGTTGTTTATGTATTTAATATTATCAAGATAAAAATCGACAATTTTCTTCCTGTCTGAAACTGTTTTTTCATATTTTTCAACAAGAATTAATAAAGAAGTGAGTCTGCATTCGTGAACAGGATCCCTGATAAGGTAATCAAGTTCTGAAAGATCGATATTTCTGAATTTCTTTGCTGTTTTTCTCTGGTCAGGTACTTTGATTCCCCAGAAGCAGTCACCTTCCCCGTATTCACCTTTTCCGGTTTTAAAAAAACGGGATAAATGAACAGCTTTTTCAGTATTCTGCATTTCAAGTAATTCTTTTTTTACATCATCGGAAGTCATTATAACTCCTGCTTTTTAAATATAATATCAGCCCGGAGTCACTTTACTGTTTAACAGAAAGCTGCCCGGTATATTTATTTTGTCAGCATCACTCAGACACTGATTCTGAAATCATTTTTTTATAATACAACAGCATTTATTACATTTACACACTTATCGGCATAAAAAAAGGGAGTATTATTTATATACTCCCCTGAAGATTTCTAGTAGTTTTTCATTGCCTGCAGCTTTCTAAGTTTTTTCTGCTGCTTTCGAATGATCGCTTTCTTCTTTCTGTTGTTGATAGTAGATGGTTTTTCAAAGAATTCTCTTTTTTTCCATTCCCTGATAATACCCTCTTTTTCTACCATTCTTTTGAATCTTTTAAGTGCTTTTTCAAGCGGTTCTGTCTCATCAATTTTAACAAAAGCGATACTGAATCACCTCCCCCGGTCTATATCCGAAAAACTTGAATTAATATTACTTATTATTCGATCTTTGTCAATAACTGGAGAGCCTACAAACTGTTCCGGATCAACCGCAATACCCTGATTCCTGACTTCCCAGTGAAGATGGTTGCCTGTAGAAATACCTGTAGCCCCTACTTCTCCTATCTTGTCTCCGCCTGAAACCATAGATCCCTGTACAGCTTCAGCCTTATCAAGATGATAGTATACTGAATAAAAACCGGGATAGTGTTCAATTATGATGCTGTTTCCGGTAATGAGACGGTTTCCGGAAAATACCACTTTTCCGCTTCCGGAGGCATAAACAGGTGTTCCCCTGACAGCTGCATAATCTATCCCGTTATGAAGGGAATTTGACCTATCCCCGTCATCATAAACAAATATTCGCCTGTCGCCGAACCATGATGTTACAGGATACTCCCCTTTCAAAGGATATTTAAAATCAGTTTCCAGGAACTGATCTTTTTTGTTGAAATTCCTGTAAAGCTTTATTATATCCCGGGTCTCCTTCTTTCTCCTTTCACTCTCATCTTTCCTGAGAGTCGTCATGCTTCTTGATAAGGGGATTTCCTCTCTTCTGAATTTCTTTTTTTCTACAGTTATTTTTCCTGTTTTCCTTACAGGATACCCTTCAGTCTGACATCTGATATCAATATCATATTCAGACGGAAGAGCATCCGAAGCCACGGAAACTATAACAACATAACACGACTTATCGCCTGGCATGTTTAAACCATTGCTTTCAAGCTGGAATCCTCGGAACTTTCCGAAATTTTTATTATTGCGTCTTAGGGTCAAAGTTATATTATCTATATTATTATCAGAATATAAGTAAACAGCTACTATATCTCCCTGATTGACAGAACTGTCAAAATCAACAAATACTTCTGCAGACAGATATACTGCTGCTGTTATAAATAATATCAGTGTTAATAATTTTTTTTTCATACTTCTCTTTATATACCGGAATTATGTTTATTCTTTTTAAGCTGCAGATAATTATTACAGTTTTTACTGAAATCAACAACCACCAGCAAAGCAGGTTGTTTGAAAGCCGCGCCCCCATAATGTTGTAAAACTTGTTTCACAACAACGACATCTCAAAGAGAAAATGCTCGAAAGCGATTAACAAGCGATCACTAAGTGATTTACCAGGTGACTTTTGCTTTAGACAATAAAAACTGCAGCTTTTTATCTGCTCATATCAAGCACTATAAGCTGATGCATGAAAGTATTCTGAAAATAGTTGTTTCCTATCCTGAATATTACATCAACCTCTGAACCGGGAGGGAATTCCGATATTCTGCCGGAAGCATTCCAGAACATAGCAGGCCATGTATTTCCTCCGGCATCAAGAGTCATCTTCAGATGTCCGATTTTTTTATTTCCAACTTCAGTAATGCTGTTTATTTTCACTTTCCTGGCAAGAAAGACTAGAGGAGGATTACCCTCTCCGTATGGAGCTAACATATCTGCAGTCTTAAAAACCTCATTATTCATAAACCCTTCAGGCAATTCAGCATCAACATCAAGTATTTTCTCTTCAGTCTTTGCAACCTTGTTGTTTTTAAGGTATTCAGACAGCTTTTTCCTTAATTCCGGAAGATTACCTGCAGGCATTGAAAATCCCCCCGCAAAGTCATGTCCGCCGAAATCGGTAAAAAGCTCTGAACAAAATGTAAGCATATTCATTATGGGATAATTCCTCAGGCTTCTCACAGATCCGACTATCCTGTCCTCGAGAATTGTATATATAACAGCAGGGACATTGAAATAAGAAGCAAACCTGGCAGAAAGAATACCTGTTATTCCCCTGGGTACATTTTTTCCGCCTGTCAGGACAAGTGATGATTCAAAATCCTGAAAACTTCTGTCAGCTCCCCCTTTCAAGGCATCCCAGTTTTTTTCTCCCAGTTTTTTACGTTCCTTATTCAATGAAAGGACCTCTTCTGTCAGATCCCTGATAATACTCCTGTCGTTGCAGAATAACAGCTGTGCTGCTTTTTCAGGAACACCCATCCTGCCTGTTGCATTGATGACAGGAGTGATATTCCATGCAATATCAGATGTTGCAAGCGGCTTTTCAAGAAGCTTCTGTTTCATCAAAAGGTCATGAAGCCCAATATTCTCAGTCTTCTGTATATTCTTAAGGCCGTGTTTTACTATTATTCTATTCTCATTTTTCAAAGGCATCATATCGGCAATTGATCCGATAGTGACAAGATCCAGAATGCTGTTATATCCGTTTGCAAGCTTCTGATTGTTTTTATTGACAAGTGCGATAAAAAGATTTCTCAGTATATCAATTTCACCAAGCGGTTTATCTGAATAACGGCTGTCTCTGCTCAGTTCACGCATCTGCAGAAGACTCATTCCATTAAGCCGCGGAAACATGCTGTAAATCTGTTCAGATAAATCAAAGGCATTGAGTTCGACATTATTGCCGAATGCATCAGCAAATAGTTTTTTCTGATTAGCACCGTTAAAGACAACAATAAGACTGTCGCTTAAAAAATCTGACAGGTTGGTTCCTGACGGGTTTTCTATTATCCCCTGAACTATTGTTTCCATTACAGGTTTGGAATACTCCACAAGATTAAAAAGCTTCTGGGCCTCTATCCGGTAGGAACTGCTTCCTCCGGGAACTATATTGAGTATTGAAATATTCCTTTTGTAAAAATCAGTTTCTGAAAAAGTAAGCGCCCATATTACTTTGGATACCACACCGCAGCCTGCGAGGTCCCTGAACGGATATCCGGAATCCTCCATCTTCGGATTTATAATTGCAAATGCTTCCGGAATTTCATCTCCAGCCATATGATGGTCAATAACAATCGTATCTATGCCGAACTGCCTTGCATATTTTATCTCTTTTACACTCGATATTCCGCAGTCAACTGTAATCATAAGTGTCCCGTCATTTTCAGCAAATAATTTAACTTTTTCATCAGTTATACCATAGGGATCATCACCTGACGGAAGAGACCAGGAAACATCAATTCCCATCTCCTTGAGTTTATTTACAATAAGAACAGTTGATGTTATGCCGTCAACATCCCTGTCTCCGAACACAATAACTTTTTCGCCTTCATCTTTGGCCGCGTGAATCCTGTCGACAACATCTTCCATTTCATGGAAAAGAAACGGATTATGTGTATATTTAAGATCATCTTCAAGAATGAAAGATACTTCTTCGGGATTTTCAGCCCATCCTCTTCTTACAAGAACTGAAGCTGCCAGAAGACTTATCTTGTAACGTTCTGCAGTTTCTCTGACCTGAATGCTGTCAATTTCTTTTTTATTATATTTCATCTGATAATTCCGTTTTACTCACTAAACAGCACTGCTGCAAATATTTCAGTTTTAAATATTCCACTGTAAAGAGATGCACTGAATAAAGAATACAATTTATTCAATAATATTGCATCAAAATAAAAATTCTTTCCCTGTATTGAGTGTAACCAGTGAATCCTCTATATATTCCTGCACAACCTGATACAGGAACCTTTTAAGTTCTCTCTGCTGTACTGAATCAATTCCTGATTTAATTGATATTTCAAGACTCTGGTTTACTGAATATTTGATATATCTTTTTACTCCAGGATTAATAACTTTGTTATCAGCAGCGGAACAGTTTCTGCAGACAAAAACAAGATCTCTGATACTGAAATACACATTATCGCTGTCCAGATGTATTGTACCGCAATTACTGCATTCATTCAATTGAAATGGTCCGGCAAAAAAAACAACAGTCCTGAGAAGAAACTGAATCATAAGTTTTTCTGAAACATCAGTGCTGCTCTTCTCAAGCAGTTCAAGTGAATTTTTCAGCAGGTAATAAAGATCTTCACCTGATTCACCGCCTGCATGACTTTTTATAATTATCTCAAACCATAAAAGCGCAGTATAGTATTTTACAAGATCACCTTTTATCATTGTAAAATCATCATAAGGTTCGTAATCTGTAATCCTGTATATTTTTTTAACAGGATCATGGTAAATATTGAATTCGCCGGATGTCACAGGCTGTAACAGGGAACCGAGACGGCTTTTAGGCCTGTAAGCACCGTATGCGACAGTATTTATCAATCCGTTATCCGGTGTAAATATTTTGATTCCCCTGTTGAATTCCTGGATTCTCCAGCTGCTGAAGATTATCCCCTGTATTTTTAAATGCCTTTTCATTTGTAATTGTTTTTCCTTGACATTATTATATATTAATAAGTAGTTTATGTATAAACAGGCAGGTTTGATACTGCCTGAAAAGTAATTGAAATTACATGTTAAGATTTTTATTATATAGGAGTTTTAAATGCCTGAAAAGGAAATTGTCCCGGCTGCGCAAATACTTCCGGACAAACTTTTTATTATACCGCTTTCCGGAAAACCGATTTTTCCCGGTATTTTTACACCTCTTATGATTGTTTCTCCTAAAGATATATCAGTTGTTGAACAGTCGCTGATGAATGACAACATGATTGGGCTTGTTCTTCTTGAGGATGAGGAAATCAATGATATAGATGCTGAAGATCTTTATAAGGTTGGAACAGTTGCAAAAATAGTAAAGAAAATAAACCTTCCTGACGGAGGGATGAATATATTTATTTCAACTCTGAAACGTTTTAAAATAAAAAAATACATATCAGGTGAACCGCCTATAACAGCAGAAGTTGAATATCTTTCAGATGAAAAAGAAAAGACAAATGAAGTAAAAGCACTTACACGGTCTCTCATTTCAGAGATGAAACAGATTTCCGAAAACAATCCTCTTTTCTCGGAAGAAATGAGACTTAACATGGTCAATATTGACCATCCGGGTAAAATAGCAGATTTTATATCTTCAATTTTAAATATTGACAGGGTTGACCAGCAGAAAATACTTGAAACACTCAATATAAGAAAAAGAATGGAACAGGTTCTTGTATTTATTAAAAAAGAACAGGAACTTCTCCGCATACAGAAGAAAATACAGAAACAGATAAATGAAAAGATAGAAAAAAACCAGAGAGAATATTTCCTGAAAGAGGAACTCAAGGCTATTAAAAATGAACTGGGAATGCCGGTTGATTCGAAAAGCAGTGAATTTTTGAGGTTCAAGGAAAAAATTGAACAGCTCAACCTTGAGGGAGAAGTCAAGGAACAGGTTGAACAGGAACTACAGAAATTCTCTCTCATGGAACCTGTCTCTTCTGAATTCGGTGTTACAAGAAACTACCTGGACACTATCATTACACTTCCCTGGAATGATCCAGAGCCTGAAGACCTTGATATCAAGAAAGCAAAGGATATACTTGATAAGGACCATTACGGCCTTGAAGATGTGAAGGAAAGAATAATTGAATATCTTTCAGTCAGAAAGCTGAAAAATGACACAAAAGGTTCAATTGTCTGTCTTGTCGGTCCTCCCGGTGTGGGTAAGACTTCAATCGGAAAATCCATTGCCAGGGCAATGGGGAGAGAGTTTTTCCGTTTCTCGGTAGGCGGCATGAGAGACGAGGCTGAAATAAAAGGTCACAGAAGAACATATGTGGGCGCAATGCCTGGCAAGATTATTCAGGGCCTTAAAATTGTTAAAACCAAGAATCCTGTATTCATGATAGATGAAATAGATAAACTTGGTTCCTCATACCAGGGAGACCCGTCTTCTGCTCTCCTTGAAGTACTGGACCCTGAACAGAATATTTCCTTCAGAGACCATTACCTTGATCTTCCCTTTGATATCTCAAATGTTCTCTTCATAACAACAGCAAATACACTTGATACAATACCAGCCCCGCTGAGAGACAGGATGGAAATTATCAGGCTTTCCGGCTATATAAAAGAGGAAAAAATTGCTATTGCAAAAAAATACCTGATCCCTAAAAGCCTTTTACGAAACGGCCTGACAAAGAAACAGGTTAAATATGATGCTAAATCGCTTTCTGTAATCGGCGAAAACTATGCACGCGAAGCTGGAGTGAGAAATTTTGAAAAAGCCCTTGATAAGATTCACAGGAAAATTGCGAAAGGCATGGTTCTTGAAGACAAGGAAGCACCATTCAAGCTTACTGCAGATAATGTTTCTGATTACCTGGGGAAACCCCATTTTAGGCCCGAAGAAATCAAAAAGGTTACAAAGCCAGGAATGGTAATTGGTCTTGCATGGACAAACTTCGGCGGCGATACGCTGATGATTGAAACAGTAATGACCATGGGTAAGGAGGGTTTCAAGCTTACAGGCCAGATGGGAGATGTGATGAAGGAATCAGCTTCAATTGCCTATACAATGGTCAGGACTGTTGCAGAAGATTTCAACATCGGAAAGGAGACGTTTGAGGAAAATATTTTCCACCTTCATATACCTGAAGGAGCTACCCCGAAAGACGGGCCGTCAGCAGGTATTACAATGGCAACAGCACTTCTTTCACTTATCAGGGGCAAGAAGATTAAAGCCAGTTTTGCAATGACAGGAGAACTTTCACTTACAGGCGCAGTCCTTCCAATAGGAGGCCTAAAAGAGAAAACAATAGCTGCCAGGAGAAACAATATTAAAAATATTATTATTCCAAAACAGAATGAGAAAGATCTTGAAGAAATTCCCGACCATGTGAAAAAGGGAATAAAATTCTACCCGGTTGAAACATTCGAAGAAGTTGTCGGTATAATATTTTGAAAAAATTAATATTACTCCTGATTCTCATATCAGCCCTGTTGCCATCATGCATCAGGGCTGAAAATAAATACATAAGCCAGTCATTCACATTTACTGAAGAGGAACTGGATACAACACTTTCAAACCTTCCTGAAAAGGTAATTGAAAATATAAAATCAGACAGGAAGGGTTTCCTTGATAAAATTATTCCTCTAATCGATATATATGATGATTTTCTGGTACTGGCTGATAAGAATAATCCGCTGTCTGAAAAAACTATTCCCGGCGATCTTGTTGATCTTGACAGTTTTAATATCAAGGTGAACAAGAAAGGTATGCAGATAAGAAAACCGGCAATGGATGCATTGATGATGATGAAAAATGATGCTGAAAAGGAAAACCTTGATATTCTTGTATCATCTGCCTACAGATCATATACGTACCAGGAAAGAATTTATAATTATTATGTTTCTGTCTACGGACAGGAGGAAACAGATAAATTCTCTGCACGTCCCGGCACGTCACAGCATCAGCTCGGAACAGCAGTTGATTTCGGTTCAATAACTGAAGAGTATGAAAATACACCTGAGGGGATCTGGATGTTTGAAAACTGCGGCAGATATGGTTTTTCTCTTTCCTATCCGAAGGGTTTGAATGATGTTACAGGATATAATTATGAACCCTGGCATTACAGGTTCATCACAGCTGAAGGCTGTGATATCCAGAAATCATATTTTGAAGATGTACAGCAGTATCTGCTTGAATATCTGGATGAGAATATTTCAATCTTAAGGGAAAAAAGAATAATGCAGGATAATAAAAATTAATCCTGCATTTATTTATTTCTAAACTGTTAAAGCTTTTTTTCTTTCGATTGCAAGCATGCATATCTTTTCACATAATTCAGGGAACTCTATACCCATGACTGCAGCTGACTGGGGAAGCAGGCTTGATGATGTGACTCCGGGAAGAGTATTTGCTTCAAGGCACCATATTCCCCCCTCTCTGTCCATCCTGAAATCAACACGGCAGTAATCATTCTGCTTCAAGGCAAAATATGTTTTCACAGCTTCTTCCTGCACTTTCAATGTTTCATCATCAGAAAGATCCGCAGGAAATATTTCATCAGCTCCCCCCTCCTGGTACTTGCTTTTATAATCAAAAATTTCAGACATCCTGGGGATTATTTCCCCTACACCGAGAGCATTTCCGTCAAGCACTCCTGCTGTAAGCTCTCTTCCATCTATGAAACTTTCAATCATGACTTCAGTGTCAAATTTCAGTGCATAATCAACAGCATTCTGAAGTTGATCCTTTTCCTTAACTACAGTGAGACCAACTGTTGAACCCTCTTTGTTCGGTTTGACAACTACAGGGAAACCCAGTTTTGCCTCTACTTCATCTGTATCGGCAGGTGCCATTATCCAGTCAGGTGTTTTAACCCCGCTGTTTCTAAGGAGTATTTTTGAGACATCCTTATCCATTGCATAACAGCATCCCATATGTTTTGTGCCTGTATAAGGTATTCCTGCAATATCAAGAAACCCCTGTATTCTGCCGTCCTCACCCATACCGCCGTGAAGAGCAAGAAAGCAGATATCCACATCACTGAGAGAACCTGAAGCTGTGAGTTTATTGAGTCCGTCCCGCATAAGTGAAAGCTGATCTATTGACGGAGGTGTTTCCTTTACCCTTGAATCGAGAAACACCTTCTCCTCTTCAGAATCAAGAATACCTTTAGCAGTATCAACAGCTATAACATCATGACCCCTGCTTTTTAGCGCCTTGAAAACCTGCGCACCGCTTGCAATTGATACATCACGCTCTGAACTCATGCCGCCGAAAATTACTGCTACTTTCATTATTTACACCCCTGATATTTTTAATATTTTTTTATCTGCAAGGCAGGCTTTATCACCTTCGGGAAGCTTTAACATCACAGCCTTCCCCGGGGATAACAACCTACCCCTGTATCAGTAAACAACCCCGCAGGGTCTGATTATATCACTACTGTATTTATACTACAGCTTTTCCTGTTGGGCTATATAAAAGAAGGCGAATTTTTATTTTTCCCTTTCTCCAAATTTATCGTCAGAAATTATTTCATATATTATATTTCCTCTATATAAAATTAAACAAATCAATTGGAAAACTTCAGATAAACTGCTAAAATCAATGTGATGAAAAATATTAACAAAATAACCCTGTTATTTATCCCTGTTCTGCTTATGGTTGCAGGACAGATTTCTGCAAAAACAGGATCTTCAATACTTGCCTCACAGGAGAGCTTCTCATTAAATATCTTTCTTATTCTGAGTTATATGTTTCTTATACTGAGAGGTTTTATCTGGGTATTTATAATCAGGTATGTAGAGCTCTCAGAAGCATATCCATTTATGAGCATAAATTATGTAATTATACTTATTCTTTCAGCAGTTCTTTTTAATGAACAGATTACATTTTTCAATTCAGCAGGAGCAGTTCTCATAACTTCAGGAATATTGCTTCTTATGAATGATTCACTCAAAACAAAGCGGGGTGGGAATTGAAAAACATTATACTTATTTATTTCTGGGGCATCATTTGAAAAGAGAAATTATATCAATTATTATAATGTGCATTCTGACATCATACGGCCATCTCGTAATAAAGCATTCAAGCAGCAGTATTGTGCTTACAAGGAATATCCCGCTTCTTTTCAGGCAGTTTTTACGTCCTGGTTTAATCTCGGGACTTGCTGCCGTTCTATGTGCCCCGTTTTTTTATTTTTACGCGCTCAAGTCGCTTGAACTGAATACAGCCTACAGCTTTACAGCTCTTAACCAGATTATCATACCGGGACTTGGTATTGTTATTTTCAGGGAAAGAATTACTTTAAAAAAAGCGGCAGCTGTTTTATTAATTGCTTCAGGAATTTTGATATGGAATCTGTAAGCATTGTCATCCCCTGTTTCAACAGCAAGGGACGCCTCAAGTTAATTGCTTCTGAAATTATAAAAATCTGCTCATTGATTGATTTTGAGATAATATTTGTAAATGACGGGAGCAGTGATTCTACATGGAACGAAATTGAAAATCTTTCAGAATCAGATTCAAGGATAAAGGGTATAAGCCTTTCAGAAAACATGGGTCAGCAGAATGCGGTTTTTGCAGGCCTCATGTACAGCAGAGGGGATTATGTTATTACAATGGATGATGATATGCAGCATGACCCTGAAATCATTCCTGTTCTTATTGCTGAAATCAGGAAAAACTATGACATTGTATATGCAGTGAATAGAAAAAAATATTCATTTTTCAGAAAAGCAGGATCTTTTGCGCATGACATTTTTTTCTATACCGCATTCCGAAAACCATTAAAACTTAAAATAACAAGCTTCAGAATAATGAAAAAATCACTTGTCGATAAAATCCTCAAAACAGATAAGAAATTCATTTATATTTCAGCTATTGCTCTCAGCTTCAAACCTGAGGCTTCTTATATAAATACAGATACTGTTACAGTTTCTGAAAGCAGGTACAGCATAGGTAAACTTATTTTTCTATTTTCAAGACTTGTTTTCTATTACGGTTTCCCCCGTTTTATATACAGGCTTTCAGAACTGTTATTTTCTGATAAGAAATCCGCAGGTGATATTATAGAGAAATCAATAGATAAAAATTGCGGCAGGTTTTTGCATGAATAAAGAAAAAAAAATCATGGTACTGGGCGGCGGAAGCAGCCAGATAAACCTGATAAAAGAATGTGTCAGCCAGGGCTATAATACAATTCTTGCTGATATCAATGAAAATGCCCCCGGAAGAGTTTTTGCTACCAATTTTGCAAAGGCAAGCACTTTTGATATTGATGCAGTAACTCAAGCAGCAGTTAAACTTGGTATTGATGCGGTCCTTACTGCAGGAACAGACCAGCCGGTATTGACAGCCGCTTCAGTTGCAGAGGAAATGAATCTTCCCCGGTTTCTAAGCAGGAAAACAGCTTTATCAGTGACCAATAAACGGATAATGAAATCACTTTTCAGAAAACACGGAATGAAGACATCCCCTTTTGCAATGATACAAAAAGGGTTTTCAGATAATGAGCTTTCAGATCTCAAGCCCCCTTTCGTAATCAAACCTTTTGACAGCCAGGGGCAGAGAGGTGTTTTCAAGGTTGATACAGTTACTGAAATAAGACAGCTGTTTGATACTACAGTTTCCTTTTCAAGAGAAGAGATGATACTTATCGAGGAATACTATGATTCAGATGAGATAACAGTATCAGGCTGGGTCTGCAACGGAAGTGTCTATATCTTTTCTGTTACTGACAGGGTTACTTTCAATAATTATCCTACAATAGGAGTGTGCTCGGCACATACCTTTCCTTCTCCATATTCATCGGCATACAGAGACAGTATCATTGAAACTACTGTTTCAGTGACTGATAATTTCGGCATAAAAAACGGGCCGATTTATTTTCAGTATCTCATTGGAGACAGAGGCTTAATTATCAATGAAATTGCATGCAGGCTGGGGGGGGCATATGAAGATGAGTTTATACCGCTTCTCACAGGAATAGACATAAGAAAACTTCTTATAAAGGGATCTAGCGGAGTTAAAATCACTGAAGATGATTTTAAAAATCTCAAGCCGTATAAGATAAACAGTTACGGTAAATATGTTTCAGTACCCCTCTTTTTCTGCAGCAGGGGAGTAATTCACAGGCAGGTAAAACCTGATTCCAGTTCCATAGAGTCACTGCAAAGTTTCTCCTACCTTCACAGTCCCGGTACTGAAATCAATAATATAAATAATTCAACACAAAGAGCAGGATATGCAGTATTATTATCTGATAATTTCAGTAAACTGAATTATGATATAGAAAAACTGTTTAATTTATCCTCTGTTGAAAATAAACAGGGATTCAATATGCTTATGGATAAAACAGACCAGGCATTATACAAAGAAATAAGGAGATTTTGTTGATTCACAAAATATTCAAGCTTATTTTAATTATAACAGCCTCTTTAATCCTTTTTTCATGTGTTGGACGAAAAGAGGGGAAAAAAATAATAATAGCAGAGCAGTACGGCCTTGCATATGCACCGCTTCAGATAATCAGGTCGGAGAAGAGACTTGAGGAGAAACTTCAGGGGTGGACTGTTGAATGGAAAAAACTTGCAAATACTGCAGCTATCAGGGAGGCAATGCTTTCAGACAGCCTTGATATAGGCTTCATGGGACTTCCCCCTTTCCTGATCGGTTATGACAGGGGAATGGAATGGAAAATGTTTACAGGGCTCTGCAGGGCGCCTATAGGTCTTGTCAGCTGGAAGGAGAACATAAACACACTTTCAGACTTTACAGAAGAGGACAGGATAGCTCTTCCGCAGCCTGGCAGCATACAGCATATTCTCCTTACAATGGCATCAGAGAAGGAAAAAGGATCACCTTCCTTTTTTGACAACCGCATAGTGACAATGTCGCATCCTGACGGGATGAATGCACTTTTCAGTAAAAATGATATTGCAGCGCATTTCACATCCCCCCCCTTTATAATGAAAGAGCTGAAACAGCCGGGTTTTAAACTCATACTTTCAGGCAATGAAGCAATGGGCGGCGAGTTTACATTTATCGGGGGTACTGTAAAAAACAGCTTTGCGGAAAAACATCCCGAAGCTGTCAAGGTACTGAGAAATGTCATAGGAGAAACAATTTCATTTATCAGAAAAAATCCTGATAAAGCATCAGAAATACTCTCCCTTCAGTATGATATGGATAAGGATGAACTTAAAGAATACCTTACATGGGAAGGAATGTATTTCAACCAGGATATTCAGGGAATGGGCAAATTCATAAAATTCATGAAAACAAACAATTACCTTGAAAATGATATAGATGAAAAGGATATTTATTATTAATGAAATCCGGAGTTGTTAAAAAATTTGCCTGGTTTCTTTTTTTTCTCATTATTTGGGAAATAATAAGAATATCAGGAAATTTTTCACCTCTGGTTTTCCCGTCTGTAAAGACAGTTGTCTTATCGCTTTTTTCCTCTCTCAAAGAGGGTGAAATACTTATTCAGCTTCTTTTCTCCCTTCTGCTTATTTTCATATCTCTTGCAGTTGGGACTCTTTCTGCATTTATTCTTGTCCTCGGTTCACATATCTCAGCTGTTTTTGATTCACTTTTAAAAAGCCTTGTTTCATTTTTACATCCGCTCCCCGGCATAGCCATACTCCCTGTGGTTATACTCTGGACTGGGACAGGTATTGAATCTGTTCTGATAATAGTCATACATTCTGTCCTATGGCCCATGGTAACAAACCTTTATACAGGGTATTCAAGCATTCCTGAAAACTATGTTTTATTCAGAAAAAACTATCATCTCAGCCATTTCGAAATGTTTGCAAAGATAACACTTCCCCACTCTCTCCCCTATATTATTGCAGGTCTTAAAATATCATTTGCAAGGTCCTGGCGTGCACTTATCAGCGCGGAAATGATATTCGGTGCTGCAGGAGGCAGAGGCGGAATAGGATGGTATATTTTCAGCAAAAGAGTTTATATGGATACACCTGGTATTTATGCGGGTCTTATTGTAATTATAATTACAGGTATTCTTATCGAAGAACTTTTTTTCAGTTCTGTTGAAAATAAAACTGTAAAAAAATGGGGAATGATTAATTGAACAATATAATAAGGCTTGAAAATATTACCTTTTCATATAACAGGCAGATAAACATTCTTGAAGAAATAAACCTCAGTATACCGGAAAGATCATTTTTCTCAATCCTGGGTCCTTCTGGCTGCGGCAAATCAACACTGCTCAAGACTGCAGCATCAATGATAACTCCAGACAGGGGAAAAGTGCTGCTTAAAGAAAATACCGCAGAACAGCCTGACCCTTCGCGTGTAATTGTATTGCAGGATGACAACCAGCTTTTCCCGTGGCTGACAGTAGAGGAAAATATTTCATTCCCACTTAGAATACTGAAGACAGGCAATATAAAAGTAAGAACAGAATCTCTTTTAAAAGAAGTATATCTTGAAGGTTATGAGAATTATTATCCGTCTCAGCTTTCAGGGGGGATGAAAAAGAGGGCGATAATTGCAAGGGCTCTCTCTTCAGGGCCGGAAATACTTCTTCTCGATGAGCCGTTCAGCAGCCTTGATATACAGACAAGAATAACCCTGCATAAACTTGTTTACAACATCTGGAAAAACAGCGGAATTACAGTAATTTTTGTTACCCACGATATTGATGAAGCCATGACACTGTCGACAGACATAGCAGTAATGGATAAAAAGGGTAATTTCATATCTGTATCTAAAAACAGTTTCTCCGGATGTTTCAACAGCCTGACACCTGATTTCCTTATAGAAAGGGAAAAACTGATGAATCTTATTGAATCCCCTGATGTTTTTTAAAGCCTTCCACCTTAAAAACAGCTGCTGAATATTTTTTCCTTCCAATGAAATCAACAATCCTGACGGGGTATGTTTCATCAAGGACTTCCCCTGTTCTAACGCATCTATTTTCGATAAATTCTTTTATTTCCCGGTAATGTGGATAAATATTCCCGTAAAGATCATTCCAGAGCGGTCTCTCCCTGTAGATTATATCAAGCTCATCTGTGTATATAATGTACCTTATTCTGTTTTTTACAATATATTCTTCAAAAGATATTCCAGACTTTTCAAACATTTCCATATCGTTATATGAAGCAAGCTGCCGGTAGTCCATGTAAAATGATGTATTGATAGAACCGAATACCCTGCCCTTTTCAGTTATCATGTGTGAAATATCTTTCATATAACTTTTATAGCTGCTGCTTTTCCATTTCAATACTTCTGAATATGTATTGTGCAGATTGAAACCCAGTATCACAGCCAGTAAAATTAATACTGATGTTTTAATATTTTTTCCTTTACCCGACAAACTGTCTGCACCTAATGCAGCAATAAGCCAGCCTGCGGGAAAAATGAATGAAAACGATGGCGGGCTGTATTTACCTATAAGTATAAAACCGGTATTTATTCCGGCTGCAAACATAAGGACAGGAAAAGCCGTTCTAAACATATGTTTTGAAAATATTGATGAAATAAAAGTGACAATAGAAAAAAACAAAAAAACAAAAAGCTGGAGACAGACATCGGGAAGATAGTATGTTCCTGATATCCTGTTAAAAATCTTAAAGTAGAATTTTTTAAGTTTCAGAAGTTTAACAATAAATATATCAGTAACACCATGACGTGAGCCGAACTGCAGATAATTATGAAAAAAATCGCTATCCATCACAATGCTTAAAACAACAAACACAAGTGCAAAAGCAGAAGTAACAGATATATATAAAACCAGTGCTTTGATATTTTTTCTAAAATCTTTCCTCTTTACTAACATCTTACCTGAAATAAAAAAAACTGATGCAGTAAATATTATAAAACTGTTTGGATGTATTCCGACTGCAATTCCTGTTAGCAAAGCTGCTGTTGCAGTTCTCTTCAATGTCAGATGACTGTTTAATAAATACAGGACAGTTGTGAGCAATGTAAGAATTATAATCTCCTGGCGGGCAAAGCGGGAAATATAAAGGTACTGTATGTCTGCTGCAAGCAGTATCAATGTGAAAAGAATAATTTTACGGTTTCTTATATTTTTTTTCAGAATCATATAAAAGAAAAAAAGATTTGCTGAAGAAAATATCAGGGATAATATTCTTACGGAAATAACTGAAAAGGAAAATGCCACAAACGGGATCTGCATCATGTGGAAAACTGATTTCAGTGCATGGGGATGACGTTTTGTGAGTATAAAAAAATCCTCTACAGCAGCAAAGCTTTTTTCATTTATGACAGCCCTTGTCAGCGATGCAAGCCATGCTTCATCGGCATGCACAAAAGGGAAACTGTCCAGCAGAAACATGTTTAAAACAAAGTAGATTAGAATAAATGTGATAATTGTCTTATCAGCATGTTTTCCTGTTTTTATCATTATTCAGACACTTCCCGCAGTATTTATTATTTTACTCTTATGGATGCCTTTAAAAAACCGCTTTTACGGTTTTTCCCCGGTAAGCCGGGATAACTGCCTTAGATGTTTGCCTACAAGGCACCTGTCCCCGAAAGGGGGAATCTATAAAATAAATCTATGTTTCAGTATACAACAAATTATTATCAAACAAGAGGTTATATTCTATAATTAGAATATAATGATGTAAAATCAATTTTTTTAAAAAAAAGCCGGCAACCTTTTTAAAGACTGCCGGCCTGTTTATATCCTGAATCAACTGAATATAATATTAAACTATTCTACCGGATATCCCTTGTTTTTCCATCCGAGAGGAGCATTTGCATCCATGCCCATGCCGCCCTTGAGAGAAACAGCATCATATCCAAGAAGTCTTAATGCTGCTACAGTCTGACCTGCTGTCTGACCTGTGTAGCAGTAGATAATGATTTTCTTGTCACCAGGAAGAACATCAAAACCCTTGTGCATGCTTTTTCCCCATGGAATGTTTGTAGCTGTAGCAATGTGCCCTTTCGCATAGTCATCAGCGCTTCTGATTGATACAAATACAGCGCTGTCATCGCCTGAATCAAGGATTTTCTTTGCATTTTCTTCACTTACGATGTTGCTTGCAAAAGGTGTACCCTTAACTTCAGCAAATCTGTCAAAATAAGCTTTTACAGCAGTCGCAATTTCTGCATTAACATCATATGTCATTGATTTGTCGATTTCTGTTGCATCTGTAGTAAGAATAGCGTCTACTCCGGGAACTTTTGAAAGACCCCATTTGAAACCGAGGTTAACTGATCTTGCCGGAATACCTGCAGCATTCATAAGCATTACAGTCTGTCCAGCAGTCTGTCCTGAGTAGCAGTAAACAAATACTTCGCCTGACTGGGGGATGTACTGAAGATTGTCAGAAATTGCTGTTCCCCATGGCATGTTGACAGCACCTGCTACATGACCTTTTGCATAGTCATCAGCTCTTCTGATATCGATTACATACATTTCATCGCCTGCATTTACTTTTTCAGCAAATTTCTTCTGGTTGATCTTGTAAATATGATCAGGTAGTTCATCATAGTATTTTGCAACTGCAGCTTCTACAGCAGTCAGCTGAGTGGATTCAGCTTTTGTTTCAGTTGCCGGTTCCTTACTTCCCCCTGCAAACAGAAATCCTGTTGACAGGAAGAGAACTAACATAATTGTTAAAATTTTAAAAAAATTCTTTTTCATCTTAAACACTCCTTAAAGTTTTATGAATTATCCGAAGAATCTATCATATAAGCCGGTTTTTCCGGTTTATAAACTGGATTGAGAGGGTTTGAAATCCATTCAACCCATGCGCCGTCATAAAGCTTGAGTTTCCTGTATCCTGCATTATAGAGCGCAAGGTATGTCTGGGCCCCTCTGATTGAAGTCTTGCAGTACATTACAGCTTCCTTGTCAGAACTAATACCAGCTTCAAGATATCTTATACTGATCTGCTGTACAGGCTTGTAAGTACCGTCTTTGAAATTATTATCAACAAAGTTGAGAAGACATGATCCAGGGATTGTACCCTCGTCATATTCCTCCTGGCTTCTTGTATCTATAATTACAATATCATCAGCTGGTTTATTAACCTGTTTTTTAATGTATTTGGCATCAGCTATCATTTCACTTCGCAGCGATGATACCTTGTAGTCAGCTTTAGTCACTGAAGGTATTTCAGATGTTAATTCAGCACCTGCAGAAACAAGCGCTTTAAGGCCTCCGCTGACAACTTTGATATTGTCATTACCGTATACTTTCACTGTCCACCAGAATCTTGCAGAATCCATATTCTTGTTATCATCATATACAACAATTGTCTTATCATTTGAAATTCCCCTGCTTCCGAGAACTTCAGCTATCTGAACTCCTGATGCAAGCATGTTTGGAAATTTGCTGCTGTCAACAATATCCTGTCGTGAAATATTAACAGCATCTTTCAGATGATTTTTCTTATAATCAGCAGATTTTCTGGCATCCACAAGATATATATTTCCTTCTGAAATCATTTCCAAAGCTTTTTCCGCAGCAATTATTTCTGTCCCTTTTTCACCCGGAGTTGACGGTCCGCATGAAATAAACAGAAAAGGCAGAACAATTAAAAATGATAGAAGAATCTTTTTCATTTTATCTCTCCTTAAACAAGCGCATCAAGTTTTGCTCTGAGTGCTGACTCTGAGTAATCATCCAGCCTGTCAACAACTTCACCATCTTTTGTGATAAAGATTGTCATTGTTCCGCATGAACAGTCGAGTCTGTCACAGAGTGATCTTCCCTTGTAAATATCTATACAGTTAAGTTTAACCTTACCGTTGTATGATTTTTCCACTTCAGTAAGTACAGGAATAAGTTCCCTGCTTGGAGCATCAACAGCAGAGTAAATCAGAATAATACCGACTTTTTCCTTCTGCATGATCTGCTCTCTGAACATTTCAGTTTCAGCAATATATTTCTCAGCACCGACACCTGCGATTGATCCGTCGCCGACAGCTGTTGCCACCTGTTTAAGCTCCTTGTCCCTCACATCACCGCATGCAAACACTCCGGGAATATTTGTCTCCATTTTATCGTTGGTAATAATATAGCCCGGTTTAGTCATATCAAGAGTTCCCTTGACTATTTCTGTGTTGGGAATATAACCGATAAACTCGAAACATGTATCAACCTTGAAAGGCATTAATTCGCCTGATTTCAGGTTTTTGAGTGTAACTGTATCAAGATGACCTTCACCGGAAAAAGAATCTACAAGTGTATTCCAGATAAATTCCATCTTCGGGTTTGCAAGTGCCTGGTCTCTTGCTATCTCATTACAGTCCATTTTTCCTTCATCATGCATTACAGAAACTATTACTTTGTCAGCAAACTTGGTAAGGAACATCCCCTCTTCGATTGCAGCGTCACCGCTTCCGATAATCATAACAGTTTTGCCTGTGTTGGCAGCAGCATCACAAGTTGCACAGAAAGATATACCTTTATCAAAAAGATATTTCTCTTCATCTTTGGCACCTGTAATTCTGGGCCTTCCTCCGGTTGCAACAATTACTGTTTTAGCATGATAGCTGTTTCTGAATGTTTCAACGATTTTTGTTTCAGCACCGAAATCAACAGATTTAACATCAGTCAGTTTGAATTTTACTCCGAAATTTTTCGCCTGCGTATGAAACTTGTTCATAAGATCAAGGCCGGTTGATCCGTCAGGAAAACCCGGGAAATTCATTATTTCATTAGTATAGGTTGCAAGCCCCCCAATAAGAGCTTTTTCAATCAACAGGGTATTTAACCGCGCCCTGCCGCAGTATATAGCAGCTGTAAGACCGGAAGCACCGCCCCCGATAATTACAACATCGTAATTTTCAATTTTCTTTTCTCTCACAATCCACTCCTTTCCATGTCAATCAGGAAAGTATTTTAATTTAAGATCTGATATAATCCTGAATTACAATTTATAGTGACAGATATTTCAGCCACTTCTTTTTAATAAATATTATTAAAAAATATATTTTTATGTTTTCCAGATACTGCTTTACATGAAGTATTTAACAAGCAGTTTACTTCCAACAATAGCACCAAGAAAGATAAATATACCAAATACCCATCCTGAAAGTGAAAATGCAGTAATACCGCTGTAAAGTGCTCCTATATTGCAGCCGTAACCTATTCTTGCACCATATCCCATTAAAAGACCGCCGAGTATAGCTGCGACAACCTGTTTTTTTGTCTTGATTTTCTTGAATTTAAAACCTGAAGCTATAAGCGTTGCAAAAAGTGCACCGAAAATAATTCCAAGGTTTCTCATAGTACCGGGATCTTTTATAAAGTTGTTTGCAAGAACTTTCTGGGCTCCTTCGCTTGAGAAGTAATACCACTTGTCGACAGAACCGCCGACAAGCTGATATAGCCAGGCGCCCCAGTTAGCAAGGACGCCTGATACTCCCCACGGATTACCAGTAACAGCTAATGTTACTATCTGGAAAACTGACAGTAAAATTGCTCCGGTAATATAAGGCCATGCGTCTTTTAACCAGATTTTATAATAATCATTATTCTTTATTTTATCAGTCAGTTTCACTTCTTTCCTCCGGGAATCTATTTAGTTTTTTCGATGATGACTTCCCATTCTCCGTCATCTACTTCTTCAATTTCTACGTTATGACCTTCTGTTCTTGCCCATTCAGGAAGATTCTTCATAGCGCAACTGTGGTCGATCTGAACAATAAGTACATCACCGACTTCAAGTTCTTCAATTTTTTTCTGTGCCTTTACGAGAGGTACCGGACAAGCTTCTCCCAAACAATCAAGTTCTACTTCTTTCATTTTTTATCTCCTTGTCAATTATTTTCTAGTGGCCTTCTGCAGCCTTTTTCTTGCCCCATTTATCAGCGGCAATCCATAATAATGCTATTGTCAGAAGCTGAATAATTACAGCTCCGGTCCAACCAAATACATCAGGCAGATATACTGCTTTTCCCTTGAGAATTACATTCAACTTCCACCATCCGAAATCATGAGCTCCCCAGAGGGAACCTATTACAAAAAAAGAACAGGGAAAGCATCTGCATATGAAATCCTTCACCCACTCTCATGCATGTTCCTGACGCACATCCGCCTGCTATAACCATTCCTATACCGAACATGAATGCTCCGACAGCTGTTGCAGCGCTGACAGGTACAACATATGCCTGTCCCGGCATTGGTAGGCCTTTGGAAACTGCTCCGTACTGTATTGCAATGAATCCGATTGATGTTATCGCAAAAGCTGTCAGAACAGCCTTTGTCAATGATGTTCCGCCGGTCAGATAGGGATCCCGCAAAGATGCAGTAAAACAGAATCTTGCTCTCTGAAGAATAAATCCGAAAGCATTACCTGTTACCCAGAAAAATCCAAGCATCGGCTTTACAGCCGCAAGTACAATACCGATAGCAATAATCACCAAAAGAACAATTATCCCCGGTATAATCTGGCTTTTTTTTAGGCTTTCTGCTTCTGGATCTGCTGCTTCTTCTGATAGATCCGGTATTTTCACCGGAAGCTTCTTTTTTTTCGTTAAGATCACTCACAACAAAAAACCTCTCCTGTATTTAATTATATTGATTAAAGTATTAAATATTTTTAATACTTATATTTTAATTTATACGCATATTTATATAATTGTCAATAAATATATTGTATTTTCTTAATATATCACATCTTTTATTATTGTTAATGTTACTTGCGGTATATTATTAATTGTTTATTGTGATTATTAAGGCTTTTTAACAGCTTTTATACACCCATCTAACTTTATATTGTGCCATCTTTCACATTATAAACCTTTTTCTCGCTTTATATATTCCTACAAACACTATATGTTTTTGTATCTTAATAATCATATTGTTCATTAATAAAGAAGAAATAAACAAAAGAATATTTAAAAGAGTTGTTTTTAAACATGTTATATTGACTATTATCCAGGATAATTTTAACTTATCACTGTTATGGAATTATTATCGCCGGCAGGCAGTATTGAAAAACTTTATTACGCATATGCCTATGGGGCAGATGCCGCATATATCGGGATCAAAAAATTTCTCACTAAGGGCAAAAGCAGATAATTTCAAGTCTGATGAACATCTGAAGATCCGGGAATTGAAACAGGATAAGAAGCTTTATGTTGCTCTCAATATATATTTTCATAATTCTGATCTATATAATCTTGAACAGAATATTGATTATATATCTGAATATCCGGTTGATGCTTTTATAATAAGCGATATAGGAGTCCTCCCTGTAGTAAAAAAATATTTTCCCGATACAGAACTTCATCTCAGTACACAGGCCAACTGTGTAAATACAGAATCTGCAAAATTATACAGAGATCTCGGGTTTTCACGTATAATCCCTGGAAGAGAACTTTCTCTTTCAGAAATAGCTGATATCAAAAACTCACTACCTGATCTTGAAATGGAAGTATTTGTTCACGGTGCAATGTGTCCTTGCATATTCAGGAAGATGTTTTTTAAGCAAATATCTTGCTGACCGGTCAGGCAATCAGGGTGACTGTGCCCACTCCTGCAGATGGCAGTACAGGGTACTGGAAGAATCTGAAAGACAGGGTGAATACTTCCCTGTTATCGAAGGCGAAAATTTCACTTCTGTGATGTCTTCCAAAGACCTGTGCATGATTGACCATCTTGAAGACCTTAAAAATGCAGGTGTCGATTCCCTCAAAATTGAGGGGAGGATGAAATCCATATATTATGCCGCAGTTGTTACAAGAGCATACAGAAAAAATGATTGATTCAATAAACGGGCATAAAATCAACAACCTTGATAATTATATAAATGAGATTTACAAAGTAAGCCACAGGGAATTTTTCTACAGGCTTTTATTACGGCAAGGATGAAATAGAAATGCCGACTTTTAAATCTTACATGAGGGAGTATAAATTCCTCGGCAGTATTTCAGGGTTGTCAGAAGAAAAATCAGAAAACGGGAAAAACTGTTATTCTATAGATGTGAAGAACCAGATAAGAAGCAGCAGCAAGATTGAATATATAGGGCCTGATCTTCTCTTTCTCAAAGATTCAGATTTCTCACTTTATGATGAAAAATTCAACCTGGTTGAAAAAACAGATCACGGTAAAATAACATATCTTGTGACAGACAAAAAACTTGATAAGGGATTTATAATAAGGGAGAAAACCTGATTATTATCTATATGAAAATATTCACAGCATTGTTTTAATAATTTTGGATTTTAAGCATTTCATAAAAAAGCCCTGCATTTTTCTTATCTGCAGGGCTTTATAATTTATTTTCAAACAGTGTTTAGTAAATCATTATTCTGGTATTACCCTGACTGCTCCCTTATCTGCAGATGCTGCAAAATAGGAGTATGCTTTAAGTGAATCAGAAATAACCCTGTTTCGTCCGACAGGTTTTATAACTGTCTTTGCCTTTTGCTTCCTCTTCAGCTTTTCTCTTATTCAGTTCATCACCGCTCACAAGAAGTTCAAGTTTTCTTGAAGGGATATCAATTTCAATCTTATCTCCATCTCTAACCAGCGCTATAAGCCCGCCTGATGCAGCTTCGGGTGAAACATGCCCGATAGAAAGTCCTGATGTTCCGCCGGAAAACCTTCCGTCTGTAATGAGGGCGCATTCCTTGCCGAGATGAATTGACTTGAGGTATGAAGTAGGATAAAGCATTTCCTGCATTCCCGGTCCCCCTTTAGGTCCCTCATAGATAATTACAACAACATCGCCTGCAACAATCCTGCCGCTTAAAATAGCATCGCAGGCATCTTCCTGTGAATTGAATACTTTTGCAGTTCCCCTGAAATTGAAAATAGACTTGTCTACACCTGCTGTTTTCACAATAGATCCGTTAAGTGCTATATTGCCCCTGAGTACAGCAAGTCCTCCGTCAGGATAGTAGCAGTTCTCAACATCCCTGATACAGCCCTCTTTCCTGTCTACATCAATTTGGCCGTATTTGTTATCCTGGGAACCAAGTTCAAGATTAAAAAATCCTCCGGGAGCTGCTTCAGCCATGCTGCGTCCCTCTTCAGCAGATGCAGTTTTAATATCATATTTTTCAAATGCAGATGCAAGTGAAGGAAAATCAATTCTTTTGACAGAAGTATCAATAAGCCCGCCCCTGTCAAGCTCTGCAAGTATTCCCATGATACCGCCTGCACGGTTTACATCCTCAACATGGTAATGAGAGCTGGGTGCAACTTTACAGATACATGGTATTTTTTTTGAAAGCATATCAATATCTTCCATCGTAAAATCAACTTCCGCAGCATTTGCTATTGCAAGCAGATGAAGAACTGTGTTGGTTGAACCGCCCATTGCAATATCAAGAGCCATCGAATTCATGAATGCCTCTTTTGTTGCTATTGATCTGGGGAGAACAGAATCATCTCCTTCCAGATAATACTTTTCAGCATTTCTTACAACAAGTTCCGCCGCTTTCTCAAAAAGCTCCTTCCTCTTTTTATGAGTAGCTACAATTGTTCCGTTGCCGGGAAGAGCCAGCCCCAGAGCTTCATTGAGACAGTTCATTGAATTGGCAGTAAACATGCCTGAACAGCTTCCGCATGTCGGGCATGCATTTCTTTCAAGCCCATCCACATCGCTGTCTGTGATATTTTTATCAGCGCTCTTGATCATCGCATCAATAAGGTCGATTTTTTCTCCCTTGAATTTTCCGGCCTCCATAGGACCGCCTGATACAAAGACTGTTGGTATATTCAGTCTCATTGCAGCCATCATCATACCTGGAGTAATCTTGTCGCAGTTGCTGATACATACGAGTGCGTCTATTCTATGCGCATTGCACATGTATTCTACACTGTCTGCGATAATTTCCCTCGACGGAAGAGAATAGAGCATCCCGTTATGCCCCATGGCAATTCCGTCATCTATAGCTATTGTATTGAACTCAGCCGCAAAGCAGCCTTTCTCCTCAATTATTTTTTTAACCTGCTGACCGATATCATGCAGATGAACATGTCCCGGTACCATCTGTGTAAAAGAATTTGCTATACCTATTACAGGTTTTCCCATATGCTCTTCTTTCATACCGTTAGCACGCCAGAGGCTTCTTGCTCCCGCCATTTTCCGGTCTTCCATAGTTAGTGCGCTTCTTAGTTTGTTCGCCATTATTTTCCCCCTTTTACCGTTTTTTAAATATTTAAAGAATCAGATTAAGCAGTATTAGATAATAAAATATTTTTCAGGAACATACTGCTTTTTCCGTTTATCAGCAACTATTTAAAAATTCAATAAAATATCATTTTTGCTTTCTTAAAATCTGTTTACAGTTCTTTTGCCGCTTTAAAAATAATACTGTAAAGCTCCTCAATTTTCTCCACATCAACTGAAGAGAATGCAACCCTGAGGTATTTTCCTGCAATGGAAATTGTTCCTGTCTGGTATTTATCAAGAAGATGTATTCGAAGCTTGTCAGAATCCTTTCCCACAACTTCAAAAGTCATAAAATAACCTGAATTAAACGGAAGAGCTTTCAAAGGCACATCTTCAGGCATATTTGAAACAACAGACTTAACCTTGATATATCTTTCATTCATTACCCTGAATGCGCTGTCTTTTTCCTCATGGTATGTTTTGCTTTCAAGTCCTTTAAGAAGAAGTGTCTGTGAAATCTTGCTGCAGTTGGAAACAGAAGCCCTTACAGCTCCCATTGTTTTCCTCTGAATTGCCTCATACTGGTCGGAAGAAATTCCCTTGCCGCCGTAAGTGATAAAACCGACCCTGAATCCCCATACAAGTTCCTCTTTAGTGGCACCGTCAATTTTTACGGCAAGTATATTTTCATGGGCATCACAAAGCCTGGAAAAAAGCGACTCCTTGTTGGTTTCCTCTTCAAAAAACAGACCGAAATAGGCATCATCACAGACAACCATGATATTAAAATCTTCATCTGCCAGTTTAACAAATAATTCAGTAATTTCATCAGCTTCTTTTTTTGAAGGTGAGTAGCCTGTAGGATTATTTGGAAAATTGAGAATAACAGCAGCTTTCCTGTTTTGAGATTTCCTTATAGATTCTTCGAGAGCCTTAAGGTTCATCCTGTTATTGTCAAAGAAAGGGAAATTAAGGATTTTCCCCTGGCACCTGCCTTCGATAATCAGCCTGTAGTTTCCCCAGAACATATCAGGGACTACAACTGTATCTCCCTCCCCGACAAACAGATCGGCAATAATTGATATTCCATGTGTCAGACCGCCTGTCACTATCGGGTGGGAAACAGATTTCCCTTCAAGTGTCGGATTTTTAAGTATCATCTCTTTTTTCCAGATCTCTCGCAATGCAGGCAGTCCTGTAGTGGGCGCATAAGAGTATATTTCAGAAGAATCAAGATCTGAAAGGTGTTCCATTATTGAAGGGAGAAACATTGGTTTTCCCTCTGATGTTGCCATTCCAACAGTTGCATTGAATCTGCTTGCCTTGCTTCCAGCCTCGGCAGCCTGTGCAACTATTCCTTTTGGAAAATAAAACCTTTTTCCGAAATCTGACATCAGTTTGTAGATTGAACTGCCTTCAAGTGTGTTATTCAGTTCAACAGCTAGAGATTCCATAAAATTCTCCTTAAAATCTTATTTATGCCGGTATCAGTATTTTACTGCCCGCCTTTCAACTATAACATTATTTTGTCAAATAAAACTTATATTTTCAATATTAAACCTGGATGATATCTACAATATAAGAGCCGGCATTGTTGATTTTTATGCAATTTTGAATTGACCCGGACAGTATTTAAATACTATTATTGCCCAAGGAATTCTGAATATGGAAAAAATCGATATACTCATTATTGGTGCGGGAGCTGTGGGGCTTGCTGTTGCCGAAAAACTGTCACAGAAACATGATTCTGTTGTTCTTGTTGACAGAGAAGTTTCATTCGGGCAGCATGCATCAAGCAGGAACAGTGAAGTTATTCATTCTGGTATTTATTACAACAACAATTCACTGAAAGCTGATCTGTGTGTGGAGGGGAATCATCTTCTCTACAGTTTTTTTGACAGCGAAAAAATAGAATACAATAACTGCGGTAAATATGTCATTGCCACTAACAGGGATGAAATAGATTTAATTGAAGCGCTCTATGAAAACGGCAACAGGAATAATGTTCCGGGGCTGACTATTGCTACAAAAGAACAGATTACTTCCGAAATACCGGAAATCAAGGCCCTGATGGGGCTGTTTGTTCCGACAACAGGTATAATGGATTCACACAGCTTTATGAAACGTCTTGAATACAGGGCTGAGAATAACGGCTGCCTCATTTCCTACAACACAGAAGTTACTTCAATCAGTAAAAATTCAACAGGATACACTGTCGGTTTTGCAGACGGGTATGAGGTTGAAGCATCTGTTGTAATCAATTCAGCCGGCCTCTTTTCAGACAGAGTATCAGAAATGGCAGGAATTGATCCTGACAAGGAAGGGTATAGAATACATTTTTGCAAGGGTGTCTACTACAGGACTTCACGTTACAGGAATTTCAAGCGTATTGTTTATCCTGTACCTGCCCCTGAAGTTAATCACCTGGGTATACATATCAGAATTCATCTTGACGGAAGCACTGCATTCGGACCGAATTCATTTTATGTAGATGAACTTGACTACAGCTTCGACAGTTCTTTCAAAGAGGAATTTCACAAATCAATAAAAAACTATATTGATATTGATCCTGAAGATCTCAAAGAAGATGACTGCGGCATACGGCCAAAACTTCAGATGAGAGGAGAATCTTTCAAGGACTTTATTATAAAAAATGAATCTGACAGAGATCTTGACAACTTCATAAATCTTGTCGGAATAGAGTCCCCGGGGCTCACTTCTTCACTTGCAATTGCAAACTATGTAGAAAAATTATTTTAATTTGGAGGAAATTTTTTTTATGGAACATTACGGCCTTCTTGGACTTGTTCCGCCTATACTCACTATAGTACTGGCATTCATAACAAGAGATGTTATTATTTCACTTTTCCTGGGTATTTTATCAGGAACTTTAATTGTATCAGGGGGAAATCCGCTTCTTGCGCTCATGTCTCTTACAGACAGGCTTGCAGACTCTCTGGCAGACGGATGGAACATCAGAATTTTTCTTTTCTGCGGCCTTTTAGGTGCACTGGTAGGTATGCTGGCAAAAACAGGCTCCGCTTTTTCTTTCGGTGACTGGGCAGCAAAAAAGATAAAGACTAAAAGAGAAAGTCTTGTATTCACATGGATTTTCGGACTTATTATTTTTATTGATGATTATTTCAACTCACTTACAATCGGGACTGTAATGAGACCCATTACAGACAAGACAAAAACATCCAGGGCAAAGCTTGCATATATTCTTGACTCAACAGCTGCTCCTGTATGTATTCTTGCCCCTATTTCATCATGGGTTGTTTATGTTATGTCGGTAATCAAAGATTCTGAAGGGTTCGGAGAACTAGGCATAAAGGAGTTCAGCTACTTTATACATGTTATCCCTTTCAATATTTATGCACTGTTTGCAATACTCATGGTTATTGTAATAATTTTCACAGCCAGGGATTTCGGTCCAATGGTTAACAGCTGCAATCTTGCAGAAGAGGAAAATATTCTTTTCAATGCTGAAAAATACGGCGAACCGGCGGGTAACATTGAACAGGAAACAGGAACTAAGAAAACAAGACCGGCAGACATGCTTTTCCCGATTATTTTTCTTATTATTTCAGCAGTTGTCTTCTTTCCTGTTTCAACATGGCTCGCATCAATTGACGGAGAAAATATCAAAAGTTTCAAAGAAGCTGTTGCAGCTATTCCGCTTGCCACTGCATTCAACGACACAGATGCATCTGCAGCTCTCATGTATGCAGTAATTGCAACTCTCTCTGTATCATATATTTATTATGTAGCCAAAAAGCTTCTTACAATAAAAACAGCAGCATCTGCAATCCTTGACGGGCTCAAGTCAATGGTACCGGCGCTTATGATACTTACAATGGCATGGTCAATAGGCTCACTTATCAAGAGCTCACCTGCCGATGGAGGCCTTGGACTCTCAGCTTTCCTTTCCGAATCAGTTGTTGAAGGGGGATTCCCTCTGTGGCTTCTTCCTATAGTTGTATTCCTTATATCATGTCTTATCTCTTTTTCAACAGGGACAAGCTGGGGTACTTTCGCAATCATGATCCCGATAATCATGCCGATTGCTGTTGCACTTGGTAAAGCATCAGGATATGAGGGAGCTGATCTTCTTAATGCAACTCTTGTTCCTATCGGGGCAGTACTGGGGGGAGCTATTTTCGGCGACCACTCATCTCCTATTTCAGATACAACAATTCTTTCATCGACAGGAGCATCATGTCCTCACCTTGAGCATGTTGCAACTCAGGTCCCATATGCAGTGTTTATCGCTGTTGTCGCTTTAATAGGACATATTGTAGCAGGTTTAACTCTCAGCGCTGCATCAGCACTTATTGCAGCATCAGTTGTTTTCGGTATTGGAATTCTCTTTCTTCCGAAAATCTTTAAAGGGAACGCATAACACTGTTGATTCTTTATAATATTAATAAATATTAAAAAAAGGCTGCATTGATTTTATTCATCAATGCAGCTTTTTTCATTTTAAAGTATCAGCAGTTTCCATTTTCATGAATAGGACTATAATATTTATCAAAGTTTTTCTTATAGATTCTCTGGGCAAATATCTATGGGAATAACTCGTTTTTGCGATTTTTCAGAGGCGCCCATAAATTAAAAAATACGCCCCGTATTTGAACCGCCTCTTTCATGTTTCGGAAAGATTATGGTGAATTTACTGCCCTCTCCTGGAATACTGTCTACCTCTATCCGTCCTGAATGTGTTTTAAGAACATGTTTAACAATTGCAAGCCCCAGTCCTGTACCGCCGAGTTCGCGGCTCCTTGCCTTGTCTACACGGTAAAACCTTTCAAATATTCTTTTCAAATCCTTCTTTGTTATTCCCGGACCGGAATCCTCTACAGTTATATAGATCTCTTGTTCATCATCCCGTACCCTTACAAAAATATCTGTACCGTTGTTGCTGTATTTCACTGCATTATCAATGAGATTTGTAAGAGCCTGTTCCGCAAGTATTGTGTTGGCATAAAATTCCAGTTCATCATCACAGCTTATATGTATTTGCATGTTTTTAAGTTCAGCATTGTATGAACATGCTGCAACTGCACTTCCTATCAGGTCAGACATTGGAATTATTTCTTTTTTAATTTCAGCATGTTCATAATCGACACGTGACAGGGTAAGCAGGTCTTCAATTATTTTTGCCAGCCTGTTAGCCTGCCTGCTTATAACATCCATGAAACGGTCAATATTTTTCTGTGCTATCTTTCCGCCTGACATGATTGTCTCGACATAACCGATAATAGATGTGACAGGTGTTTTCAGTTCATGTGATACATTAGCGACAAAATCTTTCCTGATTTTTTCAAGATGCTTGATTGCAGATATATTATTAAGAACTATAAGAGCGCCTGACTGTTCATTCTCAAGATTTTCAATGAATGAAACATGAACAAGATAATATATTTCCTCCTCGAAATTGAAACATACGACTTTTTCATTGTAGACGCTGTTTTTCAGCGAATCTTCAACAAGCTCTGTAATCTCAACATTATTGAGAACACTCAGGAGATTCAGAGATTCCGGCTTCTTTTTCCCGAATATATTTTTTTCCGCTGCAGGATTGTATTCCCTGATTTCAAGGCTCCTGTCCACAAGAATTACAGGCTCAATCATGCTGTTCAGCATGGCCTGAAGTTCATCTTTCTGGGATGTAATTGTCCTGATTTTTTCCCTGAGCTGTCTGCCCATTGAATTGATAGCAGTACTCAGTTCATTAAGCTCAATGATATTCCCCTGTTCAAGTTTTACAGAAAAATCACCTGCAGCATAATGCTTTGCAACATTTTTAATCGATGTCATTGCAGAGCTGATTGTTTTTGCAAATACATATGAAAAAACAACAGCAAAAAAGAGAATTATAAGGCTTGAAAGAGTCAGCCGCAGGTACATCTGGCTTATTTCCCTGTTTATCTCCTCGACTGATATTGATGTCCTGACAATAAGGCTCCTGGTGGGGACAGGAATTGCTGTATAAAACATTTCCTCCCTCATTGTAAAACTGTATCTCTTTGACCGGCCTATCGCACTTCTAAGTGCTTCCTGGATTTCCGGCCTGTCAAAATGGTTTTCCATATAGAAAGGATCGCTGTGAGAGTCGGCAAGAACGCTGCCTGAATACTGTATAAGAGTCAGCCGCACCCTTGTTCCGGATGAAGCCTGATATGAGAAATCCTGTGCATTATGAAGAGAGATAAAACCCTTTTCCGGAAGCATATTTACGATGAGACGGCAGATTGCCTCCTGTTCCTGTGCAGTTCTGCTGTATATCAGATCAACAAGTGTCCTGATAGTAAAAAATGAGGATACAAAAATTGCCATAAATATGAGCAGAATCTGTACAGTAAAAAACTGAAAAAAAAGGGATTTACTTTTCATCAACTATTCAGCCTGAAGCCTGTAACCTACCCCTCTTACAGTTTCAATAAAACGTCCTTCATTTCCCAGTTTTTTTCTAAGTCCCAAAATCTGGACATCAACAGACCGGGGCGTTACAGGATAATTGCCCCCCTTGACAGCATCAATTATCTGGCTTCTTGAAAACACCCAGCCCGGATTAGTTACCAGAAACTTGAGTATTGCAAATTCAGTGGCAGAAAGATTTACATTTTCTCCCTTCACATATACTTCATGTCTTGGAAAATCTATGAGAATATCATGTATTTTGATTTGTCTGGGTGTAGCTGTTTCCCCTGTTTCAGATCGTCTTCTTACTGCTGCATGAACTCTGGCAATAAGTATTCTCGGGCTGAACGGTTTAGTAATATAATCATCAGCACCAAGTTCAAGTCCTGTTACCACATCGCTGTCTTCAGATCTTGCTGTAAGCATGATAATAGGTATTTCTTTTGTTGAAACATTTTTTTTAAGATATCTGCAGACTTCAAAGCCATCCATTCCCGGCAGCATAACGTCCAGTATGATTGTATCAGGAAGTTCCTTTTCCGCAATCTGAATAGCTTCTTCTCCGTCTTTTGCTTTAAGCACCTCGAAATTACTCATTTCAAGATTAAATGCAATCAATTCCCTGATATCGTCTTCATCTTCAACAACAAGAAGTTTATTCAAAGTCCCCATAAAACCTGACCTTTATTTATAATATTATAAATATTATAAATCAATTTTCTCACCTTTTACAGAATAAATACTCCATTCGCAGATATTTTTTGCATGATCACCCAATCTTTCAATAAACCTGCTTGTAAACATCAGAGAAAGCGCCTGGTCAATTTTTTTATTGTCAGTCAACATTATAAAAATAAGCTCCCGTACAACCTGCATATGAATATCATCAATTTCACTGTCCCTCATTGCAATCTTATAAGCAGAATCAGGATCTCTCTCCAGGAATGATTCTATCCCTTTATGGATTATTTCAACTGCTATTTCCGCCATTTTCGGCAGATCTATAAGCGGTTTGATATATGTCTCATCAGCAAGTTTTATTACATTTTTTGCAATATGAACACTGTGGTCCCCCGCCCTTTCTAGGTCGGTAATTATTTTCATAATACTGATTATATGCTTCAAATCTCCTGCAACAGGATTTTCAGTTGCAAGAATAATTGAACATTCCTCAGTAATATCAATTTCCATTGTATTTATTTTTTCATCATCACTTATTACTTCTGCAGCAGCTTCGGTATCCTGATTTTTAAGAGCATATACAGCTTTATTTACAGATTCCTCTACAAGTATTGCCATTTTAAGAAGATTATTATCCAGCCTTTTCAGCTGATTTTCAAATTTTTCCCGAGTCATATTCACCTCCTAGCCGAATCTTCCGGAAATATATTCTTCTGTTGTTTTTTTCCCGGGATTCAAAAATATTTTTTCAGTATCATCAAACTCTTCAATCTTTCCATGAAGAAAAAATGCTGTTTTATCGGAAATACGGGCAGCCTGCTGCATATTGTGTGTCACAATAATTATCGTATACTTATTTTTAAGGTTATCAAGAAGATCTTCAATCTTTGATGTCGAAACCGGATCAAGAGCACTTGTCGGTTCATCAAAAAGAATAACATCTGATTCCACAGCAAGAACCCTTCCAATACAGAGTCTCTGCTGCTGTCCTCCGGAAAGCGACAAAGCAGATTTATGAAGACGGTCTTTAACCTCATCCCACAACGCAACATCTCTCAGGCATTTTTCAACAATTTCCTTAAGAACATGTTTTGAATTAATGCCGTGTATTCTTGGCCCGTATGCAATATTGTCAAAAACACTCATTGGAAATGGATTTGGCTTCTGAAAGACCATCCCGATGTTTTTTCTCAATTTAAAAATATCATCCTGCTTATAAATATTGTTTCCCTTGTAAAACACTTCGCCGGTTATGCGGCATCCTTCTACAAGATCATTCATTCTGTTTATTGTTTTCAGAAATGTACTTTTCCCGCATCCTGAAGGACCGATAAAAGCAGTAATTCTATTTTCCGGTATTTTCATATTAACGTTATGCAGCGCCTGAAAATCGCTGTAAAAAAGGTCCAGGTTTTCAACTGTAATGATATCATCAATCATCTGCTATTTTTCTCCATTATTATTTTTTCCAGATACAAGAGCGATTGTTGTTGTATTTATAACAAAAATAAAACACATTAGAACAAATGCTGTTGCAAATGCTCTTTCGAAGGAAATACCTTCCCGTACAAGCTGATAAAGGTGTACTGACAATACTCTTGCAGAGCTTTTAATTCCATTCGCAAGCCTGTAATCAAATCCCATTGTAAATACAAGCGCAGCAGTTTCACCGAGAGCACGACCGATAGAAAGAATAACACCTGAAAGAATTCCGGGTTTTGCAGCCGGAAGTATTACTTTTTTAATCGTGTACCATAACCCCGCGCCAAGTGCCAGGCTCCCCTCCCTGTATGACATAGGAACAGACCTCAGAGCCTCTTCGGAAGTCCTTATAATTACAGGTATAATCATCATGGCAACTGTAAGGGAACCGGATAAAAGACCTATCCCCATATTCATAATATCTACAAAGAAAATAAATCCGAAAAGACCGAAAATAATGGAAGGTATTCCGGCTAGTGTTTCAACTCCCAGCCTGATTATTCTCATAGTCCTGCCCGGACTGGCATATTCTGTCAGATATAAAGCAGCACCTACACCAACAGGCACAGAAAATATAAGAGTGAGAATAATCATGAATAATGTGTTCAGTATTATTGTTGAAATACCTCCGGCCTTACCTGCCTTTACAGGTTTATCAAAAATAAAACCGGGTGTAAAATTTGCACCTTTTTTCACATAACTCACAGGAATTATTGATACTCCTGCGTTGACTGCCTTTTTGTATTCAACAACTGCAAATCCGCCTTCTGACTTCTTTACCTGCTCAGCTTTTTTCATTATTTCAAGTGGTATATCATGACCGCCGACCTCTTTCCAGTTTTCAACTTTTCCGTCTTTTATTTTTTTAAAATCTTCTTCAGAAAGAACTGCGAGTTTTCTGTTGTTTATTATTTCAGACACTTTATATCCTGCGGCAACACATTCATTATTGATATTAAGTATCTTCAGGTTTTTCAAAATTAATTTTTCTCTGGCATCAAGAGGAACAATTCCGATTGATCCATTATTTTCCTGCAGGGTTTTTAATAATTCTTCTGCAGTGTTCATGTTTTTTATGTTATATATACTGTTGATTTCCTTATTTTCCCTGAATAAGGATAATAATTTAATTCTTGCCCTGGTCTCTGAAATTGAACTCCAGTTTTTTATATCTTTTGCAAGAATCTTTTCAGCTTCATCAATACCGATGAAATTCCTCTGTATTTTTTTATTGACTATAAAAATATATTTTTCATTATTAAATTCATAAACAATATTATCTGATTCAAGAATCTGCTTATTTATTCTGCTTTCCCTGTATAATCCCCGGAATGCTATATACCCGATCATACTGATAAGAATTAAAGCTGTTGATGCAGCGCTCAGATAAATAAATATTAAAACTGCCCTGTCAGTAATCTGCCTTATTTTATTATTTTTTTTCATTATCAATCCTGTCAGTAAAAAAATTAACAGATAAGTTTATACACAGGATAAAAACAAACAGGACAATTGCAGTGGTGAAAAGTGAGGTCATATGATCACCGTCCGCATATCCCATATCTGTTACAATATTCATTGTCATTGTACGTGTCATGCTGAGAATACTTTCAGGCATTATTGCAGCATTACCCGCTACCATCAGAATTGCCATAGTTTCACCTACTGCTCTCCCGATTGAAAGAATAACTCCTGCTGTTATTCCTTTTCTCGCAGCCGGAATTATTACCCTGAATATTGTCTGCAAATTGCTGGCACCCAGTGCCAGTGATCCTTCTTTAAGTTCTCCCGGAACTGATCTGATGGAAACTTCAGAAACAGATATTATGGTTGGAAGTATCATCAGTGACAGGACTATTCCTCCTGTCAGGACAGTAAAACCTGTCCCCCCGAACAGATATCTTACAAAAGCGCTTATTACAGTTACACCGATAAATCCGAATATAACAGAAGGAATACCTGCAAGAAGTTCAACAATTCTTCTTAAGATCACTGCAGTATTTTTCACCGATAACTCGGCAAGATATATCGCTGTACCTATCCCCATAGGAATAGCAATTGCAAGGGATACACCGGTTACATAAAATGAACCGACAATAAAAGACAGGATTCCGAACTCAGGCTTCTCACTCATCGGATCCCATTTGGAAGATGTAATGAATTTTATTATGCTGTAGTTCCTGAATAGAGGAAGACCTCTGTAGAAAATAAAAAATGAAATAAATAAAACAATAATAACCGAAGTTATTGCAAACAGGAAAAGGAAAGCCTGGACCCCTTTTCCATGTCTGTCATTAACAAAAATCTCTTTCATATCAGTTCAGCGGAATAAAACCGGCCTCCTCAACAAGGGACTGACCTGTCTCTCCCAGAAGAAAATCTATAAAAACCTCTTTAAAACTTCCCTCTTCAATTTCCCCCTTATGCACAACATAAAGTTTTCTTGAAAGTCCATATGAAGTATCTTTTACAGACTTTTCAGATGGAACAACACTGTTAAGCATGATTACTTTTCCGCCGGAATTTTCAACCTGTTTGACATAACCCAGACCTGTATAACCGATAGCAGAAGGAGTTGTAGATACCTTGGTAACCATATCACCGTTTGAGGATACTACTATCGAATCAGTTTTAATTTTTTCCTTCTTGCCGTATGCAGGTTTAATAATCATGTCTTTGAATGTTCCGAATGTTCCGGATGATTCTTCTCTTGTTACTACATTGATTTCCCTGTCTTCGCCGCCTACCTCCTTCCAGTTTGTAATTCTTCCTGTAAAAATCTGTGCAAGCTGGTTTTTTGTAATGTTTTCAATTGATACATCGCTGTTTACAATCATTACAAGGCAGTCAAGCGCAATTGGTACAGGCATGATGCCGCTTTCAAGTTCTGCAGGCTTTACCTCTCTTGAAGCGCCACCGATCAGGTATATATCATTTATAACACCTTTTATACCTGTACTCGATCCGACCGATTCATAGCTCACTCTTACATCAGGTTCAACCTCGCTGAATTCCTCAATTGCATAAGTCATTATTGGTGCAACTGTTGTGGAACCGCCCAGATTATACTCGCCTGCAAGGCCCTCTTTTTTACCGCCGGCAAATGAAGCAGATGCAAGCAGCACTGTTAAAACAAAAACAGAAACGTTTTTTTTCATGTTTTTCTCCTTTAAAGTTTTTACAGTAGAGTTTTAAATCTGCAGTTTTAATAGAAAATGATTTATTTGTTAAAAATAATGAGTTTTAGGTTATTTTTGTATTAATTTAATAGTTATTTAACTGCTATTGTTTGGTAAATATTATTTCAATTAGATTACTATTATAAGCCTGTATAAATCCATATTTTATATAAAAAATACCTGCCGGCTGAAGATTTATATAACACTATTATTTACAGAATCTTTGAAATATTAATTCACAATAGGCTTTTTCTTTATAATAAAACAGTTTTAATATATGCATTACAGTTTAAAATATTCTTTATTTATACAGACAGGATTTATCAGGAAGGGGAATCTACCATACCCAAAACTTTTAACGGTATAACTCGTTAAAAGCTCCAGGCATCATGAATTGGTTCTAATTATTGTTTATTTCGTTAAATTTTTTAAGTTCAGCTTCTGCAACTTCACCTGATCTTAAATCAATGTTTTTAACATCAGGATATTTTGGAACAAAAAGGACAAATATGAGAGTTATTACAAACAGAACTCCAAATTGCCATAAACCTTTTTTCATATTTCATCTCCATTTAAGATTTCTTAGGATAATAATAATGGCTGTTTGTTTAATTCATGTTATTTATTTATTAATTTTCTGTTACATGATTCTAATTGTTCATTATATATACCGAACAGAACTATTCAGACTATATTTAATGTGTATTCAGAGAATAATTTCTATTGAGTACAATATTTAATAGCTTCAGAAAGTTCATTCAGTGTTACAGGTTTTTCAAGAAACAGCTTTATTCCGGTTTCATCAATATTTTCTTTCTGTAAATCAATTACAGTCCCGGTACATATTATCACAGGAATGCTCTTGTTGATTTTATAAATATTTTTGGAAAATTCTATTCCATTGATTTCCGGCATAGAGTAATCAGAAATTATTAGATCATAATTCCCGGATTTCTTGATCATTTCTTCCGCTTCAACAGGGTTTTCAGTTTTAGTCACTTCACATCCAAGATTTATCAGCATCTTTTCTGTAACATCAAGAAATTCCTTGTTATCGTCAACAAAAAGCACTCTTGCATTGCCCTTCTGGACCTGTATTTCCCCTGAGTCATCCCTGCTTATGCTGTATTTATCTGATACAGGCAGGTAAACATAAAATACTGTACCCACACCTATTGTACTTTCTATTTCAATTTTTCCCTGATGACTCTTAATTATTCCATGAACTACAGATAATCCAAGACCGGTACCCTGACCATGTTTTTTTGTTGTATAATAGGGTTCAAAAATCCTTTCAATCACATCTTTTTCTATTCCATTTCCTGTATCCCGCACTGTTATCAGTGCATAATTTCCGGGATTTATCTGAAGACCTGTCAGAGAACTGCTGGCCTCTGAAATATAAACAGAATCAAGTGTAATTTCAATTATACCTTTTTTATCAGACATTGCCTGGTGAGCGTTTGTCACCAGATTTATCAGTACCTGGTGTATCTGTACTGAATCTGCAAGAACTGAACCAGGATGTTTTATTGTTTGATACTTCAGCTCCACATCAACAGGAATTGATGTCTTGAGCAGGTTTATCACTTCATTTATCAGAGAATCCAGATCTATATAATCCCTTTCATTTTTACTCTGCCTGCTGAAAGTCAGTATCTGCTTAACAAGCTGTGAAGCTCTTTTTGAAGCTTTCAGTATTTCTGCAAGATAAACACCTTCAGGTGATTCCTGATCTGTTTCACTTATTGCCAGTTCTGTATACCCGAGCATTGCACCCAGAATATTGTTAAAATCATGTGCAATTCCACCTGCAAGATTACCAATTGCCTCCATCTTCTGGGAAACCCTGATTTTTTCCTGAACATTTCTCCTGTCAGTAACATCGTGTGCAATTCCTTCAACAGCTGTAACATTGCCTTTGGAATCACGTACAACACTGTCTGTTATTTCAAAAACATGGATATTATTTTTATTATCAACTATCTCAAGATCATATGAAGCTTTTGATTCATCTCCGGAAAACAGAAGCGCCCTGTGCTTTTCAGCATTCTCGTTTATAATATTCGAGGTTTTATACTGTTTATAATTTTTCAGGTAATCATCAACATCATAACCCAGTATATTCTGGATAGAGGAACTTACATGTGCCAGATCCAGGTTCTTATTTATAGTATAGAAGAAATACTCATCGCTGAGATTTTCTACAAGCCACTTGTATTTTTCTTCACTTTTCTTCTTTTCTGATTCCGCTTTTATAAGTTCCCTTTTATCAGTCAGGAATGAAATAATATATACATCATCCATTATTACCATCTTCTTCAAACGGACAACAACAGGTATTACTATCCCATCCTTGCTCTTTACAGACCACTGGAATGATTTATCGTTTTTTTCAAGTGCTTCTTTTATATTTGTCTCTACAGTTTCCCGGCTTACAGGATCATTAGCTATGAAATCAAGAGATTTCCCGTAAAGATCCTTAAAATTATAACCGTAATTAATTTCCATTGTTTCATTAATTTCTGTTATCTTACCTGTATTTGACAGGATAAGCAGCGCGTCAGGGTCTGTATTTTTCAATGTTTCAAGGAAATGAGTTGTTTTTTTCAGAGTATCAAGCTGAAGAGTAATTCTTTGTCCCATTTTTTCTATAACCTGGAAAAAAGGGATAAATTCAGTAATCTGAACATTTCCAATATCAATATCAAAATTACCTTCAGAATAAGAAGAAGCCAGAGATTCAAGCTGCCTGAAAGGTTTTCTGAGAAATATTTTTATAAGATAATTGATCAGAATACTTGCAGGGATAAGAGATGTCAGCAGTATAAATACTGAAGTAAGCAGAACTTCCCGTAACTGTTTAAGATATCGGTGCTGAGAAAAAGATATATCAATATTTCCAATCAGTTCTTTGTTATGATATATGCTTCTAGTCTTGTTTATCAGTTCTGAATACCTGTTTTTATTTGTATTGTAGAGTACATTGCCTTTTTCATCTCTTACAGTAACTGATTCGACATCTTCACCCTTGGACAGAGTCTTTACAATCAGGTTTATGGAATCTTCCTCAAAATTCCAGAGAGGTATTTCAATTACACCTGAAAAATATTCAATAAGTTCATTACCTTCAGAATTAAGGTCCCTGTTTATGTTATTGTACATTATAAATGAAAAGAGAATTGAAGAAATTGTGGAAGCAATTAAAATAGAAATAAAAAGCCATACAGTAAGCTGTGTTGCGACAGACTGTTTTTTGTTAATAACCTTTTCAAACATAAAAAATCCTATTTAAATATTCCTGACATTAACGCAGTTTACATTTCATATTAAAAATACTCTGTATTTTTAATATGTATTTCTGCTTATTAATTATTGCAGAACTAATTCTATACAATATATTTTATATCCTGAGCTACTTGATAGCAAGAATAAATTGCTCTTATTAAAATTAGTTCTATTAATAATATTTATAAGGTAGTGTTTTTTATTGTTTTTCTGAACATAAAAAGATTTTTCTCAATAAAACAAATCACCTTTCCATCTGTCTCTTGATCTAAAAAAAAGAAAAAAATGCTAACAATTTGCCAACAGTAGACAAAATAAAAGGGAATTACAAATCATTGCAATTCCCTAAATCTTTATACTGTAAGTATTTGTATGTGGGCGGCGGCGGATTCGAACCGCCGACCCCGTGCGTGTCGAGCACGTACTCTAACCAGCTGAGCTAGCCGCCCTGAAAATATCAACTTTCCGATAAATAATAATCAGTTATTTTTTTTTATTCAATCAGAAATCTTCTAATACTTCAGAAATATTCATTCCGTGAATGTCTATCCTTTCAGTACTGATGATATTCTCTCCAGGACTTTTGCCCTGTCGAGCGGTTTAACTATATAATTTTTTGCACCGGAAAGTAAAGACTGTTTTACAAGATCCTGCTTACCAAGTGCACTTATCATAACAACTTTTGCTTCAGGATCAAATTCTATTATTTTCTGAAGACATGTTACACCATCCATATTAGGCATTGTTATATCCATTGTCACAAGATCAACACCTGGATGAAGTTCTTTATATTTTTCAAGACCTTCTATACCATCTTTGGCTGTCCCTATAATTTCAAATCCTTCAGATGACAGAATCTGAGAAATCTGTTTTGCTACAAACATTGAATCATCAACAATAAGTACTTTATAAGATGATCCATCTGGTCTCTTCCCTTCAGGATTTTTAGTATTTATATTAGGATAATCCATTTTTGCTCTCATTACTTTCTCCTCTAATTCTTTTCTTTTATTGCTACATTTATTTCCAGTTTACCATAAGGCAGCTCAATAGGAACTATTAATGCCTCAACACCGCTGTCAGAGATTACCATATCATTACCTGTAAGCATTGAAGGCGGTGTTAAATCAAATTTAAAACCCAGTTCATGAAGCTTTGTTATTGCCTGTCCGGTTATCATATTAGCAAGTTCTGTTATAGTTGCTTTTCCAAGCTCATCAAATGTTTCAAGTTTTTCCATATTCATCTCTGATGCAATACTCAGAGCAGTATCCTGTGACATATCAAGCAGTACCCTTCCTTCAACATCTCCGGCAAGACCTATTATTGTTGCGACTCCAAGAACAGGCTGCGATGTTGACTTGAGATAAAGCTCACCCCTTTTGATATCTGTGTTTAATACTTCCTTAAGCACATTAAAAGCAGATTCAACAAATGGATTTATATATTCAACTCTCATTATTATCTCCTTAATTAATCCACATTCAGTTTTTTATAATATCTTATCCCGTTTGATTCTTCCGGAACAAGTCCATCAAAAACTACTTCTTCATTTTCACCAATAATTAAAATTCCTCCGTTTTTAAGTTTTTCATATATATCACTTAAAATCTGCAGCTGATCATTGTAATCATAAAATGAAAAATTATCTCTGCATAAAATTATATCCACTTCGGGATAAGGATTATGATTTTTTACATCATGATATTCAAAATAAATTATATCTTTAATTTCACTGCTTAAAGATGCTCCTTCTTTTGCTTCTGTAATATATTTCTTGATATAATCCGGCGCATTTGCCCCGTCTACAAGAAGATTGGGGGCATTTGATATACTTATTAGCTCTTTATCATTTGCCCATACTTTTATAACAGCTGCCGGATTCCTGTTTTTGAGAATTGCTGTAAGTGAATATGTATTTTCCCCTTTTCCGCAGCCAATACTCCACATGCTTAAATTTCCGCTTCTTCCTTCCGGCAGAATTGAACCAATTCTTTCAGCATATTCCTGCGCAAAAAACTTGTCCTTATATGAAGAATAATAGGCAGATATAAAGAGTTCAGCATCTTCTTCAGATGACAGTTGAATATTTTCTCCGGAATTACGCCGGTAATCAACCCACTCTGAAAAACGTCTGTTAAACCAGTTTTTATTGATATCTGTAATATTGAAATTCTTGAATGTTTTGAGTGTATCAGAAATGAAATTCTTGTTGATATCATCTATTTCATCCTGATTGGTTTCTGTTTCCTTTTGAATCTCTTCTTCTTCAATTTCTTCTTTATAAAGCTGTTTAGATCCTTCTTTATAATATTCATCACTGTAGGCAACTCGATCTGTTCTTCTTTCTTCAGCTTCCTCTTCTTCATTTTCAGAACCGAGTATTCTTTCGACATCAAGCAGAAGATAAATCCCTGTACCCTTTTCTATGATACCCATTATATATTTTATATTTATATTGCTGAAAATCGGATGGGGTTCCTTTATTGTTTCTGAAGGAAGAGCAATTACCTTGTTTATAGAATCAACGATAACTCCAATCCGATTGTCGTCAAGGTTAAGTACAATAATATCTTCAAGTTCATCTTCCTTCTGTTTTTCAGGTACTCCAAACATTTTTCTGAAGTCTATTATTGATATAATATCTCCCCTGAGATTATATACACCTTTGACATATTTCTCAGAATTAGGAACATAGGTAAATTTATTCACTTTCAGAATTTCCTTTACCTTCATTATATCTATACCGTAATCCTTACCGCCTAGAGAAAAAGTAACCATTTTAAAATCATTGTTTTCAGCTGTTTCTCTGGCTTCAGCGCTTTCTTTCAATTCCCAAATATCTGTACTCATTATTTATTCCCTTCCAAAGATTTTAAATTATAAGCCTTTTTCTTTCACGAGCAGCTCTTTCATTCTTAAAACATAATTCAAGGAGCTGGCTGACATCAAGAATAAGAGAAACCTTACCATCACCAAGTATTGTTGCACCTGCAATACCGGGAACATTGGTATACTTGTCCTTAAGAGGTTTTATAACTACATCCTCTTCCCCTATCAGCTGATCCACCATTAATCCAATTTTCTTGTCACCGCTTCCGACAATAACTGTATAATGGGTTTTTCTCTCCTCGTCTGTTTTTATACCGAACAGCCTGTTCAGTCTTATAATTGAAACAACATCTTCTCTTACATTAAATACTTCATAATTATCAAGTATTTTTATATCATCATCAAAAATTCTCTGACTTTCAATTACAGATGTTATTGGAATTGCATATATTTCTTTACCGACCCTTACCAGAAGTCCCTGAATAATTGCGAGTGTAAGCGGAAGCTTTATTGTAAAAACAGTTCCGTTACCCTTTTCCGACCATACAGTTACAGATCCATTGAGCTTTTCTATCTGCCTTCTTACAACATCAAGTCCGACTCCTCTTCCTGATATATCTGTCACTTCTGCAGCAGTTGAAAATCCCGGTTCAAAAATAAGATTATATGCTTCAATATCTGTAAGATTCTTTCCAGGATGAATTATATCCTTGTCTACTGCTTTTTTCTTTACAGATTCTATATCAATACCTTTTCCGTCATCAGATATTTCTATGAGAATCATGTTTCCTTCATTTTTAGCTTTAAGTACAATAGTACCTTCTTCGTTTTTACCGGATTTTCTTCTTTCGGAAGGTATTTCAACGCCATGGTCCATTGAATTCCTTACACAATGAATTAATGGATCAAGAAGCTGTTCAATTACTGACTTGTCAAGCTCAGTTTCTTCCCCTTCAATAACAAGGTTTATCTTTTTATCAAGCTTTTTTGATACATCCCGCACAAGCCTGGGAAACCTTGAAAATATCTGTGATATTGGAACCATCCTTATCTGTAGAACACTTTCATGAAGTTCATTTGTTATTCTTCCGAAATTCTGCGATGTATTTACAAGTTTTGTTATTGTATTTTTCAGGTCATTTTCAACTGTCTGAAGCTCTTTCCTGCTTTTTTCATGATCCGGAAATATTTCGGTTTTCGCTTCCTTCAGATTAACATTATCTTTAATATATTCTTTCATGTTTTCAAATATATTGTTGTAAGTTTCATTAATCTGGTTGTAATTCATATGTATTTCATCAAGAATTCCCAGCAGTTTGGTACTTATCTGATTGAATGTAGCCTTATTAATTACTGTTTCACTTACAAGATTCAGAAGACTGTCAATTCTTTTTGATTCCACTTTAAGAATAGTAGATTCATTAAGCTTTATCTTTTTTATCTTATCTTCTTTTTCTTTAACTGGTGCTTTCTTTTCCTTTGTTTCTTCTTTTTTCTCTTCTTCCGGTTCTGCTTTTTCTTCTTTCTTTGCAGCTTCAGCAACAGCTTCTGATTCGGCGGGAATTTCTGCTTCCGGTTCTTTTGCCTCTTCTATATCGCTGTCAAGACCCTTTATTTCAAGGACTTCCGCATTGAGAACAACATCAGGTATCATTACTTTACCCAGAAATTTTTCAGGGTCATCTTCAGATGCAATATAATAATCTACAACCGGATAAAAATTATCTTCGTAAAGTTTATCGAAATCAGGATTGGTTGAAAGAACTTTTGCGTTTTCTTTTATCTTTGCAAAAACCTGAATACCGCCAATTGTATTCATTGGGTTGTCTTCATTAAAGGATACTTTAATATCATAAAGTATTTCACCGTTTTCGACATTATCCATCAACTCAAGAATTTCATATTCAGTTAGCTGCTTTTCTTTTTTTGCTTTAACAGCTGCTGGCTTTGCTTCCTTTACTGATGATTTTTTTGCTGCAGTTTTTTTAACTTCCGGTTTTTCTTCACCCATCATTGACTCGAGGGTTTCTTTCAATTCTGAAAAATCTTCTTCATAGACTTCCCCTGCTATTCTCTTTTCGATCATTATTTTAACAACATCGATAGATTCAAGGAGAATATCAATCACCTCGCTGTCTACATTGACTTTTTCCGATCTTATTTCGTCAAGAAGGTCTTCCATAACATGGGTAAATTCAGATATTTCAAACATCTCAACTGCTGCTGAGTTACCTTTCAAGGTATGTGCTGCTCTGAAAATCTCATCTATAGAATCTTTATTTCCAGTATCATTTTCAAGAACAAGTATATTTCTTTCAAGAATATCAACCTGCGCCTGAGCCTCCATAAAAAAGTCTTTTAATAATTCTTCATTTGCCGGATCCAGATAATCACTCATAAATATTGTCTTCTCTATTATTCTAAAATGTTAAAAATTGCTTTTTATACTATAGATCATAATCATCATTTTTTCAAACATTTAATTTTAATTCATAACACAGTACAGTTCATAAAACTTTATATCCTTTTCTGTCAATCATCAAAAAGCTTACATAAATTATTCAATATCTTTAAATCTCTCTTTAATCACATTTATAAAAGAATCTCTATACCTCTTCTTTTATGTCAGCTTCTTAAAATACTTATGCTGCAAAACACATAATAAAACTTACAACCTGCAGCTCAAAAAAAAAGCCCCCGGTTAAGGGAGCTTTTATATCTAATCAATCGGACTGCTATTACTGCTGGTCTTCAGTTGTTTCAGCTGGTGCTTCGTTTACATCTTCATCACTGTGCATTTTTCTCTTTTCGAGATATCTCAGCACCTGTTTGTGACCAAGTTTTTCGAATTCAGCTGTTCTTCTTGATTCTTCTCTTTCTTTAAGAATTCCCCAGATAGCTTCTTCATCAACATCTCTTTCAATGTTAAGAATCGCTTTATCATAAACGATGGAAATATCTTTGATATAAGTAATTATATCACCACCATCCTGCTGTGAATCTTTAGAAATTCTAAGTCCTGCAATTTTCATCATTGGAGTTGCTTTTGGATAAAGAGGTCTTGTTGTAATTTCCCTGTTTCTTACTTCACTTATATAGTTAGGATTCTTCCATGTAAGAGTTCTCCATCCTTCAAAATCCATGTAATCCATGAAAATAGGCATTTCTTTATTATTCTGGTCTTTGAGAATAATTTCAAATCCGTTAGGGAAGTTAGATCCGTACATATTAACTGATACAGTTTTAACTACACCAACATTTTTAACAACACCGTAACCGTCTACGAATTTCTCTCCATATCTGTCAGTTGTATCAACATTAACATTTCCTTCTTCATCAATAGTTGTTTTTTTCATGTAAGCAGGAATTTCAAATGGAGGAGCTATTAAAGCCCATGAATTGAAATCAGCTTCAGGAAAATGAATTCTGACTCCGAGAACTGTTTCGCCGGCATATTTTTTTGCTTCTTCAAGTACAGGTACCTGTTTTGTCATTGATAATGACTGATTTAAAACTGTTCTTGATGACGGGCAGAGTATTACATCCCAGTTATCAAGAGCAATTGAAGCTTTCATCTGAAGCTTTTCTTCTTTTGAATAAGAAGTTCCAGCTTTATCGGAATAATCTACCAGTGTTCTGGCATTTTCACTTGGATTATCTTCAGGATAATCAGCTGCCAGCTTTGAAAAGTCGATTAATACAGCTTCTTCAGCAAATGTAAATCCACTCAATAAGAAAAATACTGTTGTTAGTAGGATGAAGAACCGTTTCATCTATAGCTCCTTTTTTCTTTAATAAACCTTATATACAATTATAAAATAGCTAAAGATTTTGTCAACAACTTTTATTTTTTTTATTTTTTTTTAAAGCTGCAGTAAATAATCAATAACTCTTTTGTATACAGGCAGTTATTCAGGCTGAAAATTATATTTAAACTTCTTTTATTTAATCAGCCTGTTTATTCGGCTTCAACTATCTCCGGTTCTTCCCCGGTAATAGTAAATATAATATCGCTGATTTCCGGAAAATTAAATATAATATTTTTCCTCAACAATTTTATATTTTTACCGATATTATAACTTTTAATTATATCGGTCTTAAGTACCATATTATTGATATCAATATATAATTTTTTTTCACGAAGCATAAGCTGATTCAGCTTTGTTCCTTCCGGAAATACAGAAACCATGTTCATTCTCTGCGGCCCGAGCAGCAGTTCTTCCACATAGACCTTCACATTTCTTTCAGGATCATGATATCTCGGAATAGTTCTCAATTCACCTATCTCTTTTCCGGTTCCCTGTTCATGAAAATAAAAAGTCCTTTCCTGTCTGTTATTATTGAACAGGAAGAAAAGTGCCAGAGACACTACAAGAAGAAATACAGGCAGTATTCCCGACCATAACAATATTTTTTTATTCAATCTAACTTCTCCGTTTATTCGCAGGATTGGTTTAATACCTCTAAAAGATAATTGCCCTGCTGTCTGCAACACCTTTTCGTGTATATTACCTGTACATTGCAGGTACAGGTAATATTGCCTTTCAGGTGCTATGTTTTATTCTGAATTATGGATGGTATTAAACCAATCATACAATCCATACCTTACAGACAAACAATCCCGCAGCTTGCTGTAGAATTTTTTATTTCATATTCTCTATGTTATCTGTAAAATTCACTATCCCATTATAGATTCCATCTGTAAGTTTCTTCAAGTAATCATCACTGTTCAGTAGTTTCGCCTCATCTTTGTTGGATACAAAACCTACTTCTACAAGGACTGAAGGCATTTTTGCATTTCTTACAACAAACCAGGTCTCCTCTTTCAGTCCCCTGTTTACAGATTTTCCTGCAGTGCTTTTATCAAGGCTGCCCACAATATTCCTTGCCAGGAGAATACTTTCAAGTGTATATTCCTCCTCCAGCATTGTATTTAATATTGGAATTATCTCTTCAGTGCCCTTTTCAACGCTGTCCTCATCTATCAGGTCCCTCCTGTAGTCTGGAGGAAGGTACCATACTTCAAAACCTTTTGCCTTCGTGTTGAATGATGCGTTTGCATGGATTGATATATAAATAACAGCTTCATTTTCTTTCAGCTTTATACTGTTCGCAAGTTCAACCCTTTTTTCAAGATCCGGATATGAATCATCGTTTCTTGTCAGGAGAATTCTTTTGTCACTGTACTTTTTCTTAAGTCTCTTATAGAGCATGATTGATATATCAAGGACGACATCCTTTTCCTTTATTATGAGAGATTTATTATTGATTTTGTGCCGCCCTATAGCACCGGAATCCCGTCCCCCATGGCCCGGGTCTATCAGAATTGCGGCAATCCGGTGTCCTGAAGCTGTTTTGACAGCAGGTTTATTATTTTCAGTACCCAGAATCACCTCTTCCGCCTGTTCAGTTATATAGATATCAATTCCTTTCATGTAAAAAGGATTTATAATATGTTTTTCCCTGTAGTTTTTAATCAGCCACTGCCTGTCAAGCTTAAAACTGTATACAGAATCGTTGTAAAGTATTTCGCCGCTTTTTCTCACCGGGTCCCACCTGAAAGCGCTGCTGTTTTTCTCCAGCCAGTCGACAAGCTTTATACTTTCTCCGTATAAACTGAAGAGACTAAAAAAAATAAGCAGTGTAAACAGGATTTTTTTCATTTTAAAAAAAACTGTCAGGCAGTTTCCCCTCTTTAAGATATTTTTCAGCTGTTTCAATTATCCAGATACCGCCCTGTATTCCTCCGGCTTTAAAAGCTTTCCAGAAAACAGCTCCCAGCACTGCGTTATATTCAGCTCCTGGTTTTACAGTTTCAGCACCTGTAAGCTCGAAGATTTTTTCAAGCGATTCGTCAAACTCTCTTCCAAGCCAGTCAACAGAATGCTCGTTCCCCGGAAATGGGATCATTTCAACAGCTGTTTTTTTATTCTCGTCATAATTTTCAGCTGTTTTGATGTTTTCCATTGAATAGACTGCTTTGATATTATCCTTATCTTCTATAAGAAATGCATCTGGGATCCATTCTTCTTTACCCTTCAGTAAAAAATCCCCGGTTTCCCGGTCACAGCATTCAAGCCTTATAATTATGTCCCTGCATCCCCTTTCCGCCGCATTTACAGCATTATCACGGTTTTCAGAAGCAGTTATTATATTTCCGCATTTTTCAACATTATTCCTGGGAAAAACAACCCTGTCATTTTTCCTTATATTTATGAAAACATCTTTTATCTCTGGTGGCATTAACGTCCTGTTTTCCAGATACGGTGGAAGAATGATTTCAGAAACCTTCCCTGGTATGGATATAAAAGCCCGCTCTACAGCTGTTTTTGTATAACCGTATTTTCCCAGCCCTGAGTTTTTTCCCAGAGCAATATTCAGAGCAGCCCTGATAACAGATACACCGGATGAATAAGGAAATGTCCACCCTGACATGTAACCTCCGGAAAGCCTTGCAGCTATTTCACCGACTACTGCCCTGCCCCCTGAATACTTGATATCCCCCTTAGCAGCCCCGTTATCAATTCCTATGGCTTTTATTCCGTCTTTAAAAACTTCTGCTACCCTGGCCTGAACCTCTTCAGGATATATACTGGGCATTGTATGTCCCATCTCGACAAAATAGGGGGGAAAGAATATATGCCTGTCAGCAATTCCGCATACAGTTATATCATTGTCTTCAACAACTGCATCAAGACTAAACTCAGCCCCTTCAAGAAATTCCTCTATAATAGCCTTTCCCGATCTTGAGTACTGCACAGCATTATCAACAGCATCCCCGAGACTTTCAAATGATTCTATTTTAACTGATCCCCTGCCTCCCATGCTGTCGACAGGTTTCACGACAACCGGAAAATCTATTCTGTTTTCTTCAAGGTCAGCTTCCATGCCGCGTTCAGCTACAAGAAAGCGGGGAGAACTTACTCCATGCTTACTGAAAACCTCTCTCATCCTTGACTTGACAGTAGCATTGAGAGCAGTTTCATAACTTATACCGGGAAGATTCATCATTTCAGACAGCTTGGCAACTATATAAGAAAAATCAGTACCAGCTGTAAAAACACCTTTTACAGAATACTGTGTTCCGAGTTCAATACACTTTTCATGTATTTTACCGTAATCCTTGATATCTATATTGCTGAAAACCTCAGCTTCATTAAGACCTGCAGGTTCAGGATTGCCGTCAAATACAAGAGGAGCAAAGCCCTCCTCTCGGGCAGTCTTTATTGCAGGGATCTGCATAATCCCTGCTCCGAGAATTACAACTGCATCTTTTTTTTTATTGCTCATTTATCTACCTGTCTGACAGATTTTTTATTTTTTCCGTGCGTAAATTTCAAAAGTATCGCCTAATCTTAATAGAAAACTCATATGTTTTAATAGGGTTAAAGGTATAATTTTTTTTATTTTACTGCTGAAACGCTCGGGATGATGCCCGGTATTTCTCACTTCAAGAATTTCAAAACCATTATCTGTCAGTATTCCGGATGCAGACTCAATGCTCCAGAATGTATAATGGTCATCAGGACTGTTCAGGAGTGTCTTTGCCATGTCGGTTTTACCGCTTACACCGTTAAAATTAGGTGTTGAAAAGGCAAATACACCTCCGGTTTTCAGTATTTTCTTAACCTTGTCAACAATCGCTTCCGGATTTCTGAAATGTTCAATTACATACCACATTGTGACAGCATCAAAGCTGTAATCAGAATAATTATCAAAAGTGCTGAAATCACAAACTTCAGCATCAATGGAAAGCCTGTTTCTCACATATTCAATAGCGTCTTCAGATACATCCATACCGTAAGGAATAAACCCCTCTTCAGATGCAGCTTTAAGGAAAGGTCCGTATGCACATCCGATATCAAGGATTTTTCCCTTTTCAATATATTTCCCAATTGTTTCAACCCTGATATCAGACATTTTTTTTATATTGTCAAAATCCTCAATATAAGTTTTACCATACTGTTTTTTGTAATCATCAAAAAAATAGTCCCTGCTGTAATCTATCCTGTAAGGTGAAAATTTCTCCATATAAACAAGTGAACAGCTTCTGCAGATATGGTAATTTCTGTCTCTGAATCTCTTTAAAGGGATATTCTCCGTTCCGCAGAAAGGACACCTTTCTATTCCTGATTTTTCAAGCCCCTTAATTAAACTGCCCAGACTGATTGATTTTTCTCTGACTGCAGTTGTGTGGCTCAGTATAGAAGATGGATTATCAATATATTTTATCAGTTTTTTCCTGTCTGCAGATCCCAGGCCGGCCTCAGGAAAACCTCCTTTTGCAGACAGTCTTGAGTGGTATTCAGAAGGATTTACAAGTACAACATACTTACCGGCATAGAGAGCTTCATAGGCTGTCAGCCCGAAAGAAGTAATTACAAGATCTGCATCATCTATCAAAGAATTGAGTGATTCAGGTGAATCTATTATCTCAACACCACCTCTTTCCTTTATAATTTTTCTGAAAAGAGGCCCTCTTACTGCTTTTATTTCACCCACTTTTTTCCCGGAGGATCTGGAAACTCTGCCATGATTTTTTACAGATATTCCTGTATCTGATTTTTTTTCTCTGCCCTCAGATGATTTCAATGCATTTTCATAATCTTCTGTATCAGTAATGAAATATTCGGAAGTCAGGATATCAAGCACATTATCTGTAAGGCCTGCAGGATCCTCACCTCCGAAAGTCACAAGGATTTTTCTTATTTTATCCGGCCGGGAAAAACTATCTCCCTTTATTTCCCCGGTATTTCCAACAGAAGCCTTTCCCTCTTTTTCAGAAACAATACCTGATTTCAGCATACTGCTGTTCTTACCTTCTGATTCATCTCTGCTTTTTATTCCGAGAAGACCGGTCGAAAAGATGTTTGGGCTGTGGTCTGAAAGTGATGGAAGAATATCAATCAGGTATGGAAAATATTCCCTCATGCATCCCCCCTCATCAATACCGACCAGAAGGGATGACATATTCATATATGTTTCAAATTCTTTTTCAGAAGTTTCTCTTTTATCCGAAACAATAATATCGAATTTCCTGTCCAGAACTGAGACAACCCTGTTTTGTTCAAAGAGAGGTTTGATTATTTTCTGAACTGCAATGTTATTCCTGTTTTTTTCTGTAAAATCATCGGGAAGATATATGTAAAAGTCGCCGGCAGATTCAATTACCTGCTTTATACATCTTTTCAGATGGCCTGTTCCGTTACCTTTTTCTACAGAAGGGATAAAAAGAACTGCCATAGCCTATACCATATCCGGATGAGGATTGTTCTTAAGCCATTCTATCAGAGCCATGTAACTGCATGCTTTTTCAAGCGTGAGTTCAGATGCTGCCTTTTTAAGATATTCATAGTCATTTTCTGTATCAAGCGTTATCCGCCCTTCGGGGTAAAAAGAGTCAGGATCTGAATCGACATGGTTCAGGATAAATAGGTCAGGATTTTTATAAATATAGGGTGTTACATGTTCCGTGTCGTAGGGATCTGATGTACTCGCCTCTGCCCTGTAAAGAGCTTTAGCTTCTGCAACCTCAACCCCTCCCCCAAGCGGCATGCCCCTGAAAAGGCTGTGATCTGCCCCTTTTTCAATATGGAACCTGAGTATTTTTTCAGCTTTTTCAGGGAACACAAAAGGGTTGTCACCTGTCGCCCTGATAAGGGTATCTACTTCATAGTATTTCGCAGCTGTTGTGAAGCGGTTAAGTACATTGTTCTCATCTCCTGTAAAAAGATCAAAACCGTATCTGTCTGCCTCTTTTTTCAATACCTCTCTGCTCTTCTCATCAGTCAGAAGGATATGAAAATCCGCACCAACTTTCCTTAGCTGCATCATTGCACTTCCTGCCACTGAGATATCATTGTATATTTTTTTTACAGCTTTTCCCGGGAAACGGGTTGAATTGATTCTTACCTGAAGAAATACTGCTATTCGTCGGGATCTTTCCATAATTCTGTAAGGCTCCTGCAATCATATTTAAAACGGAATTTATTAAGTTCAACCCATTTTGCCGCTTCATCAAAATTCTTTTTCGCATGAAAAAATCCTTCGCCAGACCTGAATAAATACCTGAAAAGGCGGGAACCCGGAAGATAACCGGAATCGCCGTTATAACGTACTGCAAGGTTCTTGAGATAGAACATCCTGTAATACCGGTCTGTTGAATTATCATCAGCAATGGATTTACCAATATAAGAAACCTGGAGAGCTGTAAAACATACTATTTTCTCCCCCCAAAGATTTGCCCTCATTCCGAAATCCATCTTCTGCCAGTATGGATTCTTTATGGAATAATCATAACCTCCGCAGTTAAGGAATTTCTCCCTGTTATAAATGCCTGTAAAATCAAAAGGGAAAAGACTCAACACACCTTTCCTTTTTGGAAACGCGAAAATAACTTTAAGAGACTTTTTCTGAAATGCCGGAACAGAAATTGAGGGAATCATCTCTTTTTCCATATTTTTCATGACAGGAACAGTGCACAGATATTCTCCAGAGTAGAGAAAATCTGCAAGGCTGACAGAAAGAGAAGAAGACGGGAGTTTCATATTATTCCAGATTACAAAAACAAAGTCGCTCTCAGCTTCCTTGATACCTATATTTATCTGTTCTCCCGTGTTGCAGCTTTCCTGGAGGAGGAGAAATTTCACAGACGGTATTTTTCTGGAGACATTCTCAACATCATATGAAACACCAGGGTTTTCAATGGAAATAATTTCACAGAACCCAAGTTTTTCGACATCCCTGAGCATTTCCTCTTTATACAGGCTGTTTCCCTGGTTCAGTATTAGAAGTGTTATTTTACCCGGTTTTTTCTGCTGTTTTATCCGGCTCCCGCCGCTTACAACTGTGTAGGGGATTCTGGGTCTTTTAGAAGTTGTAGGTATAGTATTCATCGCACTCCCTGCATATACCGCTGAAATCATTTTTCAGGTGATCTTTGTATATTTTTTCCCCTTTTTCCCATATTTTATCAAGTTCACTGCTGAAAATATTTCCAAGAATATTTTTTCCGTGTATATCTTCCCTGCACAGGGGAATATCGCCGTTGATAAGGACTGAAATATCTCGCTTCAGATGCCAGCACGGGAATCTTTTCAGCGGAGAAATATCTGTTACTTTTTTATCTTCAAGAAGTCCTGTAAAATTATCATATTTCTGGATAATCACATTTTCTGTTTTTTTCTTCCAGTTTCTGAAAAATTGTTCAAGTTTTTCCTCTGTATCGTTCATCCTAACAGCCTGGACAAAGCTGTTTTCAGGTAAAACGGAAATGAGGTATTCTGCAGACTCCACAGCCTCGCTGAAATTATCCCCCCTTATCTTCCCGTACATTTCCATGTCATCTGTATCTAGCGATACAATCCATGTTATCCTGTTTCCGTATTTTTCAGCCAGGCGGGATGCAAGCTGCTTATCAAGACCGAGACCGGATGTTTCTATCAGAACTGAAAATTTATCATACTTCATTGCAGCATCTATAATTTCTTCAAGTTCAGGATTTGCAAGCGGCTCTCCCCAGAGAGAGAGTGCAATAACTGCATCCTCCGAGAAGCGGTGGATTTTATCAAGTATTATGCTGAATTTTTCGCTGCTCATGAATTCTTTTGAATCAAGCAGATCCGGGTTTATTGAAGGATAAGGGCAGTAACTGCATTTCTGGAAACATTTTCCGGAAACCTGTACCTGGTAGTAGGCAGGCAGGGTCCTGAGTATTTCCCCTTTTTCCTCAATTATTTCAACTATTTCTTTTTCTGTTGTTCTGTTTTCAGAAGCAAGCCTTTCGAGAAGAAGAAAATTTCTCTTCGAATCTGCAGTAAGACTTATTCTCAATAATCTTAAATCTTTCTCTGAAATATCTGTTTCAATATCAAATGAGTTGATATCTTTCTGTATTGTTTTAAAAACAGTATCGCGTTCAACTGGTGAAAGATTTTTTTCTGCAAGCACTTTCAGTGCTCCCGCTATTTCCGTAGAAAGTATTTCAGGGGCTGTCCCGTATGGATTGCCGTCTGCAAAACTGTACTGTGCAAAATACCTTATATGGTTTTTATACATTCTTTCAAAAGTGTTTAGGTCGAGAAAAGGGCAGTCGCCGTACATGTAGAATATATAATCAAATCCTGATGACTCTTTTTCAAAAATATCAAAAAGATCAGCATTGTCAATTTTTTCAGCTGTTAATATTTCAGCTTCTGCTGTGAAGCTTTCGAAGAGGTTTTTCCTGTCCTCTACAGTAACAATTACAGTCTTTTCAACATCAGTAAGCGACTGAGCATATTCAAGGGAGAGTTCAAAAGCGGATTTGCCATTAACCAGTTTTCTGAATCCGTATTCTGTTATTTCCGTGCAATTAATAAAAGCTATATTTTTCATATTTATTCATTATATCGTCAATTGAACATGATGTGTAAAGAGATTCAGTGCAGGCTGATATAAAATATATTATTTTTATTCAGATCTTCACTTCCGGATACTGTAAAAACAGCTTATATATCTTATCAATTTTATATTTAACGCTTTAAAATAAAAACCAGCCTTGATAAAAACAATTTCAGTGACTAATATGTCATTCATGATAAGTATGCAGGGCAGGTGTTTCAAGATATTTGAAATAACCTCTCTTATAAAAGAAACACTGGAATCACAGTTCTATTCTGTAATGCTTGAAGGGGAAGTTTCAAACTTCAGACCGTCAAGTACAGGGCATTATTACTTCAGCCTTAAAGACAGCAAATCAATGATTTCCGCAGTCATGTTTAAGAATGCGGCCAAGAATCTGAAAGAAATACCGGCGGACGGCGATCTTGTCAAAGTCACCGGAGATATATCTGTCTATCCGCAGAGGGGCAGCTACCAGATCATATGCAGTTCCATAGAAAAGTCGGGAGAAGGAAACATTCTCGCTGAACTTGAAAAGAGGAAGAAAAGACTTGCTCTGGAGGGACTTTTTGATCAGGAAATTAAAAAACAGCTTCCCCGTTTCCCTGGAAAAGTGGCAGTTGTAACATCACCTACCGGGGCAGCTATAAAGGATATCCTGAGGGTGCTGAAACGGAGAAACAACAAGATAAACCTTATCATTCTTCCGGCTCCTGTTCAGGGAGATGATGCTGCAGGTATTATTGCGAACCAGATACGTTATGCAAACAGCGTTAAAATTGCCGATGTCCTTATAATTGGAAGAGGCGGAGGATCGCTTGAAGATCTTCTACCGTTCTCTGATGAAGATGTTGTGAGGGCAGTCTATGAATCTGAAATACCGGTGATATCGGCTGTAGGTCATGAAATAGACAATGCTCTTTCAGACTATGCAGCAGACTTAAGGGCGCCTACCCCGTCTGCAGCTGCCGAAATAGTATCTTCCGAGCTGAGCAGTGTGGAAGAAAGGATAGAAGCTGTTTCACTTTCGCTCAGGGAATCAATTGACAGAAGAATAGAAATATTCAGAATGAGGCTTGACAGCAGTTCAGTTGAAAACCTTGAAAGAGGATTCAGAAACAGAATTAATCCGGTGATCCAGAGAGCTGATGATCTTAAGGATAAACTAAAGCGGTCTTTAACAGACAGGATTACAGAAAAAAGGCACAGGCTTGAACTTCTGAAAAATTCCATTGAATCATCATCACCGGAATCAATACTCAGGAAAGGTTATGCATCTGTTTCTTCAGAGTCGGACGGAAAAATCATCAAGAGCGGGTTTGATGTGAAACAGGGAGAAAAAATCAGGGTAAGGTTTTACAGAGATATACTGTCTGCAGAAGCAATTGGTGCTGAGAAAACTGAAAAGGTTCAGGATTGATTTATTAACTAAACAGGATATTTTATATTTTTAAAAATAACAAAACCGTATTAAACGGTTTATAAACAGGGATAAAAATGAAAGATTTTGAAACAAAACTTAACAGGCTTGAAGAGATAAACAGCAGAATCAACAGCAATGAGATTGATATTGAAGAAGCTATGACTATATTTGAAGAAGGTATAAAAATAGCGGGGAATCTTCAGAAAGAACTCGACAAAATGGAAAGAAAGGTTGAGATTCTTGTTAACCAGCCTCAGGCAAAGGAAAACCAGGCAGGAAAAAACAAACCGGAAGAGCCAAGTCTTCAGCTTTTTCCCGAGCTTGATGAATAGCAGCGCAGGCCTGGTATTCGGCTTCTTCCAGTGCCTGATGTGTTATCATGGCTGAAGAATCAATCCGGATAAAACAGAACAGACAGGCTTGTTCTTAAGCTTCCTAGGGATTGATGCATTTACCCTGCCAAAGAATCAGTCTTCAGCTTTTTCCAGGGCCTTATGAATAGAATCGGAAAAGACAAGCCTATCCCCTTCCCTTATTCCGTTTTCACTGAAATAACCGGCATTCACTTCAAGGGCATACCTGACAGAATTCTTTGACTTAACCGGTTTCAGGGAAAACGGAGTCATCTCTCTTATTTCCCTGATAATAAAATCAGAAGATATATATGCAATTGAGAGAGGTATTGATGTATTTTTCATCCAGAAAGAGAGTTTCCTGTCATAGGGAAAAACAAATATCATGCCGCTGTCTTCATCCAGAACCTTCCTGTTCATGAGGCCCTGTGCCCTATCACTTACTGTATAGACGATTTCAACATTTATGACTTTATTTCCTGCAGTTATACTTCCTTTCTCATTATCATAGCTTTTGCAGGACAGTACAGGCAGGAGAAAAATGATTGTAATAATGAGTATAATTTTTGCATGTACAATATTGTTTAAAGCTTTCAGCATTATTTATCCTGTCACCATTCCTGCTGTAAAAATCCTGACCTTTTCAAGGCAGCTCATTTCTTAACTGATTTTATTGAAATATCAGAAAGTATCAACAAATTCCTCTTTCAGCTTTTTCTGTTTCGATTTTTCGGAAGCAAATTTATCCTTTATCTCATCGAAAGATTTCAGGTCAGTATATTTTACAGAAAGAGGTTTCTCAAGAGCAACTGCTGTGTTTTCATTTTCCCAGTAAACACCGTCCGGATTCAGATGATCAGGCTTGCCATATTTTTTCTCCAGTTTTGTATAGAATGAATAATAATCAAGCTCTTTTTCATCAATAATTATAGTTATAACAATTAGTTTTTCCTTGTAAAACTGGAAATACCCTTTTTTAATATATGAAAACCCTGAACATTCTATCAGAGATCTTTCCTTCATCATCCTCATGTCTACATCAGGTTTCCCCCTGTAGTCAAAATAGCTGTTTTCATCAAGTGCCTCTTCAAGCTGTTCCATATTCAACCCGAGTTTCAGATTCATAAATCCATCAGGAAGCTGCTGGGTTTCTATTCTGTTATCCTGATTATTATCCAGGCTTTCCTTATCAGGCTGTTTTTCCTGTGTGGATACAGATGTAATAAATATTAATAATAATGCAGCATAAAAATATTTTTTCATAATCATCAGTTATATATCGGGTAAGGTTAAAATATTCTTGAATTGACACTTGATGATGTTTTCTTCATAATCAGAAAAAATGATTCTTCATATAGAATACTGCATACTGAATTACAGTATTCTTTATACTAACTAACCGGAGGTTGAAAATTTGATGGAAAATTCAAAAAACATGCTTGAAACTCCACAGGGAACAGAAAGTATCCTGTTAAGAGAAGCATTCCTGCATAAACAGATTACATATCAGATTGAAAAACTATTCAGCAGCTGGGGATATCTGCCTTCACTTACTCCGGTATTTGATTTTTATGATATATACAGACCCCTTTTGAAAGAAGTGCCGTCAGAAAAGATTTACAGACTCATTGACAGGGAGGGAGATCTTCTCATGCTCAGGTCAGATATAACTCTCTTTCTTGCAAAACAACTTGGGCCTGTACTTAAATCACTGAAAACACCTGTGAGGGTGTGTTATGCAGACTCAATACTGAGGCACCAGGATAAAGAGGATATTTCACGGAATGAGTTTTTCCAGACCGGGGCAGAGCTTTTCGGTAAACCCGGAATAGAAGGAGACCTTGAAATATTCATGCTGCTTATAGAAACTCTTGATCTTCTCTCTCTTCCCGGAACAAGAATTCATATAGGTTCAAGAGAAATATTTAAGACTGTATATTCAGGTTACTCTGATGATGAAAAGCAGGATCTTATAAACACCATAGCCAAGAGAGACTGGGACAGGCTGGAGGAAATATCATACCTTCATAAAGACGGGGAGCGGGAAATCCTTAGAGATATTTTCAGCTTCATAGGAAGCTTTGATGAATTTATTTCTTTTGCTGAAACAATACAGAACAGGGGATTTTTCTCGATTAAAAGTACTGCAGATTACCTTAAAGAGATTATATCAAACATGAAAAAGCTCAATGTTCCTGAAATTGTCAGGATTGATCTTTCAGAAATAGGCACACAGCCGTATCACACTGGTATTGCTTTCCAGGTCTATATGGAAGGTACAGACTCTGCTGTAATTTCAGGAGGCAGGTATGACAACCTGATGGACAGGTTCGGAGGCAACACAACATCTGTCGGATTTTCCCTTCTCTTGAGAAAAGTGGAACCATACATAGGTGACAGAGACAGGTTTAAATTCCCTGAAGCTGTTCCTGCTGCAGAAGGTAAGGATTTTGCTGAAAAATACAGAAATGCAAAAAAAACCAGGGAAAACGGGGGGATATCACTTTTATGAAAACCAAACTGTCAGAAATTGCACTTACAATAGCCCTTCCGAAAGGAAGACTTCAGAAAAAAACTGAAGAACTGTTCAGTGAAAATAATATAGATTTCGAATTCGAAGCAAGGAAACTTGTTGCTATGAATGATGAAAAGAACCTGAAATTCCTTCTGGTAAAAAATTCAGACCTCCCGACATATGTGAGTCACGGTATTGCCGGTCTCGGTATCTGCGGAGATGATGTTATTTATGAATCAGGCGAGGAATTTTACAGGCTGATGACTTTCGACTTCGGCGGAACAGATATATGCATAGCGGCCAAAGAGGGAGAAACACCGGCTTCAGAAATAAAACACCTTAAAGTAGCGACAAAATTCACAAAATATACAAGAGACTACTTCAACAGCAGGGGAAAATCGGTCCAGATAATAAAACTTAACGGTTCTGTTGAACTTGCACCAATACTCGGACTTGCTCCCTATATTGTTGATCTTGTTGAAACAGGCACAACCCTTAAGGCGCATAACCTCAAAGTTCAGGAAAAAATAGCAAGGACAAAAGTTCACTTGATTGCAAACCCGGGATATTATAAACTTCATTATAAGAGAATCAATGAATTAATTGATATTTTAAAAGGAAAAGGCAATGAGTAGCAGAAAGATACTTCTTCAAAGGACAACAAAGGAAACAGATATAACTGTTGAACTTGATCTCTCGGGTGAAGGGGGTGTTGAAATAAAAACACAGCTTCCTTTCTTCAACCATATTCTCACCTCCATGGCTTTCCACGGGAATTTCGCTCTTAAAATAAGCGGAGTCGGGGATATAGATGTTGATCCGCATCATCTGGTTGAGGACTGCGGTCTCGTCCTGGGTGAAGCACTGAATAAGACTATTGAGGAATTCGGCCCTGTAATGAGGTATTCAAATTCTGTAATACCCATGGATGATGCGCTTTCCGAAGTGACTATTGATGCAAGCGGAAGGCCCTACTGTGTTTTCAAGGCTGATTTTCCCCAGCCCTACTCCGGCAATTTTGACATGTCGCTTTTAAAAGAGTTTTTTACAGCTCTTGTAAACAAGGCGCAGATAACTCTTCACGCAGAGTGCAGATACGGGGAGAACAGCCACCACATGGCGGAATCACTGTTCAAGGCGCTGGGAAAAGCTCTTTACGGTGCATATTATCCTCTTTCTGAAGGGAAGGATGTCCTTTCAACAAAGGGAATAATATAATTTTTTATATGTTGTATTGACTTTTTTAGAAAATTGTCAGATTTTAATATTAGTATGTTCCATAAATTGCTATTTACCGATTTATTTAGAATAAGTGGAGCTTTATTTGGATAAACAAAAAGATATTTTAAAAAAAATTCCGCAATCAAACTTTGTTAAGTTAACAGAGTATAAAAACAGCAGTTTAAAAAGTTCAGAACGAGTAGCTCTTATAAGAAAGGGCAACCAGTTTTACAATAACGGAAAAATCGATATAGCTAGAAGAATTTTTCTGACAACCGGTTACACAGATGGGATAATACGGGTGGGCGATTATTATTATAATAATCAAAACTTTATTGAAGCCCTGGAGATGTACGAAGTAGCTCCGGCTCCAGACAAAAAAGATTTCCTGATAGAAAAAATGTCAGAAATTGTTAAAGTATGGTTGAAAAAACAGTCGATTTAAAAAGAACATGCAAGGTGGTTTACAATGATGGATAAAGCTGATTTTCTAGAAGATGATAAAATTATTACAAATACTGAAGACAGTTTAAAAAGAGAAATATCTGAACTTTCAAAATCCGGTTATCAACTCTTGAAAGAAAACAATATTGCCGACGCAGAGGTGACTTTCAGGAAAATACTTGAAAAAGATCCTGAAAACAATTATGCATTTGTCGGCCTCGGTGATGCTACACGTAAGAAAAAAGACTATAAGACTGCGATAGAATACTATCAGAAATGTCTTGAAAAATATCCTGACAACAACTATGCACTTTTCGGCCTTGCTGACTGCTATAAATCATTGAACCAGTACAAACTTGCAATTGCTATATGGGAACAGTATCTCAAGCATGATGATAAAAACATAACTGTTCTTACAAGAATAGCAGATGCCTACAGAAAGGTGAGAAATTTCAGCAAATCAAAGGAACTTTATCTCCAGGTACTTGAAATGGAAGAGAACAATGCCTATGCACTCATAGGCCTCGGACATCTTCATTTTGACTTCAAATTTTATGCTGAAACACAGTATTACCTTAAAAAAATGCTTGAAATAAATGACAATGTGGATATCAGAGTCCTCACAACTCTTGGAAACTGCCACAGAAAACTCAAGACTTTTGAACAGGGAATACCCTATTTCAAGAAAGCGCTTGAAATTGAACCTAATAATTTCTACGCCCTTTTCGGAGTGGCAAACTGCTACAGAGGTCTCAACATGCATAACGAGGCTCTCGAAAACTGGCTTAAAATACTTAAATTTGATCCCAATAACAAGGTAATTCTTACAAGGGCAGGTGATTCATACAGGAACCTTGGTGAACTTGATCTTGCGGAAGATTATTATAAAAAAGCACTGAATATAGAATTTGATGTTTATGCAATACTCGGTCTTGCTCTTATCAATAAAACAAGAGGTAAGTTTGCAGAAGCAGTTGAATCACTTGAAGCGCTTCTTAAACATGATCCGAAAAACTATCGCCTTTATGTTGAGCTTCTTGACTGCTATACTCAGCTGAATGATAAAAAGAAGATTACCGAGATACTTGCCGAGTATCAGCGTAACGGCCTTAAAACAAGTTATATTGCGCATTATCTGGATAATCTGGATTAAATAAACAGTATTACAGCTTTTTAAAATGAAAAAAACAGGACTGTCCGGTTTTAACGAGAGCGAGCTTCTGGAAAAGCTTTCTCTCGATAAAAATTTCCGGGCTTCACAGATATTCAACTCAATACATTCTACAGGAATAACAGATCTAAATTCAATTACATCTCTTCCTGCACCTTTAAGGGAAAATCTTTCTGAAAAATATACTGTTTTTACTTCTGTTATAGATGCAGAACTGACAGACCCTGACGGCAGCTCGAAGCTGAGGATTAAACTGGACGATTCCTCAATGATTGAATGCGTCCTTCTGTCAGATTCCAAATCAAGAAAAACCGCATGCATATCGACACAGGCAGGATGCAGAATGGGATGCACCTTCTGCAAGACCGGAAGCATGGGATATAAAAGAAACCTTGAATCGCATGAAATTATTGAACAGTTTCTTCACCTCAGGAATATCTTCGGTCAGATATCCAACATAGTTTTTATGGGAATGGGTGAACCTCTTGATAACTTTGACAATCTTATAAAAGCAGTAAATATTCTGCACAATAAAAAAGGGATAAACATGAGTTACAGGAAAATGACTGTATCTACATGCGGCCTAGCGATAGGTATAACAAAACTCGCAGACTGTGAGGCTGACTTAAGGCTTGCGCTTTCTCTCAATGCTGCTGATCCTGTAAAAAGAAAAGAAATCATGCCTGTTACATCAAAATACAGCCTTGTTGATCTTAAAAAAGCTCTCATCTATTTCCAGTCTGTCAGAAAAAAGCGTATAACTCTCGAATATGTAATGATAGACAACTTCAATATCTCTGAAAAAGATGCGGCACTTCTTAAAGATTTCTGTAAAGGTCTTTCAGTAATGGTTAACCTGATACCATGGAATCCTGCAGAAGACTTACCGTATAAAACACCTTCCTGGAAAAAAGTGGATGATTTCTGCGCAATGCTTGACAGGAATAATCTACCCTACTCGATAAGACGCAAAAAAGGCCGCAGCATCAATGGTGCATGCGGCCAGTTAGCCTCCGGCTGACCTGTTTTTCAACAGCCTGAAAACCGGATATATTCAATACAGAGTATTGATCCGGTAAAGACTATTCAAGGACAGCTCTTATTCTTCTCACCCCTGCTGAGGATGACTGTTCCTTTTTAATCTTGAATTTACCAAGTTCCGATGTATTTTCAACATGCGGTCCCCCGCACACCTCTTTTGAAAAATCTCCGATAGTATATACTTTGACTTTTTCTTCGTATTTATCTCCGAAGAATGCTATAGCCCCGTTATTTTTTGCTTCATCAAGACTCATGATCTCCATGCTTACAGGAAGAGATTTTTCAATCTGGCTGTTAACCATCTCTTCAACCTCTTTGATCTGTTCAGGTGTCATCTTTTCAGGATGTGAAAAGTCAAACCTGAGTCTTGCTGCAGTGATATTTGAACCCTTCTGCTGAACATGCTCACCTAATACAGTCCTCAACGCCTTATGAAGAAGATGTGTTGCAGTATGGTACTTTGTTGTCATTTCAGAATGATCTGCAAGACCGCCTTTAAATACTTTATCAGCACCTGCCTTTGATTTCTCCTGGTGCTTCCTGAAAGCCTTGTCAAATCCTTCCTTATCTACAGTAAGACCATGTTCTGCTGCAAGCTCCTCTGTAATCTCAACCGGGAAACCGAAAGTGTCATAGAGTTTGAAAGCAAGCCGGCCAGGAATAATTTTGGCATTGCCTTTGAGAAGGTTTGGAAGCATTTTTGAAAATTCGCTTTCCCCCTTTCCGAGTGTACCAAGAAATTTTTCCTCTTCAGCTTCAAGTTCCCCAAGAATCATGTCCCTGTGTTCCTTCAGTTCAGGATATACATCTTCATACATATCGAGAAAGACAAGTGCGGGTTTTGAGAGGAATTTCCCTTCAATTCCAAGCTTTCTGCCGTGTCTTATCGCACGTCTTATAATTCTTCTTAAGATATAGCCCTGCCCGAGATTTGAAGGTTTAACTCCCCTCTCATCCCCAAGTATAAAAGTTGCAGTTCTTACATGGTCAGATATGATTCTGATTGAGACATCAGCATCTTCATTTCCGCCGTATTTCCTGCCTGCAAGTTCTTCCAGAAGTTTTATTGCAGGAATAAAAAATTCAGTATCATATACAGATTTCTTACCAAGCAGCATGGCAATTGTTCTCTCAACTCCCATACCTGTATCAACGCATTTCCTTTCCAGCTTTTTATAGCTTCCGTCGCCCTGCTTGTTGTACTGCATAAATACATCATTCCAGACTTCAAAATACTTGCCGCATCCGCAGCCGGGTTTACAGTCTGCAGAGCATGCTTCCCTTCCAGTATCTATGAACATTTCAGAGTCAGGTCCGCATGGTCCTGTTTCGCCTGCCGGTCCCCACCAGTTATCTTCTCTGGGAAGCAGGTATATTCTCTCTTCAGGAATACCGAGCGTCTTCCATATTGATGCAGCTTCTGTGTCTGCAGGTATATCATTTTCAGCCTCGCCTTCAAAAGCTGTTACAGAAAGCTTGTCCTTAATCTAGGCCGAGGTATTTTTCCGATGTAAGGAATTCATAACTCCAGGAAAGAGCTTCCTCTTTAAAATAATCTCCGAGAGACCAGTTTCCCAGCATTTCGAAGAATGTAAGGTGGGAAGGATCACCTACAGAATCTATATCACCTGTTCGGATACATTTCTGAAAATTCACAAGTCTTGTGCCTGCGGGGTGTTCCTCTCCCAGAAGGTATGGTACAAGAGGATGCATTCCCGCTGTTGTAAAAAGCACAGTAGGATCATTCTCAGGGATAAGAGATTTTCCTGATATCTGCTTATGCCCCTTTTCAACAAAAAAGTTGATATATTTTTCACGTAATTCTTTTGCAGTCATAGAAATGATAGTATTGTCGAACTTTTCCTTTGTCAAGCACTACACAAAAAGATTGCCGCCTCTATTGACAATAATTTTACCCTCTTTTTCAAACTGGCGGATATAATCGAGAAATTCCGTTGTTACCTTGTTAACTTCACTTTTTCTGACTATTCCGATCAGCTCAGATTCGCGGTGGACCATCTCTTTTCTCTGCTGTGACATGTTTTTAGCAAATTTCTTTTTTATTTTGCCGCCTCTACCTTTCAGAATCATCGCAATTTCAGTTTCAGAAAAATCATTCAGAAGTTTCTGAAAATCACGGTCAGGAATATCATGGATTATTTCTATGCTGAATATCTTTGAATCTATTTCCCTTGAAAGATCTGGATCCTCATCGTTGAGTTCTTCAAGTATTCTCTCTTCCTCCTCGGGATCCATAAACCTTAGAATACCTGCAAGCCTGTTTTTCCCGTCCACTTCCCTTGTTACAATCTTTCCCTGTTCCCGTATTTTTTCCTTAAGACCGTTTTCTATCTTCTCAACAATTTCGCTGCTGATTTTACCTTTATGCGACATCTTAAGGACAATCGATTTCTGTTCTTCAGCTGAATATTCCTTTAAAAGAGCTGCGCTTTTATCAGGGTCCAGATGAGTCAGAATCATTGCAGTTATTGTCCGGGATTCTTTCTTGAGAAGTAGTTTTATCTGGTGCGGCTCGACATCATTCAGGAATTCAAAGGGTTTTTCCCTCTTTTCAGGGAGTGATTTCTTAAGTATCTCCTCGCCCTTCTCCTTGCCGTAGGCCTGGATAAGTATGTCACGCGCCCTGTCAACCCCGCCTGTAAATATTTCTGTCCGGGTATTTTTCTTATGTATTATTTTAAGAAGTTCTGATGCTTCATCACGCCCTATCTGCTTGATCTTCAGAAGTTCTGACGCGATTTTTTCTATTTCTTCATTCGAGAAACTCTTTAGAACATTTGCAGCTTCTTCCCGGCCGAGAAGAGCGATGAGTTTTGCAACCCTTTTCAGTCCCGATTCAGTATATTTCCTTCCCGCTGTTTCTGCAGGAGATGAAGAAGCTCCGCCCCTGTCCCCGGACAGATCATCTTCAGATCCTGTTTCCTTTATGAAATAGTTGCCGTTTTTATTCCTCTCTTTTTCATTAAACTGATGAAAAATGAATTTCTCGGGATAAACAGTGTTATCTTCAGACTTGCTGCCCATGGCTTTTTTCAGATTCGATAGAAATGCTTTACCTGAATCTGAATTATCCGGCATAGACTGCCTCACATATTTCTCAGCCACAGACATTTCAGAACTGCTGTCTGTGTTTTGATTTTCAATATTCCTGCTAAATTCCGGTTTATCAGAATCTGAGAGTGATTTCTTTAGATGTTCAGGCAGAGTTTTTCTGATTACAGTTTTTTTCCTATCGGCGGACGAAATATTACCGGCAGAAAACCCTGTATTTTCAGTTTTTTTACCGGCTGATTTTTTATATGAATCAAGAGCATTTTTAAAATCTGACATACTTTTCTCATATTATCTTTAAGAATTGCCCAAGTCAACATTTATTATAATTTGATTACAACATTGTTTTGTTTTATCCTATAATTATTATATAGCTCTTCAGAATATTCCGGAGTTAAAATGCTTTTTAAAACAAAAAACATTTATTTAATAATTATTCTCCTGGTTCTGCATTCTTCTGCTTATTGCCAGACTGTATGGAAAATGACTGCTCTTGCATGGGGGCCTTATGTTGATGAGAATGCAAAAAACTGCGGAAGATCAACACAGATTCTTTCAGAACTGCTTGCTGATAAAAACATCAAACTTGTTGTGGATTTCTTTCCATGGGAAAGAGCCAAAATAAAAGCAAGGAACAGAGAATATGTGGGATATTTTCCCGCATGGCCGGAGGAAGTTCAAAAGGGTTTTATTGCATCATCACCTATTGACTGGTCTCAAATAAGTATAATGAAGAGAACCGGATTTCATCTTGAATATGAAAACATCGAATCTCTCTTTAAAAACCACAAAGTGGGAATTGTCAGCACATATATCTATCCCGAGGAAATCTCCAGATATATTAAAATGTATTCACACAATGTTGATGAAGCGCCTAATGAAATATCCCTTCTGAAAAAACTGGTACGCGGGAGAAATGATGCGGCAATTACAGATCCGCTTGTAATGAAATATTATTCCAATATTCTCAATATTTCCGGTTTTGAAACAGTCGATGTAATAATGAGAAAAGAACTTGTAGTCGCAATGAGAGATGATGAGGAGAACAGGGATAAGATAATTCTCCTTGAATCTGTACTGAAAATTATCAATCAATAATTTTCCAGGATTCTGGACATATTCAGTAAAAACCCGGTTTTCAGGATAACTGAAGCCTGAAAACTGCCTGTTCAGATTTTACTTTTATTCATAAGTCAGGACAGTTATTTTCTGCCCGTTTAAATCATCCCGATACGCAATATAAACCTTGTCATTCTGATCAACAGCAATGCTTCCGTATGCAACATCATCATTGTTAATCAGATCGCCTGCAAGAACACCTTCTGCGATGACAGTTGTTCCTGCTGCATTTATTTTAACAAGGTTAGGCTTGTAGGCCGTATCCCTGTAAAAGAGATACACATCTCCCGCATAACTGACTTCAAGCTTGATAAAATTCTCCGGTGTTGTGGAAACATCAGCATCTGTTATTGTATTTCCAACCTGTACCCAGACATTACTGCCGTTATTTTTCCTTACTATTATGTTGCCGCCCTCTACAGTAGCGCTGTACATATCTCCGTTCTGGTCAGCAACATCAAAAAACGTATTTGTATCAACTGCTGAAAATGAAGCGCTTCCTTCATCTATCCATGCAGAGCCTGTGTATTCCTGCATGGTAAAATCACCGGCATCATTATAGTATGAAGCATACAGTGTATTTCCCACAGCTGTAAGCTTAAAATTGTGCGGATTTGATGATGTACTTGCTGTAAGACCTGCTGTTGTCAGAGCAGATAAAGTTGCTCCGTTATATTCCTGAACAGTAACCTGGTTGGCATTTGTTGTATCCCTGTAAATAACATATTTGGCAGACAAAGTAGCTTCAATATCAGACATGGGGGTGTCAATATTTGCAGGTATTGATGTAGGGACAGAAAGCCATGATGAACCTGTGTACTCTGAAATATTGATATCACTGTCCGACATAAGCTGCTGTGCTATATATACATTATTACCTGCATCAATAGTCATCGAAATATCAGTTACAAGGTTTCCTGTAATTCCCCTGATCCCGAGATCGCTCCATGTTGTTCCGTCCCAGATAAGAGCTGAACTGCTGTTGCTGTTGAGTGAATCCTTGTATACACAGACAACCCTGTCATCATCTGGCCTTACATCCATTTCAAGATCGTTTGCTGTACTGTCTGAGAACCCGTACACACCACCTACCGGCACCCACGCAGGACCTGTAGGACCTCCCGTCAGTGTTA